>CAWBXU010000008.1:0-181407 GCA_963792775.1 uncultured Verrucomicrobiae bacterium | reverse complement strand
GTTGTGTGGCACGCTTTAAACAACTGGTGTAGCCCGTTCGAGCCGAGTTCCCAGAAAGCTCGATTGTTGCGGAGAACAGAGTCGCGTCCGCCAATTCGACGTCTTTGGTTGGCCAGTGACTTGGCAAGCGCCCATTCGTGTGTGTTGTTCTTCTTGAACGGCTAACAAAGCTCTAACTGCCGCGACTAGGCGTGCCAGATGTTGCTCGAACGGCGGCGTCATTGCGTCGAGCCAATGCAGCGTATGAAATAGTATTTCAGCTCATCGCTGAGCGAAACTTGTTCGGTCCGAAGTTGCACAATGTGAACGTGTTCACTAACCGCGAGTTCTACCTCGCGTAAAACTTGCGGCGAGCTATTTGAATGTGCGGAGAAAACCAGCACCATTACTTTGCTGCGCTGAATGGCACGAGTGATTTTCTCCCGCAAACGGTCGTCCCGGTTGCACATTCCGCGCGGCGCAACCCAACAGCGAATTCCGGCGCTTTCGAGGGTTGCGCAGACCGCGGTGTCCGCTATCGCCTTGTCGAGGGACGAATGGGAAATGAAAACGTCGTGCGGCATTTAGATCACTTTAGCCTACGCTGCCCATTCTGCGCAGAGGAGCTCGGCTTGGGCGAGGACGGTTTTGACGGCTTCGTCCTGGAGGTCGGGCGGGTAGCCGTGTTTTCGCAGGATGCGTTTGACCATGACTTTGATCTTGGCTCGGGCGCTTTCGCGGAGGGTCCAGTCGATGGTGACGCTTTTGCGGACTTGGGTGACGAGTTCGGCGGCGATGACTTTGAGTTCGTCTTTGCCCATGGCTTCGACGGCGCTGTCGTTGGCGGCGAGCGCGTCGTAGAAGGCGACCTCGTCGTCGTTCAGGCCGAGATCGACGCCGCGCTTGGTCGGCGGCGCTCATCTCTTTGGCGAGCTTGATCAGCTCTTCGATGACTTCCTGCGTGGCGATCGCGCGGTTGTGATAGGCGTTGAGCGTCTTCTTGAGCATCTCCGAGAACTCGCGGCTTTGGACGAGGTTTCGCTTCGAGCGCACTTTGATTTCGTCGCCTAACAGCTTCGCGAGCAGCTCGGCGGCGACGTTCTTGTATTTAAGTCCGCGCACCTCGGCGAGGAACTGATCGGAGAGGATGCTGAGGTCGGGTTGCTTGAGTCCGGCCGCGCTGAAGACGTCGATGATCTCGCCTTCGGGCACGATGGCCTTGGCGACGAGCTGGCGGACGGCGTGGTCGAGAGCTCTCGGACGACTTTCGTTCGCCGCGCGGTTTGGCGAGCGCGGCTTTGACGGCTTGGAAGAAGCCGATGTCGTCGCGGATCGCGAGCGCTTCTTCGCTGCCGGCGCACAGGGCGAAGGCTTGCGAGAGCTCGGTGACGATCTGGACGAAGCGCTCCTTGCCGTTCTCCTGCTGGAGGATGTGCTCCTGCGCGGGTGGAAGCAGCGCCATCTTCTCGGCTGGCGTGCCGTCGCGCCACTTCGACCAATCGAAGCCGTGCATCATGCCGCAGGCGATCTCGTGCTTCTCCAGCATGACGGCGATTGCCTTCGCCGTGTCGATGCTCGGATCGCCTCTGCCGCCGCTTTGCGTGTAGTTCGCCAGCGCCTGTTTCAGTTGATCGGCCAGGCCGAGATAATCGACGACCAAGCCGCCCGGCTTGTCGCGGAAGACGCGGTTCACGCGCGCGATCGCTTGCATGAGACCGTGGCCGCGCATCGGCTTGTCGACATACATCGTGCTCAGCGACGGCGCGTCGAAGCCGGTCAGCCACATGTCGCGCACGATCACGATCTTGAACGCGTCCTTCGGATCCTTGAAGCGGCCCGCGAGCGCGCGGCGCTTCTCTTTGTTGCGGATGTGCTGCTGCCAATCGGGCCCGTCCTCGGCGCTGCCGGTCATGACGATCTTGGCGACGCATGACTTCCCGTTGTCATCGTCGTTCGGCCCGCTCGCCCATTCGGGGCGCAGCTTGATGATCGCGTTATACATCTCCACGCAGATGCGGCGGCTCATGCAGACGATCATCGCCTTGCCTTCCATCGCTTCGAGCCGGCGCTCGTAGTGCTGCACCAGATCGGCGGCGACGAGATCGATCCGCTTCGGATTCCCGACCAGCGCTTCGAGCGCGGCCCACTTCGTCTTGAGCTTCTCCTTGCGCGTCAGCTCTTCGCCTTCGGTGATCGCTTCGAATTCCTCGTCGATCTTCGGCAGCTCGCTTTGGTTCAACCCCAGCTTGGCCACGCGGCTCTCGTAATAGATCGGCACCGTCGCCTTGTCGGCCACGGCGCGCTGGATGTCGTAGATGCTGATGTAATCGCCGAAGACCGCGCGCGTATTGGCGTCGGTCTTCTCGATCGGCGTGCCGGTGAAGCCGATGAACGACGCGTTCGGGAGCGAGTCGCGCAGATTGCGCGCGAGCCCGTCGATCAAGTCGTATTGGCTGCGGTGCGCTTCATCGGCGATCACGATGATGTTGCGGCGCTTGGATAACTCCGGAGCCTTCCCGCCTTTCTCCTCCGGCATGAATTTCTGGATGGTGGTGAAAACCACGCCGCCGCTCGCGACATTGAGCAGCTTGCGCAGATGCTCGACCGAGTCCGCCTGCACCGGAGTCTGCCGCAGGATTTCGTGGCAACGCTGGAACTGGCCGAAGAGTTGATCGTCCAGGTCGTTTCGATCGGTCAGGAAAACCAGCGTCGGATTCGCCATCGCCGGCTCTTCGATGATGCAGCCGGCGTAGAAGAGCATCGACAAGCTCTTGCCCGAACCTTGCGTGTGCCAGATGACGCCGACCCGGCGATCGCCTTCCGCGCCGCCCTGCATCTTGCCCGCCCAATAGGTTCCCTCTGCTTCCCCGGTCCTGTCTTTGCCGGTGGCGCGAATCGTTTCATCGACCGCGGCTTTGACGGCGTGGAACTGATGATAACCCGCCATCAGCTTGTGCACCGCGCCGGTGTCGGGATCGTCTTCGAAGACGATGAAGTTGCGGATGAGATCGAGAAAGCGCCGCTTCTCGAAAACGCCGCGCAACGAGTGTTTCCAACTCCAGCGCCGTCTTCGGCGCATCGAACTCGCCTTCGATCGTGCGCCAGACCTTGAACCATTCCTGATTCGCCGTGAGCGAGCCGATGCGCGCTTCGAGCCCGTCGGAGATCACGGTCACTTCGTTGTAGTGCATCAACGAAGGAATCTCCTGCTTGTAGGTCTGGATCTGGTTGTAAGCCGCGGCGAACCATTTGTCGGTGTCTTCCGGAATCTTCAGCTCGATGATTCCGAGCGGCAGCCCGTTGACGAAGACGACGATGTCAGGCCGGCGATTGTTCTGGCCTTCGATGACGGTGAACTGGTTCACCGCCAGCCAGTCGTTCGCGTCGGGATTGTCGAAGTCGATCAGCCGGACGTGATCGCCCGCGATGCTTCCGTCTTCGCGCCGATACTCGACGGGCACGCCGTCGCGCAGCATCTGATGAAAGGCGCGGTTGTTGCCGATCAAGCGACGGCGCATCGTGCCGCAGCACTTTGCGCAGCGCTTCGTCGCGCGCGTCGCTCGGGAATCGCGGGATTCAGTCGCGCGATCGCGTCGCGCAATCGCCCGACAAGAACGACATCGCCGAACGAATTGCGCTCTGCAGCGGTCTCATCCGGCGCGAGATGCAGCGCCTGCTCAACTGCGTATCCAAGCTCTTCGAACCAGCTTAGCGCGGCTTCTTCGACGACTGATTCGGTGAGAGGATTCACTTCATTCCCTCTACCGCCACGGCCACTACAGCTTCTGAATGCTGCCGAACAAAGCGGCGAAAGAGATGGTCCAGTGCGCCATCTGGGTCTTCTGTGACACCGCCTCCTTGTGGCGACCACTGCAGGGAACTGTCGTCCGCTGCCAATACCTTTTGCACCAGTTGCGCGAGATCATGCTTCGCCGCTGCCCGATTAGGCTGAGACAGAGCGAAAGCGCTATCGAGATGCTGCAACATCGATGACAAGTGCGCCGCTCCATCGATTTCGCCAAACATCCCTCGGAGCCGCCGAAAATCGGAAATGAAATGCCCCCGCAAAAACTGCGAGTCAGGAGCGAAGACGACGACTCCCACGTTTGCGAATTCGCCGGTAACGATGTGGTGGAACAGTGTACGGAGCACGACATAGGTGCTGCAGGACAGCCGCATACTCAGGACGTGGGCTTCGATTGCCGGAGGCCTACGCCGCGAGTTCGCGTGCGTGCGTGATCTCGCGATGTCCGACGGGCCGGATGGTTGGTTCCAGCGTCACCACGGCTGTGGTCCTGCCGTCGAGCGTAAGAAACTCGACCTCGTAGGCCTCACCGTCCTTATAAAGATGAACCACCGTGCCCACGTCCCCCTTTTCCAGTCCCTCACTGGGCACCGGCTCTTTCAAGACTACGCGCTCATGTTCTTTCATCATCGTTTACTCCTCGTGTGGATATGCCGTCACCAATCGTGGGATATTTCTCTCCCCGGTCAACAATCCAAATCGTTCGAACGACCGACGATCTGCCGCCTGCTGACTGAATACTGCCGTCGACAATATACTTCTCTCCGTGAGTTGATTCCAGCTTCGCCGAGACTTCGGTGTTTTGTTACCAGCTCTTTGAATGCAGCGGCAAGGGTCGCCCAATTCTCGCGATCGAAACCGAGGAGACCGTAAAAACCCGCTTTGCCGCCGTTATCCGGATGCCCAGGATTGAGCAGGTAATCGACAATTTTCTCCTGCGCGATGATGGCAGCCTCAGTGTTGCGCAATTTCATTTGTGGGTGCCTTCCGCACCGACTTTTTCGTATGGCACCGATTCAAGAGATTGCTGTTGCTTCTTCCTCCGGGGCTTTTTTGCGCGCGGTTTCGAACCCACACCGAGTAGAACCGAATCCGGCAATTCGATTTCTTTGAGAACTTCGGTTCGTGGCGCCGCGATCGTTAACAACGTCCGCCCGCTGCGAAGTTCGGAGAATGCGAGCCCGAGCATTGCTCTAAACTCCTGCATCCTTTTTTGTTCCTTTGCCTTTGCCTCAGCGGCGCCCATTTCGCTAAACTTCCAAAACGCTACTGCGCTGAGCATCCCAAGCGGGCTGAGTAAAAAATTGGCGAAGGAGGATTTGCCGATTTCGGCAAAAGCGGAAGGCTTGAGCCTCAGGACAGCTTGAGTGGCGCTATCACAAGTCGACAGATAGCCTTCGGTCGCAGCGGGATCGTGCAGCAACTGCAGGAACGGCTTGTAAGAAAAAGGGAACGAGCATCCGATCCAGAATTGGGTCCGGTTGGCAGCTCTTGGCTTTTGAGCAACGACGAAAGGACGCTATTGATTCTCACCATTGCGAGTGCGCTGCGCTGGAGTTGGAGCAAGAGGGTTGACGGAACGTCGACTTGCTTGTTGTCGCGTATCGCGTCCAAGAAACGCGAAACCTCACGATCAAAATATGTGACCGTGTCGAGGCGCATTTCGCCGTCTTGAATCTCCGCTGCCCACTGGAGCAACATGTCCGTCAGCCACGGGATTCGCCGTTCCTCAAATTGGGCAGCCTGAAGAAGCGTCTGTTTCCGCATCTCCCACCATTGCAAAAGCAGCCCTGCAGCTTTGGCCGCTTCGATTGCCATTCCGATCGGCTCGGCGGCGCCTAATCCAACTTTAGCATCTGTGGATTGCCCGATCCAGATATTGGAGTGTTGAACCAACGAATTCCTTCCGGACCGCCATACCGAATGGCGAATCCCTCGCCAATCTTGTAATGATAGTTGCTCATAACGTGTCGCCTAACGGTTACACTTTCGTGACTCGTCAGCGTGCGAAGGAGTGCCAATGCGCATTCGGTCATATGCCTTCCATGCGCGAACCCGAAGTCGCTCCAGGGCGGAGGCAACCGCGGATGTGTCAGTGAAATGGCTGCGATGGCCCTGTCCCATTCGATGAACGAACTCACGAAGCTCGCCCGCAACTGGCGGTGAAGCCCGACGACCGAAGTATCGAAAGTTTGCTGCTCAGAATCACGTTGGCACGGCGATAGTCCGGAAAATGTCCGATGTCTCGTTGCTTGTCGTCGTCGGTGTGAAAAGCCGCGCCGCGCCTTCGGACAAGCTGTCCTGTGTCATCGCGCCGATAAATGCAATCTCGACGTGACGAAAATAAATCCGCGAGGTAGTACGCACTGCGATAAGCTGCGCCGCTTACTTCCGCAACGTAAATCAGGCGGTTGAGTAATCCGTCGTTGTCACCGAACCCAAAGATCCTATCACCTGGTTGCGCCGCCGAAACGACCGGATTGCCGGTTTGCAGATGGCCAGCGTAAGCAAATCGTCAGTGGTGCAGGCGATGCCGCCATTGTCTGCCGTTAGTTCTGCTACATACAATGTCTTCGGCATCGCTTCCTGAGTTATTGCGTGGCAGCAGTGCCACTTTCTGCGCCTGAAACCAATCGTAAAACCGGTCCGCCTGCGAAAACTCCGGCAAGCCTGCGGCGCTGCGCTGCAGATAACCATTCTTCACACTTAGGCCTCCCCACGCAGCGAGAAGCTTCGGCCAAACGCGATATGCCGGGCACGGTAATCGCAGATCGGAATTACTTCTCCAACCGACCCGATATCATTTTGCGCGCCCGCACCACAATGTCATCAGCGCCCGAGACCAAGACACGCCGGGTGTGCGCATTTTCGTGGCGGCGCCTGGCGGGCACTTTCAGTGCAGAAACAATCTCTTCCACGACATAAACTCCGATAATCGCATAGATGAGACTCTGCGAAGGCCGCACATCCCGCATCCCGGCGTAAAAAACAAGCAAATCGCCCTTGCCGACTCTTGGTTCGGATTTGCTTCGCTCGTTCTCCTCGATCGCCATAAGTCAGATGAATTTGAAATCTGGGTCGAGGTGCATGTCCCGCACGGACAAATGCGGCGGAATCGTAGTTCCAAGGGCAGCCAACGGACGATGGACACCCGAGAAAGGCTTGTTCAGCCCGATACGCGTTGGGGAGGCCTCTGGGATCGCGACATAAACGAACTGGCCGGTTCGAGAATCAGCCGGACCGTTCCAATATCCGCCGCCTTCGCTTTGGTCGGCCGCGACCCTGTACCAGCAATCCTTTCACGAGGCGTTCCTTTCCTATTCGCCGTGAGCGAGCCGATGCGCGCTTCGAGCCCGTCGGAGATCACTGTCAACTCGTTGTAGTGCATCAACGAAGGAATCTCCTGCTTGTAGGTCTGGATCTGGTTGTAGGCCGCGGCGAACCATTTGTCGGTGTCTTCCGGGATCTTTAGCTCGATGATTCCAAGCGGCAGCCCGTTGACGAAGACGACGATGTCAGGTCGGCGATTGTTTTGGCCTTCGATGACGGTGAACTGGTTCACCGCCAGCCAATCGTTCGCGTCGGGATTGTCGAAGTCGATCAGCCGGACGTGGTCGCCCGCGATCTTCCATCTTCGCGCCGATACTCGACGGCGACGCCGTCGCGCATCTGATGAAATGCGCGGTTATTGCCGACCAGAGAGGGCGCGTCGTGTCGCAGCACTTTGCGTAGTGCTTCCTCCCGCACCTCATTTGGAATCGCACGGTTCAGCCGCGTGATTCCGTCGCGGAGCCGTCCCGTGAGAACCACGCACCTGAAGGAGATTCGCTCCGGTGCGCTTTGATCGGGCGCGAAATGCCGCGCCTGCCGACCGAATACGCAAGCTGAGCGAACCAACTCAGTGCGGCTTCTTCGACAATAGATTCGTTAAGATTCACGGCCTGCAGTGCCAAAGACGAATAGCGAAGGCGATACAGGCGATCAGCATGAGTAGAGAAGCAGCCGTCGCCGTTAGGGGAACCTTGTCGCGCCAGAAGCGGAACTTTTTCTGTTCATCGACCCACTCAATTTGATGCTCCCAAAAGAACTTGTAGTGCGGCATACCAATTACTTCCGAGAATCTGATCGCAAATAGCTATTTCGCCGAGTTCCGTCTGGATCCTGCTCAACTCGTCTGCGAACTCGGGCAACTGCGAGTTGGTAGCTGCTTGACGTTGCAATACAACGTCCGCAGTCGATTAAATAGGCCGGTTAGCCTACCTGCCGACCTCAGCGTACTTCTCCTTCCGCTGGTCATAGACGCTGATGCAAATCGCAAGGACTCCAAGAATGATCAAGCTCGCCGAAAGCCACTTCGCTGTAAGTGCGTCGATAAAGAGTGCGAAAATGCACGCAATCGCAATGAGACGAATCCGATGACGCTCGGAATCTTCTGCGTGATGTTGTACGTTGCGAAGTGCCGCTTTGCGCCGAAGCCGACATTGTAGCCCGTTTCGGCGATGTCCTTCAGTAGATCATCTTTAGTCATCGTCTCCCTCGTTGTTCTCGATCGGAACGTGAATCCGGTCTTTCGCCACAACTACTCCGTCCTTGATTGCATAGCATTCAACCACGTGGTCTCCTTTGAAATTTGTCTTCTCTGTCATTCGCATACGGCCGCCGTCCGGATTGATTTGGCCGCGAATACAATCTCGCCGGCGAGCGACGTCGCCACGGTTCAGAACCTTCCATTTAATTACGTACGGTTCTGGGACCGTTATGCTCTTGACCCAAAATTCCAAACTCTTCCTCGCTAACAAAGGCCATTTTTTGGCGAGCATCTCACGGAGTAACTGTGTCCGGTATCCCGCCTGTTTCACTTCACAATCCAGTTTCAGCGTGTAGCGAATATCAACTGGATACCTGTCTTCGATGAACTCTTCAGTGTCGCGCCACGTGGATGCGGTTTTGACAACGCCCATTTCCACGATCTCCTCAGCGCGACCGGGAATGGTGCCCGTAAACCTTCTTCCACTTATCATTTGCGTTGTCGTTCTTTTCCGCCTCAATGGCAGCTAGGCAAAGTCGATAAGCCTTTCTCGCCTTGCGGTGAAATTTCTTTTTGACTCGGACGTGCTGACCGCTGCCGGGCGCTGCGTATCGATCTTGCTCGGGAAGGTCGGAAAGGTACCTTAAAGTCTCGGCTCAACCAGTCGTAATAGAGATAACTTCTCGTGTCGTATTCTTTCGTCGAGCCAAGGAAATTGTAAGCAAGGGTATCGATCAAGATGCCGCTCATCGCTTGGCCATGTTTATTCTTCCACGCCCTTATCATTCTGCACAGGCGCTTGAGATTTCGGTTCTTCTCGTCATTCATTTTCGAGACGGCTTCCATCTCTTCTCGCGGTTTGGTAGTTCGCCAGGAACCGTCTCCGTTTGTATCGGGAAACAGGAAACTGCCATCGTCTTGTTCGAAGACCGGCTGCACTTCGACGTGGAAGTCGGTGTAGGTGACAGTCACTACAAGCCGATCCACTCGAACGGTTGTTGAAGAATATCTAGAGAGGATTGCTGCCTTAACGTCCTGAAGAAGTTTTAACTGTTTGCCGTATCGGTATGTTTCCCACTCCGCTTTCGGCATCAGGTAAAGCATGTCTAAATCCGAGATGCCGTTAATGCCCGTGTTCCGGCCGAACGAACCAACCTGTATCGTGTTCGCGGTTTTCAGACTCGTCTTATCCCTAAACCGTTTGTTCAAGGCCGCGGTTAATTCTCCATAGCGCGAACTAATCGTCTCACCGTTTTGAATCGCGAGGTTCGCAAGGAACTCGCTGAACATGTCAGCTACTGACATTTGATTTGAGCCAGTGCGTTTAACTCCCCGCTCAGCAGCTTCGGCAGCAACGCGTCGCGCAGGGTGGCGAGGGTGCGGGATTGCTTGTTGTTGTCGGCCTGCTGCCGCCTACGGTTCGACGATGCGGTGAACGCCTCGGCGATCCGGCGGATGGACGGATCACTTTGGCGGATCGCGAGCGAGCTTTCGGGATGAACGGCTGCGCCGACCCGTGCGCATCGAATTGAAGTCGATGTTCAGCATCGTTTGCAACACGAAGGCCGGCCACCGCAGCAGGCACGACCGCACTGGCGTTGTTGTTTATCCAGGCGCCGTTGAGTGACCAGTGGATCGAACCGCAGTAAGCCCCGACTCGACCGAATGCTATCACGAAGCCGTCGTGCGTGGGTTCAGTCGCGTAGCCCATGATTCCGTTCGCACCGAACACCGTGAATTACCGAGCGGGCAGACAGTCTTCGGTCGGCAGTTGTTTGCCCCCGCGAATGGATGCCAAGCTTTGAAGCGAAACAACTTCCCAGCCTTTCGGAATGTGACCGAGCTCTGAATCTTCGAACTCGTTAGGGAAGAGGGCGGCGGTGGCGGGGTCGAGGCCGGGGGGCTGGCGGCCGTCGAGTTTGGCGCGGACGGGGTCGAAATCCACGAACCAGCTCTGGAACAGCGCCCGCGCCATCGCCTCCAGCGTCGCGTTCATCCGCCGGTTCAACTCGATCTTGTCGTCCAGCGCCCCAAGCACCGCCGCGATGGCTTTTTGCTCGGCGAGGGGTGGGAGCGCGAATCGGAAGTCTCGATGCAATCGCGCGTGATGTACAGTGCTGCGTTGGCCGCCGCGATCGCCTGAATCTGCTTGCTGGAATGCGCATACTTCCGCAGCGAGATTGTAGATAGAGCGAATATCGTCCGGCTGAACGCTCGACTCGATGATCGAGCGAATAGCGACGTGTTGGTGACGCAACAGCGTCAGCGCGGCCTTGAACTGCCAGACCGGCATGCAGCCACGCATGCGCCGATCATGGACGATTAGCACGTGCCAGCTTGTCTCGAATGCGTGTCCGACTTTCGGTGAGCGTCAAAGCGATCCTCGCCGTGATATCGTCGCCGTCAGTAATGTTCGATGCCGCGACGAGTCGTAGGCTGCCGCGTTCGTGAAGCTTCGCTGTCCGACGCGTCGGAGAGTCGTCGTCGACCGCACGACCCATGGCGCAAGCATGTCGCCGACGCGGCGAGTGTTCGTTGCCATTCACCCGCCATAACCCAGCCCCCTCAGGTTTGCTTTGATGGCCTGCTCCAGTTTCGCGGACTCGGCGAACTGGGCGTGCAGTTCGGCGACGAGGCGCGGCATCTTTTCCTCGAAGGGGTCGCCGTCGTCTTCGACTTCCTCGGCGCCGACGTAGCGGCCGGGCGTGAGGACATAGCCGTGCGTCGCGATTTCTTCTGTCGTCGCTGACTTACAGAAGCCGGCGATGTCTTCGTATTTCGCCGCAGGCGCATCGGGTCCAGCGTCACGCTGGTCGCCGCGCCAGGCGTGATAGGTGTTCACGATCTTCGCGTGGTCGGCTTCGGTCAGCTCGCGGTGGACTCGGTCGATGAGCGTTCCCATTTTGCGCGCATCGATGAAGAGGGTTTCGCCTTTGCGGTTGCGACGTTTCAAACCAGAGCGAGCCGGAACTCGCCCCGCCGGTTTTGTTTTTCGCCAAGAACCAAAGGCAGACGGGAATCTGCGTGCTGTAGAAGAGCTGGCCGGGGAGGGCGACCATGCAGTCGACGAGGTCGGCCTCGATGAGGGCTTGCCTGATTGTCCCTTCGCCGGACTGGTTGGAGGACATGCTGCCATTGGCGAGGACGAAGCCGGCCATGCCGTGGGGCGCGAGGTGGTGGATGAAGTGCTGCACCCAGGCGAAGTTGGCGTTGCCCCGGGGCGGGACGCCATACTGCCAGCGCACGTCGTCGTCTTTGCGGAACCAGTCGGAGTCGTTGAAGGGCGGGTTGGCGAGGACGTAGTCGGCGCGGAGGTCGGGATGGAGGTCGCGCCGGAAGGTGTCGGCGTGCTCGGGGCCGAAGTCGGCCTCGATGCCGCGCAGGGCGAGGTTCATGACGGCGAGGCGGCGGGTGGTGGGGTTGCTCTCCTGCCCGTAGATGCTGATGTCGCCGAGCTTGCCGCCGTGGGCTTCGACGAATTTCTCCGATTGCACGAACATGCCGCCGGAGCCGCAGCAGGGATCGTAGATGCGGCCTTTGTAGGGCGCGAGCATCTCGACGAGGAGGCGGACGACGCTCTGCGGGGTGTAGAACTGGCCGCCTTTCTTGCCTTCGGCGCTGGCGAATTGGCCGAGGAAGTATTCGTAAACGCGGCCGAGGATGTCTTTGGAGCGGCTGGCCTTGTCGCCCATGCCGATGGTGCCGATGAGGTCGATGAGTTCGCCTAGCCGGTGCTTGTCGAGCGCGGGGCGGGCGTATTCTTTCGGGAGGACGCCTTTCAGGCGCGGGTTGTCGCGCTCGATCGCGACCATGGCGTCATCGACGATCTTGCCGATCTCGGGCTGCTTGGCGCTGTTCTGGAGGTAGGTCCAACGCGCGCCGGGTGGAACCCAGAAGACGTTTTCGGCCTTGTATTCGTCCGGGTCCTCCGGATCGGCGCCGGCGTAGTCCCTTTACCGGCGAGGAGCGTCTGCGTGGTGTTCCTCAAAGGCGTCGGAGATGTATTTGAGGAAGATGAGGCCGAGGACGACGTGCTTGTACTCGGCCGCGTCCATGTTGCTGCGCAGCTTGTCGGCAGCGAGCCAGAGCTTGGCTTCGAAGCCGAGATTGGCGGTGGAGTTGTTCTTCGAGGAGGAGCGGGCGCGGGCCATCGGCGCGTTTTTATTAGCGGACGAAGCGCTCTTCGCCAAGGAAAAAGCGCGGCGCAGCCGCGCGGTTCTCCGTTATTGGCTGGCAGTTATTAGGTAGGCGGAAATAAAAGCTGACAATTGCCGTAACCCGTAACGACAGCCGAAGGCGAGGCCGGGCTTTCAAAGCTGAGAGCGGAGGGCGGAGCGCGGAGGGCGGAAAGGATGGGGCGGCCGCAAAGGGAGCGTCTCGAGGGCGGGGCGCGGTTATCTGTTAATGGTTGGCGGTTGTTAGGTAGGCGGGAATAAAGCTGATAGCTGAGAGCTGACAGCGGATCGCGGATCGCGGATCGCGGGCTGCAGCGCGCGGAAGGCGTGCAAAGCGCTGAACTGGGTCATCCGGCTCGGGCGGCCTGAGAACTGGGATCCGGCCGGATTCGCGCTAGATGAAATAAGTGTCTTCGTGCGAATACGGGGGCGCACAGGAGCAGAGGAACCGGAGGGGCGTCCGCGCCCGGATGATGTGCCAGGCGCCCGGCGGCAAGAGGATCGCATCGTCCGCTCCAACCTCACGCGTCTCGCCATCCACTTCCATCTCCGCACGTCCTTCGAGGATGAAATAGATTCCTCTGTCCGCTTGTGATAGTGCCGTTGCGTGCCTGACCAGCCGCGAGGGTGGCCTCAGCCAGGCTCTGCTGTTGCACCGGTGCATTGGCCCGGTCGAGGATGCTGCGAATGGTCGAGCCATCCGCGGTCGTGAATGGCGCCTGAGCTTCCAGATTGCGAACTTCCATGTGGGAAAGGAACGACGAAAAGCTGACAACTGACAACTGACAACTGACAACTGAAAGCTGCTGCACGAGCACGATCACGATTACGAGCAGGAGCACGAGTAGGAGCAGAGCTGAATGGAGCCCACTGCGACATAGACGGAGCCCCGAAGGGGTGAGCTAGGCCCAGCGAATCAAAGCGGGGCGGCCAGAAGCCGCGGTTATTCGTTATCTGTTATTGGATCTTTGGTAAAGCTGAGACCTGAGACTAGGCTGAAAGCTGAAAGTGGAAAGCGGAAAGCAGGGGACCAGGACGGCTGGGTAAGCGGCCTGGCGAGGCGGAAGGAAGCAGAGGGAACGCTGCGAAGCTGTACCGCTGGTCAGCCTGACGCGGAAATGAAGAGCGGGAAGGTCGACGGCGTCTGACCAGGGGTTTGGATCAGAGCGGTAGTTTGTAGGCCCGGAGTTGTGTGTTGGTGAGGTAGAGCATGCCGTGGGTGACGACCGGGAGGGTGTTGGTGCACGGGCCGGTGCAGCCGTCGTTGTTGGTGACGGACCAAAGCTGGGTGCCGTCGCTTGCGTTAAAGGCTTTCCATTCCCCGCTGTAGGCGGAGGCATAGACGACCCCGTTGGCTACGGATGGTCCCCATTGGCTGCGGGCCGGGGCCGTCCAGACGAATTGCCCAGTGTTCTCGTCGAGCGCGACCAAGTCGGAAAGATTGCTCTCGGCGTAGACGAGTCCGTTGGCGACGGCGGGGGCGGCTTCATCGGCGCTCCCGTAGTAATGGGACGCCCAGAGGAGGGCGCCGGTGGCCTGGTCGCGCGCGACGACGTTTGGCACGTGCCCGAAGATGAGCTTGCCATCGACCGCGGCCAGGGTGCCGACGGCGAAATCGGAGACGCTCCAGAGCTGGGTGCCATCGGTGGCGTCGTAGGCGACGAGGGTGCCGTCGGTGTGGAATTGGAAGACGCGCCGGCCGCTGACGGCAGGTGATTGGTCGTAAACGCAGCAACCGCCGGGCGCGGACCAAAGGACGGAGCCGGTGCGGGTATCGAGGGCGTAAAGGGTGCCATCGAAGGCGGCGGCAAAGAGAGCGTGTCCCCGGACCGTGGCCGGCGCCCGGAGATCGGTGACCACGGTGGAGGTCCAGACGACTTTGCCGGTGGCGGGATCGAAGGCGGTGAGCGGTGCGTAGATGGCGCTGGCAAAGACGAGGCCATCGGCATAGGTGGCGGAATCGACGTAGAACGAGCCCAGCTTTTTGCTCGTCCAGAGGATGGCGCCGGTGGTGGCGTCGAAGGCGTGCATCCTGCCGTCGCCGCCTCCGACGAAGACGCGGCCGTGGGCTACGATGGGTGTGGCGTAGTTGGTAAATCCCCCTAACGAGGCGCTCCAGGCGAGCTGGAGGCTCCCGACATTCGAGGGGTTGATAGTGCGCTCAAAGGAATTGTAAGCGGAATGGGCGGCATCGAATTGGCCCTGCGACCAGTCACCGCGATGCCTGGTGGCGCTGGCATCTTCTGCGGTTGCGAGCGGAGTCGTCGCCGCGGTGCCGACGGCGTAGAGGGTCAAGAGGAGGAGAAGGCGAACCGGAAGAGAAGAGATGTGTAACATAAGAAGTAGAAAGTAGAAAGTAGAAAGTAGAAAGTAGAAAGTAGAAAGTAGAAAGTGGAAAGTAGAAAGTAGAAAGTGGAAGGCGGAAGGCGGAAGGATGAAGGAAGATTAGGAAGGGGAGCGAGGGGAAAGGTTTCTTACGAGTGCGGAACGTTGCTAATGGCGGAGTGATAAGAAAGTCGAAAGTAGAACGGAGCCGGTGGGGACCGAGCGACGTAGACGGAGCCTGAAGGGTGAGGCGGGGGGCCGCTGAATCAAAGTGCAAAGTGGAAAGTAGAAGGCCTCACAAAGGTGAAAGTCTAAAGTGGAAAACGAAGGGCGGGGACGGGGGACGAGTGATCGCGTAAACTCCGAAAGGGTTCGCGAGCACGCGACGGGCAGGTTTCGAGCAGGACGGGGAAACTCCATGCGAATTTCCAATCTTACTTCTTCCTTATGCTCCGTCCGTAGCGGTTGGCTTCTTCTCGCACGACTGCACTTGTCTCTGCCTTTGGCAGGGGCTCAAGGACGACGCGAACCTGGGCATGAAGCGCTGCCGCGACGCGCCGGAGCATGCTGAGGGAATGGCCTTCGTAGGTGGGCGACTCGAGGCGACTGACCTGCTGCTGGGTAGTCTTGAGCAGGCGCGCAAGGTCGGATTGGGAAAGGCCGGCCTGCTCGCGCAGTGCCGTCAGTTGCAGGGCGACGTCCCAGGCCTCGCCTGCTTGTTCGTAGCGCTGGGCGAAGTCCGGGTCCTTGAGTTGTTCTTCCAGATAGCGGTCGAAGTTCGTTTTCTTCATGCGGGATGGCGGCTGAGCCAATCCTTCATCCGCGCCCGGGCGGTCCCGAGGTCTCGCGCGGGAATGGACTGGCCTTTGTTGCGGATACCGTGCACGGCGATGATGCGGCGACCTTTCATGAAGAACCAGAGGATGCGACTGTTGAGCTTGCCAACGTGCCGCAACTCCAGCAGTCCGCCGCCCAAGGCCTTCGAGAGCGGTTCGCGGTGATATTGTCGGTGGCACAGTTTCGCGAGCCCGGCGACGACGGCGGCAAAGTCGCCGGGATCGGAAGTCTGCAAGGTATCGAGAAAGTCACGCACAGGAGAACGCCCCTCGGCGGTTTCGTAAAACTCTACGGAGAAATCCATCGAAGACTACATCAAATTTGATGTATACGCGATCGTGCCGACGAAAGAAAAATTGAGCGAGAATCAAGAGCGCGTCGATTTTCTGGCGGCAAAGTTCCTCCGGGGCATCGGCGAAGCGCGCTGCGCTTCGGTTATTAGGGCGATCGCGGTTATCTGTTATTGGTTGTAGTGGCGCTCGTGTCGAGCGCAGATGTTTCGGGGATTTGCGGTCGACACGGCCGCCTCTACAACACTTCGTGCTCCGGTATCAAAATGCCAAGCCAAAGCGCATGCCGGCCACGATCGCGTCCCGCGCGGGACGCACGGCGCCGGGATTCATGATGTATTGGAAATCGGGCTGGATCGTCAGGACGCTGGTGAGCGTGGCCTGATAGGAAACTTCGATTACCGCCTCGTGATGCGAGGAGAGCGGCGCGCCGGCGTCAGTCCGCGCGTCGTCGCTGATACGGCTGTAGATGAACCCCGCTCCGAGGACATCGCTGTCACGCCCGGGAAAGAGACCGGTATAAGTCACACCTGCCTCTGTGTCGAAGACGACGAGGCTGCGGTCGGGCGGCGCGGTCGCGAAGCGCCCGAAGACAGCCAGGCCCTGGGCGGCCGCGCTTTCGCTCGTGCCTTCGCGCCAAAGCTGTTGGTCGCCGATGACATAGAGGCCGTAGTTACCGTGATGGGTGCCGGTGTGGCGGAGATCATCGAAGGTCTTGGAGTTATAGAAGCCGCCGAGCTTGTAAACTCCCGGCAGGTCGCGCACCATCCAGGTCTTCCAGGCGACTTCCTCGAAGAAGCCGAAGCCCGAGAAATCAAATTGCGTCCCATAGGGATTTGAGGCGGCCGTGCCGACGTCGCCGCTGAAAACCGCCGCGCGCAGGATGATCGCCTCGCTCGGGCTCCAGGTGACGCGAAAGCCGGGCGCCGAGACCGGATAGATCGGCGCCGCGAGGTCCTGCCCGATGACAGGGAATGCGCCGAAGCCGCTATTAAGAAAGAGTCCGGCGCCCTCCGAGGCAAAGAAGTCCTTATCGACTGCCATGATCCCGAGACGGAGAGTAAGTCGATCGTCGAGACAGTTAGTCTGGAGGAAGAGCTTGAAGATGCGCACACTGTCGAAGGTATCGATATTACTCACGACATTGAGGTCTCCGACGAACTCCTGCGAGAGACTGCTCCCATGCGGATAAAATAAGTTGCCGTAAAGGACCGTGTTCTCCCAGCCGAGGAGCTTTTCCAGGTTCAAGGCGAGGCCGATCTTGGCGTAGCCCTCGTAGATCGCGCCTGGCTTGATCCCGCCCGAGAGATTGCCGAAGACTTCGCCGACGTAGTTAAACTTCCAGGCCGTAAAATGCTCGCCCAACCCTTTCGGTTGATCCGGGAAAAAGACCCGCGGTTCTGGCTTAGCCGTAGGAGTTAGTTCCGCCTCGCGCACCGGACTCGGCTCCGCCTCGGGCCGCGACTCTGCCGCGATGACTGTTGGACCTAGCAGCCCCGCCAGCCACCAGAGGACGCCGAACGAGATAAGGCGTTTTACTCGATTCGATCGTCGGGACACGCTTCCCGGCGCGAGCAGAACACAGACATGGAGCGAGCTTCCCATTAAACTTGAATCAGGCGGTGGCTCTTAAGAGACTGTTGAAATACCGCGATGGCCGGCGCAGAGAGGCAGCAGAGGTGACGGCAAGCCTCCATTTGGTCACGACGATCCGATGTTTCACGAGGCAAATCTCTCGCGGCCGCCGGTGCGCGGTCGAGCAAATTCGCGAGTACGGAATAGCTCCCGGGATACTCTGGTGTGCAGAGAAGGAGCAGCCCAGGCCGGGTCGCGCCCCGACTAATAAGCAGAAGCTTGAGGCTTGATCATTCGCTGTTTATTGGCGGCAGAAACGGCGCGGCTTTTCGGATGAAAGATTGCCGAGCGGAATGTGGCACGAAACTGGCAGCAGCTGAGGCTATGCCGAACCCTGCGCTTGACCCGATCGTCTCCGCTCTGTTTACGAAGATTGTGCCGATCGGAATTCTTGCAGCGATTTTCGGCAGGGTGATTGGACATCAGGTGCGACGGCTCACCCATCTCGGGAAACGGCGATCAAATGCGGATCGCGGACCGCGAATGGCGAATCGGCAGCGACGGGCGTTCAAAGCTGACAACTGAGAGCTGACAGCGGATCGCGGATCGCGGACTGCGGACCGCGGAACCGGCCGAACGGTTCCTGCCACAGGAATCGTTGACACCGGTTCGATGCAACCGGCTTAGGTATGCTAATCCTGGCGTATTGGCTCCGGCTATCTCTCGAACGCTTCCTTATTCACAACGTATGGCATTTTGGCCGGGTCACCGCCATAGTTGCCTTCCAGCACGTCGATCACTGCCTGGGCCGTGCGCCCAGCCATTCCCTTGTCGGGATCAACCGAGAGCCGTGTGATCTGCCCGCCACTCGCAAAGTGATGGAACAGCCGGGTGCGGTCAGCGATTTCGGGATCGAGGAGCGGCGAATCCGGCGGCAGCGGCTCTTTCTCAAAGACGTCGAGCGCCGCTCCAGCGATGACCTTCTCTTTCAACGCCCGGGCAAGCGCCCTTTCGTCCACGACCGGACCGCGCGACGTGTTCACCAGATATGCCGTCGGCTTCATCAGCTTGAGCGTTTTCTCGTTGAAGAGGTGATAGGTCGGCTTGTCGGTTTCGCCCTCGCGCAAGAGTGGCACGTGGATGCTCACGTAGTCGGCGTCGCGCAGCGCCTCCTCGAACTCCACATACTTGATCCAGGTCTTCTCCTTCTGGATTCCCCTGGCGTGCCGCAGGTCCATCAGCTCCTGGATAGAGGCGATGTAACTGTCATTGTGATACGCCGGGTCGTAGCAGAGAATGTTCATGTCGAAGCCCGAGCACTTCTTAATCATCGCCAGGCCGATGCGTCCGGTGCCGATGATGGCGATGGTCTTGCCCGTGACCTCGTCGCCCAGGAAAGGCAGGAACGGGTGCCACGACGGCCACTTCTGGTCCCGCACCAGGCGCTCACTCGCATACATCTTGCGCGCCAGCATGCCGAGCATGAAAAAACCGAACTCGGCGGTCGCTTCCGTAAGCACGTCGGCGGTGTGGGTGAATGGCACCTTGTATGTGTTGGCATCGGCGCGGTTGATGTTGTCGAAGCCGACGGCGATCTGCGCCACAACCTTGAGCGAGCCTTTTCCTGCTTCGAAGATCTCGGCGTCGATGGGATCACGGAGCGTGGTGATTAAGGCGTCGATGCCGCTCTTCGCTTTCTCAACGATCAGCTGCTTCGGCGGCGCCTCCGGGCCCGCGAAAATCTCGAGTTCGTAGCCACGCTCACGCAGACGGTTCTCAGCCGGATCGCCGATATGAGAGGTGGCAAAGATGCGGAAATGCTTTTTGTCGGTCATGGCTGGAAAAGTGGTTATCGGTTAGTTGCTATCTTTAGTTCGTGATCGGCTCAGTTTCTAACAACAGGCATCGTCGCCAACCTGGTGATCGGCCTCAACCGGGCCACGGTTTCTCTTACCGGCAACCGGAGCGGTCGCCCTACAAATTCTTCGTGGCCCAAGTGCCGACGCGATCGAGGGCTTTCTCGATGTTCTCGATCGAGTTCGCCACGCTGAAGCGCACATAGCCCTCGCCGAAGGCGCCGAACGAAGTCCCGGAAAGCGCGGCGACGCCGGCGTCCTCGAGCAGTGCGTTGGCCAGTTTCTGCGATGGCCAGCCGGTCCCCGTGATGTTGGGGAAAACGTAGAACGCGCCCTTGGGCAGCCGGCAGGAAAATCCCTTGATCTTATTGAGGCCCGCGACCATCACGTCGCGCCGTTTCTTGAACTCGGCGCACATTTCCTCGACTGAGCCCTGCGGCCCGCGGAGCGCTTCGATACCGGCGACCTGCGTGAAGCTGGCGGTGCAGGAGTTGGAATTTGTCATGAGGCGGGCGATGTGCGTCGCCAGATCGGCGCGCATCACGCCATATCCCATCCGCCAGCCGGTCATGGCATAGGTCTTGGAAAAGCCGTCGAGGAGAATGCAGCGCTCCTTCATGCCGTCTAACGACATGATGGAGTGATGCTCACCCTCGAAAATGAGGCGGCTGTAGATCTCGTCGGTCAGCACCATGATATTGCGATCGCCAATCGCGTGCGCGATGCCCTCCAGGTCCTGCTTCTCCAGCACGCCGCCGGTTGGGTTTTGCGGTGAATTCAGGATGATAAGCTTGGTGCGATCGTTGATCAGTTTGCTGAGTTCGCCAACGTCGAGCCGGAAATCCATTTCCTCGCGCAACTGGATCGGCACCGCTTTCGCACCGAGGAAGTCGATCATCGACTCGTAAATGGGGAAACCGGGATTGGGATAGATGACCTCATCGCCTTCTTCCACCAACGCGAGGATGGTGAAGAAAATGATCGGCTTGCCGCCGGGAACAACAACCACTTCTTCCGGTGTCACGTTTACCCGGCGCGTCTCGCTCACATACTGCGCGATCGTCTCGCGCAGCGGTGGCATGCCGGCGGAGGGCCCGTAATGGGTGAACCCCTTATGCAGGGCGTCGCACGCCGCCTCGATGATGTTGCCCGGGGTATCGAAATCGGGCTCCCCGATCTCAAGGTGGACGATATCGCGGCCCTTCGCTTCCAGCGCTCGCGCCTTCACCAGCACTTCGAAAGCGGTCTCGGTGCCGAGACGCGCCATGCGTTTGGCGAGGCGGAGTTCACTCTGTGTGGCCTTATTCATGATGGCCAACCACCCTCCGCAACCTCATGCTCTTGTCCATTTGAAATTGTGGCATCGGCCGGATCTCGCGACGGCGCGTTGTGCCCGGGAGAGACCGCGCTCGATCGAGATGATCAACTCGCCGCTTCGTAATGTGACGGCGAAAACTCTGGAACGCATCACCCCCGACGGAGCCGAACTTCGGGTAAGGAAGAACAACCTTGATAAAGAGAACGATGGCCAGAGCCGGCGCTCCGATGATAACTGGGGGCGCATTCTGGGGTTGCGTTTCGTTCCCGCGTTGCCCGTCCCGGGGCGAAAAATTTCGTTCCGATATGGCGATAAATTTTCCCGGCACCGACCTGCACATTTCTCCTTTGACCGAGAAAGACCTTGTCGACCTCGACTTCGTCGTGCGCCATGCCGACCTGGTCGGCTATTCCTTTGTCCAGCGACCAGCCGACATCAGCGTGCTACTGGGTGAACTCGACGCCCGACGGGCCCGCTTCGGCCGCAAGACGAAGGTCGGTATTGTCGCCAAGATCGAGACCGCCCGGGCGGTGCAAAGTCTCCCCGAGATCATTGTGCGCGCCGCCGGGCGCGGCCCCTTTGGAGTCATGATCGCGCGGGGGGATCTCGCGGTTGAGGTCGGTTACCTTCGCGTAGCGGAGTTACAGGAGGAGATCCTATGGGTCTGCGAGGCGGCGCGCATCCCTGTCATTTGGGCCACGCAGGTCCTGGAGACGCTGGCCAAGAAAGGTGTGCCGACCCGCGCCGAAATTACCGATGCCGCCATGGCCGAACGGGCGGAGTGCGCGATGCTGAACAAGGGCCCCTTCATCCTCGATGCCGTGCAGGTGCTCGACTCTGTGCTCACGCGCATGGCAGGCCATTACCGCAAGAAGACCGCCACGCTCCGCGCTCTGCACTCCTGGGATCATCTCTGGTCCTAAGCGCAGCCAGGCAATACGCCCTGCAAAAAAAACGCGGCGGAGATCGATGGGATCGCTGACCCGGGGACGGCCGCATTTGCGAGGTGCGGAGCGGTCGGGGCAGGGGACGGCGCTCTTCAAACCTGTAGCGTCCGCTATCCCCAGCAATTTGTAGGGCGGGCGCCTCGCCTGCCGCCGTAGCTCCTCAAAATATTGCCTTGAATCGTACTTCAGGCTCGAGGCATCCTATCCTGGCACGATGAACCCTTCCTCCGCGGCTCAACCAAAGGCGACAACCGCCACTTGGGTGGGCTTGTTCATTGCGCTTTTCGGAATCCTGATTGTCCGCTCGGCTGTCTCCCGTTTCTATCCCGAGTTCAGCTTTTCGGCCACGATCTGGAAAGAATCGCTCACCTGGCTGGGCGTCATCGCGCTCTTCTTCATTATTCGGCGCGGCGAATCTTTGCCGCTCAGCTCCGTCGGCCTCGGCACCATGCCGGTGAAAAGCTCGCTTCTCTGGGGAGCAATTCTGACTGTTCTCTGCGGGCTGGTCGGTGGAGTGGTTTCCAGCCTCACCCATTTTAAAGGGGGCGAGACGGGAGCAGCCCTGGCGAAGTTCCCGATCTGGTTGGTTTTACTCATCGTCCTGCGCGCCGGCATCGTTGAGGAACTTTTCTATCGCGGTTACGCGATCGAACGGCTTCAGCTGCTTGGGTTGAACCGTTACTGGGCGGGCCTCATCCCACTCTTGATCTTCGGCTTCGGGCACTGGACCAACGGTTGGGCCAACGTGGTTCTCGCTCTGGCCCTCGGCGCAGTCTTAACTGTCTTCTATCTCTGGCGGCGCGATCTCGTAGCCAACATGATCGGCCACTTCACGATCGATCTCATCTCAGTCCTTCTGCCGCGATTCCTCAGCCACGGTTAGACGCGGCCCCGATTCATACTGGCAAACGCTGACATCGGATCAGAGCGGCGACGCTTCCCAGGCCTTTTTTCCCGCGGCCGCGGCATGGTCTTGGCTTATCTCTCAGAAGTTATGACCAAGGAAACTGTCGATGGCCTGCTAAAGGCGATGCTGGGGACCGTGGAAGGGGTTTCGGACTTGCTCTTCGTGCCGGGGAGGCCGCCGCTGGTGGAGTCGCATGGGCGCCTGGTCGATATCCCGGTGGATACGCCGGATTCTACGCTCGATAAGCAGGCGGTCGATCAAATCGCGGATGTGATCATGAATGGGAATGAGCGCTTGATCTCCGATCTGGCTGCGGCTGGCGCGTGTGATTGCAGCTACGCGGTGCCGGAGGTGGCCCGGTTTCGGGTGAATATTTTCAAGCAGAACTGCCAGCGTTCCATCGTGATGCGGAAGCTCGCGACCAAGGTGCCCCGTCTCGATGAACTCGGGATGCCGCCTGTCTTCCGCGAGATGGTGCGGGAGAAAACCGGGATCATTCTGGTGACCGGCGGTACCGGGGTCGGCAAGACGACGACGCTCGCGGCGATGATCAATGAGCTGAATCACAGCCAGGAGATTCACATCGTGACGCTGGAGGATCCGATCGAGTTTTTCTATAGCAAGCAGAAGGCGGTGGTGAGCCAGCGCGAGATGGGAAAGGATTTTCGCTCTTTCGCGGAGGGTCTGCGCTCGGCTTTGCGGCAGGCGCCGAAGGCGATTCTGGTGGGCGAGATCCGCGATCGGGAGTCGCTCGATATCGCGCTGGCGGCGGCGGAGACCGGGCACTTGGTTTTCACCACGATGCATACGATTTCCGCCGGGCATACGATCAATCGCATCGTCGGCATGCATGGGATCGAGGAGGAACAACAGGCCCGGCAGCGCTTGTCGGAGACGTTGCGCTATGTGGTGAGTCAGCGGCTCATCCCGAAGGTGAGCGGCGGGCGGTTGCTCGTGACGGAGATCATGGGGAGCAGCATGCGCACGCGGGAGACGATCGTTTACGGGGAATCGGAGAACAAGACCTACAACGAGATCATCGAGGCGGGCTCGACGATGGGGTGGCATTCTTTCGATCAATCGTTGCTCAAGGCTTTCGCGGAGAATCTCATCTCGGAAGAGACAACTCTGACTTATTGCACACAGAAGTCGAGGATGCGGCGGGATATCGATCAGCAGAAAAAGCTCAGTAAGGGCGGGGGCGAGGAGAGTGACTCCGGGCTGAAGCTGTCCGCGGGGGCATCGTCGACTTCGTGGCCGGTGCCGGTGCCTCCGATCGTGCCTGCGCCGGGAATGAAAGTGAAAAGTAGAAAGTAGAAAGTAGAAAAGCTGACAACTGTAGCGGCCTGGCGGGCCGCAGTTACTGGTTGTTTGTTGTTGGTTATTGGGAGGCGGATAAGCGAAACGCTGAGAAGCTGGGAGCTGTTTGCTATGGCGGGTGGATGAACCTTTGGCCGTCGATGACGCAGGCCCGGTAATCGTAGTTTTCGTTATCGACCCACTGCTAACTCATAACCCGTGGTTTACTGGAGCGGAGATAGGACCGATGTGGTGGAGAATATGGTGAACCCTCCATGGCCGTCGCCAAGGAGCACCTGGACGGTGCCGTCGGTGCGGTTCGAGACAGCCAGGTCGAGATGACCATCCTTGTTAAAGTCAGCTGTGATGACGGTGTGGGGTTCCGTGCCTACAGTGAGGGTCGGGCCGGCGATAAAGTTACCAGTACCATCGCCGTAGAAGAGCAAGAGATTGGCAGTCGTCGGAGCGTCTCCTTGATTGGGGTTGTTGGGGAAGGCCAGGTCCGGCGCCCCATCTTCGTTGAAGTCACCCAAAGCGACTTCGCCGCTCAACCTTCCGCTGCCTAAGCGCAGAACCTGTTTTGAGGTGAATTGGCCAGTGCCGTCACCGAGATAGGTGTAAATAAAATTTCCGCTGCTGTTGCCAGGGATTGCGCCCTCTACGACAACGTCGACCTTGCCGTCTCCGTTCAGATCGGCCAGTTGCACACTCGCGGGAGAGCCGGCTACGGGTGTCTTACTAACGGTGAACTTGCCGGTGCCGTCACCGAGCAAGAGGTTGATCGCACTGTCGTGGGCGATCCCGGAGACGACGACGACATCCATGTTACCGTCGCCATTTACATCGCCACCCGCCATCCCCAAAGGCTTGGTGATGTCTAGCACTTCCATTGGGGGGGCGGGAAAATTTCCCGTCCCGTCACCGAACCAGAACTGGATCTTATTATTAAGGGGGGAGCTCTCCACGAGATCGAGGTTGTGGTCTTTGTTAAAATCGAAGAGGAGAACGCGCGACGGTTCGCCGTCGCCGTCGATTTCGCTCGGAGGATTGACCCTGTGCAGAGCGCCCTTGCCATCGCCGAAGAGAACGAATGCGTCGTAGCCCCAGACCGAGCAGGTGACGACGTCGAGGTGTCCATCGTGATTGACGTCGCCAACGATCAAACCTTTGGGCAGAGTGTCGGTGGAAAAATGACCACCGAGAGTTAAGTTTCCTTTCCCATCGCCAAATAAGAGGGCGACATGGTCAAATCCGGCCGAGTTCACGACCAGGTCCAGGTTCCCATCCTCATTAAAGTCACCGACCTGAAGGAGCTCGGGCAGAATAAAGGAGCCAGTGCGATGATTGGCCTGCGCTGGGGAGAGGCAGGCAATGCCGAGCGCGAGAGTTGCGAGAAGCGTGGTGTTTCGCTGTTTCATAATTTTCTTACTGGGTTTCAATTTGGCCAATCGCGATATGAGTCTCCCGGTCCCCATCTTCCGCGAACAGGTCGACATCCTGGAAGGGAGTGCCGATAATCAGGTTCAACTTGCCATCCCCATCTGTATCTAAGGTGGTGAGGGCAAAGCCAAAACCGGCAAAGGCCTTGGGTGCAGCGCTGGTGACGGTCTTGTTGAGCTTCCCGCTGGCGCCACTAAAGATATAAGCACTACCCGCACACTGCGCGCCTCCCACGGTTAGATCGGGCGCCCCGACCAGCACGTCGGGACGGCCGTCGCCGGTGATATCGTCGGTCAAGGCCACGGAAGATCCAAACTTCGCAAAAAAAGGCTTTTTCGGGGTTGGGAGCTTATAAAGCAGCTTACCGTTTACGCCATTGAAGACATAAGCGGCACCGCTCAGGTTTTTCACGAGAGGAGCGCCTACGACGAAATCGGGGATGCCATCATTGTTCACGTCCTTCCCTCCGGCGACAGCCGTGCCGAAAGACGGCAGTTCCTCCACATCAGGGCCGATTAACGCATAAAGGAGGACACCTGTCGCGCCATTGTAGACGTAGGCTCGGCGACGCCCCGGCGCGCCCACGAGGACACGCTTCTGGTTGTCGCCTCCGCTGGCCACGGACGTGCCGAAGCGGCCATTCGCGCCAATCCCATCATCGAGCGGCGGATTGAGGGAGCGAATGAGGCTGCCATCCGCTCCGCTAAATAGATAGACGAGGCCGGCATCCGCGATTTTCACCACCTCCGGTTTCGTGCCACATCACCGCCGACGTTCTTTTTCGGGACGCCCACCGCCATATCGGGAATTCCATCGCCATTGACGTCGGCGATGGCGGCGACGGAGTAGCCGAAGCGTGCATTTTCCTCAACGGTGGGGTCGAGAAGGGTGTAGAGAAGGGCGCCGGTCTTACCGTTAAAAACAAGAGCCTCACCGGCATTGATCTCATCAACGCCATCGACCGGAACGATATGATGAGAGTACCCCGACGAGAATCTCAGCCACGCCATCGTGGGTGAGATCGGGGAGTGCCGCAACCGAGGTGCCGAGCTGCCCGCCGAACATGCGACCCTGAACTCTCTCGAATTCCGGATCATTCAGCTCGCGAATGACGGTCAGATCGGCCCCGCTCAGGAAGTAGACCTTCCCGACGTTCTGGGGCGGACCGAACCCCTTCTCCACGTTATCGAAATCCCCATCCTCGAATGGCGTGCCGACGGCCAGGTCGGCAACGCCGTCACCGTTCAGGTCGCCCATATTCGCCAGGGCATAACCAAACAGGGTACTGGATGCTTCGGGCCGTGGGGCGAGAACGGTTCCGGCGCCAGCCTCATCAGCCGCGAGAATGGCAAGGGCAAATGCGCACGCGAAAAGGCCGAAGGATTTTAGCGGAAACAACACACTTTTCATAAGATGAGAGAGGATGGGTGAAAAAGACCTGACAGACAGAGAAAGGACAAGGAGTTAAAGCGAGTCGAGGAAGGCCATAACCTGCGCCTTGACCGGGTCGGTGAGACCGTTGAATCTCGCGGTGACGCTGGCGGCTTCAACGCCATGCCGGGCAATCGCCTCGGTTTTAGTGAAGGAAAGGCCGTCGTGCATAAGTCGATTGCGCGTGCGCAGGCCCCACAAGGGCGCAGTGCGAATCAGCGGAGCTGTAAAAGCATATTCCTGTGTCGGCAGAATAGGAATGCCATCCCCGGTGCCGATATCGTGCATGAGGAAATCGCTGTAGGGATGAAGCGTCTTGTCCCCGAGCGCCGCAGGCACCGTAAAACTGCCCCCATCTATCACGGTGCCTTGACTGGCCGTGGTAATCGTATCCACATGGCAGATGACGCAGCCTATCTGATTGAATTTTTTCTGACCGGCACGAACGTCGGCCGTAATCGGTCCGCGCGCCGGCGCCTTGGTCGCGCGCACGAAGTCGGCGAAGGAAAAGATCTCCACCCCCTCGGGCTCAGGATCCGGGACGGGATCGTAGCCGGACCCATAGCCGACGAAGCGTCCGCTGGACGTATTCTCGTCAGGCAAGAGCGTGCTGGTTATGCCGGTCTCATTGAGGTAAGCGTCGGCGGCGAAGGAAAGAAGGCTGCCGTGCTGATCTTTCCAGCCAAAACGACCGATCCGCGGCGTGCCATCTCCTTCGAGCACGGCTACAGGCACGGCCATACCGCGCATTCCTACCGGCTGGGCCGCGGCGATGGCGGTGAGAGTGCTATCGGCAATGCATTCGACATAGCCATCACCGAGGAGATTAACCGAGATGCGGAAAGTGCGGATATCGTCTTCGTCGGCGACGTGCTCGACGATATCGGGCGCGGTGGCGCGCGACTGGATCAAGGAACCGCCGGGCGCCTCGAAGAACTGATCGTCGGTGTAATGTCCCGTGCGATGTTCGGTGGTCTCGCTGGAGCCTCCGCTCACCACGTTCTGGTGACATTCGCGACAGCTTTGACCGTTGAAGGTAGGGCCCAGGCCTTGTTGTATTGTGGTGACGTCTTCGAAAATGAAACGGTCGTCGTTATAGGAGCGTTGGCGCACAACATTCTCCTTCGAGAGAAGATCGAAATCTGGCCCCTGCGGGATGAATCCATTCGTCAGGTTATCAAATCCGGTCTTGGCCTCCTTGGTGTCGGCAGGAAGCTTCACCGGTGTGGTGATGCCATCGATGTAGAAATAACCGGCGGGCCCCTCTGGCACGGCCGGTTTGTGGGGAGTGAAGCGATCGAGGCGCGATTGATGGCCGGGCGCCTGACCATTGGCGCTTGGAAGGAAAGCCGCGGCGAAAAGGCCAATCGCGACTAACGAACTCAGGCGGAGTTGCGAAGTTGATCCACTCTGCGCTTGCGAACCGAATCTGGGCTGATCCTCTGAGGATTGCATATGCTGCAAGATTTTTCGGGTCGAGGGCGCGATGTCAAGCAGGAAATTTGCGAAAAAAAACCAGAGAATTCATCGTTAGGCCGCCAACCCGACGGAATGGGAATCCTGCCGTGGGACGCGGCGCCTCCGATCCCGCCCATGAGACCAACGGCTTAAAACCCCGAAGAGGACTTGCGCCGGAAAAGGAGCGGCGCCGGCGTCCCGGGCTTTCGGTGGTGGCCGACGATTTCGCCTTGGACGGTGCGCGGGTCGACCCGGGTAAGGTTTTTCACCTGAGCCGGGCGCAGGAGTGGGGTGTGAGGGATGTCGCAGAGATAGTTTGGCACGAACCAGATTTCGTTTTCCGAAGTCATCCAATCGTCGCGATCGAAGCGGGCCAGGTTTACCGGACGCGAATAGCGGCGCAGGGTGCGCTCGCCCCGCAGGTTGAAATAGATGGGGAAGTAACTCAGGGCCAGCTCGCGCAAGGTCCGGTAGATCGGCTCGCGGTAGCGGCACCCGGTGAAATTCGACTTGGCGACCGCGCCCCAGTGCCCGCGCGTTTTGAAGACGGCGAGGACGTGATCGGTATCGTGGTCGGCTTCGAGATCGAGGATGAGGGGCGGATAGCCCAGGACGCGCAGAGCGGCCGCGGCCAGGGTGGCGCCTTCCAGGCAATGGGCGGTGCGTTCGCGCAGAACGGCGCGGGGCGACCAGGCGGTGCCGGCAAGGTGGTAAGGCATCGAGTCAAGAAAACGCTGGATGCCGGCGGGATTCCTGAGGGAGCGAAGGGTGCGGAGCTCGGCGGCGGTGAACATGGGAGAAGGATACAGAAACCTGGAACGGAGGACAGGGGGCAGAAGTCAGAAGGCTGAAGGCAGAAGTCGGAGGGCAGAGGGGCGGGTAACGATTGGGCGTTCGGCGCAGGGCGTTGCGACTGGGGAACGAGCAGGAGCACGATTACGAGCACGAGCTGGGTCGGCGTGTAGGAAGAGGGCTCGACGAGGTGGGGGCGGGAGGTGTACGGTTCAAATATGGATATGCCATCGAACTTTGTCACTCTGCATCCCTACTTTAAGGCGCACTCCGGGCAGCTTGACGCGTTCAAAGCCGCGCTCCCGGCCTTTCGCAAGAAGACGGCCTCCGAGGAGAAGTGCCTTTTCTATGATTTCACCGTGAACGGAGATGAGATTTTCTGCCGGGAAGGTTATGCCGGGGCAGAGGCGCTTCTCGCACATCTGGATAACGTTGGCCCGGAACTTGAGGCCGCGTTCAAGATTGCTGACCTAACCCGGCTGGAAGTGCACGGCCCCGCGGAAGAACTCGAGAAACTGCGCGGCCCGCTGGCTCAGCTCAAGCCGGCGTGGTTTGTGAGGCAGCCGTGAGCTGCTGAGTTATTGGTTATCTCTGCTCTGACCTCTGACCTCTGACCTCTGACCTCGATTCCTACGGCTCTGCCGAGGGAACGGCGGCGGTATCCGGCATGGTGGCGTCTTTGAGGAAGCTGGTGAAGTCGGCCTTCAGTTTCTCCAGGGCCGGTTTGTAGATATAGACCATGTGTCCGCTCTCATAGTAGGTAAGGCGGATGTTATCTCTAATGGTCGGGTCGAGTTCCATCTGGTTGACGTTATATTGCGCGGCGAAGTAGGGCGTGGCCAGGTCGTAGTGACCGCAGACGACCCAGACCTTGAGATAGGGATTGCGACTCATTGCTTTGCGCAGATCTTCGGCGACGTTGAGGTAGCGGTTCTCGGCGTTCATCCAGGGGCGGACATTAGCTACGGTCTCGTAGGGTAACTCGCTCTCAAAGTGTAGCTCGCGCCGGACGTAGTCATTAAAGGTGGCGGTAAAGGGGCCGTTAACCGCTTCGTCGCTCGGGTCGAAATCGGGCTGGTCCGTGCCGGGCCGATAACGGATGCCAGTGAAGCGGCTGTCGTAGCGCCCGATCTCGCGGTTACGGTCCATGAGGAGGTGGGTGAAAAAGATGCGCGAAGGGATGCGCAGGTTGAGCTGGCTGATGTAGTCAGCTGGCAACCCAATAAAGCGGGAGAGTTTTGCCGCGATCTCTTTCTTAGTATCGGGGCTGATCTTATCTCCTTGGAATAGTGCCAGGAGATAGTCATGCGAGGCAAAGGCTTCCGCCTGCTTCAGGACTTCCGGTAATGGCTGGCTCTGGAGGTCGGGCGCGATCTTTTTGTGATACCAGGCAGCGGCGGCATAGGTGGGAGTGAAGAGGGCGTAGGGGAGGTCGTTACCGGGCGCGAAGTCGAGGGTCTCGAAATTCAGCACGCTGGAGACAAGGACGATCCCATTGAGATAGATACCGTAGCGGCTTTGCAGGAAGTCGCTTAGCCCGGCGGCCCGAGTGGTGCCATAACTCTCGCCCGCGACAAACTTGGGCGAAGTCCAGCGCTCGAACTTGGTGGTGTAAAGGCGGATGAACTCACCCACGCTCTCGATGTCTTCCTTGTAACCGTGGAATTTTTTCGCATCGACGTCGTTCTCCGGCCGGCTGTAACCGGTGGAGACGGGATCGATGAAGACAAGGTCGGAGTCATCGAGCCAGGAAAAGTTGTTATCCTCGAGGCGATAGGGCGGGGGAAGCGCTTCGCCACGGTCGGTGAGGACGGCGCGGCGCGGGCCGAGGGCGCCCATGTGCAGCCAGACGGAGGCGGAACCGGGGCCGCCATTAAAGCAAAAAGTGACCGGCCGCTTTCCCGGCACACCGGCATCTTCGCGGGTATAGGCGATGAAGAAAACCTTGGCGAGCGGTTTGGGCTTGTCCTTCTTATCCTTTTTATCTCCGCCTTTGTCATCCTCCTTGTCGCTGTGTTCGTCGAATCCATCCTCGTCGGCGATGTCCTTCTTCTTATCTGGCTTCGGAGAATAATCCTTCAGGACCATGTAGCCGGCGGTGGCTTTGTACTTCACCGGTTTGCCGCCGATCGTCACGGTGTGTTCGGTAACCGTGAGTTTGGGTTCTTGCTCTTCCTTATCTTTGTCTTCCTTCTGCGCCTTCTTTTGGTCGGCTTGGTCGGCTTTGGCTTGAGCGCGAACGGACGGGATCGAGAATACGGAAAGAGCAATCAGGAGCGTCGATAACCGGCGAAATGAGATTTTCACACGAGGCACTACGACTTCACCGAAGCGGATGCAAGGAGCGCACGGCGGCCCGGGGTAATTCCAGAACGCGTTACTAGGTTCGGATTTTCAGGATCGCATCATCGTGGGTACTCAAGACTGGGCCGTAACCTAGTCGCGAAATGATGCTAATCAGCCTCGAAACAAGGCCAACTTCTTGAAGTCCGTTTTTAGTCTTCGAGCGAAGTCATCAGATCGTTACAATTTTGTAACGTCTCATCCGGCAGAGATTTACGTGATCAGCATTGCGTCGTTGCCGAGCGAGAGAAGAGGACAAAAGGAGGTTGGCATGAATGGTGATATGCAACCATCACTATGCCACTGCAAACCAATCAAATTGTTCGCCCCCGAGGTCGACCGAGGAAGTCGCAGCGGCCCCCGGAAGAAAGCGACGATCAGTCGATGAAGGCTGGGACAGGAAGCGAATCAGGCGAGTTGGTCTTTGGAACCATTGGCCGAACGCGCAGGCTGATCCACGCCGCATTGCGCGTGTGGGAATTGAAGCAGGGGATGGGCTAGGGAAAGCTGATACACTAACCCTACTGTAACGCAGCCTCAGGCGAGGCCCCGGCGTTCCTGACCCGGCGCCAAAAAAGTAACGCGGCCAGGTGGAAAGATCCACCTGGCCGCTGTCGCTTCATGCTCGTCTCTACTGCAGAGTGACTTTGTCGATCTCTCCCATCCCGGGAGGGCCAAAGCCCCAGCTGGAGACATAGATATTACCATCGGGGCCGAAGGTCATGCCCGTCGGCAAGTTAAGGCCGGTGGCGATGACATCGGTGGTGCCATCCTTATTGACCCGTGAGATCCTACCCGTCCCCGGCGTCGGGAAGGGATTTCCGCCGGTGGTGTTTTCCAGGACATAGAGTTGCTTCTGGCTGTCGAAGGCCAGCCCCAGAATCGTAGTGAAACCGGTCGCGATCGTCTTGTAATGCCCTTGCGGATCGACTTTGAAGATGATCTCCGAGCCGTCGGTGATTGGGAAAACGCCGAGGTTCCCGATGAAGAGATCAATCCCATTAGTGGCCACTGCCGTAGGGACAATGTGCCCGAAGGCGGCCGAGATATCCATGATGCGGCCGATCTTGCCGTTGGTGTGAATGCGATCCACCTCTCCGTGGTTGGGCTCCACCGCGAAGATCAAGTTGCCCACCGTAAGCATGCTGTACCAAGAGCCGTCCGGTTCGAAGTCACCCGGGTTCGGATTGGCTACCGGGTGAGTTTGTTGAAAGGCGGAAAGATCAGCGACCTGAGTGGACGAGCCGTCTTTATTAATGCGGAGGATGGCTGCGGGGTTGTCGGCGAATCCGTGGGAACAACCACCGCCTGCGGAGAGCGCATAGAGATGGTTGCGAATGAATGCCACATCGGCGACTCCAAGGACGTCCCCCAGAGCATTGACTCCAGAAGGCAAATTATCAGCCACGGTGGAGACGGTGCCATCGAGCGTGATCTTGGAGATCCGCGCCGTGAAATCCCCCGTATACGGCCCGACCGGTGGAATCACCTGATCGCAGATGCCGTCAGTGGACATGGAGCCGCCCGCGCCAGCCTCCGCGACGTAGAGATTGCCGTCGGGGCCGAACTTAAGACCGCGTGGATATTGCAGGCCGGTAGCAAAGACGGTGACATTGGATTGTGCCCATGCGGAAACGCAAAGGCCCAGCAGAAGCGTTCCAGCTAACAAGATGGAACGCGTGTGAGTAGATTGTGAAACGTTGTTTTTCATAAGTTGACTGAGTGATTCACTTCCTACTAACGGGAGAAGTTCCTCGGCATTGCAAAAAACCTGGGAATCGACAGGGAAGGAAACTGGCGCGCTGACCCGGCCATTCCTGGCAGTGGACCCAAATTCGGCCGGCTCGGGTCCGCGCCCTCTGCTACAATGGCTTCAGGGAAGCCGCGAGCTTTTCGAAACGTGAATCGTCGCGCAATGAATCCCAACACGGGTTTCGCAGCAGATCCCCGTAGGTAATTCCGGCCGGCTCTTTCGCCAACGGAGCCAGTTCGTCGAGGGCAAGGCCTTTCTCGCTTAGACATGCATCAACCTTCGCGAGACTCAACGCTCGGTCCGTCCGGCTCATCTCATAGAGGCCCGTGTTCTTCGCGACGAGCGCGACCGTGACTGAGAGGGGAAGGAGTTTCATTCAGGTTACGGAGAAGGTTGCGAAAGGAACTGGCGGTCGTGCGGCGCGAGCGAAGCGACGATCTTTTCGAAACGCGGATCGCCGCGGAGAGAATCCCACACCGGATCCAGACGCAGCTCGCCGTAGGTTGGACCGCCTGGGATTTTGGCAACGATTTCGAGTTGCTCGATGGCCAAATCGCGCTCGCCAGTCCACGCGTAAATCCATGCCAGGTTGCTCACAAGGCCCGGACCGTCCGTCGAGTCTTTTGCGATCGGCATGAGTTCCACCGCCCGCCGGCCTTCACGCAGCGCCTCTTCTTTTCGCCTCAGTCCAGCGTCGATCATCCCCAACATAGAGAGTGTGGGCGCAACATCGGGCTGTGCGCGGACTATTGCCTCCTGCTCTGCATGCGCGGCCGTAAAGGCGGCCTGGGCAGCCATCGCGTCTCCCTTTGCTCTAGCAACTACGCCGATCCAGAAATCACGGTTAAAACCGGCAAGCCAGTCTTGGTCTTGCGGGGCTGCGGCCACGATACGACCTGCGGCGATAAAATCGCGCTCGAACAAAGCCAGTTGAAAGCGTTGCAACTTCATAGCTTGATCGTTAGCGGATGCGGGTTCCTCCGCCAAAATCTTCTCAATCGTGGCGTGCCAATGCCGCGTATCGGCTCGCCAATGCATTTCGAGCCCACCGCCGGCGTCTATCCTTGTATTGATGTCGTTCGGCCTGAGAGCGAGCATACGATCCAAGGCCTTCCTCGTCTGTTCATAAGACAGGGGGCGCGAACCGAAATAAAACGCTGCAACGTTCGCGGCCAAATAAAAGTTTCGAGGATCCAGCTCACTGGCGCGTTCCACATTCCGCACGGCGTCAGACCAGCGACCCTGCCGGCGATCGATCCACGCACTCAATTCATAGACCTCGGGGTTGTTAGGGACAGTGCGTCGGGCGATCGCAATCTCGGCGCGGGCGCGAGCATAATCGAAATATCCCCAATACAGATGCAAGGCCAGAGCCAGATGCGCCTCGCCCGAATTCGGATTCAAGTGGAAAGCAGAGTCGATGGCCCGCTGCGCCAGAGCCAAACGAGCGGGGGTATGATCACCATCAAAATAGAGCCAGTCGTGCGCCCTGGCCAGCCAGTAATAGGCGAGAAGGAAGTCCGGATCGCGAGCGATCGCCTGATTAAGCAAATCCACCGTTTGGAGAATCGCCTTCGGATTAGTTGAACTATCAGCCTCTGCGATCGATGGGACAGCCCGCACATAAAAATCATAGGCAGCAAGATCCTTGGTTGGTCGTTCTTGGATGGCGGCCAGTTCGCGAGCTGAAACTTTGGCTCTAAGTCGATTTGCGATTGACTGCGCTACTTCCGTTTCGATCGCGAACAGATCCTTCAAGTCGCGGTCGTATTCTTCCGCCCAGATATCCGCGTCGGTGCGAACGTCGACCAACTGCGCATTGACGTGCACCTTCCCGCCAAAACGTCGCACCGTTCCTTCCAGGACGTGGGAGACACCCAACGCATTGCCGATCTGGCGCACATCCTTTTTGCCGCGATATTGCATGACGCTGCTGCGGCTGATCACTTTCAGGTCCGCGATTTTACTGAGCTTGGTCAAGATGTCGTCCTGGACGCCGTCGGCAAAAAACGCGTGCTCCTTGTCATCGCTAAGATTTTCAAACGGCAAGACGGCGATGCCGGCGGGTAGCGCCGGCGGTTCGCGATTCCAGATAAGAAACGCGAGCAGGCCCAGGGCGATCGCGCCTAACGAGCACAGGACGATTGCAACCCGGCGGCGCCGTGGCGCGACCGCGAGGGCGGTGCGACAGAGCTCCAGCTCGGCGATCAATGCCCGGGCGGATGGCGGCCTTGCGACCGGATCCGTCGCCAGGCTGCGGCGCAGAATCCTGATCAGAGGCGGTGGAACTTTTCTGGCCAGGAGCTGTTCCACCGGCAGCGCGATCTCCGCCTGAGAATTGCGAATTTCCTCGATGGTCTTGCCCGGACACGGAACCTCGCCGGTCAGTGCATACCAAAGGGTTACGCCTAACGAGTAAATGTCTGAACGGGAATCGACCGGTGCGCCGCCCAGTTGCTCGGGACTGGCGAAAGTGGGCGTGCCGACAAAACCGCCGGGACTCAGGTCCCGTTCTCCGGCCGCGTGGGCCGTTGATTTGGCAAGACCGAAGTCGATTACCTTGACGGCGAGATTGGAGGAACCGTCTTGTTCGTTAGGCACAAGCATCAGGTTGCTCGGCTTCAGGTCGCGATGAATTAGTCCGTGCTTTTCCGCCGCGAGGAGGGCGCGCGCGACCTGCGCGCCGATCTCGAGGACGGCTCCCACGCCTAACGAACCCTGGCGTTGCACGCGCGCTTCCAGCGTTTCACCTTCCACTAGTTCCATCGCGTAAAAGCAGTGGCCCTCCGACGTCTCGCCATAATGAAAAACGGTCGCGACGTTCGGGTGCCGCAGTTGCGCGGCCGCGCGCGCTTCGCGCCGGAAACGTTCGCGTGCTTCCGCCTGACGCGAATAGCGCGCGCTGATCACCTTGAGCGCGACCTCCGCGCCGAGGTTCGTATCGAGGGCGCGATAGGTGATGCCCATCGCGCCGCGGCCAAGCTCGCAAAAGGTCGCGCCATCCTCGGCGAGCGCGACCTCGTAATGCTGGAACTGGCGCCCGCCCGCTTCGTCGAATCCTTCCGAGAGGAGACACTGCAGGCAGCCGGGTGCCGCGCTGCTCAGGCTAAGCGGGGTGCCGCATTTCTCACACAGTTCCGACAGCGCTTCCATTGGGTCGAGGAGATCGAGCGCGCTTATAAGGCCGCGATCAGAATCTGGGAGAGCCGGCGCAGTTCTTCATCGACGTCGTCGGCCGTGCCGATGGTGCGGGCCACTTCTTCGCGCAGGAGGGCGCGGTAACGAGCGCGCATCCGTGAAAGGTGACTGCGTAAGGTATCGATTGGCATCCCAAGTTCCTGGGCGACGTCTTCCTGGCGCGGCAGGCCAGCGCCGCCCGCGATAAGCGGCTGCAGTTTTTCGAAAACATCGGCCTTCGCTTCGCCGCGAAAAGTTTCCCGCAATCCGGCAAGCGCGCGCGAGACCAGCGCGGTCGCCCAGCGTTGTTCGTAATGCCATTCCTCGTCGAGTGTCGCGGCCGGGCTCTCGTTGGCGTAAAGCTCCTCGACCGGCGTGATCTCTGATTCGAGAAGGACGAAGCTGCGATCGCCGCCGCGTTTCAGCGCGCGCTCCTTGCTCCAATGATCGACGATGTAATTCTTCATCGCGGCGAGAAGGAAGGTGCGGAATTTTCCCTTCGCACTGTTCGACTGGGCGTAAATGCGATTGCGCAGCAGGTGAGTGAAAAATCCCTGCACCAGATCCTGGGCATCGGCCGGCGAATAGCCGCGTCGCCTAACGAAACTATAAAGGGGCGGCCAGTAGTCGTGGCAGAGTTGCGCGATGGCCGCTTCCGCCGTCGCTGGGTTGACATCCGTTTCCGGCTGGCAGGCGGCGACGACGCTCCAGCGGGTCGTGGCAAAAGAGGCGCCGCCGCTCTGGAGTGTTCCAGGGACGGCTTTCACGTTCAGGAGATTACGGGAAAAGCTTCTCCGTTGGCAAGCTTTCTCAGGCGCGCACCAGGCGCTGTTCGTCGCCCGCTCCCTCGCCTAACGACCGGCGGCGATGCCGGCCTGGACTTCGGCGATGGCGCGGTCGACCAACTGGAGAGCTTTTTCGCGATGGCCGGCTTTATTATGGATGGCAACCGCGAGAGCGGCGCGCGCCTCTTGCAGATGGACGAGGGCGTCTTTCATGTGGGGCTGATCGGCTCGTGCCACAGGCAAGCTCATGACCGCGATGGCGGCCGCCAAAAGTAGACTGGTCTTCGTGGTTTTCATCGCCTTCCCATAACTAGATACCGGCCCGGGCCGTCAAGTATGCGAGAGCGGTTCAGCCGGCGATGACCTGAGCGGCTCCGAACCAGTAATGCGTTTTCTCCGCCTAACGATTGGTTACGAAAAGAAAGACTGACCATTCTCGTTTTCAGCCTAACGAAAAGTGATCGCGCCGCGCGAACCGGAAAGCGGCCCCCGGCCGCGTGGCCTACCTGACCGGTTTGGGCTGCAGCGAAGCGACCAGCGTTGCGAAGCGCGGGTCACCGCGCAGGGCGTCCCAGTCGGGACTAAAGCGCAGCTCACCATATGAGATTGTTGAAGGAATTTTCGCCAGAATCTGGAGTTGAGCGATGGCGGAATCGCGCTCGCCGGTCCAGGCATAAACCAGCGCCAGAATGCGAGCGAGGACCGGGCCGTTAATCGGTTCGGCCGCGAGCGGGTGCAGGTCGACCGCGTGTAGTGCCTCGTGGATGGCTTGATCTTTTCTGCCGAGCGCGGCATCGACTTCGGCCGCTGTTGAGAAATACCACTCGTTGCCCGTGAGGTGGGAAAAGGAATTGTCGGCCTGGCGAATGGCAAGAAAGAGTTGCCGGGCCTTTTGCGCGTCGCCCGCGACACGGTAAACCCGGGCTTCGGATTCACGGCCGGTATAATTTTGCGGCCATGGTCGGGCGGTGTCGCTCGCAGCGGTCGCGGCGATTTTCTGCGCGGTGCGATAGTCACGCGCGTAATAGGCAGCGGAGAACTGGGTCGCCACGTCATCGTCGTCTTTCGGATGCACGCAGAGGGCGCGGGCGCCGCTGAGGTCTCCCTGGTTCAGCCGGAAGGTCGCGAGGGTGTTATTGAACTTGTCCGCGGCCTCTGGGTTTTGCGCGATGGTCTGGCGCAGGAACTTTTCGCCTTCGTCATATCGGCGGCTGTTTAAATAAGTCTGGCCGATCCAGACGGCCAGGAATTGATTTTTTGGGTCGAGCGCCAGGGCATGGCGTGCCTTTTCCAAGGCTTCATCCCAGCGGTTACTGTGCCGATCGAGACGGGCATCCAGGAAGATGGCCTCGGAGTCGTTAGGCAGAAGTGGGAGCGCGATATCCAGTTCCTTGCGCGATTCTGCAAATTGATAGGCAATAAAGAAATGATGGGCGAGCGCGAGATGGGGTTCACCACGGTCAGGGCGGCGCTGCACAGCCTTGTCGATGAGTTTCCTCACCCGCCGGGCTGTTTTCTCCCGCTGCGGATCGGAGGCAAAATACTGGTTCGTATAACGGTAATCCTCCGTCTCTGCGAGGTAGCAATAGGCCAGAATAAAATTGGGATCGTAGGAGATGGCCTTCTCGAGCAGCGCGATTTTCGCGTCGCAATACGGGCACTGCATATTTTTCGCCTCATTATAGAATGCATAGGCGGTAAGATCGCTGGTCGGGTTTTCTTTGATGAGCGAATGTTCCTGCGGAGAAATCCTGGCCTGTAACTGGCGCGCGATTTCTTCCGCCAGATCGTCCTCGAGCGTAAAGGTGTCGGAGAGATTGCGATCGAAAGTGTGGCCCCAGAGATGGGTGTCGGTGCGGGCATCGATCAATTGCGCGATCACCCGCACGTGGTCGCCGCGGCGCTGCACGCTTCCTTCCACGATGTTCGCCACCCCGAGCGCACGGCCGATCTCGCGCAGGTTGTGCGCGCCGGGCTGATACTGCATCACCGACGTCCGGCTGATGACTTTGAGGTCGGCGATTTCGGAAAGATTCGCGAGGAGCTCGTCCTGAATTCCGGCCGTGAAATAGCTATTGTCCTTTACGTCGCTCAGGTTCACGAAAGGAAGCACGGCGATACTCTTCTCCGGTGGCGGTTTTGCTGTGGAAGGAGAGTATCTTTTCGTTATGGCAAAACCCACGAGGAGAAGGCCGCAGGCGAGCGTCGCCGTGCCCGCCCAGACTCTGGGGCGGTGCCTGTCCAGAGCTGGCGCGCCGACGTCGCGTCCGCACCAGACTCTGCGGCGGTGCCTGTGGCGGAGCGCGCGCCGGCAACCCTCCAGCGCCGCGAGGAGTTCACGGGCGGATTGCGGGCGGTCGTTAGGCTCGGTCGCCAGCATGCGCCGGAGAATTTGGACGACAGGGGCGGGAACTTTGTGGGCGGCTAGCCGCTCGGTTGGTAACGGCCGCTCAGCTAGGGCCGCGCGCATTTCTTCAACGGTCTTTCCCGCGTAGGGAACTTCGCCGGTGAGCGCATACCAAACGGTCACCCCTAACGAGTAAAGGTCCGAGCACGCATCGACCGTCCGGCGGGCGAGCTGTTCCGGGCTCGCGAAAGTCGGGGTACCAACAAATCCGCCCCGGGTCAGATCCAGCTCGGCGTTCGCCCGGGCCAAACCGAAATCGATCACTTTCACTTCCAGTTCGGACGCGCCGGAAGGGTTCGCCGTGAGCATGATATTGGCGGGTTTCAGGTCGCGATGGATCAGGCCATGGGTAGCGGCGCCGACCAGCGCGCGCGCCACTTGGAGGGCAAGCTCGAGGGCCGCTCGGGACCGAAAGCGGACCGTCTTGCCTAACGATTGCTTCGAGCGTTTCACCTTCCACCAATTCCATCGCGTAAAAGCAGCGATCGCCCGCGAGCGAAGAGCCGAATTGGAATACGCCTGCGATGTTCGGATGACGAGGGGCGGCAGCGGCGCGTGCCTCGCGCAGGAAGCGTTCGCGCGCCACCTCGGCGCGCGGACCGGCCGCGGGGAGATCGATCACTTTCAGGGCAACGTCCCGGTGCAAAACCTCATCCCGCGCACGAAAAGTCACCCCCATCGCACCACGGCCCAATTCCCAGGGTTTCCCGTCATCGCGGCGCGCGATAGTAAAATCGCCAAAGACTAACGAGTCTAACGCTTCGTCGTTAATCGATTCATCGAATCCGCCCCTCACGAGGCAGGCCAGGCATTCGTTTCTCCCGTTGAGCGGTTGACCACAGGTGGCGCAGCTCGAGATCGAGATGGGGATTGCGGGCATGGCGGCCTCTCATCTTCCCGCCAGGACGCGGAAGAGTTCCCGCAGTTCGCCTTCGACTCTCTCTCGGAGTCGACCGTCCGCCGCACTTCCTCGCGCAGAGCTTCCCGATATTTTACCCGCAGGCGAGTGACATCACTGCGCAAGGTCGAGGCCGGGCTGCCGAGCCGAGCGGAAAGCTCTTCGTAGGTCGGAACCGGGCTGGGTCCGCCGGTGAGAAACACTCTTAGCTCGGCGAAAAGGTTTTCTTTGCCTTCCGCCCCGTAACTAGCCGAGAGCCGGGCGAGCGCCGCGCTCACCAGCGTCTCTGCCCAAGCGCGCTCAAAGACCCTGTCTTCGTTAGGCGAAATCTCACTGCCCGCGTGAGTCTGAAAGAGGCACTCGGCTTCTTCGACCTGTGCTTCGTTGAGCGGCAGGAATTCGCAGCCGCCGCCGCGCTTGAGGGTTTGCACCCGGTCACGCGCATCGGCGAGTAGGTTTTTCAAAGAGGCCAAAAGAAAAGAGCGAAACTTCCCCTTCTGGCGATCGACCCGGGTGTAAATCCGATGCTGGATGAGGTAGGCGAAGAAGCTCTGGGTCAGATCCTGGGCGTCATGAGCGGCGTAGCCCCGACTGCGGACAAAGGTGTAAAGGGGCGGCCAATACATCTGGCAGAGCTGGGCGAGGGCATTGTGGGCGAGCTCGGGATCCGCCTGCGATTCCCCCGCCGCGAGAATCACACTCCACCGGGTCGAGGCGAATGGGTCGCTGGCGCCGCGGATGGTCGCCGGCAGAGGATTCACGCCCCGGCTTGTAGCAAAAGGGGGCGGGAAAGGCAAGCCGGCAGAAAAAAGACCGCGATTCTTGCAGCGCGGCCGGCGGAATCCCTTTGGAAAGGGAAAGCGATCATCGCTTAAACAACGCAGCCTAACAATGGAGAAAACTATGAAAACAACACTCAAACTCACGCTTGCAGCCTTCCTCGCCGCCGGCGTTCTCACCTCATCGGCCTTTGCCCAGAGTTCGCCCGTGGTGATGCGAATCACCGCCGGCTCGACCGGTGTTTTCGTTCCCACCTCGCATTCGCTGACCACCTCGGGCTACTCCGACTTCACGGCCAATATCAAGGTCAGGGAAGACGGGAGCGCGACAGGGCAGTTTGTCTGCGCCGTTCCTAATGCCGTCGTCATTTCCGGCCAGGCCGTCAGCGCCGTCACAAACTCTGACGGCAGCGTCACGATCAATGGCATCGGCTACGGCTACTTTGTCGGCGGGGGCGGCTTCGAGGATGACTCGTTCTTCGTCACCTTCCGTAGCGGGCGGCCCGCGCGTCGGCGGCTTTGATTTCGCGGATGCGAATTTTCCGGATGGGTTCTACGACACCGAAGTGGTGAAGTTTGGCTCGGTCAGGATCGGTCAATAACGGTCCCGCTGGAACGGACGCCCTCGCGTCCACTTCCGGAAAAACAGCAATCACAGTCGGACGACGGCGGCTTGCCATTCAGCCGCCGTCGTTTCGCGTAACGGATCGGTTACGGAAGACGGCTTGCCCGTTTCTCCCGTCCTTCGAAGCATCTTGATTATGGAAAAAACCGAGATGCGCTCTTCATCGGGCGGATGGCTAAAGCTCACCCGCCCCTTCTTATTCTTTCTCGCTCCCCTTGTGCCTTTCGCCGCCGCGGCGCCACCGCGCGTGGCGGAACCCGCTGACACGGTCATCGTGCAGAGCATGTTTGGCGGACAGATCTTTGGCTTCGATATCGACCAGGCCGGGAACGAGGGCGTGCTCACCGAGTCACAAAATCTCTCCGGCGGCCGTTATCACGCCGCGATTGAAACCTTCGACCAAACCACCGGTGCGATCATCAAAGTCGTCAAGGAAACTCATTCCCACGATGACTTCATCACCTGGGGAATCGTGGGTCGCTCCGTCGGACTGGTCGAGCGGGAGCATGAGGTGAGTTTTCTTCATCTCGTGCGCTCCTATCTCTTGCTGGATCCGCTGCGGCGCAATCGAGTGACCGCCGTTTGGACGCCGCCTGTCGGGACCGACCACATCGTGAGTAACGTCAGCCGTAATCAAGGCGTCGATGACGTGGCCGTCTACGCTCAGGACACGAACAGCACCTTCCGGCCATTCATTTTCAGCTCGAATGTCGCCGCTAACACTTTCGGCCCGGTCATTACGCTAACTGACGACGATTTCGTCAATACCCTGCCCGCCCTGGCTTACGACAGCGCCACCAATCAAGCGGTCCTCGGCGCCCCCAAGCTCGGGAATCCGTTCGTTCCTGGTTGGATCGCGACCGTCGATCTCGCCACCGGCACTTTCACAAAATTTCTTAGCGTCGGAGACGGAGACGTCAACGGCCTGGCAGTCGATCCGGTGACCGGCACAGCCTGCACGACGACGGAGATCGATTTCAGCGTCGAGTTTTACAACCTCGCGACCAAGAGCGGTTTCAAACAAACCCTGCCCAACGCGCCGAACCAGTTCTACAGCGGTGCGGACGTGCAATTCGATCCGGTGCACAAGCTCTTCCTCGTCGCGCAACCAAACTCCAGTACCGCTCCGAGCGGCAGCAGCATCCACGTCTACGACGTCGCCGGGAACCTGATCAAATCCATCAACGGGCTGAACTTCTCGAACGCCGGCAATGTTGTACCGGCCCACATCGCGCTTCATCCGAGCAAGCGCATCGGCTTCGTCGACGGCCCCGACCCGGGGGTAAGCCAGATTCAGTCATTTAAGTACCTGACGGCGCCGTCCCGCGCCGCACCTCGCCTAACGACAAGGGCCCGGTAACTTCGGTTTCCGGATGGGTTCTCCACACTGAGGTGGTCAAGTTTAGGACCAGCCAACAACAAATCACCACTCAGACGCTTCAAAGAGTAACGCGGCCAAGGGAAATCTGCCCTTGGCCGCTTTCGTTATTTCGCAGAGGTGGGTAGCTGTCTCGCGCTAAGGCACGCGAGTAGCGGACTCGCTGCCGCAGCCGCTGAAGACGACGTTGCCGTCCGGGTCGAGGGTCTGAAAGGTGACGACGGAGGTGTAACTATAGCCGTCGGCCGAGAGCGTGATGTCCCGGTCAATCTTCTGGACTCCGGCGAAGCTGCCGTCGGAATTGAAGTTGAAGAACTGAAAGGGCGCTTCGTAAGTGTGCCCGTTGGCGCGGTGCCAGGTGCCCAAGCCCGGGCCGTGTCCAGTCGGAGGTGTGTTATCTGTGCTGGTGAGCGTGCCGCCCGCGTTGAATAACTCGAAGGCGCGAAAAACCGCGAGGGTGTGACCTTGACAATCCGTCAGCGTTACCTGCGAATCCCAGAGGCCTTTTAACGGGGATGCTTGCGGCGCCGAGGCCGACGCGGAGGCGACGGCGAAAGCGGCGACGGTAAGCACGGGAATGATCGATTTGAGTAGTAGTTTTTTCATGGTTATTTTTTCTTTCTCGTTTTTCTGTTTTGGTTTCACTGCTCTGTTTCACTCCCTTCTAACGAGAAGAATGCCGGAGCATTGCAGGATTGTTGAGAAACTCTCTCTCGGCCTTACTCCCAGGGAGAGAGGAATGGAGAGTCGCGGAGGGCAGACTCCGCTGGGCTATTGCCCAGAAACGCCTTGAGGTTTGTTCGTTAGGTCGGTCTTCGGCTCCGGCCCGGCGAGAATCTCTTGGAAGCGCGGATCGCGGCGCAAGGGGTCCCACTCCCAGTTCAGACGCAAGTCGGCCAGGTTAAGACCGGCAGGTACTTTCAACAGGTGCTCGAGAAGTTTCAGGGCCTGATCCGGCTCGCCGAGACGCGCATAAGCCAAAGCAAGTCTGGCCTCGCAGCTCGGCCCCCGCACCGCATCGCGGCTGGCCGGGGTGAGCTCGACGGCGCGGCGACACTCGCGGATCGCTTCCTCTTTCCGGCCCGCAAACGTGGAGAGTTGACCCGCGGCCGAAAGGAATAACGGAGCGTCGGGATGATCCCGCAGGCCATTTTCAAAGGTGGATCTGACCTGCTCGAAGTAAGTCTGCGCCGTCGTGGCGTCTCCACGCGCCAGCGCGACCAGGCCCTGGTAAAAGCGGGTGGGATACCAAACCGGAAATTCTTCCGAGGGCATGTCGGGAACAAGTCTCGCCGCCGTCGCGAAATCGCGCCCAGTCATGGCCAAGTCCCACTTCGCGAAAAGCACGGGCAAAGCATTCTTAAGCTGTCTCGGCATCGCCTCCAGGCGAGCTTGCGCTCGAGCGATGTCACCGGTTTGAATCACGTCGACCGAGGCGCGCCCCAGCCAATTCTCGGCGACGTTCGGCTCGATCTGAATCCCGCGATCGAATCCCGCGGCCGCTTTCGCCCAGTCGCGCAAGCTGAAATGGGCGATCGGTCCGCCCAGATGAGCGTGCGCGGGATCCAACTCCTGCGCGCGATCAAACGCGGCCATCGCTTCCGGCCAGTGCCCCTGCCGCTGATAGATCGTCCCGGTTAATTCAAGAATGTCCGGATCGAGCGGGGAGATGGAGCTGGCAATGGAAAATTCCTTCAGCGCTTCGGCAAAGTTATCTTCCACGTAGTAGGAATAGAGACCGCGCGCGAGATGGCATTCCCCCAGCGCGGGCTGGAGGCGTAACGCTTCGTCGCTTTGCGCGCGCGCCTTCGCTTTCCGTTCCGGTTCGCGCCCGAGCCGGTACATCAGGCTGTTCAACATCGCGGCACGCGCGTAGGCGAGGGAAAATCTGGGGTCGAGCGCGATTGCCTGGTCGAACACTTCATCCGCGGCGATCGCCTCCTGTTTCGAGGCGGCAACGCGTGCCTGTTCGCGCGCTTTCAGATAAAGCAGGTAGGCATCAGGATTATTCGTGGGCTTGAAGTCGAGCCGGGCTTTTTCTCCCGGCGCCAGACGGGCTTTGAGAGCCGCCGCGATCTCGACGGCCAGCTCGCCTTGCAGACCGATCGAATCGGCGATTGTGCGATCGTAACGCTCCACCCAAATCGGGTGATCGTTCTGCACGTCGATCAATTGCACGCTCACGACCACTCGATTCTCATTCCGTCGCACACTGCCTTCGAGGATGTTCGCGACGCCGAGCGCGCGGGCGATCTCGTGCAGGTTCCGCGGGGTCGTTGCGCTCGCCCGGTACTGCATCACCGAGCTGCGGCTGATCACTTTCAAATCGCTGATCTTCGCCAGGCTCGTCAGCACATCATCCTGGATCCCATCGGCGAAGAAGGCGTTCTTGTTGTCCTCGCTCAGATTCTCCAGCGGGAGGACGGCGATCGATTTTTCCGGGGGCGGGACGGAATTTTTCTGAAACCAGGAAGTCGTTAGGCCGGCAGCGGCGAGAGTGAGGCCGGCGAGGAGGAGGGCGGCGGCGATCAGCCTCTGCCGCCGCCGTGGCTTGGCCTCCATCCTGGCTCGGCAAAGCTCGAGCTCGCCTAACAATGCCCGGGCCGATTGTGGCCGGGCCGCGGGATCGGTCGCGAGAAGCCGAAGGAGCAGAGCCCGAAGGGGCGCGGGAGCTTTTGCCGCCGGCAAACGTTCCACCGCCAACCCACCGCCGGGGCGGGGCACTCCCTCCGTCAGCGCATACCAAAGAGTTGCGCCTAATGAATAAATGTCGGAGCGCACGTCGAGTTTCCGACCGGCCGCCTGATATTGTTCCGGACTGGCAAAGCCGGGCGTGCCGGCAAACCCCGTCTGCGTGAGAGCTTCGCCTTCGGCCTCGCCGGTCATGGCCCGAGCCAGCCCGAAGTCGATCACTTTCACGGCCGGCGCCCGCTCGCTTCCAGATTCGTTAGGCACAAGCATGAGGTTGCTCGGTTTCAAGTCGCGATGCACCAGTCCGTGCTTCTCCGCGGCGAGAAGGGCGTGCGCGACCTGGATGGCGATCTCGAGGGCCAACCCCGCGCCTAACGGCCCTTCGCGCCGCACCCGGGATTCGAGCGTTTCGCCTTCGACCAGCTCCATCGCGTAGAAGCACCGGCCCGTCGCCGTCTCCCCGAAATGATAAACGCTCGCGACATTCGGATGGCGCAGTTGCGCAGCCATCCGTGCTTCGCGGCGGAAACGATCGCGCGCTGCGCTCTCATTCGAGTAGCGCTCGCTGATCACCTTCAGCGCGACCGGCGCGCCGAGGTTGAGATCGACCGCGCGATAAGTGATTCCCATCGCGCCCCGGCCCAATTCCAGGGCCGCGCTGCCATCATCGCAAAGAGTCACTTCGTAATGCTGGAAGCGGCGCTCGTCGACTCCGTCGCTGCCGGCCGCGAGCAGGCAGTGCAAGCAGCCCGGCGCTCCTTCGCTCAACAAAAGGGACGAGCCGCAAAGATCGCAGCGCGTAATTGACTCTTCCGCCTGCATGCCATTCGGGCCTAACAATTCGCGATCAGGACTTGGGTGAGGTGGCGCAATTCCTCATCGACGTCGTCGGCCAATCCAATCGTGCGCGCCACCTCTTCGCGCAGGAGCGCGCGATAGCGGGCGCGCATCCGCGAAAGATGACTGCGCAAGGTGTTGATCGGCATCGCGAGATGCTCCGCGACTTCCTCCTGTCGCTGGAGCCCGCTGCCGCCGCAGACAAATGGCTTCAGTTGATCGAATATCTGGGCCTCTCCGCGAAAATCCGACCTGAGTTTCTCGAGCGCGCGAGTCACCAGTGTGCTCGCCCAGCGCTGCTCGTAATGCTGCTCTTCGTTGAGCTGGAGAAGGGTCTTATCCTGGCGGAGTTGTTCCACCGCCTCGATCTCTTCATCGAGAACGACAAAGCTTTCGCCGCCGCCGCGCTTCAACCTGTTTTCGCGGTGCCAGTCGTCGATCAGGTAACGGTTCAAGGACGCGAGAAGGAAACTCCTAAACTTCCCGCGTTCGCTCCTGGCTTGCGCATAAGTTTTCGTACGGAGGAAGTAGGTGAAAAAGCCCTGCACCAGGTCCTGAGCGTTGGCCGAGGAATAGCCGCGCCGCCTGACGAAGCTGTAGAGGGGCGGCCAATAATCCCGGCAGAGTTGCGCCACGGCCGCTTCCGCTTCGCTGGAATCTCCCGCGCCGCTGGCCGCGCTGGCCGCGAGGACGCTCCAGCGCGTCGTCGCGAAAGAGGCGCCGCCGCTTTGCAGTGTCCCGGGGACGCCTTTCACGCTCAGGAGATTACGGGAAAAGCCCCCTCGGTAGCAAGCTTTCTCAGTCGCGCAAGGAAGGCTGCGCCTCGTTGTAATCATAAAAGCTTTTGGTAGCCGCTATGGCGGCGGCGGCGATCTGTGCACGACGCGCGCGCCTCCTTGGCGAAGGCGGTCCCCAGTCCTCCGGCCGAGGTGGCAAAAGTAACGCACATCGAATCATCAACCTGGAAAGCAGACCCCGACCTCCGTGGAATCTGGCCTAACGAAAAGTGGAAACGCCGTCGCTGCCCGAAAGCTCCGCGACAAATTGCGCTCTTTTCTTTTCCGCGCGCCCTTGGGCATATTGCTGTGCGCCCATGACTACGCCGAACAAAATTACCCTCGTCCGGATTCTCATGATCCCGGCGTTTGTTCTCATGGCGCTCTACTACGGTGAGAGCATCAAGCGCGGTGAGCCTCTCGAATGGCAGCGCTACACGGCAATCGCGATCTTTCTCCTCGCCGCCGTGAGCGACGGACTCGATGGCTACATCGCGCGGCGCTACAATCAAAGAAGCGCGCTCGGCGTCGTGCTCGATCCGATCGCGGACAAGGGGCTGCTCCTCAGCGGCATCATCACCTTGAGCATCAGCAACTGGAGCGACATCGATCCGCAATACGGCCAATTCCCGACCTGGTTTCCCGTTCTCGTGATCAGCCGCGATGCTGTCATTCTGATCGGGAGCGCCGTGCTGCATTTGTTGAATGGCAAGGTGCGGGTGCGCCCGACCTGGACCGGCAAAGTCGCGACCTTTCTCCAGATGGCGGCGATCGCCTGGGTGATGTTGCAACTCATGTTCATCCCGCTGCTCTACGTCGTGATCGCAGCCGGCTTCTTCACCCTTGTCTCCGGTGTCATCTATGTGATGGATGGCTTCCGCCAGCTTGGCGCCGCCGGGCAATCGGACGCGAGCTAGGAGACTCGTTAGGCCATGGAGAATTCCACTACCCGCAATGTCGCCATCGTCGGCCGGCCTAACGTCGGCAAGTCCGCCCTCTTCAACCGCCTTGCCGGGCGCAGCATCGCGATCGTGCACGATCAACCGGGGATCACGCGTGATCGCATTTCCGCGCCGAGCAAACGCGGCGATTTCCAGGTCTGGGATACCGGCGGAATCGGCGGCCACGGCGAAACCGAACTCATCAAGGAAGTCCGCGCGGCAGCCGACGCCGCGATGCGCGAAGCAGACGTCATCCTCTTCCTCGTCGACGCGCAACAGGGTCTCACACCGGTCGACCAGGACCTCGCGCAGTTACTCCGCCGCTCGAAACGGCCGGTCATTCTCGTCGTCAACAAAATCGATCACCCGAAGCACGAAGATCTGGAGAGTGATTTCCAGCGCCTCGGTTTTCCTCGAAACCCTCTCCATCAGCGCCGCGCACGGTCGCGGGATCGACTCGTTAGTCGAAGCGGTCGAAGAGCGCCTCCCCGAAGTCGGGCACTGGCGATGGGGAAGTTCCAGTTCCTCCTCTTTCTCTCGCGATCGTCGGCCGGCCTAACGTTGGCAAATCCTCGCTCATCAACGCCATCCTGAGCGATCGCCGCACGATCGTGAGCAAAATTCCCGGCACGACGCGCGACGCGGTCGACATCGCCTACCGCCACGGGAAAGATGATTTCCTTCTCATCGACACCGCCGGCATCCGCGCGCGCGGAAAACATTCCAGCTCGGTCGAAGTCTTCAGCGTGATGCGTTCCGAGCGAACGATCCGGCGGGCCGATCTCTGCGTCCTCGTGATCGACGCGAGCAGCGGCGTCACCTCGCAGGACAAGAAAATCGCCGCGCTCATGCAAAAGGCGCACAAGCCGTCGCTCATCCTCGTGAACAAATGGGATCTCGTGAAGCCGGAGCGGCGCGCGAAGGAGGCGCTGGCTGCGCTGGTCGCGGAGACGCGCGAGCGGCTTTTCTTTTTGCCATTCGCGCCGGTCCTGGTCGCCTCCGCGCTCACCGGCGAGAACGTCGACCGGCTCTTCAGCGCCATCCGCAAAATCCGTCACGCCGCGCATGAGCGCATCGGCACGGGCGTGCTCAACCGGCTTTTGCGCGACGCCTTCGCCGCCAATCCGCCGCCGATGTCGGCGAACAAACGGCTGAAATTATTTTACGCGACGCAGCCGCGCGGAGAAGAGGAGCGCGCCCTAACGACACCGGAGTTCGTCCTTTTCGTGAACGATCCGCAATTGTTAGGCGAAACCTACGCGCGTTATCTGGAAGCGCAGATTCGCGAGGTGCGATCGTTCGAGGGGTTGCCGCTGATGTTGAACTTTCGGCCACGGACGGAAACTTCGGGGAGCGCACGCGACTCGCGGGCCGTTCGCGGCGACTCGCCGCGAACTCGTTAGGTGGGAAGCCAGCCGGCTTCCGGAAGCGCACTCTTCGAGAGCTGTGTGCGACGCGCTCTCGAACCTTCGTCCGATCGGCGAGTCGCCGATCGGAGCACGCGAGTCGCGTGCGCTCCCCGGATTCAGACTCGCACCCACTTTTTCTGGCGCGCGCTTTCGGTGATCGCAGCGAGGACGCGCTGATTGGCGAGGCCGTCGGCGAAGGTCGGCGCCACACTTTTTCCCCTGACGATCGCCCTAACGAAATCGGCGATCGTATGCACGAAACTGTGTTCGTAGCCGATGAGATGCCCTGGCGGCCACCAGTTGCCGACATAAGGGTGCGATGGCTCGGTCACAAGAAGATCGCGGAAACCGCGCCGCCCTTCCGGATCATCCGCCTTGTAAAATTGCAGCCGATTCATCTGCTCGAGGTCGAAGAGAAGCGAGCCGCCGCTGCCATTTATCTCGATCGTTAGGCCATTCTTTCGCCCGGGTGCGAAGCGAGTCGCTTCCAGGGTGGCGAGCGCGCCATTCCGGAAACGGCCGAGGGCGGTGAAGGCATCGTCGACCGTCACCTTGCCTTTGCGCCGGGGATGATCCTCGCGCGGTCGCGTTTTCACAAACGTTTCGAGTGTGGCGCAGACTTCGCGAAATTCCCCGACGAGATAGCGCCCCAGATCGACGATGTGCGAACCAAGATCGCCTAACGAACCCGAGCCCGCCTCCTTCCCGCGCAAACGCCAGACGAGCGGAAACTCCGGATCCGCGATCCAGTCCTGCGCATAACGAGCGCGGAAATGGTAGAGGCGTTCGCCGAGTTCTCCGCGCTTGATCATCTCACGTGCCAGCGCGAGGGCCGGGACGCGCCGGTAATTGTGGCAAACCATGTTCACGACTCGCGCCTTTTTCACCGCGGCGACCATCTGCTCGGCTTCCGCGAGATCGCGCGCCAGCGGTTTCTCACAGAGGATCGCCTTGCCGGCAGCGGCCGCCGCGCACGCGATCGCGGCGTGGGAGTCGTTAGGCGTGCTGATGTCGATGACATCGATCTCCGGATCTTCCAGCACCGCGCGCCAGTCGGTCATGCTCTGCTCCCAGCCGAGATCTGCGGCCGCTTTCCGGACCGCCCGCGTGTTCCGGCCGCAGATCGTTTTCATTCGCACGTCCGCCGGCAGATCGAAGAAGCGCGGCGCCTGTCGCCAGGCGTTGGAGTGCGCCCGCCCCATGAATTGATAGCCGATGAGGCCGACGTGGAGCGTGCGTCGCGAGGTCATGAAGAGGGTGAAAAAATCCGGGCGCGGGTATATAGCGTCTCGTGTCGGCCGAACTCAAGCTGAAATGCCCGTCGTGCCGCCGGCCGGTGACGGAGCCGGTCGCGCGCTGCCCGCATTGCCGTCTCGATTTGCACAAGCTGGATTTGCAATTCGGCGTCGCCCCGTTGCATTTCGGACCGCTGACCGATTCCACTCTTACGCTCTCGAAATTGCGCCAACGCCGACTGCGCAGGCTGCTCCATTTGTTTCACGCCAAGTTTCCGCAATCCAGTCTGTCGGTGTTTCTCACGGAATTGCCGGCCGACACGGCGATCGGCGAATACACCTTTTGGCTCGCGAACCGGGCGCGCTTCAGCACGATCGAATCGACCGAGGAAAATAATTTCGACCTTCTCCTCGCCGTCGATCGCGGGGCTGGCGCGGCGGGCCTAACGGTTGGTTATGGCTTGGAAAGACAGGTCACCGAAGACGATCTCGGCGCCGCTCTCGAGGCCGGCCGGTCCGCCTTTGCCGCGCGCGATTGGGCGGGTGGGATCGAGCGTTGCATCCATTGCCTGATGGAACGGATGCGGAAAATCTCGCGAGCGGCCGGCGCATGAAGAGGCGGATCTTTTCACTTCTCGTTAGGCACTTTCTCCTTGTCCTGGCCGGCCTCTCCAGCCTGTGCGCGGAGGCTCTGCCACCGGCTCCGGTCGATCACATTTACGATCCCGATTTCCTGATCTCGCGGAAAGTTTCGACCGATTTGAGCGTCGGTTTGGATCGGTTCCAGGCACAAAACAACATCACGGTTTATCTCGCGCTTTTTTCTTCGCCGCCGCAGTTGATTGGCGAGACGGCGGCGGCGCTGAACCAGGCTTGGAATCAGAGCGGCTACGGAGTCTTGATCGCTTTCGCGCCACCGCGGCGGGAGGTGCGCGTGCTCCCGTCGCCGGAACTCTCGCTCGAACAGAGCGGCGACGCGCTCACCAAAATTTTTCGCGAGGCGGCGCAGCGTGCGCTGGCGCGGGGCGATTATTCTGCCGCGTCAGTCGATGGGACGGCGGCGGTGATGGAGGCGCTGCTCGAGATGCGGTCGCACGCGAATGCGCCGGCCTCCGCTCCCGGCTGGCATCCCAGGCGAAGCGTGTGGCTCGCCATCTTCGCGGCGGTCGCGTTCGCCGGCGTCGCGGTGCTCTGGGTTTTGGCGGGCGTCTGGCGCTCGGCGAATTTGTTCGATCACCGCTATCGCTTCCCGGAGCCGAAAGAACCGGTCGCGTTGCGTTTCGGTGCGACCCGCTGCGGCGGGCAAATGGCGACGATCAATTTCGGCGCGCCGCTAAAAGCGAAAGACGTTTAGAAACGCGACCTCGAGGGCGAGCGCTTCCTGGATGGAGCGGTTGAGGTGGTCGCGCAATTCCTCGAGCCGGCGGATGCGGCGGAGAATTTCCGGAGTCGTTAGGCGAGCGCCCAGCGCGCCGGTCGTCCGCGCTGCTTCCGGAAGCTCGCGCGCCGCCACCCCGGTGCTGGCGCGAAGGACATCCGCCCACCAGAGAAAAAGCGTTTCCACAAGCTGGGCCCGCTCCTGCAGGTAAAGACTTTCCGTTAGGGCCTTGTAATGGTCTTCTCGATTTTCGAGCCAGGCGCCATCGGTCGTGTTCTTGTAGCGCGTCTCTTCCGTTTTCAGGAGCGCGGCATTTTCAGCCTGAATTCGTTCCCGGATTTTCCGGAGGAGCTGCTGGAAACCTTGCGCCAGGCGAAACGCTTCGTGCACGCTCCCGGCCGTCTTCTCCTCGGCCGCGTCCGCGAGCAGCTCGACCAATTCGCCCTGCTCGGCGGAGAGCGCGCCATCGTTAGGCGCGGCCAGGTGAAGGGGAAGGCAGCGCGAAAGAATCGTGTCCGGCAGCACCTCCGGGATCGAGCTGAGGAGGAGAAGCAGGGAATTGTTAGGCGGTTCTTCCAGCGTTTTGAGAAAAGCGTTGGCCGCCTGCGGAACCATCCGGTCGGCTTCGGAAATGATCGCGACCTTGCGCCGCCCTGCGCCAGCCTGCATCTGCAGAGCGTGTTCGAGCTGGCGAATTTGCTCGATCACGATGCGGCGCGATTTCGATTCCGGGGCGGCGAGATAAACATCCGCTGCGCCGCCGTTGAAGACGGCCGCGGGCGGTGCGCCATTGACGAGCTGGGCCACCTCCGCGGCGAGGGCGCGTTTTCCGCTCCCGGTCGGTCCGGCGATAAGATAGGCGTGGGCGAGACGTTCCCGCTCCTGCGCCCCACGCAGATAATCGAGCGCAATCTCAGGGGTGAAAGCCACAGCTCAGGCGTGCCGGCGGAGGCGTGGCGTGTTCGTTAGGCGCGCCAGGTTGACGAAGCGCGCGGAAATCGTTTGCCAGATTTCCTCCTCGATCTCGGAGATGGACTGGGCGGCATCGATCAGGCAAATGCGATAGGGCTCGCGCTCCGCCAGCTCGCGGTAGGCGGCCGCGACCGCCTCGTAAAATTGGAGCGGCTCCTGTTCCATGCGATCGGGCGCGCCGACCGGGCGGACCCGCCGGCGCATCCGCTCGCGCGCGGTCGCGACATCGACGTCGAGGATAAAGGTGAGATCGGGCCAGCAGGGCCCGACGGCAAAGGCGTTGAGGTGGCCGACCCTCTCCGGATCGAGCCGGCGCGCGACCCCCTGATAGACGGTCGTGGAATCGGCAAAGCGATCCGAGATCACGACCATGCCGCGATCGAGCGCGGGTTGAATTTTTTCCCTAACGAGCTGGCTGCGGCTCGCCTCGAAGAGGAGCAGTTCGGTCTCCGGTGTCATCGCGCTGCTCACGGGATCGAACTGAAGGAGATCGCGAATTTTTTCGCCGATCGGTGTGCCGCCCGGTTCGCGGGTGATGAAGAGCGGAATGTGCGCTTTCGTTAGGCGCGCGGCCAGGAGCTGCACCTGGGTGGACTTGCCGCAGCCCTCCGAGCCTTCAAAAGTGATGAAAGGGAGGCGCGGCATGGGGGCGATTTTGAAGCAGATCGCGGCGCTTGTCGAATCCGGGGGTTGAAAATCAACCGCAGAGAGCGCAGACCGCAGAGAGGGGAAGGAATGCAGAGGGGACCGCAGGTTGAAGAGATTTTGCTTTTTCTCTGCGCACCCTGCGTTCTCTGCGGTTAAAGAACTGCCTCGGCAGAACAATCGTGCTATGAAAAGCCCATGACCCGCTACTGGCTGGTGAAGCAGGAACCGGAAGCTTATTCCTGGGATGATTTCGTGCGCGATGGCCTAACGAGTTGGACCGGGGTGCGAAATTTTCAGGCGCGCAACAATCTGCGCGCGATGCAAAAAGGCGATCGCGTTTTCTATTATCACAGCGTGAGCGACAAAGCGGTCGTCGGAATCGCGGAAGTGACGCGCGAGGCCTTTCCCGATCCGACCGCGAAGGAGGGGGATTGGAGCGCGGTCGAATTAAAGCCGGTGAAGGCGCTGAAGAAACCGGTCTCGCTCGAGCAGATCAAAGCGGAGCCGAAGTTGCGCGACATCGTCCTGCTGCGGAATTCGCGTCTCTCCGTGCAGCCGTTAGGCAAAACCGAGTTCGAATTGATCTCACGCCTGTAAAGGCCATTGCAGCGAAACCCTGTAGCCGCTTCGCCGTGCGAAGCGCGAGTGGTAGCGGCAGTGCTACGGGGCGTTTTTTGGAGAAGGAGAACAACCCTGGCGCCGCCCGCAGGCGGCGGTTACAGGACGGCGATAGAAGCAGGCCGGCAGGCGCTGCAGATTGGGCTTGTTCGGCCGCCGGGTGTGCCGAAGCTGACGCGTGCAACGCGCCCTGGTTGTTTCGGTTCACGATGTTGCCCCGGTGACGCAGGCGCGCGTCGCTGAAATCGTCAGGCAAATCTCGGCTCTGGGGGTCGCGACCGCTTCCCTCCTGGTCGTGCCCAATTATCATCGCCAGGGTGCTTCCATGGCGAGTCGTGATTTTTGTGCGTGGCTGAAAGGTTTAGAGGAGAAAGGGAATGAAATCGTGCTCCACGGTTTTTACCACGAGCGCACCCGCCGGCCTAACGAGTCGCCGCGCGACAAGATGATCACGCGCTTTTACACTGCCGATGAAGGGGAATTTTTCGACCTCGGCTACAGCGAAGCGCTCGCCTTGATCGAGCAGGCGCAACAGGATTTCGCCGCGCAGGGTTTTCGTCCGCGCGGCTTCATCGCCCCGGCCTGGCTCCTCGGCACGGAAGCGGAGCGCGCGGTGATTGACGCCGGCATGACTTACACGACGACGCTCCGGCGGGTGCGCGATTTCGTGGCGCGCGAGGAAGTGTCTTCGCAATCGCTCGTTTACAGCGTGCGCAGCAGTTGGCGCCGCGGCGTGAGTCTGGGCTGGAATCGCTGGCTTTTTTCCCGCCTAACGAATAACGCGCTCCTCCGGCTCAGCCTGCATCCGCCCGATATTTCGCACCCGGCGATCTGGCGTCAGATCGAGGAAATGATCACCCGGGCATTGCGGGACCGCGAGCCGATAACTTATCAATCGTGGCTGACGCGCGAAGCGTTGACCGGGTGACGCGCATGAGCCGTTGCGATCTCCATCTGCATTCCAAGTTTAGCGATCGCTCGGAAGATTGGCTCTTCCGCCGGCTCGATTTTCCCGACAGCTATTCCGATCCGGAAGCGCTTTATGCCAATGCGAAAGCCGCCGGGATGGATTTCGTCACTCTGACGGATCACGACACGATCGACGGCTGCCTCGCGCTTCGTGCTCATCGCGATACATTCATCAGCGAGCAGGTTACTACGTTTTTTCCGCAGGACCCATGCAAGATCAACCTGCTCGTCTGGGGCATCGACAAGCCGCAGCATGCGGAAATCTCCCGGCTTCGCCCGAACATTTTCGAGCTGCAAAATTTCCTTCAGCGCGAGCAGATCGTGCACGCGGTCGCGCATCCGCTCTACAGCATCAACGGCAAGCTCAGCACTTCGCATCTCGAGCGTTTGATCCTGCTCTTCCAGCATTTCGAAGGCATCAATGGCCTGCGCGACGCGCTCCTGAGCGATCTCACCCGCCACATTCTCGGGCAGCTCACGCCGGAACAGATCGCGACCTTCTCCGAGCGCCACGATCTCGCCCCAACGCATCCCGAGCCGTGGAAAAAAATCCTGGTCGGCGGCTCCGACGATCACGGCGGGATTTTCGTTGGGTCCGCCTTTACGGAAACGCCGGCCGCAAACACGCCTAACGAGTTTCTCGAGCAAATCCGCAAGGGTCAGTGCCGCGCGCACGGAGAAGGCGGCACGCCGCTCGCGCTCTCCCACGGGTTCTACAATACGCTCGCGGCTTTCATTCAGGATCGCTTCACCGAGAAGCTGGGGCCGAGCGCGGGGCTGTTGGAAAAAATGTTTTCGCGCTTCATGGAAGGGCGCGATCCGACAGAGTTCACTCTCGGAGAGAAGGCGGGCTTTATCACCCAGGGGATTCTTTCCGGGAAAATTTTCGAGCTGGCCAAGCCGAGCAACATCTCTCTCTGGCGCGAACTCTCCGGCTACTTCGCGCAGCCGAAAGTGAAAGCTCGGCTAGCCCGCGCGACCGCCGATGTGACCGAACCGGAACGGCGCACGTTCATCATGGCGAATGCCGCCTGCGAACAGCTCGCCTTCCGCTTTTTCGAAAAGTTCGTGCAGCAGCTCAACGCCGGAAACGTGATCGAGAGTATCCAGGCGCTCGCCGGGATCGCGCCGATTCTGGTCGTGCTCGCGCCTTACATTTACGCCTTCCACAGCCAGGCGCCCGTCGCGGCGCTGGTTGCGCGAAGTTTGCCGCGATTTCACCGGCGCAATCCCGCCCGCCCTGCAAAACAACAAGCGCGCCTGGTTCACCGACACGCTCGAGGACGTCAACGGCGTCTCGACCACGATTCGGAAAATGGCGGCGGAAGCGCGCGACTCCGGCCGCGATCTGGTCGTCATCACTTCGCGCGGTGAGCTCACGATCGATGGTCTCCCGATCAATAACTTCAAACCGATCGGGGAATTCGAGCTGCCGGAATACGAGCTGCAGAAGCTGAGCTTCCCGCCGATTCTGCAGATGCTCGATTACATCCAGCGGGAAGGTTTTTCCGAGGTGATCATCAGCACGCCGGGGCCGATTGGCCTAACCGGGCTGCTCGCGGCCAAGATGTTGAACCTCGAGACGAGCGGGATCTATCACACCGATTTCCCGCAATACATTCGCATCCTGACCGAGGACAGTTTTCTCGAGAGTCTGGCCTGGAAATACATGCATTGGTTTTACGGTCAGCTCGACACGATTTTCGTGAACTCCGAGCAATACCGGCAGAGCTGGATCGATCGCGGAATCGATGCCGCGAAACTCAAGATCCTTCCGCGCGGACTCGATACTCAGCGTTTCACGCCGACGCGCGGCGAGTCGAATTTTTGGGAGCAATTTGGGAGTGACGGGAGCGGGGTGCGGCTGCTCTATGTCGGGCGGATTTCGAAAGAAAAGGATCTCGATGTCCTCGTGCAGGCCTTTCGCAAACTGCGGAGCGAGAACGTTCCGGTGCAGCTTTCCTTCGTCGGCCACGGCCCGTATTCCGACGCACTGGCAGACCAACTTCCCGAGGCCTGTTTCACCGGCTATCTCACCGGCGACACACTGGCGAGCGCCTACGCCTCTGCCGACATTTTCGTTTTTCCGAGCACGACCGATACTTTCGGCAACGTCATCATCGAGGCGCAGGCGGCCGGGTTGCCCGTGATCGTGTCCGACGAGGGCGGGCCGAAGGAACTGGTCAGCGACGGGGTGAGTGGGCTGATCACGAAAGCGCGCGATCCGGACGACTTCGCGAATGCGGTCCGCCGGCTCGCGGGGGATGAAGAACTCCGCAAACGGATGGGCGCGGCGGCCCGAAGCAGCGTGCAGAATCGGAGCTGGCCGAATGCCTTTCGGAAGTTCTGGGAGATGACGGATATTGCCTAACGAGTGCGGAACGCGCTCCGGGTTGCATGCTATGCTGCTCCTGCTGTGCGGCCGCGAAATCGGGGTTCTTCTTCGGGGAGCACGGGCTGCCAGCCCGTTGGCGAAGGCTGCCAGCCTTCGCGAACTTTCGGAACGGCGACATGGTGGGACGTGCCCGTGGAGAATTGTCCTCTCGTTCCTTCTCTGGAACCGTCACCCCGTTTCGCGGTAAAGGTGACGGTGAAAGAAAAGGTCCGGCCGCACCACTGGTCCGGACGTTCAAGACCATGTCACCGCTCCGAAAGTTCGTCGCGGCAGACTGCCGCGACCAACGGGCTGGCAGCCCGTGCTCCCCGGAACAAGAATTCTCCGCGCGTTGCCGGCAGGTGACCGCCGCTTTACCTAACGACTAACGAATAGAGCGGCCCGCTGGGATTGAGCAATTCGGTCTTGTGCTGTGAGACCGCGAGGTAAACCTGCAAACTCCAGAGAAGCATGAACCCGGCGGCGAAGGCGCCCACCGTCCGGCGGGTGAATCGGACTCTGGGCAGTCGTCCGAGCAGGTGGCGACGGAGCAAGAGCTCCGCGCTGAAGAGAACGATCAGCCCAAGCGCGCCGGCGACGATCGGAAAGGCCAGCCAGTTGAAATAGAGCGCGCTCCGGAAATCGCCGTTGAGCAGGAAATGCAGAGCCCGCGTCGTCCCGCAAAAAATGCAGGGCAAACCGGTGATCGCGCCGCAGGAGGTCGGGAAGGGAAGCCAGGCGGGCGCCGAGCCCGGCCGGACCAGCTTGAGGAGCAAGAGGGCCGCCGGCAAAATCGCGATTGCGATCGCGCGTCCCTTGCGCTCGTTAGGCGAAAGCGTTGGTTTCACGACGAGGGCGGCAAGCTTTCCTGGACCGGGGGCGGCGGCGGAGGCGGCGGCGGTTCTGTTGGCCTAACGACGGCGAAGACATCGTATTGATCGCCAAACTGCCGCAGAAAACAGAGCGGAAAGGCGTAAAGCGTGAGCACGATCGGAAGGAGAATCACCGTGCCGATGTAGGGCAGCGCGGCAACGCAGCAGGTCACGCAACCGGCCAGGCACCCGATCGCGGCGGCGGCGACGTAGAGCACGATCAGAAAAAGGATGAAGAGGATGAAGACGCCGAGGTTCGCCACGACGAGCGACCAGACAGCGCGAAAAGCCTCCATCGCCCCGCAGCGCTGGCGATACATCACCGGAACCATGAAATGCGTCACCAGCGCCACGACGATCGCGACGAGAACAAAGGCGACCGCAAAAAAAATGAGAAGCGGAAATGCGATGATGGCCGCTCCCACGTGCGACGAGACAAAGAAGAGGAGCGCGAATCCGCCCACCAGGACGAGGCTGCAGAGCGCGATCACGAGTTGGAAAACGAAAAAGCCGTTCGCCTCCGTCGCATATTCCCGCCATGGCTCCGCGATCGCGCCGCGGTTGCGCACGATGCAATCGACGAACATGAAACGGCCGCGCGAATTCAGCCAAATAAAGATCACCACGAGGGCAAGGACGACGAGAAATCCGAAAAGGAAAACCGGGATGACCCACGGTGCAGAATCATGGAGCGACCATGCCGGACCTTGATGATGCGCGGTCCAGCGCCAGTCCCCCTTATTCCGCCAGCGGTTAAAACCGCCGCCGCCACTGAAGAAAGTGGCGAGCCAGGCGGCGAACCCGATCACGAACCATTTTCCGATGTCGAATGGTCGGAAGAGAATCTTCTGCATTAGTTCAAACGCTTCGCCAAAAGGCGCGAAGACTTCGATGCGGCGATCGTTAATTGCCATGGAGGCATTCCAAGCGGATTGCGGCTGGAAAGCAAGTCTGGGCGCTCAGCCGGTTCCAAAATAGCGGTCGCCGGCGTCGCCCAATCCCGGCACGATGTAGCCCACGTCGTTCAGGATGGGATCGATCGCCGCCGTTACGATGGAAACATCCGGATGAGCCCGCTGCAATTCCGCCACGCCCGGCGGGCAGGCCAGCACGCAGACAAATTGCGGCCGGTGCGCCCCAGCGGCTTTCACGATCGAGATGGCTTCGGCTGCGCTGTGTCCGGTTGCGAGCATGGGATCGAGCACGAGCACTTGTTGGGTGGCGAGATTCTCGGGCAGCCGGCAATAATATTTTACCGGCCGGAGCGTTTGCGGATCCCGGTAAAGCCCGACGTGGCCAGTGCTCGCTTCCGGAAGGAGGGGCTGCATCCCCTCCTGCAAGCCGAGCCCGGCGCGGAGGATCGGCACGAGCGTCACCGGGCGCGAAAGGACGACGCCGGTGAAAGTCTGCAGCGGGCTTTGCATTTCTGCGCTCTGCGTTTCCCAACTGCGCGCCGCCTCGACGAGCAGGAGGAGCGCGAGCTTGTGCAGCGCCGCCCGAAACTCGTTAGGCGACGTCTGTTTCGCGCGCAAGATGGAGAGCTGCGCCGCGGCCAGCGGATGATCGAGAATCTGCACCATGGCGGGATGATTGCGGGCGAGGGCCAGTTCGTCACCTCAAAATCCTTCTCCTGCTCTTGCTCCTAATCCTGCTCCCTCGTTAGGCGGGAAGATTAGGAGCAGGAGCAGGAGAAGGAGAGGGAGCTTGACCGGCCTACCGACGAACTCGAAACTTCCTGCTCTGATGCGCTGGCAAACGCTTTTTGAAGCCCGCTGGATTTTCGCGGTGCTTGTCGTTCTCGCGCTCCTCAGCCTTCTCCTCACGCCCTGGCTTACGCTCCTCTTCCTTCTTCTCATCGGCTACACCTTCGTCTTCTTCCGCGATCCGGAACGGCTCGCGCCGGCCGATCCCGCCGCGGTCGTTGCGGCGGCGGATGGTGTAATTGTGGAAATTGCCGACCTGGAAGAAAACGAAGTCGTTAGGCAAACGATGCGCCGGGTGGCGATTTTTCTCTCCGTCTTCAACGTCCACACCAACCGCGCTCCGATCGATGGGCGGATCATCTACCGCGAGCACCGGGTCGGGCTTTGCCTCGATGCGCGCGATCCGGCTTGCTCGGAAAAGAACGAATCGATGACCTGGGCTTTCGAGAATCCGCGCGCCACCCTTGTCGTTAGGCAGATCACCGGCGCGATCGCGCGCCGCATTGTCGGCTGGTCGCAGGTGGGCGACGAGCTGGCCAAGGGCGAACGTTTCGGGATGATTCGTTTCGGCTCGCGCACGGAAGTTTATTTGCCGCTCGACGCCACCATCCTCGTGAAAGTGGGCGACCGCGTGGCTGGGGGATCAAGTGTGATTGCCCGGTTGCCCTAACGATGAACGATTCGCAAAGCCCGAAGATTTATCTGCTGCCGAATTTGATGACGGCCGGCAACCTCTTCTGCGGATTCGCCGCCGTCTTGCGCATTTACGATGGCGCGCGCGAGATCGATTTCCTCGAGGCCGCGTCCGATTTCCACGATGCCATCTGGTTCATTCTCGCGGCCTGCATTTTCGATTTGCTGGATGGCCGGCTCGCCCGCCTCGGGGGTCACGAGAGCGCTTTCGGGAGAGAATTCGATTCGTTAGCCGACGTCGTTTCTTTCGGAATGGCGCCGGCGCTGCTCGTCTATCAGATCGTGCTCGGGGAATTCAAAAACCTGGGCTGGATGATCGCGTTTGTTTACCTGGCCTGCGGCGCGCTGCGGCTGGCGCGTTTTAACTGCATCGCCGCGCAAGGCTCGGCGGCAACTGCGGATAAGAATTTCACCGGTTTTCCGATTCCGGCAGCCGCGGGGGTGATCGCGTCGCTCACGCTGTTTCTGCTTTGGCTCGACGAAGGCCAGCGTACGATCGGGCGCTGGAAATACGCGCTCCCGGCGCTCATGCTTTTTCTCTCCTTCATGATGTTCAGCAAGTTCCGCTATCCGAGTTTCAAGGCGGTGAACTGGCGGACAACGCGATCGATTCCGCGCTTTTTTTTCCTCATCGCGATCCTTGCCATCACGGTAAAATTTTACCAGTGGATGGCGGCGGTGATTTTCCTTTCCTATCTCCTCTACGGATTTCTCCGGCCGTTCCTTTCCCCGAAACGCCGTCGCGTTATCGAGGAGGAGATTGGCGAAGAACCGGAGGAGAACGGAACGCTGGAAGAGCGTCTGTAGACGCATCCGTTTCTGGAGGGACGCCGGCTCTGGCGTCCGTGTTTCAGAAACTCGGACGGGACGGCGCCCGTCCCTCCAGCGAACTACCAGATTATCGGCGCTTGACCTTCGTGGAGCGGCGAACCGGCGCGGGACTCACTTCCTCGTTAGGGTATTTTTTAGTGCTCGGCCAAATCAAACGCCACGGCTGCGCTTTCAAGGTGCCGGTAAAATCCTTCGCGTTCCGCAGCGTCGCCTCGAGATCGGGGCCGATGTTGTCGAGCGCCGATTTTAACTTCTCGGAAGAGGCGCGGAAATTTTCCAGCGTCACCTTGATGTTGTCGTTCTTGCTCAGCTGATCGCTGATCTCGCGAATGTTGTTGAGCGATTGCTGGAGCGAACTGTCGCTCGCGGTGATCTGATTGAGGTGCTCGCCGAAGGTTTTGAATTCGCCTAACGCCTGGCTCAGCTTCGAGTTTTCGTCCGTGATCTTTCTCAGGTTCGCACTCGTGTTTTGCAGCTCTTTCAAAGTCGCGGTCGCTTCCGTCGCGACCGGCTGGACGATCCCGAGCAACTTCGCGATCGCCTCGGAAAAATCGGGAACCCGGTTGCCGACGAAGACCTGCCCGGGCTCGGATTTTCCAGAGTGATCGTTGCCTCCGGAGATGTCGATGGCGGTTTCGCCTAACAATCCCAAAGTCATGAGGCGGACGTTGGCGTTCTTGTAAATCAGCGCGGTGCGATCGATCTCGACGTCGATCCGGACTTCGAGCCGCGGAAGAGGCGCATTCCCGGGCGGGCCGTTTTGCGTCACGCTGCCGAGATTGCCGGCGGCTTCGAGCGCGTGCGCCGCTTCCTCGCGCGAGACGGGCGAGTTGAGCGACTTCACCTGGCCAACTTTGCGGCCCGCGAGCAGGACGGGCGCGCCGAGTTTGATCCCGGCGGCGTTGTCGAAATAAAGCCGATAAACGACGAGCGGACGGAAGAGTCCTGGCGCCCCGAGCAGGATCAGGATGAAAGTGATGACGGCGACCGTGACGAGCACGAGCAAGCCCGTCATGATTTCATTTCGTCGCAACTGCATCTTTGCTTCCTTCCAGGATGGGACCTTCGGTGCTGCCGCTCAGGAACTGCTGCACGACCGGGTTGTTTGATTTCTTGAACTGCGCGGGCGTGGCGTCTTCGATCACCTTGCCCTGGTAGAGCATAGCCATTCGCGTGCCGATCCGGAACGCGCTGTCCATTTCGTGAGTCACAATAATCGAAGTCACCTGCGAGTGATCCGTTAGGCTGATGATCAATTCGTCGATGACCGAGCTGATCACGGGATCGAGACCAGCGGATGGTTCGTCGAAAAGGATCAGCTCCGGCTCCATCACGAGGGCGCGGGCGAGGCTGACGCGTTTGCGCATGCCGCCGCTCAATTCCGACGGCATCTGGTCTTTCGACTCGATCATCCCGACGAGCTCGAGTTTTTCGTCGACGATCTTGTCGATCTCGGCGTTCGATTTTCTCGTCAGCTCCTCCAGGGGAAGGGCGACGTTGTCGCGCACGTTTCGCGAGCTGAGGAGCGCCGAGTATTGATAGACCATTCCGATCTGGGCGCGGACCTGCTGGAGCTTGCGCCGCTTCAATCTGCGAGATCTCGAATTGCTTGAAAAAAATCTCGCCCGCGGTCAGCGGCAGGATCCCGAGGATGAGGCGCAAAATGGTGCTCTTGCCGCTGCCGCTCTGCCCCATGATGACGAGACGATCGAGCGGCTCGACCTTGAGCGAAATGCCGTCGAGGACGGTTTTCTGCGGAAAGGCGAGCCGCACATCGCGAAGCTCGACGACATGATTCGGCGGCTCGCTCACGGAAAAAAGACGATGTAAACGATGTTAAAAAGCGTGTCGAAACCGATCACGGTCGTGATCGCAGTGACGACACTCGAAGTCGTGGAAGTGCCGACGCCGGCCGCGCCGCCTTTCACCGTGAGGCCGCGATAGCAGGCGATCGCGCCGATCAGCAGCCCAAACATGAAGCTTTTCAAAATCCCCGTGATGATGTCGCGGATGAGCAGGCTGTGCAGGACGAGATCATTGAAATAAACGAAGGCGATATTGAAATAGGCGCGCGAGATGAGCGCGGTCGCAAAGATTGCCGCCGCGCTCGAGATCACGCTCAGGCACGGCATCAAGGCGAAGAGCGCGAGCATGCGCGGCGCGACCAGAAAACGGAGCGGGCCAATTCCCATCGCCTCGATCGCCTCCACCTCCTCCGAGACCTGCATCGTTCCGAGCTCGGCCGTAAACGACGCCCCGATTCGCGCCGCCAGCATGATCCCGGTGAGGAGCGGCCCGAGTTCTCGCGTGAACGAGATCGCGACCAGCCCGGGCACGAGTCGCTCCGTCCCGAAGCGCTCCAGTTGGTAACCGGTCAGGAGGGCCATCGTTAGGCCAAGAAAAAACGAAACCATCGCGACGAGCGGGACCGAGCCGACCCCGGCACGCTCGGTATAACGAAAAAAACTCGACGCCCGAAACGGCACCCGACCGCGCCGGATGCGATCGAACGTTTCGGTCACCGTGTTGATGATGAACCAGAACATGCTCCCGACTTCCTGGAGTGCGTCGCGGCTCTTCTGGCCGACGTCTGCGACGACGTGGACCGGCGCCGTCACCAGGCTTTCGTTAGGCGTGCGATGGATTTGATCGCGGACTGGCATGGAAGAAGGAAGTTGCCTCAGTTCGTTGGGGCGGCAAGAGAAGCGAGCGCAACCGCTCGCAAACGCGAATCACAATTATGCTTCGAATTGAATACGCTCTCGCGCTCTCCGGCCTCTTTTTAGCGGTTGCGGCGCCGGCGGCCCAACCCGAGAAAGACGAACCGATGAAGATTCGCATGGTGATCCATGGTGGCGCCGGCACGATCGAGCGCAGCGAAATGACGGCGGCAAACGAGGAGGGGCACCGCGCCGGACTCGAACAGGCGCTGCAGGCTGGCTACGACGTGCTCAAGAAAGGTGGCTCGAGCCTCGATGCGGTGGTCGCCGCGATTCACCAGCTCGAGAACAACCCGCTCTTCAACGCCGGAAAAGGTGCGGTCTTCACCCACGAAGGAACGAATGAACTCGACTCTTCGATCATGGACGGGAAGACGCTCAACGCCGGCGCGGTCGCCGGGGTGAAGCACATTCGCAATCCGATCACTCTGGCCCGGCTCGTTATGGAAAAGTCGCCGCATGTCATGCTCGACGGCGCGGGCGCGGAAGCTTTCGGGAAAAAGATGGGAGTGGAGTTTGTCGATCAAAAATATTTCTACACCGAGGAGCGCTGGCAGGCGTTGCAAAAGGTAAAAAACTCGACTGGATCAGCCAGCGACAAGGACAAGCACGGCACGGTCGGCGCCGTCGCGCTCGACCAAGCGGGCAATCTCGCAGCCGGCACCTCGACCGGCGGAATGACGAACAAGGAATTCGGCCGGATCGGCGACTCGCCCATCATCGGGGCCGGCACCTACGCCAACAACAAAACCTGCGCCGTCTCCTGCACCGGCGACGGCGAATATTTCATCCGGGAGGCGGTAGCGCACGATGTCTCCGCGATGATGGAATACAAGGGATTGAGCGTGCAGGACGCGGCCCAGGCCGCGATCGACAAGGTGGGGAAGATCGGCGGCACGGGGGGATTGATCGCGCTCGATCACGCGGGGAATTTCGCGATGCCGTTCAATACTTCGGGGATGTATCGCGGCACAGTCGACGCCGAGGGCAAGATCAGCGTCGAAATTTATCGTTAGGCCAGTCTTGATCCAGGGTTTCTTCCGCGCCGGGTTCTCGTTAGGGCAGGGAGCTGGTGGTGAAAGTTGAGGCGGGCGAGAAATCGCTCGTGTTGCCATCGGCGCAGACCGTTGCGACCTCAAACTCATAGGTAGTGGCAGGCGCGAGTTTCTTCAGCTGGAACGAAGCCGAGACCGTTGATTTCGCTCGCCAGTTAATGGTTCCCACCTTGCGATACTGGACGACGTAGCCTTGGGCCTGGTCGACCGCGTTCCAGAAGAGACGCGCGCTCGACGAGGTGATGCGGGCGGCGCGCAATCCGTTAGGCGGATTGCAGGCCATCGCCGCTTCGCAGAATTTGCCGATGAACCCTCCGCGATCGACGTAGAGCAGACTGATATCGTCGAACTCGTGGCCGTTGCCTTTCGAGGCGCCGCCGCTGAAGAAGAGGCAGCCATCGCCGAGCAGGTGAATATCCTGGCCGGTGCCCGCGGCGTATTGCTTCACATATTGCACGACGCCAGCGGCATCGTATTTGGCGAGGAAGATATATTCGTTGCCTAACGGCGGCAGCGCGATCGTGTCGAAAATTACGCCCGGGCCACTCGACGCGAAGCCGGTGACAAAGCTGTTGCCGGCTGCATCGCTGCCGATGGCGAAGCCCTTGTCGGACTCGAGTCCGCCGCCGTGATGGAGCCATTGGATGACGCCGGCGCTATTGTATTTCGCGATGAAAATGTCGGAACCGCTCGTGCCGGTATTATCGACCGTGAGGCCGTCGAAAGTCGCGTTGCCGCTGTATTCGCCGGTGACGTAGAAGTTGTCCGAAGCGTCCGCCGAGATCGCATTCGCACGATCGGGCGCGAAGGAAACATTGCTTCCGCCACGATGGACCCAAAGGTTGTTTCCAGCCGCGTCATATTTCGCGATGAAGGCATCGCTCAAGCCCGCGGCGACAACGGAATGGGAATCGAAGAAGGCTTTCTTCTGAAATTCGCCCACGACTCCGAAATTTCCCGCCGCATCTCGCGCAATCCCGTAAGCGAGATCGGAGCCCGTGCCGCCCGCGCGTCTTAGCCAGAGGAGCGCGCCGTTTGTGTCGAACTTGGCGAGGAAAACGTCGGAGAGTCCGGCGCTCGTGACGGTCACGCCGTCAACCGTCATTGAATTACTGAAAAGGCCGCAAACGTAAAGATTGCCAGACGGATCGAGCGCCGCGCTGCGCGCGAAGTCGCCTGCCGTGCTGCCGCCGTTTTTCGCCCAGACGACATTGCCGTTCACGTCGTATTTGGCGACGAACCAGTCGTAGTCGCCGTGGCCGGTCAGGGTGATGTTTCCAAAAGTCGCGGTCGGGTGGAGCGAGTTGGTTTGAATTTCACCGACGACGAAAGAGTTGCCGCTCGCATCGGTCGCGATGTCGTAGCCTTGATCGATGAGATCGCCCCCTGCCACCGTCGCCCAGAGAAGATGGCCATCGTTGTCGTATTTGCTCAGAAAGACATCCGCGGCGTGCGCCGGAATGGTGAGGTCGTCGAAGAGCGCGGGATTGTTGACCATGCCAGTGGCGTAGCAACTCCCGGCGGCATCGCTGCTCACGCCGTTGCTGATTCCGCCGGTACCAGTCTGCTCGATCCATTGCGCGGTTTGGGCAAACGCCGACGCGCTCAGGCCGAGGAGCGCAATCGAGCAAAAGGCGATGAGGTGCGATTTCGTTTTCATGGGCACCTCAATACCGGGAGCTGCCGCGCTCGGCAAAAGTGCATTAGTTACGCGCCTGTAACCTCAGTTGGCGCTGCCAGTTCGTTAGGCGCGCTGACGAATTCGTTAGGCGCGACTGCCTATTCGATAATATCGATCGTCGCTTTTTGACCGTGGCGCGCAGCGGCGCTCGAGAGCAGCGCGCGGATCGCGCGAATTGTCTGACCATTGCGACCGATGATCCGGCCGACGTCGCTCTGTCGCATTTGCAGACGAAACACCGTCAGGCGGCCATTGGGAATTTCCGAGAGCATGACTTCATCCGGAAACTCGACGAGATGCCGGATGATGAACTCGAGAAACTGCCTCACCGCTCGATGTTAGCGAGCGCGCGGCGCATTGTCCAATAACGCGCTATTCCGCAGCGGGCTCGGCCGGTGCGTCTTCCGCAGAAGCAGCTTCTGCCGGCGCGGCTTCGTCCTGAGCGACGCTGGCCGGTTCCTCCGCAGCAGCCGCGGCAGGTTCAGCCGGCGTTCGAGCGGCCGGCGTTACCTTGGCTGGAGATTTTTTTGCCGGCGTTTCCGGAGCAGCCTCAGTGGCTTGGTCCGGGGCCGCGGCTGCGCGGGCGCGATTCTTTTTCAGCAAACTGCGCACTGTATCCGACGGCTGCGCGCCGCGGGAGATCCAATGCTCGGCCCGATCGATCTTGAGCGTGCTGTTGTCGCCCTGAACCTTCGGATCGTAGGTCCCGATGATCTCGATGAACTTGCCGTCCCGCGGGCTGCGGCTGTCGGCCACGACGACCTTGTAATAGGGGCGGTTTTTCGTGCCTTCGCGGCGGAGTCGAATGGAAACGGACATGGTTTAAAAAGCTGAAACGCTGAAAACTGAAACGCTGAAATGGGGCGGGCGGGGAGGGAACGAATCGCTTAAATCTGGAAAATCGCAAGTCAGCTCTTCATTCGCTGCATTTGCGCCATCATCTTCTTCATTTTGCCGGCGTTCTTCATCAGCTTGCGCATCTGATTGAAGCGCTGAAGGAGATCGTTCACCTGCGTCACCGTGCTCCCGCTTCCAGCCGCGATGCGCTGGCGGCGGCGGGCGTTGAGAATGTCGGGACGCCGGCGCTCTTCGTCGGTCATGGAGAGGACAATCGCTTCGGTCCGTTTGATCTGCTTCTCGTCGACGTTCAGGCCGCCCTTGATCTGGCTCATTCCAGGCAACATCCCGAGGATATTCTCGAGCGGCCCGAGCTTTTTCATCATCTTGAACTGGGCGAGGAAATCATTGAAATCGAACGACGCAGTCCGCAGCTTCTGCTCCATCCGCGCGGCTTCTTCCTCGTCGATCGCTTCCGCCGCTTTCTCGACCAGGCCGACGATGTCGCCCATTCCGAGAATCCGCCCGGCCAGCCGATCCGGCACGAAGGGCTCGAATTGATCGAGCTTCTCGCCCACGCCGCCAAACTTGATCGGTCGCTGGGTCACTTCGCGCATCGAGAGCGCCGCGCCGCCGCGGGCGTCGCCGTCGAGTTTCGTGAGGATGATGCCGGTGATGCCGAGGGCTTCGTGGAAATGCGTCGCGACGCTGACCGCCTGCTGCCCGGTCGCGGCGTCGGCCACGAGGAGCACTTCCTGCGGCTTGAGGAATTCCTTCAGCTGTTTGATTTCCTCGATCAGCGCGGTGTCGATTTCCTGGCGGCCGGCGGTGTCGAAAATCTGCACGTTGCCGCCCTGCTCGGCGGCCCAGTCGAGGCTCGCGGCGGCCGACGCGCTTCACATCCTTTTCGTTAGGCGAGGGAGTGTAAACCGGGACCTCGACCTGTTTGCCTAACGTTGCCAGTTGCTCGATCGCGGCCGGTCGATGCAAATCGCAGGCGATGAGGAGCGGCGTGCGCCCCTGCTTTTTCAGATAACGCGCGAGCTTGGCCGAGGAAGTGGTTTTGCCGGCGCCGTTCAGGCCGACCATGAGAATGCGCGCCGGTTTTTCCAGATTGAGCGGCTCCGCGTCGCCGCCGAGAAGCGCGGTCAGTTCGTCGTGAAAAATTTTCACGATCTGCTGCCCGGGCGTGACGCTGCGCAGCACCTCTTCGCCGAGCGCCTTTTCCTTCACCCGTGCGACGAAATTTTTCGCCACCTGATAATCGACATCCGCCTCGAGTAGCGCGAGCCGGACCTGGCGCATCGCGTCGCTGATATTCGTCTCGCTGATCGAGCCGTGACCGCGCAGGTCCTTGAAAATATCCTGAAGCTTGTCGCCGAGTTGGGAAAACATGATTCGTTAGGCTGAAAGCGTTGCCGGGGCCGGTTCTCTAACACGGAGTGGCAGCGCTTTCCACCCGCGAGCGGCTCCCCCTTGGAGGAAGAGAGGCGAGAGCCGGGGAAATTGAATTGACTCGCCCGCGCCCACCTTCACACTCCGCGCGAACGACTTAAACCTGAGCCGTTCGAACCAATAGAAAGAAATGTTAAATGAAAAAATACCTAACCCTGGCGGCTAGCGCTGCCTTGTTCACCGTCTGGTCGAGCCTCGCCTTCGCCCAGAGCGACGCTCCTTACACCGAGGGGCCGGTCTGGCAGATCACAATGGTGAAGACGAAATACGGCATGGGCGATGACTACCTCAAAGGTTTGGCCAAGACCTTTAAGGGCACACTCGAGGAGGCGAAGAAGCAGAATCTCGTTCTCGACTACAAGATCCTCATCGGCGATGCCGCCAACCCGCAGGATTTCGACATCCTGCTCATGGTCGAATCGCCCAACATGGCCGCGTTCGACAACGCCCGCGAGAAATTCGACCCGATCGCGAAGAAGGTCGAAGGCAGCGTCGAGCAACAGCGCGCGACCGCGACCAAGCGCCTCGAGATTCGCGAGATCATGGGCGCCAAGCTCATGCGCGAGGTCACGCTCAAGTAGCTGGCTGTCTCCGAACGATGCGCCGCGGAGAAATTCGCGGCGCTTTTTTTTGCCTAACGACGCCCGGCATTCGCCAAATGCGTGCGGCCGTTTCATCTTACGGCCGCGCGATGAATAATTCCGTTTTCCTCCATATTGTGGAACGCCTCGAGGGCTTTCTCGGCAAGCTGCCGGCTTCGATGCAAAAGCCGATCCTGCACGAGCTGACTCCGCTGAAGGAGCTGTTTCTGCAGCAACGGGCGCCGCGCTTTGTCCTGATCGGCTCGCATCCGATCCCCTTGCTCGAATTCGCGGCGCGCATCTTTTCCGACGAAGGAGCGGGCGAACCTTCGCGCGAAACGATGACCGGCCTCTTCCGCTGGCAGACCATCACTGTGGGGCACCACGGTTCGATCCGCCTGCTCGATGCGCGCGGGGCTGACGAACCGGCGCTCGCCCTCATCCGCGAAGAGCTGCAGGCACAACCGGCCGACCTCTTTTTCTTTCTCGCCGCGGAGCGTGGAGCGAAAGTTACAACGCGCAAGGAAATCGAGCGCCTGGAGAAGCTCCTGACCTGGAACACCGCCGCCGGCGCGCCGGCCAAATTGATCGAGTTGCGCGACGGCGAGGCTCCGCCCGACGTCGCCACCGCGCTGCAGCAGGCAGCGCTGAGTGATGCGCCCAACGTTCGGACCAGCCTGATCGCTAACTATTCGTTAGGCCCGGCCCTGCGGCGGATGCTGGCCGCGGAGTTGCCTAACGAAGCCCGGGTCGAAATGGTACGGATCGGCGGGGATCGCGCGGCCCGGCTCGAGATTGCCGAGATGCTCGTGAAATCAACCAGCGCGATCTGCGCTGCGATCGGGGCGCAGCCGATCCCTCTGGCGGATTTGCCGATCCTGACGACGCTGCAGCTGGTCATGGTCTCCGGCATCATGTACATCAGCGGGCGCGAGCGGAGCATACGCGCCGCGACCGAATTCGTCGGGGCGCTCGGCGCGAACGTTGGCCTCGGCATGGTCCTGCGGGAAGGGACGCGCGCCGCGCTCAAATTTTTCCCCGGCTGGGGCAATGTGGTCTGCGGGATGGTGGCGGGCGCCGGGACCTATGCGATCGGGCGGGCGGCGACCGTTTACTTTATCGAAGGTGCCACCCTGGGCGATGCGCGCCGCACATTTCTCAAGAGCAAAAAGAAGCGCGTCCCGATTCCCGGCGCGAAGCCGAAAGCGTTGCGCAAATGAGTTGTAGACGCTTCGCTCTGCGAAGCGCGGGACCGGTCGTCGCCCGGTCTTCTGCGCCCAAATGGGGGCGACTCCCGCGCCTCCCAGAGGGAGGCGGCTACAGGCGAGAGCGGTGCGCGCGTGCGGTGCCAGAAGGACGTCAAACACCCCGGTGGAATAACTTGTGAATAATCTCTCCACACCGGCGCAAATTGTTCACACGATTTTGTGAACAATCCCATCATTTCTCTTGCCCTCAGCGACCGCGCTTTTCTTCGCCGGTGAAGCTTTCCGAAATTCAGCAGACGCTGCGCGAGATTCGTGTCGCGCCGGTAAAAACGCTCGGGCAAAATTTTTTGCACGACCAGAATCTGGCGCGCTGGATCGTGCAACAGGCGAGAATTTCTTCGGGAGATTTTGTCGTCGAGATCGGCCCCGGATTGGGCGCGCTGACCGAACCCGCGCTGGCCAGCGGCGCGCATATTTTGGCGATCGAAAAGGACGCGCGGCTGGCCGATTTTTTGCGCGTTCATTTCGCCGATCGGCCGCTCGAAGTCGTGCATGATGACGCGCTTCACTTCGATCTGCGTCGTCTTTTTCCGCGCGGGCCGGTGAGTTTGTTAGGCAACTTGCCCTACAACGTAGCGACCCCGATCCTGCTGCGTTTCCTGGAAAAGCCCACCCCTATTACATTGGCAGTCTTGATGTTACAGAAGGAGGTCGCGGCGCGCCTTTCTGCTGCGCCGCGCTCGAAAGATTACGGAATTCTCACTTTAATCGTGCAAGCGCAGTGTCGCGTCGAGTTCTTGCGCACGATCCCGGCGAACGTTTTCCTGCCCGCGCCCGAGATCGAATCTGCGCTCGTGCGGCTGACGCCGCGCGCGCCCGGTGAGCTGCCGGATCACGATCTCGAAATTCTGAACGTTTTAGTTCGTCGTGGTTTTTCACAGCGCCGAAAACAGGTTGCAAAGTTGCTCAAAGAATTTGTGCCCGACTGGTCAGAAGCAGCCGCGCAGATCGGCGCTTCAGCCCAGGCGCGCGCTGAGGAGTTGTCGCTCGAACAGTGGATCGCGTTGGCCAATTGGGTGAGGCCGCCGGGTCCTCCAAGCTGCGGGACAGACCCTTCAGAACCGTTCGCCATCGTGGATGAAGACGACCGCGTAATCGGGGCTGCGCCGAGGGCGGAAGTGCATGGGAATAACTTGCTCCACCGCGCCGTTCACATCTTCATTTTCAATCGCGCGGGCGAGCTCCTTTTGCAGAAACGGTCCCGCTGGAAGGATCGGCATCCCAACGTTTGGGATTCGAGCGCGGCCGGCCACGTCGGCGCGGGCGAGGAATATGATGAAACCGCGGTGCGCGAGCTGCGCGAAGAGCTCGGGATCACGGCGCCCTTAACGAAGCTGGCGAAAATCCCCGCCTCCTCCCGGACCGGTGAGGAATTCATTTCACTCTATCGCGGCGAGTACGAAGGCAGGATGAAGCTGTCGCACGCCGAGATCGACGCCGTACAATATTTCCCGCTCGATCTGCTGGCCGAGTGGATCGAAGCGCGGCCGGGCGACTTTGCGCCCGGCTTTATCGAGTGCTGGCGCGTCCTGCGTTCTCCCGCGGGGCAGGCACGCGCCTAACGAATTCCCGGCCTAACGACGCCGTTTGGCGGCGGGCTTCTTCGCGGCCGTTTTCTTGGCCGCTGTTTTTTTGGCGGCCGCCTTCTTGGCCGAGCGGCCGGCAGCGAGCGTCGTCCGGGGCGGCAAATCGCCCATCACTTCGCGGCGATGTTTTCGCGCGGCTTTGCGGGACTGCTCTTTGCCTCCATAAACTGCGTCGCTGAACATTCTCGTTCCAGTCGATGAGCCGCGCACGAAATGGACCTGAAAACCGTGCGTCTGTTTCTTGGCTCGCGGCTTGGTGTCGATGCGTTTGATATTCTGCTCCGAGTCGGGATTGGATCGTTTTCTCATAATGTTTTTAGCCTAACGAGTTGAGCGTAAGGTCAACCTTTCGCAGATGCAAATGAAGGGCGCACCTTTTTTAAGACTTCTTCGTTCGGGCGAAAAGTTGGGGCGCGGGCAGCCCCCAGGCGGCGGCTTTTTGCGCGTAAACCGCCTCGGGCAAAAGCACGTAACAGGGATGGCGCGCGGCTCGCAGCCAGGTAATAAGGCGGACGAGATCGCCCTCCGCCATCGTCGTGCAGCCAGCCGTCGGGCGGGTCACGCCACGGCGGATGTGAAAGAAGATCGCGCTGCCGTCGTTAGGCTCGGGCGGATCGGAATTGTGCCGAATCTCGACCAGCCAGCGATAGGCGAAATCGTGGTGCCGCATTTTCTCTTTCGCGAACCAGGGCGGGGGATGTGCCGGGTCGTCGATCGTGACCGGACGATTGTAATCGGGGCTGTTCACGTCGTCGATCCAGGCGTCCGCTTTGGTCACCTGATGGAAGGGGAAATCCGCGCCGGCCGGGAGCGCGGCGTCATAGGTGTAGATTTTGCCGATCCGAAAAATGCCGGCGGGGGCCCGAGCGTCGTGCTCGTGTTTATGCAACCCCGGCTCCTCCTGACCGGCGAGGCCGCGACCCCAGGCCAGTCCTTTTTTCCCGAACAAAACCGGAACCGGCTCACTCACTCGCCGCCACGGGCCACCTGCCGAACGCTCGAAGCGCAGCAGCTCGCCTTGCATGCTGTTCCAACCCGGAGCGAGACCGACGATGAGTTGTTCGCAGTCGTTAGGCAAGCCGGCGGCACGGGCGCTGCTCGCGAGCAGGAGAAGCGCGGGGAGAAACCAGGAACGTATTGACATGCTGCAACCTAGACGCGCAATCGTTCTCCGCTGTCTACTGGAATTCCGATGAGCAAGAAAATCGCGCCGTTTCTTCTCGTCGTCTGCGCGCTGGCTGTTTATGCGCCGGCCTTGCGCGCCGGCTTTGTCTGGGACGATCGCGCGCTCATTCTCGGCGATCCGTTGATCCGAAGCTGGCGTCTCACCTGGGAAGGATTTCAGCATTTCCTTTTTACCGACGCATCGGCTTCCGATTTCTATCGGCCACTGCAGCGGTTCAGTTATCTGCTCGATTATGCGGCGTTTGTTTTTGCGCCGGCCGGCTATCATCTCGTCAGCATCCTCTGGCATGGCGCCGCTGCGGTGGCTCTTTTTTTCTTCGGCGAAGAGTTGCTCGCGTTTTGCCGGATCGAACCGGCTCGCCGCGCGTCGATCGCATTTCTCGCCGCGCTGATCTGGATGGTGCATCCGGTGCAAAGTGCGGCCGTGGCCTACGTTTCGGGTCGCGCCGATCCGCTGGCGGCGGCCTTTGGTTTTCTCGCGCTCTTCCTCGGTTTGCGGATGCTGCGCGCGAGGGGCGGCCCGAAGTGGGCGCTCGGCCTTGGCGCCAGCCTCTGCCTGCTCGCGAGCGCCTTGAGCAAGGAGATGGGGCTGCTCTTTCTCGCCCTCTGGCTGATCATCGTGTTGACGCAGCGGGGCAGGCCCGAATTCTGGCGGGCGCTGGCGATGGTCGCCGCCGTTCTGATGGTCTACCTGAGTCTGCGCCTGCCGGCCGAGCACATCGCTCCGCCGGCCCGGAGCGCACCCGCGCCGCTTCTCGTTAGGCCGATTGTCGTCGCCCGCGCCGTCGCGGAGTATGCGGGGCTGCTGGTTTTGCCGGTCCATCTGCACATGGACCGCGATGTCGAGACGCGTCCCTTCGGTTTCGTGAACGCCAGCCTCGAAGCAGCCGCCTGGCGGGAATTGCAAACCCTGCTTGGTCTCGTCCTGATCGCGGCCGCGATCTTTGCGCTCTGGCGGGTGCGTCGCCGGCCTGCCATTTTTCTGCCGTGGCTTCTCGCGCTGGTCAGTTACCTGCCCATCAGTGGCCTCGTCACCTTGAACGCGACGGTGGCGGAACACTGGCTCTATCTCCCGAGCGCGTTCCTCTTTCTCGGCCTTCTCGTGGCGATCGATTCCTTGGGCGCGACGCGCTGGCGACGGCCCGCGCTGATTTGCCTAACGACTTGGATGGTCTGCCTGGCGGGCCGCACTTTCGCCCGCACTCTTGATTGGAAAGACCAGCGCACTTTTGTGACGCGGACGATCGCGGACGGCGGCGATTCTCCGCGGATGTTGATCAACCTCGGCGCGCTGGAATTAAACGATGGACACCTGAAGGCGGCGCAGCAGGCGTTGGAAAAAGCGCTGGCCAAGGAGCCGGGTAACCCGCTCGCGTCGCTCAATCTCGCCGCCGTCGCGATGCAGCAGCGAGACTTCGTCCGCGCGCGACAGTTGCTGGAAAAGGTGACCGCGCCGCCCGAACTCGAAGCTCGGGCGCAGGAAAGTCTCGCCGTGCTGGAGAACCGCGAGACCGGACAGGTCAACCTGCTGCGTTTGCGACTGGCGGCTCGGCTCGGGCCGGCTAATTGGGCGATCGAAAAGCGCTACATCCAGGCGCTGGCCGATCTGGGCCATCCCGATCGCGCCATCGCCGAGTTGAAAACCTGCATCGCGGTGGCGCCTTATCGGGCGGAAAGTTGGGAGATGATGAGCGAGCTCCTGCAGAAGATTGGCCGGCCTAACGAGGCCGCGCTCGCGCACGCTGAGGCCGAAGCCGACGACGTTCACCTGGACGCTCACCGCAATGGCTTCGGGAAACGCTAGCCGCTCCTACGGCCAGTCGGGCGTCCGCTCCCGAAGCTCTTGGGATGAGAACTTTGCCGCTCCTCGCGCTCGCCCTGCTTGCCGCTGTCTTGGTTCAGGCGCAATCGCCTAACGACTCTGCGAGCCCCTTGCCCAGCCCGAGCATTCCGGCCGGGCCGCGGCCCACCGCCACGGTCACGCCCGTGCAGACTTCCCCATTGCCGACCGCGACCATCACGCCTTTGCCGAGCGCATCACCCGCCGGCACCCAACCGGTCACGACCAACACGGTCACGCCGACGCCCTGACTGCTTTTCGTTAGGCAAGAGTGGCTTGTTCGACTGCAGCGGCGTCGCGCGGCAGATACTTCATCCCTGCGAGCCAGATGAGTCCGGAGAGAAGCATGACCCCGGTGACAAAAAGGAAGGCGATGCGGATGTTGGAATGCCCGCCGACAAAACCGATCGAGGGAAACGCGAGCAGATCACCCAGGACGTGGATGACAAAAATGTTGAGCGCGAAAGCCATCGCGCGCACCGCCGGGAGCGAGACATTGATAATCGCGGTGTTGGAAGGTCCGGTGTTCAAGAAGAGGCAAAAAATGGCCACGAACATCGCGATCCACGCGCTCGGAAAAGGCAGGTAGAGAGCCGCGACGAAGAACGGACAGGCGAGAATCATTCCGGATCCCGAGACGAGAAAATCGGCGCTCGGAATTCTCGGCCGCAAGCGATCGGCCAGCCATCCGCCGAAAAGCGTTGAGCCCAGTCCCGCGACCACGGTGATGCCACCGAAGAGCGTTTTCGCGTTCGCCGCCGGCTGGCCGCGAAAGCGCAAGTATTCCGCGATCCAAAAACCGAGCCCGGCGATGGCGAAAGTCATGGCCGCCTGCGCAAGGGTATTGAAGGTGAAAGAGGGAATGCGAAAGAGAGCCAGGTAATCGCGAATCCGGATTTTCCTGGCCGACTTCCGGCGTTCAGCGGACCGCCCCGGATCGCGCCGGAAAAAGCAAAGCATCGAAAGGATAAGCCCGGGAATGACCACGAGATAAAAAGCCCAGCGCCAACCGTAACGCGCGCCGACCTGCCCACCGAGGATATAACCGAGCGCGCTCCCGACCGGAATGGCCGAGCAAAAAATCGCGAGGATGCGCCCGCGTTGCTCGATCGGGAAAGCGTCGGCCAAAATCGTCGGCGCCGCCGGACCGTAACCGCCTTCCCCGATGCCGACGAGAATCCGCGTCCCGAAAAGAATGGCAAAGCTTCCCGCGAGCCCGGTCGCGCCGCTGGCCAGACTCCAGAGTGCAACGGCGCAGCCGACGATGATCCAGCGAGAAAAACGATCCGAGAGCCAGCCGAGCAAAGGCGCGCTCACCATGTAGGTGACGAGAAAGGCGTCGCCGAGCAGCCCGGTGCTCGCCATCGCGTTAGGGTCGTTAGGCGCGAAAAAGGTCGCGCGAATTTCCGGCTCGACCGCGGCCAGGACCTGGCGATCGATGTAGTTAAAAAGATTGATCGCGAGGAGCAACGCGAGCGCGCTGTAGGCGCCAGCCTTGGCTTGCGATGCGCGCGTCATGGAATTGCCGATTGCAGTTGGCGACATGCCGATTGTAAATCATAAAACCGATGCCGCCCATTTCCGCCGCCGAGCGCGCGCTACGTTTTTTCGGATTGCCGCTCGTGCGGATGATTTATCGCGTTACGGCAGTGGGGTTGGAGCGCCTACCGCGCGGCGGATTTCTCCTTTTGCCTAACCACATCACCTGGGTCGACGCGCTCGTTCTCCTCGTCGCTTGTCCCCGCCCGATCCGTTTCATGATCGCGGAGGAATTTTACCGGAACCGTTTTCTCCATCCGGTTCTGCGCGCGGTCCGCTGCATTCCGATCACCTCGCGCCGGGCGAAGGGTGCGATGTGTCTGGCTGCGGAAATGATCCGCGACGGCGAGATCGTCTGCCTTTTCCCCGAGGGCGAATTGAGCCGCTCCGGCGTCCTCGGCGGTCTGCGGCGCGGCTATCAACTGATCGCGCGCCGGGCCGAGGCGCCGGTCGTGCCGGTTTGGCTCGATCAGTTGTGGGGTTCAATCTTCTCTTTCCAGGGCGGCCGTTTTTTCCGGAAATGGCCGCGGAAAATTCCGTATCCGGCCGCGGTCGAGTTTGGGGATGCGCTTTCGCCTAACGAGGCCAACACCGCTGCCGTGCGGGAAGAATTGCTGTCGTTAGGCGAGCGTTGTTTCAGCCGGCGCCCGGCTTTGCGCCAGTCGCTCGGGGCGGCGGCGGTGCGGGGGCTGGCATCGCATCCCTTTCGCACCGCGGTGATCGATGGTCTGGATGATTCGTCCCTCAGCCGCAGCAAGTTGCTCGGGGCGGCGGCGGCCTTGAGCCGCCATTTGCGCCGCACTTGTCCGGAGAAGCGCATCGGCGTCGTCCTGCCTGCGAGCAAAGGCGGCGTGGTTGCCAATCTCGCGGTCGTGCTCGCGGGCAAAGTGCCGGTGGGACTGAATTTCACGAGCGGCCGGAACGCCATCGGACGGGCCCAGGAGATCGCTGGCCTAACGACTGCGATTTCGGCCCAGGCCTTCGCCCAGCGCGTGCCGGATTTTCCCTGGCCGGAAAAAACGATCCAGCTCGACGAACTGCTTCCCCAGATGAAGCGCCAGATTTTTCTCTGGTGGATGGCGGCGATTTTTCTTCCGGCGAGTGCCTTGATCCGCTGGCTCGAGGTGCGGCGCGAAGGCGGTAGAGAGGAAGCGGTTCTGCTTTTCACGAGCGGTAGCTCGGGCGATCCGAAGGGAGTTGTCCTGAGTCATCGCAACCTCGTCGGCAACGTCGCGCAATTTCGCGTCCTCCTCGATGCGAAACCGGACGACCTGATTCTCGCCTCGCTACCTTTTTTTCACAGCTTCGGCTGCACCGTGACTCTCTGGTTTCCGCTTATCGACGGTGTCCGGATCGCCACCTACCCGAACCCGCTGGACGCTTCCAAGTGTGCCGAATTAATCCAGCGCCAGCGCGTGACCATCGTGCTGGCGGCGCCAACTTTTCTCCGGGGCTACCTGCGCAAAGCGGAGCGCGCGCAATTGGAAAGCGTCCGCCTAACGATCACGGGAGCGGAGAAATTGCCGCGCAGCCTGGCGGCCTTGTTCGAGGAGCGCTTCGCCAAACCCGTCTACGAAGGCTACGGCCTGACCGAGACCTCGCCGGTCGTGAGCACGAATCTGCCCGATCCCAAATCGGATACGCCCGGCGATCCGGTCCAGCCCTCGAATCGTCCCGGATCGGTCGGCAAAATGGCACCCGGCATCGCCGCGCAGATTCGCTCTCCAGAGACCGGCGAAAAGCTTTCCCTGCTCGACACCGGCATGCTCTGGCTGCGGGGGTGCAACATTTTCGAAGGTTACCTCGACGATCCCGCGCGCACCGCGGAGGTGCTGCAGGACGGCTGGCTGAAAACCGGCGATCTGGGGCGGTTCGACGAAGGAGGCTTTCTCGTTCATCGAAGGCCGCCTCTCGCGCTTCTCCAAAATCGGCGGCGAGATGGTCCCGCACGAGACGGTAGAACAAAATATTCTGGCCGCGCTCGGTCTCGGCAACGAAGGCGAACGCGTGATCGCCGTGGCCTCCGCGCCGGATGAAGCGAAAGGAGAGGCGCTCGTCATCCTCAGCACAGTCGAGATCGATCAGGCACAACTGCGCGAAAAGCTGCAGACGGCAGGCGTGACGAATCTTTGGATCCCCAAGATCGTTCGGCAGGTGGAGGACATCCCCGTGCTGGCGACGGGAAAGCTAGACCTTCGCAAGTGCGCCGAGCTCGCGGCGGCCGCGGTTGCCGAGTGATGGCAGACCCGCGCGGGTCAGGCAAGACGGAGTGACTACCGCCGCCTGCTAGAAGTGGCGCGACTCGTCCCGTCGCGCCTGAAGACGATCCTCCTCCCGACGGTTCTTCTCTTCGGGGAAGGCTGGCGGTGCGGAGGCCGATTCTCCCCCTGGCGGGTGCGAACGCGCGGTAGAACAGCTGGGTGAATAGCGCGATCGGCCGCCAGGATATGGTTTTATGAGAAAGGGCATCAGGCCGTGGTTGAGCATTGGGCAGATGGAGTTGTTCATCTCTTCCAAAGGAAAAAAACGGGCGGCATTGCAAGAAAACGCAAAGCTTCTTCGCCGCTCCCACCGCGACGGCTCAATTGCCACGCAGCAGCGAGGCTGCCCGGGAACTTTGGCGAGCCAGCCTAACGAGCCCGGCCGCAGCAAGGCCGACCCGCTTAGTGCGGCGCCTTGTCGGCGAGGAGCCTCTGGAAGCGCGGATCGCCGCGCAGAGGGTCCCACTCCCAGCGGAACTTCAAGTCATTCCTTGTGACGCTGTAGTCGGCGCTGTCCACCGCGCCGGGCGTTCGCAGCAGCCGCTCGAGAAGCGGGAGGGCGAGATCGGGTTTGCCGGACCGCGCGTAGATGAGGGCGAGGTAGCAGTTCATCACCGTCCCATCGAGCGCGTCTTTCGTTTCGGGCTTCAGCTCGACTGCGCGCAGCCCTTCGCGGATAGCCTCGTCCCTGCGGTCGAGAAGGGCGTAAAGCAATCCGAGGTTGGCATGCCTCTCCGCATTGGTCGGCGCCTGCTCCACGGCCGCTTCGAGTTTTTCCCGGGCGTCCGCCAGCGACGTTTGCGCGGCAACCGTGTCGCCACGGGCGAGCGCCAGCGTCCCGAGCAGGAAGCTCTTCGGGGTGGGCTGGATTTTCAGATAAGACACTTCATCGAGAGGACAGGACTGCAGGGTGTGCTCGGCGGAGGAATAATCGCGCTCGATCATGCTCACGTCCCAACGGGTCGCGGTGACCATTCCATCGGGATCGACGCCCGCGGGGATGGTCGCCAGTTCTGTTTTCAACGCCGCCGTGCTCCCGTGCCACCAGAAATCGATGTAAGCCGCCTGCACCTTGGCGGTCACAGAATCCGCCGCGATCGCCAGCCAGCGCCGGGCCGCCCGCGCCGCCTTCGGCCAATCGCGCACCGCGGTGTTCGTATAGACGAGGTTGCGCACGATGTTGGGATTCTGCGGGTCCAGCGCCGCGAGATGATTGTAGGCAGCGAGGGTTTCGTCCCAGCGGCCCTGCCTGCGCCGGATCGCCGCGATGAGAAACGGCGACTCCGTGCTCCCTGGCGCGAGGCGGATCGCTTCCGTGAATTCCTGGAGCGCTCGGTCGTAGTCGCCGGTCACCCAGTAGAAGTAGAGACCGAGTGCGTGATGCCCCTCGGGCAGGTCCGGCTGGAGGCGGAGCGCCATTTCGGCTTCCGCTTTCGCCTTCGACTTCCAGGGCTCCGTCCGATCGTAAAAGTGGAAGATTTCCGCGTTGGTCTGCGCGAGCCGGGCATGGGCGAGGGCAAACTTCGGATCGAGAGACACCGCGCGCGCGTAGAGCTGCTCCGCGATCTTGAAATCGCGCAGTAAAGTATCCGGGTTGGTTTGCAGCTGCCGGGCGCGCAGATAAGCATCGTAGGCCGCCGGATTCTGTGTCGGCTCGGCCTCGACGGCCTTTCGCTCCGGGCCGGTGAGCCTGGCCTGCAAAGAATCGGCGATCGACTTGGCGACGTCGCTTTCCACGCTGAAAATATCGGTCAGGTCGCGATCGTAGGTTTCGCCCCAGAGATGCGCGTCGGTCCGCGCGTCGATGAGTTGGGCGACCACCCGCATCCGGTTGCCACTCCGCTGCACGCTTCCCTCCACCACATTGGCGACGCCGAGGCTGCGGCCGATTTCGCGGAGATTGCGGGCCGCGCCGCTGCGATATTGCGTTACGGAAGTGCGGCTGATCACCTTGAGATCGGAAATCCGGGCGAGGCGAGCGAGCACTTCGCCCTGCACGCCGCCGGCGAAGTAGGCGTTCTCTTTCTCATTGCTCAGATTTTCGAAGGGCAGGACGGCGACCGACTTGTCGGGCACGGACAGAGCCGGGGTGCGGTGTGAATAGTGAATCGTTAGGCCAACGGCTACGACCAACGCGAGCCCGGCCAGCGCCAGCAGCTTCCACCGGCGGGGGCGCGATTCGATTGCTGCGCGGCAACTCCGGAGAGCGGTCAGCAGCTCACGGGCGGATTGGGGCCGGGCGGCCGGGTCAGCTGCCAGCATCGAGCGGAGGAGGGCCAGGATCGGCGCCGGCACTTTGGCGGTGGCGAGATCCTGCAGCGGAAGGGGCGGGGCGACCGCCTCACTCCCGGCGGTCGGCGAGGAGCGTCCCGCGAAAGGCGCCCGGCCCGAGAGCAAATACCAGAGCGTCGCGCCTAACGAGTAAATGTCCGAGCGGACATCGAGCGGCCGGTTGCTCCCGCCAAATTGCTCCGGGCTGGCGAAATCCGGCGTGCCTGAGAAACTGGCCGCGACCCCCGCGGCTTCCTCGGGTGTGGGCGCGATTGCTTTCGCCAGGCCGAAATCGATCACCTTCACCACCAGCTCGTCCGGCTCGCTGGAAGGATTGGCGAGAACCATCAGGTTGCTCGGTTTCAAATCCCGGTGCACAAGCTCCTGCGCCTCCGCGGCGATGAGCGCGCGGGCGACCTGGATGGCGACGTCGAGCGCCAGCGCCGGCGGCAAAGGCCCATCGCGGTGCACCCGGGCCTCGAGCGTTTCGCCTTCCACCAGCTCCATCGCGTAGAAACACTGGCCGTCCTCCGTCTCGCCAAAGTGAAACACGCTCGCGACATTCGGATGCCGCAACTGGGCGGCGGCGCGCGCCTCGCGCTGGAAACGCCCGCGCGCTCCCGGGTCGCCGGAGTAGCGGGCGCTGATGATCTTGAGGGCGACGAGAGAATCGAGGTTCGTGTCGAGCGCGCGATAAGTGATGCCCATGGCGCCGCGGCCCAGCTCATCGAGCGACTCATCCGGACGGAGGCAGACTTCGTAATGCTGGAAGCGGCGCGTCTCGATCTCCGGATCACCGAGGGCGGCGAGGCGCAGGCAATTGATGCAGCCTAACGAGCTCGTCGAGTTCTCCAGTGCGGCTCCGCATTGCTCGCAATGGAGAGGCTCGTGGTCGGCTGCGGGCATGGGAAAGTCCTCGCTCCGTCAGGCCTGGGCGAGGAGGAGACCAAAGAGATGACGCAGCTCCTCCTCGACGTCATCGGCGACGGCGATGGTGGAGGCCACCTCCTCGCGCAAAAGCACCCGGTAGCGCGCCCGCAGCCGGGAAAGATGGCTCCGCAGCGTCTCCACCGGGATCCCCAGCTCGGCCGCCGTCGCCTCCTGGTTCGGCAGGCCGAGGCCACCGGTAAGGAAAGGCTTCAACTTCGCGAAGAGCCGCGCCTTTGCGCCCTCCGCAAACTCCACCCGCAGGCGTTCCAGCGCACGTGCCAGGAGCGTCTCCGCCCAGCGCCATTCGTAGCGCTCATCTTCGTCCAGGCTCGGCGCGAGCGAGTCGCTCGCGAAGAACTGCTCGGCCGCGTCCAATTCCTCATCGAGCAGGACGAACTCGAACTGGCCGCCACGCTTCAGCGCGCGCTCCCGATCCCACGCGTCCGAGAGATAATGCTTGATCGAGGCGAGGAGAAAGGAGCGGAACTTGCCCTTGTTCCGATCGGTCTGCGCGTAGGCCTTACTCTGCAGGAGGAAAAGGAAAAAACCCTGCACGAGATCCTGCGCATCGGGCCGGCTGTAGCCGCGATTCCGCACAAAACCGTAGAGCGGCGGCCAATAGCTGTGGCAGAGCAACGAGAGCGCGGCCTGCGCAGCCTCCGGCGAGAGATCGTCGCAGGCGGCGATCACGCTCCAATGAGTCGTGAAAAAGGGCGCGCCTCCGTTCTGCAGCGTCCCGGGGACGGCTTTCATATCCGGCGAGCGTAGGAAATGCAGATGGAGAAACAAGATTATTAAACCGGACGCAGCAAAATCCGCCCAGTAGATACCGACAGGCATGCTCTTGTCCGTCGAGTCAAACAGGCGGTGGTGTCCTACAAGTCAAATTAGGACACTACCAAACAGGCGGGAGCAGGCACCGATCCATCCGAATTCTTAAGGAGCGAGACGGAGAATCTTTTCCGTCTGCTCCATCAGGAGCGTCCGGCGCGCGGAGAAAAGGCGGGGCGGTTTCGGGTCGACGCGAGCCATTGGGAACCGCGGCACACCGAGATCATCGTCTTCAGCTTCACGTCGCGGAGCGTCTCATCTCGTTAGGCCATTAGGCAAAGACGCGCCGTTGCCGGCGAGCCTACGGTTTGATCGCGACCTTGAGCACGCCGTCGCGCCGCGCGCCGAAGAGGTCGTAGGCTTCCATGATCTGGTTGAGCGAGAAACGATGAGTGAGCAAGGGAAGGGGATCGAATCTCCGCCAGGACGCTTTTGTTACCGGGCTGCCTTTGCGATTTTTGCGGGCAAAAATTGTCCGCCAGAAAGTCGTTAGGCTTCGACGAACTCGGGGACCAGCTCGCTATCGCGTCGTCTCTCCGGTTCGAACTTTCGCTCGGTTTCGGGGACAGCCCCTTCGTGGTGGGTGCGGGCGATGAGGACGTAGAGCGAGGGGACGATGAACAAGGTGAAGATGGTGCCGATGGTCATGCCGCCGACGAGGACGAGACCGATCGAGTTACGCGCCTTCGCGCCGGCGCCGGTGACGAAGACCAGCGGCATGTGGCCGGCCACGGTCGCGATCGTGGTCATGAGGATGGGACGCAGGCGCACGCGCGCGGCTCGCGCGACGGCGGCGACTTTATCGAGACCGGTCTGCTGCAGCTTGTTCGCGAATTCGACGATGAGGATGGCGTTTTTCGAAATCAAGCCGACCAGCGTGACGAGGCCGACCTGCGAGTAGATGTTCATCGTCGTCGTCCAGCCATTGGTGAAAAAGGGAATGTTCGGGCTCGGCATTTTAAGGAAGGTGAAAATGAGCGCGCCGAACATGGCCAGCGGGACGGAGCCGAAAAGGATGATGAGCGGATCGCGGAAGCTATTGAACTGCGCCGCGAGGACGAGAAAGATGAGGACGAAGGCGAGCCCGAAAGCGGGCAAGAACTTGTCGCCTTCGGTCCGGAGCTGGCGCGATTCGCCGGTGTAATCGATCGAGTAACCTTTCGGCAAAATCTTGGCCGCTTCGTCCTCGAGAAGTTTGAGCGCCTGATCGGTCGGGACGCCGGCGACGCCGCTGATCTTGATCGCGTTGAGTTGTTGCAAGCGATTGAGCGAGCGCGGAACGACCTTCGTCCGGATGGAGGCAATCGTGCTGAGCTGAATCAATTTTCCATCCGGCCCGGTGACGTAGATGTCTTCGAGCTGGTGCGGATTCAAGCGGTCGACGCGCTGGATTTGCGGGATCACTTTGTAGGCGCGGCCGGAGATGTCGAAGCGATTGACGAAATTCCCGCCGAGCATGGCGGAGACGTCCGCGCCGACCTGCGAGAGATTGAGGCCCAGGGCCGCAGCCTTGTCGTGATCGATCACGACCTCGGCTTGCGGCTGGTCGATTTTCGTATCGATGATTGGCGGGAAGAAAAACTTGCCGCTTTTCATCGCGTGCGGTCTGAATTTGCTTGGCCAACTCGAGCATTTGCTCCGGCTCTGCAGTGGAGAGAATCACGAACTCGACCGGGAATTGTCCGCCGCCCGGCAGCGCAGGCGGCAATACCGGAAACATCTGAATTCCCGGAATAGTGCCGAGCTTTGCCTGCACCTGCGGGAGGAGTTGGAAGGTGGTCTCCTTGCGCTGATCCCACGGCTTCAGGACCATGCCGCCGAAGCCGCTCGACGGAAACGTGATCTGAAAAGTGAAACGGGTTTGCGGGAAACTGAGAAAGACTTTGGCGGCGGCGTCGGCGTAGGATTGCGGTCTGCTCGATCGTGGCGTTGGCCGGCGCGTCGACGATGCCGAAGATGACGCCCTGATCTTCCGTCGGCGCCAGTTCCTTGGCCGAGAGGGACATTTTTAAAAAGATGAGCGCGATGAGGGAAAGGCCGATCCAGGCGACGTAAACCGCCGGGCGCATCTGCAGGGTGCGATCGAGCTGGCGACCATACCAATTGCGCAACCGGTCGAAGGTGCGGTTGATCCGGCCAGCGAAACCTTTCTCTTCTTCACCCGCGTGCAAAAATTTCGCCGACATCACCGGCGAGAGGGTGAGGGCGACGACGCCGGAAATCATGACCGCGCCCGCCAGGGTAAAAGCGAATTCGCGGAAGAGCGTGCCAGTGAGGCCGCCTTGCAGACCGATCGGGACGTAGACCGCCGCGAGCGTGATCGTCATCGCGATGATCGGGCCGACCAGCTCGCGCGCGCCTAACAATGCCGCGTCGAGCGGGCTGAGTCCTTCGCGCAGATGGCGCTCGACGTTTTCGACCACGACGATGGCGTCGTCCACCACCAGCCCGACCGAAAGCACGATCGCGAGGAGGGTGAGGAGGTTGATCGTGAAACCGAAAATCTGCATGAGAAAGATCGCGCCAATCAGCGAGATCGGGATCGCCACGACCGGAATGATGACGGAGCGCCAGGAGCCGAGGAAAAGGAAGATGACGATGACGACGATGAGGAGCGTCTCCATCAGGGTTCGGAACACATCGTGGATCGCGGTGTTGATGTACTCGGTGCCGTCGTAGGCGATCCGGCCCTCGAGACCGGTCGGCAGCTCCTTCTGGATATCCTGCAGCTCGGTCCGGACGCGTTTGATCACGTCGATCGAGTTGGCGTTAGGCAAAACGAAGATGCCCATGAAGACGGCGCGCTCCCCGGAGAAGCGGACCTCGGTGTTGTAATCCTCCGCCCCGAGCACGACGTCGGCGATTTCGCCCAGCCTAACGAGGACGCCGTTCTCCTGCCTAACGACCAGGTTCTTGAAATCCTGGACCGAATGCAGGTCCGTGTTCGCGGTCAGATCGACCTGCACGAGCGCGCCCTTGGTGCTGCCGAGCGCGGAGAGAAAGTTGTTCGCGCGCAAGCGCCTGGCGGACCTGCGACGGGCTGACGTTGAGCGCCGCCATCCGATCCGGTTTCAGCCAGATGCGCATGGCAAAAGTGCGGCCGCCGAGAATCTCCGCGCGCTGCACGCCGGCGATCGCGGTCAGGCGCGGCTGGACGATGCGGGTGAGGTAATCGGTGATCTCATTCGCCTGCAGAATATTCGAAGTGAAACTGAGATAGGCGGAGGCGAACTGCGAATCGGCCGGCAAAATGTTGATCACCGGCACCTCGGCTTCCGGCGGCAGATCGTTGCGCACCTGGTTGACCTTGGAGCTGATCTCGGAGAGCGCCTTGTTCGAATCGTAATTCAGTTTTAGGTGCGCCGTGATCGTCGAGAGACCCTGCGCGCTTTGCGATTCCAGGTAATCGATCCCGTCGGCCGCCGCGATCGCGCGCTCCAACGGCGTGGTGATAAAACCGCGGACCAGTTCGGCACTCGCGCCCACATAGACAGTGGTGACGCTGACCGAAGCGATATCGCTGCGCGGATATTGCCGGATGTTGAGTGACTTGATCGCCTGCAGGCCGGCGATGATGATCACCAGACTAACGACCATGGCCAGAACCGGCCGGCGAATGAAGAGGTCAGTGAAAGTTTTCACGTCCGCGAAAAATCGTTAGGTATTCCCCGGGGTGGGGGCGAGCTGCGGCTTCGGCGCGAGCTTGTTGTCGACGACCACGTTCATCCCGTTGCGCAGTTTGAAGGCGCCGGTGCCGACGACCTCCTGGCCCTTCTTCAAACCCTCCGTGACGGCGACGAAATCGCCCCGCGATTCGCCCAGCCGGATAAATTGCTGGCGCAGGACCAGCTCGTCTTTCTTCGTCTCCTTGTTTTGCTTTTTCTCGATCACGTAAACCGAATCGCCGAAAGGCGCGTAGGAGACTGCGGTCGCGGGAATGAAAAGGGTCGAGACTTTTTGCGGGAGCAGCACCTCGACTTTCGCGAACATCCCCGGGCGCAAAGTGTGGTCCTTATTCTCGAGAGTGGCCTGGACCTGCACACTGCGGGTCGCGGAGTCGATAGACGAATTGATCGCGCTCAGCGTGCCTTTGAATTCGCGCCCTGGGACCGCGTCTGTCGTGACCTTCACTTCCAGGCCGACCGCCACTTTCGCGAGATCGTTTTGCGGTAGCGAAAAATCGACGAACACGTTGTCGAGGGTTTGGAGCGAGACCAGCTTGTCGCCCACCGCCACCATCTGCCCGGGATTCACGTAACGAATGCCGGCCACGCCCGCGAAGGGTGCGCTGATTGCCTTCTTGTCGATTGTCGCCCGCATGTTGTCGACTGCAGCCTTGGCCGCGTCGTATTTCGCCTTCGCAGTGTCCAACTCCGATTTCGAAATCACGTTGCCCTTGGAAAGATTTTGCGCGCGATCGAGCTCCGATTTCATCAGCTCCAGGTCGGCCTTGGCCGAGCGCAGTTGCGCTTCTTCCGCGGCGACATCGAGCTTCAGCAAGAGCTGGCCCTTTTGCACTTTCGCGCCGGATTCAAAATCAATCTCGCTCACCCGGCCGGCCAGTTCGGCGCTGATCGTCGCGCCTTGCACCGGTGAGACGGAGCCGATTGCGGAAACCGTCGGTTGCCAATCCGCCTGTTTCACGACCGCGCTTGTCACCGTGGTAGGTGGGGGGACCATTGCTTTGCCGGCCTTGATCATGGTCACGATTTGCAGGGCTTTGATCCCGGCGAAGAGAAGGAAAATCCCCACGAGCCCGAGAATCACCCAGAAGATCGGGCCTTTCTGGCTGCGCCGCGGCTGGGCGGATGTGGTGGTGCGCTCCGATCGGACAGGAGCTCTAGCGGTGACCGTTTGCATGGGATTTTTTTTGGGTAAACAAGAGTCGCCAGAGGGTGCGGGCGACATTCAGTTGCTGCTCTCTCTGCTGCGCCGCGGAGGTGCCCGCAGGCCGGAGTACGCCGCGCATCATGGTGCCATCATTCACCGCGAAGATCATCTCCGCAATTTCCGGTGGCTTGAGGCCGTGCGCGGCCCTTTTGGCGTCGGGCGAACGGGCGATGAGCGCGGAGACGCCGATGGATTTTGCCCGCGTCACGTCACGCACGATTTTCGCGATCCGAGGATTGCGGCTCGCTTCCGCGAAGAGGTCGACGACAAACGCCGAGATGATCTGCGGAGAGCGCTCGCAGCAGTCTGAAGTAAAGAGAATCTCCATCGCCTCGAGCAGAGTCGGCGCCTGGCCGGCCCGCTCCAGCAGTTCCGCGATGTTTTTTTTGTGCTCAGCGGCGAGGGCGGCGATGACTTCTTCCTTGTTTTTGAAATAGCGGTAGATCAGGCCGACGCTGATTCCGGCCTTGGCGCTGATGTCGTGCATGGTGGTCTGATGAAACCCCGATTCGCCGAAGCAAATCATGGCCGCCTCGAGGATCTGCTGGCGGCGATCAAGCTGTGGCTCGGAGAGGCTTTTAGACATCGGAAAGCGCACAATGAATGAACGTTCATTCATTGTCAAACCGCGGCGAGATTTTCTCCTGCTCCTGCTCGTTCTTGTTGAGGTGAATTCATTTCTGCGCATGGGGCAGGGGATCGATTACGATTACGAGCACGAGCAGGAGTAAGAGCAGGAGGAGGGCCAAGAGGAGGGGGTGCCAGGGGGGAGAGTTGAACTCCCGACCAACCCCGAAAGCCTTCGGGGCTGCTCATACCTGTTGAAGATGAAAAAGCGCCAGTCGCGGATTTTTCTTCGCCTTGAGCTCGCGCTCAATCTTTCTTGCCTCGGGAAGTGTAGCGAACTCTTTGGCGGCCAATAACTCAATTTCGCCCAACCGCCGGGTGGTGTGGGTATGGCCCCGCCGGTGTTGCGCAATGCGCTCTTCGAGATCGACCGTCGAACCAATGTAATGTGGCGGCCGGTGGAGCCTCTGAGCATGTAAACCCAAGCCACGACTTTAAAGGGGCGTTGCAAGTGCCAGGGGGGAGAGTTGAACTCCCGACCAAGGGCTTATGAGTCCCCTGCTCTACCACTGAGCTACCCTGGCGTCACGCTACGATTGCCCGAATTGAACTCCCGACCAACCCCGAAAGCTTTCGGGGCTGCTCTACCACTGAGCTACCCTGGCGTCACGCTACGATTGCCCGAATTGAACTCCCGACCAACCCCGAAAGCTTTCGGGGCTGCTCTACCACTGAGCTACCCTGGCGTCACGCTACGATTGCCCGAACTGAACTCCCGACCAACCCCGAAAGCTTTCGGGGCTGCTCTACCACTGAGCTACCCTGGCGTCACGCTACGATTGCCCGAATTGACCTCCCGACCAACCCCGAACACTTTCGGGGCTGCTCTACCACTGAGCTACCCTGGCGCGCGAGCCGCTATAGTTGAATGACGCGCCAATGGTGTCAACGGACCCGGCCAACGCGCGCGGCTGCCCGCCTCACTTCGCGCGGTCGGAGAGAAAAGGCCGCAAATCTTCCTTGTCCCCGCGCTTCGCGATCATGAAACAGACCCCGTCATGTTGCTCGACGGCGCCCGTCCAACCTTCTCCTTCCACGTAACCCCAGTGGGAACCGGCCGGCGTCGGCGCGGCGCGGCCATCGCTCTTTTCGGCGGGAAAGATAAAAAACTGCACTCCGCTTTCCGCCAGCGCGACCTGCGCGACGCGATGGCCATCATCGTCGTCGAAGACGCGCGCGCCCGTCGCCCGAAAATCCGCAAACGCCATCGGCACATCGAAATGCTCGAGCTGGAATTTCATGAAAAAATAATCGCCCAGGTTGATCGCGTCGGTGTTGAGCGGTTCGAACTGCGCCTTGCGCGTGCTGCTCGCCACCACGAGCAGTTTCTTCGCGGTCGCGGAGCCGGGAAATTCCTGCAGCCGCTCGACAAAAAAGAAAATCCCCAGGCCCGCCATGACGAGGATGGCGAGAACGGTGGCGAGGATGGCGGGGTGTCGCGCCGTGCGTTTCCAACTTCGCTTCGGGCCCTTGAGGAGCGCGACGTTGACGAACCATTCCTCCGCTTCCTTCGGGACGCTGATCTGGTGGACCAACTTCGCCAAGGCCTGATCGAACTGCTGCTGCGCGGTCAGGCTGGCGGCGGCTTCCGGAATCGTGCGCGCGCTTTCCAAGGCCGAGCGCATCGCCCGATCGCTCGGGGGCGCATCGCTAATCGGCGCACATTGCAGCAACGCCTGCTTGCGCCGCGACAGCCAGTGCTTCATGTCGTCGGGAGGTTGGCCGTCACAGTGTTCAGCCAGGCTTGGAATTGAGTGCGGCCGTGCGAGATGAGGCCGGCCAGCTCGCTCATTTTCAGATCGAGCAGATTCTGCATCTCGCGATGGGAAAATTCGTTCAGATAGAAAAAGGCGAGCGCGCTGCGTTGCGGCTCGGGCGCGGCGGAAATCCAGACGGCGAGCTGCTCCGGATCGAGTTGCGCGACGCGTCTCGAGGCGTCAGGCGAGATCGGCGATTCCGGGAGAGTAGCGGCTTCGGCCTGAACATCCTGCTCCGCGCTGAGCAGGCATTGGTGCCGCGCCTCGTGAAATGGCCAGAGCCGATCGGCCGGCAACTGTCCACGGGCAGCGAGCAAAGCGGCTTCGCGTACGGTGGTTTGGAACGCCTCGAGCGCCTTCCCGGCGTCACCCGTCATGAGCAGGCAGAAACGATAAAGCTGCGGCAGGGTGCGGGAGAGTTCGTTAGTCTCTTCTTTTTGCAAGATGACAAATTGGAGGCCGCAACCGCGTGGTGCAAGGACTCATGCCATCCTCGTGCTCCTGCTCGTAATCGAAAAAGAGAAGAATCGAGCACGAGCACCATCACGATTAGGAGAAAGAGAAGCCGCGCAGCCGCCGCGCCACTTCCTCGGCATTTTCGCGGCTATTAAAAGCCGAGATGCGGAAATAGCCTTCGCCCTCCGAACCAAACCCACTCCCCGGCGTCACCACCACATTCAGCTCCTGCAACATCCGATCGAACATCTGCCAGCTCGTTAGGCCGGCGGGCGTTCGCACCCAGATGTAGGGCGCGTTTTCCCCGCCGTAAACCGGCAGGCCCGCCTCTGTGGCGGCTTCCCTCAGGAGGCGCGCATTCCCCATGTAATGCGCGATCAATCCCCGCACCTGTGCCTTGCCCTCCGCGCTGTAGAGCGCCGCCGCGCCGCGTTGCACGGGATAGCTCACGCTGTTGGCCTTCGTGCTCCAGCGCCGATGCCAGAGCGGATGCAACGGCAGCTCGCGGTTGTCCGTCGTTTGGGCGAGCAGTCGTTTCGTCATCACCGTAAAACCGCACCGCACCCCGGTGAATCCGCCCGTCTTCGAAAAGCTGCGAAATTCCACCGCGCATTCCGTGCCGCCGGGGATTTCAAAAATCGAGCGCGGAATCTCCCGATCGCTGATGTAACCCTCGTAAGCCGCGTCGTAGAGGAGCAGCGCCTTGTGTTCCTGCGCGTAGGCGACCCAGCGCTCCAGTTGGGCCCGGGTCGCGACCGCGCCGGTCGGGTTGTTCGGGAAACAAAGATAGACCACGTCCGCGTGTTCGTTAGGCGGCTCGGGCACGAAACCATTTTCCGCGCGGCAGGGCAGGTAGATGATCCCTTCGTAGCGCCCCGCTTCATCGACCGGCCCGGTGTGGCCGGCCATCACGTTGGTGTCCACGTAGACCGGATAAACCGGATTCGTGATCGCGATCCGGTTGCGCTCCCCGAGGACGTCGAGAATGAAACCGCAATCGCTCTTCGATCCGTCCGAGACGAAAATTTCGTCATCCGCGATCTCGATTCCGCGCGCGCGATAATCGTTTTGCGCGATCGCGGCGCGGAGAAAATCTCCACCCTGTTCATGACCGTAGCCGCGAAAAGTTTCGCGCACCGAAAGCTCGTCCACCGCCGCCTTCATCGCGCTCACCGCGGCGAGCGGGAGTGGCTCGGTCACGTCGCCGATCCCGCAACGGATCACCCGCTGTGCCGCCTCAGGGTTTGCCTCGCAAAATTCCTTCACCCGCCGCGCGATTTCCGGGAAGAGATAACCGGCCTGCAGCTTGAGGTAATTTTCGTTCAGGTAAGCCATGCGAGAGGCTCGTATCCGACAACGAAAAAGCGCGCCGCGCAAGTAAGCGGCATAGGTCCCATGCGCCCAATGGGACCTATAGGACCTATCCCTGAGATTCCACCTGCGGCGCCGGATAATTTTGTCGCAACCAGGCGAGCGCTTCCGAGCGGTCGCGCGAGACGTGGGTATTCCAGCCGATATCCTGCACCCGGCGCTCCCATTTTTTCCCGATCTCGAAAACATCGTCGCGCGGGGCCACGATCACCACCACCGCGCCCGGGCGGAAGGTGGCGGCAAAACGATCCTGGGCCACGATCTGCTCGAGATCCTCCGGGGTGATCTGCAACTCCGTCACTTCGGAGAAGTCGATGAATTCGTAGTGAAAATTCTCCGTGTTCTGCAGGAGTTGTGTCGTGCTCCGGCAGGCGGCGAGCAATTCTGCACCCGTCACCAGACCGGTCCCGGTCTGCACAATGCCCATGCAATCTTCGGTCAGCTCAGTGGTGTATGACATGAGTTACTCGCCTCCATACGGCAGGTCCCTCAGCGAGCGATTTTAAATAGAACACCGGACGCGCAAAAACCAAGGTTCTTTGCGGTCACGGTTTCAGCGCCGGGCTTTCGCGGGCGGCGCGCGATGGATCAACCGCACGACCAGCCGCAAGGCCGACCACGTCTCATCCACTGCACAAACTTTGTTGTCGACCAGACCGAGTGGGAGCGCCACCTCGCGCACGACGTCTTCCGTTACCGTCGTCGCGATCGCCGCACTTTTCTTCGGCCAGGAAATCCAGAGCGCGGCATTGTCGCGCATTTTCTTGCGCAGGGCCGGAAGCTCTTTCGTTAGGCGCGCGCGTTCCGTGCAGAAGTAATGAATCACGTCCGGTTTTTCCGGCACGGTGCAGAAGCGGACAGCTTGCGGCAGCGGCTCGAGCAGCTCGGCATAATTCCTCTGGCGGATCGATCGCCGCGAGGGTGCTCCCGGGTTTGATCCCGAGTTTTTGCGCAAGAGGTTTCCCGGAGTAACCCGCCATGATCGTTAGGCTACTCGATCGTTATGCCCTTTTCGAGCAAGGGCAAAATGGAGGCGAGCCCACGGTCTTCCCGCGCGTGGATGGAAAGCATCGGCTCATGGGCCTCGACCTTTTCGCCTATTTTTTTGATCTCCGAAAAGCCCACCGCGAAATCGATCGCATCCTCCGCGCGAGAGCGGCCCGCCCCGAGAAAGAGCGCTGCTCGTCCGAGCGTTTCCGCGTCCATTCGCCTAACGACTCCGGCGGTGCGAGAAAGGAGCGGATGAATGATCGGCGCGGCGTGGAGGCGCGCCGATTTTTCCAGCGCGCCGGCATCGCCCTCCTGCGCCTCGACCAGGGCACGGAATTTTGCGAGCGCGCTTCCATCCGCCAGCCAGCGCTCGAGCTGAGCGCGCGGCGCGCCCGCGACCTTTTCTGCGAGGTCGAGGGTCAGCTTCACGAGGTCGTCAGGCCCGTTGCCCTGCAGGGTCTCGACCGCTTCCGCGACTTCGAGAGCGTTGCCCACGGTCCGGCCTAACGGCTCCTCCATCGGGCTGAGAAGATGCGAAATTTTCACTCCGAGCTTTTCGCCAACGCTCGTCATGGCCTCGGCCAGTTGCACCGCTTCCGCGCGCGTTTTCATGAAAGCGCCGCTCCCAAATTTCACGTCGAGCACGAGGCGATCGAGATTTTCCGCCAGCTTCTTGCTCATGATGCTCGCGACGATGAGCGGTTGCGACGGGACCGTGCCGGTGACATCGCGCAGGGCGTAGAGTTTCTTGTCCGCCGGGCAAATGTCCGCCGTCTGCCCGATCATGAAGAGGCCGATTTTCTCCAGCTGCCGGAGGGCGCGCGCCTCTTCCAGATTAACGTTGAAACCCGGAATGCTCTCCAGTTTATCGAGTGTGCCGCCGGTGATCCCGAGCCCGCGTCCGGAAATCATCGGCACCCACACTTCGTCGCAGGCGAGGAGCGGCGCGAGCACGAGCGAGACCTTGTCGCCGATTCCGCCGGTCGAATGTTTGTCGATTTTGGGCGGCGAATTTTCCGGATAACGGAGGGTGCGCCCGCTCTCCATCATGGCGCGGGTCAGGCTCTCGGTTTCGTTAGGCGTCATCCCGCGGAAGAAGACGGCCATCGCCCACGCGCTCATCTGGTAGTCGGGGATTTCGCCCCGGGTAAAGCCGTCGATCAGCGCCGCGATTTCGTTAGGCCCGAGCTCCGCGCCTTCGCGTTTGCGTTCGATCAGGGTCGGGATGTGCATCACTTACCCTGTCATCCTGAGCGAAGCGAAGGACCTCACAAGCTCTGAATGAACGACCGCCCAACCGTCCAGCCCCCGGGCAGCATAAAAAACTCCGCCAGCGTCGCGGCGACGTCGGCGAACGTCTCGCGCGTTCCGAGATCGCGCGGCTCTTCGCCAGTGCAGAACGAAAAGCGGCACCTCCTCGCGGGTGTGATCGGTCCCGCGAAAAGTCGGATCGTTCCCGTGATCGGCCGTGATGATGACGAGATCGTTAGGCAAAATTCGCGGGAGAAAATCGCCCAGCCAATTGTCGAACTCGCGCAGCGCGGTGGCGTAGCCCGTGACGTCGCGGCGATGCCCGTAAAGCATGTCGAAGTCGACGAGGTTGGCGAAGAGCAGGCCGTCCGTTGCCGTTTCCCACAGCTCGGCGATCCGCTCCATCCCGTCGCGGTTTGAAGCGGTCGGAAATGATTGGTCGATCCCGCGCCCGGCGAAAATGTCGCTGATCTTGCCGATGCCGATCGTGGGAATTTCATCGAGCACGGTGCGGGGCGGCCGCAGCGAAAAATCGTGGCGCCGCGAAGTGCGCTGGAAATTTCCAGCCGCGCCGATGAAGGGCCGGGCGATGACGCGACCGATGCGGTAGCGATCGGCTACCTGCCGCGCCTCCCGGCAGATTTCGTAAAGCCGCTCGACCGGCACGACCTCTTCGTGCGCGGCAATTTGCAGGACCGAATCCGCCGAGGTGTAGAGGATCGGCTTCCCCGTGCGCAGATGTTCCGTGCCGAGTTCCTCTAAAATTTCCGTCCCGCTGCGCGCGCAGTTGCCGATGAATTGCACGCTCGCCGCCTGCTCGATTTGCCTAACGAGTTCGTCCGGGAAGCGTGAAGGTCGCGAACGGTTCCTCCAAAATCACGCCCGCCATTTCCCAATGCCCGGTCGTGGTGTCCTTGCCCGCGGAGCGTTCCCGCATCCGCCCATAGCTCGCGCACCGATCGGTGCGCCCCGGAAGTATTAGCCGCGGCGAGTCCGCCGGCACCGAGAATCTGCGCCAGCCCTAACGAATCGAGATGTGGCAGCCACAGCTCCGGCATTTGCTCGAAAATATGCCCGAGCGTATTCGCTCCCGCGTCGCCGTAGCTTTCCGCATCCGGCGCTCGCACCGACGCCCGACGCTATCGAGCACGAGAAGCAAAGCGCGCACGAGGAAAAGTAAGAAGGATGAAGGAAGAATTAAGAAGTCAGAAGCGGCGGTGTTTCTTCCTTCTGCCTTCTTACTTCTTCCTTTCTTCACAGGCCGATCGGATGCCAGACCGGATCGTAGAGTTCCGCGCTGCTCAAGGAACCACTGCCATTATTTCCCTCCGTCACCAGTCCCTTGCCTGAGCGCAGCAGCGTCCCCGAGTGCAGGTAGCGTGGGCCGAAGCTGCGGTTGCTGCTCCAGCTTCCACTCGTCATAGAGTTCCGCGCTGCTCAAGTAACTAGTGGAACTAAATCCCCCCGCCACCAGCACCTTGCCCGAAGGCAGCAGCGTCGCCGTGTGTCCAATGCGTCCAGTGCCCATGCGGCCGGTGCTGCCCCAGCTTCCTGTCGCCGGCTCGTAGAGTTCCGGGATGCTGAAGTAACCCCCACCGTCACCGATTCCCCCCGCCACCAGCACCTTGCCGGAGGGCAGCAGCGTCGCCGTGTGAGCAGCGCGTGCGGCGGCGAGGCTGCCGGTGCTACTCCAGCTTCCGGTCGCCGGATCATACTGTTCCGCGCTAGATTTCGGCCCGAAGACGGTGGCATCCACTGCACCGTATCCCCCCGCCACCAGAACCTGGCCAGAGGGCAGCAGCGTTGCCGTGTGAAGCTCGCGTCCGGCAGTCCCGAGGCTGCCAGTGCTGCTCCAGCTTCCCGTGGCCGGATCATAGAGTTCCGCGCTGCTCAAGTGGCGACTGTCAATTAGATCCCCCCGCCACTAGCACCTGGCCTGAGGGCAACAGCGTCGCCGTGTGATAGTGCACGTGCGGTGGCGAGGCTGCCGGTGCTGCTCCAGCTTCCCGTGCGCCGGATCATCAGAGTTCCGCGCTGCTCAAGGAAACATGACCATCGTATCCCCCCGCCACTAGCACCTGGCCTGAGGGCAGCAGCGTGGCCGTGTGAGACGGTCGCGTGCGGTGGCGAGGTTGCCGGTGCTGCTCCAGCTCCCCGTGCGCCGGATCATACAGTTCCGCGCTCCGCGACGGGGACATCATAATCAACATCGCTGTACTGCCGCCCGCTCACCCAGCACCTGTCGGTCCGGAGGGCAGCATGGGTCGCCGTGTGCAGAGTCGCGTGCGGTGCCGCATGGCTGCCGGTGGTGACCCAGCTTCCGCGCACCCCTTCGCCTTCCACCATGAACGGCTCGCCGTAACGCTTTGGATAGAAGCTGGCCAACTCCGTTGCCGCTCGCTCGCCCCCTGCCGCCGCGCCATCGCCAGCCACGCTTCCTGCTCGACCGGCTTGAGTCCGGCCGGCGCTGTCAGGTTTCGCTCCTGCGCCATCCGCCCGTGGCGCGCACTGAATCCAGCGATCTCGCGACCGCCAACGCGCTCCCGGCTGGTCGAAAATTCGACGGGCGCCGATTTCCGCGCCTCTGTCGGTTTTGGAGCAGCGGAGGACTCGGACACAGCCGCGTGAACGCTTTGCACGCCGGCCATGGCCAGCAAGATCGCAGAGGCAAAGATCAAGGCGACCGAGCAGGTGATCTGGAGGGCCGAAGCCCGTGGGTAAAGACTTCGTAATTGTATCTTCATGATTTTCTCCTGAAAATCAGTTTGCCTCTTCACGTCCAACCAATGTCAAGCCGTTTGGTGAAAACCCTGGGAGTGAAGCGGAGTTGAAAGATCCCGGGAAAGTGTTTGCAGGGAAGGCGCCGAGAGCACTGAACCATTCGCCTGCGCTCAGGTGCAGGACTTTGGCTCCGGGATGACGGGCGCGCGGATGTGTATCCGCGGAAAGGAAGAAGTAAGAAGGCAGAAGGAAGAAAGGTGGCGTCGGGACTTCTTAATTCATCCTTCTTACTTCTTCCTTCTCTTCACAGCCCAATCGGGTGCCAGGCCGTCTTCATCTCCACTGTGTCGAGAATCCAATACGGATTTTCCGCCGCGGATGTGCGCCAATCCGCTGGCTTCAAATCGCGCTGCACGTAGCGCTTGACGTTGAACCCGCCGCCTTGCTGCAAGGCGAGCGCGATCTTCGCATCGCCGCTCGCATCGACGATCGCGTTCACGTCCATGTGCCCGGCGATGTGTGGCGCCAGCTCGGCCGGATCGCCTGAAAGAATGTTGACCACTCCTCCGGGCAGATCGCTCGTCGCGATGATTTCGGAAAAGGTCAGCGCCGGGAGCGGCTTTGTCGCCGAAGCGAGGACAACGACGCTGTTTCCGCTCAGGATGGCGGGCGCGACGAGCGAAACCAGCGCGAGCAAGGGCGGCTCGTTAGGGCAAAGGATCACGACCACGCCGGTCGGCTCGGTGGACGTGAAATTGAAATGCGAACTCGCGACCGGATTCACCGAGCTGAAGATCTGGCTGAACTTGTCCGTCCAGCCCGCGTAATGCACCAGCCGCTCGATCGCGAGCTGCGTTTCATCGGAAGTTTTCCCGTTGCGCTTGCTCGCCGCCCGCGCCACTTCCGCTTCCAGCTCCGGGCGGCGCATCTCCAGCATTTCGGCGGCGCGATACAAAATCTGGCCGCGCAAATAAGCGCTTTGTTTCGACCAGCCAGCTACGGCTTTGCGCGCTGCCGCGACCGCTTCGCGAAAATCCTTGCGCGAAGCGCGCGCGTAGTTGGCCACGATCTCCCCGCCGCTCTCCGCCGCCGCGACCCGGCCGCTCTCGCTCCGGATGAATTTTCCTCCAACGAAAAGTTTGTAGGTCTTCTGAACCTGCAACCGCTCCGCTTTCCTGGCCACGGCGAGAGCATTGCCTAACCGCCGGGAAATGGAAACGCTAAAGAAGCAGCGCACTTGTCATCCTCGCGGCGAGCGACGGAAGTCAGGCATTTTGCCTGACTCGGCCGACGGGCTTCCAGCCTGTCGGCTCTGATTCGCCGAGAACGTCCCCAAGCCTTTTGAAATGACCGCGAATTCCCCATCCGGCCGGCAAGATGCCCGCCGGCCGAGTCAGGCAAGATGCCTGACTTCCGCCGACCGGGATGACAAGGTGGGCGGGGAGCGGTAAATGATTTGATGGACCAGGACGCCTCGATTTTTCTCGCCGGCCATCTCGGCCTCGTCGGGAGCGCGATCCTCCGCCGCCTAACGAATGACGGCTTCGGTCGCATCCTCACCCGCAGCCGAGCGGACCTTGACCTAATGAATGCGGCCGCGGTCGCCGATTTTTTTCGGGACGAAAAGCCGGCCGTCGTCATCGCCGCTGCGGCAAAAGTCGGCGGGATCAAGGCGAACAGCGATCAGCCGGTCGAGTTCCTCCTCGACAATCTCGAGATCCAGAACAACCTCATCCGCGCTGCTCACGAACACGGAGCGGGCAAACTCCTCTTTCTCGGCAGCTCCTGCATTTATCCGAAGTTCGCGCCTCAGCCGATCCCGGAAAGCGCATTGTTAGGCGGGCCGCTCGAGCCGACGAATGAAGCCTACGCCATCGCCAAGATCGCCGGGATCAAGCTCTGCCAGGCTTACGCGCGCGAGTACGGAAAAAATTTCATTTCCGCCATGCCGACCAATCTCTACGGGCCTAACGACAACTTCGATCTCGAAACTTCGCACGTCCTCGCCGCTCTCCTGCGCAAGGCGCACGAGGCGAAGGTGGCTGGGGCGCGCGAGCTGGTGGTCTGGGGTTCGGGCAATCCGCGTCGCGAATTTCTGCACGTCGACGATCTCGCGGCCGCCTGTGTTTTCCTCCTCCAGAATTACGACAGCCCGGAGATCATCAACGTCGGAGCGGGCGCGGACATTTCGATCCGCGAGCTGGCAGAGCTGATTTGCGAGATCGTCGGATTCGAAGGGCAACTGAGCTGGGACGCGACCAAGCCGGATGGCACTCCGCGCAAGCTCCTCGACATCTCGAAGATCAAATCGTTAGGCTGGAGCCCGCAGATCTCGCTCCGCGAAGGGATCGCGCGGACCTACGAGTGGTACCAGCGAAACCGCCCCGGTTGAGCCGCGCGCGAAAGCATCGGCCGCACTTGCGATTAGTTTAAGGGGCAACCTCGCTGAGCCGCGGGACGTCCTCGCCTTCCGATCAGGCGGCTTCCTGCTGAATTTCTTCCGCCCAATTGTTCAGGCAACCCGGGCACATCCCGTGAGAAGTCTGGATGTCGAAACCTTGCTCGAAGTAATCTTCCATTGTCTGCCACTCGGTGGCGTGGCTTGTCTTGGTCTCGTTAGTCTTTGCGCGCGATTCTGAGCTTGGTTGCCGCCTCGCGCGCGTCGAACGGATGTCTCCGAAATTGCGTTGACTTTCCCGCGACTGCGCCATCAGATCGAACTCGCTCGAAAAATCGAGGAGTTAGACCTATGCAAACAAAGTTAGTCGGTATTCTCGCAGCTCTTTGCAGCTGCTGTCTATTTGCCAACTCTATCGTCGCCCGGAACTGGGTGGAAGTCCCAGCGCCTATCCCTGCCCCAGGTTCCACGGTTGGTATCGCGGCCGTGACCGATACGGATGTCTGGTCGGTCGGCTCGCAGCCGCAAGGGGGGCTGAACGTGGTGCTAACGCAGCACTGGGATGGCAGCACGTGGAGTGTCGTGCCGGCCCCGCAGCCATCGGATCCGTCCAGCTTCTTCGATGATGTGACCGCGCTCAGCTCTCGCAACGTCTGGGCCGTGGGCAATTCGGTCAACCAACGCGGCGTCCTCGTCTCGAACCTGGTCGAACATTGGGACGGTAGCAGTTGGCAGATAGTGCCGAGCCCGGATGTAACCTCGAGGGATAATGTGCTCTACGCCATCTCGGCGGTGTCTCCCGGTGACATCTGGGCGGTGGGCTATACGGATAAGAGCACCGGAGCGCACCACTTTAACCCGCTGGCTCTGCATTGGGACGGTACGGCTTGGATGATTGTTCCTACTCCGGCGACGGATGGCGGCTCACTCCTGGCGGTGAAGGCTTTCGCGTCTGACAACGTCTGGGCGGTAGGTGAACATCAAGTTTTATCTGGTCATACCGTGACCTCGACGACTTATATCCTGCACTGGGACGGAGCGCTTTGGAGTAATGTTCCGAGCCCGAACCAACCCGTAGCGGTAAACGCCCTCTACGGAGTGTCGGGGGCCTCCTCGACCGATCTCTGGGCCGTAGGTGTTACTGGTATATCTTTCACGGATAACAGTGCGCTCGCGATGCATTGGGACGGCGCCGCCTGGAGCATCGTGCCGACGGCCGCAACCTCCGGGGCGGATCCACTTCGCGCGGTGATCGCGGTGGCGCCGCGCAATGTTTGGGCCGCGGGCACGATTGATGGAATGCCCCTGATCGAACGATGGAATGGAACAGCCTGGTCGGTCGTTCCGACTCCAATGGTAGATCCGCCAGCGGGCTTAACGGCCATCTCCATCGGCCGAGACAGGTCACTGTGGGCTTCCGGATTTCAAGCGTCAGGTGAGTTATTCTTAAAGCAAGCGCGCTAAGCACGACGCCGGCATGCAAGCGGTGGTATGCGTTCCAGCGGAAGGGCGCGCACCCTCCGGCCAGATTCAGTCCGCCCTCCCCGATGCGGGTTCAAGCGCGGCATGCCAGGATAGGTAAGAATCAGCGCGTTGGATTCGCGCTTTGAGCGAGTGCCCGTGCCGATTTCTGCTGGATGATCGCCTGAGGGTAGGGAATAAGGACGATGAAGAACATCCGCCGCTATCCGCTCAGCGCAGGCGGAGGATGCGAATGAGTTCGCGTTGCTCGCGGCCGGGATGTGTCCGCTGCGGGACCCACTCACGTTCGACGATAAAGTTCTCGCCAAAGAATTCCGCCAGTTCCGCCAGGCTCGCTCGGTAAGGCGGACCTTCCTGACCCTCCTCCAGGTCGGGATTAAGGAAGAAGATGGCGATGAGCCGGCCACCCGGTTTGAGCAGCCTGACGACGGCCGCCACATAGTCGGCTCGCAGCGCCGGATCGATTGCGCAGAAACAAGTGTGCTCGAAAACGATATCGAAACGACCGCGGAGTTTGTCTGGCAAATCGAAGAGATCCCCGAGCAGATATTCTTCGCGACCGGTCTTGGGAAAACTTTCCGCCCGATCGATCGCCGGGCGCGCGACGTCGATCCCGACCACGTGGTTCTGCTTTGTGCTGAGGGCGCGTACATCATGCCCGCTGCCGCAGCCGGGAACAAAAATCTCCCCCTCCAGCGGCCCGTTCTCCTGCAGGAAATCGACCAGCCCGGGATGCGGCTTCCCCTTTTCCCAGGGGGTGTCGCGCTGATGGTAGAGCGCTTCCCAATCGGTTTGCGTTTGTTTCATGGCTGCGGTTCACTGGCAGCTTCCCGCATGTCCTCGGCTTTTTCTAATATTTCATGCCGATGAAGACCCTCCGCGTCGGCGTCGTCGGGGTGGGGCACATCGGGAAAAATCACGCCCGCCTTTACAGCGAAAGCGTTTCCGCGGAGTTCACCGCGATTTACGATACCGATGCCGCGAATGCCGAGAAGATTGCCTCGCAATTCGGCGTCCGCGCGGCTGACTCGATCGAGGAATTCGCCGCTCTGATCGATGCCGCGTCCATCGCCACGCCCACGAACACCCATTTCGAAATCGGGCGCGTCCTGCTGGAAAAGGGAAAGCATTTGCTGATCGAAAAACCGATTGCCGACGACACCGCAGAAGCGAGTGCGTTGGCCGAGCTGGCCAAAGCGCGCGGGCTGGTTTTGCAGGTCGGCCACGTCGAGCGTTTCAATCCCGTGCTCGGCGCGCTCGAGGCTCGACTTTCCCATCCGCGTTTCATCGAAGCGCATCGACTGTCGCCTTTTCCCAATCGCAGCACCGATATCGGCGTCGTGCTCGATCTCATGATTCACGATCTCGAAATCATTTTGCATCTCGTTAGGGCGCCGATCCAGTCGATCGATGCCGTCGGCGTCCCGGTGCTGAGCCGGCGCGAAGACATCGCCAACGCGCGGATTCGTTTTGAGAACGGCTGCGTCGCCAATATCACCTCGAGCCGGATCAGTCCGGAGCGGATGCGGAAGATTCGGGTTTTCCAGGAGGACGCTTACCTGTCGCTCGATTACCAAAACCAGACCGGCGAAATTCATCGCCGGGTCGGCCGTAGCATCGAGCGCGAGGACGTCGAGATCGAAAAGGAAGAGCCGCTCAAGCGCCAGATTTTGTCCTTCATCAAATGCGCACGCGAAGGGTTGCAACCGAAGGTTTCAGGATTTGAGGCGACAGCGGCGCTGGAGTTGGCGGTGGAAATTACGAAGCGGATTCAGGATGGCGCAAGCTTCCAGCCTGCAGTTTGAGCCGCGCAATCTGGAAGCTCGCGCCACATGATAAAACTCTATTTCGTCGCCGGCGAAGCGAGCGGCGATAATCACGGCGCCGCGCTCATCACGGCCCTGCGCGAGCTGTCGCCGGAAATTCATTTTCTGGGCCGCGGCGGACCGCAGATGCAACAAATTGCCGGCCCAGAATTTCACGATTGGATCGAGCAGGCCGGGGTGGTCGGACTTCTGGAAGTGGTCAAGCATTACCCCTATTTCCTCCGGGAAATGACGAAGACGCTCGAAGAAATTTCCGCCGCCAAACCGGACGCCGTCATCCTGATCGACTATCCGGGTTTCAATCTCCGGCTCGCGGAAAGGCTGCGCGAGCGTTCGTTAGGCGGGAAAATCATCTATTACATCAGCCCGCAGGTCTGGGCCTGGAATCGCGGCCGCATCCCGAAGATGGCGCAGTGGCTCGACCTCATGCTCTGCATTTTTCCCTTCGAGGCCGATCTCTACGAGCGCTCAGGTTTGCGCGCCGTTTTTGTCGGGCATCCAATGATCGAAAACCTGGAAGCGAAGCGCCGCGAGGTGGCGCGCGATCCCAATCTGGTCGGTCTTTTTCCCGGGAGCCGCGCGCGCGAAGTGCGCCATCTCATGCCGATCCTGCTCGGGGCGATGCGGGATTTGCACAGCCGCCGCCCGCAACTGCGCTTCGAGTTTGCGGCCGCTTCGGAGGCGCTCGCGACAAAAATCCGAGCCGATCTGGCGGGCGCGGGAGACTCGTTAGGCGAGGTGCAAGTTTCCGTCGGTCGCGCGGCCGAGATCATGCAGCGCAGCGCGGCGGGCGTCGTTGCATCCGGAACGGCCACTCTGGAAGCGGCCTTTTTTCGGCTGCCGTTTGTACTCATCTACAAGGTGGCGGGGATGACTTATCTGGCGGGACGCATGTTGATTCAGGTAAAACATCTCGGTATGCCTAACGTTCTCGCCGGTCGTGAAATCGTTCCGGAATTCGTTCAGGCAAAGGCGCGCGCCTGCCGCGATCGCGACGGAAGATTTTGCGTCTCCTCACGGACGAGGAGCGCCGCGCCCGGATGGTTGCGGAGTTCGACGAAATCATCGCCGAGCTCGGAAAAGGTGGGGCTAACGAAGTTGCGGCCCGCGCAATTCTCCAAGTGCTGCCGACCTCGTCCGCATGAAGGAAGCCACGAACACTTCGCCCCGGCTGATCGACCTCCATTTCGATCTTCCGCTCGGCCTTTTTCTGCAGCGCGCGCGGCACGATGTGATCGCGACCGATTTTCTCCCGCAGTTCGAAGCCGGCAACATCGGCCTGCTCGGAGTCGCACTTTTTGTTGAAGATCAATATCTGCCCGCGGAAGGCTTGCGGATTGCGCTCGATCAGATTGCACTGCTCCAGCGCGAGCTCGAGACCACGCCGCAACTCGTGTTCTGCCGCTCCTTTGCCGAGATCGAGGCGGCGGAAAAGTCAGGCCGCATCGGATTGCTTCTCACCATGGAAGGCGCGGAACCGCTCGGCGAGGATTTGCATCTGTTGCGCATTTTTTACGAGCTCGGGCTGCGTTCTCTTTCGCTCACGCACGCGCGCGTCAATGCCGCCGGAGCCGGCGCCGTTTTTGAGTCGAGCGGCTCACCGCCCACTGGCCTAACGAGTTTCGGACGCGAGCTGGTGGGCGAATGCGAGCGGCTCGGAATTCTGCTCGATCTCGCCCACATCAATCCCGCCGGCTTCGAAGAAATTTGCGCCTGCGCGACCAGACCGCTCGTCGTCTCGCACAGCAACGCGCGCCGTTTCTACGACATGGAGCGCAACATGAGCGATGAGCAAATAAAGATGATCGGCGCGCGCGGCGGCGTCATCGGGATCAACGCGATTTTCGTTTGCCCGAAAAAAGAAGAAGCGACGCTCGACCGCTACGTCGATCACATCGAACACGTCGCCAGTCTCATCGGGATCGAGGGCGTCGGGATCGGCTTCGACTTCTGCGAATTTCTCTCCCAACAACTCGCGGCGGCCGAGCGGGAGATGCGGAAACCCAAGCTGGCGCGGCCGCAATTTCTCCCGGACCTGAGTCACCACGGGCATGCCGGCAATCTCGTGCCCAAGCTGCGCGAGCGGGGATTTGGCGAGAGCGAGATCGAGAAAATCGCGCGCGGCAACTGGCTGCGAATTTTGCGGGAGATCCTATAGCGGATTTGCCGCGAAGAGCTGCCGCTCGCCCGGCACGCCCTTGAATTGCCGGGTGCCCCGATCGACGAAGGCAATCGCCGCGCCCGCGACGAGATCGTGGACGGTGCTCGAGACCAGGACCTCGCTCGCCTGCGCCGCGGCCGCGACTCGCGCTCCGATGTGAACCGCGATGCCGCCGATGTCGTCTTTCAGCAGCTCGATCTCGCCGGTGTGCAGACCAGCGCGGATTTCGATACCGAGTTGAGGAACTGCATCGCGAATCCGGCAGGCGCAACGCACCGCGCGCGCCGGGCCGTCGAAGATCGCCACGAACGAGTCGCCCACCGTATTGATCTCCCGACCGCGAAAGCGCGCGAGCTCTTTCCGCACGAGAGCGTGATGCTGGCGCAAAAGCTCCAGCCAGCGCGCGATCGCCGCGATCCACCGCGGCCTGCGTGGCGCCGACGATGTCGGTGAAAAGCACCGTCGCGAGAACGCGGTCGGCTTCGCGGGCCGGCTTCATTCCGGTCAACTGTTCTTCGATCGCGTCGATGATCAGATCGCGTTCCTGCGTCCACCACGAGTGATCGACCCCCGGGATTTCGAGGAAGCGCGCACCCGGGATGTGTTCCGCCAGGAAACGCCCTTCGTCGATATTCACATCGCGATCGTTCGCCCGGTGCATCACGACGGTGGGCACGCGGATGCTCGGGAGAACGGCGCGAACATCGATCTCGGTATTCATCTTCATCAGCGCGAGCGCCGCGCCCGGGCTGGCGCATCGGCGATAATAAGTGACAGCTGCGCCATCCGTTCCGGATCGAGGCTCGGCGCGGTGGTTTCGAAACCGGCCGCCCAGTCGCGCTCGATCGCCGCATAGGTCAATTGTCGCTCTTCCGGAGTCGGCGCCCAGGGATAGTCGGGACTCCAGATGCGCTTGGAGAAACAGCCAAAAGTGCAAAGCGCGGTCGTGCGTTGCGGGTAGGTGGCGGCGAAAAGAATGCTCATGTTGCCGCCCTCCGAGGCGCCGAAAACCGCCGCGCGCTCGGAGCCGGCCGCGTCCATCACGGCGCGGACATCGTCCATCCGCTCTTCCAGCGTGGGCAGGCGATCCTGCGGGACGCGGTCCGACATGCCGGTGCCGCGTTTGTCGAAGAGGATCAAACGGGAGAACGAGGCGAGGCGTTCAAACCCGAGGACGAGATCCGGCAGCTCCCAGGAGAGCTCGACATGAGAAAGCCACCCCGGGACGTAAACGATGTCGAGCGGCCCTTCGCCTATGACTTGGTAGGCGATGTGAACGTCGCCGCTCCGCACATAGGCCGTCGTGGGTTGCATACGAATCTCGAGTTCCGCTTCATCATGAACCCGAGCCGGGCCGGAGGCAAGAAATCACAGCTGGTGGGGCGCGCAATCTTCCGGGTTGGACGTCCGCTCCCGCGCGACTAGAATCTTCGCCAGCAACCTGTGCCTAACGACTTCGTGCAGATTCAAAATTTCATCGGAGGCGCAGTTCGTCGCGCCGCTCGGCGGGAGGTATCTCGACAACATTGAGCCCGCGACGGGCCAGCCATATTCGCAAGTGGCGGACAGTGACGCCGCGATGTCGAAAATGCCGTCGCGGCGGCGGAAAAGGCGTTCCCGGAATGGTCGCGCACACCAGCCGCGGAGCGCTCGCAGATTCTTCTCCGCATCGCGGAGCTGATCGAGCGCGACTTGGAGAAGTTCGCGCGCGCCGAATCGATCGATACCGGCAAGCCCCTCGCCCTCGCGCGCAGCCTCGATATTCCGCGGGCCTCGAGCAATTTTCGCTTTTTCGCGACCGCGATTTTGCACACGGAGAACGAGGCGCACGTCATGGATGGCGTCGCCTTCAATTACACGCTGCGCCAACCGCGCGGGATCGTCGGTTTGATCTCGCCGTGGAATTTGCCGCTCTATTTGTTGAGCTGGAAAATCGCGCCGGCCATCGCGGTCGGGAACACTGCCGTAGCAAAACCGAGCGAGCTGACCCCGATGACCGCCTTCTTGTTAGGCGAAGTTTGTCGCGAAGCGGGTTTGCCGGACGGAGTCCTCAACATTGTGCAGGGAACCGGGCCTAACGTTGGTGCGCCCATCACCGCGCATCCGAAAATTGGGACGATCTCCTTCACCGGCGGCACTGTTACCGGCCGCAAGGTGGCGGAAGCCGGCGCCGCTCTTTTCAAGAAGATCTCGCTCGAGCTGGGCGGGAAAAATCCCAACGTCATCTTCGCGGATGCCGATCTCGACGCGGCGATCTCCGGGAGCGTGCGCTCGTCGTTTGCCAATCAGGGCCAGGTTTGTCTCTGCGGTTCGCGCATTTTCGTCGAGCGGCCGGCTTATGATGAATTCGTTAGGCGCTTTGTCGAAAAGACGGCGCAGCTCAAGGTGGGCGATCCATTGGAGGAGGGGACCGATCAGGGCGCGATCGTTTCGAAACCGCAGCTAGAGAAGGTGAAATTCTACGTCGACCTCGCGCGGGAAGAAGGCGGAAAATTGCAGCCGGCGGCGCAGCGCCGCTCTCCGCCTAACGATCGCTGTCGCGACGGCTATTTTTTCCCGCCGACCGTCATCACCGGCCTGCCGGTCGCCTGCCGGGTGAATCGCGAGGAAATTTTCGGGCCGGTCGTCACGATCACGCCGTTCGACAACGAGGAGGAAGTGATCGCTTACGCAAACGACGTCGATTACGGCCTTTCCTCGACCGTCTGGACGCAAAACCTCAATCGCGCCCATCGGATCGCGGAGAAAATTCATACCGGCACGGTCTGGGTGAATTGCTGGCTGGTGCGCGACCTGCGCGTGCCCTTCGGCGGGATGAAACAGAGCGGAGTCGGTCGCGAAGGCGGGAACGAAGCCCTGCGTTTTTTCACCGAGCCGAAAAACATCTGCATCGCGAAATGAATGGCCCGGCGTCCGCGTTGCCACCCGCCGGAACGAATGGCAATCTCCTTTGACTATCGAGAACATCGTTATGAGCCCGCTTAGCGATCAACACAGGAACGGCCTCTCAGAAGTCTGCCGGCGCTTCGCGGTGCGGAAACTTGAATTGTTTGGGTCTGCTACGCGTCCCGATTTCGACCCCGCGACAAGCGATTTCGACCTTGTCGTCAGCTTTGCCGATAAGACCCCAGGGAGCTACGCCGACCGTTATCTCGATTTTGCTGCGGCATTGGAGAAACTTCTCGGCCGGCGCGTTGATCTGTTAACGGAGCGTTCCATTCAGAACCGCTATTTTCGCGGTGAGATTGAAGCTGCTCGTCAGCTTCTTTATGACGAACGAGGTCAAAAAGCGATTGCTTGACGTCGGCAACGCCTGCGCGCCCATCGCCGATTTCGTCTCTGGCAAGGACTTCGCGGCTTACGAGCAGGACCGACTCCTTCGCTCTGGAGTCGAGCGTCAGTTTGAGATCATTGGAGAAGCATTGAACAAGGCGGCTCTGGCAGATGCCTCAATCGCGGACGCAATTCCCCAACTGTATCGGATTATTGGGCTGCGTAATCGGCTTATTCATGGCTATGACAATGTCGATGACGAGATTCTCTGGGATGTGGTGCAGAGTAAGCTCGGACCGCTCAAGGAAAGCGTGGAGGTTATTCTGCGAAGGACGACTGGAACGCGGTGAAAAACAAACGTTCAGGGGCTTATGAACTCTGACCGCAGTTAGAGGAAAACTAGCATGTGTCGAAACATCAAAACTCTGGCCAACTTCGCGCCGCCGGCGACGGAGGAGGAAGTGCGCGCGTCTGCCTTGCAGTTTGTGCGCAAGCTGAGCGGCTTCAGTCATCCTTCCAAGCCTAACGAGAAGGCGTTCAACGAAGCGGTCGATGAAGTGACGGCCGTCGCGCGGACGCTGCTCGACTCTCTCGTGACGAACGCGCCGCCGCGCGATCGCGCGGTGGAATTGCAGAAGGCGCGATTGCGTTCGGCCAAACGCTTTGCGTTCGCCGGTTGTGGCGCTGGAATGAGTGAGTCGTTCGAAAGCGCGCGCGCGGCCGAACCGGTCGGCGCTTTTCCGCACGCCAAACGAGTCGGCAATTTGCTCTTCCTCTCCGGGATCGGGCCGCGGGTGAGGGGAAGCAAGGAAATCCCCGGTGTGACTCTCGATGCAGAGCGCAACGTCATTAGTCACGACATCGAGAAGCAGTGCCATGCGGTTTTCGAGAATGTTCGTCTTGTCCTCGAAGATGCCGGCGCGAGCTGGAACGACATCGTCGACATCACCGTTTTCCTGACCAACATGAAAGCGGACTTCCCGATCTTTAATCGGATCTATCCCGAGTATTTCGCCGGCGAAGGCAAACCCAACCCGACACGCACGACGGTGGAAGTCGGCTCGTTGCCCACGCCGATTGCGATCGAGCTCAAAGTCATCGCTGCGCTCGACTGAGCGTCCCGGCGTTACTCCTGCTCGAAACGCTCGAGCTCTTCGAGCATTTCCTGCGCGCGTCGCACGCTGCGACCGGCGGAACTGGCTTCGAGATTTCGGGCAAATTTTTCCCGACCCGGCCGGCGCGACCAGGCGACAATCCCATAGAGAATCCCGAGAGAGACGAACCCGCTTAGAACAAACCAACCGACCACGTCCGGATTCCGCACCCAGACGTCGGCGCCCAGTCCGTTAAAGATCATGAGCATGACCGGAATCCAAATGAAGCAACCTGCGACTCCGAAACAGAGTCCGGCCCGCACATGCCAGGCGCGCAATCGCGCGATTTGTTTTTGCAGCACGAGCACCGGCGCGGCGTAATCGAACTGCTTGATCAAAAACAGGTCGCGCGCCGCGAAGAGAATGCACATGAGCCCGTAGAGGTGGACCGAGATCCCGTAGATCATGAGGTGCGCGACGCCGAGATGATCGACCCAGAAACTTCCCCCGATCAGAGCGAGGACAGCGCCGAAGATGATCTGGATGATCTGCCCCGTGACGAGCGGCCGAAAACCGGCGCGGAAGCGAGTGAGTTTGTTTTCACGGAATTGGTGCAGCGCGAGAGCGTGCTGCCGCTCCAGGGTGCGGTTGAGCGTTTGCCAGGTGGATTTGAGATCGTCGAGTTCGGTCATGAGTTTTGGCGGTTGAGTTTCAGCATCTCCTCGCGGACACGCTGTTTCAGGCGGTTGAGTTTGGTCGCGACATTGGTCTCGGTGATGCCGAGGACCGCGGCGATTTCGCGGTAGCTGTGATCGTCGAGGTATAAAAGCATCAGGCCGCGATCGAGCGGCGGGAATGCGCGGCAATGATTTTCTGGAGGAGCGGGAGGCGGTCGTCGCTTTCCGCGCGCCCGGCATTTTCATCGGCAGGTTCGATTTCGCTTTGATCGAGCGGGACCGTTTGCCGGATCGGATGAGTGTGCCGGCGGAGGAACGAGATCGCGACATTGAGCGCGATGCGATACATCCAGGTCGAGAAGGGCCGATCGGTCGAGTAGCGCGGATACGCGCGCCAAAGTTGCAGCGTGATCTCCTGGGCGAGGTCCTCGCGATCGGCGAAGGTGCTGGTGTAACCGAACGCGACCTTGCGGATGATCCCGGCATGTTGCTCGAGGAGGCGGGTGAAAATTTCCTCATCGGCGAGGGCGGTCATGGTCGTGGTAAGGGCGTGCATCGTGGCGAGTGATCTGATCTCTGGTTATGAAGGTGATTCGCGGGCACGCTGAAAAAATCACACTCAAATTCGCGTCCCGAAGCCAGCAGAACCGCGGAGCGGCGGTTGAATTCGCGCCGAAGAAGACTTAAGCGAGGCCGTAACGACGTGAAGCCTTTTCAGATTCTCGCTGCCGATCACACCGGGATCACGGTCGCGAACCTCGAGCGCTCGCTCGCGTTCTGGCGCGATGTGCTCGGCTTTGAACTTTCGCATCGGCCGCACCAGACCGGCGATCTCTGGCGAGCGAAATCACCGGCGTCCCCGGAGCGGAGATTTCCATCGCGGTCTTAAAGGGTTATGGCCACAAGATCGAGTTGCTCGAATATCTGGCGCCCGCCGGATCGAGAGCACTTCCGTCCGCGGCCTTGCGATGTCGGGTCGATGCATGTTGCTTTCGTGGTCGATAATCTCGACGCGCTTCTTGAACAAATCGCGGCGTCCGGTTGGAAGGCAGCGGGCACGCCGCAAACTCTGCAGGCCGGACCAAACGCCGGGAAGCGCGTCGTCTATGTGCGCGATCCCGACGGCACCACGATCGAGTTCATGCAAGCGCCGCCCGCTGCGTGAATGTAGACGCCTCCCTCTGGGAGGCGCGGGTCTGGGCGTCGTTAGGCAGATGTTTGTCGATCTCGCGCTTCGCAGAGCGAAGCGTCTACACGGCGCTAAGTCACCACATCAAAGGTTGTGTGCCGGCCGCGCAGGTTACTTCGGACCGTGGCGAGGTCCGCTTCCCGCTCGAATTCGACAAAGAGGTGTTTGTCGATGAGCACGCCGACATTTGCATTCAACCGCATCAGTTCCCGATACACGTCTCAAAGGCAGAGCCAGGATCTGGTGATCCCGCCGGACGTTATTGCGATAGGTCCACCAATTTGTCAGGAGGATAAAGGGATAGGCGAAGGGCAAGCAAAACGACTGAAGTGGTGGAGGCGGTCGTAAAAATAAGCTGCTTGATCCTGAATCCGGATAGCTTCGCAAGGAGACGTAACTTTTGAATCCCGAGGAGAAAGAGATGGCCGAGGTAAATCTCCTTCGTGCGGGATTCGTCCGCCATCCAGATAGAGTCAATCTCGTTAGGCGGCATCGTCTTGAGGTGGTACTCCGTCTCGAAAAGAAAGTAACTCAGCTTGGACTGCAGGTTGGAGTAGTTAGGCGTGGTAATGAACAACGAGCCGTTTTTTTTCAGGACGCGGTTGAACTCCTGCAGGGCGCGATACTGGTCGCTGAAATGTTCGATCCCTTCCTGGCAAAAAACGATGTCGGCGAACCCATCCGGGACCGGCAGGCCTTGCATGATATTGGCCCGCTCACAGGTCAGTCCTTCCACCTTGAAATATTCGGGAAACAGATCGTAAGGGTGGACCGTGGCGCCGGCTTCCCGGAGAGCCCGGGAGGTCGTTCCCGAACCGGCCGGGGTATCAATGACAATCTTGCCAGCGAACTCGGCGCGATGTCCGAGGATGTAGCGTTTAACGTAATATTTGATGCTGACCGGATTGTCTTCGTACTGCATTGGCCGCGCGAAAACTACGGATCGCGCCTGAGAGCGTAAAGGCGAAAAGGGGACCGGCGCCGTCTTGCCACGCCGCAATTTTCGTCGTAGGCGGTTGCACGTTTGTGGCTGCGCCACGCCCATGTCCTTTTCTGCCGACGAAGAATTTGCCCTGCAACTGGATCGCGAGGACGCGCTCAGTCCTTTCCGCGAGCGGTTTCACATTCCGCAGGACGCGGAAGGCAGCCCGCTGATTTACTTCGTCGGGAATTCGTTAGGCCTGATGCCGCGCGCGACCCGGCAGATCGTCGAGCAGGAGCTGGACGACTGGGCGAAATTCGCAGTCGACGGGCACTTCGCCGCGGCCACGCCGTGGTATTCCTATCACGAAACTCTGCGCGAGCCGGCCGCGCGGCTGGTCGGAGCGCAGCCTAACGAAGTCGTCTGCATGAACAGCCTGACGGTGAATCTGCACCTGCTGATGGCGACTTTTTACCGGCCGACGCAGGCGCGCCGCAAGATCCTGATGGAGGAGCCAGCGTTTCCTTCCGACACCTACGCGATCAAGTCGCAGATCCTGCACCACGGCTTCGATCCGGACGATTCTTTGCTCCTGGCCCGACCGCGGGAAGGGGAACACACCATTCGCGCGGAAGACATCGAGGCGTTGCTCGAAAAGGAGGGCCCCGAGATCGCGCTCGTGCTTTTTGCGGGAGTGAATTTTTTCACCGGCCAGCTCTTCGACGTCGCAGGCATCACGGAGACGGCGCAGAAGCAGGGGTGCACGGTCGGGATCGATCTGGCGCACGCCGCTGGCAACGCGGTGCTCGCTTTGCACGATTGGAATGTCGATTTCGCCGTCTGGTGTTCCTACAAATATCTCAACTCCGGCCCCGGTGCGGTCGCGGGCGCTTTCGTGCACGAACGACACGCGACCAACCGCGATCTCCCGCGCTTTGCCGGCTGGTGGGGAAATGATCCGGCCACGCGGTTTCGCATGCAGCTCGAGCGGGATTTTGTCCCGGTATCATCCGCGGACGCGTGGCAGATCAGTAATCCGCCGATTTTGGCGATGGCGCCGCTGCGCACGTCGCTCGCGATTTTCGACGAAGCAGGCGGAATGAAAAAGCTGCGGGAAAAATCCGAGCGCCTGACCGGCTATTTCCAATTCCTGCTCGATCGCGCGCCGTCGCAGCTCTGCGAGGTGATCACGCCGCGCCGGCCTAACGAGCGTGGCTGCCAGCTCTCCATTCTCGTGCACGAACATCCGAAGGAATTATTCGAGAAGCTCGAGGCCGCCGGAGTGAAATGCGATTTTCGCGAGCCCAACGTCATCCGCGCCGCGCCGACCCCGCTCTACAATACCTTTCACGAGGTCTGGCGTTTCGCCCAGATCCTCGCCGGGCATCGTTAGGCGGGGAAGGTTACGCCCAACGTAGTCGGAAGCTCAGGCGCACGGAGCGCCGGGATGTGCGCTGAGGACAGCGCACGCTACATCGTTATCCCTGGCGCGAGATCGAACGAGCAGCGGCTCAACCGAACAATTCCTTCACGCAGCCGATCAGGCCTTTGATCGGAAATGGCTTCAACAGGAACTTCACCTCGTTCTGGACGAGAAAATGCCGGATGTGCGGATCAGTCCCGTATCCGGTGATGAAGATGAAACGTCCCGACAGATTGGGTCGGAGCTCGATCGCCTTCAGATAAAAATCGTCGCCGCGCAGATGCGGCATTTTCAAGTCGCAGAGGACCGCGTCGTAATCGGAGGCCCGGACCTTGAGGAGCGCTTCCTCGCCATCGAAGGCGACGTCGACGAGAAAATTTTCGTCCGCCAGGATCCATTGCAGGGCCGTGGCCAACTGCCGGTCGTCATCGACCAGGAGAATCGCCTTGAGCGGCAAGGTATGGCCATGACGATCGAGATCGTCCGGTTGCGGATTTGGGTTCATGGAATAACAAGCCACCTTCAGCAGCCGCGATGCCAACGAGGATAGCCCAGAGCATCTCCGCCCACCTTCCGCACTTGGCAAGTCCGCGGAAAGGGTCACGGTAGGTTCTTCATGCCAACGAAATTTGCACTCATCGGGAGCGGCCTCGCCGGTGGATTGCTCGCGGCTTACCTGGGAAAACGCGGGCACAGCGTCGATCTCTACGAACGCCGCTCCGATCCGCGAGAGGGTAATCTGGTCGGCGGCCGTTCGATCAATCTCGCGCTCTCCACCCGCGGGATCGACGCGCTGCAGCGATTGGATTTGGCCGAAGAAGTCTTGGCCCACGCCATTCCGATGCGTGGCCGGATGATCCACGATCGCTCCGGCGCGCTCCATTTCTCGGCCTACGACCGCGACCCGAACAAGTGCATCAACTCAATCGGCCGCGATGTTCTCAACACGGTCGTGATCGAAGCGGCCCAACGTTATCCGAATGTGCGGGTCTTCTTCGATCATCGCTGCACCGAAGTCGATCTCGACCGGCCGGCGGCGCATCTCGTGCAGACCACGACGAACCCATCGGTCGAAGCGACGGCGGACGCGATCATCGGAGTGGACGGCGCTTTCTCCGCCGTGCGCGGCTCGATGCAAAAGCTAAATCGTTTCGAGTACAGCCAGAGCTACCTCGCCCATGGCTACAAGGAGCTGACCATTCCGCCGGCGAACGATGGATCCTGGCAAATGGAAAAAAACGCCCTCCACATCTGGCCGCGGCGCAGTTTCATGATGATCGCGTTGCCGAATCCCGATGGCTCGTTCACCTGCACGCTCTTTTGGGAATTCGAGGGTCCGCGCAGCTTCGCCACGACCCGGACGAACGACGAAATCCGCCGCTTTTTCGACGAGGAATTTTCCGATGCCGTTTCGCTCATGCCGGGGCTGTTGGAAGATTTCAACAACAACCCCACTGGTTCGCTCGTGACCATCCGCTGCGCGCCCTGGTGCTACGAGGACAAGGTCGCTCTGCTCGGTGATGCCTCGCACGCGGTTGTGCCTTTTTACGGACAGGGGATGAACGCCGCCTTCGAAGATTGCGTCGTCTTCGACGAATGCCTGGGCGAGTTCCCTAACGATCGCGCGCGCGCCTTCACGGAATACTTCGCGCGGCGAAAGGAGAACGCCGACGCCCTGGCCGATCTCGCGGTCCACAACTTTTTCGAGATGCGCGACAAGACCGCGTCGCGTGCCTTTCGAGCGAAGAAAAAACTCGATCATCTGCTCGAAGGTTTGCTTCCCGGCATTTATCTGCCGCTCTACACCATGGTTAGTTTCACGCGGATTCCCTACGCGGAGGCAGCCCGCCGCGCGCGACGGCAGGACGGAATGGTCTACGGCACTCTTATCGAGCCTGGGAGTGATTCTGATTTTGCTGGCGGCGAGGCTAATTCTTCGCAGTTAGACCGTGATGTCTCAGCGACGACTTTGACATAGAATCTTCCCGGTTTACGGATAGAGCCTTCCGCTCCCATGCGCTTCTCTCACAAGCTCAAAAAGTTGGCCGACCCACGGCTCCTGCGCAGCGCGCGTCAGCATATCGGCCTCATTCTGCTCAGCCGGCGCTTTGTCTTTTCGCTCGATGAAGAGACGATCATCGCGGCGATCGACCGGGATAAATTTCGCGCGATTCACGATCGCCACGCCGTTAAAGATCCGGGCGATGCCTGGCCGAAGTATCTGGACTTACAAAGGTGGGTCAGGATCAATCTCCGCCGCATCCATGATTTGGATCTCGATTGGGGACGGCGAAAACAGATCCTCGATATCGGCTCGGGCGCCGGCTATTTTCTCTACATCTGCAAATGGCTTGGGCATGATCCGCTCGGCCTCGATATCGATGAGGTGCCGATGTACGCCGAGATGACTCGGATGCTCGGCTTGCCGCGCGTCATCTGGCGGGTCAACGCTTTCCAGCGGCTCCCGCAGTTCGAGCACAAATTCGATCTCGTGACCGCGTTCATGATTTGCTTCAACGGACACAAGAGTCCCGCGCTCTGGGGACCGGAGGAATGGTCCTTCTTCCTCGACGATCTGGAGACTCGTCTCAAGCCCGGCGGTCGCATCCATCTCAGTTTCAATCGCGAGCATGACGGCAGTTTTTATCCGGAAAAGGTGCGCCGCTACTTTCTCGAACGCGGCGCGGTGATCGAGGAGGAACGAGTGACTTTTCGGCCTGACGGAAGACGAAGTCGCCCCGCGCCGGAGCGCTCCCTGTCCGCGACTACGAGCTGATTCGGTTACGCTTGTTCTGGTTAATTGTTTCAGGTCCGGTTTATCGAACTACACCGGAGATTGAAAAGTTTTACCCCGAGGCGGGAAATGCAGCCGCTACCGCAAATATCCGTCGTCATTCCGGTGGCGAACGAGGCCGGCGCGCTTCCGGAATGTCTCGGCCGGATTGGTGGCGAGCCTAACGAAATCCTGGTGGTCGACGCCCGGAGCGAAGATGAGACGGCCGCGATCGCGCGACGCTTCGGCTGCGAGCTGCTCTTATTTCCGGAGCGGCATCGGGCGCGGCAGATGAATTTCGGCGCGGCCCGGGCGCGCGGAGAGATTCTTCTTTTTCTCCATGCCGATACGCTTTTGCCGGAGAACGCCCTAACGAAAATCGGCGAAGCGATGAAGCAAACGAACGCGGTCGGGGGCGGTTTCGCGCGGCGCTATCGCTCGCGCTCGCGCATCCTCGCGCTGACCTGCTGGCTGGCCGAGTGGCGCAATCGCTTCTTCGGCTGGCATCTGGGCGACCAGGCCATATTCGTTAGGCGAGAAATTTTTCTCCAGCTCGGTGGTTTTCGGGATATCGCGATTTTCGAGGACCTAGATTTTTCGCGACGGCTGCGCGCCATCGGTCGCACGATTACCTTGCATCCGCCGGTGCTCTCCTCGGCGCGGCGTTTCGCAGCGCGCGGGCCGCTCCGGACGACGCTGGATGATCTGCGCCTGACCCGTCGCTACCTCGCCGGAGTGGATCCAAATGAGCTTTGCAACGCGCCTTTCGATCACGTAGAAGCAAACCAACCGAAAACTTATGAGCACTTATCTTGACCAACTGGATCGCCAAATCGCCGCTCGTCACTTGTTGACTCATCCGTTCTATCTCGCCTGGACCCGGGGCGAACTGCGCAAGCGAAACGCTGGCCGATTACGCCCGCCAATATTACCAGCACGTCGCGGCGTTCCCGACTTATCTCTCCGCCGCGCACGCCGGCTGCGACGACCCGGCCATCCGGCGCCAGATCCTCGCCAACCTGATCGACGAAGAAGCGGGTGACCCGAATCATCCGCAGCTCTGGAGAACTTTCGCCGAGTCGCTTGGGGTTTCGCCTAACGACCTCGACGCGGCCGAGACCTGGCCGGAAACCGCGGAGCTGATCGCGACTTTCCGCGATATCTGCCGGAACGAAAAGACCGCTTCCGCACTCGCCGCGCTCTACGCCTACGAGAGCCAGATCCCGGCCGTCTCCGAGTCGAAGATCGACGGGCTGAAAAAGCACTACGGTTTCAAGGACGAAAACGATTACCGCTACTTCAGCGTGCACATCGAAGCCGATCGCGAGCACGCGGCGGTTGAGCGCACCTTGCTCGCGGAACAAGTCGATGCGGAGAATGCGGGCGCCGCAAGCACGGCGGCCGATCGCGTTCTCGGGGCGCTTTGGGAATTGCTTTCCGGAGTTTGCCGGCGTCACGCGATCGCTTGTTAGGCCGGGAATAGCATGCGGCCGACCGCCTCCTACGCCGCGTGAAGAAAGGAGAAGGTCTCTACAATCTGGTCGTGCTCGGGGCCGGCACGGCCGGCTTGGTCACTGCCGCGGGCTCCACTGGGCTCGGTGCGCGCGTCGCCTTGGTCGAGCGCCACAAGATGGGGGGCGATTGTCTCAATTTCGGCTGCGTCCCGAGCAAGGCGCTGATCTCTTCCGCCCGCTTGCTCCATCGCATGCGGCACGCCGAGCCGTGGGGGATCGAGAGCGCTCGAGCCGGACTTCGATTTCGCCAAAGTTTTCGCCACGATGCGGCAGGCCCGCGCCGAATTGGCGCCGCTCGATTCGCGGGAACGTTTCGAGTCGTTAGGCGTGGATGTCTTTTCGGAGGAAGCGACCTTCGTTTCGCCTAACGAGATCGTGGTCGACGGGCAAAAGCTGCGCGCGAAGAATTTCGTCATCGCGACCGGTTCGCGCGCCGCCATTCCCCCGGTCATTGGCGCGAGCCGGGTGCGCTATTTCACGAACGAAACCATCTTCGACGAGTTGAAGGAGAAACCGGAAAGCCTGCTCATCGTCGGGGGCGGGCCGATCGGGTGCGAGCTGGGGCAGATGTTTGGCCGGCTTGGGGTCAGGGTCACTTTGCTCGAGAACGGGCCGCGCCTTTTGAAAAAGGAAGATCCGGTCGTGAGCGAGTTCGTTAGGGCGCGGCTCGAGGCGGAAGGGATTCAGATTCTGACCGAGGTCGAGATCGAAGCAGCGGAGGAAAAATCCGGGCGCATCACGCTGCGTTGCGGCGGGAAAAACATTTCCGGCGCCGCGCTTCTCGTCTCCGCGGGTCGTCAGCCTAACGTTGAGAATCTCAACCTCGCGGCCGCGCAGGTCGCCTTCACGAAGAAGGGCGTGACGGTCGATCAGCATCTCCAGACCACCCAGCGCAAGATCTACGCGATCGGCGACGTCGTTGGGCAGCTGAAATTCACCCACGTGGCCGATTACCACGCCCGGGTCGTGATTCGCAATACGCTCGTGCCGCTCTCCTTTCTCCGGGAAAAGGTCGATTACGCAGTCATCCCGTGGTGCACCTACCTCGACCCCGAAGTGGCGACCGTCGGCCTGACGGAAACGGCGGCAAAGAAGGACGGGATCGAATACGAGCTCATCGAGCGGGAGATGAAACGGGTCGATCGCGCGGTTCTGGAGCGGGTCGAAGCAGGCTTCGCGCGCGTGCTCGTTAGGCGGGGGAGCGATCAGATCGTCGGGGCCACGATCGTGGGCGAACACGCCGGCGAGTTGATCCACAATTTCGTTCTCGCGATGAAACATGGCATCGGGCTGAAGAAAATCGCGACGACGGTTTTCGCGTATCCGACCTTTGCCAGCCTCATTTTAAAATCGGCGGAACGATTCAACAAACAGCGGCTCACTCCGCGCGCGCGCAAGATCACCGGCTGGCTGTATCGCCGCTCGCGCCAGGGGTAGGAAATGATTCAAGCTGGTGATCTGGCTGAAGAAATATTGGAAATGGATTGCGCTCGGCTTCGGGCTCGTCCTGCTCTCCGTCGCGATCTCGTTTCTGCCGGTGGGGCAATGGGTCAAATCGTTCACCGGCTGGGTGCGCCATCTCGGGGTGGCGGGAGCGTTTGTTTTCGTCGCGGTCTATGCGCTCGCGACGGTGCTCTTCCTGCCCGGAGCGATTTTTACGATCGCGGCCGGGCTGGTCTACGGCATCGCCGGCGGCACGGCGGTGGCCCTGGTCGGGGCGACGATCGGCGCCTCGCTCGCTTTTCTGACGGGCCGTTACCTCCTGCGCAAACGGATCGAAAGTTCCTTCAAGAAGAACAAGAAGTTTGCCGCGATCGACGAAGCGATCGGGAAACAGGGCTGGAAAATCGTCGGCCTTCTCCGGCTGAGTCCGCTCATTCCTTTCAACGCGAGCAACTATTTCTACGGCATCACCTCGATCGGCTTCTGGCCTTACCTGCTCGCGTCGGCCGTCGGGATGCTCCCGGGGACTCTGCTCTACGCCTACCTCGGCGCGATCGGGCAGGCGGGATTGAGCGGAGGAAAGAAAGGGCACAGCCCGCTGGAATGGACCTTTCTCGGGCTCGGTCTTCTCGCCACGATCGGCGTCACCATCTTCGTCAGTCGCCTCGCGAAACAGGCGCTCAAGAAAAAGGCGCCGCCCGAAAGTAGCGGCTATTTCTGCACGTACGGTGCAGCCTTGGCCGAGACAGCCGCCACTCGTTGAGCCTGCGCCGGAGTCATCGTGGCCGCTTGCTGCTGAACTTTGGCCGCTTCCTTCTGGATTTGATCTTCCAGATCGATGTAGCGCATCGTGACACTGAAGTCGCCCGCCCGATGCTTTTTCGCGACGTGCACGAAGGTGGTCACCGTCTTTTCGTAGTCGTCGATCGCGGCATCGAGCGGACTGACCGGGGAGGGGGCCGCGCCGGGTTGCTGCGCCGCCGGGGTCTGCGGGCCGCAACTAATGAGAGCGGCCGTGCAGAGGAAAATGAAAGCGATCGAGAGTGAAAGGCGCGGCAAGCGGTTCAGAAGATCTCCTTGGAAAGCGGAGTCTATCGCAAATCACCGCGCTCATGCAACCGGATTGAAGCGAAACCGCCCCCTCAATCGTGCTGCCGGGGAACTACGCTGGCTTCCGTGATGAAAAAAGCGTCTGCTAGCCCTGCTTCGTGACAAATTTCCCAGCCCTCGCTTGTCAGATTCTGCTTGGCCGCGGCCTGCCGAATGCCGTAGATGTTCGCGGCCATGGCTGCGCGCGATGCTCAATCCCCGGTGATCGAATTCGCGGCAACGGCCATGCTTAACAAAGGCGGGCGATAGCCGATTCGGCGAAGCGAGTGACGCCGCCTATTCAGGAAGGAAGCACCGAGTCTTCGCGGCAAAGCCGACGGCTTCGTCTGCTTTTGTTTCTTTTTCTCTTCGCCAGTTTCGCCTGGTTTTACCACGCCGGGGAGCATAACGAGAATGCGCACCTCGATCAGATACGAGCGCTCGCCGAAGAAGGCAGTTGGCAGATCGATCGCTTCGCCGGGAACACCGCGGACGTGATCACAGTGGGAGGCCACATCTATCCGAACAAAGCGCCGGGTATCACTTATCTCGGGGTGCTGCCCTGGATATTCTTTCGCGGCCTTCTTTCTATCGCGCCTCTTAGTCAAGCGGCGCAGTTACATTTCACGGCCTACCTCGTCACGCTTACGACGCTTGGGTTTTTCTCGTCGCTGACCGGCTGCGCGCTCTTCGCCCTTCTCGGTCGTCTCGGATTGGCAGTAGGACACGCGCTTCTTTTCGCCCTGCTCTATTCGCTCGGCACAATCGCTTTTCCGTTTTCCACCGTCCTCTTTAGTCATCAGCTCGCCGCCAGCTTTCTCTTTCTCGGCTTTTTTCTGCTTTGCGATCAGGCCCGTCATGAGGTGGTGACGACGGAAGGGCGGTGGCGGCGCCGGCTGCAGATTGCGGGGGCAGGGTTGCTCCTCGGCTTTGCGCCCGTGCTGGAGTATCCCGCCGCTCTCGGGACGATCATCGTCGGGATTTATGGCCTAACGACTCTAAGATGGCGCGCGTTTCTCATCTTTATCGCAGCCGGGGTGGCCGCCGGCAGCCTGCTCCTGATCTATAACTGGTATGCATTTCACCATCTCTTCTTTCTCTCCTATGAAGCCTACCAGGCGCCAGGCGCGGCTTTCGGCGGGCACGCCCACGGGTTCGTCGGGGTGGCCTGGCCGAGCCCCGGCATCTTCTGGGAAATCACCTTTGGCCCCCAGCGCGGTCTGTTTTACGTCAATCCCTGGCTCTTCCTCATCGTGCCGGCCCTGCTAACTCTTACCGCCGCTGCCGGGCGGCGAGAGTTAATTGTTTGTTTCGCCATGGTCGTGGCTTTTTTCGCCTTTAACTCCGGCTTCGGCGATAGCATCGTCTACTGGGGCGGCGCGTGGTCGATAGGTCCGCGGCATCTTATTCCGATGCTGCCTTTTATGGCGGTGCCGATCGCGCTTCTCTGCCGGCGGCGCATCTTTTTTCTCATCGCCGCGGGGTTGGGTGGGTTTTCCTTGCTGACGATGTTTTGTGTCACTGCGATCACTCCCTGTCTCTCCTATGAGGCGCACGGTCCCTATCTCTTTTATCTGCGCCAGTTTTTCCTCGGCCGATTTTCACTTAACGCCGATGCCATTTTTGCCGGTCAAATCGTGCCGGGTTACTCCTTTAATCTCGGCCAGCTTCTAGGCCTGCCGCCGCGCGCTCAGCTTCTCCCGTTCGCCCTGCTCTGGGCGGTCGCTCTGCCGATGCTCTTGCGCGAAGCGTGCCCTCTCACACGGATTTCCCGGCCTCGCCTGGCCGGCTGGGCGACGCTCGGCTTCTCCTGCGCTCTCGTGGTCGTTAGTCTCGCACCGCTCTTTTGGGATCCCTACGCGATCGAGCGGCCCGGGTGGTCTCATGGCTTGGCTGGCGCGATGGCACCGGGGCTTTTGGTCAATGACGTCAGCTCGGCCGACGCCGACGCGACCTTTCTCCCTTCCACGAAAACCATTCGCCGGCACGACGACGTGCTCGACTTCGCCTGGGACACTGCGCACGAACCTTTCCCTGCGCCTTACGGTGGAATTTGGAAAGGCGCGCTCTATGTCCCGGAGACGGGGATTTATCGGCTCACTCTCGAGTCAGACGACGGTTCGGCCCTTTACGTCGATTCCTACGCCGCAATCGATCACTGGCGCATCGGCTCGCCCTCGCGCGCCTCAGTCGTGGTAAAAATGTCGCGCGGCTTTCATCCCATCGCGGTGCAATATGAGAATATTCTTTTCACCGGCCGGCTCGCTTTCTTCTGGGCGCCTCCTGACCTGCCCATGGAAATCATTCCGCCCGAGTATCTCTTTAGCCGATGAGTGAACGGATGAGAGCGTTGGCCGGATCAAGCCAGGCTAAGAACTGTCATCTTCAAGTCGGCCTGAAGAAATAAAGTGAGACCAGTGAAGGAGCTTAGTCAGGCGCGGTCGTTGCCGCGGGCTTTTCTTTGCGCATTTCGAGCAGGAAAGCATCTCGCAATTCCTGATGCGTCGCGAGCACGCTCCAGATGATGCGACTTGCCATTGACGAATGAGCGGATGATCAATCCCTGTCTTATGCCAGGCGTAAACGAACAAAGGACGGTGCCGGCGGAGGCTGTAACGCCTAACCTGGATTACGATTGGAAGGCGCAGGGCGAAGAGTGGTCCGCGCCGTGGGGCACTTCGTCGGCGCAATGGTTTGGCAGTCTTCTCCCTCGGATCCGGTTATGGCTGCCGGCCTCGACCATCCTGGAAATCGGGCCCGGTTTCGGCCGTTGGACGCACTACCTGCAAGAGCAATGCGATCGTCTCGTGCTGGTCGATTTCAACGAGAACTGCATCGCGGCCTGTCGCCGCCGGTTCGCCGAGAAAACTCACCTTAGTTATCATTGCAATGACGGCCGCTCCCTCGCGATGGTGGCAGACGATTCCATCGACTTCCTCTTCAGCTTTGATTCGTTAGTCCATGCGCCCCGGATCGCGATCGAGGCTTATGTGAGCCAGCTCGCGAAAAAGCTAAGGGCTGATGGCGTCGGCTTTCTGCATCACTCGAATCTTGGCACTTACGCGAGCGGGCCCGGCCGGCTCCTGCCGAACCGCGCGCGCAGGTTGCTCGCAAAAGTGGGACTGACAGAATCGAATCACGCGCGCTCTCCGGACATGACGGCCGCGCTCTTCCGCGACCTCTGCGCAGAGCACGGCTTGAAATGCATCCGCCAGGAAACGATCAACTGGCGCAGCCGGCGTTTGCTCGATTGCATCTCGACCTTTACCCGCGCCGGCTCGCGATGGGAGGCTCCGCTGCGCCTCTGGAGCAATCCCGACTTCATGCGGGAAGCGGAGTTGATTCGGCGCCGGGCGCAGATCTATCCGGCTCCTCCCGAGGCAGGCTGAGGCGTAAAGAGCCGGGCCGTGGCGACGATGTCGACCGCGATTCGGATACGCGCGTTCTTGCCTCGGACCCGATTATTATATGGATGCGAGGTCTCCGCGGTGAGGTCTGGGGCAAATTTAGTTTGAATGCTTCGGCGCGGGATCACGTCTTAACTGCACCTAAAATATGAAAACAAAGCTTCCTGTTCTTGCGCTGGCGGCGCTGCTCTTCGCGGGGCTCCCGCTGGCTTCCTCTTCTGCAGCGATCGGTATCTCCGTCGCGATCGCTCCCCCGGCGATACCCGTCTACGAACAACCATATTGCCCGGCTCCCGGCTATCTCTGGACGCCGGGCTACTGGGCCTACGCCGATTTTGGCTACTACTGGGTTCCCGGCGTCTGGGTTCGCCCGCCGCGGGTCGGCCTGCTCTGGACGCCCGGCTACTGGGGCTATCGGGGTGGTCATTACCTTTTTAATGATGGCTATTGGGGGCCGACCGTCGGGTTCTACGGCGGGATTAATTACGGCTACGGCTATGGCGGCCGCGGCTATTACGGCGGCGAATGGTCGGGCGGCGCCTTCCGTTACAACACCGCGGTGACCCGGGTGAACACGACCGTCATTCACAACACCTACGTCAACCGAGAGGTCGTGAACAACCCCGGCAGTCGCGCCGGGTTCAACGGCCCGGGCGGCGCCAACTTCAAGCCCACCGCGCAGGAACAAAAGGCCGCGAAAGCGCAACACGTCCCGCCGACCTCCACGCAGCGGTCTCAGGTAAAGGCGGCGCAAAAGGACCCGGGGTTACGCGCGGCGAACAACAAGGGGCAGCCCAAGGCGGAGGCGGTCCAGGGATTCCATAACAAGAACGGGGCGAAAGCGGCGACGGAAAGCAATGCCGTTGCCGGCAACAAAGCGGGCAACAAAAAGCAAGCCGGCCCTAACGAACAAGCCGGCGGAAAGAAACAGGCCAATACCGGGAAGCCGAAAGCCGAAGCGGCGAGCGCGACCGAGGGGAGAGGGGCGAAAGCGAAGAAAACTGCCGAAGCGCCAAAAGCTCGGGCCCACAAGCCAGCCCAGGCGAACCAGAACCATGCGATGAAAAAGACCGCCGCCCCGGCGCACCAGCCTCAGCGGGCGCGGACAGCTCAGCATCAACCGCAGGCCGGGAAAGCCCACAAGGCAACCGCCGCGGGTGCCAAGGGCCCGGCGCAACCCGAACAGAATCCGAAGAAGAAAAAGCGCGCGCACAAAGGCCCCGGCGGCCAATAAGCATCAGAGCAGCGCGCCACTGGTGGCACCCGGTCCCCTAAAGAGGAGCGGTTGCCCCCGTGGCGCGAGCTTCTAGCTTGCGCGATTATTTCAACCCGCGGCCGCGCGAAGGAGCGGCGGCACGCAAACGCGCTAAGTGTCGATCGGCACTCCCTCACGAGGGAGCGACTTTTCCCCTTAGCGGCTTGCACCCTGGCGTGAAGCTTCAACCCGAGGCGAAAAAGCTACCCGCGGTAGGCTGCGATAACGAACGCGTCGTTCTGCGAAATACTTTACTGGGACCGGTTGCAAAAGTCGGAGAACCTTCACCCCAACCCTCTCCCAAACAGAGACTTTCCAGCCTTGCAAGGTGACATGGCGCGGTCGTCGCAGAACGGCCGCCGAGAGTCCCATGCAGGCGTGGGTGTGTCCCGCGTTGGCCCCTCTCTGAAGTGAAAAGGCTAAAGTAAAAAGTAGAAAGTTGCAGCGGAGGGAGGCCGGTCCTACGGGAAAACTGAATGGAGCCCCTGGGAACGGAGCGACATAGGCGAAGCCCAACGGGTAAGCGAGCGGCTGGCGAGCGAATCAAACGCTGAAAGCTGAATGGAGCCACTGCGACATAGACGGAGCCCCGAACGGGTGAGCGATCCAGCGAATCAAACGCTGAAAGCCTGCAACATTAAGAGGGGCCCCCGACTATCACTTTGCTCCAACGGGCGCCTTCCGCTGCTTGCCGCCATTCTCCGCGAGCATTCATGGCCGCGATTCCGCTTCGCGACATTTCGAGGGCTGGCTGTTAGTCTACAGCGATGAAACCGCTGCGCGTCGGGATTATAGGATTCGACCAGGTGGATGCGCTCGATCTGGTCGGGCCGGCGGAAGCTTTCGCCAGCGCACAAATCCAGGACGCGAAAGGCAACACGGTTGCCGCCTACGAAGTGGTGATCCTCGGGCTGACGAACGCGCGTTTCGTAGCCGAGTCAGGGATTGTGCTGCACCCACGGACCACGCTGCGCGCTGCGCCCAAGCTCGACACGCTTATCATCCCGGGAGGCGCCGGCCTGCGGCGCGCCGAGACGAATCGGGCGGTGGCGCGCTGGATCGGGGAGCAGTCGGAGAAGACGCGCCGCGTGGTCTCCATCTGCACTGGCATCTATGCCTTGGCGGCCACGGGTCTACTCGATGGCCGGCGCGTGACGACTCATTGGCGCTTCGCAACCGATGTGGCCCGGCGTTTTCCCAATCTGCGGGTGGAGCCGAACGCGCTCTTCATTCAGGACGGCCATTTCTATACGTCGGCCGGAGTGACTGCGGGGATCGATCTGGCGCTGGCTTTGATCGAGGAAGACCTGGGGCGCAAGGCAGCGCTGCGGGTGGCGCGCGATCTGGTCGTCTTCCTGAAACGGCCCGGCGGCCAGGAGCAATACTCGGAGCCGTTGCGCTTTCAGACGATGGCGACGGATCGATTGGCGGAGCTGGCCAGTTGGATCAGCACCAACCCGCGGCGCGATCTCTCGGTGACGGTCATGGCGGAGCGAGCGGGCCTTTCCCCGCGCCAGTTCGTGCGGCGGTTTAAGGAGACCTTCAAGCAAACGCCCGGCGCCTTTGTGCGAGACCGACGGCTGGATGAAGCGCGGCGGCGTTTGACCGCTGAGAATCTCTCGGTCGATGCCATTGCCGATTCGGTCGGTTTCCAGAGCACCGATGCTTTTTGCCGGGCTTTTCGCCGACGCTTTCACATCACCCCCACGGACTATCGACGGAATTTTGGCTTTGATCGCGAGGCAGCGGATTAATCGCGAGACAGCCTGGTTTTGTGAGGTGCTCGGGAAGCTGAAACCGCAATCGTTAGGCTGGCTCGGTGGGCTGCGCTTAGGTTACTAGCGGGCGATGAACCTGGAAGCGCATAAGACCTCGATGTCTCGGCCGAGTCTCGCCGGGCGCCGATTGGCGCCCGGCGTTACTCTAACTAACCCAACCACCCTTAGATGGCGGGCGCCACGACGCCCGGTCGCGCCGGAGACGATGAGACAGGTTTGGCCTTCGCCGGAGGTAGAATGTTGGCAGGCTTACTCGTGCCCTCGAGGTTCACCTTCGCGAGGATGCCGTGTTCGATACCCGCGGCATCGACGTAGCGGCCGGTGATGTATCCCTGCGCATTGATCCCATTCAGGGAGGTGAAGGTCGACCCGGGATAATCGAAAGTGACAAACTCATCCGGCGTGACAAAGAAGAGGCCATGCGTGACGCCCGCGGCATCAACGTAACGTCCCACCACCCAGTTGGCATCATTGTTGCCAAAGAGGACTGTTGCCGTCGCACCTTCCGGATCGATCGGATAAGTCAACGTTCCATCGCTGGCGCGAAGATACCCATGGACCGCCCCGCCGGCATCGATGTAGTAACCCGCGATTTGATTTGAATCATTCACCTGATAAGCCAGCGTGGCGCTCGCATCGGGAATGGTAAAGATGGTGATCGCGCCGCCCAGGCTAACGAAGCCGTTCTGCGTAATTCCATCACTCTCGACCTCAGTGCCCGCAAAATCGCCGGCGTTATTGATCCCCAGGATCAGCGTGCTCGAAGTGTTAGGGACGTCGTATCCGGTGAAGATCCGATCCGCCAGGAAGAAGCCGTGGATGGTGCCATCCGTGACGTCGGTGTAGTTACCGCAGATCTCGCGGGCGTCGTTGATCCCGCGGGCCTGGGTCACCGCACCGGTATCGTTAGGCTCGATGAACCCATGGCTGATTCGGCCATGGCGGCCGCGAAAGAAGCCCTTGTTCACGCCGGTCGGGGCGTCAATCACCGAACCGATAATGTCGCCATGGCTATTGATCTTCTGTGGCTCCGTCAACTTTCCCACGCCGGGAAAATCGAACGTCTCGATGACTTCAATGGTCGCCGCTGAGGCAATGTGTCCGAAGAATGGCAGGCTCGCGAAGACGGCCGTGATAAATAGATGTCTTACTTTCATAATACTGATTTCCTTTCTCGATTGATTGTTTTCGTTACTAACTGTCGACGACCAAGGTGGAGCGACATCGCCCGAGAGAAATGACGAAGAGCCGACAAGAAATGACATGTCGTGGAAAGAGAGAGGCGAAGGGCGGGATACGAGGTGTCAGTCGATTTGGGGTCAGAGTGAGTCGATTGGGTTCAGAGCTTACCAGGGAGACTGGCGCTGATAAGTTCCCGGGTGCCGGTGATGCGCTCGCGGGTGACCAATTGCAGCGGGGACCTAAGGGAAAAGCTGAAACGCTGATAACTGAAAGCTGAAATAAAGGGGGCAGCGGTGCGCTGACGTAGTCTTCCACGTTGTGGAGTTGGCGGATGGGCAGGCGGGAAGAAAGGATGAAGGATGAAGGATGAAGGATGAAGGATGATGGATGCCGTAACGGCTGCGGAGCAACGGCCGGGCTTTCAAGGCGTCGTCGCGCCCGAAGAAGTCGATCACTTCCACCGGGACCACCCAGGCTCACCCACCGCTGGCCCGGTTTCCCTGCTTTAGCCTTGACGTGTTCCCTGGCCCTCCGCTAAAGGCGCTCCATGAGAACCGGCTTCATCTCCGCTCTGGTTTGCGGCGTTGCCCTGAACTTTTTCGCGCCGCTCCGGGCCCACGCCGGCAGCGCGACCTGGAGTCTCAACCCGGCTGACAACGCCTGGAATACAGCGACCAACTGGACGCCGGCGACCGTGCCCAATGGGGCCAGCGACATCGCGACTTTTGGCGTTTCCAACACCACGGCCGTCTCGGTCTCGGGCGACCCGATTCAGGTTTCGTCGATCGTCTTCAATCCCGGCGCCAGCACCTTCAACATCACGGCCGATCCCGCATCTGCCTCAGCCATGCTGACCTTCAGCGGGGCTGGGATCACCAATAACTCCGGCACGACCCAGAATTTGCTTGCGGCTCCCACCATCAACGGGCGTGCCGCATTCATCGAGTTCCTGAAGTCGGCGAACGCGGGCAAAAACATCCTCCTCACCGTTTCCGGCTCCGCGCAGAGCGGTGCCTTCACCGGTGCGCACCTCGACTTCCATGATTCCGCCAGCGCGGGCTCGGCCACGATCGTCGCGAACGGGGCGCTCAACGGCAACGAAGCGGGCGGGGGCGACGTGAGCTTCTACACACATTCCACTGCGGGGAAGGCCAATATCACCCTCAATGGAGCGAAGACCAAGCCGGGGTTCGCCTTCGGCGGCGAGGCAAATTTCTTTAATTCCTCCAGCGCCGGGAACGCCACCTTCGTCGTCAACCCCGGCAGCGGGGCCAATGGCGGCGCGGGGACGGTGACTTTTACCGATCTTGCGACGGCCGCGAATTCGATTTTCACCCTCAACGGTCCGATCACGGGGAGCGGCGAAGCGGGCAACGTCACTTTTAATTATGCGTCGACCGCCGCAAACAGCGTTTTCACGATCAATGGCGGGACCCTTGTCTTCTATGGGTTTAATTTTACCGAGTTCATCGTCAGCGCGGGTGCGTCCACTTTGATTAACAATGGCGGCACCGGGGCCGGTGCGCTGGGAGGCTGCACATTTTTCGAGGACGCCTCCACCGCCAGCCAGGCCCGGCTGATCGCCAATGGGGGCGTGGATGGCGGCGGAGGCGGGGACATTGAGTTTTTGCCCGGAGCCGATGGCGGCGAAGCCCAGATTGAAGTCTACGGCAACGGTCACATGGATGTCGGTGGTCCAGCTCCCACCGGGTTCACCATTGGATCACTGTCTGGCGACGGCCTCGTCAACCTCACCTCGCTCGACCTCGCCGTCGGCAGCAACAACTTTGATACAGCGTTCTCTGGCGTCATTCAGGAAGCAGCGGGCTCCACCGGCAGTTCGGTGACGAAGACTGGGACGGGCACCCTGACTCTAAGTGGAGCCAGCACCTATACCGGCGGCACCAGCGTGGTCAGTGGGGAACTGAACATCGAAAACACCGCCGGTTCGGGGACTGGCAGCGGCCCGGTCGCCGTGGACGGCGGAACTCTCGGCGGCAGGGGAATCATCGGAGGCCCGGTCACCATCGGCACCGGGAGCGGCTCCGGGGCCCTGCTCGCGCCGGCCGAGGGAGGGACGGCGCCGATGACTCTTAGCCTGCAAGGTGCCCTCACGTTCAAGAGCGACGGCACTTACCGTTGTGTCCTGTCGACGAAGATGATGCAGGCCGACCAGGTCAGCGCGCTCGGTGTCACCATCGGCAGCGGGGCCCAATTCAAATTGCAGACGGTCAGGAAAAAGCGCCTGAGCGTTGGGCAGACCTTTGTGGTGCTCAGTAACACTTCCGGTTCGCCGATCAGCGGCGCGTTCGCCAACCTGGCGGACGGCTCGATCCTGAGCAGCGGCAACAATCACTTCCAAGTCAGCTACGAAGGCGGCGACGGAAATGATCTCGCTTTAGTCGTCGTGCCTTGAACGGGACAAGCGGCGACTGGGGCTAGCCATCAGCCTTACTGCGACACGCCGCCGGGCAGGCCACCACTCCCGATCCGTCCGGCATCAAGCTGGAAGCGGTTCGAGATTTATGGCTGAATTCCCTGAATGCATGTCATCACGCGCAAACGCTTGAACGATTTCGCGGAGAAGCATCCCGATGCACAGAGCGCGCTGGCATAGTCTTCCACTTTGTGGAGCTGCGGATAGGCAGGTCGCCGCGGACCCCCTTTCTTCTGGAATCCCCGCGAAACCCATCAAGGCGCTTTCCAAAGAAGATGCGAAACCTCCAATTGATTTCCCTTTCCATCCCGGACCGCATATCCCATTTTCGCGGTCGCACGACAAATGGCAGGTACCAGAGCTTTCCTATCCCTCATTTTGATTCTTGCCTTTGCCGCGGCCGCACAGGCGTTCCCGAGTGAAGCGAAGCTAAAGTCCAAGCTGCGTGTCGGCCTCACCGCCGATGAAGTCGTCGCGTTATTTGGCGAGCCGAACGGCGGCAGAGTTGTGCCGTGCGTGAATTGTAGCATGACCTACCTGGCACCAGTCTCGACCTTGACCGTTGAAAAGGAAGGCTACCGTGGGGTCCGGATCCAGTTCGCCAACGGCAAAGTCAATGCCTGGCGCATTTATTCCAGCAATCCCTCCTACGCCGAAGCAAAGATGCCGGCGGAGTTTCGTTTTTTTGCCTGGTTCTTCGGAATCACGATCGCTTTGGGAATTGTCTCTAAGTTTATTATTCGCAGGACCCCGGTCGCCGCCTACGTGTCGAAAGAGCTGGCCAAGGCTTTCGCCGACCGCGAAATCGAAACGCAAAAGCTCCCGAACGAATTTCGGTTTATCACTCACGAAACCACGCTCCAAGATGTGATCGACAAGCTGGGAGAACCCTCGCGGGTGGTGAAAATCCCGATCAGCTCCGAGACCGGACTAGGCTACGCCCTGGAGTCGAGTAATAGCGGCGAAGCGAGGATCGTGACCTACGAGTACGATTTGGCGTATCACGCCGCGGTGATCGTGCTGCCCGAATTTCCCTTCGAAACGCAGAACCGGATCCGCGCCGTTTATTATCGACCCATCCAACGTGAACTGGCCGAGGCCACAGATTAGTTCGCACTTACCAGCACAGCTGACGTAGTCTTCCACTTTGCGGAGCTGGCGGATGGGCAGGCCGCCGCGGACTTCAGACGCGCTCGCGGGCGGCGTCAGCCTGGCCGATTCGTTGGCCGCCCGCAAGTAGGTCGCCCCGTCTTTGCGCTAGCTCAGACAATTCTTCGGCCGTTTGCCTGAGTTCGGGGACGTCGAACATGGTGGCCTTAACAGAGATGCGAAAAGCGTGGAAAGCACGCTTGACGCGCTGGCGCGGCGGCTGTTAAACAGGAGCGAAAGCGCACGCTGGCAGCGTCGTCGAATAGTTTGGCGAGCAAAACCCCCAGCGGGCAGCCACTTACTCGATATGAAAACGATCTCTGTGTCAGGCCAGTTCCGAGACTTATATTCGTTAGGCGGATGGAGCCGCTCTTTTGGGCTCTGCCTCATCCTCGCCGCCGTGGCGCTCGCGCCGGCCGGCGCCGTCACCCTGAAGCAGGCGCGCGTGAGCCAGGTCGTCAAGGAGGTGAATCTTCTCCCGAATCAGGCCGCGCCGCACCCGGCGAAGGTGAGCGATGAGGTGCGCGACGGGACGGCCGTGCGCACCGGGACGGAGTCGCGCGCGGAGTTGACCTTTACCGATCAAACGATCGCCCGGCTTGGGGCCAACACGATTTTTAGTTTCAACGAAGGCACCCGCAACCTCGATCTGGGCGGCGGCGCGATGCTCCTGCGCGTCCCGAAAAATTCCGGCGGCGCGCAGATCAGGACGGCGGCGGTGACGGCGGCGATCACCGGTACCACCGTGATGCTCGAGTTCCACCCGGACGCCTACATCAAGTTCATCATCCTCGAAGGGACGGGACGGATCTTCCGCAAGGGCCAGGCCGGCGAATCGGTCCTCGTCCATGCGGGCCAGATGTTGATCGTGAACCCCAAGGGCAAGGGATTGCCGGACCCGGTCGATGTCGATGTGAGTCGGATCATGAAGACGTCGCTGCTCGTCACCGGCTTCGCGCCCTTGCCCAGCCTCGACCTGATCGCGCGGGAGATCGGCGTGCAGGATGCGAGCAGGAATGAAGGCGAGTTAGTCCAGACCAATCTCGTCATCTTCGGCGGGGGCACGACGGTCTCGCTCCTCGACCCGACGCAGACCAACATCGCCAACCAGGCGAACTCGACCGAGTTGCGCCAGGCCATGCTCTCGCCCACGGCGACGCCCTCCGTCACACCTACGGTAACTCCAACCGTGACTCCCACGGTAACTCCTACCGTGACACCTACGGTGACGCCCACGGCGACGCCGAGTAAGTTTGGGACGCCATCCGTTATTACCGCGCCGGACCCTTATGTCATCACGAACACCACGACGATTCAGACCGACCCGGCGATCACGACCAACGGCCAGACTGACTACGGCAAGATTTATCGCGGGCCGGATCAGGACGGACTGCCCTCGGCCTATCTCTTTGGGTCTACCTCGGCTTTCGATACGGCCATCGGGTTCGATAAGAGCTTTCAGGATGTTAATCTTCTTCCGCTGGCCGTCTTTAAGTTCAGCGCGCTCGATATCACCGGCAACCCGAGCATAACGATCCCCGCAGGAGGCGCGCCGAATCTCGCGCTCATCAGTGTAGGCGACATCACCTCCGGCCCCCCGGGCGGGACCCTTACTTTCACCGGGCTGAACTCGCTCCTCCTCGCCACGCAGGATGGCTCCATCACCCTTACCTCCGATCTCTCTTTTGAAAATATTCCGTCGCTCGCCTTCTACGCCCGCGGGACCGGCTCGAATCTCACCCTCGACTCCGGCATCTCCGGCACGACGGATTTATTTCTCGGCGCGGAGGGAAGCATTATCTCGGATGGCGCCCTCACGATCACCCAGACGAACAACGGCCTGAGCACGGGCCTCTTCGCCGCCGTTGTCGCGGGCAACGCGATCACGATCGGAAATGGCCTCTCGATCGTGAACGACAACTCTGGCGGGGGTAATCTCGTGATCGGGGGCACAATTACCGTGACCACCGGTGGAGCCCTTGCCGCTGGCGGCGATCTTACCCTCAACGTTTTGAATAACAGCGGTGGCCATATCGGAACGGGGGGCAACATCTTCGTCACCACCGGCGGCGACCTCACGGCGGGCACGGTCTTCGCCCTGGTCAACAATCGCGATGGCGGGACAATTAATACCGGCGGAAACATCAGCTTCGATATCGGCGGCGCGTTGAATGCGACCGGCGACGCGGTCTTCGTCACCTCCAACCGCAACGACGGTGGTGGCGGGGGCATGATCGGCTCGGCCGTATTCCTGAACGTGAACGCGACCAGTATCTCCACCGGCGGCCTCCTCGAGCTCGCCATCAGCGCGAACGCCGGCGGAGTCATTCCGAGCGCGCTGCTCAATCTCCAGACGGGAAATGTCGTCGCTCCCGGCGGCATCGTCTCGCTAGTTCAGTGCACGGGTTTCAACGTGGTCGGCGGGCCCTTCATCGGAGGCGGCACGATCAATGGAAACGCCTTGCTTAACCTGAGTTTGGGCAACGTCACCTCTGGCGACGTCTTCGATATCGAGATCGGCAGCGATGGCGCTGGTTTCATCGGCGGGAATGCGCTCATGAACGTTTTCACCACAGGCGGTCTCAACGTCCAAACCGATATCTTTAACGACATCATCAACACCGCGGACCTTGATAGTAACACGCTCGTGCCGGGGGGCACGATTGCGGGCGATGCGAGCGTCAACACGGTGGTGACGGGGAACATCGTCGCAGGCGGGACGGGCGAATTTGCCGTCCTGAACAATGATCACCGCGCCCTCGCTGGAGGCGGGACGATCGACGGCAGTGCCACTGTCTTCGTGGGGGCCAACAGTATTTCCACCGGCACCATTTTCCAGCCCTTGGTGAATGACCGAAACGGAAGCGTCGGCGGCAACGCCACCGTCTCGGTGGAGGTCACGAACGACATCAACGTCGGCACGGACACCCTCTTCACCCTTCTCAATGCCGGTGGAGACATCGGCGGAGATGCGTTCGGGACTCTCTCTGCGCGCAACTTTACGAGCGCGAACAGCTTTAATTTTCAGATCCTGAACGACTCCGGCAGCATCGGGGCCAACGCCACCTTGATCGGCACACTCTCCGGCGCCCTCACCAGCACGGCCGCCGGTGCCACCATCCAGATCACCAACGAAGGCGGGACGATCGGCGGCGACGCGGGAATCACTTTCGCCGCTGCCTCCCTGGCCGCTCCATCGTTGGTCGTCCAGATCGATAACCAGGGAGGTTCGATCGCCGGTAACGCCAGCATCAACCTCAACATCCCCGGCAACGCGACCACCACCGGCGACGCCATCGTACAGATTCTCGGCAGCGACGCCGCCGGGTCGGCTGCGATCAACGTCAACGGCGGCAACTATAATGCCGGCGGCACATTCCTGACCCTGATCGACGGCGACGGCACGGTCACCTTCACGAATGCGATCGCGCACGCCGACGTGCTCAAGGTCGCCGCTCTCGGCCCCAACGGTCTCCTCACCATCGGTGGCGCCACGCTCTCGGCGGATACGGAGCTGAAACTTTACGCGTCGGGCAGTAACGGCCAGATTAACTTCGTCTCGAACGTCACCCTCGGCGGCGCCGGAACGAAGACCCTGGCGGGGAACACGATCACGATTTTCAACAACGTCGTGGTCACCATCGGCGGCACCACACCGGCCGACGTTTACACCGGCTTCAGCGTTCAGGGCATTCCCAATGCCAACTACACCGGCTTCGGCGGCAACGGCTCGACGACCGGCACATTTGCGGGCGCCGGGGCGAACAATCCGCAGCCACTCGCGAACGCCCCGCCCTTCACGGATGCTCCCATCACCGCACCTACTCTCCCGTCCGGCAGCGTCCCCTCCGGCGGCGGCATCATTAGCCAGAAGAAGCACGACACTCTGGTTCGCGTCAGCAACACGGACCAGTTACTCGCCCTGCTCGACACGGCGGTTCCAGCCGCGGCCGGCAAAATCGTGGTCCCGCCCATCCGGAACACGAGTAATCTGAAAAATACCCAGCGCAAGAATACCGCCGCCGGCCTCAGCGCAAATCGTGGGCGGGCGGACCTCCGGGCCCCGCCCTAATCGCCCCGCGGGCCTGCGCCGCAGTAAAACCCTTCAGGCCTGCCTGCTGAAACGCTGAAATGATGTACGGCCGTTGCTTCATAGTCGTTACGGCGCGGGTCAAAACCGGAAGCGGTTGTATTCCTCGTGCGTGCCGATCCAAAACCACGGGCGGTGACGGGGCGAGCGGGTGGGTGGCAAGCCGGGAAGGCTTTGTCGGGTGCGCTGTCTCCGCATCGGGCGTGGCCCCGCTTTTTCATTGACAAGCTAGTGATGGGCGCCGCAGGCTCGCGACTAAGCGGCCTACCGAACAAGCGCCGTTAAATTCCCAACCGTAGAAACAGTAATCGCATGAAATCACGCACCTTGTTGACTATCATCGGGCTCGGCCTCTGTGCTGCGCCTTTGGCATTCGCGAACGACGATTCCTTCGTCGGCAAATGGAAGCTCAACCCCGAAAAGAGCCAGCTCAATGGTCTGACCTATAAGGTCGGCGACGCCGGGAAAGACCAAATGAGCTTTACCTTCGGCGATGACACCGAGACGGTCACCCTGGGCAAAGCGCATACGACCAAGTTTGGCGACACCTGGCTCATCAGCAAAAGCGGCCCGAACGCCTGGAAATGGGTCGAAAAGCACAACGGAAAAGTAACTTCTGATGCGACTTGGACGGCGGATGGAGCCACCTCGACCTACGTCGCGACGGTGACGCGGCCGGATGGTTCCAGCTCGCACGACACCGTCGAGCTGAAACGAACGGCGGGCAGCGGCCCGGGATTAGCGGGCACATGGGAAAGCACCTCGATCAAGGCCGGCTCGCCCGCCGGCATGGAGATTACGAGCTGGGAAGGGGGCGGTTACTCGATGAAGAACCCGACTTATGAGTCATCAACTAACTTCAAGCTCGATGGCAAAGAATATAGCCCGAAAGGCCCGCAGGTGCCAAAAGGCGTGACGGTTTCAGGTAAAGCCAAAGGTGAAAAGGCGATGGAGCTCACCTACAAGCACAAAGGCAAAACGACTGAGACCGATAGTTGGGAACTTTCGGCGGATGGCAAAACGCTGACCGACACGGTCCACTATTCCGGCGAAAGTAAGCCCGAAATCAACGTCTACGAACGCGAATAGCCCGGCATAGCTTCGGCGAGCGCCGGCCCATGTTTTGTTGAACGCGGGTCGGCCTGCGCTGACTCACCTCACGCGCAAGGATCGTCGAGGCTTTCGCCGCTCAGGTAGCGCTGGAAGGCGTCGCCGCGGTCTTCGACCCCACGCCGGACGTCGACAAATAGGGCGCGCGAGAATAATCTCTCGATCACGCACATCTTCGAAACCCATATCCACGCCGATCTCATGAGCGGGGCGCGCGAACGGTGCGCGCGGGTCGATTCATGACGATCCTGGCGCTCGTTCTTGCTCTCGCAATCGGCGTCTCGCTCGGATTGTTAGGCGGCGGCGGGTCGATCATTACCCTGCCGGTCCTGGTTTACGTGGCGAAAGTGCCCGCTTCGCAAGCGGTCGGAATGTCGCTCGCCGTGGTGGGCGGGACGACGCTGGTGGGGAGCATCCTCGGCGCGCGCAGCGGACTCGTGCACGGGAAAGCCGCGCTTCTCTTCAGCATCACCGGCGTCGTCGGCGCGCTCGCCGGTTCGCAACTGACTCACCTCGTTTCGCAGCCGGTGCTGCTCCTGATTTTTGCCGGGCTCATGATCGTCGTGGCGCTGCGCATGTTTCGCCCGCGGCCCGAGCAGCCGTCGAACGAACATGCCGAATGTCATTGGTTGAGCTGCACTGCGACCGGACTCTTCGTCGGCGTTCTGACTGGTTTTCTGGGAGTGGGCGGCGGTTTTCTCATCGTGCCGGCGCTGCTCTTCCTCGCGCGTGTTCCCTTAAAACGCGCCATTGCCACTTCGCTCGTCGTCATCACCGTCACCTCGGCCGCGGGATTGCTCGGCCATCTGCGCCGGACGCATTTTGACTGGGGCATCGCGGGAATGTTTCTCGCGCTCGCGATCGTGGGGATGCTGGCGGGCAGAAAGTTCGCTCACCACATCGAAGCCGAGCGACTGCGCTACTGGTTCGCCTGGTTCGTTCTCGCGGTCGCGGCCTTTGTCATCGCCGAGAATTGGAAAGCTTTTTCCTGATGAACTTGGGAACAGCCTAACGAAAACAATTATCGCCGCGACGCTTGGCGCGCTCGCTGCCTTGGCCGGCCGTCGCGCAGACCGGCCTCGCTATCGCGCCAAACCCTGCGATGGGTGAGGTGTGCCTCTGGAAGATTGCCCAACTTGCGGTTATGCCCTTTCGATTGTCGATCATCACTGCCGGCATTGTGCGCCCGCCTTGCTCTCGGGATCGCCTCTGCCGTTCTTCGATCCGAAAAGACTTTCCTGGTTGATCACGATGGTGGTGGCGCTGGGTGCCTTGGGTTATTTGATTTTCTTTCGGTAGAAGCAGGCCACCGCCCCTAACGAGCCCGCCGGAGTGACGGGATGCCTTTCGCAGCGCTTTGCGCTCAACCGGAACTGCCGAGATTCAGGGCTGACCCGATTGGCTGGCCGAAAACGATAAGACGAAAGACTTTCGGATCCAATCCGACTCGATCGTTGGTTTCGAGGGACGGTAGCCCTTGATCGGCCATGCCTAATCGTCGATGTCCTCCGCGCGATCTTTTGTGCGTTGACTGGATCAACGGCGCAGACTTATAAGCTCCCATCCATTAGCCGACTTGTTAGGGCTGGTTTAAGGCTGGAATTTCATGACCGCGGAAAAAACGACGATGGCTTTCGGCTGGCGCGTCTACGGCCTGGGCCTGCTGGCGTTGGCCATATGCTGCCTGGTGTGGGGAGGCTTCGACCCGGGACAGCCGGTGCCGAAGGATTTTCCCGCCCGCACCGTCATGGCCTATGCTGTCGCTGTGTTCATGCTCGTGGCAGGCGCGGCCATCGAGTGGCGTCGGACGGCGGCCTGGGGTGCGGCGGCGCTCACCGCCTACTACACGCTTGTTGTCGTTATCCTGATGGACGGCCGCGTGGTGCTCCGCCACTACGCGGAGTTCATCGCCTACAGCAACGCCGCCGAGCAGCTCGCGATCGCGGCGGGCGCGCTGATCGTCTACGCCACTTACGCGAAGATCGATGTCGGCTCTCGCGGCACGCCTCACACGCGTGGGCCAACTGGTGTTCGGGGTTTGTGCGCTGTTATTCGGCGGCGCGCATTTTTTCTATATGAATATGACCGCGCCACTGGTCCCCAAATGGCTGCCGCCGGCGCAAGTGTTCTGGGGTTATGCGACCGGTGTTGGCTTCGTCGCAGCGGGCGTTGCAATCCTGACGGGTGTGCAGGCCCGCCTCGCCGCGATCCTACTGACGGCGATGATAGGGTCCTTCACTCTGTTGGTGCATGTGCCGATGCTCGTGGCCGATCCGTCCAGCCATGCGAGCTGGGCCGAGTGTGCCGCGAATGTCGCCGTGCTCGGCGCCGCCTGGGTCGTGGCCGATTCGCTGACGCGGTCGAGGCGCTAAGCCCGCGCCGTTCCCAAGTGCAACTTGGGAACGTGGGAATAGAAGGCGAAAGGATGAAGTAGGAATTCGTGACTGCGAGACTCGCTGACGAATTGCAGCGGGGAGAGGCTGGTCTCTTGAAAAGCTGAAACGCTGACAAGCTGAAACGCTGAAATGCTGAAACTGCTGTATGGCCGTTGCTTCGTAGTCGTTACAGCGCGGGTCAAAACCGGAAGCGGTTATACTCTTCGTGCGTTCCGGTCCAAAACCAGACGACATCGCCCTCCCGAACGTCCGAGCGCGCGATAATGGTCGCCTATTCGAACAACACAGGTGCCGTTCCGTCGCGCTCAAAATCGCAGCGATTGATGCGGGCATCTGGTTTCCAAAGCGCGTATTTCTCGCGCGCCAGCTTCTGGACTGAGTGTGGAAGCGCGTCGAAGTGCTTCCAGAATCTTGGATGCGTCCTGCCGATCACGGCAGATCCTGAAGGCGATCCGCGCGATTGCCCTCACCAACCACCGCCCAAGTGACGGGTTGCCTTTCTCCGATCATGGCCGAGCTTCTCCGTCAGTTTCTTTTGCGGTGAATCACCTGGTCGCGTTCAGCGGGCGCCTGGGTGTCATTCTCTTCAAGTCCGCGATCCCATTTTTATCCTATGAATTCCAACCTTGTCGTCGCGGCCTCTAAAGTGATCCCCCTCACCGAACTGTTGGTGAACGTGGTCTCGCGCCGCGTGCGGCAATTGAACCACGGACATCGTCCTCTGGTGGTAGCGCCGCCGGGGATGGGAATCGCCGACATTGCCTTGACGGAGATCATTGAGGGAAAGCTGACCTCGCAGCCGACGGAAAAGTCGGAAGCGATAGTCGCAACATTCCCGGGTGTGCTCGCGGGAATGAAGAAGGCGGCGTAGGGCGCTCCCGTTTAGTCTTTGGCTCGCCGAAAACGATAAGAGAATAGAGGTATCATGTCGCGCTGCGCGGCCGTATCTTCCGACATGATGACCTCACCCTCGGCCGCGACCGGAACCTCGACGCCTGCGCAGACCTACCGCCGCGCCCATGCCGGCAAACTGATGGTCGTCCAGCCGACGACGGACCGGCTGCCGGTGGGCGCTGACTTCTTTCACCTGGAGTCGGTCGGCACGCATCCTACTGGCTTGTTCGTCACTGGAAAGTTCGCCGGCGGCCGGTTGGAATCCATGCGTGTTTCGACTGTCCGGGAAGCGAACAAAGAGGAAATCGCGTCCTTGCGCGCGGGCACCGAGCTGGAATTGCCGACCTCTTAAAGCCGCCGGAGGCCGAAGGGGAAAGTAAAGATCGGCGTTCATCACGGAGCAGATCAGTAGCCGGGCGCGGGTGAATGCGCTCGCGGGTGACGAATTGCAGCGGGCAGAGGCCGGTCGCTTGCTTGAAGACGCGCGAGAAATGGAATGGGCCTTCGTGAAGAACGCTGCCGTAACGATTCGCGAAGCGAACGGCCGGGCTTTCAAACGCTGACAATCTGCCGTAACGGATGCGAAGCAACGGCCGGGCTTGGAAAAGCCCGTTCGTCCTATCGGTGCGCTGCGCACCGAAAAAATTTGATCGTAGCCGCCGAGTTTCTTGAAGCGCAGAGATGGATGAGTCGGGTTCTTGGCAAAGAGTCGGTAGGCCTTGCGGGCGGCGACTCGGCTCGGTTCATCCAGCACAGCGTAGGCATGCCAGAAACTTGGCCGCGTCCGCGAGATCACAACCGGCCCTGGTCCAAGGGCTCGTCCTCTCCGGCCGCCGCTTCACGAATGAAGGGGTCCAATCGGGGGCCGGGGGCGGGGCATTCAGAAAGTGGAAAGTAGGAAGTTGAAAGTAGAAAGCCGAACCGGAACGGCGCCGCTTTAGTAGCGGCCGGTGCGTTCGAGGAGGGGGTGCCACCAGTCGCCGTGGTGCAGATACCAATCGATCGTTTCGCTCAGGCCTTCGCGGAAGTTGTGCCGCGGCTTCCAGCCGAGCTCGCGCTGCGCGAAGGAGGAGTCGATCGCGTAGCGGCGATCGTGGCCGAGGCGATCGGTGACGTAGGAGATGAGGCTCTCGGGTTTGCCTAACCGATCCAGAATCAGCTTCACGGTGTCGATGTTCGGCATCTCGCTGTCGCCGCCGAAATTGTAAACCGCGCCCGGTTTTCCCTCGAAGAGGGCGGCGACGATCCCGGCGCAATGGTCTTCCACGTGGATCCAATCGCGCACGTTCATTCCGTCGCCGTAGACCGGGAGGGCTTCGTCGCGGAGCGCTTTCACGATCATGAGCGGGATCAGTTTTTCGGGGAATTGGTAGGGGCCGTAGTTGTTTGAGCAACGAGTGACGATGACTTCCTGGCCGAAGGTGTGATGGCAGGCAAGGGCGAGGAGATCGGCGCCGGCTTTGCTCGCGGAATAGGGAGAGCTCGGCTCGATCGGCGATTGCTCGGTGAAGCGGCCGGTCGCGCCTAACGATCCGTAAACTTCATCGGTCGAGACCTGGAGGAAACGCGCGACCCCGTGGCGGCGGGCGGCGTCGAGGAGGACGCTGGTGCCGACGATGTTGGTGTGGATGAAATTTTGTGGGGAATTGATGCTGCGGTCGACGTGCGATTCGGCCGCGAAATTGATCACGGCGAAGAACTGCTCCTCGTGCAGGAGGGTGTCCATGCGGTCGGCATCGGCGATGTCGGCGCTGGAAAAATTCGTAGCGCTCTCCGTGCTCTTCGACGACGCCGTCGAGGTTGGCCGGATTTCCCGCGTAGGTGAGGGCGTCGACATTCGTGACGGAAGCCGGCTTGTAATGTTGCAGAATGTAACGAATAAAGTTACTCCCGATGAATCCACAGCCGCCCGTGACCAATATGCGCATCGAGCCGCTACCTAGCAGCGGAGCCGAATCTGCGCGAGGAGAAACTGACGCGACCCGCGCCCCGCTCTCGCTCGAGGAGCGCTTCGCGCGAACCGACTGGACGCCGTGGCTCATCCTCGGCCTGGGCGCGCTCCTTCGTTTCCTCTTCCTGAGCATGAAGCCGCCGCACTTCGACGAGGGGATTAACGGCTGGTTCGTCGACCAGATGATGCGCAACGGCTTCTACAAATACGACCCCACGAACTATCACGGGCCGCTTCATTTCTACATTCTCTTTCTCTCGCAAGCGTTGTTTGGCCGCCATATCTGGGCGCTGCGTTTTCCGGTGGTGCTCGGAAGCATCGGGGCGATCTGGACAACGCTGAAATTCGAGCCGCTCGTCGGGCGCCGGATCAGTCGTGTAGCCGCAGTGGCGATGGCGATCTCGCCCGGCTTCATTTTTTACGGGCGCTACGCGATCCACGAAGTCTGGCTCCTCCTCTTCTCCCTGATCTTTGTCCTCGGTCTGCTCGGTCTCTGGAAACTGGGGACGCGCGGCTATCTCTGGTGTGTCGGGATTGGCACCGCCGGGATGATCCTGACGAAGGAGACTTACATCATCCACATCGGTTGCGCCGTGATCGCGGGCGGGGTGCTCTGGGTTTCGCATAAGATCACGCCGCTGCCGGACCTGAAGCGCGCGCGGCGGCAATGGGACCTGACTGATCTCGCGATCGTGATCTCCGTCTCGATCCTGGCCATCGTCGTCTTTTACTCGGGCACGTTCCTGAACTGGCGGGGCTTGCGCGGGCTTTATGAGACCTTCGCCACCTGGTATCAAACCGGTTCAAAAGGCAATGGCCACGAAAAGCCCTGGCCTTACTGGGTTGAATTAACGTTGCGTTACGAGTGGCCGGTCTTTCTAGGTCTGCTCCTCTGCCTGGCCTGTCAGTTTTTCCAGAACTTCGTTGTCCGCTATCTCGCCATCTATGGCGTCGGTGTGCTTGCCGCTTACAGCATCGTTAATTACAAGACGCCGTGGTGCGTCATCAGCATCGTCTGGCCGCTCCTTTTCGTTTTCGCGGCGGGCGTGACTGCACGCAAAATTCCGCGGGCTGCCTTTTTTGCGATCGCGGGCGCGGGGCTTGGATTTTTCCTCGGCGCGGCGGCGAGCTACCTTATTCAATCGTCGGCCGTGCGAGGCATCTGTCCCTGGTCGAGTTATCTCCTCGAAGTATTGAAAGTAACCCTTGCGGCTTCGAGCACGAGTCCGACTTGCGGAGAGCTTGGAGAACGGCTCTATACGGTGGCGTTCGCCGGCGCGCTGCTCGGCGCCGGCGGCGGATTTTTCCTCGGGCGATCATCCCGGCTGAGCGAACAAGTCATGCAGTCAATTCAGCTCGCGGCCGGCGGTCTGGCTCTTCTCATGTCTCTGGCAGTGGCGATCGAACTAAACTACTTCCGCTGTAGCACCGAGACCGAGCCTTATGTCTATGTGCAGAGCTATAACGATATCTACAAGCTGACCCGGCCTGTCCTCAGCCTCGCGCACAGTAACCCGGTTCACTATGCGATGGTGGGCCACTTGATTCGAACGAGCACTTACCCGTTTCCATGGATCCTGGGTGACTTCCCTAACGTTGGGTATTACGACCACGATAACATGCCGTCAAAAGTCGACGCCGATTTCCTCCTCGTGCAACAGGACAAGATCGCAGAAGTGGAAAAGAAGTTGCACGAGAGTTACTACACCGAGCCGCTCACGATTCGTCCTTTTCAGGACCAATCGAAGCTCTATCTCAACGCCCGGACTTTCCGGAAGTTTTTCCACGGAAAAGCCCCGGATTTTGTCGGTCATCCGGCGACCGGTGCAACGTCGAGATGAAGCTGCTTTCGGCCGGATTGACTCTGGTCAATATCGCCGCGGTCGCGGGGCTGCTCCTCGGAATCCTCGCCGGCGGCCTCGACTCAGGGTTTGCCGGCTTGGCCCTGATCGCCGGCGTCGCCGCAGCGATTGTCGCCTGGATTTCGACCGCGTCTTTTTCGGCTCCGCGTCAGAAACCGGCGCCGAGCGCGCCGGTCGAGAGAATGTCGAAACGCGCACAGCGGCGGTTGAAGCTGCCGCCGGTCGAAACCGCAGCGTCGCAACCTCCGCGGCATCTCTGGCGATGGGCGGTTGGGTTTGTCTTCGCTCTCTTCGCACTGCGCTCGTTCTGTTGGCTGCTCTGGATTGATGGCGCGAATCTCAAGATCCAGTCGATCTACAATCTCGGCGATCTCGGCCTGCACCTTACCTACATCAAGTATCTGGCAAACGGCGTGGCGCTCTGGCCTGACAATCCGATTTTTGTCTTCAGCAAACTGCGTTACCCGGTCGGGATCGATTTGTTCAACGCGCTCCTCGTCCTCGCCCATATCGATCTCATTCGCGGGCTGGTCTGGGTCGGCCTGCTCGGCTCGCTGGCTACGTTCTACGGATTCTATCGCTGGGGCGGGGCCTTCGCCGTGGCGGGATTTCTTTTTAACGGCGGCCTCGCCGGCTACCGCTTTTTCCGGACATTCCATTTTGCGGATTACCAAGGGGAGGGGATTGCCTGGAAAAGCATTCCCCTAACGATGTTCGTGACCCAGCGCGGATTGCTCTACGCCATCCCGGCTGGCCTGCTCTTGCTCCTCCACTGGCAGCGCAAATATTTTCCCCTAACGAACGAGGAGCAGGCTGCTCCTGCGCGGCGCGGCCTTCTCCCGTGGTGGGTGGAATGGTCGCTCTACGCCGCCATGCCGCTCTTTCACGTGCACACTTTTCTCGCTCTTTCGATCGTGCTCGCATGCTGGTTCGTGATCGGGGACAACCAGATTCGCAAGGAGGTCGCGCTCCTCCTGGCCGCGGCGTTTCTGCCCGCCACCGGAATCATCTGGCTCATCACCGATCATTTTCAGGCGAAGTCGATCCTCGCCTGGGCTCCGGGTTGGCTCCAGTCGGACCCCGGGTTTTCCACCTCCGCGTTCAGTTTTTGGATCGTGAATTTTGGGCTGATGCTTCCGGCCGTCATTTCGCTGGTCGGTCTGATCGGCTGGAAAATGTGGCGGGAAAAAAACGATCGCGCGCGCCTCTTGCGCGGATCGTTCGCCTTTGTCGCACCGGCAGTGGCGATTTTTCTCTTCGCACTTTTTGTGAAAACCGCGCCGTGGGGTTGGGATAACACCAAGCTCTTCATCTGGGCTTATTTTCTCATCCTGCCCTTTCTCTGGCGCGAGCTCATTGCACGCTGGCTGTGGCCGGTGCGTTATGGGGTTTGTTTCCTTCTCTTCGCTTCCGGGTTCGTTAGTCTGATTGGCGGCCTGGAGCTCGGCTCGCCTGGCTTCGACCTCGCGAACCGCACCGATTTGGAGGCCGTGGCCAAGGTCGTGCGGCGATTGCCGATCAAGGAACGCTTCGCGGCTTTCCCCACCTACAATCATCTGCTTCTGCTCGATGGCCGCAAAGTTGTGCTCGGTTATCCCGGCCATCTCTGGACGCAGGGCTTCGACTACGCAGCGACCGAGCAGCAACTCAAAACGCTGATGCTCGGTGCGCCCGATTGGCGGGACCGGGCGCGGGCGCTGCGGGCGCGCTACCTCTTTTGGGGCGAGGAAGAGAAGCGGGCCTACGCTTCAAGTGCGCAGCCGTGGCGAGGCAAGGCGGCGATCGTGGGCAGCGGGACCTGGGGCACTATTTACGATCTCGAAACCGCCGCGCCGGCGGGCCAGTAGTTGCGGCCGCGTTTGCTCGAGCGGCTGCGCCCGATCGAGAATCATCTGACGCAGCGGAATCTTCTGCGCTGCGAAATCCGCGATCTCGCGCGGATCGATCATGATGTCGTTAGGCAAAAAAATCAGCAGCTTCACTTCCGGATTTTCTCGCCGGAAGTGCACGATGTTTTCCGCGATCGTTTGTTCGGCCACGAGATGCGCCCGGTAGAGGCGCCGGATGTTGTAACGGCGCAATCGGGGGGAGGCCGTCGCGCGCTCGACAAAATTTTCAAACGCTGCCGGGAGAGTGCGAAAGCCGCTCGGGAGAACCGCTTCTTCGCTCGCGGAAAGCGTCTCGCCGCCACGAATTTTGCCGAGCACCTCGGGTGGACAACCGAGCGCGACCTGGCGCAGGTCCGGCCGCAGCCCTTCGCGCAGCCAGGCGCTCCGCCCCGGGCGAGCGAGGTCGTCGAGTAATTGCGTGGAAGAAATTTCCTGGCGCTTCCATTGTTCGAAGAGCGGCTGCTGCGTCGAAGGGATCTCCGCCCAGCCGAGCGCGACCTGCTGACCGCTGCGCTGCATCAGTTCCAGAATCTGCCGCGCCGGCTGCGTGTCGGCTACCGGCGTAGTCGTTAGGCTGAAATAGAGGGTATCCGCGCGGCGGAGCCGGGCCGCCCACGCTTCATCGACCGGGACAACGGGGGTCGCGTTCGTCGCCGCGCCCTGCGGGAGGGCGGGTGCCCGGAAACTCCCGCATCCACTCGTTAGGCCGGCGGTAAGCAGGAGGAACCAGAGACGCTTCACGCTTCGGGCTGGCTGCGGGGGCGGACAAAGGCAGGCGCGAGCGGAACACTTCGATCCGGAAGAGCCCGGGAGGCGCGGTAACCGGCCGCCAGAATCTTGCACCCAATCGCGAGGGTCTGCCGCCAGGTCACACCTGAAACCTTTTGTCTTCCGGCAATGCGTCGCCGTTCCCTCACCGGGACTTCGCAGATCGCCGCGTCGAGATTTGCGGCCGCGATTTGCGCTTCGATCGTCCAGCCGAAAGTCATTTCGCGCGGCGCGATTTGTTCGAAGAGCCGGCGACCGATCGCACGCAAGGGACCGAGGTCGCTGAAGAACCGACCACTCAGGAATCCGCACCAAAGACCGAGGAGCGCGTTCGCGATCATGTGTCGCAGCGTCATCGTGCGCCAGTTGCGCAAACGGGTGGTCCGGCTTCCGAGCACGAAATCGTAACCCTGCTCGAAGGCAGAGGCCACTCGAAGCAAATCCTCCGGCGCGGTCGCACCATCGCCCGCGCAAAAGATGTAACCGCGAATCGAAGGATAAATGTTATTCGTTAGGTCGATCGCCGCCTGGCAGCCGTAGCCATAGCCGCGCTGGGCTGTTTCGGCGATCAGGACCGGGCGGGCGCGCACCACCTCGGCGGTCGCGTCGGAAGAGGCGTTCACTCCCACGGCGATGACGAACCTCTCCGGATCGACCGCGCCCAAGAGCTCGTCCAAGACGGTGCCAATGCATGTGGCCTCGTCGCAGGCGGGAATAATGATCGCGATCTCGGGCCGGCGCATCTCGGGAATTTCCAAGCGTAAGAGTAACGCAAGCAGGCGCTATTCCAATCCGGGCGCTGAACTTTCCGCGCTCAGCGTAAGCACGAGCTGACCCTCCGCGACCAGTTTGTCGCCGACCGTCGCCTGAACCTTGAATTGGAGGAGCGCGTCGATCTGGGCGATTTTCTCCGCGCGCAACCGGATCTCTTCTTCGGGCCGCACCGCCGCGAGAAACTTCATTCCCCGAATCGCCGAGAGCAGAAAAAGCGGCCGCGCATTTTCCGGAAAACCAGAGGCGGCCGCGATCCCGGCGGTCTGGGCGAGTGCTTCGGTAAGAATGACTCCGGGGAGGAGGGGATTTCCCGGGAAGTGACCGGCAAACATCGGGTCCTCGCGCTCAAACCGGGTCGCGCATTCTGCGGTCTGACCGGGGGCGAGATCGATTAGTTGCCTAACGAAAACGAAGGGCGGACGGTGCGGGAGGTCGGGGAAGGCATTTCGCACGGACTCCCCTCCGCTTCCTAGCCATTGACGAAGTAGGCAAACTTCCAACTGCCGTTGACCCGCCGGATCCCGGCGCGATAGCCGTTGTAGGCCGCGGCGGCTTCGACAAACTGCGGCGGCGCCACCATGTAACCGCCATTGGGGACGAAGCGCTCGGCCAGGATTCCATTCAGCTCGACCCAAAGATTGTTGTCATCCCAATATTGAAAAACTCCCGGACCGGAGGCGACCGGTTCGAGGCGATAACCGAAATCGGGAGTCATCATGGCGGCCACGGCGTTGACATCGTGCGCCTGAACGGCTTTGCGCAGACGGCCGAGGAACGCCTGAAAGTCCACCGCGTCGCTCTCGTCGATCGCAGGCAGCTGGTTCGCGGTCGTCGCGGGCTTCTTGGAATCTTTCTTCGGCGGGCAGGCCGTCAAAGCCAGCGCCAGGAGCATGACGATGCAGCTAAAAAATTTCGTTTTCATAACAGGAGAAAATCGCTTCGTAGCTGTGACATACACAGCCGCCCCGCGCAACGCCAGCCTCAACTTCCGTGCTGACAACCGTGGTCGCGACGCAACCGTTTGCGCAGGGGATGGAGGATGAAAACGAAGTAGAAGACCGTGAAAAGGTCGCGCCAGCTCGATGGCGGACTCGTTAGGCGAAGCGGTGCCTCACGCAAGAGTTGCAAGACTGAAGCGACCGTCAGCCGGCCGCGCACCGGCAAGCTGGTGTAATGCGAACCGAAGGCCGTCAATTGATGTGCATCCGAGGTGGCCAGGAGCGGCTTGCCGTAGGCCGCTGCGACCCGGCGCGCGCGGCGGTTGAGGTCGAAGAGCCCCTTGTGGAAATGGCAAATTTCGAGCGCATCGAAGCAATCGATCTCCTGAATAAGGCGCTCGCCTAACGAGCCGCCGATCACGAAGAAGGGATGAGGCGCGAAGCAAAAAAGAGAGGGGCCGCGGCGCGCTCGCAGCTCGCGCAAGTCGGCAAAGGTATTGATCCCCTCAATTTCCTGCGGCTGGACATTGAGCACCACCACGTCCGCGCCCTCGAGCCGCAACTCGGCCGCAGGGACGAGCAAAATTCCCATCTGCTCCGCGTCGGCGAAAACCTCTGCCTGATCGAAAACCTTGTCGTGCAAAGTGATCGCGAGAGCTCCGAAACCGAGCGCCTTTGCTCGTTCGAGCAATTGGTGGGCGGTGTAATCGAGGCGATCTTTCGGGTCGTCGAGCGTGTGGATGTGGAGATCGACCTTGATCCAATCTTCCTCCTGCTCTGGCTCATGATCCTGCTCCATCCTCGGGAGTTTAAATGCAGGTTCCGCGCCTCGCTTGGGACTTCTTCTTTTGGAGGTGAGGGGAGGATTAGGAGCAGGAGAAGGATTAGGCGCGCGGGTCTTGCTTTCCGCGCTTCCTCATTCAACTTTCTCCACTTCCCGCTCGGGTGGTGAAATGGCAGACACGTACGTTTGAGGGGCGTATGCCGCAAGGCATGGGGGTTCAAGTCCCCCCCCGAGCACTCCTTTCCTACTCGTCATCCTGCTCGACAACTTTTGGATCGATTACGAGCACGATCAGGAGCACGAGCACGAGAGCATTTCAGCGCGGCGAGGCTGTTCACTTGCCCGGCCGCGGCATGATCAGCCTAACGAGTACTAGAAACCAAAGCAGCGCAAGCGGGAGGAAGGTCGGCAGCCAAAGGTGATTCTCGGAGAGGGCCGTTAAAGCAAGCAAGCTGGAGCCGGCGCTCAGCGCAATCGCGACTAAAACCAGACTGGTTTTCGCGATTCCTCGGAGGAAGCAGGCGAATACGGCCGCGGCTGCGACGATCACCCAATCATAGATCCAGCTTACGCGCCCGATGTAGGCGTTCTGCTGGATCGTGGCGATGGCCGTCGAAAAAACGTTAGGCGGTTGCAGCGGATCGTCCGCGATCCGGAGGAGCACGATCTGATCCTTTAGATTCGCCAGATCAATCGTGGGTTCCCGATGCCCCTCGTGTTCCTGCGCCGCGAGCAGGAGTTGATTCAAGGTAAGCCGTCGCACGCTCCCGCCAGCGACTGGATTGATCGTGGCCGTGCCGTCGGGATGAATCGGAATTTTCCATCCGTTAGGCAGGAGAATCTGCTTCCCCAGTTCGATCCGGACATCACCCGGCGTGGCCCGCAGCCAGAGGAGTATGGCCTGAAGCGGAAACGACGGGACCACCTCGCCTCGATATTCGAAAAGCATCGGCACGCGCACCCGGTCGCTCCGATCCGCCGGCAAGTTGGTGAATCCTGGCGTCGAGATGAGACGGATATCGTCATCCGGCCGATGGCTGATCCCGGGGAATTCGGCCAGTCCGCCACGCGGTCCCGTTACTTCCGAGAAGGAAAGCAGATCATCGGAGGGGACATCGCGCGGCCCTTTGTCGCCGAGCTCCATGCCGACGAGGAGTTTCGGAACCCGCATGGCCTGATCGATGAAAACCTGCTCCTGATCCTTGTCGCGATCGCGCCAGATCACGATCGGTTCGAGCGCGATCACAGCCGGCTGAAAATCCATCGCCGCTTGCAGGAAGAGCGCATATTCCAGCGGCGAAACCGCGCGGCGAAGCGTTTTCTTGCGCGCCGTTTTTTCCACTTCGTTACCGTTCGCGGGAAGAACGGGCAGGCTGCGGAAATCCTCTCGCGTGATCTCGACCAGTGTGACTTGCGCCGGTGGAAGCTGCGCCTCGGAATGCTCCAGAAACCAGCCCAAAAAAAGGTCATCGACGCGCCGCAGCCGCGGCTCGCGCAGGATGAGGACTCCGAGCAGGACGACTACGAGAATGAGCCAGGCCGAGGGACGACGCATTGGCGCAGAAGCTAGGGAGCGTGCTGCGCAAAACAAACTCAAATTCCGGCGTTCAAGAGCTTGTTAGCGCGTCCGCACGATTGCCGATCGGGGGAAACTTCGCCGATCTTATTCCTTCAGAGCGAGTCGTTAGACTCTTGTTGCATTTGTCGGAACTGATTACACAAATTCAGTTCTCCAGAATAACCATAAATCCATAAGTAGGTATTTTTGCGCGCTTTCGAGTCGTCTTAACCCGTTTTCGACAAGGTAGTTGACTGGTTCCGAAAGCCGGCCGGTCTAATCGCCGGAAAATGGCGGCATACCCAATGCTAAGGCTCCCGTAACAACCTCAACTGCCGAACTCTATAATATGCGCAAACTCTATCTCAACTTCTTCGCGACGATCGGATTCCTTGCCTTGGCCAGCATCTCGCAGGCTGTTTCGTATGGGAGCTATACCTTGGATAACCATCCCGATGGAAACCAAACTCCACCAGCCTATGGATTGCGGTTGGATGGATTGCTCGGAGGCTCCAGCGTCCTCACCTTCGATGTCACCAACCGGGGGATGGGCAACGGACTGACCCTCTCCTACACCTCGAGTGGGATCCACATTTCGGGATCGATCTGGGGCGGCGTGGATACCGGAAGCAGCTGGTCTAACCCCCAATTGTGGACCTTCGATTTCACCTATTCCATGATCTCGACTGCTACCGGGGATGACGACGCCTGGGCGCACAATACCGATACAAGCTTTAATTCGGTGATCTTTGGTTTGGGAACAATCACCCAAGTTAGCACCGGTACCGTTTGGGATCTGCGCGACCAGTCCAACGGCGATTATTCGTTTCGTCTTGGCGACGAAGATGACGATCTAGGGCATCGCGGATTTCCCGGTATCTCCGGCTGGGGTTGGCTCGATTTTCGTCTCCATGGGTCGACTGATCCCTGGCAGCATGTCGGGTCCGATGACTTTCTCTTTACTGCCCCAGATTCCTGAAGGAACCTGGTACGGTGCGGAGCCGATCATCGCGGCGCTCGGCCTCCTCGGATTCGCGGCCTTTTTCCGCCGCCGGATGGCGGTCCGGGCCTAAGCGCCGAGCGCGCCGCTGTTCTTCAATGGCCAGCGGCGCGAACATCGCGCGCGAAAGTTCGTTTTTGCTTGAGATAACATCGAACCCTGCGGCACGGTCTGCCCGTGCCGCAGGAACGATTGACCACGGGTCACGATCATTTCACCTCGCGGCTGGAAGCCTTTAGCGACCTCGTCTTCGGTTTTAGTCTGTCTCTCCTCGCCACCCGGCTCGATATCCCGGCGCGCGTCGAGGATATTTTCAATTCCGCCCGCTGGCTCGCGGTGATTGGGACCTTCGGCTTGGTCTGTCGATTCTGGCTGGAACACTATCGCATTTTTCGACATCGCTTCGTGGCTTCGATGTTCGATGCAATCGTCAATTTCATTTTCCTTTTTGCCATCGCCGTCCTGCCCTACGCGGTGCAGACCTTCCTTCGCTTTCAACTCGTCTTTGCCTCATTCGCGATTTATGTCGCGGACTTTTCTCTCATCCTTTTCACGCTGGCCATTCTGCGGGTGCGTAATCTCCGGCAACGGCGGGACGATCCCGACCTGGCGTCACGCCTGCGCGATTGGCGCCGCTCGGTTATTCAGCTTTGCTCGTTATCCTGATGAGTGGGTTCCTTGTCGCCTTGGGTTGCATACAGGCACCTTTGCGGAAGGAATGCGGTCGCTCGATGGTACGTGGTGGCCGCATTCCTGCTCGTCGTGTTCACCAGCCGCTTTGCCATTCGCGGCCTGCCGGCGTTCTTGTCCAGATTCCCGAGGGATTCGGCCGAGCTCAATACGTAAACGACTGCAGCGATTTCGTTAGGTCGGGACCGTTCACGAACCCGCTTCGGCGGGCCGGATTCAGCGCGATGCGGACCGGGAAAACGTTGAAACCGCCCTGGAAGTTTAACCCTTCGATCGTCTCGATGAGGTTGCCGGCGGTGTCGTAGACCTGAATGGCGCTGCCGTCGGTGAGCGATCCGTTGGCAAAGGTCTGGGCGACGAGGAAGAGTTTGTTTATCGGATCGAAGGCGATATCGGCGCCACTCGCGGTCGAGGTATCCTGAGTGGCGCCCGGCAGGAGGACGTTGATGCTGGTGCCGCGGTTCAAATCATAAAACTGCACGCCGGAATCGAACGATGTATCCGTGCAAAGAATATTGTCTTCGGTATCGACCGCGATCCCGTTGATGACTCCGAGGCCGAGCCCGGTGCGCTTCGCGAAGGCGCCCGTGGTGAGGTCGACGAAGGCGATGCGCGGCGGAAGGATAAACGGCGAAGGAAAATCATGTCCGAGGATCGCGCGATTTCGGACGTTATCGTAGGCAATCACCGGCGGCGCTTCCGTCGTGAAAACCGGATCGGTGATAGGAATGACGGGACCAAAAGTATTGCGCCTAACGTTCGAGCTAAAGACGACAGGTGGCGCCGTTAAACTCGTCGAAAGGGCATAGACCGCGACATCGGACGTGTCGGCCTGGCTCGGTTTCAACTGGTTAATGACATGGTGGCGATCGAGCGGCGCGCTCCATGATCCGTGGCTCATATTTTCTTCGGTCACGCTCAGCGCGCGAAAATGCCGGGCGACATGGAAAAGGCCTTTCACGTGTTCGATCTCGACGATCCCGATCGCATCCGTCGTTACCCCCAGCGTGACAAAATCATCCTGGGTTTCGGAAGTCGCGACCGTCTCCAGAATTTCTCCCGTCGTTTGATCGAACGTTTCGACCGCTGCGCTCACCGTGCCGTCGCTGTGACCGACCGCTTCGCAGAGCAAGCCGGTATTGCCGTTCGGGTCGATATCGAATCCGAAGATGTCTCCGCCTAAAGCGCCGCGCACAATCACCGCGCCTGCGCCAGCTCTCGGATTCGTCGGCGCGAGTGCTCTTTGGGCAGAGGCCGACGGCGTCGTGAACAGGTTCGAGCAGGCAGAGGAGACTAACGAGAGCCAGTTATCGATTGAATTTTCACCAGCCCATCGAGGCTGCGTCAGACTTTCCGGTCGAGCAGGCAACCGTAACCAAACTGTTACGCGTGTGGAGGCGTCAGCGATGCCTAACGACTCAGCTCCAGCATTCGCAGGATCGGAGCTTCCGCGCGTTTCCGCAGCGGCTCGGGGAGAAAAATCTCCGGCTGGAGATTGAGCAGCGCGGCATGCGCTTTCTCAAGCGTATTCATTTTCATGAAACGACACTCCGCGCAGGCGCAGCGCTCGGTCGGACCGGCAATAAAAGTCTTGCCCGGAATTTCCTTCTTCAGCCGGTGCAACATGCCGGCCTCGGTCACGACGATGATCGTATCGGCCGGCGATTCCTTGCAGTAGCTGATCATTTTTTCGGTCGAGCAGACCTCGTCGGCGAGCAGCCTGACAGCATAGGCGCATTCGGGATGCGCGACGACTGGCGCACCCGGATGCTCGGCGTGAATCGCGCGAATGCTGCGCGCCGTGAACTCGATGTGCACGTAACAATTGCCCTGCCACAAATCCATCTTGCGCCCGGTCCGCTCGATCACCCACGCGCCTAGATTTTGATCGGGCACAAACAATATGTTGCGATCCGCCGGAGCGGCCCGCACGATCTTCTCCGCGTTGCCACTCGTGCAGATGACTTCGGAAAGCGCTTTCACCCCGGCGCTGCAGTTGATGTAGGCGATGACGTAGTAATTTTTCTCCGCGTTCTTTTCTAAAAACTGCGCGAGCTTTTCCGGCGGGCACGACTCAGAGAGGGAACAACCCGCGTCGAGGTCGGGCAGGATGACTTTCTTCGTCGGATTGAGAATCTTCGCGGTCTCGGCCATGAAATGGACGCCGCAGAAAAGAATGACCTCGGCATCGGTTTTCGCCGCCTGAAAGCTCAAGCCTAACGAGTCGCCAACGTAGTCCGCGACATCCTGGATTTCGGGCACCTGATAGTTGTGCGCGAGGATGACAGCGTTCCGCTCCTCCTTCAGAGCCTTGATTTCGGCGACAAGATCGAGACCGAAATTTACACCGGCACTTACCATCGGATACTATCCGCGCATCCCATGAGTTTACAAACCCAACACCCACGGTATCGGCTTGGTTTCATCGGCGGCGGCAAGCTCGCCGGGTCGGTCATGCGCGGCCTCGTTCGGGCGAAATTTTGCCTGCCCGGAGAGATCATCGCGAGCGAGCCTAACGAATCGTTGCGAGTGTCGTTAGGGACGGAGCTCGGAATTTCTGTCACCGCAGAGAACGCAGAGGTCGCAGAGGCAGCGCAAGTGGTTTTGATCGGGGTCAAGCCCGGGGTCGTCCTGGACGTGATCGCGGGAATCGCCGCGGCGAGTGCGGAGAAACTGGTCATCTCTCTCGCGGCCGGGGTTGGCGTCGAGCAGATGGAAGGGAAGGGGAGCGCGCGCTTTCTCCGTGTCATGACGAACACGCCAGCGGGCGTTTGCCAGGCGGCGACAGCGATCGCGCGCGGCTCGCGCACGACCGACGCTGATTTCGATCGGGCCCGCGAAATTTTCTCCGCGATTGGCACCGTGGTCGAAGTCCGCGAAGAGCAGATCGACGCCGTGACCGCGCTGGCCGGAAGCGGTCCGGCGTTTGTTTACACGGTCATCGAAGCGCTCGCAGCCGGCGGCGCGAAATGCGGATTGCCGGCGGAAGTGTCGTTAGGCCTGGCCACCCAGACGGTGCGCGGAGCGGCCCAGCTCGCCCTCGAGAGTAAACTGAGCCCGGAAGAATTGCGTCGCATGGTCATCACGCCCGGTGGCACGACCGCGGCCGGCCTAACGACCATGGAAGAACGCGGGTGCGCGGCTGGAATCAGCGCCGCAGTCGAAGCGGCCGCGGCCCGCGCGAAGGAATTGGCGCCTCCTGCCTAGGGCGCCGGCACCTCGCTCATGTCGTAAATTTCGACGAGCCCGATACCGGTCGCACCATTCGCCCCGCTGACGATGGCGGTGTAGTTGCCCGGGCTGAGCGTGGCTTGCAAGGCAGACTCTTTCGGATTGTTCGGCCCAAAACCTTCCGCCGCGATCGCATCCGCGTCGGGGCCGTTGCGCCAATCGTCGTTCGCCTGCAGCAGATTGCCGTCGCCATCGCGCAATTCCAGTTTCGGATCGGAAAGAGCATTCGCGACGTCGGCCGTGCCTAACGACGGACCGAGCGCGCGGACCACGATCGGCTTGTCCTCCGATCCGCCGACGATGAATCCACCGATGAGCACATTGTCTCCCGCGAGCACCTGGCCGCGCGTCGAGATATTGCCGGCGCGGCCGCCGGTCGTGTGCAGGTCGTAGAGTTCAAACAACGCGATGCCTGGCTGCGCGGGCTGGGTGGGATCGGAATAGCTTTGGATGACGGCTGTGTATTCTCCCGGCTGCAAGGTCAGTAAAACCGCCGATTCGATACTGTTCGGTGGATCGAGGTGGTAACTCGCGATGGTCTCCGCGTCGGGACCAACAAACCAGTCATCGTTTTTCGCGATCTGGTTGTGATTCGAATCGTAAACCGTCATCAGCGGATCGGGCAGGGCGGTCGTGAAACCTTGCGCACTCAGCGAAAAACCGATCGCGCGCAGGATGACGGTGGCCGGTTCCGTCCCCTGCACGATGAATCCACCGATGAGCACGTTGTCTCCGACGCCGACCAGGCCGCGCGTCGAAATATTTTCCAGGACGGGCGCCGGGACCGCAGATTTCTCGGCCGGTCCGTCGTCGTAAAGCGACTTCACGCCCGCGATGTCGTCGGGTTGCAGAGCACCGATATTGCTGATCACCGAGTTCATGATCGCGGGCACGGTTTGCCCGTGTTCATCGGGATGATCGAGCCCGAGCATGTGCCCAAATTCGTGGAGCGCGACGCGATGGAAATCCTGAATCCCGGGGCGCAGCGGGCCGCGGTAGGAATCCCAATGGTAGGCGTTGTTAAAGACCGTGTCGGTCTCGTCGGTGATGCTGTTGCGATTCGAGATCAGCGTCACCGCCAATGTGTCGGAACCGAAAGCGTCGCCAAAAACCGTGTTCGAGAACGAAGCAGAGATTTCGTCGTCGCTCGAACTCGGCACGACTGGAGAGGCCAGAATGGGAAGGAGCGTGAGATGCACCAGGTGTTGATTCCAGAGGTTCAGCGCGTCTGCGGCCGACTTGTTGAAGCTGGGAAAACCATCGATCAGCGGATGTGCGCCGCCTAACGACAACTGCACGTTGACCGTGCGATTGAGTGTCCAGGATTCTCCCTCAAGGGCGTAGCCGAAAAGCGGTTGGGCACTGAGAAAGGCAAGCGCGGAAAAGCAGATGGCTTTGAACATTGCCGGGAATGATCGCGAACAATGCACGAGAAGATCGGGAAAATCCAGTGCCGCGCGTGAGAAGCGGCGCTGCCTATATCGCAAGGGCTTGACGCATCTCGGGCAGTGGGGCCGGCCGATCGAACCAATGTTCAAAAGCCAGCGCGCCCTGATGTAAGAGCATGCTCCGGCCATCCACACCGCGCGCCCCAGCTTCGCTCGCGGCTGTCAGCAACGCGGTGCGCGTCGGGCCGGGAATCAAATCGTAAATCATCAGATGCGGCGCGAGAAGCGGACGTCCGAGCGGAGACGGATCGACCAGATGAAGCCCGAGCGGGGTGGCGTGGACGACCAGGTCGGTCCGCGCGAGTTGCGTTTGCAGCGCGTCGTTTTCCCAGGGGATCGCTTCGAGACGCGCGGCCGGTCCGAGCACGCGCGGGCCGCTGAAATAAGCGGCCAGTTCCCGGGCGAGCGCCTGCGCTTTGGCAAGTGTGCGATTGACCAGGACCAGCCGCTCGCAATTTTCCAGCGCGCATTGGTAGGCAACCGCGCGCCCCGCTCCGCCTCCCGCCCCGAGGAGAAGAACGCGCAAGCTTTCCAGATCGACCGCAAATTCTTCCCGCACCGCGCGGCTGAAGCCGGCGCCATCAGTGTTGTAGCCTAACGAGCTGTCCGCCGCGGAAGACGACGGTGTTGACCGCGCCGATCTTCCGCGCACGATCGTCGACCTCGTCGAGCAAGGGGAGCGCCGCGATCTTGTGCGGCGCGGTCAGATTGCATCCGACAAAATCGTGCTCGCGCATCAGGCGCAGCGCTTCCGGCAATTCCTCCGCAGCAATGCGAAAGCGCGCGTAGCGCATCGTTAGGCCGGAAGCAGCCAGGGCCGCGTTTTGCATTTGCGGCGAGAGCGAATGCTCGACGGGATCGCCCACCACGCCGAGCAAAACGGGAGGCTCTGAAGGGGTAGCGTGCGCCTCCCAATTTTGCAGGTCCGCCAGTTGGTAGGTTTGTTGCACGAGGTGAAGGCGCGATTGGCCGGTGCGCTCTGCCTAGGTTAAGGTCTGCCGGCCAAAATGACTACGCCGACTGAGAACATCCCTTCCGATTTTATTCGCGACGTCGTGGCGGAAGATGTGCGCGCCGGAAAATACGCCGCCATTCATACGCGCTTTCCGCCCGAGCCGAACGGCTATCTCCACATCGGCCACACCAAAGCGATTGGTCTTAACTTCGGCATCGCTCACGAATTCGGCGGTGTCTGCAATATCCGGATGGACGACACCAATCCGGAGAAGGAGGAGGTCGAATACGTCAACTCCATCATGGCTGACGTTCACTGGCTGATCGACGGATGGGCCGACAGAAATCTCGGCCTCAAGTCTCCGGGCGCGCCTTTTTTCGCCTCGGATTATTTCCAGCCGATTTACGACTTCGCGATCCAGCTCGTTAGGGCCGGGAAAGCTTACGTCTGCGACATGACGGCGGAACAGACCGACGAATTCCGGCGCATCGGCAAGGAGAGCCCGTTTCGCGATCGCTCGATCGAGGAAAACCTCGACCTGCTTTCCCGGATGAAGGCGGGCGAATTTCCCGATGGCGCGCGCACGCTGCGGGCGAAGATCGACATGCAGTCGCCCAACATGTGGTTGCGCGACCCGGTCCTTTACCGGATTCGTCACGCCGTCCACCACAACACCGGCGACGTCTGGTGCATTTACCCGCTCTACGATTTCGCGCATTGCCTGAGCGATTATCTCGAGAGGATCAGTCATTCTCTTTGCACCCTCGAGTTCGAAGTGCACCGCCCGCTCTACGAATGGATCCTGCGCGCCCTCGACCTGCCCGGCGCGCTCCCGCAGCAGATCGAGTTCGCGCGTTTGAATCTCACCTACACCGTCATGAGTAAGCGCAAGCTCAAGCAGCTGGTCGATGGCGGGTTCGTTAGGGGCTGGGACGATCCGCGCCTTCCGACCATTTCCGGAATGCGCCGCCGCGGGGTGACGGCGGGCGTCCTGCGCGATTTCTCCTATCACATCGGCATCACGAAATATCCTTCGATGACCGATGTCGCCGCTCTCGAACATTTGATGCGGACGGAGTTCAACCGCAGCGCGCTTCGCCGGCTCGCGGTCCTGCATCCGCTCAAGGTTGTCATCACCAATTATCCCGAGGGGAAAACCGAAGAGCTCGACGCGATCAACAATCCGGAAGATCCCGGCGCGGGCTCGCGCAAGGTACCGTTCAGCCGCGAGCTCTTTATCGAACGCGCGGATTTCATGGAGAACCCGCCGCCGAAATATTTCCGTCTCAAGCCGGGTGGGGAAGTACGCCTCAAGTACGGCTACATCATCCGGTGCGATGAAGTCGTCAAGGATTCGTTAGGGGAAATCGTCGAACTCCGCTGCACGGCTGATTTGGAGAGCAAATCGGGTGGCGCGAATTCGAACCGGAAAGTGAAAGGCACGATCCACTGGGTGAGCGCCGCACGGGCGATCGATGCGGAGGCGCGGCTCTACGACCGCCTTTTCACTGTTGCGGAGCCCGACGCGGAAGGAGATTTCAAGTCGTTCATCAACCCGCAATCGCTCGAAGTGGTTCGAGCCAAATGCGAACCGTCGTTAGGCGACGCGCTTCCGGAGGTGCGTTATCAATTCGAGCGGCTCGCCTACTTCGCGCTCGATCCGGATTCGCGACCGGATCATCTCGTTTTCAACCGCACCATCACCCTGCGCGATACCTGGGCGAAGGAAGCGAAAAAGACCTAACGAATCGCTAAAATGACTCAAGCGCGCGATCGAGTCGCGCCAGGACTCGTCGTTTTCCCAGGATCTCGAGCAGGTGATAGAGACTCGGGCCGGCGTTGCTCCCGGTGACGGCCAGTCGGGCCGGATGGACGACTGCGCCCACTTTCACGCCGAGCTGCGTCGCGGTCGCTTTCAAGGTGGATTCGAGTGAGGCCGCGTCGAAAATTTCGAGTTCGGCGAATGCATCGCGTAACGCTTGCAGGCGCGGTTTGTTCTCCGAAACGAAATGTTTTGCCACGCCTTCCGGCTGGTAGGTGACCTCTTCCGAAAAATAGAAGCCGCAATAGCCGGGCAGTTCGCTGAAGAGTTTGAATTTTCCTTTGCAGGTATCGAGCGCAGCGCGCACGTAATCATCCGGGAATTTCGTCGTGTCGATACCGGCGTTGCCTAACGCGATCAAGGCGAGGGCGTGGAAACGTTCGTCGGGCAGCTCGCGCACGTATTCTCCATTGAGCCAGGTGCATTTCTCCAAATCGAAAGAAGCGTTCTTGCGATTGATTTTCCCCAGCTCAAATAGCCTAACGACTTCTTCGATCGCGATCTTTTCGCGGTTGTCTTTTGGCGACCAGCCGAGGAGACAGAGATAATTCCGCACTGCCTCGGGTAGAAATCCCTGTTCCAAATAAGTGCTGAGGCTCGCGCCGGCGTCGCGCTTGCTCATCTTCGATCCGTCGGGATTGAGAATGAGAGGGATGTGGGCGAAACGCGGAGGCTCTGCACCGAGAGCGCGATAGAGTTCGATGTGCTTCGGCGTATTCGAGAGATGATCCTCGCCACGGATGACGTGGCTGATTTTCATCTCGATGTCGTCCACGACATTGACGAAATGGAAAATCCAGGAGCCGTCCGGACGGCGGATCGTCATGTCCGGATGCGTTTCCGGATTCGTTAGGTCGAAATCGATCCGACCGCAGACGACATCGTCCACGATCGACGTGCTCGCGCGGCGACCGGAAACGAATCGCGCCGTTGTCTTCAAAAAGGTGGCCGGCCACTTCGAGCCTCCGCAAATGGCGCTCGTAAATTTCATTCCGCTCGCTCTGGAAATAAGGTCCGAGATCTCCGCCGATCTGCGGGCCTTCGTCCCAATCGATCCCGAGCCAGCGCAAGCCGTCGTAGATCGCAGCGGCTGCTTCCTCGGTGTTGCGGGCCTGGTCAGTGTCCTCGATGCGGAGAACGAAAGTGCCGCCGTGATGGCGGGCGAAGAGCCAGTTAAAAAGTGCGGTGCGCGCCCCGCCGATGTGCAGAAAACCGGTCGGCGAGGGAGCGAAACGAACGCGGACGTGGGAGTTCATGGGTTGCTGCAGCTAATGCATCGCGTGCAGCGAAGCGCAACTATTCGAGAAAAATTTTGCCCGACGCGCCGGCGTGCATGCCGATCGCCCGGCAGATTGATCTTGGCTACTCGACCATTCCTCGCGAGTAAACTTCGGACGCGCTCAATTGCCGCGTATCCGATGTCAGAGACGGCGTTAAATTGCAGCCAGCGCAGGATTGCGCGGCGCTGTAGGGGAAGAGGGAGAGCCAGACAGAGTCTGGACGGCGAGCGAATTGGTCTCGAAGAGGTCTTTAGGCACGAGGGTGTCGAGGAAGGTGCTCTCTTCCGTCAGGACGCTGGCGGCACGCCAGATGTTCTCTCGCAGGTTCCGGCCAAGCTGTTTCTCCAAGTCGAGGAATTATTCTGTGTCGGAGCAGGTTTCGACGGGGACCGAGCTCGGCGTTGCTCGCGTCGTCGCGAAACTTTAGGCGGTGTTCCGCGATGTAGGCGTCGATCTCCGAGCGCCACACGCCAAGCAAGGGGCGCACGATCCGGAGCGAACCAAGCTGCGAAATCTCACGCATCGCGCCCAGGCCCCCAGCTCCCGCCCCGCGAAAAAGTCTTATCAGGAACGTCTCGACCTGATCGTCGGCATGATGGCCAAGAAAAATCGTTAGGCAACGCCGACGTCGCCCCACTCGGGAGAAGAAGGAAAACCGGGCCGCTCGCCCCGCAGCCTCGAGGGATTGTTTCGTTGCTCCCGCCAGTCCGGCGACATCCACGCGTTCGAATTCCCACGAGAGTTTCCATTTTCCCGCCAGCCGCTGCACGAACCGCGCATCTGCACGCGACGACTTTCCGCGCAGGCTGTGATCGAGGTGACAAACAATAAGCTTCGAGTAGCCGTGCTGGACAAGCCAATGGAGCAAAGCGACCGAGTCTCTCCCACCAGAAACGCCCACGAGATAGCGTCCTTCAGCGGGAAGGTCTCGCAAGGAAGGTCGGATAAGCGAACTTTGTCTCACGAATCAAAGGATCATCTCGGACGAGTAACTCAGAATCTACGTTTTGAGGCTCGGACAATCTCAGTCGCCGACAACCGGGGATTTAGCGAGCACTGACATACCCCTCGCTGAGGCGAAGAAGAGCATCGCCAGCGATAAGGAGGCAGAGTGAATTAGAATGCAAAACTCACTCCACAGGAATATCGATTTCGTGCATAGCTATTGTTGACTTGGCCGGATGCAGATTCGGAATGCTCGAATCGCAGATTTAAGGATAGGTCCCGACGGACGCGATAACTGACCCCGAGGGAAACAATAAATGCATCGGTCGGGGAGGAGGCGTCCATCAGATTGCCGCTCGCGTCGACTGTCTGATTTTCATCATGATTATAATCGAAGGTAAGATCGGAGCTGATACGGGCAGTGAAGGCATGGCTGAACCGCAGGCCAGTGCGAAACGTGTTGCTGGCAACAGCAGTGCTCTCCGCTGATTCCTCGATGGAATAGCTGCCGGTCCAGCTAAGAGACGAGTGGCGCCCCAGTGCGTAGTCAAGGGATGCCTCGAAGTGCGGATCGACCGAGTTGCCAGCCGCGCTGTAGGAGCGCGCGGTGGCTCCTCCGACGAGGTGCACGTTGAGTTTTCTCGTAAGGTTCTGATCCACGCCAACGAGCAAGAAATGCGTCATCGAATCGCGTGGTGCCGTAACGTAATCGATGAGTTCGAAGCGGTAGCTTCCAAATACCGTCGTCGTACGCGTCCAACGAAAATGAATTTCTTCTGAAAAAGTGTTCTCAGCCCGATCCTCGAAGGCTGCGGTCGAGGCGTCATCGTAGCGGACCAATCGAAAGGTATAGCTGCTCACTGAAAACCAGCGTCGCGCCAGTTGATAGGTGCCGGAAAAAACCGCCTGGGATTGCAGGAAATTCCCAACTTGACTACTGGGACCTACGTCGGAACTGAAGTCCGGCTCCACTTGATACGACGTATAAACATCCAAATGGAGAATGAGCCGTTCCGAAACGTCGTGATTGAGGGAAAAATCAAGAAATGCATTCTCGTCGGTGCGGCTAGCAAAATTAATGACGCCCCCACCGCCGGCGACAAGCCCGAGTTGAGTGGCACCCCACTGCCGGCCGTAGGCGAGGGTTACTTGAGCACTCGTAAAGGCGGATCCCTGTCCCTGCTGGGTTGTGCCGCTATTATTGTCGTATCCGCCCTCGATCGAGGTGCTGATCCGGAGCGGAAGAGACGCCAAGGACCCAACAACTCGGTCAAGCGAAGCGACCCCACTATTCTGCGGGCGAACTTGCACGATGGGGCCACTGGGTTGGCTTCCCTCGTTGCTGGTTACTTGAATTTGTTGGGCCGGGACCGCCCGGCACAAGAACGTGAGGAAAAGGACCACCAATGCAATGAGCGTGTAACCGTGCCTGGTCATCGGGCAGTAGATTGGCAAATCAGTGAGGAAATGCCAATGAAAAGAGAAGCCTCCTCCGATCGGCGGTTTGCGGTTGCCGTATTCTCCGATTGTCGATGCGGCCGGCGCAGCATTCAAATGTATCAGCCGTTGAAGATCCGCCGGTTGAATGAGGGCTTGGATCCATATGCCAAGAGGCGAGGGCAAAAAAAAGGTCCGCATCCTCGCGGAGACGGACCTTTTGGGATTGTTCGAGCTTAGGGGTCGAAATTGTCAGGCGGTGCGGAGTTTTCGGCGCATCACTTCCACACCGATAAGCGCGATACCAAGCAACGCGGCAGCCGAGCCACCTTCCGGAACTGGTACTGTTGAACTGCGCGATCGCGCCATCGAATATGAATTCACCGGAGAGTGACCTGACCCGATACATGATAAAGCCGTTCGCTTGAATATCACCCAGGACCTCTGCATTGCCGCCAAAGCTTGTCACAAGCGTGCCAGTGAAGCTGCCGCCGTTGAAGACCAAATCGCCGAATTGCAGGTTTATTCTTTCGGCTCCATCACCCTCGCTCGGATCACGGAAGAAAAACGTGAAGCTCAAGCTGGAGGCGTCGATCGCGGTGCCTGGAATGTATCCGAGCGCCGAGGAATAAGTCCCCTGCACGCCGGAATCGTAGGGCGACCCAAGCGTGAAGCTGGGCGTGCCGTCGTTGGAAATGAAATTAAAGGAAGTATCAACGACGACTCTGCCGCCTGCATCAAGAAGAATGCCGTTCGGATTGCCATTCTGATCGGTGCCGCCGAAAAAGTCAGCATCGGCAAATTGGGCCGCATAAGTGGAAGCGCTTACAAGTAAGCTGCAGAGGGTCAAGATCAGAGTTTTCATAAGTGGAGTTTTTGGGGTTAGAGTTGTTATCATTATTAATTCGAATATCGGGTTAGCAATGTTGATGCCACAAAAAATTATCAATTTCTAACTTGCTGGGAATGATGCTGGTTGAGAATGAAGAATAATTTTTTACTTCTAAATCTTTGGTTTGAAAAAGCCGAAAAGCGTAAAGCTTGCCGACGCTATTGAGGCCCAAAAACCGGTCGAAACTTCATAAATAGCAGATAAAAGGCGCAAAGACGGCATTTTGGTTTCCAAGTCGGTTTATTAACCGGCGATCTGCTAATTTGCGAGGTGAGGGGACTGCTAGCCTCCTCCCCTCAGCTCCGAAACAGTTCTCTTGGCTTCGGTCGAAATTGATTCTGGCAACCCCTCGGTCAAGGCGCGCTCGAGGATTTTCAATCCCTGGGCTCGATGGCCGGCCGCAACATGCGCCATCCCGAGGTAATAAAGCCCAGTAGAATCCAGTGGTCTCTCTCGACTGCTTTGTTCCAACAAGCGTATGGCCGCAGGGTAGTCCTTACGTTGATAATTGATCTGGCCAAGCGTCCGGGCGAGTGCAGGATCGTCCGGAAACCTCTTCCGAGCACTCATCGCAAGTGTGTAAGCTTCATCGAGTTTATCCGGATCCTCTGAGTAAAGAGAAGCCAGAAGCTCCTGAGCTGGAGCAAAATCGGGAAAACGGACCAGCACTTTCCTATAGATATCGGCAGCCTTGGCCGTTTGCGCATGGTCCGTTTCGAAACCGGCTTTCGCCATCAGGGCGGGGACATAATCAGGTTTGGCCTGTAAGACTTTGTCCACCTCCGCCTCCGTGCTCGAAATGGCGCCGTTTGGTTTAGTCACGTTTGTCAAGGTCAGAAACCTCGTCGCGTCGTCCGTCTGGGACGAAGCTGGTTTCGCCTCGGCGATTTTTCGCATGGCCTGCCGTGCCTCGTCGACGCGACCCAGAGCGTAGGCAGACCGGGCGAGGCTCATAAGAACCGTAGGGTCGTCGGGGCGCCCTCGCGCAATCTCTTGCAACAGATCGTGGGCCCAAGTGTAGTTAGCTGTGTCATAGGCGAGCTGCGCCACCAGTAAAGATGCCTCCAAGTCTGACGGAGCCAATTCCCGGGCTTTCTTGGCAAGTGCGAACGCCTTATCCGGAGAATGAAGGGGGCCGGCATAAAGCTTGGCCAATTGAAGAGTAGGGGTGAGCAGTTGGGGATTTGCCGCTAGCGCCCTTTCGTACGCCGCGGCCGCCTTCTCGTTTAGCCCTTTTTCTTCATAAGCCTTACCGAGACGAGCGAGCGCAATCACGTCGGCGGGTTGTTGCGCCACCAGGCTCTCAAGTTCTTCGATGGAGGCGGCCGTCGGATTGCTGGAACCGTTCTTGTCGATTAGCGCGAGACGCTTCTGAGCTTCTGCTTTACCGGGAAAATCAGCCTTCGCCTGGGTGGCGAGGAGCAATGATTTTTGCGCATCGGCCACCTGCCCCATCATGTAGCTCGCCATCCCAAAGTGGTATTGTATCTCGGGGTTATCGGTCAACTTGGCAGCGCTCTCCTGCAAAAGTGGGAGCGCTTCCCGATAATTGCCGCGTTTGTAGAGGATCCAGCCCAGTGTGTCCGTAACCGTGGGATTGCTAGACTGCAAGGTGCGGGCTTTTTGCGCGAGTTCGAAGGCTTTGTCCGGCTCACTCAGGTGTTCGGAGTAAAGGCAGGCCAAATTGTTTAAAGCCGGGACATAATCGGGATGCAAGGCAAGAAGCCGCTCGTAGGCATCGCGCGCCTTGGCGTATTCCTTGCTCTTCTCATAAACCAAAGCAGCTAAGGTAAGAGCATTTTGGTTCTTGGGATTCTTTTTGAGAGCCGCTTCCAACTCATTTAACGCTGCGGGAAAGTCGTCCGCAGCAAGGTAGACGGATAGCAACAGATCATAAGCAGCCGTCAATTTGGGATCGAGCTCGACCGCTTTCTTCAGAGCAGCTTCGGCAGCTCCCCAATTCTTCTGCACGGCCTCGACTCTTCCTTTCATGTAATGGGCCGCCGCGGAGTTTGGGTTCCTATCCAGTTGCTCTTTTGCTCGCTGTGAAGCGGCCGCGTAGTTCTTTTGCAGGAGATCCAAGCCGAGAAGAAGATTAACCGGACCTAATTCATTCGGGGCTAGCTCGGCCGCTTTCTCGTAGGATTTTCGCGCGTCATCGAGTTTCTTTTGTTGTTGCTGCACCGTTCCCAGAAAGGCGTAAGCCTCCGCACTGTTAGGGCTGAGCACAATCTGCTTCTGGATGGCAGTGATCGCATCGTCGAGCCGTCCAGCCGCCTGATAAGCGTTCGCGAGCAGCAATTGAGCGAGACGAAAATCTGGTCGTTTTTGAAGGAATTGTTCGAGCGCGCTGACAGCAACGGGAGCATGACCGGTCTGAAGATTGAGTTGCGCCCAGAGAAGCACGGCTTCCGGATAAGTTGGATTTGCGCGTACGATTCGCTCGAGAGTTGCGGTCGCCTTGGGTATGTTCTTGTTTTTTAGATACGCCTGCGCCAATTGAAATCCGACCGGAGCGGCGTCCGCGTAAACCTTGTCGAGATGCTCAAGAGTATCGATTGCCTTTTGGGTATCGCCTTTGGCGAGAAACACCATCCCTTGAGCAAGACGCGCGTCAAGATTGTCGCCATCCCTTGAAATAACATTTCCAAGATTGGCCAAAGCTTCATCGTACTTCTTGTCCGAGAGAGATATTTGGGCGAGCAACGTCCACGCTGGAAGTAGATCAGGAGCCTGTCGGGTTAGGTCGGAAAGGAGCTTTGCGGCGGCATCCTTACGATCCGTTTTCATAAGATATTGCGCGTAGGCGATTCGGGCCGGATCTCGAACGGGGGCGAGCTGCGCGGCGGTCTTGAACTCTTGGTCCGCGGCCGACATGTCCTTCTTAGACAGGTAGAGGCTTCCCAAGGCGAGGTGGGCGGCTATCGATTTCGGATCTGCGGCGAGGGCCTGATGCAACGCCGTCTGGGCCGCGGCCGAGTCTTGTCGCCTGAGAGCCAGATTGGCCGTTGCGAGGTAATATGCCGGCAGGGTCTTTTCGGGGAATTTCTCAACGGCCGTCGCTGTTGCCCGGACATCCTCCGGGGAGCGAGCGGACTCCGCTAACTCTAGCAGCGCATTGGCATTAGCCGGCTCTTGCCGTAACACTTCGAGTGCTTCCTTTTTTGCTTCCGCGGTTTTACCGAAGGCCCGATAGATTCGCGCCAAACGCAGCCGATTTTCGACATCGTGTGGCGCCAATTCCTCAGCTCGGATAAGGAACGGAGACGCTCGCAGCGGTGCCCCTTCCTCAGACCAAATCTGACCAAGACGCAGAACGGCCGTTGCATTCGAGGGATTGGACCGAAGCACGTTGAGGTAATCGATTCTGGCTTTGTCATACTGACCGTCTTGAAAAGATTCCTGAGCACGCTTTAACACTCGGGCCTCTTTCGCGCTCTTCGAACATCCCTGTGCAGTCAGGGCTGCGAGGAGGACGAGCCCAAGTGTAAATCGAGAATAGTAGCGGGTCATGAATGTCGCCTCGCGGAGTTAAAGTTCTTAGTAGTTGAGCTAACCATTTCCATCCTCACTCTCTAGCGATTCCAAGCTTTTCCATTAACTCGTAAAGTGTAGGACGGCTAATCCCAAGTTCGGTAGCTGCTGACGCGATCTTGCCGCGGTGACGCTTTAGCGCGTGCCCGACAATTTCTCGCTCAACCGCTTCGCGCGCTTCTCTGAGGGTGGCATGAGATCCGAAGTCGATGCCTTTCAGTTCCAGATCTTCAGCCGAAATTTTCTTACCCTCCGCCATGATTACCGCGCGCTTTACTCGGTTCTGCAACTCTCGAACGTTACCTGTCCAGGTATGTCGGTAAAGAGCGCGGACAGCGTCAGGGGCAAAGCTCATCTTTTTCTTGTTATTTTGGGCGGTGGATTGCCGCAGAAACTCATCTGCCAGCAGGATGATATCATCACCTCGCTCGCGCAGAGGGGGTAACTGAATGACGATGACGGCAAGTCGAAAGTAGAGGTCCTCTCTAAACTTGCCCTCCGCAATGAGCTGCTGGAGGTCGGCGTTTGTGGCTGCAATCACGCGCGTATCGATTTGGATCTCTTGTCTACCACCGACTCGCTGGAAGCGTTGTTCCTGGAGGAAGCGAAGCAGCTTGACCTGCACCGGAGGGGGCAGTTCCCCAATCTCATCGAGAACGAGAGTGCCCTGTGCGGCCGTTTCGATGAGTCCGATCCGCTGCATATGTGCTCCAGTAAAAGCACCTTTCTCATGGCCGAAGAGTTCGCTTTCCAAAAGGTTTTCCGGTATTCCGGCGCAATTGATCGCGACAAAAGGCTTATCTTTGCGGGAACTCCGCTGATGAATGGCTAACGCGGCAACCTCTTTGCCTGTTCCGCTTTCGCCCAAGAGCAAAACAGGGGCATCAGTGGCGGAGACCTTTTTGATATGGGCAAACACTTTCGCCATCTGAGGACTAGCGCCGAGCATTTGCTCCAGTCCCTCCGCCTGGGTGCGAGTTTGCAGCTCGCGGTATTCCCGTTCGAGTTCGTCAACATAGATGCAACGACGGAGGAGCAGCTTCAACTCCTCCATCTCTACGGGCTTGCAAAGAAAGTCATATGCACCTGCGCCGACCGCCTGGATCGCATTTTGTTTTTCGCCTTGTCCCGAGACGATAATTATCTTGGCCCCGGGATCCAGGGCAAGCAGTTCGTCGAGGGTAGCCAGTCCTTCAGCGCAGTTATGAGGTTGCGGGGGAAGTCCGAGGTCTAGAAGTGTCACTGCAGGTCGGCCTGCGCGAAATGTCTCTACGGCTTCGGTGCGATCTCCCGCCACCAGCAGGTCATAATCGCTCGCCAGCGCCCATTTAATTTGGGTGCGAATCTCCTCGTCGTCGTCGACAATCAGGAGCTTGGGTTTCATCGGTTTGCAAAAGCAATAGGTAAGAGCACGCAAAAGGAAGTCCCGATCCCCGGTTCACTGGTGACGGAGATTTTCCCCTGATGCGCTTCCACGATTACCTTCGATTGGAACATGCCGATCCCAAGTCCCTTTTTCTTTGTCGTTTGGAAGGGTCGAAAGAGGGATTCTTTCAGGAAGCGGCTGGTCATCCCGCAGCCGTCATCCGTGACGGTGAGAGAAGCCCACCCATCCCTCTGATTGGTCTCTACGGTGACGGCTCCGTTCGTTTCGATCGCTTCGCGCGCATTAAGAAGGAGGTTGGTCACAACGCTTTGTAGCTGTTCCTTATCGGCCCGTAGCTTGGGAAGAGGCTCAAGTTTTTTGAGCCAACGCACATTCGGGCTGCCATTGAGAGCGTCGACCGAATCTTCGACCAGAGAATTAAGATCGAGTTCAACCGGTTTCAAATCAAGCTCGAGCCGGAGCGAGCCTGCTCGACTAATCAGTTGGTTGATCCGATCGATCGTACTTCGGATACCGCGGATGGCGTCGTCGCGGAAAACCGGATCATCGAAATGAACTGGCAGATTCGCGAGCATTAGACTGAGTGTCGACGCGGCGTTTTTGAGGTCGTGAACGAAGAAAGAGGAAACCGCTTGTAATGCCTCTAGTTCTTTGCTGGCCATGATTTCCGCGCTCAAGCGCAGATTCAACAAACTTGCTGCAATCTGTCCGCCGATGCATTCCAGGAGATCGAGTTCCTCCGTCGTATAGGCGACTCCATTCACACGATCTGCCAGGAGCGCGACGCCAACGCACTGGTCGCGACTACGTAGGGGTAGGCAAATCCGGTGACCACCTTTTCGAAATTCCACTGCGGCTAGGGAACGCAACGACCGCACCCAACCTTCTTGCGTTGCATCGAGATCGATAGGATAACGCAGTCCTCGCAGAGTGTGCAGGTCAATTCCGTTCGTGGCGGAATTCGACGCTAGCGAAACAGCCTCGCCCGTTGCCCCTGATGAGGAAGCAATCAGGCGAAGGTTTCCATCCTGTTCATCGACAAGCCAAAAGGAAATCGATAAAGCGGAGAAGCTCTCAGAGAGCACAGTGGCCGCAGCCGCGCAAAGGCTCCCGTTATCCCGCGCTTCGGCCGTAGCCTCGGTAAACCTGGCCCAGATCTTGCGAAAGTCGTGTCGCGGTCTTTTGAAATTGCGACTGACGAAATTTTGTATTTTCCGCCGAGCTTTGTCGGACAACAAAACAACGGCCAGGCAAACCATGCCTAACAAAATGACAAAGGCTTGAAACCGAAAGCTGCCAGCGCCACCTAAACGAGAAGCTACCTGGGCGAGGAGGCCCACCACGACTAGATATCCACCGACGAGTAGAACCGTGAGCGAAGTTTGGAGAACGGCTCGCGATGGATAAAGATCCAGGTCGGCAAAACCGCTCCGAAAATACGATACCGCCATCAGGGCGCAGCCCACAATTAAGGCTCCACTTTCGATTCCGACCAAGGTCAGATCGTGGCCCGAAAAGAGCAGGACCTGACTCCGCGTGTAAATCCGCGCTGCAAAAATTACCGCGATCCCCAGGATGAGAAACTTTAGGCGCCAGCGAGCTGTTCCAATTGAGGCGCGGAACGTCCGCTCAAGATTTGCGAGGATTATGACGGTCGCCATCAGCAAGAAGCCGTTTAATATCTTGCCAGGACCCGTGAAACGAAGCCAGTATTCCGAGATCGGTCCCGGGGCGAGCTGAACCTCAAACAGACTGTCACGCCAGTAGAGAGACATCAAGATGGGAACAATTGAGGAGACAATAAGAATGTATTTCCTCTCTCGGAGAAATGAGTGGTAACCACCCCGTGCGTATGTCGCGCTGAAGCAAAACCAGATACCAGGAAGGCATGATCTAGCGACGAGAGTCCAGCCCTGCCAGTCGGCAACCCCTTCCAAAGATGTCGCCCTCAAACTCAAGCCCTCACAAATGCTTTCGGCGGCGAGGAAAATCATTCCGGCGCCAAAAAATCTACTTGGGGCGCTCTTCCCGAAAACAAACGCGCCGCCGGCCAGCGCAACGCTGAGGATCGCACTAATGAAGGCCAGCGCCGAATTCGGATTCATTCGCTAGGGGACAGTTGGCGTCTTGCCGCGCTGCAGGTTGGCGAGACCTAAAAATGCTGTGACCGCCCGTCTTCGCGCATTCAGTCGCTCAAGGTTTTCTATTCTCCGGAGAATAAAGAAAATCCCATCTGAGGAACGAACGATTCACCGAGCAGGTCGTCTCTGGGACAATAGTCGAGCCTGCGGAGGCGCCTCAGAATCTATTTTCTCCGACGACGATGACATCCCCAGCCTGCACATAAATGGGTTTGGTCGCCCGACCTTGCATTATTGGGCGAAGGTCCAATACTTCGGCGCGCTGCTGGCCACCGACGACGCGAAAAAGGTTCACCTTCGCCAGCGTTCCAAATTCGTCTGGACCTCCCGCTTCCATGACTGCTTGAAAAACAGTCGTGGGTCTATCGAACTGATACTTGGCAGGCTTATGCACGGCTCCGGCAAGAATGACCGGTGTCACGCTGTTCTCGAGCGTAACGACCACGGCCGGATTTTGCAGCTGGTCGTGATAAAGCCCCTCCAGCTTTGCTTGCAAGCTGGCGATCGTGCGGCCGGCCGCGTCCACCTGACCCACCAAGGGGAGGTTGATTTTTCCGTCGGTCTGGATCTTTTGGGCCTGCGAAAAATCGGGCTCGCCTGGGAAACTAACCTTCACTACGTCACCGGCCGTCAGGACCACAGGCTCTCCGCTGATCGATTTCTGTGGCAAACTGGTGGAAATGGTGGTTTGGCAGCCGCTCAAACCGAGCACGACGACAGCGGCCAAACCTTGAATCCAAGAACTGATCCGATCCCGCCAAATTCGATTCCATGATTTCCGAAACGAGCCAAAAAGTATTGCGGCAAGCGGTTCGGATGAGTCAAGTTTTTGCTGGCTGCCCGGATAGTTTAGGTAAGACATAGGTAGGGAATTTGATTCGGCAAAGAGTATGCCCTTCAGCCCGCAGGAGCGTCCAGCATAAATTTTCGGCCTTTTCATCTTCGTCTTTATCCCCTTTGAGGAGATAAAGCGACCTTATTCTGGCTGCATCTACCGTCTCGGCTCATGCGGGGCGAGCGACCGCTCCTCGTGCGACTTTGGCTGGAGCTGTTTCACCCCGGCGAAGCCAGGCGATGAGGCAGAACAGCGGAATGAGCGAAAGCGCGAAGAAAAGGGGCCCTCCGCGATGGTGAATCGGACTGTTAATCATTTGCGGACCAAAGTGAACACAGAGCAGGCCAATCACCCATACGCGGAAACCGTTACGGATAATTCCAAGAGGGATAACGGCGAAGACAAGAAGGGCTCGTTTCCAATTTGTCCGGAGAAAGGTATTGGCGGCGAGAACGCTTGTGATCAGGAGAATCCAGCTCGAGCGGATGCCGCTACATTCTTGAGCAACTCGTATGTTGATGTTCGGCAGCTGAAACACCATGCCGTCATGAATGTAAGGCGTTTCCCCAGCTGGAAGAAAAGATCAGCGCGCCCAGGCGGAAGCATGCTGTGAAGCAGTCTCCAGTGTGCTCAATGACTACATCCGGCATTGGGATCAGAAAGATTAAGAAGAAAAATGGAAATGCTGCCGCTCCCAACCATGATTTTCCCAACAGGAGGAAGCCGGTTCCCACGGTGAAGCAGACAAAGGAAAGGATCATCAGCGAGAGCGCAATATCCGCACCAATGGCGTTAGCCCGCGCTGCGAGAATAGCCGTGACGACGGCGCCAAATCCGGGAAAAACAGAAGCATTGCGGGGCGAAATGCACCCTGCATACTCCTCAGGCAGCTCCTTCTTTCGACTAAAGAGAAGATAGGCAAAGATGAATGGAACGAGCAAAATGTATGAATGAAACTCACTCGATATCGCTTTGATGCAGAGAAAGGCGAGCGGTCGCCCGAAGAGGATTACCAGCACACAAACGGCACCAATCATCAATAGCGGCCTCCGCCTTTTCGCTCTCACGGCCGACTCCTGACGCTTCTCGTGCAGCGGTTCCTTAGCCGCGATCGCGGCGAACGGTTCTGGGTCTTTCATTCTTCTCCGTGGATCTTAACGAGCGACCCTCTAATCGGACGTGTGCCGAGCTTTCAGGCCTTCCAGAATTGCCCCGTCTGCGGCTTCAACCCCGTCAAGGCGTTTCGCGTGTCAACAATCAGAGGCGCCCAGTCGACTAATTCCTGGTAGTTCACAGAAGCGTGATTCGTAGAGATCAACACGAGATCAAAGCTCTGCACGGCATTCTTTTCCCACGGTATAGATTTTACACCTGCCCAGTGTGAATGTTCCCGCGTTGGCTTGATCACCGGCACGTAAGGATCGTGATAATCGACTGCACGCGCCGCGATCACTTAGCAGGTTCATGAGGACGTAACTGGGCGACTCCCGCTCGTCATCGACATTCGGCTTGTAGGCCAGCCCGAGAATCAAAATCCTGGAGCCATTGATCGATTTTCGCTGCGAGTTGAGCGCTTCCGCCACCCGCTGCACCACATATTCCGGCATCGCAGTATTGATCTCACCGGCAAGTTCGATAAAGCGGGTGTTCTTGCCGTACTCGCGTGCCTTCCAGGTGAGATAAAATGGATCGATCGGAATACAATGGCCGCCAAGGCCGGGCCCGGGATAGAACGCCATGAACCCGAAAGGCTTTGTTTTTGCCGCCTCGATGACTTCCCACACATCGATTCCCATCGCTCCGTAAACGAGCTTTAGTTCATTCACCAAAGCAATGTTGACGCTTCGAAAGATGTTTTCTAGCAACTTGGTCGCCTCGGCCACGCGACAGGACGATACAGGCACCAGTGTATCGATTGCCGATCCCATAGACGTCCATGGCGCGCTCAAGGCAGGCTGGTGTGATAACCGCCGATGACCTTGGGGACCGATCTTCACCTTGCTTTGATCGTTCCCGGGTCCTCCCGTTCCGGCGAAAATGCAAGATGGAAATCGATTCCAGCTTTCAGGTCCGAACCTTCTTCCAGCACTTGCCGCAGATCCTCGTCCGTCGTTCCAGGATAAGTCGTGGATTCGAGCACGACGACAGTTCCCTTTGCCAAGTGCGGCGCGATCGCTCGGCCGGTCTCGACGATGTAGGAAATATCCGGCTCGCGATTCTTGTTCAAGGGAGTTGGCACACAAATGATTATCGCTTCGACATCCTCTAATTTCGGCGAAGTCAGTCGAAGCTCTTAGGCGTTCGGCGCCCAAGACCGCACCAATAGTCCCCGCCTCAATGTGCTTGATGTAACTCTGACCTTGATTGATGGCATCGACTTTCGACTGATCGACGTCCAGCCCAAGAACGGTCACTCCAGCGCGAGCAAATTCGATTGCAAGCGGCAAACCAACGTAGCCCAGGCCAACGATTGATAATTTCATATTTTGATAAAGGTTCCCGGGGCGGAAGTGGCGTGCGCGTCCGATCTTCTCGTGTGTTTCCGGTCGGTACCAGTCTTTCGAAGCACCTCCTAATGCGGGATGAATGACGCAGGACCTGCGCCCCTTCCGTACCTTCGGCCCTTACAAGTGGTAAAGACCCGTTCCCGTGTCGTGTAGAATACGCCCGCAGGATAAATCAGCGCCAACGTGACGATCACCCATGTGAAAATCCCGAACCGCCAGGGCCCTCCGATCAAGCTGCAGGCGATTAGGTAAGGACTGACGCAAACGAAAAAAGTGAAGGTAAGGGCCGCCAAGTGTGCCGTGACCGGCTTCGCCCAGCGACGGAGGAGAGCGTTAGCTGGAAGCGAAATCGTAATAACGGCAAGAGAATACAAGGCAGCTTTTCCGGCAAATCCGGTGTTGAAATGAGAATAATAAACGGGCTCTCGCAAATCAATCGTAGCACGGGCCGTTCCGTCCTCGTACAAAGTCGATACGCCGTGATCGTGACGTGGCCACGATATGCTGGAAGCTCTTATCCAGGACATTCGTTGCTACCAATTGGTACACACCGCCATTAGGACCGTTTAGGCGATTTCGAACGCGAAAGACTACATCCGTAACTGATTGGCCAAGCATGAAATTTCTCTCTGCGACGCCGGATGAAACCGTAACAAATCGGGCCGGTCCCTTCTGGATCAAATTCTCCGGACGTAACACTAGTTCTATGCTAAAACTCCCGGATGAAGCGACTCTGTTGGTCAGGGTCGCTGCCGGACCATAGCTCCGCAAGGTGGTAGGCTTTATCAAGTTGATTCCGTTGGTCGATTTTTCGACTTCAGTCGGAATCCGCAAAGCAAGAGCGGGGGATTGAAGCTCGCCTGTAGGTCTTAGTTCTTCGCTGCGGTCATTCTTAAAATTGTATCCTGCCAGGAGGTCCGGCGTCTGCGGAACTCCCGCTATCTCAGACTCAACGGACCTTCCATTTAACACGCTGACCGCCCTCGGTGAGAGGGCCTCGGCATAGAAATCGACATATTGCAATTCTCCAAGCCACGGCCGGGTTCCACCCACCTCATTGCCGATTAAAAGTGGGAAAGTTTTATCCCACGACATCGTTAGCGCCCCGAACAGTGGAGTTAGTCCTATCCCGAGCCACGCGGCTACCATACAGCCTAAAATTGGTATTTCCAAAGAGGGCCTTCGAAGAAGGTGTTGTAGGCCTTCGCCTGCATTGCGTCCAAATGTGGTCCGATTCGTCCACAGAAGACCAAAAGCAAAGCCGGCGATATTCAGGAGAAAGTCAGTGATCCGCGCGTGCCTACCAAGTAGAAAGAGCTGTGCCGCTTCCAAGAGAAGACAACCAATGAAACCGATGACCATAGGTCGGAAAAACTCTGATTTCGATGGCACGGTGGTGTAAACGCTTGCGACCAAAGTCCCGAGTACCGTGAAGGAGATCACGTGCGCCGCGTCTTTGAAAAAGTTGAGTGAGTCTGCAGGCTGAAATACTTGGCGAATGCGGTCCGCAAACCCTTGAGGCGAAAAGACAATGTCAAACGGGGCAAGGGTAAAAGCAATCACGGCGCATACCCACAATAATAACCAAAGTCGTTGCGGCACGCGGAGATTCCTCTTATCAGCAAGTAGCCATCACGTGGCTTTGAAAGTCTGGGATGTGCCCCCTTAGGAGAGAAGCATTGCATTTCGCGGGGGTGCTTAAAGAGCAACCAAATGCGGGCCCGTTCCGGTCCCTTCCAACCACCTTTGGATGATGGTTGGTGCAGATTCTGGCAGGGAGCAAGAGCCGACGAGATGCGATTTGAGATGTTGGCGTGCCGCCCACGAGCCCATCAAAAGGCGACCCGACAATCGAACTCGCCGTCTAGCAGTATTCTGACAACTCAGGATTGTTGGAATGAAGGTTCGCAAGTCCGACATCCGCTCACTCCATCGCGATTCAAGAAGTCTTCGAATTTGCGGTGATAGGAGCGCATCCGAACTCCTTATCGCCAGCGCGATCATTTCATCTACCTTGGCCCGATATTCGGCGGACCCGAGATTCACGGTGGCTGTCGCTTGGTTTGAGTGAAGTCGCCAACCGCCCCACGTATCTGGCACGTGAATCGTATTGGCGACCAAGCCAGCGCGCATGTCCCAGTTGAAGTCGCTGATGGATCCCCAACGTGACGCAAACAGCCCGATCCATTTGAACAGTGAGCGTCGAATCAAAAGCTGAGTTAGCGAGGTGTAGACAGTTCGACCCAACAGGTGCAGCAAACCATCAAAAGGAGCCGAGCGGACGTGGGGAATGTGGAGAAAGTGACCGCTGCTCCGCGCGAAAATAGAGTTAGTTGACCACCAATCTGGAGTTTCACCTCCTTCTTCATCAATCATCTTCACCGGGCAGTGGGCGAGGTCGCAGTTAGGATGCGATTCCAGCGCATCCACCATCTTCCTGAGAAAGTCGGGTGGCATCGTGTCGTCGCTCGTCGCCACGTAAACGTATTTTCCACTTCCGTACTCTATGCACCGATTGATGTTGGCGTAAATGCCGTCAGCGTCGGCTTGGTAAAGTCGCACACGCCGGTCTTTGGTCGCGAGCATCTGAAGGGACTCGAATGTGCCGTCTTGCGACTTGCTGTCCACGGCGATCAGTTCCCAGTCGGAGAAGGTCTGGCTGCAGATACTGTCGAGTCTTTCCGTGAGAAAGCGGATGCTATTCAGGGTGGGCAGACAAATAGAAACTAATGGTTGCTTCATCTCGCCGATCGCGTCAGAGGGCGCTGTCTTGTCAGCTTATTGCAAAACCGTTGGAGGATCGTTCCGAATCCTGAGAAGTAAACGCCCAAAGCGGCATTTATCTCAGGAAGTTCGTTTCAACAGGTGAAGAATTATCCGGGTAAATCCGCCGCCTCAGAGAGAATCTCGCAAGGTTTATGGTTGGATGGTCAGGCGAACGTTATCCAGGAGCTGGTCGATATTGGTCGTTGTCGGCGAAACATCCTGAAAGGTGAGGGTGGATGTGGAGCTATTGGCAACAAAAAGCAAATTTCTGTGTGTATACCAGTTGCCAGAGCCCTGCGCGAAGACGGAGAGCGCTTGCGAAATCAAAGGGTTGCCGCTTCCCTGAACAACCACTTGCAGCCGCTGCTCGGCGGTCGATTGGTAAGCAGAAACGCCTTGATCAAAACTGAGCATGTAGCTTTGCCCGGCCGTCGTCGCGACGTCTGCGAGATCACTCCGTTTGGCGTCGATTGCCCCCAGTTGAAGACCAGCACATTGGCTCCATCGGTAGTCGGATAGGAATTACCGACGGCAATCGCCTGGTTCCCACTCGCCGTCCACCCAGAATAGTCGGCAGATTCAAAACTTCCATTGATCAGGCCGCCGGCCGGGATGACCGTACAGAGCGGCGGTCGCACTGGTGACCGAGCCGTAGGAGTTTGAGACGATCACGTCATAATTGCCCGCATCGCTGCTCTGCGCACTGGGAATAGTGTAGCTGCTGGAGTTAGCTCCCCCGATCGACGCTCCGTTGAAGCGCCACTGATAGGCAAGAGGCGCCTGGCCCGTCGCAGTCACGTTGAATGTCGCGCTGCTCCCCGTCTGGACAGTCAAACTCTGTGGCTGCGCCGTAATCACGGGCGCGTTCTGCACGGTCACGCGGACGTTATCCAGGAGCTGGTCGATATTGGTCGTTGTCGGCGAAACATCCTGAAAGGTGAGGGTGGTGGTGGCGCTGTTGGCGACAAAGGCAAAGCTCCTGCTAGTATACCAGCTGCCGGAGCCTTGCGCGAAGACTGAGAGGGCTTGCGAAATCAAGGGGTTGCCGCTTCCCTGGACAATCACCTGCAGCCGCTGCTCGGCGGTTGACTGGTAGGCGGAGACTCCCTGATCAAAGGTGAGCACGTAACTTTGCCCGACCGTGGTCGTGATAGTCTGGGACAAGATCCCGTTCGGGGTCGATTGTCCCCAGTTGAAGACCACTACATTGGCTCCATCGGTAGTCGGGTAGGAATTACCGACGGCGACCCCCTGATTGCCCGTCTCGTTCCACCCAGAATAGCCCGACTCAAAACTCCCGTTAAAGAGGCCGCCGGGCGGGATCACCGTGAGGGTTGCGAGCGTGCTCGTGGCGGAGCCCGCGGAGTTTGAGACGATCACGTCATAATTGCCCGCATTGGCGCTCTGCGCACTGGGAATAGTGTAGCTGCTGGAGTTAGCTCCCCCGATCGACGCTCCGTTGAAGCGCCACTGATAGGCAAGAGGCGCCTGGCCCGTCGCAGTCACGTTGAATGTCGCGCTGCTCCCCGTCTGGACAGTCAAACTCTGTGGCTGCGCCGTAATCACGGGCGCGTTCTGCACGGTCACGTGGACGTTATCCAGGAGCTGGTCGATATTGGTCGTTGTCGGCGAAACATCCTGAAAGGTGAGGGTGGTCGTGGCGCTGTTGGCGACAAAGGCAAAGCTCCTGCTGGTATACCAGCTGCCGGAGCCTTGCGCGAAGACTGAGAGCGCTTGCGAAATCAAAGGGTTGCCGCTTCCCTGGACAATCACCTGCAGCCGCTGCTCGGCGGTTGACTGGTAGGCGGAGACTCCCTGATCAAAGGTGAGCACGTAACTTTGCCCGACCGTGGTCGTGATAGTCTGGGACAAGATCCCGTTTGGGGTCGATTGTCCCCAGTTGAAGACCACTACATTGGCTCCATCGGTAGTCGGGTAGGAATTACCGACGGCGACCCCCTGATTGCCCGTCTCGTTCCACCCAGAATAGCCCGACTCAAAACTCCCGTTAAAGAGACCGCCGGGCGGGATCACCGTGAGGGTTGCGAGCGCGCTCGTGGCGGAGCCCGCGGAGTTTGAGACGATCACGTCATAATTGCCCGCATTGGCGCTCTGCGCACTGGGAATAGTGTAGCTGCCGGAGTTAGCTCCCCCGATCGACGCTCCGTTGAAGCGCCACTGATAGGCAAGAGGCGCCTGGCCCGTCGCAGTCACGTTGAATGTCGCGCTGCTCCCTGTTTGGACAGTCAAACTCTGTGGCTGCGCCGTAATCACGGGCGCGTTCTGCACGGTCACGTGGACGTTATCCAGGAGCTGGTCGATATTGGTCGTTGTCGGCGAAACATCCTGAAAGGTGAGGGTGGTCGTGGCGCTATTGGCGACAAAGGCAAAGCTCCTGCTGGTATACCAGCTGCCAGAGCCTTGCGCGAAGACTGAGAGCGCTTGCGAAATCAAAGGGTTGCCACTTCCCTGGACAATCACCTGCAGCCGTTGCTCGGCGACTGACTGATAGGCGGAAACTCCCTGATCAAAGGTGAGCACGTAACTTTGCCCGATCGTGGTCGCGAAAGTCTGGGACAAGATCCCGTTCGGGGTCGATTGTCCCCAGTTGAAGACCACCACATTGGCTCCATCGGTAGTCGGGTAGGAATTACCGACGGCGACCCCCTGATTGCCCGTCTCGATCCACCCAGAATAGCCCGACTCAAAACTCCCGTTTAGAAGACTCTCCGCCGTGAAAGTTACCTTCGAGCCCGGTACGATCGTGTGATGCTCCGGTGTGCGGTCGCGTACTCCACTGACCGTTAGCGAATAGGTAACATCCCCGGTAAGCGGACTGATCGTGAGCGTGACGATCCTCTTGGACTCTGCGTCCAGGCTGGCTTGGGAAATCG
>CAWBXU010000007.1:0-393472 GCA_963792775.1 uncultured Verrucomicrobiae bacterium | reverse complement strand
AACGGGACTGGCGCCGGTGTGTCCGCCTCCAGCGCGGGTGGAACGGGGATTCTTGATTTCAGCAATCAACTTCTGTCTGGAACCTCTGGGACCGGCGTATTCCTGATTGCTACCGGCGGCACAGTGAATCTCAGCGGCACCGCCGACAACCAGGACATCGGTGTCGTAGTGAATTCCGGTGCAACACTCAATCTGAATAAGACCAGCTCGAGCACTGCGCACGCTTTCGGAGTTTCTGGGCACGGTGAATTCTGGCGGCATGCTCGAAGATTACCGGAACTGGCGGCGATCAAATTTACAATGGTGCCGGCCTGACAGTGAACGGCACCTTCGACCTCAACACCAAAGTGAAACCATCGACGCTTTAAATGGGACGACGGGGATGGTGACCAACACCGCCACCGGAACAATAGCACTCTCACCACCGGCGGCAACAACGGCGGCACTGGCACATATAGCGGTCGTGCTTCAAAATGGCGGCAGTCGGCAAAATTCTCGCTTGTCAAAAGGGTTCGGCGGCAATCAGACTTTGAGCGGTGCGAACACGTTCTCCGGAGGATTTACGTGGGGAAACCCCGCATCACAGTCATCGGCCGGCATTATAAGCTTCGGCAGTAGCTCGATTGGTGGGCCAGGGAGTGTTACGAGCGGCCCCTTGGGGACCGGGACATTTACAATTCGCAATTCTGGAGTTGCCAGCGGCAGCTACCTTCAGAGCACCGACAGCACATCTCGCACGATCTCTAACGCAATCGCGTTCGGCGGATCCTTATCTTTTCAATACGGGCGGACAGGAGACCTCATTTTTGACGGCGCGATGGCCCTCGGCACAGGTAACCGGACTTTTACCATCGGCAACACCAACACGACATTTTCGGGCGCAATCTCTAACTCTGGAGACATTAACAAAGCGGGTGCTGGAACCATGATCCTTATCCGTGGATACAATCCCGGATACTGGCACAACGAATGTGAACGCTGGTGTGTTGAGCATCCGAATCCTCAACGCGCTGGGAACGACAACGAACGGGACCAACGTAGCTGCTGCTGCTTCGCTTCAGTTGCAGGGAGATATTTCAGTCGGCCTACAAGCGCTGTCGCTACTACAATGGTACCCCTTACAGTGGCACAGACCTCACCGGTGCGTTGCGGAACATCAGCGGAAAGCAACACGACGGCGGCGCGATCACCTTAGCCTCGCAGGCTGCCATCGGATCTGACGCCGGGCTTCTGACGCTAAGCAACACCATCAACAACGGTGGTTTTCGCCCTATTGCTTCGGTGCTGGTAATATCGACTCAAGCAATGCGATTTCTGGCGCGGGCGATCCCCAAACAGGATGCCGGAACTTTGACGCTAACAGGTAATAATACCTTCGGAACTACGACCAATGCCGTTTTTCTTGATAAAGGAACAATTCAAGTAGGCACCGGGCGTAATAGTGGGGACAACAAACGGGACATCCACTGGCTGGATTAATATCGGTTCCTCTGTGACGGGCCGAAATGGTGACGGCGCGCTACTTATTCTAGACGCCGGGGTCACAATCGCAAATCCTGTCGATGCCCGGTTCTTTACGGGCGTTCCCGGAACAGTAACGGTGGGAAGTTCCAATACAACGGGTACTGCGACATTCAGTGGAACCCTAGCCCTACACGACAATGTTTTTGTTACCTCGGCTTCCGGCGGCACAGTCTTGTTCAGCGGACAAATCCAAAACGGCAGCCTCACCGGGCTGAATAATCAGACGACTGGTCAATCCCTAGTCAACGGGGTCGGAGGGGGAGTAACCGCGACGGGATCCGGCACGGTCATATTGACAGGAAACAATAGCTATGCCGGTGGCACGCAGGTGAACGCCGGTATATTGCTCGCGAACAACTCCTCGGGCTCTGCGACCGGCAGTGGTGCGGTGACAGTGAATAATTCCGCACAGTTCTCGGTGGCACGGGTACGATTGGCGTGACCACAATTACAAATAACTTGTCCCGCCATATTAGGTGGAACTGGGGCTTCCGCGAGCGGCACTCTTACGGTAGCGAACAATCTCACACTCAGTTCGAATTCGATCATACAGTTGGCGCTGGGCTCTTCGTTCACACACTCCTCTATCGCTCACACAGTCACTGGCTCGATTAGTTTTCAAACTAACCAAGCGTTTACCTTTATCGACTTCGGCGCGACGACCGGGACCTTACCAAGACATCATCACCGGAGTTGCCAGTGACCCCGGGACCGGTTCATGGACGATTACGAACCCAGGATGGTCCGGAACTTTCACTTACGATGGAACTGGAAATATTGATTTCACGCTGGATTCGCTGAGTGAAGTTCTCCGAGCCCTCCACCTGGGCTGCCGCCGCGCTCGCGCTCGGAGCCATCGCCTTTATTCCGCAGCGTCGCTTCGTTACTCCTCTTTGCCTCTCGCCAAAATCCGAATCACGACCTCCGCTCTTCATAGTTTTCCAACTTTCTCCTACTTTTTCTACTTCTTCAGCGCCATGCCTCCAAAAGCTGATCCCTACGCTGACGAAGTCCGCGCGGACCGTTGACGCGGTCCTGATTCTCTTCGCGGTTCTGGTGATCGCAATCGTTGTTTGGACCGCTCCGCGGCATTTCTCCGAAAGGGGCGCGGCTGTCGATATCGCCAACTCTCCGACGCTTGCTGCGCGGTCAGAAGAGCTCGGAGCAGGGAGCGGCTCTTTGAAAAAAGCTGAAGCGCTGAGACGCTGACAAGCTGAGATTATTTCAAGCTTGGAACAGGCAGCAGGGAGTAACGAGCGGACGATTCGCAGACGACACCCGCAGCACGATTCAAAACGCTTAAGAATCCCGAGATTCTGAAAAGCTGAAATATCCGACAGACGCGCCCGAGCCGGGCAAGTCGTCCCGAGAGCAGGCGACGCGCCCGCCCTACAATCTGCCTCCGACCCATGAACAAATAACCGCTAACGAATAACTTCCCCTCCCCCTTGCTTATTCCCGAAAGCAGACGAAAGTGCGCGCTTCTTGGATAAGTTCTGTTCTGTTCGTAGTGCGGTAGATCGTCAGGTGAGTTTCCTCATTGGTGATTCTGAAACCCGATTCCCGGGAACGGCTCTGTAGCTCGCAGCTCCTGCTCCAAAATCACAAAACAATGAAACTATACGTAGGAAATCTCTCTTTTGAGACCACTGAAAACGATCTGCGCGATCTCTTCGCCCAACATGGCCAGTGACCGATGTCGCCATCCTCAACGACCGCGAAACCGGCCGCTCCCGCGGATTCGGCTTCGTCACGATGGGCGATGCGACCAGCGCCAACGCCGCCATCTCCGCGCTGAACGGCAAGGAAGTGCAAGGCCGCGCCCTGACCGTGAACGAAGCGCGTGCGCGCGAAGAACGCCCCCGTCAGTTTGCCGGCGGTCGTCGGTAATCGATTCAATCTGCGGGCCGGCGTCCATCTCGGGCGCCGGCTTTGCTTTTTATCTCTATGGCTGTTGACCCAAGGAAAGCGATCGAGATCGAAGGCAAAGTGCTGGCCGTGCTGGCCGGGACGATGTTTCGTGTGCAATTGGCGAACGAGCATGTCGTGCTCGCGCATATCTCGGGAAAATGCGGAAGCGGTTTATTCGCCTAACGACGGGCGATCGGGTGCGGTTGCAGATGTCGCCCTACGATGTGGATAAGGCGCGCATCGTTTATCGGCTGGCGTAGCTGGAGGGACGACCGCTGTGTCGTCCGTGGTTGTCGTCATCGTGATCGATTACGGTCACGAGCAGGAGCACGAGCATGATGGATACTCGGACGACACGGCGGTCGTCCTCCAAGGCGCCGTCTTCGCGATAAATCAGCGACCGTCGTTGCAAAAGTCGGCCTCCTCAAAATTTTTTATTGACGCACACGGTCTCGTCCTGATTCGATGAACCCGACAAAGCTAAATCACTTCAACTTTCAAACTTCTACTTTCTCCTTTCCTCCCCATGCCCCCAAAAATCGACCCCTACGCCACCCCGCGCGCTAAAGCTGTCGATGTTCTGCTCTGCCTCGTGGCAGTTGTGCTGCTGCTGATCCTGCTGCTGACTTCTCCGCGATTTCACCGCGGACATTCACAGCGTGAGAACGGTTCGCGCACCGGACAGCTGGCCACGCATTAGGCTGGGTGTCGGAAGCCCGCCGAGCTTTCGGCTAGATTCCTAGTCCGAAGGCAAGGAGCCCTATTGTCGGAATACCTGACACTTTCCTTTTGTTATCACTCTTGCAGAACTTGTCACCACTTCTTTCCTGGCCTCGTAACATATCGTTTCGTAGATCTTACGCGTTCAGGAAAAAGCGGCATGGAAGGATAATGGGTGTGGCCTAAAGGGTGCTAAGAGATGTCCCGAAGGAAACTCACCAAGGAATCTCATGGCAAGTCCCTCCCGCTAAGTTTCGTGGCCCTCGCTGCGATCATCTATCTAGGCTTGCCCAGTCTCTCGCACGCCACGCCGATCAATATCTCGATTGACCCGAGCACCGGGCTGCCGGCCGGCGATATCGCTTTCAAAGATTTACCGAACAACAACCCGACCTCGAACTTTAACGCGTTGGTCACGGATGTCGGTCTCTATGACAACTTTTTCGGTACCAACCTTCCGGACCCGACTATGACGGGCTTGGCTAACTACGAAGACCTCGACACGACCGGAACCTGGCCGTCGACATTACCGGATTTAGATAAGCATCATCCATTACGGGAAAGGCCCGGGCGGCGCCAGTCCTGGTGGCGGCATCGCCTTCTACTACCTCCATGGAATGACAGGAAATTTCCTCTTCCCGACGCACGGATTGGGTCCTGATGGATTTGGCGGCATTTCGTCCATCCGGCTTTTCGGCGAGTTCTCCGACTTCCGTTTCCGATGGCGGGACAACCGCGATGCTTCTCGGAGTCGCTCTGGTGGGCCTTGCCGCTCATGCAGAGTTTTGCCAGGCGACGGCGAGCTCAGGTGAAATATCAACCGCGCGCATGCCGCGCTTTTCGTCATATGCTTCCCCTCCTAGGCGCTTTGCCCCGCCGCAGCCTCTGCGCCTCCACCCAACGGCCCGCACGAAGACAGAGCTGCCGCTCCGTGATCTAATTTACGCAAGACCATTTCTCACGAATCGTGAGCAACTGTGTCGACGCCTTCCGTCGTGACTGCTGTCATCATATCATCCAAAAAACCCCCTTGATCTAGTGCCACGAAAAGCTGATCCCTACGCAACTCCCCGCGCCCGCGCGGCTGACCTGATTCCATTCTCTTCGCGAACTCGCGATCCTCTTCGCAGTCTGGACCGCGCCGCGAGTCCGATGCCACTCGCACGAAACCGAAAGCCGCGACCCCAGCCTCCGCCGAAAGCATTACGCGATGAAAACTTCTCCCGCATCAGGTCCGGCGAATTCCCAGAATCCAACCAACTCCGTCACGGGGATTTCCTAGATAATCAGCTATCAACCCGTCTCGCCGACCCGATGCCCGCCAACCGCGCTTTTGGCATCTTCTTCATCGCCACGATCTTGATCGCGCTCATGTTGCTCCTCGCGCCAAAAGCGAGTGCATCGGATATTGAATGGAAGGGAACGACGAACACGGTCTGGGCTACTGGCACCAACTGGACGGGTAGTTCGAAGCCGGGAACCGCCGACAGCGCCTTGTTTGATACAAGCTTTTCCAATCAACCGAATCTTACCGGCAGCGAGGCGCTCGGCGGGCTTTGGATTACGACCGGAGTTGCGCAGAACGTCACCCTTTCGGCATCAACCGGCACGCTCACATTGAACGGAACCACAATTAATGGCAACGCAACGACAGGCATCTTCGTTGACAACACGTCCGCATTTACACTGACCATCACCGCACCGCTCAGTCTTGGTAATTCCCAAAGCTGGCTGAATAATTCGGGCAATCTGCTCACCATCGGAGGGATGAGCTTGAACGGCAAGGCTTTACGCCATCGGCGGCACGGGCACTGGAGGGACCTCCATCAATGGTGTCATCACTGGCACCGTGACCACCGGGACTATTACGAAAACTGGCAATAGGACGTTGACTCTCTCCGGCGCGAAATACTTTCGCTGGACAGCTCGCTGTCCAAGCGGGCGTGCTGAGCATTGCAACTATCAATAATACCAGCACGGCCGGAACTCTTGGAAATAGTGCCCTTTCAGTAAGCCTTGGGAACACAGGTGGTTTACGGGACGCTGGAATACACGGGCGCTACGGCTACAGGCAGCAAGAAGTTTACGATGGCCACAGGTGGAACCGGAGCGTTTCAAATCGACACAGCCGCACGCCCACACTGCAGCCGGCGATCTGGTCAGTGTCCGGTGACCAAAATGCTGGCACGCTCACCCTGACCGCCGTCAGCACGGGCGATACAATGATTAACGGCGGCACGCTCAGCCGTACGAAGTATTCCGCAAACTACAGGGCGTATCAGCAGCAGTTCACGCCTCGTCTTCGGGGGCGGCACGCTAAACCTCGATTTCGCCAGCAAGGGCGATCAAACCTTCAACGGGATGATGCTTAATCGGGTGCGTCAAGGATCGCGCCGACCAACGCGTCCGGCGGCTGGCGGTAATGCATACACGTTGACCCTCGGAGCCATCACCAGAAACACCGGAAGCACGTTAGATTTCGATCTAACCGGAACCAACGCTACCAACGGCTCTATTGGCAAATCAGCACAACGAACACCAACAATATTCTCGGTGGCTACGCGACCGTGAGCGGGACGGATTGGGCCACCGTCAGCGGCGGCAACATTGTCACATATACGGCCTACCAGACTGACACGGCTCCCACCTCTTGGGCTGCGGCTCAGCAACGTCAGACTGAGCGGCAACCCTTCTGCAAACGTCACAACCCGCTCGATCAATTCTTTCGATTTTACGGCAGCGTCGACGGTCACGATCACGTCAGCGAATACCTTGACCCTTTCTTCAGGCGGCCTACTCGTAACCGGCACGGTGCCACGAATATTACCGGCGGCACGCTGAAGGGAGCTAGTGGCGCCGACCTGATCGTAATTCAAAATAGTTCTGCGGCAATGACGATCGGTTCGGCGATCGCCAACAACACCAGCGCGACGGGACTGACCAAGTCTGGGGCGGGTCAGCTAAATCTAACCGGCACGAACACCTACACCGGCATGACGATCATTAACTCCGGCACCCTCCTGATCAATGGCAACCAGTCCGCCGCCACTGGAGCGGTGATCGTAAACGGTAGCGGCACGACGCTCGGTGGCACCGGCACAATTGGGGGCGCTGTGACCGTCAACGCTGGCGGCAGAATCACCGGTGCAACCGCCGGCACAGTAGGCACGCTGACCCTTCAGAGCACCGCGACCTTTACCGGCTCCAGCAGCAATCTGGCCACCTATTTGGTGGATCTCACCTCTCTTGTCAGTGACACGCTGGCGATTGCTGGCGCTCTCGATCTCAGTGATGGATTTGACCAAATTCAGTTCCAAGGAACAACGGGCGCCTCAAGTTACACTCTGGCGACATACTCGTCGTTAACGGGTACGTTCGACACAGTGACTGGTCTGCCAAGTGGATATCAACTCATCTACGGCCCTAACTCTCTAACGCTCCAAGCCGTTCCCGAGCCTTCGACATGGATCGGCGCAGCGTTGACATTTCTGATGGTCGGGTACACGCAGCTCCGAAAGTCTTCGCGAGCGGGCGGACGGCGGTTTGGTGTGAAGCTGGCTGGTCGAAGCTAGCGGAGACAGTCGATCCAAGAACCTGGACGACACCCGCCGCGGCGGGCGGCTCTGGTCGTCCCTCCATGTTTCCGTTCTCTGACTTCCGATTGGAAAGCCCGGCCCGCCTGCTCGCGAACTTCTTCGGAGTTGCTTCGCATCCGTTACGGGAAAGCCCGGCCTCGGTCGCCGCAGCGACCTGCGTTACGGCCGCCCTCCGTTCTCAGCCCTCTGGCCTCTGATCGGCGATCGATCTCCGTTCCCGGGATCAGGTTCCGCTGTAGGGCGGTGCCGCGATTGCAGCCAAAAACTTATCGACTGCCTGAGGCAACCGCTCGGCCACTTTCGCGGCGTATTTCATCAGCAGGGCGAGCTTATCGGGGTCCAGCTGCAAGTCGTAGGCATGGACGATGACGTGCCGGAATGCTTTCAGTTCATTCAAAGGAAGGCGCAGCTCCTCAGGTATGAGGGCCGGCCGAACACCCGGGATGTCCAAGGCAAGACGCGTAAGCAGGGCGCTATGCCAGCCTTTTTCATCGTCGATGTTATTTTCAAAAGCTTTCGCCGTCCGGAGCGCCATTTGTTCGCAGATGTTGAAGAGGCGGCTGAGCTGATGGGCGCAGGCCTCGTAGCCGATCTCGTCTCCGCGAGCGTAGCGCTCCGCCGCTTTGCCATGCGCCTCGAGCGCGACCCGCACGTCGGCTCGCATTTCACCAGTCAAAAGCTGGAGAGCTAAATCGTCCATCTTTCTCCCTCGGCCAGAATTTTTGCCTGTAACCGGCATTCAGATAGCAGGACGACATCTACTGATCGCTCCAGCCTCTCCATCAGCTCCACCATGAGCAGTCCGGAACTGAGGGATTTCGGCTCCCGTTGCAGAGCGAGATCGATATCGGATGCGTCATTAAAGACACCCCGGTGGGTGATCGAGCCGAAGAGAATGACTTCCTCGCCGGGAATGAGATCGGCGAGCGCGGCGCGCAGTTTCTTCCGGGTCTCATCCCAAATCTGCAAGCGACGCTGCCGCCGATCTGCGTCACGCTTTTGCAAGAGGGTCATATCGGGAAGTTATCGCAGATTCTCCCGCCAGTCGATGGGTGGGAAAGTCAGGCACTGCGGCAGCCTCGAGTTTGCGCGCCGCGGTGGGTCCTCCGTCCTCCGATTTGAAAGCCTCTCTGAACTGTCGCTCTACGAGCAGAAGCCGGCCTCGGCCCGCAATCGCAGGGTTAGGTTACGGCCGCCGTCTCCCTTTCCTGGTTTCCTGTTTCCAGATTCGCCCTCCTCTCCGCCCTCTGCCCGCACCTTCTACTTGGAAAGCCTCTCTGAGCTGTCGCTCTACGAGCAGAAGCCGCCTCGCATTTCCATGCTGCGTTACGGCAGCTTCCCTGCGGTTGGGGAAGAATGGCCGCTTTCATCCTTCATCCTTCTTCCTTCATCCTTCGCTTCCGTCCTCCCCCACCTTCTACTTGGAAAGCCCGGCCGTTGCTTCGCATTACGCGTTACGGCCACTTTTTTTTTACTTTCTGTCGCTGATCGCTAAACTTCGGCTCTCTATGGCATACAAAGACCTGACTCCACCTGCCGGCGACAAGATTACTCGTGCCGAAAAATTGACCGTGCCGGATCATCCGGTGATCCCGTTCATCCGCGGCGACGGGACCGGGCCTGATATCTGGGCTGCAAGTGTGCGGGTGATGGATGCCGCGGTGGAAAAGGCTTACGGCGGGAAGAAGAAGATTTCATGGTTCGAGGTTTTCGCGGGGCAGGCGGCGAAGGACAAGTTCGATGACTGGCTCCCCGACGATACGGTGGCGGCGTTTCGCGAATATCTGGTCGGGATCAAGGGCCCCCTAACGACTCCGGTCGGTGGCGGGATCAGCTCGCTCAATGTGGCGCTGCGCCAGATGCTCGATCTCTTCGTTTGTCTGCGGCCGGTGCAATATTTCAAGGGCGTCCCCTCGCCGGTGAAGCATCCGGAGAAGGTGGACGTGGTGATTTTCCGCGAGAACACGGAGGACATTTATGCCGGGATCGAGTGGGCCGCAGGAACGCCGGAAGCGAAGAAGCTGCTCGATTTTGTCGAGAAGGAATTCCCCAAGGCGTTCGGCAAGATCCGCTTCGGCACGAAGGAAAAAGCCGCCGAGTTTTGGAAAAGCGTGGGCGCGCCGGAGAAGGACGACGTCATGGTCGGCGTCGGGATCAAACCCGTCAGCCGCTCGGGCAGCGTGCGCCTGATTCACAGCGCGATCAGTTATGCGATCCAGAACAAGCGCAAGAGTGTGACGCTGGTGCACAAGGGGAACATCATGAAGTTCACCGAGGGCGCGTTTCGCGATTGGGGTTACGAGATCGCGAAGTCGTATTTCGGCGCGGAGGAAATCGATGGCGGGCCGTGGTGCAAAATCCCCGCTGGCAAGCCGGGCGCCGGGATCGTGATCAAGGACGCGATCGCGGATATCACGTTGCAGCAGGTGCTGACGCGGCCGGAGGATTTCGACGTCATCGCGACGTTGAATTTGAATGGCGATTACCTGAGCGATGCGCTCGCCGCGCAGGTCGGCGGGATCGGGATCGCGCCGGGCGGGAATATCAATTACATCTCGGGCCACGCCATTTTCGAGGCCACGCACGGGACCGCGCCGAAGTATGCGAACCAGGACAAGGTGAATCCGGGCTCGGTGATTTTGTCGGGCGAGATGATGTTCCGTTACATGGGCTGGACGGAAGCGGCCGATCTGATCGTGAAGGGATTGAACGGCGCGATCGCGAGCAAACGGGTGACGTATGATTTCGCGCGGCAGATGGAAGGCGCGACCGAGATCAAGTGCTCGGAGTTTGGGGATAATGTGATCGAGCATATGTAGGGGGCGGGCGCTTGCGATTCGCGTTTGTAGGGCGGGCGCTTCGCCTGCCCGGTTTCTGAATCTGGGCAAGCGGAGCGCTTGCCCTACAATTGCGGGATCTTGTAGTCTCATGCCTGTGGCGCATCCTCCCAGGATTCCGGTTTGGCTCAGATGGGATCAGACGGTCGTTTATTTCCTCACTTTTTGCGTCGCTCGCCGAGAATGCGTGCTCGATAACGATGCTGCCTTCGAAGCTTTTCAGGCGGCGATTCTCCGCCTAACGAAATGGAACGTGATCGCAGGCATCCTGATGCCGGATCATGTTCACCTCCTCATCTCGCCTAACGACCGTGAGTTAGCGGTCGGCAATGCCGCGGGCGCGATCAAACGCTGGATGCGCGAGGCACTGGCCGCCGAGTGGCAATGGCAACCAGGCAGCTTCGATCGCCTTCTGCGCTCCGATGAATCCGCCGAGGAGAAATGGCAATACATCCGTGAAAATCCGGTGCGCGCAGGCTACGTGACGGAATGGCAGGATTGGCCCTACCGCATCGGGTTCGAATTGTAGGGCGGGCACTTCGCCTGCCCAGATTCAGAACCTCGGCAAGCGGAGCGCCTGCCCTACAATAACAGCGGAGTTACATCTCGCTCCATGCTTCGCTTTTGCCCGCTGACTTTCGCCTTTGCCCTAACGACTCCGCTGTTCGCTGCACCCTCCCCTTCCCCGGCGCAGACGAAATCCGCCATTCAGGAACGCGCCGATCAGTTTCTCGCCCTAACGAATGCGAGCTATCAGGCGCTCTACCGGGTGAACAGCGAGGCGCAATGGAAAGCCGTGACCGATGTGACGCCGGAGCACGATGCCGCGGCTGAGGCGACGGGAAAAGCCTACGCGGCTTTCAATGGCAGCCCCACGATCATTCAGGAAACGCAGGAACTGCTGAAACATCGCGACGAGCTCGATCCGCTGACGGTGCGCGAGCTGAACCAGGTGCGACTCAACGCCGGCGAAGGTCCGATGACCAACCCAGTGGTGACGAATCGCCGAATCGAAGCCGAGACGAAGCAGGCTTCGCTGCTCAACAGTTTCCAGTTCACGTTCAAGGGAAAGCCGATCACCGCGAATCAGATCGACGATTTGCTCAACACGAGCAGCGACCTGGCCGAGCGCAAAGCGGTGTGGGAAGCCTCGAAGGAATCGGGCAAGGCGCTAAAGGCCAACCTGATGAGGTTGCGCGATCTGCGCAACGGCGTTGCGGGCGAGCTGAATTTCCCGAGCTACTTCGATCTCGAGGTCGCCTCTTACGGGATGACGGCCGACGAGATGGTGAAGCTGAACGACGATTTCATGCGCGAGTTGCGGCCCCTCTATTTGCAGCTGCACACCTGGACGAAATACAAGCTGGCGGCGAAATATCATCAGCCGGTTCCGGACAAGATCCCGGCGCACTGGATCAATAATCGTTGGGCGCAGAATTGGACCGGCCTGGTCGAAGCGGCCGATCTCGATCCGTATTTCAAAGGCAAGACGGCGGAGTGGATCGCGAAAACGGCGGAGGCTTTTTACACCGGGCTCGGCCTGCAGCCGTTGCCGGCGAGCTTCTGGGTGAAATCGGATCTCTATCCGGTGCCGCCGGGAAATCCGCGCAAGAAAAACACCCACGCCTCCTGCTGGCACATCGATCTCGACCACGACATCCGCTCGCTCCAAAGCATCGAGCCGAATGCGGAATGGTTTTTCGCCGCGCATCACGAGCTCGGGCACGGCCATTATTTCCTCGCCTACACCCGGCCGGAAGTGCCGCCGCTTCTCCGCACCGGCGCGGCGCCCGGATTCCACGAAGGGATCGGCGAACTGATCGCGCTCGCCTCGAGCCAGGTGCCGTATCTGCAGGCACAAGGGATTCTGCCTAGCGACTTCAAGGCGGATAAGACCGCGTTCCTGCTCGACGACGCGCTCGCCCGCTCGATCCCGTTCATCTTTTTCGCCTCCGGCACGATGACGCATTGGGAGGCGGACATCTACGCGCACAACCTCGAGTTCGGCGAATGGAACGAGCGCTGGTGGGATTACGTGAGCAAATTCCAGGGGGTCGAGCCGCCGGAGAAACGGAGCGAGGATTGGGCCGACTACGCGACCAAGACCCACATCGACGACACGCCGGCCTACTATTACAATTACGCGGTCGCGACGGTGCTGAAATTCCAACTGCACGATTACATCGCGCGCAAGATTCTGCACCAGCCGCCGCAGTCGTGTAATTACGCCGGCAACAAAGAGGTCGGCGCCTGGCTGCAGAAAATCCTCGAGAAAGGCGGGACGGAAGATTGGAGGAAAGTGCTGAAGGACGCGACCGGCGAAGAGCTTTCGACCCGCGCGATGGTGGAATATTTCAAGCCGCTCATGTCATGGCTGGAGGAGCAAAACAAAGGGCGCAAGATCGGCTGGACAGCGGGCAAGGAAGAGAAAGAAGATCGCGAAGCTCACGAGCCGGAGAATAGCGGGACTCGTTAGGCTGGAGTCCCGTCCGTGTTTGGTTCGGCCTGTTGAAGGCGTAAGCCGCCAGTTCCAGCAACTCGGACGACACGGCGGTCGTCCCTCCAGCGGTCGCCTGTCTTTATGTCGAACTGATTGCGCTGCGTTTGGCGCCGTGAATCAGGTGGCGCGCGGGGTGCGGTTGTTCGAGGTGTCCGGAGAAAATAAGGAAGCCGAAGCAGACAAATTGCACCGTCACGAAAACCGAGGCCGCATGCCAGAGCGGTCCTTCTCCCCAGATTCGTCGGGTTTTATTCCAGCGCGCGAAGAGATGGAAGGCGGAGAGAAGCGTCGCCTGATAAAGACCGTAAAGGATGTAGCGCAGCTCGATCCCATGCCACAGACCCATCAGTCCGAAGGTGAGGAAGTAGCCGAGGACCGCGGCGGTATCTTTGTTCGCGAACCATTTGCCGCGCACGGCCGCGAGCAGGAAACGCATGTAAATATGGTCGCGAAACCAGAACGAGAGGGTGATGTGCCAGCGGTTCCAAAAGTCGCGGATGTTGCGCGCGAGAAAGGGGCGCTCAAAGTTTTCCGGCGTGTGCACGCCAAAGAGGTAACTCAGCCCGATGGCGAAAGCGCTGTAACCGGCGAAGTCGAAGAAGAGGTAAAGGCTGTAGGCATAGGCGTAACTCGCCTCGGCTCGAAAATGCCAGCCGGCCGCGGCCGGTTTCATCCAATACTGCGCGATCAACGCCGCGAGGATGAACTTGTAGAAAAAACCGCGGAAGACGTGATGCACTGCACCGTCGAGATCGCGGACAAACTCGGAGCGGCTTCGCTTTGTTTTCCAGTCGGTCTGAAAGCGCCGGTAGCGATCGATCGGCCCGGCGGAAATCGTCGGGAAGAAAAAAAGGAAGGCAAGGAAATCGAGCGTGCCCGGAGTGGCGATGACTTCGTCGCGCAGACAAAACACCACATCGAGGGCGCGAAAGGTGATGTAGGAAATGCCGAGAAAGCCGAACTGCTCTCCCGGCGCGAGCACCGGCACCACTTTGGCGAGCACGAGAGGGAGCAGACTGGCCGCGATCGCCAGGTAAAAAGGCCAGCCGCCGCGCGCGCCGGTGCGGGCGAAAATGCGCACGGCGGCCAATTGCCAAACGGCAAATCCGACGACGAGCCAGATTTCGCGCAGGACGTAATGCGGTTCGATTGTGACCCGCTCCCAATATTGGAAAAGGAGCATGGCGGCGGTGACGAGGAGCGCCCAGCGCCAACCCGCGCGACCGAATAAGCCGAGCGCCACCGTCGGGACGACGACGTAAAGGAGCAGCGCGAAATAGGTGAAACCCGCGTAAGGATTCAAAGCGATTCGGCCAGCTTCGATCGGTCGATCTTGCCGTTCGCGGTCATCGGCAATGCCTGGAGGAAAACGAACCGGCGGGGCAACATGTAAGCCGGAAGCCGTTCGCCCAGCCGATCCCGAATCGTCTGCGCGATCTCGAATTCCGAGATTTCGTTAGGCACGCGGAGCACGACAAAAGCGGCGAGCGAGGAAACGTTTCCTTTTTTTCGCACCGGAACAACAGCGGCGTCGCGCACGAGATCGAGCAGGCGCAGGTTCGCTTCGATGTCGCCGAGTTCGATTCGATAGCCGCTTAACTTGATCTGCTGATCGATCCGGCCTTCGAAAAAAAGCAGGGAGTCGACAATCCGGCCGAGATCGCCGGTGCGATAAGCGCGCTCTCCGCCACGGGAAAAAAACGGGCCCGGCGCCGGCACATCGCGCCCAATGTAGCCGGGGCTGACATTCGGTCCGGCGATGATGATTTCGCCGGGCTGAGCGAATGGAACGGTCGAGCCGTTCTCGCCCGCCAGGAAAACTTCAGTCCCCGGCATGGCCCGGCCGACCGGAAGCGGCGCGTATTTTTCGAGGATCGCATTGTCGATCCGCACCGAAGTCGTCGCGACCGTCGCCTCGGTCGGGCCGTAGGTATTCCAAACCTGGGCGTCGGGAAATCGCGCGAGCAAAGAGCGCGCGGTTTGGGGAGCGAGAGTTTCACCGCAAAAGAGAAAACGGCGGATCCGCGGGAGCATGGCTTGATCGAATTTTTCCTCGGCCAGGCAGAACTGGGCAAACGACGGAGTCGAAACCCAAGTCGTTAGGCCGGATTGCGCCAGGGCGCGGTAGAGCAGCTTCGGATTGGCGACTAGGTCGCGACTGACGCTGAAGAGCGTCCCGCCGGTGGCGAGGCTGGAATAAAGATCCATGACCGAGAGGTCGAACGAGAAGGGAGCCTGATTGAGAAAAATCTCGCCCAGCTCGGTGAACTTTTGCTCGGCCAAGATCCAGCCGAGGAAATGGTCGAGACAACCCAGAGTAATGACGACGCCCTTGGGATCGCCGGTGCTGCCGCTCGTGAAAAGGATGTAGATACGGGTCTTCACGCTCGACGCGCCTGCCCGGAGCGGACGCGGAAGTGTCGGACAATTGCGCGATCTCCCGGGGAGTAAGGACGAGTGCGGCGCCGGCACTCGTTAGGATCTTTTCGATCCGCTGTTGCGGAAGGGCGGTGTCGAGCGGCACGTAAGCCCGGCCCGATTTTACCACTCCGAGAAATGCCACGAGCAGCTCCGGCTCGCGATGGCCGAGGACCGCGATCGGGGCGCGCTTCTCGCCGAAGCGTTGCGCGAGAGAAGCGGCGAGCGCGTCCGAGCGACGGCGCAACTCGCCATAGGTCAAGGTCCGGTCGCCGCTGACGTGCGCGACGGCATCCGGCGCGATTTCGGCCCAACGATCGATTCGGTCGAGCAGGTTCACTCAGAAGCCTTGATAAACAAAAGGCGGGGTCGAAAAGTCCCCTCGCCCATACATCACGATGAGGCCGACGATGACGGCGAAGTAGTAGAGGACCAAAAGCGTCCGCCACAACTTGGGATGGTCCCGGGGCCAGTTCACGGCTGCAGGCGGCGCTCGATGTCCGCGATCAATTTCTGCGGCGTGGCCCAGGCGCTGCGCTCGAATTCCGCTGGAGAAATTTTCACGCCCAGTTCTTCCTCGATCAGAACCATCAGCTCGACCGTTTTCATCGAGTCGAGCACCTGGCGTTCGTAAAGCGGCAAGTCGAGATTCGTCCGCACTTCGTCGGTCTCGGCGACCGACGCCAGCATCTGCAGGACCTGATCCGAAAGGGTGGAAGATTTCATCGGGAATGGAGTTGGACGGCGCGGCGGAAAGGGCTTCAGCGGTTCGCCTCAAATCGGGAGCGCGCGTCCGTGGAAAAAATCATCCAGCACCCGGTTGTAAAAGAGCCAGCCCCTGGCCGTGAGATGAGTGTGCTGGCGATCGAGAAAGAGCGGGTCAGCATCGTCCTCCTCAAATTCCACGAGGGGAAAGTTGTAGCGTTGGGCGACGGCCCGAATCCTTTTGTAATAGGCTTCGCGGGCGGCAAGCGACACGCCGCTGTCCTCGTAGAAGTGCCCGTCCAACGGCATGCTGAGGAGCAGCGGTCGCGCGCGCACTTTCGCGAGCGCGCGCAAGAGCAGGTCGAGATCGTGCCATTCGGGCGCCGCGTTGATGCGGTCGACAAAAAGCTTGTCCCGCACCCGGCGGACGCGCGGGTCGTCCGCGCCCCACTTTTTCACTTCCTTCTTCTCGGCCTGGACCTTGCTTAGGTCCACGCCCGCCATCAGTTTCGGCCAATCGAGCCTGGCCCAACGGCGCCGCGGAGCGGATTTCCTTTGCTCGAGAAGATAAGTCGCCGCTTCGAAGTGATCCTGCAATTCCAGAACGACGTTCTCCGCTTTTCCCAAAGGCCAGAGCGCGTCGAGAATCGCGCGGTCGCTCCATCCGCCCGCGGCCAGTCGGTCGAGCGCAAACGTCAGGAGCGGGCTTTTCTCCAGCCCCTGGGGAAATCGCAACATGCGTTGCGCGATCTCGTGCTTGAGCTCGAAATCGAGCGAGTCGTTGAAGGCCAGCGCGCTGGCGGCTTCGACGGAAAAGTTGCCGCCATACCAGTCCGGCCGGGTGTCCTTAAAGAGGAACCAGGCAGGCGAAAGCGAGATGGCGATTTTCTTGCCGCGCAAATCCCGGCCCAGGGCGCCGATCTTTTCCAGGATGGTCAAGGAGGTCGCGCCGGGTTTGCCGACGGGTGAGACTTGAAACCCAGTCGGCGCATTTTGGAAAAAATCGCTGGCCCGCTCCGATCGCGGGCCAAGCAGCTCCGAGCTGCCGTAAAGCGGCAGGATGTTTTTGCCGTGAGCCGCCACCCGTTGAAAAACAAGCCCCTGGGTCTTGAGCGGGAACAACTGCCCGGCCGTGGCGTGGACCGCGTGCTGCTCCAGATCGATCGCGCCCTGCCGGCCGACGATCAGGAGCGTGGCCACGACCGCGCAGGCGAGAAGCGCCGCGGGCAAATGAGGCGTTTCCGACCGGTTCGCAAGACTGGCCATGTCACGAGCGCTCAAGGCAGTCCCCAAAGCCTCCGGCCGATGCCGGCGGAATAGATTCGGCGCAGAATACTTTGCCATCTCTTTTGGAATCGCATTCTCTTTGCCGTGAAGAATTTATCAAGTCGCTCGTCCCCCGAACCCGCCTGAGGCGCATGGGATGGACCACTTCGCGCATCCTCAATATTATGATGACCTCTTCTCTCTGGCCACGGTTTCAACAATATTTCCTGCGTTACAACGATCTCGGCTTTTCGCTCGATATCAGCCGGATGCGGTTTCCCGGCGACGAGCCGGGCGCGGAAAAATTCTCGCGGGCGAAGTAGCGAACTCGGCCGCTTCGCCTAGATTCGGTCGCTCCCACTCGAGTCGAGCGGGTAAGCATCCATGTCGCAAACCGAACCGACTCTGCCGTGGCCCCAGGTAGTGAAATTTATCGGACAGTTGAGCCACGACATCCGCAATCATCTTAACGCAATCGAGCTGCAGTCGGCTTTCATCGGGGAGATCGTGGAAGAGCCGGAAGCGAAGGCGGAGGTCAAACGCCTGCGGGAAATGACGGCGGAAGTCGGCACGCAATTGCGGCGACTCTCGGAACTCCTGGCGAAAGTGGCACCGACTCCGATGCCTTATCAGGCCGCCGATTTTGTCGACGATCTGCGCGCGAAAGTGGCCGCGCTTTATCCACAGGAAAGCGAGGAGATCGAATGGCGGGTGTCGTTAGGCAAAGAGCGGCTCGAGATCGATCCGCAACTCTTGCTCGAGGCTTTCGCCGAATTATTTGGCAACGCTTTGGCGCACAGCCGCGGCCAGGGCAACCTCGCTTTCGAGGCGGGCGCAGCCGATTCTTCCCTCGTGTTTCGGCTGCGCGAACCGAAAGCGACATGGGACGGATCGACGGAAAACTGGGGCGCCCAACCGCTCTCCCAGTTGCGCCACGGTCATTATGCTCTTGGCCTCTTTCGTGCTCGCAGTATTTTCGAAGGGCACCATGGCACTTTGCAGGCAAAATTTGATCCGGCCGCTTCGGCCCTCGTCACCACCGTTACCCTCCCGCTCGCCTGATTTTTTTTCGGCAGGCATCGCGCCGGTCGCGCTCCCATCCCATGACCGATAACCGCCGCATCCTCATCATCGATGATGAGCGGCCGATTCTGCTCACCCTCGAGGCATTGTTAGGCCGGCACGGTTATCATCCGGAAACGGCGGCGAATGCTTCCACCGGCATGCGCCTGCTCCAGAAGAAGACCCCTGCTGTGGTCCTGCTCGACCTGCAATTGCCCGATGCCGACGGTCTGCAGATGCTCGAGCAGATCAAGGCGGAGCATCCGGAAACGCAGGTCATCATTTTGACCGCACACGATTCATTGAACAACGCGATCGAGTCGATCAAGCGCGGCGCGTATCATTTTATCAGCAAACCCTACGCGCCGGAGGAGCTGCTCAGCCTGGTCGAGAAAGCGCTCGAAAAACAATCGCTCCTCCGCGAGACGGTTGAGCTGCGGGCGGCGGCGCAGCAATTGAAGAAGCGGCTGGCGCAGGCGGAGACTCGGCTCGCGCCGATTTTTAAGAGCAAGTCGATGCAGCAGATCGACGAGCTCATCACGGCGATGGCGCCCTCGGAAGCGAATGTCCTCATCACCGGCGAGAGCGGCGTCGGCAAGGAGGTGATCGCGAATGTGATCCACAACCGCAGCCGTCGCGGGGAGCGGCCGATGGTGAAGTTGAACTGCGCTGCTTTTCCGCAGACCATGATCGAGTCGGAGCTGTTCGGTTATGTGAAAGGCGCGTTCACCGGCGCGATGAACGATTTTCGCGGGATGATCGCGGAAGCCGATGGCGGCACGCTTTTCCTCGATGAGATTTCGGAGATGCCGGCGGAATTGCAGACGCGTTTTCTGCGCGTCCTGCAGGAGCGCGAATTCCGCCCGTTAGGCAGCACGAAAACCTTGAAGGCAAATTTCCGCCTGATCGCGGCGACGAACCGGCCGGTGCATCAGGCGCTCGCGGAAAATCGGTTGCGCTCCGATCTCTATTATCGGCTCAACACTTTTCAGATCGAGCTCCCGCCGCTGCGTGAACGGAAAGAAGATATTCCGCCGCTGGTCGCGTCGTTTGTGCGCAGCTTCTCCGAACAACTGGGCAAGCCGGAGCCTGACATTTCGCCCGACGCGTTTCAGAAATTGATCGATTACAACTGGCCGGGAAACGTACGCGAGCTGCAGAATGCGATCGAGTACGCGGTCGTGCTCGCGCGCCAGGATCAGATCACGGTAAAAGAATTGCCGGCGGAAGTGCGGCTGCCGGTCGCGCTGCAAAAAAGCGAACGAACCCTGCAACAGCAGGGCGGTGGCGCGCAGAGTCTGGTCGACATGGAACGGAACGCGATTCTCGACGCGCTCGCACAAACCCACGGGAACAAGAAGAAGGCGGCCGAGCTGCTCGGGATTCAACGCCCGACGCTCTATAATAAGATGAAGCGCTACGCGATTCAGATCTGAAAATCCGAAATCCGAATCTCGAATTTGATTTCTAAGCGTGTCCGGTCATCAGGAAAAAATTCTGGCCCACGCCGCGCGCGTGCTCGTCTCGACCAAGACGAGCGAGCCGGCCGAACTCCTCCCGCTCTACCAGAAATTCCTCAAGATCGAGAACCATCGTCTGCGCTTGTGGCATCAGGCCGGCGGCGGAGGGCGTGAAGTTTGCGCGAGTCGCGCGACGCTGATCGACGTGCTGCTGCGCAATATTTTTGCCGCGGCCAGCGTGCGCCGCCACGGGCGCGAACGGACACCAGGAAAGCCTTCCCGTTAGTCTGGTCGCCCTCGGCGGTTACGGGCGCGATGAGCTGAATCCGGCGAGCGACGTCGACGTCATGTTCCTGCATTCCTCGCGCGAGAGCGAGATTCCGCCGGCGGTCGCGCATCTGATCGAGCAGGTCCTTTATTTTCTCTGGGACGTCGGATTCAAGGTCGGGCATTCGACCCGTTCCGTCCCCGAGGCGGTGGCGCAGGCAAATGGCGAGATGCCGACGAAGACGGCCATGCTCGAGGCGCGCCATCTGAGTGGCGATCTCGAGCTTTACCGACGCTTTCGCGCGGAGTTTCGCCGACGCTGCGTGCAGGGGCACGAGAAGGATTACATCGCGGCGCGCATGCAGGACCAAGCGGAGCGTCACGGGAAATTCGCGAACAACGTTTATCTGCAGGAGCCAAACGTGAAGCGTGGCTGCGGCGGATTGCGCGATTATCAAAACCTGCTCTGGATCACCTTCTTCAAGGAAGGCGCCCTAACGACGACGCACCTGGAAGGAAAAAACTGGCTGAGCGCATCCGACCGGCGACGGATCGATGTCGCCTACGATTTTCTCCTGCGGGTGCGGACCGAACTGCACTACACGACGGAGCGCGCGACCGACTCGCTTTATCTGAACCTGCAGGCGGAAGTGGCGCGCAAGCTCGGCTACCAACAGAAAATGCCGGTGCATCGGAGCGAGGCGTTCATGAAGGATTACTATGAACACACCCGCAATATTTTTCGGATCACGGAGCGCCTAACGGAAAGATTCGCGACCGGCACGGCGACGACAACCCGCCGACTTTTCTTCCCGCTCCTGCCGCGCCGGCAATCACGCGGGGAAGAATTTGAAGGTTTTAGCAGCCGGGACGGGCAGCTCGACGTGCTCGATCGCCAGCTCTTTAATCGTAAGCCCGAAGAGTTGATGAGAGCGTTCGAGCATGCGCAGGAACGCGATCTCGAGCTGAGCCCGGAGCTGACCGATCTGATCAGCCGGCGGCTCCGGCTGATCACGCGTGAGTTTCGTTATGCCAAGACGCCACGCGAGATTTTCCGACGTCTCCTCAGCCGCAAAGGCAAGGTCGCGCCTATCCTGCGCATGATGCACGAGGTCGATTTCCTCGGGCGTTATCTGCCGGAGTTCAGCACCCTCACCTGCCTGGTGCAGCATGAATATTTTCATCGCTATACCGCGGACGAACACACCCTGGTCTGCATCGAGAAATTGGATGCGCTGCTCGAGACCACGAGCGAAAAACTGCTCCCTTATCAAAGACTGTTCGCGGCGCTCCCGGACGCGTTTGTCCTCTATCTCGCCCTCCTCCTGCACGATACCGGCAAAGGCGTCGGGGCACGCCCGCACTCGGAAGCGAGTGCCCTCTTTGCGCAGGCGGTCGCGGCCCGGTTGCAGCTCCCTTCCGAGCAGCGGCGCATGCTCGTCTTACTGGTCGATCATCACGTCACCCTTTCGAACATGGCGCAGCAGCGCAACATCGATGACCCCGCGACCGTGATCGAGTTTGCCAACATCGTAAAGACGCAGGCGAATCTCGATAACCTGATGCTGCTCACCCTGGCCGATGGGCAAGGCACGACTGAAACCTGGTCGGATTGGAAGGAGCTGCTCGTCTGGCAGCTTTATCACGCCGCCTCGCGCTATCTGCTCGACCAGGAAGGATTCCTCGCCCAGAGCAAAATCGAGCGCGAAAAACTGCGCGACGCGGTCGCGGCAAAACTCCCGCCCGATTTCGCGGACGAGATCGACGCGCATTTCGAATACATGCCGGACAATTATTTCCGCGCCTTCGGGATGGAGGAAATCGTCGCGCACCTCGAATTATTTCGGACCCTTTGGCGCAACATTTACTTGCGCGCCGAGCCGGCGTTCGCGCCCGCGCTGAGCTGGGAGGCGCAGCCCGAACAGGGTCACAGCGTGCTTTCGATCTGTACCTGGGACCGAGGCCAGTTAGTCGAAAATATCGCGGGCGCTCTCGCGGTCGCGTCGATCCACATCCTGAGCGCGGACATTTTCATTCGAGGCGACAATCTTGTCCTCGATGTCTTTCGCATTGCGCACGAAAAAGCTCGGGCCGGTGAGCGATCCGCGCGATATCGCCATTGTCGAATCGACCCTGCGGAGCGCGCTGCAGGACGAGCGCTTCGATTTCGCGCCGCTCCTCGGGGCGGTTCGACGGAGAGGCGCAACCGGCGCGCCGGAGATCGATTTTCCCACCCGCATCACGATCGAAAACAAGAGTCACCCCAGTTCCACTTTGATTCAGGTCGAGACGCCGGATCGGCTCGGGCTGCTTTACGATCTGGTCGCCTGCCTGCGACGGCAGAACATCTACATCACCCTGTCGCGCATCAGCACCGAAAAGGGGGCGGCGATCGATACGTTTTACGTGACCGACGCGACCACGCGCGGCAAGATCACCGACACGAAGCGAATCGATCTGCTGCAACGGCAACTGCACCAGGCCGCTGTTCCCCGCGCCTAACGACTGGGTGCGACATTCGGTTTTGCCGAAACGACGGAAGCGTTTACCTTCCGCTTCCGCTCTTATGAACGCACTGATTCTCGCCGCCGGTTATGCCACTCGCCTTTATCCTCTGACGGAGAAAAAGGCCAAGCCTCTGCTCGAAGTCGCCGGCAAACCGATGATCGAATGGGTGCTCGATAATCTCGCGCCCATCCCGGATCTGAAGACGATTTACATCGTGACGAACGAGAAATTCGCAAACGATTTTCAGGAGTGGGCCGATCGTTACGGAAAATCGCAACCGAAGCTGACCTTTAAGATCGTGAACGACGGCTCGACGAGCGACGCCGATAAGTTGGGCGCGATTGGCGACATTCGTTTCGTCATCACTCAGGAAGAATTAGCAGGAGAGAATTTGATCGTGGTCGCGGGCGACAATCTGTTCAGCGAACCGCTGATGGATTTCGCGGCGCAAGCGAAAGGCTCGGTTGCGACGCTCGCTCTCTATGACGTGGGCGATCTCGAAGCGATGAAGAAGTATTCCGCGATCAAGGTCGACGCCCATGGCGTCATCACCCACTTCGAGGAGAAGCCGTCGAAACCCGAGAGCACGCTCACCGGCATCGCGCTTTATTATTTTGCGGCGGAGACCCTCGAGCTGTTCACGACCTACATCGCGGCGGGAAATAATCCTGATCAACCGGGCCGCTTCATCCAGTGGCTTTACACCCGCAAACCGGTGAAGACGTATCAAATTAACGGGACCTGGTACGACATCGGGAGCAAGGAAACGCTGGAAGAAGCGAACGAGATCTTCGCGAAGTTTGCCTAACGAATTGTAGGGCGGGCGCTTCGCCTGCCTCGATTCAGAAACTGGGCAACCGAAGCGGTCGCCCTACAATTGGCCAGCCGCGACGGTCCGCTCTTACTTCAAGCGGCCCTCGTCGAACTCGATGAGATCAAAATAAGTCCGGATATCTTTCCGGCCCTCGCCACCCGCCTCTTTCAGGAAATGGATGAAGCGCGCTTTTTTCACCGCGGTATCGGGATGACGCGAGATCATGGCCTGGTTCCATTGCTCGATCTCGGCCGGCGAATGGGTCACGCCGTGCCCGCGGATCCATTGCAGAATGGCGTCGTCGGTTTCGAGTTCGTTAGCCGCTTTTTCAAAAGCGTCCGGGTCGATTTTCAAAAAGCCGAGGAGATGCTTATCAAAGCCAACGGTCTTGTAGTTGTAACCGTTGAGCAATCCTTTGTGGTGCAGCCGGGCTTTGTCGATCAGACGCGGCAGATGCACGTAGTCACCCAACCGCTCGTAAGGACTGCGCGGGACAGGCTGTCGTTTTCCGACCACGGCTAGGAGGTGGCGGGCAGGCCGAAGGGATGACCCGGCAGGCGCAATCCTTTGCCGCTGGTGGAATCTTTCTTTGGCTCGAAATCCGGGAGCAGCTCCGCCTGCTCCAGGGTCTGCCGGCCGATCACCAGTTGTCCGCTGAAGGTGCCGCCTTTTTCCACATTGATCGAACGAGCGACGACGTTGCCCTCGAGTCGACCGGCGGCGCGAATCGTGACGACTGTCTCGGCCAGAATTTCGCCCGACATGGTGCCGCGAATCTCGATCGAGCCTACCTGTAGCTGACGAAAGAACTGCACGTTTGCTTTTTTCCCGATCAAGACTTCGGGCGCGATCAGTTTGCCCTGCACTTTGCCGGTGGCGCGAAATTCCGCGCGCTCGGCACATTGCAAACTGCCGCGCAATTTGCCATCGATCACGGCCGCGCGGCAGACGACGCTGCTGCTGCTCAGATCGCCCGAAGAAGTGATGTGGACTTCGCCGTGCGTGCGGATGCTGCGACTGAAGCTGCCGTTAATCTTGTAATCGCGCAGATCCATATGGACGCTGCACGACGGGCAAATCGTAGAGGAAGCGGCCGAGTTCAGCTCTTGCCGCGTGCCGCAATCAAAACAGGCGACGGAAGTAATCCGAGGCCGATTCCACATCCCCTCGAAGCGTTGCCGCAAAGAGAGGCCGGCGCCGCCTCCGCCTTCGCTGACAACTTTCGCCTTGGGCTCGGCCGGCTGCGTCGCGATGACGAAATGTTTGCCGCACTGCCGGCAAAGGGTGCTGCGGGCGGCAGCGTACTCCATCTGCTTAAAGCCGCAGTGTGGACATTCCACACTGACCTTAGCAGGCAACTTGGCCACGAAGCGACGCGCGCTCGCTATCCGTTAGGCTCGACTCGCCAGCGACGGTTTCGCGCTGGTGCTCTCCTCGGTGCTGCTGCTGCCGCCGCGGGCAACGTCCGCGCGACTCGGGCTGCCATTGGAACTGACGGGCGCCTTGCCGCTGGTCACTTCCGATTTGCCGATGAAGGTGGCGCCTTCTTCGATGACGAGGCGCGCGGCTTTCAGGTCGCCCTGCAGGGTGCAGCGCGATTTCAATTCGCAGCGCTCGCCGACAGTGATGTTGCCATGAACCTTGCCGTAAACGGTAATCGATTTGGTTTTGATCTCGCCGCGGATGTCGGCGTTCTCACCGATCGTGAGCACCCCATCGGAATTGATCTCGCCTTCGACTTTGCCGTCGATCAGCAGCTCCTTTTGAAACTTGATACTTCCTTTAATCTCGACATCGCTCGAGAGAACGTCTTTTCCGGAATGTTCGGCCATATATTTTTGGTGCTCGGTCAGGGTTAGTGATGGTGAAGGTGGTGTTTGGGATTCGTCTCGGTAAGAGGACATTGGTCGTTCCTCATCAGCACGCGGAGCGGACGAAAAACTCTCGGCCGGTGCCGCTGGCTTCTGCGGGATGAATTTTTTCAACACGAAGCATTATTAAGAGGCGGAACTTCGTATGTCAACGGTTCCCGACTCTAAAGACAAGCTTTTTTCGTGCTAATCGCGCACTTGATACAGTTTGCAGGCGTTATTTTGGCCGGCCAATCGCAGAAAAGCAGGCGCGCGCGAGGGCGTGCGATCGAGCGTGAAGCATAGTGCGTCGGGAGAGGCCGGCTCGCCCAAAATGGCGGCGGAATTCTGCGCGACCCGCTCGGCGTCGTAGACCAGGACCCACCGCACGCCATGCTGGCGCAGGATTTCGTGCGCCTCCTCCGATTGGCGCGCGAGAAAAAAACGCGCGCTCGCGACGATTCCGGGCAGGCTTTCATGCGAGCTGCCCGCGACGGCCGGCTGACCTGACCAGTAAGCGGCCGAGGGCGAGAGCCACCAGGGGGCGAGGAAGGGCGCGAGATGATCACGCGGGATAGCGCTCGCGGCCGCGCGCCACTCGATTGCTTCGCCCCGGGCCTCGGCCCGGTGGGCTCGCAGCTGTTCGTTAGGCCAGAGCGCATCTTCCCATGATTGCAGAACAGGCAGAAGCGCGAGGAAAAAGAGAAGCCCTCCGAGCCAACCTTGCCTAACGACGTCGAGCAGAGCCGGAGTCGTTAGGGCAAAAATCACGAGCAGGAAATAACCCCAGCGCGCCTGCCAGATCGTGAGCAGAAGAGTGACTGCAAAAAGAAGAGCGAAAACCGGCGGGATGGCGCGGCGTTTCAAGGCGAGAATGAAGAAGAGGGGCGCGACGACCAGAAGCGCCCCGCCCCATTGCCACCAGACCGCGCTCGTTAGGCTGACACCTCGCAATTCCCCCACGGTCGCCGACCAGCGCACGAAAAACGCGTGCAGCGCCGGGGCCGGCAGCTGCGGCCAGCGCCGCTCGACCAAAGCCGCGAGCACAAAAATCCCAAGGAGGAGATACCAGCCGATTCGACGCGGGCGCTCCCAAAGTTGTGCGCGCCGGTAAAAGCAATGAAACCCCAAGAGCGCCGCAAGGAGAAGCAACGGTTCGTAAAGTGAAACCCAGAGGGCCATTCCCCAGCTCAGCCCGCTCACGATGGCCCAGCTGCGACTCGCCTCTCGTTGAAGCGACCATTCGGCCGCGAGCGCGACGAGGAGCAGCGCCATGAGCAACGACTGATGATCCGGCCGGCCGAGAGCGCTGCCGTGGGCCAGAATCGGGCTGAGCGCGAAAAGCAGCAGGCCCGCCCAGCGATAGCGAAAGCCAGGCCGGCGCAACCACCACCAGAGGAACCAACCGCTGCCCAGAGCCAGGAGCGGCGAGATCAGCGCGCCCGCCAGGTCGAGTGGCTGGGCCGTAAACGGAGACAGGAGTTTCGCCAGAGCGACAATCAGGTAATCGAACGGCGCGGTCGTGTGCGGAGTGATACCGGCCGGATAATTTTCGAAATCTTGCTGCCTAACGATCAAGCCCGGATGCTGCGCAACCAGCCGCGCGCGGGTCATGCGCGAGTAGCAATCGGCATCGACGAAGTAGATCCGGCCGCCGACAAAGACCTCGTCGTAATTCGCGCAGCGCGTCACGAGGATGAGCGCTGATAGCGCTACGATCTCGGCGAAGAGCCAGGCCCAGCGAAGCAAATTGACGATCGGCGATGGCAAATTGAGAAGGAGATGGGCCCACCAGGATTCGAACCTGGGACCAAGGGATTATGAGTCCCCTGCTCTAACCGCTGAGCTATAGGCCCGGGCCATGAAAGCATGAACTTCGAGCGATGACCAAACTGAAAAAACGCCATCTGTGCACGCTCCTTCAACCCTAAAAAATACTTTCGCTTCGCCGGCCCCATTTGCTGCCTAACAGCGTGCTGGGCCAATTCGAGATTGACAGCGAAACGCGGATTTTCTTACCCTCAACCGATCGAATCGATCTGGCGCGAGCGCGGACGCTTTTCCCCGGAGTTCTCGTCGTTCGGGGAAGATCTCAACAACGACCAAAAAATTGACGGGGGAGAAGTCTCTGGTTTGAGCGTTTTTTTCTCGGGTGACTCTTTGCTCCCGGCGTTCTCTTGAGGAGGTGCACTGTACGGTCCGGATTTGGAACTCGTAACAAGGCAGCTTGGAATGTGGCTCGAAGCGGTCGGAGGTCCGAGCGGTTTCTATGGCGTTTGGTCATACTTCTCGTATTCGCGCCCGGGGACCCGATCCAAGGGCTCATTGAACTGCAGGGCGACGAGCAGTTTGGCCTTGTTACGCTGACCACCGGCAGGGTGCGGTCGTGTGGATACCTGACGGTGGCTCCGCTTGCGCGATGCTCGCGTTCGCGCTCGGCGGATTGATCATGGCGCACAAGCGGCGTTTCATCTGAGAGACCTCGCCCGCACAGCGTTCGTCCTCGCCTAACGAGATTCGCCCCGATCCGCGGCAAGCGATCCACCCAAGGCGTTCGCCGCCTCCGCTGTCCGCGCGAGATTTTTCGCTTTCGCTTCGCCGACCAAATTAGCTCCCCACGCGCGGAGTTTCTCAAAGCCAAGCAGACACACGCCCACCGCGACGATCGCGAGAATCACGCCGGAAAATTCGAGGGAACTGCGCTCTTTGCTGCACGTCCAAATGAATTGCCCAATACAAAGGACAGCGACGAAAAGGAGAGTCGGTTTGCGGCCAACCACATTGACGACGAAAACCCCGAGGGGCGCGCCCAACGCCACGATCGGAGCTGCCGCCAGCCAATTTTCGTAAACGTTAGGCTGCAAACCGGTGGAAAGATTTTTCACCACGATGCCGAAGAGCGAGGTGAAGCCCATGATCACAACCGACGTGGGAATGGCGATCTTGAGATCGGCGCGACAGAGAAGGACCAGCGCCGCGTAGAGCACCATATCGATTCCCACGCCAGTCACCGCCACGACCGTGGCGCCGGCTAGTGCGCCCAGGACAAGGCCGACCCGGAAATCCCACCGCTCGTCAAATTCAGTCATCCCCTCATGGGAAGAAATCTCGTTGATCCGATAGAGATGCAGAATCCCGAAGCTGGCCCAGAGGACGGCGAAGATAATTTCAATCCAAAGGCCGGGAACCAGCGGAGCCAGGAAAAAGATGCCTAAGGGAGTCCCGATCATCGCCCCGAGCATCGCTCCTTTCAGCATCGCCCAGGCAAGGGTTTGCCGTCGCGCGATGATGAAGATCGCCGCACTCACCATGCCGATCGATTGGATGGCAAAACTAAAATCGCGGCCCAGCTTGGCCGGCATTCCGAAGAGGAGGACGAGAATCGGGAAACCGACCGTGCCGCCGCCCATGGGCGTGGAGCCGGCGACGTAACTGCCCAGCGCCATGGAGAGCGCCATCGGCCAATGCGCTTTGGTATCTCCCCAGCGGCTCTGGCCAAAAACAAGCCACGCCCAGACCGAATAAAAGCCCGCGAGCCAAACAAACCAGATCCAGAGATGTTGTTTACGAGGAGGCGCGATGGACATGCGAAAAACAAAGTCGAGTGACCAGGACAAAGAAGCAGGCTTAACACCATTTCTTGCGGCGCTCCACCAAAAGCGCCTGCCCATTCCTGTATCCGATGAAAAATAACGCCTGACCTCATCCGCTCACGATGGCGAAGTCTTCCGAGCGAAGACGAGGGGGAAGTTTGCGAATCTTGCGCACCACTTCTCGCAACCGCTCAACGCCTTGAGCAAAACTGCAGCGGGCCAGGCGCAGCGTATAGCTGCCCGGCATCGGAGGAAAGCAGCCCAGCGTAGCGCCATAGGCGATCCGGGCGTGGGAGGAAAGCGCCGGCTTCGCGCGTTGACCATGATCCAACTCAGAATAGCGAAAGACCCAGGTCGGCGCGTCGCTCAGGAAAGCCGCAGGCAAATGGCGATCGACGAAGTCTCGCGCGGGAGATCCCGGCCAGAGATCGTGCACGAAAACCGCGACGGGCTTACCGGTGCGCAGGAGGCGCAAGGCGAGTTTAACGGCGCGGAAATCTTTCGGCCCATCAATGAGCACCACATCGCCGGCGCGCAGCAACTCCGGGAGAAGCTGGCGAGAATCACCGAAACGGCACTCCACATTTGCGAGGTCCTTCAGTCTCTCCGCCGCCACGGCGACATCCGGCGACGAAGCGTCGAATTCGATACTGATGATTTCCGTCTCCGGAAAAAGCGAGGCAAGCACGAGCGTGCTCTGAGCGCGGGCACGTCCGGATTCGACAATGCGCCGCGGCGCAGTCTCAGCGACCGCGGCGTAAAAGAAAAACATCTCGCTGCGACGAATGCCTTTGGGTTCCCGCGACAGATTTTCAGTGCGCTGCAGATAGGTCGGCAGGAGTCTCGCGGCGTCAGCGAGCACCTTCTCCAGGCAGATGGCTCTCATCACGGCAGCTTACGCAAATCCGTAACCCTCAAGCAACCTGGTCCCCGGGGGCGCAGCCGATCCCGGGCGACGCACGCCGCCACCATTGTTAGGCAAACGGCCGGCAGTTTTACTTAACCGTGAGCGAAGCGTCCCAACTCAGTCGCCAAAGCTCGCGGAGCTTATTACCACGCAGGCGGAACCTTCCCGAAGCGGGCGAATGGATGAAGGCTGGAATTCGGCGCTTCCGCGGTAAAACATGCGTTATGCGCTACGACGCGGCAGTCATCGGATTGGGTGGAATGGGCAGCGCCGTCCTCGCGCATTGCGCCGGTCGGGGCGCCAGCGTTATCGGGCTCGAGCAATTCGGGCCAGCCCACGAGTTCGGTTCGTCGAGCGGGAAAAGCCGAATGATTCGCAAGGCTTATTTCGAAGATTCGGCCTATGTGCCGCTTCTTCTCCGCGCCTACGAATTGTGGCGCGAACTCGAGCGTTCCTCGGGTCAGGAATTGCTGCAGATCACCGGCCTGCTCATGGTCGGAATAGAGAGCGCGGAGATAATTGCGGGAGCGCGCCGTGCCGCGGCAGAGCACGATCTGACGCTCGAAATCCTGACGCCGCGCGACATCTTGCAACGTTTTCCAACCGTGCTCCTCCGACCGAACGAGATCGGTCTTTTCGAACCGGACGGCGGGGTCCTCGTCCCAGAACGCGCCATCGAAGCCCATCTCGGCGTGGCGGCGCGGGCGGGCGCGCAGCTTCTTTTCGGCGCTGAGGTTTCCCGTTGGGAGCCGGCGGGCGACGGTTTTGAAATTTCCCTAACGAATGGCTCACGTGTCTCGGCCGCTGCCCTCATTCTCACGATGGGGCCGTGGCTTGCGGAAACCTTCGGCGCGCTCGGCATCCCACTCCGCATCCAGCGCAATGTGCAGGCCTGGTTTACCCCTGCGACCGACGCCTATTCCGCCGGTCGCTTCCCGCCATTTCTGCTTGAGCGGGCCGGACTCCCGGCGCCGCTCTACGGTTTTCCCGACTTCGGCGACGGAGTCAAAGCCGCCTTCCACGCGCACGGCAGCCTAACGACCGCGCCCGAGTGGGACCGCACGATCGATCAGGCGCGCGACATCGAACCGATCATCGTGGGGATGGAACAATGGATGCCGGGAGCCACTGCAACTTTTCGAGCGGTCAAGCCTTGTCCCTATTCGTTAACGGCGGACGGGCATTTTGTAATCGATTGTCATCCGCGACATCCTCGCCTGATCCTGTGCGGCGGATTTTCCGGTCACGGTTTCAAGTTCGCGTCGGTCGTTGGCGAAATCGCCGCCGACTTGGCGCTCACGGGCTGTTCGCGTCACCAGATCGACTTTCTGTCGCTCCGACGATTCGCAGGGAATCGCGGTCCGCAGTAAAAGGAGCGTATGGCAGAAAGAGCGCAGTTCGCCGCGGAACAATCGGACACCGGAGAATTCGTTAGGCAGGAGGATGCCTTCCGCGACTGGGTCTCGGGAGATGGCTCGACCGCCTATCCCGCCGCCCCCGATCGGTATCACCTTTACGTGTCCCTCGCCTGCCCCTGGGCCAGCCGCACCGTCATCGCGCGTCATCTCCGCGGGCTCGAAGAAGCGATCGGCATGACGGTCGTCGATCCGGTGCGCGACGAACGCGGCTGGGCTTTTCGCGACGGGCCGGGTTTCAGCCGCGATCCGATCAATGGCTTCGAGTTTTTGAAACAAGCCTATCTCGCGACCGATCCGAATTTCGACGGCCGCGCCACGGTGCCTGTGCTTTGGGATAAGGAGACGCACCGCATCGTGAACAATTCCGAGGACGACATTTGCCGAATGTTCAACGACGCATTCGCCGCCTTCGGCTTGGCCCGAAGCGATCTCTTCCCGGGCGACATCGCGGATGAGCAGGCGAAGCTTTCCGCTTTCATCTACGAGAAAATCAACAACGGCGTTTACCGCGCGGGCTTCGCCACCCGCCAGCGCACCTACGAGCACGCCTGCCGGACGGTCTTCGCGGCGCTCGATGAAATGGAGATCCGCCTAACGACGAGTCGCTATCTCTTCGGGAATCGCATTGTCGAGACGGACTGGCGGCTCTTCTGCACGCTCGTCCGCTTCGATTCGGTTTATTACGGACACTTCAAATGCAATCTGCGGCGCATCCTCGATTATCCAAATCTGCAAGGGTATCTGATGGACCTTTATCAGCAGCAGGGAATTGCCGACACGGTAAATTTTGATCACATCAAGCGCCATTACTACGTGACGCATCACGCGATCAATCCGACCGCGCATCGTGCCGATCGGTCCTTTGCTTGATCTGAGCGCGCCGCACGGGCGCGAAAAGTTGGCCGCTCATTCCTGAGCTGTTGCGGATTCTCCGGTGCCGGTTGCCTGCGCTCGATTCCCTGCACATTCTTCGGCGAACAGAATGTTGAAGGAAGCTCAGACAAAATCGGCCTCGGCACGGGATCGGAAGTGGGTCCCGCTAGCCTGGATTTCGCTTTGCCTGATCTGGAGTTCCACCTGGCTTGTGATCAAGGTTGGCCTGAACGACCTGCCGCCCATTTCGTTTTGTGCACTTCGCTTTGTCATCGCCGCAGCGGTCCTCTTCGCGATTTGTTTCGGCCGTTTCCCGCTCCCGCGTGGGCTCGCGGATTACGGGTTCCTCGCTTTCACCGGGATCCTGACTTTCGGCGTCAACTACGGCTTGCTCTTCTGGGGCGAACAACATATTTCCTCCGGCCTCGCGGCGATCTTGCAGGCGACGATTCCGACTTTCGGCCTCCTCTTCGCGCACTGGATGCTGCCGGCGGAACCGATGCGCTGGGAGCGGGTCGCGGGCGCGCTCCTCGCCTTGGGCGGAGTCGCGCTTATTTGCCTGAAGCTGCTCGATTTTCATGGGCTCTGGGCGTTCTGGGGCGGGGTCGCAATCGTCGGCGGCGCGGTTGCGGCGGCTTATGCGAACGTGCTCATCAAAGCGCGACGGACGCAGTTCGCGCCCGCGGTGATCGCGGCCTGGCAGATGATCTTCGCGCTCGGACCGTTGCTCCTCTTTGGTTTCTGGAGCGAAGGAAATCCGCTTCGCTTTCACTGGACGAAGCTGGCCGTGGGCTGCCTCCTCTATCTGGCGCTGGTCGGGTCGGTCCTGGCATTTCTCCTGTTTTATTGGCTGATGAATCGCGTCGCAGTAACAAATCTCCTCACCATCTCGCTCATCACCCCGCCGCTCGCGGTCGCAATCGGCTGGCTCGTGGCGGGTGAAACGTTGTCGCCTTGGGCAATGTTAGGCGCTCTTTTGGTATTGTTAGGCGTGGCTTTGATCCTCTGGAAAAGCGCGCAACCGACGGCGAGCGCGGAGCTGCCCGCCGAGGCGACGCCCTAAGCCGAGAAACCGCCAGGTCTTCCTCTCCGGGGAGCACGGGCTGTCAGCCCGTTGGTCGCGGCAGTCTGCCGCGACGAACTTTCGGAACGGTGACATGGTCGACAGCGCTTCGGCGGATTGCGTTGTCGGACCTTCTCTTTGGCCGTCACTCCGCGCTAAAGGATCGTCACCCTTCGAGAGAAGAGCCGGGCGCAATTCTTCTACGGCGTTCCTCACCACGTCATCGCTCCGAAAGTTCGCGAAGGCTAACAGCCACCAGGCGGACGAGCGCGCGCAGCAGCCAGCGCACGAGAAGGAAAACGGCGATGGCGACGAAGGTGACGATCAGCTTCTGGCCGTTCTCCGGGTTGATCCCGACGAACTTGATCCCGAAGAGTTCGAGCCCTCAGCCGACAGAAGTCTGGCCGGCGCCGGCCGCAAGCAGGAGAGGTCGCATCTTAAGCCAGCCTAACGAACGCAAAAAGAGCGGCGGCTTGTCGCCGGGGAAGTAAACATTGCGGCAGAATCGCGCCTCGCCGCTCGCCCGGCCGTCGCTTCGCGCGCTGCCGTTGACGACTCCGCTCCCCGGCAAGAACGTTAGGCAACCGTTCATGCGTTTCTTTCAGCGGCTCTTCATTCTCGCCCTTCTCTTGTCGTTAGGCGCCTCGCGCCTCCGGGCCGGCGAGCATTGGGTCACTTACCAAAACTGTCGCCTCCTTCCGAATCCAGCGAACGACGGCGACAGCTTCCATGTTCGGGCGGGCGGGAAGGAATACATCTTCCGGCTCTATTTTGTCGATACGCCCGAGACGGATGCCAGCCTGCCCGAGCGCGTTGCGGAGCAGGCGAAATATTTTCGCGTCAGCGTGCCGCAGACTCTCCAGATCGGAGCGGAGGCCGAGCGTTTCACCCGGGAAAAACTCTCTCGCCCGTTCACAGTCGAGACTTGCAAGGAAGACGCGCGCGGCCGGAGCCGTTTGCCGCGTTATTTCGCCTTCGTCGAGATGGGGAGCGAAGATCTCGCTGAAACGCTCGTGCGCAACGGACTCGCCCGGGTCTACGGCGCGCCGGGCCATCCGCCCGATCGCGCCGCGCCCGCGACCGAGAAACGCAAATTAGAGCAGTTGGAGCGCAACGCGAAATCGCAAAAGCTCGGTGGCTGGGGTGTCGACACTGGGCACCTGAACACGCGCGCGACGACCAGTCCGAGCGCTACTCAGCCGGCCGGCACGGACTCTTTCGATGCTTTCTTTCACCCGAAAAAATTGGAGCCTGCGCCGAATCCGGAGATTCGAACGGAAACCGCGCCGGGCGCGAAACTCGACGTCAACAGCGCGAGCGTCGAAGCGTTGCAAGCTCTGCCCGGCATCGGTCCCGTCCTCGCCGAGCGCATCATTGCGGCGCGCCCATTTCAAAGCGCAGATGAGCTACAGCGGGTCCAGGGGATCGGGGCAAAAAAATACGAACTGTTGCGTCCCTATTTTCAGTGAATCCGAATTCCGCATTCCGCCTTGGCCGGCTACTTCAGGAAAAGCTTCATGGTTTCCAGGTCGATGATCGCTTCACGCTGATCGAGCAGCTCGTTGCCGAGCAATCCTAAAATGCGGTCGCCGGGCACGGGATTCTTTTCGGCGTAGACCTCAATCCGGTTAATGCCGGTGAAGGTGCGCATCTGCTTTCGCGAATCGAAGAGATCGATCACCGCAAAACTCTGCGGCGCGATCGCGACGTCGCCGATGTGGAGATCGTTCACCCGCGCGAGCTCGACCGGTCGCAGCTTCCCATCGAATCCGCGAGCCGTTAGGCGCGACGCGACCGTGTCGATCGGAATGGAACGAATGACGTCATCCGCCAGCGGCGGTGACGAACGCACCGGTGTCGAGAATCAGGCGTCCGATTCGGCCATTGAGACGAGCCGGCACGGTGAGAATTCTCCCGCGATACATGATGATCGGGACCGCGCGAAATCCGAGCCCGCGCGTCGCAGCAGCGAGGTCGAGTGGACGCGCGGTTTCCGTCCGGAAAAAAAGTTGCCGCGTGTGGCAGTTGATCACCGCGACCCGACTCTTCAGGAGATCGAGCCCAAGTAATCCGTCGATATCGACACCCACTTCGCCTCGAGACGCGCCGCCCGCCTCGCCCGGTTCATTCAGGGCGAATCGCACTGCGCCAAAGTGGACCTGGCCGATTTGGAAATCGGCCACCATCGCGGCAGCGAAAACTTTCCCGGCAGTGCGGAAGTTCTTTTCGGCTGCGTGCGCGCCGAGACGCTGCGCGCGATCAGCCCGGAGCAGGCTCACGTCCGACCCGGTATCGACGAGGAACGTCGCCGGATTTCCATTCACCCTTGCGCGAACGAGAAGGTGATTTTTCGGCCCGCGCGACATCTGGACGACGCGATAACCGGCGGGCGCGTTCGGCTTGATCGGCGCCGGCGGAGCGGCGGCGAGCAGGAGCAGCGGCAACAAAACAAAGAAGCGCGGCCCGACCATGCACAAAAGTCGTCGCTCTCGCCTTCGCCGCCAAGGCCGACCTGTGGCCGAGGAGCGATCCGCTCTCAACGCGGCGCCGGATAAGGTCCTTTTCCCGAAAGGGCCGAATCGTTAGGCTGGCGTTCTGTTACTCTTCAGGGGTTGCGGCCACACGGGAACGTCGCGAGATTATCAGCGTCGGGGTCCACTCATTACACAATGAGAACGATTATGCTCGGAACGGTAGCGGCGGCGATTTCCCTTTTCATCGGCGGCTGCGCGAAACAGGAATCGGAAGCGCAACGCAACGCGGAAATCGAGCGCCGGGTGCAGGAACGGCTCGCGGATGAGCATCGCGCCGAGGCCGAACAAAAGCTTGCCCTGCGGGCCGCCGCTCTCGAAGCCCGCGAACGGATGCTGGCTGCACAAGAGAGTTCCTTCGCGACGATGGTTGCGTCCGCGCCAGCCTCGACCGCCGCACCGGATGAGACGACCGCCCCAGGCACGGAGAACTATTCCTCCCCCGATTACGCCACTTACCCCGCCACCGACGATGCCGCCTACGGTTACGTGTCGCCTAACGAACCGGTTTTCGCGGACGAGCCTTATTACGTCGCGCCTGACCCCTATTACGTCACGGTCTTCAATCAGAACGCCGCCGTGATTTATTCAGTCCGCAACCGGAACCGCGGAAGATTCCATCACCGCTCACCGCATGGCCCGTCTCCGCAACCTCACCCTCGCCAGATGGGAGGCGGCCATCCCACGATGCCGATGAGACCGCCGATGCGGAGCGTGGGCCACGGCAGAATCGGTGTGGCGAACAACCGCCCGGCTGTCAATCGGAGTCACACCATCGCGCCGCGCCGGCCTCGTTAGGCGCGTTTCAGGCGCCAGCGGTAAAAAATTTGCGCGGCTCCGACCGCCAGCAGGCTTACCATGCCGTAAACCATGATGGTCGCGCTGCTGGCGTGCCCGTAGAAGCCGGCAAAATCCCAGATTGGGTTCGCGCCGCGATCGTTGACCACGACATACCAGAAAGTGAGGAACGCGACGATGAAGGTCTTCGGGTTCGCGGTCGCAACCCCGAGCCCGGTCGCGGTTGCCGCCAGCAGGAAAATGCCGCCGAGCAAAGCAGCCACGGCGATGGGTCCGTGATAGATGGTCCGAACGATCGGGGCGACGCAGAATAGCAGGCCAAGCATCAAAGAGGACCCGAGTTTCCACCAGACGTAATGCTCGCGCAGGCGGCCGATGGCGCGCACGCTCGCGCTCGTTCCGGCACGTGCTTCCCGCGTCGATACATCCGAGACGATGATGGCGAGCGCCGCGAACACTGCTGGCAAGGCGGCCGGCAAGGGCGCGGCGAGAGTGACGATCGTCACCGCCAGAAAAACGACCGGGACTAAGGGGTAAAGGGCACAGGTGAGCATCGCGTCAACCCACATGGCGCTGAGAAGCGATCCGCCAGATCCCATACTCGTTAGGCCAGGAAGAATGCGGCGGGTCAGAGGCTTGAAGAGGTTTTGCAATTTCCCCAGCCAATTCCGCTCGCCCTTTCCGGAGATGCGACCCGTTCGCACCGGATCGAAGCGATGGAAGAAAAGCGCCGCGAGCGGGAGCAGGAGCAGCGGCGCAACGACCGAGATGAGGCGGGGCAACAGCCAGGTCCGCGTCATCGTTAGGCCAGGAAAAAGGATGGGCGGCTTGGTCGGATCGAAAGGCGAGGAGCCGATCGCGACCGACTCGGTGTGCAACGTCTGTTGCATCCGATCGATCATGAAACCGAACCCGGTGAAGTCGAGCGAGCGCGCCCAGTTGATCCGCCCGTGACTGGTCTCGTTGGCCACGACGAAGCCGATCACTCCGGCCCAGAGAAAAAAATAGAGAACGTCGCCCAGCTTGCCGGCGAGCAACGGGACCGATTCGAAGAAGACCGCGACCGCCGAGACGAAGACCATCGCCGCCGGGGTGAGGAGAAGGTATTGCTCGATGAAAACGCCGGGCTCGAAAGGCGCTTCTCCCCTAACGAGAAGCATGGCCATCGAGCTGAGCATGAAGCCGCCGAGAAAGGTGACGAGAAAGGCGAGATTCCCGAGGAACTTGCCGAGCAGATACTCGAAGGAACGCATCGGGGTGGAAGCCGCCACCACTCCGCAGCGCGTGGTGATGTCGCGCCGGATCGTGTTCGAGATGAAATAGAAACCGAAAAGACCGACGAAGATCATCCCGATCGAAGCGGTGCCGAGGCCGATCGCGCCCGAGTTGTAGATCGCGCGCCGGCCGTTGATCTGAATGAGGGCGCGGCCAGTGGAAGGCGCCGGAATCCAGACATAGGCGAAGGCGCTCAGGAGAAGGAAAACAATCAAGGTCGAGACGCGACGGAAACGGATCCGGAAATCCGCTGCGACGATGGCAGCGAGGCGCGCGAATGAAGCGGTCATCGCGGCGTTGGCTCGGCCGAGTCGCCAAAGTTCATCAGATAAAGAAAAGCATCTTCCAGCTCCGGCTCCGCCGCCGTGGCTGCGATGCCGGGAGATGGACCGACGAAACGAATGTGAACGCCGTCGGGCTTGCGCACGGCGCTCGAGATTTTGAGCGTGCTCCGCAATTTCTCGAACTCCTCGGACGCGACGACGCTCTGCCAAACTTGGCCGTCGCAATGTCGCAGGAGAGTTTCCGGCGTCGCCAAAGTGAGGAGCGCGCCTTCTTTCATGACCGCGATCTCGCTCGCGATTGATTCCACGTCCGAGACGATGTGGGTGGAAAGAATGACCAATTTACCAAAGCCAATCTCCGACAAAACATTTCGAAAACGGACGCGCTCTTCCGGGTCGAGCCCGGCGGTTGGCTCATCGACGATGACGAGCTCGGGATCGTTAATCAAAGCCTGGGCGATGCCGAGCCGCTGCTTCATCCCGCCGGAAAAACCGCCGACGGTTCGATTCGCCACGCCGTGCAGGTTGACGCTTTCCAGCATCTCCGTGACGCGCTGCTTCGAACGCACGCCTTTGAGAGCGGCGAAGTAGGTGAGAAATTCTCGCGCGGTCAGGTTGTCGTAGACGCCGAAATCCTGCGGCAGATAACCGAGCTTGCGCCGGACTTCGTTAGGCCGCTTCGTTACATCAGCACCGTGGAAAAGGATCCGCCCGCTCGTCGGTCGCGTGATCGTCGCGATCATCTGCATGAGCGTCGTCTTCCCCGCGCCGTTCGGGCCGAGGAGTCCGATCACTCCCGACTTCACTTCCAGGGAGAGATCGCGCACGCCGAAATTTCCGGCGCGGAATCGTTTCGAGACGTTCTCAATCGTGAGCACGCCTCATATAGACGAGTGCGACCCTCCAGGTCACGGAGATCCTCATTGGCCAGAGTTTTGGTGATTGACGAGGAGCCCGCGAGCGTCATCCAATCGCGACATTCTTTATGCGCACGATTCGTCTACTCGCTCTTACTCTCGCGGCACTTCTTCCCCTCTCCCTTTTCGCGCAAAACTCGCCCGCTCCCTCGGCCAGCCCGGCGACGGCGGCTGAGAAAACCATCCCCTTACCCGTGCCGCCGCCTGCACCTGACGCCGCGGAATTGACAAAGCTTCTACGCGATTTTCTCGCCGGCGCCTCGCGCAACGATGTCGCGATGCACGATCGCTTCTGGGCAGACGATCTCATCTACACCGCTTCAGCCGGACGCCGCATCGGCAAAGCCCAGATCATGCATGAAGTCCGCGAAGAAGCGGCGGCACCGAGCTCGCCCACCGATGAAACCGCGACCTACTCCGCGGAAGACATCCGCATCCAGCAATACGGCACGACCGCGATCGTCGCTTTCCGTCTCGTTGGCACGACGAAGAAGGGAGAGAAGACCGAGATCGCAAATTACCTCAACAGCGGCACCTTCCTGAAACGCGATGGCAAATGGCAGGCTGTCAACTGGCAGGCGACCAAGATTCCGGCAGCCGCCGAGCCGAAGAAGTAACTCTGCGAGGTGCTCAGAGCTCCGCTGTCTGGCCGACCCTATCGCGGCCGGGAGATTAATTTTACTGGCGCGCGAGGGATTTCGGCTGTGAATTCCTTCATGATCAAACGCTTGGTGCCAGCACTTCTCGGATGTCTTTGTGTTTGCTCCCCTCTTCTCGCTCAGGATAGCGATCTGGAAATCTTCGGGCCCGATCAACTGCGCCTGGGCGGCCAGACTGATACCGCGGCCGCGCTCACGCTTGCCCGACCGGATTTGTTTAGCTCGGTCGACGGCTCCCTCTTACTTCACGGCCTCCCTGTGCTCACCTTGCTGGATGGCCGCCGCTTTCCAATTTCGGGCGACTCGGGACACTTCGCTCCGCTCGACACGATCCCGGTCGCGTTGCTGAGCGCGGCGCGGGTGCAAACGACCTCCTCTCCGATGTATGGCAGCGACGGCCCGGGCGGAGTGGTCGACTTGCGTTTGAATCAGCCTGTCTCCGGCGGCGAGATGGGAGTGTTCTATGGAAACTCGGGCGGAAAATATGGGCGCGAAGATTTTCAGAGTTACATCTTCGGTGGCGTCGGTACCGACAAGTTTCAGATCTCGGCCGGGGCCTCCTACGAAAGTCTGAGCGGACACGGATCTCACGCGAGGTACTAACTGCCGATCTTGTTGTGAGGCTGGCTTTCCCGCGCGACTGCCTTTAGACGAGGAGACGAATACTTAACGGCTGGCCTAACGACTGAGGGCATTCATTCATGATCAAATTTTTCTTGGGCCTAATCATCGGTATCTGCCTTGTGCTGGCGAGCGGTTATCTCTTTGTCGTTCGCGGCGGAATACCGATGTCGACCAAGGGCGCTCCCTTGCCGATGGAACGAATGCTCGCGCACAAAGCGCTCGCCGCCTCGATTGGTCGAAGCGCGGAGGATAAATCACCGATCCCGGCCGATGAAACGAATCTGCTCGCCGGCGCGCATGTTTATCTGGAGAACGGTTGCGCCAGCTGCCACGGCCGCCTCGGCCAATCTAACCGCGAAGGATCGAAGAGATTCTATCCACACATCCCGCCGCTTCTTCCTCCTTCCAAAGGGTGTCACGGACGACGAGGTAGGCGAGACGCATTGGGTAGTGAAAAACGGGATCCGTTTCAGCGCCATGCCCTCATTTGAGAGCAAACTCACTGACACTCAGATCTGGCAGGTTAGTCTCCTCTTGCGCAACGCCGACAAGTTACCCGCCTCACTTCAGGCATTGCTGACCAAGTAAGGCGGGCGCACCCCTTCCGCCGATCGGTCTTATGGTTTCGAGCGATCCGTACGACCTCAAACGTTTCGTGCAGGCGCAGGCATCCTCTTTTGAGGAGGCGCTCGCCGAAATTAAGAATGGCCGCAAGCGCTCACACTGGATATGGTTTATTTTTCCTCAGTTTGAAGGGCTGGGTTACAGTGCGATGTCGCGGCGCTATTCAATCAAGAGCGCGGCGGAAGCCAGCGCCTACCTCGCTCATCCTCTCCTCGGTCCGCGGCTGACAACGTGCGCCAAGGCCCTTCTCGGCATCGAGAAGAAATCCGCGCATGAAATCTTCGGTTCTCCGGACGATATGAAACTGAAATCTTGCGCGACTCTTTTCGCCTCGGTCTCACCGGAGGGCTCGGTCTTCCACCAGCTCCTCACCAAATACTTCCAGGGCGAAAGTGACTCTAAGACGCTGCAACTGCTAAGGGAAAGTTAGGCGCTAAGCCTCATCCTTCCCGCATCTGCACGGGCGAGGCGGGTAATTTGTCGAGAATGATGCCACCGGCGCCGTCGTAGCGACCGAAGGAGAGCACTCCGGTCGGACATTGCTGGACGCAGGCGGAACAACGCACGCACTCCGGATCTTCCATCGGCAGTCCCTTGTTGGCGAAGTTCATGATGTCGATGCCCTGATGACAGACCGAGGTGCAGACGTTGCAGGAAATGCACTTGTGCTTGTCGGGGAAAATCCGGTAGCGCGAAAAACGCGTATAGATATGCATGAGGGCGGCGAGCGGACAGGCGAAGCGGCACCAGACCCGCCCGCTAAACCAGAAGTAAAGGCCGACCCCGAGGATTCCGCCCATGAAAATATCGACACTCCAGGAGTAACTCAGATACGGGATACCTTCGAAGAGTTTATGATACCAGTGAGTCGGCCATGACTCTTCGCCCAGGACCCAGCCGGCGATGCGCAACCCGAGAATGCCTAACGCGAATAGGAGCGCGGCCTGACCGACCATGTTCAGGCGGTTCCAGAAAGGACCGTGCGGCATCTTGGTCCGATAGGAATCGCCCATCGTCTCAGCGAGCGCGCCGCAGGAGCAAATCCAGCCGCAATAGGCGCCTTTGCCCCAGCGGAAGATGATCAACGGGATGATGACGAAGGTCTGGAGGAAACAAATCCCGAGCCAGAGCCACATCGGGTGATCGGTGAAGACGTTGTAGACGTTCAAGGGAAAGGCGAGAATAAAACCGTAGGCTCGCCAGTAGGCGCGCTCGTGGCCTAACGAGCCGTCGTAACTTTCAAAAAGATGATCGGCCAGCCAGCGCAACGGATGGCCCGGTTCGAACCAGCCGTTGCGTCCCATCCATGGAAGAATGAGCTCGGGCAGGATGAAAAGCGGGATGCATTGCGACGCCATCAACGCCAGCGTCTGCCATTTCACGTAAGGCGTGCGGCGGCGACGGATGCGCCGGATGCCGAAGACGACGACGCAAGTGCAATAGGCCAGCGTGTAATAGAACGACGGATTCCCGAGGCCGCGCTTGATCGTGTAGAGCAGGTTGGTGTCGCGCTTCGACCATTCGGCCAGCTTGCCGCCGGCGGCATCGATCGCTTTCGGAACGTTGAAGGGAAAAGCGTGATGCTGGCTCGCCCAGCGTTGCACGGGAAATTCCGCCGGATGGTTGCTCTTCCAATGATAAAGGAAGACGCAGAAGAGAACGAAAGCGATGCAGCTCAGCCAGGTGATCGGTCGCCAATCGCCGTGCACATGCAGACCGCTGCGCCGGAAAAATTCGAGCGGCGCTTCCCGCCCGATCATGGCAAAAACAACGTCGTTAGGCAAAGTCGTCTCTTCGCCGCTCGCGCTCTTCAGCGTGACTTTGTCCGGTTCGATGCGCGCGACGGTCGTCGCCATGGCCAGTGCAATGGACCCGGCCGGCGTGCTCTTTCTCATGGCGGCGGTGAACGCCGTCGTGACCCGGTCGGAGGTCGGCCGTTCCACCTCCACCGCCGCGTTCGGATCGCGCTCCAGCATTTTGATCTTCTCGATGTTCTCCGGTTTCGGGCGCGCAAATTCCGGCTTGCGATAACTCAGCGTGACGCGCGCACCGGACCCGGCGAGGGCGATCGCGCTTTCCAGGCAACTGTCGCCGCCGCCCACCACGAGCACGTTTTTGCCCGTGAAATCCTTCGGATCGTAAAGCCGGTTGTAAACCTTGGGGAGTTCTTCGCCCGGGCAACCCAGCTTGCGATGGTTGCCGCTCCGGCCGATCGCCACGATGACGCGGCGCGCGCGCGTGACACTTTTGTCGGAGTGATGAAGCAGGATTTCCTGTCCGCGCGCCTCGAGCCGCTCGATCCGGGCCGCGCTAAATTCGATCCCGGCGGCGCGACGTTGTTCTTCCATCTCGTCGAGCAGCGCCTCCTTCACGTCTTTCGTGAATTGCAGCCCGCCTTCCAGCTTCAGGTCGGTCGGATAGGTGTAGATCGGCTTCGCTTTCGGAAAATTTGCGACCGTCGAAAAAGGCTGCGTCGCCTCGAAGATCTTGAAATTCAGTCCCGCCTTCCCCGCCTCGATCGCCGCCGACACGCCCGAGACGCCGCCCCCGATGATCGCGAGATCGACAATTTCGTTCCCGCTTTCACCCTTCCGAAAATCCGGCTCCGCCAGGATCGCCCGGACCGCTTCCGCGCCGGTCTTGGAAGAAAACTTGAGCAGCGGGATCCCGGTAAGATCGCCGACGATGCGCACGCCCGGAATGTTGGTGACGCCGAGCTCGCCGGACTCCGGCAACTTCTCGACCACGCCTGCGGGCCACTGTGTGTGCAGCCAATGGGTGTAACTCTTGAGCGGGTTAAACATAGGAAGCGAGCGAGGCGCCATTCTTGCCCGGAGAAAAGAGGAAGGAGAAGCCTCAATATTCCATTCGCCCGGCGAATCGTTCGTGATTGAGTGCCGGAAACGATGGCGTATGGAGGTCTCATGAAAACTCTTTCCTGGCGCGCGCTCGCCTTCTCCCTGCTCGCGTTGGCCACGCCCGCTTTCGGCCAGCTCGACCGCTGCCTTGAGGCCCATGGCGGCCTAACGAAATGGCGCAGCTACCACGGCCTCGAGTTCGATCTGGCGTGGAAGAACGCGAAAGGCGATCGCCACGATCATCAGCTTTTCGATCTGCAGAGCCGCGCCGGCCTGATCACAGGTGAAAAATACACCGCTCGGAAGCAGTGGCGGCGAAGTCTGGATCAAGCCCGGACTCGACGCTCTCGGCGGCATCCCGCCCCGCTTTTATTTCGGCACGCCCTTCTACTTTTTTGGAATGCCGTTCGTCTTCGCCGATCGCGGCGCGAAACAGGAGTCGTTAGGCAAGAAAAGTTTTCGCGGCCAGGAATATGATGTCGTTCGCATCACCTTCGCCAAAGGCACGGGCGATACCTCGGAGGATTATTACGTCGCCTACATCGACCCGGCGAGCGCGCAACTGAAACTGGTCTATTACGTCGTGACCTACCCGGCGATGCGCAAAGGCCGCGCCGTCGCCGACCTCGAGCCGCACGCGATCGTTTTCGAAGAATGGCAAACGGTCGACGGCCTGCTCGTCCCCAAGATTGCTCCTTTCTACAAATGGAACGGAAGCGACGTCGAAGGCGAAGCGCTCGGCCGTCTGGAATTTTCCAATGTCCATTTCATCGGAGCAGGCGCCGGACCCGGCGAAATTTAAGAAGCCGCCGGGTGCGGTGGTAGCGCCAATGAAGCTGGGAGAGAGTTGAGAGTTCGAGGCTGAGGACTAAGAGTGGCTCTGGCGCCGCCTTCACCCCGCGGTCATTTTTAAAAATTTCCCATGCCGTTAAGCAAAAAAGACAAACTCCGCCTTCTCACCATCCTGCTCGAAAGCCGCCACGGCGATCTGCGCGAGCAAAATCTCAATCGGCAGGGCAAAGGACACTTCCACGTTTCGGGAATGGGGCATGAAGCGCTCGCCGCGATTTCTTTCGCGAGCGAGCCGGGCGATTACATCTGCGGTTATTATCGCGATCGCGCGCTCGTCCTCGGCCGCGGCGTCACTTCGCGGGAGTTGGCGCTCGATTATTTCGCGAAGCGCAAAGGGCAAAGTCACGGCCGGCAAATGCCGTCGCACTACAGCTACGCCTCGAAACACATCTGGAGCGTGCCGACTCCGACCGGGGCGCAGCTTTTACCTGCCTGCGGAATCGCCTGGGGAATCAAGCTCGACGCCAAACCAAATTTCGTCGTGGCCACGATCGGCGACGCGGCGACGCGGCAGGGGGATTTTTACGAAGCGGTCTGTTTCGCGAAGGAGAAAAAGTTGCCGGTCCTTTTCGTGGTCGAAGACAACGCCTACGGGATCAGCAGCCCAACGCGAAAAATCAATCCGCTCGCCATCGACGTCCTCCAGCCTAACGACTGGCAGCAGATCGACGGAAGCGATGTCGGTGCGGTCTACGCAGCCGGGCAGGACGCAATCGCACACCTGCGCGCGGGCAAAGGGCCGGTGTTTTTCTGGGTCACGATGGAGCGGCTCTCCAGCCACACCAGCTCGGACGATCACAAGCTTTATCGCACCGCGGAAGAAATCGCCGGCCTGGCGGAAAGCGATCCCCTAACGAATTGGCGCGATCGCCTGATCGCCGACGGCGATCTCACCGCGGAGGCCTACGAAAAGCTCGACCAGGAAATCAAGGAACGGATTCGCCAGGAATTCATCGAGGCGGAGCGCGATCAGGATCCTTCGGCTGACGAGCTGGAACTGCAGGTCACCGGCGAGCTGCCGCAGCTCGAGGGCGAGGAAGTTTTGCCCGCGGGAAAATATCGGATCGGCGACGTCGTGAACCAAACCTTGCGCGCCGGCCTAACGAAAGACCCGCGCCGGATCATTTTCGGCGAAGACATCGAAGATCCGAAAGGCGGCGTCTTTCGTCTTACCCAGAAACTTTCGACCGAGTTTCCCGATCAGGTTTTTAACTCGCCCCTCGCGGAATCGACCATCCTCGGCGTCGCCTGCGGCCTCGCCTCCTACGGAAAACGCCCGGTCTTCGAATTGCAGTTTATCGATTTCATCAACCCGGGCTGGAACCAACTCGCGACCAATCTTTCCACGCTCCGCTGGCGTTCCTTCGGCACCTGGACCTGCCCGCTCGTGCTCTACGCTCCGTATGGCGCCTATCTGCCCGGCGGCAGCCTTTGGCACAGCCAGGCGAACGAAGCTCCCCTCGCCCATTATCCGGGCTTGAACATCGCCATCCCGAGCAACCCGGAAGACGCGGCCGGGCTTCTCTGGACCGCGATGCATTGCGAAGACCCGACCATTATTCTCATCCCGAAACATCTCCTCTGGGCGGAACACGAGTCGGCCGAGCCGATCCGCGCAGTGTCGTTAGGCAAAGCCCGCCTCCAGCAGCGGGGCGCCGATGTCACAGTCGTGGCCTGGGGCAATACGATGGAGAAATCGATCGAAGCGCTGAGCAAACTAGGCGAAGGCGTAAGCGTCGAGCTGATCGATTTGCGTTCGATCGCACCGTGGGATCGCGAGACGATCGAAGAATCGGTCCGCAAGACCGGCCGCCTCGTCGTTGTCCAGGAAGACACCGAAAATTGCAGCGTCGGCCAGATGATCATCTCGCACCTGATGGGGCAGAGCGACATTTGGGACGCCATGATCAGCCCGCCGCTTCTCGTCAGCAAAGGCAACGTCATGATCGGCTACAATCCGATCTACGAATATGCCGCCTTGCCGGACGTCGAGCGGATCGTTAGGGCGATCGAGCGCTCGGTGTCGGTGCGCAGCGGGCGCGCTGCTGTGACCGGGGGAATTGAACCCGGCCGGCCCAAGACCAGCCCCGCTTCTGACCAGCCGGCAAAATCGCCACCCGCCAAATCGTCGGCGCGCAGCCAAAAAATCACCGTTCCGATCATGGGCGAAGGGATTCGCTCCGCCAAAGTCGTGGCCCTGCTCAAACAGCCGGGCGACCGCATCGAACTCGATGACGCCCTTTGCGAAGTCGAGACCGACAAGGCGGTTTACCCGATCGAGTCCTCGTTTGCCGGCACGATGGGTGAATGGAAAATCAAGGTCGACGACACCGTCGAGATCGGCCAGGAGCTGGGCACCATTCTCACGGAAGGCGACGGCCTAACGGATCAAATCGAGGCCGCGGCAGAAGTCTCCGCCGACGAAGAGACGGCCGCGCCGACAACAGCGGCGCCCGCCCGCCAAACCAAACCCAGCACTTCGCGCGAGCCCGCGCTTTCCGCCACGATCACGCGCAAGCTCGGCCGGGTCGTCCCCGCAAATTTGCAGATCGACGCGCGCTGGGAAGCGATCCGCGACGCGCGCGCCGCGGCCAAGAAAAGCGAAGGGAAAAATGCGCCCTCGCCTTCGGTCATGGTCGCCTGGGCGGTGGTGCGGGCGATGGAAAAACATGCGGCTTTTCGCAGCCTGATGCTGGAGGACGATCGCATCGTCGAGAGCGAAGATTTCGATCTCGGCGTCGCCGTGGCGATGGAAGGCGACCGCCTCGCCACCGCGGTCATCACCGCCGCCAACACGCTGGCCTGGCCGGATTTCGTTAGGCGCTACGACGAGACGGTCGAGGCCACTCGCGGCGGCCGGGTCGACGCGATGAACGCACCGATCGTGATCAGCAGCCTCGGCGCCTTCGGGGTCCGCGCCGCCGCGCCGATTGTCGTCCCTCCCTCGGTCGGGACGCTCTTCGTCGGCTCCGCGCATCACGAGCTTTCGCCTAACGGAAAGAAAGCGCAGACCGTGGAAATGATCACCCTCTCACTCACCTTCGATCATCGGGTCGTGAACGGCGCGGGCGCGGCCAACTTCGTGCACGAGATCAAGGAGTTGATCGAAGGCTTCGCAATTCCCGTCGCCACCACCGGCTAACGTTTTTCGTTAGGCCTGGCAGGCTTCGCAGGCTCGACAGCCCGTGCCGGGGAGTCGACGGTTACTCGCCTAACAATCTCCGCACCACCGAAACGGTTTCCACGCGCATCAACCGGTGCCCGGAAAATTCGGCGCGCCGCTATTCGCCTAACAATTCCTGCGCGGCCGGAAAAATCAGCTCCTCCCAGGCCGCGTAGGCTTTGGCCGAGGGATGCAGCCCATCCGGCGCGACGAGTGACGGATCCGTCGCCATCGCCTGGCTGAGAGGAAAAATATCCACCAGCCGCAATTCTCTGCGCCTCGCTTCCTCCGCGATGATTACGTTGAACTCGGCCAGGCCGGCGCGGATATCCCGGCCTTGCGCGTAGTTCTGGTCCGGCCGGCGTGACGGAAAAATCCGGAATGTTGATCACGAGCAATCGCTTTTCGTTAGGCAAAACTTTCCGCATCTCATCCATGATGTGGCCCAGCCGAAAGCGAAAAGTCGTCGCCGGCACGCCCTGCACCCAATCGTTCACCCCGAGCATGAGCGTTCCGAAATCCGGCTGCGCCGCGCGGAATTGCGAGAGCTCCTGCTCGATCGCGTCGCGGGTGGTCCAGCCGGTCCGAGCCGGATTCACGACCAGCTCGACTTCGCAGCCACTTCGCGTGAGATGCCGCGTGAGCAGAGCCGGCCACGATTCCACCTCGCTCGCTCCTTCACCGATGGAATAGGAATCGCCGACCACGGCATAACGAATCGGCCCCCGATTTTCCTCCGCGATCTCGGACGTTGCCGCCGCCTTGGGCGCCGCCGGCCAAATTCGTCGCCAGGAGAATTTCACGCCCCGCCAAACGCCGCCTGCGCCGCCTTCAGCCGCTCGGCCTCAACCCGGTCGGCCTGCTCGATCGCGCGCTCCTCCAATTGATCGAAATCGGTTTGCTCCAGGACGCGCGACGATCCGCGCGCGGCGCGCAGCGCTCGCCAGAGCAATCGCTTCCCGGTAATGCCGATATAAAGGCTTTCGAGCGACTGGAGCAGGCGCAACTTCGAGTCCTCGCCCGCGGAAAATCCGAGCTTGGCCCGGCCGAGTTTTTCCGCCATCCAGGCGCCGGTATTGCGCACGCTGCTTTCCTCGATCTCGAGCACTTCCATGAGATTGTGCAGCTGCTTGTGATCGGCCTCGACGTCGGCGTGCAGCCCGGTGAAAAAAGCGCCGAGTGGATCGTCCCCATGCGCCTTGCTCAAATGATCCAGCAATTCGAGTGCGCCGACCGCGCCCGCGTAGTGATCCTTCAAATAGATGGCGAGGTCTTCGTGACTTTTTTCGTCGGACATATCGGTAACCTATCGGATTTCCGGAGAGCGAAGGTCGTGCGGGAAACGCGCGCCGCTTGCAAGCAGCCGCGTCCGCGATTGCCTTATGGTGTGAAAAGCGCGGGCCCGGAGCGAGCCATCATTCATCTCGATATGGATTGTTTCTATGCCGCGATCGAAGTGCGCGATCGTCCGGAGCTGCGTGGAAAACCCGTCGGCGTAGGCGGCGCGCGCGATCGGCGCGGCGTTCTCACCACTTGCAATTATGAAGCGAGAAAATTCGGCGTGCACTCCGCCATGCCGACTTACATGGCGCTACAGCGTTGTCCGAAGTTGATCGTGCTCCCGACGCGCTTCGATGTTTATCGGCGGGAATCAGCCGTCATCCGCGCCATCCTGCATCGCTTCACCGCCTTGGTCGAACCGCTCTCGCTCGATGAAGCTTATCTCGACGTGAGCGCACATCCCGGCGCGCCAGGCGCCCTCGCCGAGGTCATTCGGAACCTGATTTTTCGCAAAACAAAACTGACCGCCTCGGCCGGGATCGCGCCGAACAAACTCGTCGCCAAAATCGCGAGCGACCTGCGTAAGCCCAACGGGCAATACGAAGTTCAGCCTAACGACGTTCCGGAATTCATGGCCGCGCTGCCGGTGCGCAAGATTTGGGGGATCGGGGCGGTGACGGAGCGGAAGCTGCAGCAGCGCGGGATCACGACCTGCGGCGAACTGCAGCGCTATTCGCGGATCGAGTTGCAAAATATTTTCGGAAAATTCGGGAGCGAACTGTTCGACCTCTGCCGTGGGATCGATGACCGGCCGGTCGAGCCGCATCGCGAACGGAAATCGCTCAGCAACGAAGAGACGTTCTCGACCAATCTCGAGACGCTCGGCGCCTGCGAAGAAAAGCTCGAGGAACTTTTCGCCGAGCTCATGGCCGAGCTGGCCCAGAAGGAGACGACGCGCATGATCACGAAGATTTTCGTGAAGCTGAAGTTTGCCGATTTCACCCGGACAACGGTGGAGCGCGCGGGGTTGGCGCCGTCGTTAGGCGAATATCGTCAGCTCCTCACCGAAGCCTTCGCCCGCACTGGGAAGAGCGTGCGCCTGATGGGAGTCGGCGTGCGCTTCGCCCCTCTCACCCAGCCCGAAGCTGCGCAGCTGCCTTTGTTGTAGCCGAATTTATTTGGAAGGCGCCTTCGGCGCGAACGACCCGATGAATTTTTCAAACCGCGGATCGCCGCGCAGCGGGTCCCAGAGCGGATCCACTCGCAGATAACCGTAACTCAGGTAACCCGGAAGACTCATCAGCTTCTCCAGGACTTCCAAGGCCAGATCCTTCTCGCCCGTCCATGTGTAAACCTGGGCCAGACCTTGGAGCACGAGCACGCCGTCGTAGGCGTCACGCGACAGCGGCATCAGGTCGACCGCGTGACGCACTTCCGAGATCGCCAACTCCTTGCTGCCGAGGGCGGCATCCACCTGAGCCAGGACGGCCAGGGTTCTTGGGTCTTCCGGCTTGATCATTAGGCGAGATTCGAAAACCTCGCGCGCGGCGGCGAAACCTTCGCGCGCCGCGGCGGCGTCGCCGCGGGCGCGCGCGATGATCGCTTCGTACCAAGACCTCGGATAGTAAAAGCTGAAGTCGACCTCCTGGAAATCCTTCCGCGGCGAGGCGGCGAGAGTGCGCGCAGCCGCATCGTAATTGTGATCGACCAGGTCGACGAAAACGCGCAGCGCGGTTTCGCCCCCGCCGACATCGAGATCGGGCGGAGCCTGGGCGAGCGCCGTCCGAAGGATGGCGACGTCGCCAATGGGAGAAAAAGAAATCGTGGCTTTGCGGAAACGAATAATCGGAGTGTCGAGACCGGCCGCGATGGCGCGCGCGTAGATCTGCTCCGCTTCCTGGTAGCGCCGGCGCAAAATGTAGGTGTCGGCGAGGAGGTTGACCGCGTTTGGATTGCGCGGATCGAGTTTCACCGCGGTGCTGAAATCGTTCTGCGCGTCATCCCATCGGCCGCTTCGGCGTTCGATGTAACCGGCGAGAACAAAAAACGCCGCGCTGTTTGGCAGGCCGGGTCGGGCGAGCGCTATTTCCTTTCGCGCGCGCTCGTAATCGCGCTTCGCACGAAAGGCATGGCCGGCCATGGAAAGGTGGGCTTCGGCGGAATCGGGTTGCAACTTCAACGCCATCTCGGCCGCCGCCGCGGCTTGCGCCACGCGTGCCGGCGTCGGATCGAGATCGAGAAAATAAAGCAGGTCGTGCGCGCGCGCCGCGTAGGCATAGGCGAGGACAAATTTCGGATCGCGCGCAATCGCTTCATCCAGCAAACGCAGCGCCTGGAGGAAAGTCGCCTTCGGATCAGGCGCATCGAGATAACTGTCGATCAGCTCCTTGGCGTGCAGGTAAAGATCGAAGGCCACCAGGTCGACGGTCGGGCGTTGTTCGATCTCGGCTTTTTCCTGCGGCGAAATGCGCGCCTGCAACTGGCCGACGATGGCCTGCGCGATCCGGCTTTGAATGGCAAAGGTATCGGAGAGATCGCCATCGTAAGTATCAGCCCAGAGTTGCTCAGCGGTCCGCGTATCGATGAGCTGGGCGCTGACCCGCAACTGGTTGCGGCCCCGCTGGACCGAGCCCTCGAGCACGTAGGCGACGCCGAGCTGTTGTCCGATCTCGCGCAGATTGCGCGTGGCGTCGCTCTTGTATTGCTGCACGCTGGTGTGGCTGATGACTTTCAGGTCGGCCACTTTCGCGAGATCGGTCAGGATCTGATCCTGCACGCCGTCGGCAAAGAAGGCGTTCTCCTTTTCCGCGCTCAGGTTTTCGAAAGGCAGGACGGCGATACTCTTTTCGCTGATGTTCCTTTTCGTTAGGCTGGGAGCCTGGGCCGTCCACGGATGCCAAAACCAATAGCCGCTCAAGGCGAGCGCGGCGATCGCAGTCCCAACCAGCGCCAGCACCCAAACCTGGCGGCGGGAAGTCACGTGCAGCCCGGAGACACTGCTGGTGCGTTGGATTCCCTCGCTCGTGATGTCGAAGGCCCAGGCGAGCACGAGGGTGAAGGGAAAGCCGATTGCAATCAGAACTACGAAAAGCTGCTGGAGCCATTCCGCGGCGTGAAAGATCGGCAGGATGGTGCCGCCGATCTGGACGAGTCCGGAAGCGATCACGCCGTAGGCGAGAGCCGTCCGGTAAACCCGGCGATGTTTTAGTTCTCGAAGGAAACCGCGCATGGTTAGGCTACTCTAGCGAGGCGCTGCGCCCCGCGCGAGAAAGGCGGCACTGTAGACGTTTCGCTCTGCGAAACGCGAGTCTTCGGGTGAATCGCACTGGACCGGGCACAACGCCTCCTCTCGCGCTTCGCAGAGCGAAGCGCCTACAGCTCGCCAGCGTCGTAGGCAATTTCGCCTCCCACGACTGTCATCACGCACTTCGTCCGGAGAATTTGCGGCGCGGGAATTTTCATGATGTCGCCGGAGAGAATCGTTAGGTCAGCGAGCTTGCCGGGTTCGATCGAGCCTTTGTCCTTTTCCTCGAAGGCGGCGAAGGCCGGCCAGCGGGTCAACATTTTCAAAGCCTCTTCCCGCGTGACCGCTTCCTCGGGATGCCAGCCGGGGCCGGTAAAACCGTCCACACTTTTGCGCGCGACCGCAGCGTAGAACTCGATCAGCGGATTCCCCTGCTCGACCGGCGCGTCCGAGCCGGCCGCGATGATCGCGCCGGATTTGAGCAGACTCTGCCAGGCATAAGCCCCAGCCAGCCGTTCCATCCCGAGCCGGCGCGGGGCGAAAAAGAGATCGCTGATCGCATGCGACGGCTGCATCGAGGCGATGATGCCTAACTTTGCCAGGCGCGGCAGATCGGCCGGGCTGAGAATCTGCGCGTGCTCGATCCGCCAGCGCGGCTCCCTGATTTTGCGCTCGTTAGGCGGAACGGCTTTCAGGGCCTCTTCGTAAAGATCGAGGATGGTGCGATTGGCGCGATCGCCGATCGCGTGGGTCTCGACCTGGATGCCGCGACGCAAAGCCTCCGCCAACATCGGGCGCAGGTCGGATTCCTTTTGAGTGAGAAACCCGGAAGTATCGGGCGCATCGGAGTAGGGCTTGAGCAAAGCGGCGCTGCGCGAGCCTAACGAACCATCGAAGATCACCTTGATCGTGCGCATGGTGAAATGATGGTCGTAAGCGTCAAGCGTCGGCCCGTCCCGGAGGAGTTGCGCGGCGGGCTCGCCCGGACCGTAGGCTGCGTTGTAAATCCGCAGTTTCACTTTCCCCTCGCCGTAAAGCTTCCGCATCAACGCGATCTCGGGCAGGTAGCTCCCGGCGTTCTGGATTTCACACAAGCCGAGCGAGAGGCTGCGCTTCGCGCCTAACAAAAAGGCTTGGGCATTTTCTTCCGCCGTCGGTGCCGGAATCTTCTTCGTGACCAAATCCATCGCGTTGTCGAGCAGCATGCCGGTCGCTTCGCCGGTCTTCGCGTCGCGCGCGATTTCTCCGCCAAACGGATTGGGCGTTTCCTCGTTGATCCGGGCGATTTTCAGGGCCTGAGCTGTTGGCGACCGCGCCGTGGCCGTCCGCCCGTTCGAGAAAAACGGGATTGTTAGGCGCAATCTGGTCGAGCTCCTGACGAGTCGGAAAAGTCGGCGGCTTCCAGAAGGTCTCGATCCAGCCGCGACCGGTGACCCATTTGCCCGCGGCGGTTTGCGCGACCCGCTCTTTCACTTTGGCGAGGAAAGCATCGCGCGTCTTCGTGCCTTCGAGGTTCAAGTGCGTCAGGCGCTCGCCGACACCGAAGATGTGGTAATGCGAATCCGTTAGGCCAGGGAGGACGGTTTCGCCATGCAGATCGATCCGTTTCGTCTGCGCGCTCGCTCGCTTTTGCGCTTCGTCGTTAGGCCCGACAAAGAGAATGCGCTCGCCGTGGGTGACGATCGCCTCGGCGTGAGGCTGGGCTTCGTTGCCGGTGTAGATGTTGCCGTTGAGGAAGAGGAGATCGGCTGGTTCGCTCCGCCCGGTCGGCGGGAGCAGGATTAGGAGCAACAGCAGGAGAAGGATTTTCATGCCCAGTTCGGCGGGCGCTTTTCGAGGAAAGCGGCGATGCCTTCCTTCGCTTCGGCCGATTCGCGCGCTTCCATGTGATGCTGGAGCGCGCGCTCGACGTCTTCTTTGACCGACGTCGACCAAAGCTCCTCGATCAATCGCTTCGAGCTGGCGAGCGCGCCCGGGGCGCCCTGCAAAACCGAGGCGACGATTTTCTGCACCTCGCTTTCGAGTTCGTTAGGCGGGACGACCCGGTTGACGAAGCCGATCTCGCGCGCCCGTTCGGCAGTGATTAGGTCGCCGGTGAAAAGCAGCTCGCGCAGATCGCGCTCGCGCAACTGGCGGCGCAGAAAAGTCATGACGAGACCGGCGACGAGGCCGCGTTTCGCTTCCGGATAACCGATCTTGGTCCGCTCCGCCGCGACCACGAAATCGCAGGTCGACATCAGGCCGGCGCCACCCGCCACGGCCGCGCCATGGATCTGCGCGATCGTGATGAGCCGCGTCTGGCTGAGGGCGAGCAAGGTTTTCGCGACCAGTTCGGCCGACTGATGGGCTCGCTCCGTGATGGTGGTTTCGTTTAGATCCAACCCGGCGCAGAAGGCTTTGCCCGCACCACGCAAAATCAGAATGCGCTGCTTCTCATCGGCGCTCGCCTGCTCGACCGCAACGGTCAGCTCGCTCATCAAGTCGATCGTTAGGGCATTGCGTCGCTCGGGGCGGTTGAGGGTGAGAGTGGTCGTGCGATCTTTCGTTTCGACGAGGACGTTAGGCATAGGCACGAATCCACCTGCGACCATGAAAGAGCAACCTGTGAAATTGATCGAATGCCCGCGCGACGCCTGGCAGGGATTGCCCCGGCAAATCCCGACGGAGATGAAGGTCCGCTATCTGCGCGCGCTGATCGAGGCCGGCTTCAAACATCTCGACGCGGTCAGCTTTGTTTCGCCGAAAGCGATTCCGCAAATGGCCGATAGCGAAGCCGTGCTCGAGCAGTTGAAAGTGCCTAACGACGTCGAAATCATCGGAATTGTCGTGAATGAGAAAGGAGCGGAGCGCGCCATCGACACGGGGGCCGTGCGCACGCTTGGTTATCCCTTTTCCATCTCGCCGAGCTTTCTGCGCCGGAACCAAAATCAGTCGCCGGAAGAGAACGAAACCGCGCTGCAGAAGATTCGGGAGCGCGCGGCCGCGAGCGGACTCGAGATGGTGGTTTACGTTTCGATGGCGTTCGGCAATGCCTATGGCGATCCGTGGAGCAAAGAGCAACTCGTCGCTGCGGTGAAGCGGATCACGGCGCGCGGGGTTCGCTCGATTTCGCTCGCCGACACGGTCGGTCGTTGCGACGCCGGAACTAATCGGCGACGTGGTCGGAGCGGTGCTGCGGGAATGCGCCGGGTCGGACATCGGGGTGCACATGCACAGCACGCCGGCGGAAGCGGAAGCCAAAGTGCTGGCGGCTTACGATGCGGGTTGCCGGCGGTTTGATTCCGCCTTCGGCGGGCTCGGCGGTTGTCCTTTTGCGCAGGATCGGCTGGTCGGAAACATCCCGACGGAGGAAGTCCTGCGCGCGCTGGAGAAACGTGGAGTGCTATCGCCCCTTCGAGGCAGTCTCGATCGGGTTGCGGCGCTCAACCAGGAGATCGCGCGCGAGTTTTCGGCCTAACGAGAGCGAGATCCTCAAGTCTGCACCACGCCCATGTGAAAACGGGCTTTCGGCATCGGACGGGCGACGTAGCCTAACAATCGCACGAGCACGTCGCGCGTCTCGTGCGGCTGAATGATGGCGTCGATCCAGCCGCGTGCCGCGCCGTAGCGGACGTCGGTTTGTTCTTCGTAGGTTTCCTTCACCTTCGCGCGGAGCTGTTCCAATTCTTCCGCGCTCGCTTTCTTGTCGCCGCGCTCGCGCGATTTCGCGAGGACGGAGAAGACCGTATCCGAGGCCTGCGCCGCGCCCATCACGGCGTAGCGCGCGTTTGGCCAGGCGAGGAGGAAGCGCGGGTCGTAGGCCTTGCCGCAGAGCGCGTAGTTCCCCGCGCCAAACGAACCGCCCACCACCACCGTGATTTTCGGGACGACGGAATTGCTGACCGCGTTGACCAGCTTCGCGCCGCTCCGGATGATCCCGCTCTGTTCGGCGTCGCGGCCGACCATGAAACCGGTCACGTCCTGGAAAAAAATGATCGGCAAACCGGTCTGGTTGCAATCCATGACGAAGCGGGCGGCTTTGTCGGCGCTGTCGGAATAAATGACGCCGCCCATCTGGATGCCGGCTTTCTTGGTCCGGACCTGGTGCCGCTGGTTGGCGACGATGCCGACGGAATGTCCGCCGATGCGGGCGTAGGCGGTGACGAGGGTTTTGCCGTAGTCGGCTTTGTATTCATCGAGTGAATCGGCGTCGATGATGGAGGCGAGGAGGTCGCGCGCGTCGTATTGTTTCTGGCCTTCCAGACTAACGAGATCGTAAACCGCCTTCGGATCTTTCTCCGGCCTAACGACCTTCTGCTTCGCGCCGTTTTTCTTCGCCGCCTCCGCCTCGGGGAGGTGCGCGACTAACGAACGCAGCCGCTTCAGGCAGGACGGGTCGTCCTTTTCATAAAAATCGACCGTGCCGCTGACTTCCGCGTGCATCTGCGCGCCGCCGAGCTCTTCGGCGTCGACGATCTGGCCGATGGCGGCTTTGACTAACGAGGGCCCGGCGAGGTAAAGGCCACTCCCTTCGGTCATGAGGACCTTGTCGCACAGCACCGGCAGGTAGGCGCCGCCGGCGACGCAGTTTCCCATGATGGCGGCGAATTGCGGAATGCCCGCCGCCGAGATGACGGAGTTGTTGCGGAAGATTCGCCCAAAGTCGTCTTCGTCAGGAAAAATTTCGTCCTGCATCGGCAGGAAAACGCCCGAGGAATCGACCAGGTAAATGATCGGAAGCGCATTCTCGAAGGCCATGCGCTGGGCCCGGATGAGTTTCTTCGCCGTCTGGGGAAAGAAGGCGCCGGCTTTCACGGTCGCATCGTTGGCGATGATCATGCACGGGATGCCGGCGACGTTGCCAATCCCGGCGACGGCGCCGGCGGCCGGCACGCTCCCCCATTGGTCATACATTTTATAGGCGGCCCACAAACCGATCTCGAAAAAATCGGATTCCTTATCGAGCAGCTGCGCGACGCGCTCGCGCGCCGGGAGTCGGCCGCGTTTGCGCTGCCGTTCCTGGCCGACTTTGCCACCGCCTTCGCGGAGAATTTCTTCTTCCTGAAGAATGGCCTCGCATCTCTGGCGAAGTTCGTTAGTGGAGGCGGCGGTCCTAGCGGTCATCGGGACGACTTACTTCGGCGAGAATGAGCGATCAAGCAACGTGTAGACGCTTCGCTCTGCGAAGCGCGGCGGGAAGATATGCTTGGTCCCGACGGAAAGGAATCCCGCGCGCCTGAAGCGACCCGGCCGCAGACCCGCGCTTCGCAGAGCGAAGCGTCTACATCAATAAACGTCGATCTCGGAGCGATAACCGGAATCGCCTCGGATCGAACGCAGCCGGCGCTGCATCCCACGCTCGGATTCCGGACGGTTGATCCGCTCCATCGCCTTCTTCACGAGCAGCGGAATGATGGCGAGCGTCCCGACCGAGACGAGGGCGATCGCGGTGGCCTGGCGCGCCGGGCGATCGAGTCGCTCGGCAACGAGCAGCCCAAGGCCGAGACCAAAGGCCGCCCGGGTCAAAGTCAGCAATCCGTCCAGCGGCAATGTTTCGGCCGTTTTTGGAATGGATAACGAAATTGACATCGCCTACCCTTACTCAACTCGCCGGAAAAAAGAAACGGGAAATCACGGTCACTTCCGCTCGCTGCCGCCTTCGTTCTTATGACAAATTCCCTTTTCGCGCTCATCCTCGCCGGGGGCAGCGGCGAGCGCTTCTGGCCCCTGAGCCGGCGCGCGAGACCGAAGCAGTTGTTGAAGCTGATCTCGGAAAAAACTCTGCTCGAGGAAACGATCGACCGGCTGGATGGACTCGTGCCGCACTCGCGGATTTTGATCCTAACGAATGTCGATCAGGAGGCCGCCGTGCGCGCTTTGCTGCCCGATTTTCCCTCGGAAAATATCGTGGCCGAACCGGCGAAACGCGATACCGCCGCGGCCGTCGCCCTCGCCACTGGTTGGGTGGCGAAACGAGATCATCAGGCCACCATGCTCGTCCTGCCGGCAGACCACGTGATCAGGGACGGGGCGGCTTTCCAAGAGACTTTGCGCACTGCGGTGCGCGCCGCGGAAGAGTCCGGTGCGATGGTGACGATCGGGGTGAAGCCGACCTGGGCGTGCCCGGGCTTCGGTTACATCGAGCAAGGCGCACCGGTCGCGATGCGCGACGCCGCGGCGACCAATCCAGTTTTCCGCGTCGTCCGTTTTCGCGAAAAACCAAACGCGGAACTGGCCGACAGCTTTGTTCGTCACGGCAAGTTCCGCTGGAACGCGGGCATGTTTGTCTGGTCGGTCCCGACCGTCCTGAGCGAGTTCAACCGGCACGCGCCGGAACTGGCGGATTTCATCTCGCAACTGAGCGCGCCTAACAATTGGGAGCCGGCCTTGCGCGATCGCTTCAGCAAGTTGCCCCGGATTTCGTTCGATTACGCGATCATGGAAAAGGCGGACCGCGTCCTCATGGTGGAAGCGAGCTTCGACTGGGACGACGTGGGTGGCTGGCGCGCGGTCTCCGCCTATCTGGAGCAGGATGGAAGAGGCAACGCCGCCAATTGCGATCTCACCGCGATGAACGCGAGCAACAACATCGTCTTCGACAACACTTCGGCCAAGATCGCGCTCCTCGGCGTGCACAATCTCATCGTCGTGCGCACCGGCGACGCGCTCCTCATTTGCAACCGACACGATGCCGAGAAAATCAAGGACCTCGTCGCCGGTCTTCCACCCGAATTGCAATGAAACGCATCCTCGGCGTCGACTACGGGACCGCGCGAATCGGCGTCGCGCTGTCCGACGAATTGCAGATGTTGGCCCATCCGGCGGAAACGATCGCAGTCGCGAAGACAGCCGACCCCGCCGCGCGGATTGCGGCGATCGTGCAGGAGAAAAATGTCGAGCAAATCATCGTCGGTCTTCCACGCCATATGAATGGCGAGCTCGGCGCAGCGGCGGAAGGCGCGCAGGCTTTTGCGAATAAGCTGCGGGCGGTCGTCACGTGCGAAGTGCAGACCTGGGATGAGCGGCTCTCCACCGTCGCGGCACACCGCGCGCTGCAGGAAGCGGGAAAATCGACCCGCCAGACGAAGAGTTACATCGACCAGGTGGCGGCGCAGGTCCTCTTGCAAAGTTATCTCGACAGTCTGCCGGTGAATCAGGGCGATGGTGGGGACGAGTCCTTTGCCTAACGAGCAAGCTGGAGGGACGACCGCCTGCTCGTCCCAGTTTCTGAAACGCGGACGGGACGGCGCCCGTCCCTCCAAGAGCGCTTCCCCCGTTTTGGGAGGAGCCAAGACTCTCTCTTCGCGGCGGCTGAAAATGATCATCGCGTATGACGGAACCCCCTTTCGCGGATGGCAGAGCCAGGCCGGCGGCGAAACCATCCAGGATCGGATCGAAAGCGCGTTCGAGAATGTCGCCGGCGAAAAGATCAGGGTCCACGGCGCGGGACGGACCGACGCCGGAGTCCACGCCCTCGGGCAATGCGCGCATGCCGATGTGCCGTCTAGCGAAACTGACTCCCGACATTTGGGCGAACGCCCTGAACGCTTCGCTCCCGCCGCAAATCCGCATTGTCAGGTGCCGGTTCGTGCCGCCGGCTTTTCATGCCCGTTTTTCGGCCCGCGGAAAAATCTATCGTTACCGCATCGCGACCGGTCCTGTTCTCTTGCCGTTTGATGTCGATCGCTCCTGGCATGTCGCGCGCGAGCTGGAGGAAAAAGCCCTGCGCGCCTGCGCGGCCGCCTTTGTCGGGACCCACGACTTCGCCGCCTTCGCCGCCAATCGCGGGAAGGTGCCGAAATCAACCACGCGGACAATCCGCAAAGTGCGGCTACAGCGAAGCGCTTCTGCCATCGTGCTCGAATTCGACGGGGACGGGTTTCTCTACAAGATGGTGCGCCTGATGGTGGGCGCGATCGTCCACTGCGGTCTGGGAAAAGAAACGGTTGCCGAAGTCCGCCAGCGCCTCCGGTCTTCGGTTCGCGCCGAGCCGCGGCTGGTCGCGCCGGCTGGAGGTTTGACGCTTGTCCGTGTTCGGTATTAGCCGGCTGATGAAACTGGCGGTTCGTTAGGGGAAAAATCGCTCAGAAGCGCCTCGTCGCCCGGGGCCAGAGCTGGAAGAAATCAGGTTCGGAAGATTGCCGCTATGTCTGGCAGAGGACCTGCTTTATGGCAATTATAATGGCTCCCATCTCCGCCCTAGCCGAGGACGACCCGAAAAGGCTTCGTCGCGCAGCCTTTCTTCGGTCCAAGATCGAATCCCTTCTCACCCCGGAGCATTTCAATTTCAAACTCCTCCTCGGGACCGCCGTCGGGGTCAGCGTCATCCTCGTTCTCGCCGTGACCTGTTTTGTTCTGACCTACCGAAATCAGCTCCAGGCGAGATTCCGCGCCCATACGATCAGCGTCATCCGGCTGAGCAGCGTGATCGAAAATGACATCGCCGCGCTGGAGAATGCACACCGCGGATATCTGCTCACACATCAGCGGCTCTATCTGCAGAATTTTAATCGACGGAAGGCGCTTTTCCAGAAACACAGCGAAGAGCTGGTCGCCATCCTCCTAACGAATTCACAACAGCGCAAGCGGGTGCTGAAAATGCGGGAGATCGTTGGGAATTGGGTCACTCAAAGAAGCTTAACCATGCAAAGCGGCGGAATGGAGCATCCGGAAAATCCTGGTCTGGCCAGAGAGTCGTTAGGCGCGCCCATCCTCGACGAAGCGCGCGAGGTCTTGCATTCGGTCCAGCGCGAAGAGCAGATCGTTCTCAACCAGCGGGTGCGCGAGCAGGAATGGGCCGTGCAATCGACCCAGGTGCTCGACTTCATCCCCCGCCTGGAGCGCGCGGTCTACGAAATGCAAAAGGAGAAACGCGGCTTCGTCCTGACCGGCGATCCGGCGTTCATCGAATCCTACAAACGAGCGACGGCTAATTTCTATACTTTCCAAGGGCACCTTTCTGTCCTGGTGGCGAATTCCCCCGCTCAGCTCGGCGAACTCGAGCAGATCCGCACGGGCCTGGAGCACTGGATCGTGCGCTGCGCAGTGCCCGACATCGAGGCGAAACGCGCCGGCCAGACGCCCGATGGGAGAGACCATCCCAGTGATGAAGCCCTCATGGAAGGCGTGCGCCGCCTGATGGACCGGTTTGCGATGGAGCAAATGGAAATCTACGAAGTGCGCTCGGCCGCGGCCGCGCACGAACGGATTCTCACCACCTCGGGGATCGATCTCCTTTGCGCCGTAGCCGCCGCGCTCATGATCGCTTCGAGTTGCTACAGCTTCGTCATTTGCCGGCGTCAATTCCACAAATTGAAGAACGCCGATATCCGCATCCGCTCCGTCATGGACAACATTCTCGATGGCATGATCACGGTCGACGAAGCAGGCGCGATCCATTCCATGAACCCGGCGGCGCGCCGCATGTTTGGCTACACCGACGGCGAGTTTCAGGGCGATGCCTTTGCGCGTTTGATCCCGAAATGTTTCGATCGCGATGCCGATGGTGCGCTCTGCGCCTGCGAATGGGGCCAGATCGCGCAGCGCACCGGCAGCATCACCCTGGCGCTCGCTCAGACGCGGACCCGCGCCACTTTCCCGGTCGAGATTTCGCTCAACGAAATGGCGGCGGATCGGCAGAAGTTTTACGTCGCCATGATCCGCGACGTGACCGAGCGCAAACGGTTCGAAGAAGAACTCGCGGCGGAAAAAAACAGCCTCGCCGCCACTGTCGGCTCGATCGCCGATGGAGTCATCACGACGGATCTGAACGGCCGCATCCTGATCTCGAATCCGGCCTGCGAGAGCATGACCGGCTGGCCGGCCGCGGAAGCCGTCGGAGAGAAATTGAAAAGCGTCTTCAAAATCACTGCGGAAGGACCGACCAAACGGCGGCCGCGCCGCGGCGGTTACCGGAGCGAAGCGGAAGCGATTCTGCTCGGCACCCCGGAGCGCTCCACCCTGACCGCACGGGATGGCAGCAAAGCGGGTGATCGAGCAGGTGGCTGCACCGATCTCCGATGGCAAAAACCAACTTTGCGGCGTCGTTCTTGTCTTTCGCGACATCAGCCAGCGGCTGCGCGACGAAGCGGAACGGCGCAAGGCCGAGACTCTCGATCAGCTCGGTCTGCTCGCCGGCGGGATCGCACACGACTTCAATAATCTGCTCACCGCGATCATCGGCAATATCTCGCTCGTGGCCCAAATGCTCCCGCCTAACGACGAGATGAACATGCGCCTGAACGACGCCAAGAATGCCTCCCTCCGCGCCCGCGATCTCGCGCAGCAACTGCTCACTTTCGCCCGAGGCGGTGCCCCGATTAAGAAGGCGGCTTCGATCGCGAAGATCATCGAGGACACGGTCAGCTTCTCGCTGCGCGGTTCCCAAAGCCGGAGCGAACTGAATATCGAGCCCAACCTTTGGGCGGCGGAATTCGATCCGGGACAGATCAGCCAGGTCATTGGGAACCTTGTCGTGAACGCCGACCAGGCAATGATCGACGGTGGTACCTTGCGCGTTAGTTGCGGAAACTTCCCCGCCCCCGATGAACCTGCCACCGTTGTCCCCGACCTGCCGCCGGGCGATTACATCCGGATCAAAGTGAGCGACGAAGGAATGGGCATTCCGGAAAAATGTTTGAAGCAAATTTTCGATCCTTATTTTACGACCAAGGACAAGGGCAACGGACTGGGACTCGCGACCGCGTATTCAGTCATCAAGAACCACGGCGGACTGATCACGGTCGAGTCCAAATCGGGGCAGGGCGCCACCTTTACGGTTTATCTTCCGGCGGCTAGTAGCCGTAGGGCGACCGAACCTCCCGCGCCCGTCAAGGCGAGGGAGCAAGGCGCCGAGCAGATCAACGGCAACGGCCGAGTCCTGATCGTCGATGACGAGGAAGCGATCCGCGCGCTGGTGGAGTTTACCCTGGGTCGGCTCGGCTACGAAGTGAGCGAAGCGGAAACTGGTTTGAAAGGCATCGATCTTTACGAGGAGGGACTGAAAACCGGCCGGCGTTTCGATGTGGTCATCCTCGACCTCACTCTCCCCGGGGGAATGGGCGGTAAGGAAGTGCTCAAGCGATTGCTCGAAATTGATCCGACGGTGACCGCCATTGTCTCGAGCGGTTACGCAACCGACGCGACGATGAGCTGCTACCAGGATTTGGGCTTCCGCGGCGTCATCACCAAGCCTTACGAAGCCGCCGAGCTCGGGCGCACCGTGCACGAGATCATCCAAAGCGACCGGCTCGGCGCGCCGCCGGTTCTGGAATTGCAGCAGGCCTGCTAATTCGTTAGGCGCGGAATCGCGCGCCCTCGCTGGAGGGACGACCGCCGTGTCGTCCGAGTTTCTCGATTAACGAAGACCAGCGACAACCACGGACGGACGGCGCCCGTCTCTCCAAAATCAGATTGATCCTTGCACCGGGAAGAGCCGCCCGGGATAGTGTGGGATGGCCTCTGTGATAACCGCGCCAGCAACCGAAGCGCCTCAGCAAACGCGCCCGGCCGCCTACGATTCCAAGATCGAAGGCAACATCATTTTCACCCGGCTCGACGCAGCCATGAACTGGATGCGCAAAAATTCCCTCTGGCCCATGCCGATGGGTCTGGCCTGCTGCGCGATCGAGCTCATGGCGACCGCTTCGGCTCGTTTCGATATCGCGCGCTTCGGCGCCGAAGTGATGCGTTTCTCGCCGCGCCAATGCGACGTCATGATCGTCGCCGGCACCGTCACCTACAAAATGGCGCTCGCGGTCAAGCGCATCTACGAGCAAATGCCGGAGCCGAAATGGGTCATCGCGATGGGCGCCTGCGCGTCGAGCGGCGGCATGTATCGCTCCTACGCCGTCCTGCAGGGAATCGACCAACTTTTGCCTGTCGATGTTTACGTCTCTGGTTGCCCGCCTCGTCCCGAAGCGCTCCTCGAAGGTCTCATGAAGTTGCAGGACAAGATCACCGGCGAACGCTCCTTCACCTCGCAAAAGCGCGGCCTGACCGAGAAGATTGAGTCGTTAGTCTAGCGCTTCTCCTTCATCCTTCATCCTTCTCTTCCATGACCGGTCCGGAACTGCTCACTTCTCTCGGCAAACTCCTCGGCTCGAAAATGGAGGAGCAGATCGAGTTTCGCGGCGAGACCACTTTCGTCATCGGCGCGCGCGATATCCGCGAAGTGGCGAAGTTCTGCAAAGAAGAACTTTCCTTCGATTACCTGCTCGATATTTCCAGCGTCGATAATTTCGGAGAGGAACCGCGCTTCGAAGTTGTCTACGAGCTTTACTCGATGACTCTCGCGGTCCATCTCCGCCTCAAGGTGCGAGTCTCGGAAGACTCTCCCGCAGTCGAGACCGTCTCCGACATCTGGCCGACGGCCAACTGGCATGAGCGCGAGATTTGGGACATGATGGGCCTGCGTTTCAACGGTCACCCCGATCTCCGTCGCATCCTGATGTGGGAAGGCTATCCCTACTTTCCCCTCCGAAAGGATTTTCCTCTCGAAGGTCTGCCCAGTGACATGCCGGATGTGGCCTTTACTTCGGCCGCGCCGATGGAAGGCGGTCCCTTCGTCACCCAGCCGAGCACCGCCACGGCCAAAGATCGCGAACCGCGCGCGCGGCGGCCGCTCGCCGAATAGCAGCGAAGCACACCGCGAAAAGCGTCATGAGTGCTTACGCCACTGCCCTTTGCGAATATGCTTGGCAGCGGAAGACGAACCTGCTTACAAAGGCGGGCAGATTTCCAGGCATGCGCTTCAACCTCTTAATCTGTCTCATTTCCATCCTGGTTCTCTCGAGCTGTGCCTACGAGGGGACAGTGGTGCGAAAGGATTTTCGAGAACTTCCGTTTTCCGAATCACTCGGCGTCGAGGCGATTTACCATTTCGAGCTGCGCGATCGCGCCGGTCAGATCCATAGCCAAATGGTGACGCCGCAGGTCTTCGCCGCCTATGAGGTCGGCGATTACTTCAATGATCTGCAACTGCCCGCCAATACCCGACCCGCTGCGCCTTCGCCGATCATGGGGCCGTTTCCGTCGCAACGGCCGCTGCAATATTACGACACGCCCTATCGGCCACTATACCGGAGCGGTCTCGAGCAAACCGGCCCGCAACCTGATGTGCGAATCGCGCTGACCCACGAGTCGGCGAGGACGAAACCTGTCTCACGACGTTCCGCTCACAAGCACAGCGCCGTCGCGAAGACGCATCACCGAGCGGCGCACAAAGCGAAGCTCGCGAAAAAGAAGCAGACGCGGCACGGGAAGAAAATCGCCGGAACGAAGAAGCACAAAAAGGCGCAATCGAAGGTCGTACGCTCGCACCGGTCTGCGCACCGCGACGACCCGACTTAATTCAGAGCACCGCTTCTAGCAGCTGCCGCAAAACCCCCGCCGCCGACGCTCCGGTGCTCAACACTTCCTCATGGTCGAGCGCCGCCTGCTGGAGACCTGCCGCCCAGTTCGTTAGGCAGGAAAAACCCGCCACCTCGAGCCCGAGCGCACGCGCCTGCATGCATTCACAGATCGTCGACATCCCGATGGCGTCGGCTCCGAGCGTTCTCAACATCTTTACCTCCGCCGGCGTTTCGTACTGCGGGCCCGGCACGCCGGCGTAAACGCCTTCGTGCAGCGTCAGGTTTTTCTCCCGGGCGGTTGCCGCAAATTTTTCTCGCCAGGCCGGCGCGTAGGCATTCGTCATGTCGACGAAATCCGTTTTGCCTAACAATGGCGTAGCACCGCAAAGATTCAGATGATCGGAGATCATCATCCACGAGCCCGGCGCAAAGGACGGGTTCACCGAGCCCGCCGCATTCGTCAGAATTAACCGCCCAATACCGGCCCGGGCCAGGAACCGAATGCCCGCAGTGACTTCACGCGCGTTATAGCCTTCGTAAAGATGCACTCGCCCCTGGGCGAAGACGGCGCGGGTCGCGCCGATCTCTCCCAGAACAAAACGCCCGAGGTGACCCTTCACACTCGAGCGCGGCAGATCGGCTACTTCCTGGTAGGCGATGGTGCGATCCCGCGGAGCGTCTGTGACTAACGAGTTAAGCCCTGAGCCAAGCACAATCGCGATCTGCGCGCCATACTCGCGCACGCGTTCGATGGCGAAAGTCTCCACGCTCAGGCGGCCGAGACCGGGGGCGCGGAGGCCGGTCGTTTCACGCCGGCCATCACGTCCGGCCGCTCGGTTTCGCCGCGCCCGGTCGTGGTCTTGCCTTCCTTCGGATAGGCGATGCGGGTGTGAAGCATGTTCATGAGGGTAAAACGAAAACGTTCCGCGATGGTCTTCAACTCGCGCAGGGTGAGCTCGCATTCATCGAGCTGGTGATCGGCCAGGCGCTGATCGATCAAATCGGTCACGAGCTGTTCGATCTTTTGCGGGGTCGGCTTTTCCAGACTGCGCGACGCACTTTCCACCATGTCGGCCAGGCTGATGATGCCGCTCTCCTTGGTCTGGGGCTTCGGGCCGCTGTAACGAAAACTCTCCTCGGAGACTTCGGGGATATCTTCCTCGCGCATCTTCATGATTTTCCCGCCGGCGCGCGCGTCCTCGTGCTGCTGCAGCGCGCGTTTGTAGAAATAGAAGACTAACGACGTCCCGTGATGCTGCTGGATGACGTCGATGACCTGTTGGTTGAGGCCGTGTTTGAGTGCGAGATCCACGCCTTCCTTGACATGCGCGATGATGATGAGCGCGCTCATCGTCGGGGCGAGATCGTCATGCGGGTTGCGCTCGAAGTTCATGTTCTCGGTGAAGTATTCCGGCTTCACCAGTTTCCCGATGTCGTGGAAGTAGGAGCAAACGCGGCAGAGAGTCGCATTCGCACCGATCGATTCGGCGGCTGACTCCGCAAGGTTAGCTACGACGAGGCTGTGATGATAAGTGCCCGGCGCCTCGATCGTCATCCGGCGCAGGAGGGGGTGATTCAAATCCGAAGCTTCCAGCCAGGAAATATCGGTCGTGATTGCGAAAAGATGCTCGAGCATCGGGAGTGCTCCACCCACCACCATCGCGGTGATGATCCCGTTCCCGATCGCGAGCGCGCTTTGGATTCCGATCATCGGCCAATCGGTCGCTCCGGGACTGAAAAGATTGAACGGACCGATCAGTCCGAAAGTGAGCGAGAGCAACCAGATGGCGAGCCCGACACAAAGACCGGCGCGAATCAACCGGCTGCGGCGGCGCACTTGCAAGGTCAGGTAAACGGCGGTGAAGCCGCTGATGAGTCCGTTCACCAGCATGGGCGCATCGATTTTGTTGACCAGGATGCTGCTCCACAGACTAACGAATACAGCTCCGTACAATCCATGATTGCGCCCGAGCAGGACGCAGAGAACCAGCGGAGCGAAAGCATAGGGCGCGATCAGCCAGGCCGTCTCCGGCTTGAGTAGAACGAACATGCCGCTGTTGCACAGAACGAGAAGCAGCTTGGTGATGGCGAGCTGGAAAAAGATAATCCCGAAGACGAGAAAAACGCGCGAGTTGCGCAGGAAAGTTTTGGGCTGATTGATCCAGAGCTGCGCCACCGCCGTCACCAGAAAGAGCAGCGCGATGACAAAATTCTTCGTTGGCTCCGGTTGTTGTCCGCTGAAAATCAGCGTGGCCAGTCCGGCGACGAACGCGGCGAAGATCGTCACCTTCATCCACGGCGCATGCTCGAGATTACGCAGCAGCTCATTCGAGCCGCGACGACGGCGCGTCTTGCCCGAGGCGAGGCCTCGTTTGACGAGCTGAGTGCGGCGCAGGAATTCGAACATGAGAGTTACTTCCGGGGCGAACCGCCGGTATTGGCGGGCGAGCGATGCTGCTGATAGGCGTTAATGATGGCGCGAACCAGCTCGTGCCTAACGACGTCGCGATCGTTGAAATAAGCAAACCCGATCCCGGGAACATCTTTCAGCGCCTGCAGCGCTTCGAGCAGTCCGGAGCGTTTGTTCGGCGGCAGATCGATCTGCGTGCCGTCGCCCGTGACGACACATTTCGAGCGCGGCCCGATCCGGGTGAGAAGCATGAACATTTGCTCCCGCGTCGTATTTTGCGCTTCATCGAGAATTACGAAAGCGTTGCTCAGGGTGCGCCCGCGCATGTAGGCGAGCGGCGCGATCTCGATCGTCTCCCGCGCCACGTAGCGCTCCAGCTCCTCCGGCTCGAGCATGTCGTGCAGCGCGTCGTAGAGCGGCCGGAGATAAGGCGTGATTTTTTGCTGCAAGTCGCCCGGCAAAAACCCGAGCGCTTCGCCCGCTTCCACTGCTGGCCTCGTTAGGATAATTCGATCGACCTTTTCCTTCTTCAAGGCCGAGACCGCCATCGCGACCGCGAGGTAAGTCTTACCCGTCCCAGCCGGCCCGATCCCGAAGACGACGTCGTTCTTCTGGATCGCTTCGAGATACTGGCGCTGGCCGAGAGTGCGCGCGACGATCGGCGGCTTTCTCGTTGAAGTAATGATCTTGGTCGAGACGAGATCGTCGAGGTTATCCTCGCGCGCTTCGTTCACGGAGTTGAGCGCATAGTTAAACTCATGCCGCTGGATATCGACCCCGCGCTGGCGCGCACTTTCCAACTGCGAAAAAACGCGCTCCGCTTTCTCGACTTGCGGCGCCTCGCCCTCGAGCTTGATCCAGCCTTCTCGCGTCGTCACTTTCACACCTAACGATTCTTCCAGGTTTTTGATCAACTTGAGGTCGTTCGCGTAGAGCGATTGCACAGCGCGCGCGTTCTCAAACTGGAGCGTGCGCGTTTCGGTCATTTCGCAATAAGGCGCCGAGGATAATGCGCCGGGAAAGGCGGTGTCAAACCCGCGGTGCCGCGGTTTACTTGAAGCCGTAGACCAGGGCCCAGTGGGTGCGCTCTTCCGGAGAGCTATCGACTGCCACGATGACAAAATAGCTGCCGGTTGCTTTCGGGATCAAATGGGCCGCCGCGAAGTGCCCCTTCTGCCAGCTATCGGGTTGTTCCGCCAGCTTGCCGTCCGCATCGTAGACATGGACGGAAACCTTGGCCTGCTCCACTTCGGTTCCCATCCAGAACCAGTATTCGTTTCCCTTGAATAACTGTTGCCGAACGGCCTTCTTCTCCCCCACTCCGAGGTCGCCGCCCCAATAATCTTCCCGCACCTGATAGCCTTCCTTGACGTAAGGCTCGGCGGATTCGAGCGCGAAGGAATGCGCGTCATCCACGGAGGCGCGCGAGGCCGCGACCTGCAAGGCGAGCACCGCGGCGAAAAGCCAGGCGGTCCGGCGAGCAGTGGAATGCGTCCGTCTCATTAGCGCTTCCGGGTCACAATCCCTTCGTCGAGACGCGTTGTGATCTGGTTGATCTTTTTCACCGACGCGGCCGAGATCGGTTTGTCGACTTCGATCAACGGTTTCACTTCCACGAGGGAAGATCGAATCTGGCCGAGCAACGGGATGTTGAACTCCGGCATATTCGAGAGCTTGCGCTCGAAATATTCGAGCAGATCGGGCTGATGCAGCAGCTCAGCGCCATCGCTGGAGAAATGCCGGTCCACCACCGAGGTCAGCACCTGGGTGCCGCGGAGCCAGCCGCCCAGACTAACGAGCTGCGAGAGCTTCTCATCGTGCACTTCGTTCATCGCCTGCTGCACGCTGTTCTGGGTGCGATCGAGCTCCTGGCGCACGCCGACCCAATTGCGCTTGTCGGCCGCTTCCGTGATCGCCTTGGCATGCGGCACGATCGAGTTACCCACGCCGATGCCTTTGGCCAGACTAACGACCCGCTGGCCGATATCCTTCACGCTCGGCGCATCCTCCGCCTGGACCGCGATGAAGCCGTCGGCAATCGTCGCCCCGAGGAGGAGCGCGATCCGGGGACGCTCGGTGAAAGTGATGTTGTTGTTCGTGCGCACGAACTCTTTCCAGTTCACGCTGTCGAGCTTGTTCAGCGCACCGAAGATTTCGTTAGGCAAAGGCACGACCACGTCTTCGACCGTTTTGGAAAGGCGCTTCACATCGATCCGCCGCGGCGCATCGTTTGCCCTCGTTACGTCCAGGCCCGAGAAGCCGAGCAGGCACGCGCCCATTAGAATTGTATTAAAGAAAGATCTCATCCGCGGCTTCGACTATTGATTTCAGAAAGGTATTCAGGATTAGTTGGTCACTGTATGCAGAACGGCCCAGCCGCACAAATCGCGATACGATCCTTTGATCTCGCGTCGCAGCAACCCATTTCCGCGGCGCCCCCGGGCGTGCGTCAGCCGTGAGCCGCCGCCACGCATGAACCTGAAACGCTTGCGCGAAATCCTGGCGCGCGCAGAGGGAAAACGGATCGCGGTGGCGGGCGACCTCATGCTCGATGAGTTCGTCTGGGGAAAGGTCGGCCGCATTTCGCCGGAGGCGCCGGTGCCGGTGGTCGAGGTCACGGGCGAATCGTGCTACCCCGGCGGCGCGGCCAACGTCGCGCGCAATCTGCGCGAGTTTGTGGCCGACGTATCAGTCGTCGGAATCATCGGCGTTGATGCGCATGGGCAGCAGCTCCTCGGGCTCCTGCGCGAGCAAAAAATCGAGACCGGCTTGATCGTGGAGGACCCGACTTTTCGCACCATCGTGAAAACGCGGATCGTCGCCCGGCATCAACAGGTGGTGCGGGTCGACCGGGAGAAATTTCGCGAACCGACCGCCGCGCAGATCGAAGAGATCGCGATCAACCTCAGGCGCGATCTGCCGCAGCTCGATGCGGTGATTTTCGAAGATTACGGCAAAGGATTTCTTAGCGCCGAATTCGTTAGGCAAATTTCCGGCGAGGTCCAGGCGGCCGGTAAAATCGCCACGGCCGACCCTAATCCGCGGCAGGCGATCGCCTGGCAAGGCATGACCGCGGTAAAGCCAAACCGGAGCGAAGCCCTGCTCGCCGCTGGTCTTCCCTCGACCGATCCGATCGATCCACCGCTGGCGGACGCCGCTCTTCTCGACGCCGGCGCGAAACTGCTCGAAACTTGGGACACGCGTCTACTCCTGGTCACGTTAGGCGAGCAAGGCATGATGCTGTTCGAGCGCGGGAAATCGCCGCATCACATTCCGACGAAAGCGCGCCAGGTCTTTGATGTTTCCGGCGCGGGCGACACCGCGATTGCGCTTTTTACCCTCGCGCTTTGTTGCGACGCCTCTCCGATCGAAGCGGCCGAGATCGCTAACCACGCCAGCGCCGTGGTGGTGGCGAAACTGGGAACGGCCACGGTCACGCCCGCGGAGCTGATCGCGAGTTTCGAAGAGGACAATGGCGCCTAACGAATCGGCCGCGGCAGTCTTCCTCGACCGCGACGGGACCCTGATGGAGGAGGTCTACTACTGCTCCGATCCGGAGAAGGTAAAAATTTTTCCCGGCGTTCCGGAAGCGCTCCAGCGAATGAAAGCGCACGGCTACAAGTTGATCGTGGTCTCCAACCAGGCCGGAATCGGGCGCGGTTATTTTACCGAGAAGGAATATCGTGCGGTCGAAGCGAAACTCGCGCGGGCGGTTCTGCCGGCGACTTTTGACGCGACTTATTTTTGTCCCGATCACCCGGACCGTCCGACCGATCGACGCAAACCCGCGCCCGGTATGATCCTGGAAGCGCAACGCGAACACGACATCGATCTGGCGCGCTCTTTTTTCATCGGCGACAAAGCGATCGACATCGAATGCGGCCGCAACGCCGGGGTGCGCACCATTCTGGTCAAGACTGGTTACGGCGCAGAACAGCAGAGCTACGCCGGGGCAAACTGGGTCGTGGAAGATTTGCACGAGGCCGCCGAAATCATCCTCGAAAAGCGATGATTCTGAAACCGGACTCGCTTCCGCGTGTCCAGGATCACGCTTAAGCTGACGTTATGAGCAAGGTCGTCGGCATCATTCCCGCGCGCTGGGGCTCGACTCGCTTCCCCGGGAAACCTTTGCATCCGATCGCCGGCAAGCCGTTGCTGCAACGTGTCTGGGAGCAATCCCGCCGCGCCAAGGCGCTCGCTTCCGTCATCATCGCGACCGACGACATGCGCATCGCCGAAGCCGCGTTTGCCTGGGGCGCGGAAGTTAGCCTAACGAAAAGCGACCACGCCAGCGGGACTGATCGCATCGCCGAGGTGGCGAGGAAACTGCGCGGCGTTTCTCACGTTATCAACATCCAGGGCGACGAGCCGCTGGTTGATCCCAAACTCCTCAACCAGCTCGCGCGCAAAATGCAGCGCGACCCGAAAATCGAGATGATCACCGCCGTCCATCCCTTCGAGAATCCGGCCGACGCGCAGTCCCCGCATCAGGTCAAAGCGGTGCTCGATCGCGACAAGCACGCGCTCTATTTTTCCCGGGCGGCGATTCCGTTCCATCGCGCGCCGGCCACTTATTTTCGCCATCAAGGCATCTACGGCTATCGCCGCGACGTGCTCCTGCGCCTGGTCCGCTGGCGGCCCTCGCCTTTGGAGAAGGCGGAAGCCCTCGAGCAATTGCGCGCGCTGGAGAATGGCGTAAAGATTCACGTGGTCGTGACCAGGAGCGGCTCGCCCGGAGTGGATACGCCGGACGACGCCCGGGCGGTCGAACGCCTTCTCCTTTCCTCGGTCCGGCGCCCAAGGCACGCGCGATGAAATATATTTTTGTAACCGGTGGAGTGGTGAGCTCGTTAGGCAAAGGCCTCGCCGCTGCTTCCCTCGGCACCTTGCTCGAGCTCCGCGGGCAGCGCGTTCTTCTGCAGAAATTCGACCCCTATCTGAACGTCGATCCCGGAACGATGAATCCGTTTCAACACGGCGAAGTCTACGTCCTGGACGATGGCGCCGAGACCGATCTCGACCTCGGGCATTACGAGCGCTTCACCAATTGTGTCCTCTCGCGAAACAACAACCTAACGAGTGGCCAGGTCTACGAGAGCGTCATCCTAAAAGAGCGGCGCGGCGATTATCTCGGCAAGACCGTCCAGGTCATTCCGCACGTCACGGACGAGATCAAGGCGCGCATTCGGCAAGTGGCTGATCCGGCGAAAGTGGATGTTGTCATCACCGAAATCGGGGGCACGACAGGCGACATCGAAGGGCTGCCTTTTCTCGAAGCCATTCGTCAATTCATTCTCGAAGTCGGCCCGCAGAACGTGGTTAACATGCACGTCACGCTCATCCCCTACATTCGCGCGGCGGGCGAGCTGAAGACGAAGCCGACTCAGCAAAGCATCGCGAAACTTCGCGAGATCGGTCTGCAACCGCAGGTCCTGATCTGCCGCACCGAACGGCCGCTCGATTCCGAAGTCCGGCAAAAGCTCTCCATGTTTTGCAACGTGGGCCAGAACGCCGTCGTCGAAGCGCGCGATGTGCCGCACACGATTTACGAGATGCCGCTGATGTTGCACGACGAAGGACTCGACGGCCTCGTTTGCCAGTTGCTCGGGATGGATTGCCCCGAGCCCGACCTGACCGATTGGCGGAAATTCGTCAACCGCGTCATCAACCCGAAGAAGCAGGTCAAGATCGCGGTCGTCGGCAAATACATCGAGTTGCAGGATGCCTACAAAAGCATTTACGAATCGCTCACCCACGCCGCGGCGAGCCATGATTGCGGGATCGACCTGCGTTTGATCGACGCCGAATCGCTCGAGAACGGCGTCGACGGCCAGCTCAAGGACGTTGCCGGTGTGCTCATTCCTGGAGGTTTCGGCGAGCGCGGAGTCGAGGGAAAAATTCGCGCGGCGCAATTTGCCCGGGAGAACAACGTGCCCTTCCTCGGGCTTTGCCTCGGCATGCAAGTGGCGACGATCGAGTTCGCGCGAAACGTCTGCGGGATCGCGGGCGCGAACAGCATCGAGTTCGACCAGGGATCGGTCGAGCCCGTTATCTGCCTGCTCGATGAGCAGAGAAAAATCAGCAACAAAGGCGGGAGCATGCGGCTCGGCACTTGGCCGACGAAAATCGTTCCCGGCACACTCGCCGAAAAAATCTACGGACACGCCGAAGTGCTCGAGCGCCATCGGCACCGCTACGAGTTCAACATGAAATATCGCGAGCAGATGGCGGAAAAAGGTTTCCTCATCAGTGGCACTTCGCCCGACGGCTCGCTCGCGGAGTTGATCGAGTTGCGCGATCACCCGTGGTTTTTGGCCTGCCAGTATCATCCGGAATTCCAAAGCAAACCGAACAAGCCGCACCCGCTCTTCAGCGGCTTCATCCGGGCCTGCCTCGCGCACCAGGATTAGCGCCTAACGAGTCGGGGAAGCGCCAGCGTTTCCCCTAACGATGCGCCGCCCGGCGTAAGCGATCCATGATCGCCGCGCCGAGACCGGTCTCGGGAGTCGCTTCCGCGAAGATGCAATCGAGTCCTGCATTATCGAGCTCGCGCAGCTCGCGGAAAAAATTCGCGGCCGCTTCACGCAGGTCGTTCGTCGTGCTCAGGCGGCGAGACTCGACGAACGTTTCGGAAAATGGCGCGCTGCTCCAGAGCAATGCGCCGAAGCGTTTCCCGTGCGGCACGTCCACGGCGGAAAGATCCTCGGCAATCCGGAGCGGCGTACGCGGCGCGTAATGCGATGGCATTTGGCCGGGCGCTTCCGGTCGGGCAGCGCTGATCGTTTCGCTGCGCACTTCGGCCAGCTCGCCCAGTTCCTCGCGTGTCACGGGGCCTTCCCGCAGAATCGTTAGGCGACGACCGCGCGCCGCGACAATCGTTGATTCGATCCCATGCTCGGTCGCGCCGCCATCCACGATGAGCGGAATCCGTCCGGCCAGCTCTTCGTAAACATGGCGCGCGCTCGTTGGGCTGATCCGGCCGAAACGGTTCGCGCTCGGGGCTGCGAGTGGTCGATCGAATTCCCGAACAATCTGCGCGAAAAGCGGGTGCGCGCTCATCCGCACCGCTACCGTCGTTAGGCCAGCGGTCACGAGATCCGGAATCAAATCGGTCTTCGGCAAAAGGATCGTTAGGGGACCCGGCCAGAAGCGCTCGATCAACTTATCGACCAGCGGGCGCGTCTCCGGATCAATCGAGGTCACGCGGTCGAGCCAGGCGCGCTCCGGCAGGTGGACGATGAGCGGATCGAAGCGGGGCCGCTCTTTTGTCTCAAAGATTTTGATGACCGCTTCGGCGGAAAGCGCATCGGCCGCGAGGCCGTAAACCGTCTCGGTCGGGAGCGCGACGACTTCTCCAGCGCGAAGCAAAGTCAGCGCCCGCGAGATGGCCTGCGCGCGCTCGTTAGGCGCCTTTGTCGCGGCGATTTCCGTTTCCATCTTAGCGTTCCGCGAGACGTTCGCGAGCGCGCAAGGCCGCGGCGGAAGCGGCCTCCACGGTCGGCCCGAGCGCGGTGAGGTGCCCCATCTTGCGCGACGGTCGCGGCTGCCGTTTCCCGTAGAGATGCAGATGCACGCCTGGCTCTGCCAAAGCCGCAGCCCAATTCGGCTCGCCCTCGCTCCAGACGTCGCCGAGCAAGTTCACCATCGCCGCCGGACGAAGGAGATCGGTCGCGCCTAACGGCATCCCGCAAACCGCACGGACGTGTTGCTCGAACTGACTCGTGACGCAGCCTTCGATCGTCCAATGCCCGGAATTATGCGGCCGCGGCGCCAGCTCGTTGATGATCAAATTTCCATCAGGGCGCAGGAACATCTCGACCGCGAGCAACCCGACGAGATCGAGTTTTTCCGCCACGGCGCAAGCGAGTTCGCGCGCTGCGTTGGCGATGGAGTCGGAAATACGAGCAGCCGCAAGTGTCACATCGAGAATGTGATTACGATGAATATTCTCACAGACCGGAAAAACAGCAGCTGCTCCTCCCGGATCTCGAGCGACGATGACTGACAGCTCTTTTTCAAACTCGACGACGCCCTCGAGCACGCATTCCTCACCGGAGCGCTCCGCCCAAATTGCCGCGGGATCGTCGGCCGCTTCAATTCGTTCCTGGCCTTTGCCGTCGTAGCCGAAAGCGCCTCCCTTTAAAATGGCGGGACGCCCAATCGCATCGAGCGCGCTGCTCAGATCCGCCGCGCTGCGCACCCGGCGAAAAGGCGCAACCGGAAATCCCGACCCGGCGAGAAAATCCTTTTCGCGCAACCGGTTTTGCGCGATGTGCAGCGCTTCGCCGCGCGGCCTAACGACGCGCTCTTCCGCCGCCCAGTCGATTGTTTCCGTCGGAATATTCTCAAACTCGAAAGTGAGGAGATCGACCTCGCCGACAAAACGCCTGACCGCTGCCTCATCGCGATAATCCGCGCTCGTGGCGCGATCGGAGAATTGCGCGGCCGGGCCGTTCTGGTCCGGGGAAAAAGTGTGGACGCGATAACCCATGCGGCGCGCCGCGATCGCAAACATTCGGCCGAGCTGGCCGCCGCCCATCACCCCGATGGTCGCGCCCGGCGCGAAGCGTTCCGCTGAACTCATGGAAGCTTTTGCTTGAGCACCGTCTTCGTCTGGCGCGCTCGAAATTTTTCGACCGCGCGACGGACTTTCGGCTCGTGCAAACCGATGATGCTGGCAGCAAGGAGGGCTGCATTTTTCGCTCCGGCCACGCCGATCGCGAGCGTCCCAACCGCGACCCCTGCTGGCATCTGAGCGATCGAGAGGAGTGAGTCGAGCCCCTTTAGCGCGCGAGATTCCACCGGCACGCCGAGGACCGGCAGCCAGGTTTGGGCCGCGATCATGCCCGGGAGATGGGCTGCGCCGCCCGCCCCGGCGATGATGACTTGCACCCCGCGCGCGGCGGCTTCGGCGGCAAACTGCGCCATCAGTTTGGGCGTACGATGCGCGGACACGATCCGGTGTTCGTTCGTCACGCCAAACTCATCGAGCCACTCGACGCAATGTCGCATCGTTTCCCAATCCGACGCGCTTCCCATGACGACGCTGACGAGTGGTGAAGGGGGCGTTTTTTTTGCCATAAAATCCGATGCGGAAGAAGCTCTTCCCTTCTCCCGAAGAGGCGAAATTGCAATGCTGTTTTTGCGGCTTTCAGTCGCTCTCCTTTTCCGGCGCGAGGGATTTTGCTTGTCCTGCGCCCCGAGCGCAGCTAGACCGACGGACCATGAAACCAGACCGCAAGTCCGTCTTCCGTCCGTTTCGCCGGATCATTTGCCTTTTCCTTTTTGCCGCAGCCGGCGCCGCGGCCCTCGCCGCGATTGCTTCTTCGCGCGCGGTTAGTCGCCCTAACGACCCGAATCAACTCGCCGCCCAGCGCAAGATCGCGCCGTGGGTCAATACCCACACGGCCGAGGGCAAGGAAGCGGAATTCATCATCGTGCTGAACGACCAGGCCGATTTGAGCGGCGCGGCGGCCTTGAAAACGAAGGCGGAGAAAGGCCGCTTCGTGCGCGACGCGTTGTGGAATAAAGCGCAGGCCACACAAGGCCCGGTCCTGAAGTTTCTCGAGCAACGCAAGCTAACGCATCGTGCGTTTTACATCGTCAACGCCATCTGGGTAAAAGGCCGCGCCGAAGATGTGCTCGCGCTGGCCGAGCGCGCGGATATCGCACGCGTCGAAGGCAACCCCGAGGTGCGCAATTTACCCAACCCTCTGCCCGCCGTGCCCGCGCCGGAGCAGAATGAGACGAACAGCCCTGATACGGCAGAACAAGGCATCGTGTACACTCATGCGCCCGATGTCTGGGCGCTCGGCTTCCTCGGCCAGGGAGTCGTGGTCGGCGATGGCGACACCGGTTTTCGTTGGACGCATAACGCGATCAAACCGCACTACCGCGGCTGGAATGGCAGCACCGCGCACCACGATTACAACTGGCACGATGCCATCCATTCGGGCGGCGGCGTTTGCGGACCGGATTCGCCGGAACCATGCGACGACCTTGGCCACGGGACTCACACAATGGGGACGTCGATCGGCGACGACGGGGCTGGGAACCAGATCGGGATGGCGCCCCAGGCGCAGTGCATCGGCTGCCGCAATATGGACCAGGGCAACGGCACGCCCGCGCGCTACATGGAGTGCTTCGAATTTTTCCTCGCGCCTTACCCAGTCGGTGGCACGACCGCGCAAGGCGACCCGGCAAAGGCGCCTGACCTAACGACTAATTCCTGGGAATGTCCGCCGAGCGAAGGTTGCTCGGCGACGACTTTGCAGGCGACGATCGAAGCGCAGCGCGCGGCAGGAATCATGCCGGTGGTCGCGGCGCAAAATTCCGGCCCGAGCTGTTCGACGGTGCAAAACCCACCGGGGATTTACGACGCGGCCTACTCGATCGGCGCGCTCAATAACGGCACCGACACGATCGCCTCCTTCAGCAGCCGCGGTCCGGTCACGGCCGATGGGAGCATGCGTCTGAAACCCGACCTTTCCGCGCCGGGCACCAACGTGCGCTCCAGTTATAACAGCTCCGACAATTCCTACGCCTTCCTCAGTGGCACTTCGATGGCAACGCCGCACGTGGCCGGCGCGGTGGCCTTGCTCTGGTCGGCGCATCCGGAATTGAAAAACAACATCGATGCGACCGAGAACGTGCTCAACTCCTCGGCGCATCACATTCTCTCGAACAGCTGCGATTCCGGCCCGCCGGCTACGCCTAACAATACTTACGGCAATGGCCGGCTCGACATTCTCGCCGCGGTCAACGCGGTCCAGGCCCTGCAACTCAGCTCGGCCGCCTCCGTGAAAACTCAAGGCACGCAAACTTTCGGCATCCCGTTGCCGCTCAGCGGCGAGCCGGGCGTGGAATGCCGGAGCAGTAATAAGGGTCAGGAGACACTGGTCTTCACCTTCACCGACACAGTCGTGAGCGGCCAGGCCAGCCTAACGAGCGGGAGCGGGCGGGTCGTGGGCACGACCTTTTCCGGCAACACCATGACGGTCAACCTAACGAGAGTAGCCGACGTGCAAAAGATCACGGTAAAATTGAGCAGCGTGACTGGCAATGGCTCGGAGATCGCGCCCGACGCCTCCGTTAGCATGAACGTGCTCAGCGGGGATGTGAACGCGGACAAAACAGTCGACACGGCCGACGTGAGTGCGACCCGCCACCAAGTGGGGATGGCGGTCACGAGCGCGAACTTCCGCGAGGACGTGAAGGTCGACGGCACGATCGACAACCGCGACGTCACGACGGTAAGAAAATCGCTCGGCCACAGTTTGCCCTAACGAGTTCGCGTTCGTGTAGGCGCCTCCCTTTGGGAGGCGCGGCCCCAGCGTGGTTGCGAAAATAACGTTGAGCCCGCGCTTCGCCGAGCGAAGCGTCTACAGGTCGAGCAGTTAGCGGGAGCTCGCCTAACGACCAGCACGCGCCTTCGGTTTGACGAAGTCTCCCGGCGGCCGTTTCTCGTCGTCCGGAGCGGCACCGGCCGAATTGCCGAGGTCCTGCTCCTCAGGCGGGAGAAATTTCTTAAAGAGATTCTTGTCGATCGCTTTCATAAACGCTTCGTGGGGCGAGACGACACCCTGCTGAAGCAACGCCCAGATCGCGTCGTCCATGAACTGCATCCCCTGCCCTTTGCCGCTCACGATCACGTCCTGCAATTTCTGGGTCGCGCCTTCACGGATGATGGAAGAGACGGCGTTGTTCGAGATCAGGATTTCGTTCACGGCGAGGCGGCCTTTGCCATCGGCGCGTTTGAGAAGGAGCTGCGCGAGCACGCCGCGCAAGGAGTTCGCGAGCATGGTACGCGCCTGTGGTTGTTTGTCGGCCGGGAAGACGTCGATCATTCGGTCGATCGTTTTGCGCGCGTTGTTTGTGTGCAACGTGCCGAAGACGAGCAGCCCGGTCTCGGCCGCAGTGAGCGCGAGCGAGATCGTCTCGAGGTCGCGCATTTCGCCGACCAGGACGATGTCGCAATCCTCGCGCAGGGCGGCTTTCAAGCCGGCCGGGAAGGTAGAGGAATGTTCCGGCACTTCGCGCTGCGTGATGATGCTGAGCTTGTTCGAATGCACGAACTCGATCGGCTCTTCGATCGTGACGATGTGCCGCGGGTAGGTGCTGTTGATATAATCGACGAGGGCGGCCAGCGTCGTCGACTTGCCGGAACCAGTTGGGCCGGTGACGAGCACGAGCCCGCCGCGGAGGTCGCCGAATTGCTTCACGATCGGCGGCACCCCGAGCTCTTCGAGCGAGGCAATGCGCGTGGGGATAAGGCGAAAAACGGCGCCGTAGCCGTTGGTTTGCTTGAGAAAGTTGCAACGGAAACGCGACTTCTCATCCATCTCGTAGGCGAAATCGAAATCGCCGCGCTCTTCGAAAATTTTCCAACTTTTCGGCCCGCTGATCTCGCTCAACATCGCGACCGCTTCCTCACGCGTGACCGGCGTCTCGCGAATCGCCATGATGTCGCCGTGCTTGCGAATCTTCGGCGGCTGCCCTTCGCCGATGTGAAGATCGGAAGCGCCTTCGTTGACGAGCACTTCGAAGAATTGGTCGATGTAAGGCACGGCTAGGAAATGCGGAACGCGGAATGCGGAATGCGGAATCGGTTTGTTAGGCGCATCTAGGTCTGGGCGGCTACATGCTGCCGCATCGCCGGCTTTTGTTCGGCACGCGCGACCGCTTCTTCTGCGCTGATCAGTCCCTGGTCGAACAATTGCGTGAGCGAGTCATCCATCAGCCGCATTCCCTGTTTGCGGCCGGTCTGGATGATGCCGGGGAGCATGTAGGTTTTCGCTTCGCGGATGACGTTGGCGACGGCGGGCGTGTTCGTTAGGATCTCGAGAGCGAGGACGCGCCCCTGGCCGTCTAGTCGCGGGACGAGTTGCTGGCTGATGACGCCACGCAACGATTCGCTCACCATCACGCGGATCTGGTCCTGTTGATCGACCGGGAAAACATCGAGCAAACGATCGAGTGTGCGTGAGGCGTTGCCGGTGTGCAGCGTACCGAGGACGAGGTGACCGGTCTCCGAGGCGGTAATGGCGAGCGAGACCGTCTCGAGATCGCGCATTTCGCCGACCATGATGACATCCGGATCTTCGCGCAGAGAACCGCGGAGCGCAGCGCCGAACGACCTCGTGTGCGTGTGCACTTCTCGTTGGGTGATGTGACAATTTTTTGGCTGGAAGACGTACTCGATCGGGTCCTCGAGGGTGATGATGTGCTCGTGCCGCTCCACGTTTATCTGCTCGACGAGAGCGGCCAGAGTAGTCGACTTGCCGCTGCCGACCGAGCCGGTGACGAGGATCAGGCCGTTGTGATAACGGGTGAGCAATTTCAGACTCTCGGGTAGACCCAGTTCGTCCATCGTGCGGACATGGGTGCTGATGATGCGAAAGACCAGATCGATCCCGAGCCGTTGCCTAACGACGCTGGTACGAAAACGCCCGAACTCGTTGGCGTAAGCGAAATCAACGTCGCCTCGCTCCTGGAGCTGCGTCATTTGCGCTTCGCTGAGGAAACTGGCCGCGAGCGCCGCGGTCTCGTCCGCAGTCAGCCTCGGCACCTCGGGCCAGATCGGCTGGAGATTCCCGTGGAGGCGCCAGAGCGGCGGAGCGTTTACTCCGAGGTGAAGATCAGAGGCGCCGCCTTCCTGAGCGATGGCCAGATATTGGTCGACGTGCGCCGCGGCGACTTCGGTGGAGACGGGCGCTGGAGAAGTTTCGGCGGACATGCGGCGGCGAAGTGCCTCAGAAAGTAGGCAACCGCCGAGGCCACGTAAATTGAAATCCCGCCGGGAACGCGTCGTGCGTGTCTTTCGGCGGGAGACTTTGAGACCGTGTGGACGCTTCGCTCTGCGAAGCGCGGGAGCGACGCGGCTCGGGGACCACACACATACCCGCGCCTCCAAGAGGGAGGCGTCTACAGGTGCGCGATGGGAGTTTCCTTCCCTTTCAGGGCACTGATCCCGTTAGCCGCCCCACGCGCGATGCGGCCGATTGCTTTTTTTCGCGCCTTTTTTGGCGAAATAACTCACCACCATTGGCTGGAGGAGAGTCATCCCGAGCTTGAGCGCCCCAATGAGCGCGCCCGATTCGAGAAGCGTCTTGTTCGGCGAGCGCACCTTCTTGCCGGCAGCGCTGAGATAGACCTTGTGCGTGCGCGCCCGGAGCAGCGCCACGAGCAGACCAACGGCGACGGCCGCGCCGATCCAGACTACGGTATTGCGCTGAAACGCCTTCTTAAATTTGAGCGGGAAATCGAGCTCATAGCGGACCCCGCCGATATCGCGCGCGACCAAGGCACGCGTTTGCGAGATCTGCTGCCTCAGCTCCGCGTTGCTTTGGCCTGATCCAGATTTTTCAGCCATTCAGTATCCTCTTTCAAAACCGCGGCGGTGTCGCGAAAAACGGGCCGCTTGATTTGTCCGCGCGCGATGATGAGGCAAAGAAGCGCGCCGGCGAAATGGACCAGGGCCACGAAGAGCGCCACCCAAATCCAGGAAACCCCGATGAGACGCGCCAGGCCTACGATCGCGAAGACGATCAAAAACACATAACCGGTCAAGACCAGGACCAGCGCAGCCAACGCGCAAGCGACCACGGTGACGAGATGGATCACCGCGGCTTTCGCTTCCTTGGAGGCGAGCGTCAGGCGGCTCTCAAGAAATCGAGCGCCCGAACTGATCAGCGAACCGAGGCTGGCCACTAATCCTTGGTGCCCGGCGGGATTGCGAAACTGCATCGGGACGAGAGCCTGCCCTAACGACGGAAAATCAATCCGAGCACAAAGCCGATCGCGAGAGCGGAGAAGACCGCCTTGGTGGGATTTTCCCGCACGTACTGCTCGCTATCTTCCTGAAAAGTGCGAGCGCGACCGCGCGCGTCATTCCACACTTCTTCGGCCCGGCCGCGATATTGATCTGCCACCGCGCCGGCGGCCGACTTAAAATCCTCCGCCGCTTGCCGGGCGTGCGAGATTCCGCTTTCCGCCTCATCCTGAGCCTGCGGTGGAACGCCCTCGCCTTGGTCTCCTCTGTGGTGTTTTTGTCTTTCTTCATTGGAATTTCCTCTGGTGGCCTCCAACTGCCCGGGAAGGTCGGGAGCAGCCCATCTATTTTGAGATACGAAACTCGGCCGCGCTCCGCGCTTACGAATTTCACGCCCCTCGCGCGCTCCCTCAAGCGCGATCTATTTCGCGCGAAAAATGATCCGCGCCTTCGTCAAATCGTAAGGCGAGAGCTCCACTTCCACCTTGTCACCCGGGACGATGCGGATGAAATGCTTGCGCATTTTGCCCGAGATATGGGCGAGCACGTTGCGCTGCCCGGCCAGATCGACGCGAAACATGGTTCCCGGCAGCACCTGGGTCACCGTTCCTTCGGTCACGATCTGTTCCTCCTTCGGCATGATGCAGGATAGCAGTGGCTAACGATTTTTCAACGCTCCCGGAAAGATTGGCCGGGCCACAAATGTAACAGGATGGTTGCAATCGCCTGGCGCGCAGGTTCGCGATTGTTGCGCTTGCCGGAAGGCGATCAATCGCCGCGCGCGGAGACGGTGGGAAGGTATTCGCGTTGATCGAGCCGCGTCCACCAAACGCCGCTGCGCTTGTGTTCCTCCTCGGTCGCAAAGCGATAGCGATAGAGCTCTGCCCGCACGTAACGCGGCGGCCGGTCGGGGAAAGGGTTTTTGCCTAACAAGTGTAGGACATCGGGAGAGCCATCGAGCAAGCGCACGATCAATCCGACGAACCAGCGATTCTGCCGAACGTCGCTCAAAGCCGCAAACCACATCTGCCAGTCGAGCCGCGGTTGGTGCGGCTCGACAAAGCCCGGCGCCCGATCGACTGCGCCGGGTTTCCATTTGAACTCATACGGTTTCCAATCAATCCCGTCGGCGCTGCCTTCGATGATGATTTCAAGGCGGTCCTTGGTCATGACTCGAAAGAGGCCGTAGCCGCTGACGACCCGGAAAGGAGCAAGCAAGCCATAGAGTTCGCCGACGGGGCGCGGCCAGGAGACCCCGGGCTGAAAGCCTTCGTAGATCAACATCGCGTTCACCGGGAGCGTGACGAGAAGGACGAAGGTCGGCACGAGAACCGGCCAGCGAAGCCCGGCCTCGAGGGCTGGTCTCGTTAGGCGACGGCCTGGCCAGACCGCATCGTCCACGAAGAGAAGGCAAAGGGCGAGCGTGAGAAGGTTAAAGAAAGCGTAGTTCCCGGTCAGCCCGATAACGATCTGCAGAAAAACGAGAAGACCCACGCCTAATAATCGTAAGTGTCGCGGGAACCAGAGGAGGATCGCTCCCGCAATTTCCACCACGAGAACGAAGGCGGTCGAGAAATGCTTGAACCACTCGGGCGATTTATCCGCCCACCAGCCGACGACCGTGGGGAGTGGCTGCGTCCAGTAGTGATAATCGAGCGCGGTCAGGTTCCACCAGGAAGAATCGCCGCTCGTCAGCTTCACCACGCCCGACATGAGCATGAGCTTAAAGAGGAGGAAGTGGAGAAGGAAAAGCGCAACCCGCGAGAGCGGAGCCGCCACATTTCCTCGCAGCCACCAGCGCCAGGGCGCGAGGAATATGGCGAGGAAGCCCGTTTCGAGCAGGAGGATGTCCCATTGAAAACTAAAGAAAGTCTGTCCCGCGATCGTGAGTGAGAGGTAGAAAGCGAAGAGGAGGGTGAGGCAAAGAATCGGCGCCAAGCCAGCGATGAGCAGAACGGAAAGAACTGCGCCCGCGCCACAGAGAAAATGAAGCGCGCCGTTGCTCGAGTTAAACCACAGTAAGGTCGGCAGAAAGCGATAAGCCTTCGCGCCAACCTGGGTATGCGCGGCGGAGAGATACTGCGGCAAAGGGAGAACGCCCCGCGCGCCGATGAGACCATCCGCCTGCACCCAAAAGGAAAGGAAAGCGATGAGATAGATCGCGCCGAGGAAACGCAAAAACCAGCGGCGGGCATGAAAGTAAGTCGGCCGGCGCACCTCTTCGCCCCAGAGAAGCGAAGTGACCCAATGCGCCAGCTCGCGATGCCGAGCGATGAAGCGGTAGGCGACGTTGGAAACCGGGGCAAAACCCGGGATGTGATCGTAACTCCAGCTCCAGACACCGGTGCCGCGGCCTTTGCCTAACGAACGATAGACCGCCCCGGCGCCGCTGAAGACCTGGCCGTCGGGTTCGATCAGTTTGACCGCGTGCTCGAATTCGGAGCGAGGCACTTCCGGGAAACGCGCCGCGACTTCCTGCAGCGGCTCATAGTCGACCGCGCCCGCCGTGATCTCGCGCCAGCGCGCGATCCAGAGCTTGCAAAATCCGCAGTCGCCATCGTAGACCATCAAGGATTGCGAAGGCGGCTTGGCGACCTGATGCGTCGGCTGAGGCACTCCGGTATGTTCGCCAGCAAGAGGGAGCCCGTCGAGCGGGAAGATGAGCAGCGTTCATCCTACCGGCAGCGTCACGCGGGATTCTGTCTTTCCGGGGAGCACGGGCTGCCAGCCCGTTGGTCGCGGCAGTCTGCCGCGACGAACTTTCGGAGCGGTGGCATGGTTTTGAACGTTCGGGCCAAGGGTGCGGCCGGATCTTCTCCTTCGCCGCCATCTTTCAAGCAGAGCGAGCCTACGGTTCAAGAGAAGTAACGAACGCGGCAATCTCACCCGGACAATTTCCACCATGTCGACGTTCCGAAAGTTCGCGAAGGCTAACAGCCTTCGCCAACGGGCTGGCAGCCCGTGCTCCCCGGAGATGAATCCCGACCTCCTGCGAATCCTGCTCCTAACCCGCAGCAGTTTCGCTGAGAAGATTAGGGGCAGGATCAGAATTAAGAGGAGAATTCCGCCCAGACCGGGGCGTGATCGGACGGCTCCTTGCCTTTCCGCATCTCGCGATTGATTCCGGCGGCGGTGCAACGCGCGGCCAGAGCGCTACCGGCGAGGATCGCGTCGATCCGCAGTCCGCGATTCTTCGGGAACGCGAGCATCCGATAATCCCACCAGCTGAAAAGTCCGGGCTCGGGATGAAGCAAACGCAGCGTGTCGCTCAAACCGATCGCGCAAAGCTCCTGGAAAGCAGCACGCTCCCCCGCCGAGCACATGATCGCGCCGCGCCAGAGCGCGGGATCGTGCACATCCTTATCGTTAGGCGCAACGTTGAAATCGCCGCAGACCAGAAGCCGGTTGGTCGCAGCCTCATTTTCACCCAGGCAATTCGTTAGGCGGCGGTACCATTCCATTTTGTATTCGTAGGCGGACGAGCCGACCGCCTGCCCGTTGGGCGCATAGATCGAGATCACCCGAAGGTCGCCCACGCTTGCCGCGATCACGCGCGCCTGCGGATCGTCCACCTGATCGCACAAGCCGCTGCGCACCTCGCGCAGTTCCTCCTTCGCGAGAATGGCGACACCGTTGTAAGACTTCTGCCCGTGGAAGGCTGAGGCGTAACCGGCCTCGCGCAGGAGTTCGTTAGGGAATTGCTCGTCCGTGCATTTCGTTTCCTGCAGACAGACGACATCGGGACTCGTCGCCTCCAGCCAGCCGAGAAGACGCTCCTGGCGTTTGCGGAGCGAGTTGATGTTCCACGAAACAATCTTCATCTGGCGGAAAGCTAGCGCTCCCGCGCAAACTTGCCGCTACAACTCGATCTCCACGCCCGGCGGCGGAACGATCACTTCGCTCTCCGGCAACGCCGCCGCGGTCGCCGCGCGAAACCATTCCACCGCCGGCGGATCGCCATGCACCAGCACCACTTTGCGGGGCGCGAGTTTCTTAATGTACCCGAGCAAGGACTCGCGCGGGGCGTGCGCGCTGAATTGAAATTCCTCGACCTGACAACGCCGCGTTTGCGCCGGCTCGTCTTCATCCAGACTAACGAATGCGCCGGGCGGAGTGGAGCGCAGCACGCCGGCGGGTGATTCCGGGTCCGCGTAGCCGACGAAAAAAATCGAGTGCTCCGGTTTCTCGAGCAATCTTCTCGCGAAAATATTCGAGAGCGTTTTCGGCGTCATCATCCCGCTGGAGAGCGCGTAGATTCGCCCGGGCCGAGCCGGCGCTTCACGAATGGTCTTGCCGTTGAGAACGAAGGGCGCCACTTCGGGAAAAAGCTGCAGCCGCGGCAGAACGCGCGCGGTATCAGCGGCCCGCTGGTCGTAAATCCCGGTCATCTTCGCGCTCAGGCCTCCGATGTAGATGGGGACGTCTTCAATCGTCTTGGCCCGCTTGAATTTATAAAGCATCGTCAGGACTTCCTGCGTTTTGCCGAGCGCGAAAACAGGAATGAGAACGCAACCACCGCGGGAAAAGGCGCGATTCAGTGCACCGGCGAAGCGCTCTTCTTCCGCCGCTCGGGTGAAACCATCCGGCAAGGGCGAGTCGCCGCGCGTCGTCTCGATGATGAGCACGTCGATCCCGGGATCGGGGAACGCCGCGCCTTTGATCAACGACTGGTCGTCGAAATTCACATCGCCGGTGTAGAAAAAAGTGCGCCCTTCGGCGCGAAGGAGCACGCCCGCCGCGCCAAGCACGTGCCCGGCGTTCCAGAATTCGAAATTGATTTCCCCGTTAGGCTGCGGCCCGCTTCGTTCGCCGGCGAGCGTGAAAGGCTGGCGTAGCGGGCAATGATGCCAGCGATCGGTCGCGCGATCCGTTTCCCGATGGGTGTAGAGCGGATAGATGGAGACGCCGACTTCCTCGCGCTGCCGGGTCATGACATTGACGGAATTATGAAGCAAGGCGTCGCCGATCTGCGCCGTCGGGCCAGTCATGAAAATCGGAGCCTGCGGTTGCTGGCGCATTAGCACCGGGAGCGAGCCGACATGATCGAGATGGGCGTGCGAGACGACGATGGCATCGACCGGCCGCCCGGCGAGCGCCGGCAGATTCGGCAATGCGCCTTCCCCTTCTTCCTTGGGATGCATCCCGCAGTCGAGCACCAGTCCCTGCCCGTTTGAACCCAGATAATAACTATTGGCACCGATCTCGGTGCGACGCGTCAGGTTGATGAACTTCAAAGCCGATGCGCAGCTTGCCCGTGGTAATTACGCAGGGCAACCGTCAAATCAGCAAGGCGCCGCCGAAACTTCTCGCGGGCGAAAGTTGGCGCGAGCCGCAGATTCCGTTGCGCGCCGCAACGGATGACAATCGGGGAGGTCTCCATCTCTCCCACTCCCGGCTGGCTCTGCACGGCTGACCAGTTTTTCCGGAAGCAGCATTCCTGCTCGATCCCTATCGAGCAGGAGAGATGCCACGAGGAGTCGTGGCCCTCTGCTTCTCGACGGCTATGTATTCAGACCGAGCGAATCGACCGTCGGCTCATCGATCGCCGAGGTGACCTCGAGATCATGATCCTTTTGGTAAGCGCTCACTGCGTCGCGAGTTTGCGGGCCCATCTGACCATCCACTTCGCCGGTATAATAACCTTCATCCTGCAGCTCCGTCTGCACATTCACGACGACTTCGTCGGGCGGAAGGTTGTCGTAACTGTAGACCGGCTCGCTGTACGCATAGACAGTGACTGCCGGATCGTAACCCCAGGCCGGAAACCAATAGCCGCCGTCCCAGTAGTAATAACCGCCACCGACGAGAATAACTCGATCGTAATTCGCCCGATACCACCCGCGATCGTGATAAACCGCATGATAGTTATGGTAAACTTCGCGGTACGGGCGCACGCGATAGTTGCGCGCGGCATGACCATTCGCCCAGCCACGGTTATTCACTCCGGCTCTCCTGCCGTTCACCGCCTGCCGGTTACCTTTCATGTTGCTCTGGCCCCAGGTCCCGGCATTCGCCTTCTGGTTTTTCCCCGCGGCGCCGTTCTTCTGCGCCATCATTGGATTATTGTGTGCGCCTTTGCCGCCAGCGTTTCCTTTGTTCGCCGTCATGGGATTGGCGTGCCCGTTGCCCGCGGCGTTCCCATGTTTTGCCATCATCGGATTGACATGCCCGTTGCCTGAGGAGGCATTCCCGTGTTTTGTCGTCATCGGATTGGCATGACCGTGTGAGCTTTGCCCGCCGTTGGAGTGTGAGCTCATTGGATTGCCGCCGCCGTGAGAACCTCCGCCCTTGCTCGAGTGCGAGCTTTTTTGTCCAAAATTAGGAGCCCCGCCGCCACCGCCATGCGACAAGCTCGGGGCATGCCCGCCACCCCCACCATGCGACATGCTCGGGGCATGCCCGCCACCCCCGCCACCTGAAGGATGCGACTGCGCCGGAGCTTTCTTTTTCTTGTCGCCGGCGTGCGCCACTGAAGTCAGAGCGAGCATGACTAACAAACAGATAATCTTCTTCATAACGTCCTCCCGGATGTGAACGCCAGTCCAACAAACCCACACCTAAGAAGCAAGAACAATCTTTGCTCTCAACCCGCCCAAAAATCTTCTCGAACGGGCGATCTTTTTGATTGACTTCAGGCGCGCGGGAAGCCGCAATAGTCCTATGAATCGTCGCTGGATTTCTGTGGCCGTCATGGTTGTCGCGGTGATCGGGATCGCGAACATCGTTATTCTCTTTTTCCTTGTCCCGCGCTGGGCGAAATCGGCTAACCCTCCCGCCGTCGCGGCTGCGACCCCGGTCGCGGTGACGGCTCCTGCAGCACCTGCAACGGCGCCCGCCGTCCCCGCAGCAGCGCCCGCTGTTCCAGCGGCAGCCCCGGCAAAGGTATCGCAGCCGGCAGCCCCTGCGGCGGTATCGCAACCAGTCAGCGCAGTGACAACGCAAGAACCCGTCAAAGTTGCCAACCACGTCCGGCCGACGCCTCCGCCCATTCAACCTGGCATGCGCGTGGAACGGCAGACTCTCACCCCGAGCGGCAACCTGCGCGTCGCTTACATGAGAGATCGGCAGAAAGGCGTCCGCCAGATCGCTCTCCAGGAAGTGAAGAATCCTTCTAACTCTGCGGTTCTTACCCAGTATAAAAAAAATGCCTGGGCGGTTGTCTCTCCCGACGATGAGTGGGTCGCGGTCAACACCCGAAGCGGCGCGGAGCGCGGCGCACAGCTTTATCATCGGGTGAGCAGTGCGCCTTTGAAATACGACGTGCCCGAGGAATTGCGCGGGACCGGTCATGAACTGCAGGATGTCGTCTGGCAGAGTTATCTGCAGGACACCCACCCGGAGGGAACGCCCGATCGCCGCGACATCACCATCGATGCCACGAACTGGGAACCCGATTCTCATAAATTGACGGTCTCGGTCGCGCCGATCGCGACCAAGGACGACACCGCGCCGCCGATTCCGTGGACCTGCACCTACGATGTCAGCACGCGGCAGGTCGAGCCCGTCAGCGACGTGGCGGAAGCGCCGGGCGGCGACCAGCAGGCGGAGGCTTCGCCTAACGAATCAACCGATGCCGCTTCCGATCAAGTCTCGGCCGCGGAGGCGACGAGCGATGCGCCGCAGACGGATGAATCGACCGAGATGGAAGGGGAAAAATTTCCCGCCACCCGCGAGCAATCGATCACAGTCGAGGATGTGAATGAGCTCGATCTTTCCGACATTCGTTACGCCATCAACGAGATGTTCGCCCGCCATGGCGTGACCTTTCACGACGCCGATCTGCGCAAAACCTTTTCGCAGTTCTCCTGGTATCAACCGCGTGAGGGTGTCGGCTTCGAGGATGTCGAGAAGGAGCTTTCCGACTTGGAAAAAGAGAACCTGGCGGTGCTTCGGCGTTGTCGCGACGCCAAGATCGCGGCCTCTCATCGTTCCCGGCCGAAAGCGATCAAGGGCCAGCAGGTGGAGGAGGAGAGTGAAGGCCATCGTTTCCTCCGCAACGTCCTCGATGATGTCGCGAACAAGCTCAACGAAGATCACTAAGGGCGGCTCTGCCTAACGAGGCTGACGGACGCCCGAGGTCATGACCAAACTCGCGCGCCCGTCTTCGCGCTCCGGGCCTTACCGGGAAATCATCGCGCAACTGCGCAGCGGAACGCTCGAGTCCGCCGCGCTTGTCGGCATCTGGCAGGCGCGTGATGCGGCCGGCTGGGCGGCCGCACCGGAAATTTATCGTTCGTTAGGCGAGCAGGTCTTGAAAGGAGGCCAGCCGCTCCTGGCCTACGACATCGTGCGCGAAGGATTAAAGGATCATCCCGAAGATGTGCGCCTGCGCCAGCTGCAAGGACTCGCCCTCGCCCGAAGCGGCGCTTCCGAGCGGGCCGGCGAGTTGCTCCAGCAGCTCGTCGCGGAGAACCATGCCGACACCGAGACGCTCGGCATGCTCGCTCGCACCTACAAGGACCGCGCTGTCCGCGCCGGCAACCGGCGCGACGCGCGCACCTTCTGGCGGCGCGCCGCGCAGACCTATGCGCAGGCGCATCAGGCAAGCGGCGATTATTGGACCGGCATTAATGCTGCCACGACGGCGTTGCTCATCGGCCAAAAGCGGCCAGCCGCGGCTTTGGCGAAAAAGATTCGCGCGCAATGCGAACGCGAGTTGCGCCGCAAAGACGGAGACAAATACTGGTTGCTCGCCACGCTCGGCGAAGCCGCGCTGATCGAGCGCGATTGGGCAGCTGCGGATGACTACTACGCACGCGCCGCGCAGACGGCGGGCCGGCGTTTTGGCGATCTGCAGGCGAGCCGCCGCAACGCGCGTCTCCTTTTTCGTTACTGGCAGATCGACGGCGCAAACATGGAACGATCGCTCCGCATTCCGCCGGTCGCCGTTTTTTCCGGGCACATGATCGATCGGGCGACCCGCGCGCAACCACGCTTTCCCGGCGCGCTCGAAGGAGCGGTCGCAGCTGCGCTCCGCGAACGCATCGAACTTCTCGGCGCGGCTACCGGCTATGCTTCGGCCGCGCGCGGATCGGACCTCCTTTTTCTCGAAGCGATGCTCGAGGCCGGCCGCGAGATCGTGGTCGTGCTGCCTTATCAGGAAGAGGAATTTCTCGCCGACGGCTACGACCCGTTTCCGGATGCGGCCCGGTGGCGGGAACGCTACACGCGTGTCATCCGCCGGGCGGGGCGCGTCGTCGTCGCCTCCAACCAGCTCCTTGAAATCGGCGGCGTCTCCTACGATTACGCGAACCAACTTCTCCTCGGGCTCGCCCGCATTCGCGCGCGGCAATTGGAAACTGAGGTCGTCTCGCTCGCCGCCTGGGATCGCGGAAAAGGCGACGGCCCGGGCGGGACCGCGAGTGCAGTGAACCGCTGGCGCAAACTGAAGATCCCGAGCGAAATCATCGACCTTCGCAAATTGCAATCGCCCTTGCCGATCCAACAAAAACAAAACGCCCGGCCACGAGCGAGCCGGCGAAAAAGTTCGCCGGGGCGGGAAGGAGTTGGCTCGCAGATCATGGCCATGTTGTTCGCCGATGCGGTCAGTTTCACAAAATTGCAGGAGCAGGAAATGCCGCGCTTCGTCCGCCATTTTCTCGGAAGAATCAGCCGCCTGATCGATCGCGCGCAGAAGGAGATCGTGGCCCGGAACACCTGGGGCGATGGCATCTATCTCGTTTTCCGCGGCGTCCGCGAGGCCGGGCATTTTGCGCTCGATCTCGGCGAAATGGTCGGCCTAACGAACTGGGAGCAGCACGGACTTCCCGCTGGCCTGAACCTCCGCATCGGAGTCCACGCCGGCCCGGTTTACGAATGCGTCAATCCGATCAAGCAGACGCACGATTTTTTCGGCGCGCACGTCAGCCGGACGGCGCGGATCGAGCCGATCACGCCGCCCGGGCAGGTCTACGCGAGCGAGGCGTTCGCCGCCCTCGCCGCCGCTCGCAACGTGACTGATCTGGCGTTTGAATATGCCGGCCAGGTCCCGATGCCGAAAGGCTATGGCGTTTTCCCGATGTATCACGTCACTCGTCGCGCCTAACGACATGCCGCGCCCGCTTCCTCCTTTACAAAAACCGCGCCGCTTCCCACTCTCGCGGACGCGCAACGCCTCCGCTCGTTAAGCAAACCGATGGCTCGCCACGCATTCATCAGCCATTCCCACAAGGACGCCGAAGCCTCGAACGCGATCGTCGCCGCGCTCGAAAGCCGCGGGGTAAAATGCTGGACCGCGCCTCGCGATGTCACACCCGGCGGCTCTTATGCCGAGTCGATCATCACCGCGATCGAAAACTCGAGCTGCTTCGTGCTCGTCTACACGCAGAACTCCAACGTCTCGCCCCACGTCTTGCGCGAAGTGGAACGCGCGCTTGCCCTCGGGATCAACATTATCCCGCTGCGCTTTGACGATTCCAGTATCTCAAAAAGCCTCGACTACCTGCTCGCCACCGTGCATTGGCTCTCCGTCATCGCGGAGCCGCGCCAGACCGCGATTCGCGACGCGGCCGATCGCATCGCCTCCTGCGTGGTCGTGCCTAACGAATTGGCGCCTGTCGTCGCGCCGGCGCCGGTTTCCACGCCCGCACCTCCAGCCCGGCCGGCGGAAAAAACGCCGGTTATGCTTTGGCTGCTCTTGCTTCTCGTAGGCTTGGCCGTCATCGGACTCAGCTTCGTCACGGTGCGGCGCCTCACCTCACGTCAGGAGGTCGTGCCGCCCCCGGTCGAAACGCCATCGCCGACACCCAGCCCCACAGCCGCAGTCGTAGAGAGTCTCCCGGTGACCCCTGCTCCCACCATCGCCAGCCTGCCCACCGCAACTCCCGAGATTACCGCGACCGCGACGCCCGCTCCCGTCGTCGCAGACGTCTCGACACCCACTCCGCCGCCGCCACCGCCGGTCGAAGAGGAATCCGCGCCCGCGAACGAGAATGCCGAGCCCAGCCCGGAAAGCACGCCGACTCCCGAGGCGCGACCGCCGCCTAACGACACGCCGCTCGCTGCGGTGCGGCGTTACTACGCCTATTTGAGCGATCGCAATACGATCAAAGCCTACGAGCTTCTTTCCACAGACTACCGCAGTCGCGAAACCTTCGTGAACTACACCCGCAGTTTCGCCTCCACCACCGCCCTGAGCCTGAGCAACGTCCGACTCAGCTCGAACAACGGGAGCACCGCATCGGTCTCGGTCACCTTTCGGAAGAACAACCAGAAATTCGGCTGGATCACCTGGAGCGGGCCGGTCGAGCTTGTCCGCGAACAGGCCGGCTGGCGCATCGAGAGCACGAAAGGATTGCGCGCCACTCGCGGACGGAAATGAGCTGAGAACTAATCGATGAATTTAATCACCCCGGCCGGCCCTTCATCGGCCTCCCCTTTTCCGCTCCCGCCTGCTCTTCGCTGGCATCATCCTGCTCGCGTTCGTCTTTGCGCCGGCAGTCCCGCCCCGCTGCGACCGCAAGAAAAAGAAACCGCCCGACCGAGTTGGTCCATGTGGATCTGAGCCGATTCGATGAATTCCTCAAGTATCACCGGCCGCCGGAATATCCCGTGGAAGCGCGACCGAAGCGCACGTCACCGGCAGCGGCAAATTTCAAATTAATTTCGGCCCTGACGGCAAGGTAAAGGACATCGCGGTTCTCCAAAGCACCGGTTACATTATCCTCGACCACGCCTGCCTCTGGGCCCTGGTCCACTGGGAGGCACGGCATCCCGGTGAGATTCAGGCCGTGCGTGTGCCGATCACATTCACCATTGGGAGGTAGAGTGCCTCTGCTCTTGGGGATCTTGCTTTGCCTCGGACCGCTCCTCGTTGCGGCGACCGCGTCAGCCGCGCCGAGGCTCCTCATCGCGCGCCACAAAAACCCGGCGAGGAAGCGATCCCGCGTTATGATAACGACCCGGCCGCAGTCGCTCGGGAGCTGATCATCCACCCGATGCCGCGATACCCCTACGGGGCGCTCCTCATCGGCCTCAGCGGCAAAGGAGTCTTCCAAGTCGATTTCGGCAACGACGGCAAGGTCATCAAAGTCGAGATTCTCAAGAGCACGGGCGCGAGGATTCTCGACGATGAATGCCGCGAGACGCTCGGCCTCTGGCGGGCGCGTCGTCCCGGCGGGTGGAACAAAGTGATCGTGCCGGTGGAGTTCCGGTTTGGTAAAGGCTCGGTGCGTTGGGGGGTTTGAGGCTTCCGACTCGGGGCGGTCGCAAGGCCGACCTAGGCTGCAGCAAACGCGGCTAAGCCTCGATCCGCGGAAAGAGCGGCACCGGCTTTCCGACGACGTGGCCGTCCGGGAGCTTCCCCCACTTCGCCTCGGCTAACGAGAAGCGCGCTTCCTTTCCCGCGAGCTCCGGCTCCATCTTCCAATTGAGCTGGTCGAAAATGCCATGCGCGGCTTTCGGGAGGACCGGGGAGATAAGAATGGCGATGATGCGGAGGGATTCGGCGAGGTCGTAGAGGACTTCGCCCAATCTGCTCCGTCTTTATCGGCTCTCCTTGGCGCAGTCTCCATGGCGCGGTCAGCTCGACCAGACCGTTGCATTGTGCAACCGACTCCAGAGGCTGCTTGCGAACGCTGACTCGACGTCTGCGCGATTCCTCCACGCTTTCGATAGGCCGCGACGATAGTCGCCGGCAATTTGAAGCACGCTCTCATGATGTCGTCAGAGGTACGCTTGAGTCGCCTCCTCGGATCGGCTTAGCGCTACGACGCCCTGTCAAAGTAGCGTGCCAGCCATATTGACGGTTCGGTTGAGCAAATTGCCCAAGCGAATTTCGCAAGTTCGGCATTGAACACGCTGACCAGACGTCCTTCGCCGAAATCGGAATCTTTCCCGGTCGACGATGTCGCTCATCAAGTAATACCGCAGCGCTTCCGCGCCGTATTTATCAGCGAGCTCGTTAGGGTCGACGACGTTGCCTAACGACTTGCTCATTTTCGCGCCGCTGATGTTCCACCAGCCGTGGACGAGGAATTTTGGCATCTGCTCGTCGGGGAATCCGAGGGCGTGGAGCATGATCGGCCAATAGATGCCGTGCGCCGGGATAAGAATGTCTTTGCCGATGACGTGCAGAGCCGGCCATTTCTGCTGAAAGGTATGAAGGCTGAAGGAAGAAGGAAGAAATCGCCGGATCGTAGCCGATGAAACTGATGTAATTCGTTAGGGCGTCGAACCAGACGTAGTTCACGAAGTCGGGATCGAAGGGCAGCTCGATGCCCCAGCTGAGGCGCGATTTCGGGCGCGAGATGCAAAGGTCGCCGCTCAGTTTTTCGACCGCGTTGAGGAGCTCGGTCTGGCGGAAATCCGGCGTTACGCAATCCGGATGCGCTCGCAGGTAGGCGAGGAGCCAGTCTTTGTGCTCGGCGAGGCGAAAGTAGTAGTTCTCCTCGGTGCGGTGCTCGACCTCGCCCCATTCGGGACCGAATTCGCCATCCGGGCCGCGCTCTTTGTCGGTCAGGAATTGTTCCTGCCGAATGCTGTAAAAGCCTTCCTGTTTGTCTTTGTAGATCTGCTTTTCGTCGTAGAGACGCTGCAGCATTCCCTGCACGCAACGCTTGTGCAGCGGATCGGTCGTGGCCGCCCAGCCGTCGTAGCGGACCTCCAGCTTTTCCCAAAGCGCGATGAATTTTGCCGTGATTTCGTCGACGAACTGTTGCGGCGCGACGCCGGCTTTCTCGGCCGATTGCTGCACCTTTTGCCCGTGTTGATCGACGCCGGTGAGGAAATAAACTTCCTCTCCCTTGAGCCGATGATAACGCGCGATGACATCGGCCAGCACCTTCTCGTAGGCGTGGCCGATGTGCGGCGCGCCGTTCGTGTAATCGATCGCGGTGGTGATGTAGAACGGCTTGGCCATTGGGTTCGCTGACTTTGCGGGCGCACTCGGCGCCGGCGCAACCGCGGCCTCCTGCCTAACGATCCGAAGCCGCCGCGGCGAAGAGGTGCGCGCTGTCGCCGCTGGAAGTTCCGAGGATGCGCATGATCGGAAAAATGCGCAGATAAACAAACCCGCCCCATGGGAACCAGTGCGCCGGCCAGAGCGAGCACGGCCGCGAGCAGGCCGACGCCGACCATCGACAGCGCATCCGATAAATGAAGTAGCGCGTGTCGAGCACGCTCGAGCGCGGACAATTCGAGTGCGTCGCGCAGGCGGTAGGCGTGGAGGTAGAGCAGACAGAGCGCGAAATAAACCGCGGCGAAGCCGAGGCCGTAAATGATGAGCAGAAGGGAAAGCTGCGGCGAGGTGACATGGCCGGCGTCGGTGCCGGGCCCGACCCGCGACGAATTCAGGCTGTTGCTCAGGCTAAAAAGGAACTTGAGCGGATAAACGTAAAAGAGAACGAAGAAGAGCAGGACGCAGGTGAGAAAACGGGTGATGCCATCGTCCAGGCCGTAACGGCGGCAGAATTTGTAATGCACGTTCCAGATCAGGGTGAGGAGGAGAAAGCAAACGGCGAAGGCGGGAAAACCGCGCATGGTGTCGAGAGGTGGTGAAATCTTTCGCGGACGTCGAGCGAGACGACGAGCAGGGTGAGAGCGAAGCCGAAAACGGCATCGGCGAAACTTTCGAGCCGTGTCACTTCGCGTCCGCGCATGCGAAACCCGTCGACGACTTCGCGGATCGTGTTCGGGCGCGGGCGGCTCGCAGCATGGCGCTTCATAAGCGAAGCGGCCCACTGGGACAAGCCGGGACAATGCGCGTTCGTTAGGCTGGAGGGATGGGCGCCGTCCCGTCCGTGTTTCATCAATCGCGGACGACACGGCGGTCGTCCCTCCAGCTAGCCTAACGACTGCCGGTCAGGTCTTGCGTCCGAGCCAGGCGGCGCAGCCCGCGGCGGCCAAGGCGAGCAATCCGCCGCAAACGAGATTGCGATTCATGCTCGCCCAAAGCTCGCCGCTGCATCGTCGCTCGCGCGATCGTCGAAAGTGCCGTGCGCGCCGTGATCGCCCGCGACCGGCTCCCAGAAATTGATAGGCGCGATCCGGATCGGCCTTGCCGTCATATTGCTGGCCTCTGTATCCGGTTTTACCCAGATACCAATCGAGTAAACCCGGCACGATCCGGTTGCCGATGATCGCTTTCACGGTCGGCATGCCGACGAACATCTCGCGCCGCGGATAATGCGAGGCGTAGACGATGGCGCGGGCCGCCACCTCCGGCTGGAAGATCGGCGGAACCGGCTGCGGTTTTCTCGGGAGCCGGCTTTTCACCCAGCCGAACTGCGGCGTGTTCAGCGCCGGCATTTGCACCATGCAGGTCTGCACTTTGCTGCCGTCGTGGATGAGTTCGCACCGCAACGAATCCATGAATCCCTGGATGGCGTGCTTCGCAGCGCAATAGGCGGATTGCAAAGGAATCCCGCGATATGCGAGCGCGGAGCCGACCTGGATGATTGTGCCGCGATCGCGTGGCAGCATCCGGCGGAGCGCCGCCAGCGTGCCGTAAACGTAGCCGAGATAAGTGACTTCGGTGACGCGTTTGAATTCCTCCGCCGTCATCTCCTTGATCGGCGAGAAGACCGAAGTCATGGCCACGTTTACCCAGACGTCGATTGGGCCGAATTGTTCTTCGACCTTTGCCGCGGCGGCTTCGACTTGTTCGGGATCGGCCACATCCGTCGGCAAAATAATGGCTTCACCGCCTAACGACTCGACATCGCGCTTCGCTCCCTCCAGACCGTCGCGCCCGCGCGCCACCAGCCCGATGCGCGCTCCCTCACGCGCGAACGCCTGCACCGTTGCGCGACCCACTCCGGCGGACGCGCCGGTGACCACGATTGTCCGCTTTCTTTTCTGCTCATTCACACAGCGGAATCGCAGGAGCGGCCTGCTGTAGACGCTTCCTTCTGGGAAGCGCGGGGATGCGGGGGATTTCGCCAACGCGCAGAATGCCGGCTGCGTCGCACTCGCGTTTCGCAGAGCGAAACGTCTACAATCCGAGCCGGCGGAAGGTATCGTCGACGTGCCGGAAATGAATTTCGAGCGAGCAGAGCTGGTCGATCTCGTTAGGCGAGAGCAGCGCCGTGATCTCCGGCTCGGCTTTGGCATTTTCGGCAAAAGGCTTGTCGCCCTGCCAGGTTTTCATGGCGGCGCGCTGGACCGCTTCGTAGGCGGTCTGGCGCTCCGCCCCCGCGCGAGTGAGGGCGAGGAGAATGGATTGGCTGAAGTAAAGACCTTTCGTTAGGCCGAGATTCCTCTCCATGTTCTCGGGATAAACCAGGAGCCGTTCGATCAGGTCGCGCAGCTTTGTCAGCATGTAATCGAGCAGCGTGCAGGAATCCGGCAGGATGATCCGTTCCGCGCTCGAATGGCTGATGTCGCGCTCGTGCCAGAGGGCGACGTTCTCGAGAGCGGCGACCGCGTTTCCCCTAACGACTCGGGCGAGCCCGCTGAGCCGCTCCGCCGTGATCGGGTTGCGCTTGTGCGGCATGGCCGAGCTGCCTTTCTGGCCGGCGCTGAAGAATTCTTCTACTTCCAGAACCTCGGTCCGCTGCAGATGCCGCAGCTCAGTCGCCCAGCGATCGATGCTCGAGGCGATCAGCGCCAAGGTGGTGGAAAATTCCGCGTGTCGATCGCGCTGGATGATTTGAGTAGAAAGCACCGCCGGCTTGAGCCCGAGCTTCTCGCAAACCCGCTCCTCGATCCGCGGATCGAGATGCGCGTGGGTGCCGACGGCGCCGCTCAGTTTCCCGACCCGCACCCGCTCGGCGGTTTGCGCGAGTCGCTCGGCGGCACGGCCGAATTCATCGTACATCAGCGCGAGTTTCAGCCCAAACGTGATCGGCTCGGCGTGAATCCCGTGACTGCGGCCGATCATCGGCGTCATTTTGTAACGCCGCGCCTGGGCCGCGATCACCTCGCGAAGCTGAGCGATGTCTTCGGCGAGAATTTTCGCGGCTTCCGTCAACTGCACCGCAAGGGTCGTATCGAGCAGGTCGGAAGAAGTAAGCCCCTGATGAATCCATCGCGCCGCCGGTCCGACCGAACCCGCGACGTTTTCGAGAAACGCGATCACGTCGTGGTTCGTGCGTTTCTCGATCTCGTTAATCTCCGCGACAGAAAAGCAGGCGCGCGCGCGAATGGCAGCGGCATCGGCGGCTGGAATTTCTCCGAGCTCCGCCATCGCTTCGCAGGCGAGGGTTTCAATCTCGAGCCAGATCCGAAATTTCCTCTCTTCGGACCAGAGCTCGCGCATCGGCGGGCGCGAATAACGGTCGATCACGCGAGCAAGATAAGGAACCGCGGGCAGCCGGAAAGCGAATTTCCGGGGCAAAAAAAGTCGCGCGGACGGCGAAGTCCGCGCGACGCAAATTCGAAATTGGTTTTGGAAATCCTCAGCAGACGCGAGCGCGAGTGAAACGCCCATTGCTTTGCACCCGCACCTGGCCACTCCCGAGCAGGTCGGCCACTGTGGCGACGGTCTCTTTGGTATTTTTCGTGCAGGAGCTGACGGCGAGGATGAGGTCGCCCAAGGAGAGCTTCTGACGGTTCTTCAGGATTTGAGTATTCTTTTTCATAGCAGTTGTTGCCCGTTTTAGAGCAAATTAAGTGCCACCTTGCTGATTTGGATGCTTCTCGCCGCAAAATGTTCAATCAACTCCAAACATCTCTCGGGACAGGCGAAGTTGACGCTACACTTGTGTAACAATGCGGACACTCAAGGTGGTCATCCTGAGCCGCGGAGACGGGGAAGACCTGAGAAGTTCTCGATCGGCGTGGCTGCGGGGCAATTGTTGACGGGTAACGCCTCGCGACCGTCGGTCAGCGCGTTTCGGGACGTCTCGCCGTCAAGCGCAGCACCAGCAGATACAGAACGGCGAGGGCCGCGACCAGAATCACCAACCAATGGGATTGCGCCTTGATCAGTTGCATCAGTCCATCGGGGTTGAGTAACAGATCGGGCTGCGCGCGGAAGGCCTTGGCCCCCAGATAGGTGAGCACCCCGCACCAGACCGCAGATCCCGCGATCGTCACCACGCTGAACGTCAAAAAATTCATCCGCACGATGCCGGCGGGAATGGAAATGAGATGCCGGATGACCGGGAGGAGCCGGGCAAAAAAGACCCCGCCCGCTTCGTAGCGTGCCAGCCAGACTTCCGCCCGCTCCAGCTTCTCCTCGCTGATCAAGAAAAATTTTCCGAACCGCGCGATGAAGGCCCGGCCGAGCCAGAGCGAAATCCAGTAAGAAATCGCCGCCCCGAGATACGACCCAAGCGTTCCCGCCAGAATGACGCCGGCAAAACTGAGGTCACCGCGCGCCGCGAGGAAAGCCGCCGGCGGAATCACGATCTCGCTCGGAACCGGGATGATCGAGCTCTCCATCGCCATGAGCGCGATGATGCCGACGTAGCCGCCGTTCAAAACCCACCGGAACCAGACTTCAAGTAAATGATGCATGAATGGGATTGCGGATTTCCGAATTCGAGACAGAACTAACGAAGCGCGTAGCTACGTCTCTCACTCCGCATTCCGCAATCCGAATTCCGCATTTTCGATGATCTACCGGCGCGTGCTCCGCTATTATCGGCCCTTCCTGACGCCGACGATCCTCGGGCTGGTGCTCTCGCTCATCGGGATCGGGGTGAACCTGCTCAAGCCCTGGCCGTTCAAGTTTATCGTCGACCAGATTTTGCCTAACGACTCCGTCTTCCGCGCGACGCACGCGAATTGGCGATCCTACATTCCCCTCCTCTGCCTTTCGCTCGTCGGTCTGCAGGTTGTCTGGGGACTGGTCAATCTCGTGACGAATTACATCTTCGTGAAGGTCGGCCTGCAGGCGCTGCTCAAGCTGCGGACCGATCTCTACGCTTACCTGCAGTCGCTCTCGCTCAAATACCACGACGCGCGGCGCTCGGCCGATTCGAGTTTTCGCGTCGCCTACGATTCGCAGTCGATCCAGACGATTTACAACAAGGGGTTCACCAACATTTTCGGCTCCATCATCACGCTCATCGGGACGTTTCTCATCATGCTCCGCCTCGATTGGGAGCTGACCCTGCTCTCGTTAGGCATCGTCCCCCTCATCGTCGGCGCGATTTACTTTTTCGCGCATCGCATCCGCACGGAATCCACCACGATCCAGGAACAGGAAAGCGCCGTCCTCGCCCAAGCGCAGGAGGGGCTCAGCGCCATTCGCATGGTGCATGCCTTCGGGCGGGAGGATTTCGAAGTCTCGCAATTTCACCAGCGCGCCCAGCAAAGCCTGCAGGCCAATCTGCGCCTCACCCTCACGAACGTGAAAAGCGCGCTCGTCATCAGCACGCTCATGGTCGTGGGGACGGCGGCGATGTATTACCTCGGGACACTCCATGTTCTCAGCGGAGCGCTCACCCTCGGTTCGCTCCTCGTCTTCAGCGCCTATCTCCTCATGCTTTATCAACCGCTCGAGGCGCTCACCTACACCGCCTGGGCGATGGAAGGCGCGACCGCCGGAGCGCGCCGCTGCTTCGAGGTGCTCGATCGGCCCGACGACGTGCGCGATGCGCCGGACGCGGTCGCGATCAGCCGGACCGACGCGGCGATCGCGTTTGAGGGCGTCAGCTTCGCTTACAACGAAAAGCAGGCGGTCCTCGCCGGAATTGACCTAACGATCGCGCCGAACCAAATCGTCGCGCTCGTCGGCGGAACCGGCGCGGGCAAGAGCACGCTCCTCAGCCTCGTCCCGCGCTTTTACGACCCGACCGGCGGAGTCGTTAGGCTGGATGGACGCGACCTGCGCCAGATCACGAAGAAATCTTTGCGCGACAAAATCGCGATCGTCCTCCAGGACACCCTCCTTTTCTCCACCACCATCCGCGAAAACATCGCCTACGGCCGGCCGGACGCGACCGAGGAGGAAATTCACGAGGCCGCGCGGCGCGCGCAGGCCGACGAATTCATCAAAGCGTTGCCTGACGGATACGACAGCGCGGTTGGCGAACGCGGCGGCCATCTCAGCGTCGGGCAGCGGCAACGCATCGGAATTGCGCGTGCCTTTCTCAAGAATGCGCCCATCCTTTTGCTCGACGAGCCGACCTCCGCGCTCGACCCCACGACGGAGGCGGCGATCATGGAAACGATCAAGGAACTGATGCACGGCCGCACCACTCTCATCGTCACCCATCGCCTCGCCACCATTCACCAGGTCGATCAGATCGTCGTCCTCGAGCACGGCCGCGATCGTCGAGCAGGGTCGCGGCCCCGAGCTCGTGGCGCGGGGCGGCGCTTACGCCAAACTCTACCGCCGCCGGCAATTATCCTTCCGCATGAGCAACGTCAACAGCGACCGCCGCATCGAAGCCGATTGGTGGGCCGATCCCATCCCGCCTAACGTTCGTTTCGGCGCCGGCTTTTACTGCGAGACCGCGCAGATTTTTCGGTTCATGCGCAGCCGGCACGAAGACGCGGTATCGTTAGGCGACTACGTTTCCTGTTACGCCGGCTGTTCTTTCTGCGATCGGCAAAAACGGCCGCTGCACGGTGGGCGATTTCACCCTGATGAACGGCGCCCTCGTCATGGCGGAAGAGCTGATCGAGATCGGCAGTTATTGCCTGATCTCCTGGAACGTCGGGATCGCCGACTCCGATTTTCACCCGCTCGATCCGGCCGAGCGCCGCAAAGACGCACTCGCCCTCGCGCCCTACTACAAGGAGCGCCCGCCGCGTCCGCCCATCCGCACCGCGCCGGTGCGGATCGGCGATAACGTCTGGATCGGAATGAACGCAGTCATCCTCAAAGGTGTCACGATCGGCGAAAACGCGGTCGTCGCGGCCGGCTCAGTCGTCTCGAAAAGCGTAGCGGCAAACACCGTCGTCGCGGGCAATCCCGCGGTCGTGGTGAAGAAGTTATAACCGCAGATGATCGCAGAGACACGGATCGGAAAAGCTGAATTTACCATCTTCTTCCCATCCGTGCAATCCGTGTTCTCTGCGGTCAAACTTCTCCGCCTCATGAAACGCAAGAAGATCGTCGTGATGGGTTTCATGGGCTCGATGCCGATCGCGGGCGTCATCTGGCAGCACGTGCACTACGTCGTCGGGCTGCAGCGGCTCGGGCACGAGGTTTATTATATCGAGGATTCGGCGCGGATTCCCTACAACCCGCAGACCTTCGACACGAGCAACGACTTTGCCTACGCCGCGCAGGTCCTCAGCCAGTTGGCGAAGGAGTTTGACTTCGAGCGGCGCTGGGGTTTTTGCGCGCGTTATCTTCCGAAGCTGCCGACGGCGGGACTGCGCCTAACGAAAATCCGCCAGCTCTACCGCGAGGCCGACGCCATTCTCAACATCTGTGGCACGCAAGAGTTCAACGACGATCTGCTCGAGAGCGAGCGCATCCTTTACGTCGAGAGCGATCCTGGGGTCGAGCAGATCAAGGTCGACCAGCGCATCCGCTCGACGATCGACTATCTCGGGAAACACCATGCCCTTTTCACCTTTGGCGAGAACATCGGAACCGATCGCTTTCCCGTGCCGCTGCATAAATTGAAATGGCTCCCGACCCGCCAGCCGGTCGTGACCGATCTTTGGCAAACGCATCGCCCGCCTAACGACACCGCCGTTTTCAGCTCGATCGCGAACTGGTCGACGAGCGGGTTGAAGGACATCGAATGGCGGGGCGAGAAATATCTTTGGAGCAAATCGAGAGAATTCCTGCGTTTCGTCGCCGCGCCGAAGAGGGCGGGCGAGCCCTTCGAGCTCGCCACGGACATTAAGGATGAAAAGACGCGCGAGAAATTCCTGCGCCACGGCTGGCGCTTCCGTCGACCGCACGAGATGAGCGTCGATTACTGGAATTACCGGGACTACATCCGACGCTCGAAGGGCGAATTCACGGTCGCGAAAGATCAATACGTGCGGTTGCACACCGGCTGGTTCAGCGACCGCAGCGCCTGCTACCTCGCCGCCGGCCGTCCCGTCATCACGCAGCAGACCGGCTTCACCGATCACTACGGGAACAACGGCGGCCTTTTCGCTTTTCGATCGTTAGGCGAAATCGCCGAGGCGGTGCGTGAGATCAATGCCGACTACAAAAAGCAGAGCCGCGCCGCCCGCGCGCTTGCCCGCGAAGTTTTCGAGGCGAGGAAAGTGCTGCGAGATTTACTCGATCGCGCCGGCATTTAGCCACGCCGCGCCGGCAACTGAACGTTTTCCGGTCGCGAACATCTAACGCTTCGATTGCCGTTTTACAGCCGCGACCTTCCGACTGATCTTCCCGCTCTTTTCCTGATGCATCGACTTCGCTTTCTTTTTTGCGCTCTCCTCTTTTTTGCCGTCGCCGAGGCCCACGCGCAGCCAAACGGCCAGATCCAGAGCAGCCTCGTCCGCATCACCGCGACGGAGGTGGAGCCCGATTATCGCGCGCCCTGGAATTCCGGCACGATCGGGCGTGGCATCGGCGCCGGTTTCGTCGTCGACGGGCAGCGCATCCTGACCAACGCGCACGTCGTGAGCAACAGCCGCTACCTCACGGTCGAGCGCGAAGGCGATCCGAATAAATATCCCGCCACCGTCCTTTTCGTGGCGCACGATTGCGATCTCGCCCTCGTCCAGGTCGCGAACACGAACTTCTGGAAAAACATGAAGCCGCTCAGCTTTGGCGGAATCCCGGCGCTGGAATCGACCGTCTCGGCCTACGGTTACCCGATCGGCGGCGAGCGCATGTCGGTCACGACCGGGATCGTTTCGCGAATCGACTTCAACCTTTACACCCACTCTGCAATCGACTCGCACCTCGCGATCCAGATCAGCGCGCAGATCAATCCCGGCAACAGCGGCGGCCCCGTGCTGCAGAATGGCAAAGTCGTCGGCGTCGCCTTCCAGGGTTACAGCGGCGATATCGCGCAAGGTGTCGCCTACATGATTCCGACGCCGGTCATTCGGCGTTTTCTCAAGGACATCGAGGACGGGCATTACGATCGCTACGTCGATCTCGGGATCACTTATTCGAAGCTGCAAAATCCGGCGCAGCGACATTATCTCGGCTTGAAAGATGACGACCGCGGGGTGCTCGTCGGCACCGTGATCGAGGCCGGTCCCTGCGGCAAAGTTCTGCAGGAGGGCGACGTGCTCCTCTCGATCGATGGCCACCCGATCGCGAGCGATGCCTTCGTCGAGTACGAAGGCGAACGGGTGCAGATGCCCGAAGTGGTGGAGCGGAAATTCAAAGGCGACAAGGTCAAGCTCGACCTCCTGCGCAATCAGCAGCCGATGAATGTGGAGATCACGTTAGGCTCCGTCTGGCCCTACTTCATGCAGGGTCACAGTTACGATATTCGGCCGCGCTACGTCGTTTATGGCGGGCTGCTTTTTCAGCCCATGTCGCTCGATCTGCTCGAGGCTTACAACATCAGCGACCTGCGAATCCGGCATTTCTTTGACTTCTTCGTCTCCGATCAAATCTACCTGCAACACCCGGAAGTCATCATCCTGACGAACATCCTGCCGGACCCGATCAACTCCTACCTCATGCCGTATCGCGACGGGATCGTGGACCAGATAAACGGCAAAAAGATCGGCACGTTGCAGGATCTGGCCCAGGCTTTCGCGCAACCGGCCGATCGCTTTGTCGTCCAGATGGTCGGCGATGGCCCGCCCCTGGTGCTCGATGCCAGGCAGGTCGAAGCGGCGCGCGAACGAATTAAAACGCGCTACAACGTCATCTCCGAACAGAACCTCGACGAACAGCCACCGGCCAAGCCCGCGGTCGCGGCGCAAAACGGAATCTAGTCATGCGCGCGCCCATTTTCGTCCTCATCACCATCCTCGCGAGTGCGACCTCGCTTCCCGCCAAGAACCAGCCGACCAGCGTCCGCAAGGTGTCGAGCGCGGCGCAGAGCGCGGTGCGGGCAAAGGAGGTGTCGTTAGTCCGGGTCAACGTAACCGGACAGCCGTTCGATTATTTTCGACCGTGGCAAAAGAAGGCGCCCTTCACCAAGCGCGCGCTCGGCGCGGTTTTGCCTAACGATCACGTCCTTGTCACGGCCGATCTGGTGGCGAACCAGAATTATGTCGAGCTGGAGCGTGCCGAATCGGGCGAAAAAACTGCAGCCAACGTCGTGGTGGTCGATCACGAGGCGAACCTCGCCCTGCTCGAGCCGACCGATAAGAAATTTCTCAACGGCCTGCAGCCGCTCGAGCTCGCCCTCGATACCGTGGTGGGCGATCGGCTCGCCGCCTGGCAGCTCGAATCGACCGGCGCGCTCGTCGTGACCGAGGGGCTCGTGACAACCGTCGGCGTTCAATCTTATCCCGCGGATGTCGGCGAATTCCTCACCTATCGCCTGAGCATCCCGATGCAATATCGAGACAACAGTTACACCGTGCCGCTGGTCAAGGGGCAGAAGCTGGCCGCGCTCCTTCTCCGCTTCGATCCCCGGACGCAGGTGATGGATGCGATTCCAGCGCCGATCATCGCGCATTTTTTGAAAGATGCGGCCGGCCCGAAATATCAGGGCTTTCCCTCGTTAGGCATTTCCTTTTTTCCGACGCGCGATCCGCAGTTGCGCGACTACGCCGGCGAAACGGGAAAGGAAGGCGGCGTTTACATCACGGCGGTGGAGCCCGGGTTGCCCGCCGCCAAGGCCGGGCTTCAGCCGGGCGACGTGATCACCGCGGTGGGCGACCACGACATCGACGAGAACGGCAACTATGTCGATGCGCTCTACGGCAAGATCGCGATGAGCAATCTGCTCGGGGCCAAAGCCTATGTCGGCGACTCCCTCGCCCTGCACGTGCAGCGTGCCGGGAAGCCGCTCACGCTCAATGCGAAATTGGAGCACCGCGCGGTGGAGGACTACGTCGTCCCGCCCTACAACCTGGATGAACCACCATCCTATTACGTGCTCGGCGGCCTGATTTTTCAGGAGCTGTCGCGCGATTATCTGAAGGAATGGGGCAACACCTGGCAGAAAACTGCGCCGCAGGATTTCGTCTATCTCGACAAGTTTCAGTCGGAGCTTTTCCCCGAAGGCCACCGGCGGGTCGTCATCCTCAGCCAGGTCCTGCCGGCTAACAGCACGATCGGTTATGACGACTTCAGTTATCTCGTGGTCACGAAAGTAAACGGGAAAACGATCAAGTCGTTAGGCGATCTCGCCGAGGCGGTGAAGACTCCGGTAAACGGCTTCGACGTGATCGAGACACATGACGATCCGAAGCAGCTCGAGCTGGACGCCTCGCAGGTCGCGGCGGAAGCCGAGGCGCTGCAGAAAAACTACGGCCTGCCCGCGCTGCAACGGCTCCCGTGAGACCGAATGAAGCGCCGCCTTTCGGCGCGATCTTCGATTGGGACGGTGTCATCATCGATTCGGCCCGGCTGCACGAGCAAAGCTGGCACCGTCTGGCGGCCGAACTGGGGACGGCGATTGCGCCGAAGAGTTTCATCCGCGGTTTCGGGATGAAGAGCGCGCAGATCATCGAGCAGATTCATCGCTGGGCGACCGAGCCGGAGGAGATCGCCCGCCTAACGAATCGGAAGGAGGCGCTCTATCGCGAGATTGTAGGACTGAGCGAGATCGCTCCCTTGCCCGGGGTCGTGGAATGGCTTGCGCGCCTGCACACCGCGGGCGTGCCCTGCGCGGTCGCGTCCTCAACCCAGCGTCTCAATATCACCGTGGTCCTGGCGCGACTCGGATTGCAGCAAGCCTTTCGCGAGATCGTTTCCGCGGAGGATGTAACGGAGGGAAAGCCGAACCCGGAAGTGTTTGAGAAAGCCGCCGCGCGTCTCGGAATCGAGGCGAGGAAGTGCGTAGTTTTCGAAGATGCGCACGTCGGCATCGAAGCGGGGCATGCCGCCGGGATGAAGGTGGTGGCAGTCGCGACGACGCATCGGCCGGAGGAGCTGGGTGCCGCTGACCTGGTCGTTAGGCGGCTCGACGAACTGACGATCGCACAGGTCGTATCGGTCCTGTAGGCTCGGTCGATCTATGCGACGCTAGTCGCCGAACGAGATGTCGACGTCGCGTGCCGTTTGCACCATCTGACTCGACGGTTGCACGAGGCGCAGGCGGTTGACTGCATCGGCGATCGGCACGTGTTGCACCTGGTAGTTTTGGTAACTCACCATCGAGCCGAAGTGCCCTTCGTTCGCGATCTGCACGGCCTTCACTCCGAAGCGCGTCCCGAGAATGCGATCGAGCGTGGTTGGCGCCCCGCCCCGCTGCAAATGCCCCAGCACGCAGCACCGTGTTTCCTTGCCCGTGCGCGCAGCCAGCTCGTGCGCGACGACATCGCCAATCCCGCCGAAACGATACTCGCCAACTTCCGTCTGATGGAGCACCGGTGGGCCGTCCTTCGGCGTCGCGCCTTCCGCCACCACCACCATCGAGCTGAGGTTGCCGGCGGCGTCGCGTTTTTTGATGAAATTCGCCAGCTTCTCGTAATCGAACGGAATTTCCGGAATCAAAATCGCATCCGCGCCGCCTGCGATGCCGCCGTGGAGCGCGATCCAGCCGGCGTGCCGGCCCATCACCTCGAGCACCATGATGCGCTTGTGACTCGTCGCCGTGGTGTGCAGCCGATCGAGCGCGTCCGCCACTGAAGCGACCGCGGAATCGAAGCCGAAGGTCATAGCCGTGGCTTCCAGGTCGTTGTCGATCGTCTTGGGAACACCGATGCAGTTGATGCCCGCCTCCTGCAGTTGCAGGGCGGTGGTCATCGAGCCGTCGCCGCCGACGATGATGAGCGTTTTGACTCGCAAATCGTCCAGCACTTTTCCCGCCTGTTCGATCACTTCGGCTGCGACCACGGCGCGATCGCCGGCGCCGATCTTGGCAACAAAATGGCCGCGATTGGTCGTCCCAATGATGGTCCCGCCTAACGACATGATGCCGTCCGTGCTGGCACGATCGAGGATCTCATACGCGCCCGGCGGAAGCAGCCCTTCGAAGCCGTCCTTGAATCCCACCACTTCCCAGCCGAGACGTTCCGCAGCCAGGACGACGCCACGTAGGACGGCATTCAGCCCGGGGCAATCGCCGCCGCTGGTCAGGACTCCGATTCGCGGTTTGGTCATTCGTTAGGCGCGGCGACCGATCCCTTCGCTTCGTTCGGCCGGCCGGCCGCGGCCCATTGATCGTAAAGGAGCCAACCGCGGGAAAGCAGTTGCGCCCCTTCGCCGAATCGATCCGGGCTGCCCAGCAGCACCACGATCAAACGCCGTGGGGTCACGAGCGTGGTCGTGCCTTGCTGCACGACTTCGGAAGGCCGCGCCGCCGAAAGGACAAGGCAATCACCCGCCCGCTGCGTGCTGCCCGTCTTGACCCCGTCGATCGAATCGGTCCCGAGCAACTGATTGGTATTCCGCAGGAGATAGCGCATGCGCGTCGGACCGCGACCGAAAGCAATTTCCCTCTCCTTCTGCGAAACGTAAAAGCGAAAGCCGGCGCTGTTCATCGCGTAGCGCGTGAGCCGCGCAATGTCGGCCGCTGTCGAGTAGGGCTTTTCCTGGGTATCGAGCCCGCTGGGATTAAGGAAACGCGTTCGCACCATCCCAAGATGCTGGGCAAGTGCGTTCATTTGCTGGACGAAGAGATCGGCCGGGGTCCCGTGCGGACCGCCCGTTTCCGACCTAACGATCGATTCGAGATTCCGTCCCACGTGATCGGCCAGGGTGTAAGCGGCAATGTTGTCCGATTGCACAAGCGCGGCGTAGAGCAGGTCGCGCAGGGTGATCGTGTCGCCTGGCTGGAAACCAATGTTGTTCTCGCGTGTCCCGACGAAAGCGGCCGGCGGAATGGTCGCGACCTGGGCGAGATCGCCGGCCTGTTTGGAGGCCCAATCGAGCACCACCATGGCGCTCGCGATTTTCGTTAGGCTGGCCACCTGGCGCTTTTTTGCCGCATCGTTCTGGGCGAGAATGTGGCCCGTCGTCGCGTCAATCGTAATCGACGCCTGCGCCGCGCGCAGGGCAGGCGTCGCCTCGCACACGAAGACGAGAGCGGCGCAAACAAGCAGAGTCTTGCGAAGGAAAATGGTCACGCCGATCAAAATCGCTGCACCTTAACTGGCGGCTCCCGCTTGGCAACCGCAATCCTCGAGCGGTCCCATGCCTAACGAACGCTCTGTGCGCCTAGCGCAGGGCGACGGAGGTGCGCGCGCCGTAACGGTGCGGATCGGGAGTGAGAACGAGCAGCATCCGCTCAGCCGCATTGCGCAGATCGAAGGGGGTCGCTTTGCCCAGGCCGCTCGCCCGAATGGTGCCGTGATGACCCTGGCCGTTGCTCCCACCGGCCATATCGAATTCGTAAATCAGGCGATGCTTTTCCACATCCGTCACCCGGACATGCAGGGCGAGCATCGAGCGGCCGACTCCGAATGTTCCGAGGAAAAAACGGCCGACTGGATCGCCTCCGTCCACGAGATCGAATTTACCTTCCACAAGCCAGCCGACCCTGGGCACTTCGTCCTCGCCCAAAACCATGGCGGGCGCGAGCTTGCTCAGCTGTTCTTTCAGATCAGTCGCGAAGGCGACCGGAACGAGCGATTTGCGAATCGGCATCTCCGCCTCCGAAGCGGATTCGTCACCACGGAAAACGGCGCCGTCAATGCAGAACGGACGAATGTAAATCGCAACCGGATTGGTCGCCCCGACGCCGCAATTGGTTTGGTAGCGAACTCCTTCCTTGGCATCGAAATCCTTCGCATCCACGACGGTCCGGCTGGCGGTGGTGGAGCTTCTCGTAACGACCATGTCGGCGCAGGAACAAAGCAGCAGGCTGGTGGCAATGACGCTGAAAGATTTCATAGGATTAAACACGACGCACCGCCTTCATCCCCAAGACCAAGGCGAGCGACCTCTCCGATAATGCAACTCCCGTGCCGCCGCCGCGGGAAATTTCAGGACGCGCCCCCGCCTGCCGCGGCCCGCGCCGCCCGATGCCTTGTCACCAGGCCGCGACAAACCACATAGACGATCACCGCGGAGGGCAGGCCAATGATGACCGAGCCGATCAAAAGCGGCCGGCCCACGGTGAAAAACATCTCCCAGTGCACGTAGTCGCGCAGGGCCAGGGTGCGAAAGCTGATCCGCTGCGGCAGATGCCCATGGATGGCCCAGAAGCCGAACTTGTATTCCCACAAATAGATCGCCGGCATGAAAGGCAGAATCAGGTCGTGCAGTTGCACGCTAACCGCGGCCGCGATCTTGTTGCTGCCTGACAACCACGCCACCCCGATGGAGAGGAGCGTCTTCAAACTCCAGAGCGGAGTGAATCCAAAAAAAATGCCGATCGCGAGGCCGAGCGCGATCGAGTGTGGGGTATCCTCGATCGTCATGAGGTGGACATGTACGCCGGCGAGCCAGCGACGAAAACGTCCCCAGAGGCTGGTAGGCGCGGATGATTCTTCAGACATAATGCAGATTTGGCCTAACGAAATAAATCGGCCTGACGGGGAGGCGACTTGGTAATCTGACCGAGCGCCGCACGCAGGCGGAGGGCGGCGTGCGGCGCGAAGTCGAGCGCGTTGTTGTTGAAGACAACGTGCACGGTCGCGGCCTCGCCTGCGAGCTTCTTCGCGCGCTCCGCTACTTCGCTGATTTCGGCGTCGTTGTAATCGTAGTAGAATCGCTCGGCTACCGTCTTACCGCGCAGATAGGCTTGCGGATTGCGTCCGTGCAAACGGAGATAGGCGACCTTGGGATTCGTAATCTCGTCGAGCTCGCTCGGCATGATCGTGAAATGCTTTTCGTTAGGCGCATCGACCAGTGAAAGCGTCGTCGCGCGCGTCCGAAAAAATTCCAGAGTCCGGGCCAGCTCTTCGCCTTCCATCCAATTGCGGTTGCGCAGTTCCACGACCAGCCCGAAAGGCGCCGATCGCTCAAGCAGTTCGTCCAGCTCCGTGAGTTGGTGTTTGCGCGGGGAGAAGGACGGGGAGAGCTGGAGCAGGAACACGCCGAACTTTCCCGCCGCGCGCAGCGGCTCGACCGCGGCGATCATTTCCTCGAGGAGGGCCCGCTCCAGTTTCGCGTTCAGCGTCACCTTGCCTTTCGCGTCGGTCGGCGCCGTCCGTTGCAGCGCGGGCGGCAGCATTTTCATCGTTGCCGCATGACGCGAAAGCAGCCGGTGCATTTTCACGTCGAAGAGAAAGCCATCGGGCGTCGCTCGAGACCAGCGCTCGACCAAACGGCGCTCCGGCACGGCGTAGAAGCTGGAGTTCACTTCGACCAGATTGAAATGCTGCGCATACCAGGAAAGCCGCTCGCCCGCCGGCATCTTCGGCGGGTACCAGCGCTCGACGAATCCCGGATCAGTCCAGCTGGCCGTACCGACAAGGATGCTGGGATAATGCTTTGCGTCCACGAGAAGAGACAAGCGCGGCGCTCTGCGAACGCAACTGCTGTCGAATGATACTGGTCCGCAAAAGGAGTCGAAAATGTCCTTTCATTCGCGACCCGCTGGATACAGCATCTCATCATGAAGATTCCCTTCCGCGGCGGTTTAATCTGTCTTCTGCTGTTCGTGGTCTCGGGAGCGTACGCGATTCCACCGATGAAGGTGAGCGTCTATCAAGGGAAGAGCCGACCGGTCTACCAAGGCACGACGAATGCGGACGGCACTTTTGCCGCAGCGAAACTTCCCCCGGGCCATTACGTCGTCCAGGTCGCCTCCAAGAGTCCGGCGCTAGAGGGAGATCAATATTTGCTCATCCTGCTGGCCGGCAAAAACACCCTGATTTCCAATGCCATTCCGGGGGATAAATTCAACGCTGCAGGTGTGGCCGCAGAGTTGAGTGTCGGCGCTGAGGGAAAAATCACCGGGCAAATCGCGAGTGCCCGAGAGTTGGAGGGCGCAAAAGTCCGCATGATCAACGGCAAGCGTTACCATTGGCTGGGCTCGGAATTGGGCAGCAATCTGGGGGGACACTGGGTGGCTGAGGAAGTGATGATCGCGCAGCAAACGGCCACCATCAGTTCCAAGTCCATCAGAGATATGCAGGACCGGGCCGGCGAAGGCAGCATGGCCAACGCAAGACACGCACAAGATTACGGCGGCGGCCTCGGCCACGGTCACTAATTTGGTTTACCAGAATTGAGAGCCTAACCAGAAACTCGCGCCATGAAAAATATTCTCCTGAACGTTCTAGGATCTTTGCTTCTGGCTGCCACAGCGGGAGCCGGGGTCGTTCCCCCGATGCAGGTGACCGTCGCGGGGGGCGACCAAAAGCCCTCCTTCCGAAGTATGACCAGGGCCGACGGCACGTTTGCCACGGGCAATCTGACGCCGGGTCATTATGTTGTGCAGTTCAACTCCAGGAGTGCCGTTGTCAATGGCGACCACTACCTGGTCATCGTTCTCGCGGGGAAGGAGACTTTCGTCTCCAACGCCGTGCCTGGTGAAAAATTTTCCGCTCATGGCATCGCCGTAGGCGTGGATCTGAAGGCGCCGGGCAAACTCGTCGGGCAGCTCGCCAGCGCCCGTGATTTGGAGAGCGCGCACGTGCGCATGATTGACGGGAAGCGCTACTTCTGGGTGGCGGAGACTGGCAGCAACCTGGGAGGCCACTGGCTGCAGGAGGGCACCGTCGGCTCGCAAAATTTGGGCGGCTTGAGCCAGGCGGATATCAGCAAGATACAAGCGCGCGCGGGCGAAGGCAGCATGCAGGGTAACATGCACAGGGCCGACCTTCAGCTCGGCGTGCCCGGGCACCATTAAGGCCGCGACGCGCGGTCTCCAGCCAGCTTAAGGGGGTTGCGGGGGCGGGATTTGAACCCGCGGCCTTCAGGTTATGAGCCTGACGAGCTACCAGACTGCTCCACCCCGCGATCTTGAGAGCAGCATTATGAACCGCTTCGTGCGGAACGCAAATCGCATTTTGCGTCGGTCGCGGCGCACCGGACAAAACACTTGCCGCCGCCGTCTTCACTGGCAAGGTATACGCCCCTTCCCGGGCAGAAATTCCAGCGTAGCTCAGTGGTAGAGCGGTCGGCTGTTAACGCCTAACGAATGGTTTTGTCTCATTTATTCTAATGTGTGCTGACGTGCTTTTTCCCTCGTGAAATCGCGTTGCAACCAGTTTTTCACGTGCTCTCAAATATGCCGAAATAACGGCACCAGTATCAGATTGCAGTATCAGATTTGCCCTCCCCGCCCCCTAACGAACTGTGGCCTTCCGTTGACGGATGAAAGCCCAAATGTGGGACCATCGGGCAGATGAAGCAAATCCCCCGCAATCCTCCCTCACAACAGCGCCGGCTCGTTTGAGGATGCTGTCAAAAAAGGTCAATCGCTGCTCGATCAGAAGGCAAAATTACCCCCTTCTGAATCCTGGACGGACTGGCTGAAGAAAAACTGCGGCCTCAGCCAGCGCGCTGCCTACAACAAAATGAAGTGCGCCGAGATTCACCGAAAAGATCCGGCCGCGAAATTCGAGAGCCAGCGTGCGGCACTCGCCTCATTAGACCACAAACCGCAGGCTGCCCCGCGCCCCACCAAACAACAGCGCCTCGTGCAAGCCATCGCAGCGCGCCTGCTCAGGCTGGAAAAATCGGACCAGGCAGAGGCCCTCCACCATGCCGCGTTCACACCGGACGACGCGCCCAGGAAAGAAATCGAGCGCGATGTGATCGCCTGGACGTTCCTCCTGCGTGAATACGGGCTGGCGGATTGACCACTCAAAAAACAGGGAGTCTGTGGCCCTACAAATCTCGCTGATCGCGCCCGCCCGGCGAAGCTACATCCTTGCGCCACGGCGTGTAATATGCTGCTAGGCGTTAGCATGAGCACACCCAGGAAGACCGTAACCGAGGGTCGGCTACTACTAATGACAATCATTATCGGGCTGATTCTTGTTGCAGCGGTGTCATTCCAAACGGGCTGCACGAAGTCTATTGAAGAAATAAAGTCGGACGCTACGCGAATAGCCGAGATCGACTCGGAGCTCGCCGGAATGGTCTCAACAGGAAAAACCGAAGACGCCGACAAGCGCGTTGAATTAAGATCCGAGAGAGCGAAGTTAATGGCCGGTTCCGGATTTCATTACCAGACGGCGCAAGTTCGGCCACAATACAGCCAGCCGTCCATGCCATACGCGAGAGAAACTGCCAATACTATAGTAACTGCGGCTGATTCGCGTTTAATCGGGGCGACGCCGATGCGCTCTAGTTGAACACGCAGCACAAACAGTGGCCTCAGAAGCGGGATTATGACACTAACAAGCGGTAAGTGAATGGATCGACCGAACCCGTAACTCCCAATGTACCCAGCAGGTTTGGAAGAGGCGCCGTCTACGTTCACATCGGAAGCGCCACCATTGCGATTCCGAATTTTCGACCGGCAAACTCTCGTTAGGCTAAATTCTTAGCCGCAAAGTCCGCAGTCAAAGAAATCCAGACGTGGGCTACTCTAACGCCCCGCGCCCTTCTACCGATTCAGCCGGTTTTCCGATTTTCTCGCCCCGTCGAAGCGACAACTGCTTGGCTCTGCCAAACTTCCTCCAAGGCGACCCCTTATTCCTCGTCCACGCTTGAGTGTCCCCATGGCATTAATGGCTCTCTTGCCCACCTCGGTCGCTCGCTGATCCCACCCTCGATCATTATCAGCCGCCGCGCCACCCGCCGCCGCGTAACCACCAGCTTCCCTGAATCGCTCGATGCCCGAGGACCGCACCGATGCCCAACCCTGCCCCTACCGTCACGTCCCGAGGTTTTTGCCTGGCACCAATTTCGTATCCAGCGAGACCACCCAGAGCCCCACCACCGACCAGCCCAGCAGGACCGCAAAACGACCGCCCAAGGCCGCGCCTACCGTCCCACCTACACCAGCGCCCGCGAACTTGGAAAACGGACTCGTTCCTTCATCCTCGTAGGCTTTCTCGGTGGCAAATTCATGCTCGACCGATGCCTTGTGTGCCCGTAGTCTCGTCAGGGTTGCCAAAACTCTTTCCTGCTCATCGACATCGAGTCCTTCCATGCTCTCCCTGGATCTCTTCAACCAGGCGGTCCACCACATCCTGCCTAGCTTTGTCCAGATGAGCCGCCGAGAATCTCCAGCTCGTGTCTCGTCCTCTGCCAGTCGCAAACTCAGTTTGAAATTCCAGCTCGCCACTTTCCAGCATCGTCCTGGCGTTGGCTTTTGGGACCATGAGACGGCGGCTCAGGCTTTTCAAATTGTGCCGTTCAATCCCCCCTCCAGATTGTGATCCGGCGAAAGCGTGTTTGATTGATGTTAATTCCATTATGTTTCCTTATTCGTTAGGGCTGAGGAGTTTTATTTGAGAATTCGTTTGAGTAAGTTTTCGATCACATCCGAAATTCCCGTCTTGGTTTCAGCCAGAAAACCCGCAGCCTTGACTGGACCAAATTTCGCTGTTCCAGGAAGAGTCCAGCGGCTTTCACGGTTAATCATGAATCCACCACCACGACCAGGCGACATGAATTTCCCGCCTGCTGAAATGTCCGCTCCAACGGCATCTGTTCCCTGCCGAATGGCATTAGCCGTATTGTTTGCCCTGCCGCGTTTCCTCAGCGCATTAACCCCATAAGCACCACCCCCACCAGCACCGCCAACCATGACAGTTTTCCCGAGCAAGGCCGCCACGGTGTTGGCATCTTCCTCGTCACTCGGTCAAGCAAATTCAGTTTCAACGTCCTTTTTAACTCCGCGAAGCGTGTGCAACTGAGTCAGTAAAATTTCCTGTTCGCTGGGCGTGAGTCCTTTCGTTTTAGCGCGCACCTCTTCACAAATTTCATCGACCATGGCGCGCCTTTGTTCATCGAGATATCTAGCTTGAATACTCAAACCCGACACTCTTCCCATGGTCGATCACCCGTTCGAAATGCAGCTCCTTAGCCGCCAATGCCTTTCGGATTGTTTGCCTCGAAGTTAGCAGGCGGTTCGCCAGGTTTTTGATCCTATGCATTTCGCTACCGTGATCACGTTGGACCCCAGAATCCCTCTTTTACTTGTTTCTCATTCATACGGTGGTTGGGTTTCTTGTAAGTCGGCTTGGTTTATTCATGACTCTCTTCAGAAACTCGGCTGCCTTGGCTGGGTCTTTGATTGTCACCGCCGGGCTTGGGTCGAATAGCTCCCCTTGTGGATCAAACCCTAGCGGTCCCATCGTGGTCGGTGGTGTGACTTTTCTTACTTCTTTGGAAATACCAATCAAGCTTTTTCGCACCCGTTGCCATGTTTTTAAGTTTGCGTCTGGCAGCTATCAGTCCAGCGAGCATAGCCGCAGCTGGGATCAGCCGTTCAATCTGATTCGCGGCTGGACTTCTTTGTCCGAAACGGTCTGGCGGTGTAGCAGCACTCATTGCAGTCAGGCTACCTGCGCCTGCTAAACCCCCTATCCCAGCCCCTAATCCAGCGCGACCTTTGATTGAGCCAATCAAAGCACCAGCTACCGCACCTGTTCCCGTTCTCTTAGTGTAATTCTTGACCGCCCGAGTCAATTCGTTGTTTTGCACGTTATATCGGTAGGCGGTTGTGCTATAGGTCCCACGGTCCTTTCGGTCGTCCTGGGTCAGGTCAGAAGAGAATTTGGACCCGATGTTCAATGGCTTGTGCCGGTGACTCGTCCTTTTTGCGACCAGCAACGATAGCACCCGCGCCGCCCGCGATCAGAGCTGGGGAATACAGAGCTTTCTTGGCGTATTCGTCAATCGCACCCGCCTTGGTCACGGCTAGGCGATTAAAGTAACCCTGCACCTGCGGGTCATCATGGTTATAGGCAACGTGCTTAATCGCATCCATCTCACTCTTGCCGTGCACCTCGATCTGTTCCTTGATCGCCGCGTGCGCCTTCTCTCTCCCGTAGTGCAACTCATCGGCGGTTGCTCTGCGGTGAGCGGTCAACGCGAGCGTCTGAGATCGGCTTGCCCCAGCGCCGCCGCCGCTGCGTCCTGCTTGGCGATCTTGCCGGCTGACTTGCATCCCTTGTTCGTAGTCCCAAAAATTGAGCGCGCTCGCAGGTGACGCGCGAAACCGGGCGAAATGTTCGGACGCGAGTCGCTGACCGATATCGCCCGACCCATAGCCGCCAGGGACCGCCGGCGAAAGCTTTGGCAACCGAACCTTCGGGATACTTGATGACGTGCTCGATGGTGTGTCCTACCAAATCGACCCTTCATACCCGCTGTTGAGACCCGCTTGAGCCGCGCCGATGTAATCCGCCACGGTCTTGCCGCCGATGTTTTTCGCGACTCGACTCTATCCCGAGATTCTCGGCACCGATCTGGCGGGCTTTAATTCCGATCAAGCGCCGGGCTGCCGGGAAAGTAGCAGCCCCGCCGGCGACCGCTGCGATGCCGGCACCGGTTAGAAGTTTGTTCCGTCGCTTGTCCGAGTCACTATCGAAAAGGTTTTGCGGCCGTTTGGTTTCAAAAGGTCCTATGTCGCTTCCAGGTGGCGGCACGTTGGCGTCTGTCTTTTGCACGCGGGCAATCAGGTTGTTGCGCTCCCGGCGCCGCTTTTCCGCGAGAAATTCGCTGATCGCGAGCCCGCCAGCGCCGGTCAGCACGCCCCCGAGGACCGCTCCGCCGGCGACTCGTTTCAGCACACCTTTACGCAAGGGATTCACCCAGCCTTCGCCTGCGAGCTTTTTGAGCAGAGGGTCGACCGCGAGAATCCCAACCCCGCCTTCAAGTGCCCCACTGGCGGTTGTGATCGTCAAATCATGCGCCAAAGAAGGTTCATCGGGCTGCCGTTCGCGGTCTGCACGGTCAAAACGGACCTGCAAATTGCGGACCCGGCGCGCCAATTCGTGCACCTCAGCCGCCGAAGGTTTGTTAGTTATGGTCCCTGGCCGCACTTCAAATTCAAAACGTGCACCATTGACCGTCGCCTCGAAGAGTCCGGTCTGAGAGGGGTTTGCCGGCGATTCCACGAGGTCGATACTGTTCAGACCGCCTGGCTTGCACCTGGCAGCAACACGACCGTCCGGCAGAGTGTCGCTCGATCCACAAAAGGCCGGGGACAAGCCAATTTTAGACGAGAAGTTTTCGATTAACGACCTAACGAACTGAAAGTTCTTGTTCTCTTCCAATAGCTGTAGGTCGCCGATCAATTTTCCCATCTTAATCCGGGCATTCGAGACGAACCCAATGACGCTTTCGAGCCCCGTCTTGTGATTAAGTTTGCAGATGACTTTCCCAGCCCGGTTGACCTCGTTTTCCAACTGCGAAAGTAAGGTCTGGTCTATTTCAAGCCCATGGCCGCGAGCTGTGCCTAACGAACATAATTGAACCGATGGGATTAACATTTTAGCGTGCTCCTTTGGCGCGTTGAACGAGAAAGCGCCTAACCGTTTCACCGATACCTTCAGCCTCGCCGCGCATGCTCGCGCCGAGCACCTCGGGACTGGCGCTGGCGGTTGGCCGTCGCAGGAATTGACTGACTCTCTTCCCTGCCCCTACCCCCTCGTCGCGTGGAAAAAGCACCGGATGCGAGGCAACCGGATCGGTGCCCTTGGCTGTCAAGAGATCCCTTAACTGCGGCCCCACGCCGGGGTCTGCGGTCGAAGGCGCAATGCCCGGCCGGGATGATCCTGGCGGTTTGGTTAGTGGCACATAGGCCGACTGCATAATTTTCGGACTGACCGGAACCGACGACGGCGAGACGAATTTTCCGGTCTGCGGACTACGGTCGAACTCGGTTTGCCGCTTTGCAGCACGCTGCAAAACCTGGTGGATCGCGCTCATGGCTATGACTCAGGCGGCTTGAGCCGCAGGTTCCTTTTGGGAAAATTCGCGTTCCATCCAGGCGAAATTCGGTCGGTCGCTTTCCCAGTCGAACTCACGCGCGAGCGGCAGGCACTCGCTAACTCCGCGATGGACTTTCAGAAAACCCGTCACGTCGGCCTCGGCGTCATCGGCAACGGCGATGAGATTCTCGACCGCTTGCGCGCCGATTAGCGCCGACCGCTCAAAAGCGATCAAATCGAGGGTCAGCCCGATAACGTCGCTTTCAGGGAATCGCGCGGCAATTAAGATTTCTTGCGAGATAACGGCACGCTCAAGTTTTTGCAGCTTCTGACGCGCCAGCTCAATCTTGGCGGCTGCCTCGTGGTGGGTCGCGATCAGCGACTTGAGCCGCTCTGTTTCGTTCTTGCACTCGAAGGCGATCACGCGCCGGGCGAGCGTTTGTAACTCTTCCTGTAAACCGTCGCGAGGTGCGGTCCTCATCTCCTCGCGCGCCTTTTGATATTGGGAAAGTAGCTGGCGGTATTGGTCGCTCGGGTTGCTCATTGCCCTCAGTCGCGGTGTCAACGTGTCAGCTTGCCAAGGCGCGCCGCGACCCATGGGCGGGTCTCGGCTCGACAAGATCAAGCAGCCGGCTGAGGTCATTTCCCTGCGCTCGTCGGCGGTCGGGACGTTGCCAGACCTTGAGCTGAGCTTGGCGATAAATTTCGCGCGCGTTGATACACTTCTGTCCTCGTCCCAGCGGCAGATGAAATTCTTTCTGCAACCGAATCACTCGTTTGGAAAAGGCTTGTTTTGTAATGCCAGCCTCGATGGCCATGGCAGCAAAACTTCGGCCGCCCAAAAGCCGTTGAAAACCAAAGGCCGAGACGAGGGCCAGCAACTCCAGCCTCGTATTTTGAGAGGCAAGTAGGATCGCCAAAACCTTGATAATCGCCTCCGATTGAGCCGGGACGCGAATCTCATCGAAATCGACCTCCGTCTCACTCGGATCGGAATTCCCGTTGGATGATAGCGTTGCCTCATCAGGCTCCGGCTCCGGCTCCAGCTCGCCGCGCGCCTCTCTCTCGTGCCGGGCGATGGATTCGTCCACGGCCGAATAGTCAAAGTCGACGCTTGCCCGCGCCCAGTCACTGGGATCATTGAACGGTGCGTCTCGAAAACTCACAACAGCCCGCCCCGGCTCGCGCCGACAGTTCGCCCGGTAAAACTTCGCTGCTCACCGCGATGGGCCGAGCCGTGCACGCGGGAAGGTGGTAAGGCAGTTTGGCGCTCGCTGCAAGCACTAAATCGCCTGTCACGCACCAAACGTAGTGTAACGCACCCACAGTAGTGTATAGGCCCAAAGCGACCCTGTTTTTTGAAAAAGCAAACTCCGCCCTTTGGCACTGCCGCGAACCCGAATCCTTTTCGTTAGGGAAAGAAATTGTTTTTACCAGCGGTGGTCGTTAGGTCGAGGTATCCTAACGATGGCACAGTATTACTTGTCTTACAGTTACAACCACTCGTTAGCCAGACTCATTTTCAGCGGTCCGGCGTTCGCTCCATCGCCTTCCATGAGAAGGCATCAAGAGGAAAAAATGAAATTCATTTCATTCACTTTAAAATGGTTCGTCGGGGTGGCGGTTGGGGATCGCGCTTCCATGCGGACTCAGTGTTTCGGTCCATGTTTAGATCCAAGCTCACCGCAAAAAGTGGAACGTTGCCATCTGGTTACCGAAGTCGTTTTGAGCGCTTTCTGCGATGCATCGCAATCGTTCCGAATCGTTGTCCTCTTTTTCTTCCGGCAACCTTAGGCCGCTGGCGGGAGCGGGAAGGGTTGATAGGGGCGCTGGCTCTTCCAAAGGCTTAGGAGCAGGACCGCGAGCTTGCGCGCCACTGCGACCGTCGCCCGTTTTTTGGCCCGCGCTGTGCCCTCGGCCGCCAGCCTCAGCCCATATTGGCGCAGGGCGCTCTCCGGGCCGAAGGGACCGAGGATATACTGTGAGGCGCTGACCAGCAGCCGGCGCAGATACGCGTCGCCCCGCTTGGAAATGCGCAATTGCGGGTCGCTCTCCCCGCTCTGGTCACGTCGTGGACACAACCCCACATAAGCGCCCACATCGCGCACCTTAGCGAATCGAGCTGGGTCCTCGATCTTCAGGACAAAGTAGAGCGCCGTGATCGGACCTACCCCAGGGATTTGCTGGAGCTGCGCCCTCTGTGGATACTTCCTTTGCGCCAGGCTGTTGATTTCGCGCTCGAGCACCTTGATCCGCGTGGTCAGCTCGGCCAAGGCTTGCACACCGGGAGCAATCATCTGGCGCAGAGTCTCGGGCAACCCTTCCTCCACCACCTTGTGGAAGCGTTCACTGGAAGGGTTGCGCACGGTGTAGCCCAGACTCTTGAGCGTGAAACGCACCGAATTGATCAAAGCCACCCGCGCTCGCACCAGACTATCGCGCAGCTTGATCCGCAGCAGATCCTCTTGCGCCTCCGCGGTGCCGTGACGCACTGGATACAACAGGGCCGGATCGAGCCGGCCAATCCGCGCCAGCATCTGCGCGTCACGCCGGTCGCTCTTGCGTTCGTTCTGATAAATCGCCCGCAGCTTGCGTGGATTGGCCACCAAGACCCGGCAACCCTCCTCCTCCAAATATCGGCTGACCCATGGGCTATGGCAGCCCGCTTCCAGCACCATCAATGCTCCGGGATAGCCCCCACTCAACCCACCCAGGGAAACCCGGTCGTTGTTCACACTTCCTTCCTCCACCATCTCACCTGCGCCATCCAGCACATAAAACCGGTGCCGCCGATCGCCCAAGTCCAGTCCTATCGTGACGTTACTGCTCTTCTTCTTTTGTTGCTTCATAAGGCTTCGAGTCTACCGCAACGCCTAAGCGACGCTGCACTCTCCGCCTTCTCATCTAAATCTGGTTAGGCGCCTCGGTGGTGGTGTTCTCAGCGGAGCGTTCCAGGTTCCGATTTTAGTTTCTTTTCGATTTCATCCAGCCAGCCGCCCCCTAGTCCCAAGCTCGCGGCGTAAGACAACCTAAGTTTATAATAGGCTCTCCTTGAAACCTTTGATCCTCTTTCTACAGTGAATGGTCTCTGGTGCTGGCAGTTTGATTCTCCATCGCGAAACGCGAACGGTCATATTCAAGAAGTGTGTAGGCCCTGACAAGTGTTGACTCCATAAATCTTCCTTCATCTTTCCTGCCATACTGGCTCGATTCTCTCGCCATGCAGAAGTCGGCAAGAAAGTATTCAAGTCCTCGAATGAGAGGCCAGTGCATCGCCCTCAGAAATAACTGCCTAGAATCATTTGTGCCTGAAGCAACTCTGCTGCGACAAGTAGTTTTGCCCGCTCTGCGGCACGTCGCTCACGCTTCCATTCGAGGAAGAGCTCAGTCAACGGGGTTAAAAGTCGCGCCGAGGATTACCCCTCCCAGCGAAAAAAGCCCACCAGCAATTACCAGATATAGATTCATGATCTCCTCGGAGTTCTTATTCAGTGGAGTCGAATGCAGCGAGATGTGATGCGTCTAACGAGAACAAGATCAGCCACCGCTGGCGAGAGCGCGCGTGGCGGCGGGATGTGAGGTTGGAGTCATGGAAAACTTGGGCGTTACGCCGGCCAGTGGTTGGCTCTATCGTCTGGTTAGATGACGGCTGGCTTTATGGCCGTTACCGGCTCCTTGACTTCTTTCGACAACGAAGCGATGAAATTTCATGGGACATTGGAGAGTATGTTTAAAGCCACAAACAGGCCAGCTTTTTTACGTCATTATTCGTGCCGGAACCTCGAAAGAAGCCATTCTGATTGCTGAAGGGCGCTACGCGAATAGTAGAGCTTATGGCAGTCCATCCCCAGCTCAAGGGCCTGAACGGGTGGAATAAAGTTGTTTCTCGAGGAAGGGGTCACCCCCGAAATCCCAGCGATTTGCGAAGCAGTGTGACGTGCCTTCTCCGTTGACTGTAGTCTGCAACGATAATCGGAAATCGAACAGGGGAAATCGGAGCGCTCTTTTAGCGAGCTTTCTTTTCCCACTCTTTAGGCTTCAGAGTCAGGATCCAAAACCTGCAGGATCCTGTCAAGCTTACGGTTCTATGAACAGGGTTTGCCTGCCCTGCACCTCATCTAAATGGTCGTGCATTTCGTTTAATTGGTCGTGAATCTGCATCAGCGCCGTGGTAAGAGAAAGTAATCCCTTGTTCGTTTGCCCAGCTGCAAAGGCGGTTATAGCCGCCTCAAGTTTTTCGCGTATCTCTAGCAACGCAAATGCGGGATGGACCATGTGAATGTATTTCCTGTTCTTTCCAAGTGCTCGTCGCGCATCAGAAACATCTAACGAGACAAAGGTGAGCGACGGCGGGCGAGGGTCATCAAAGACAAACTCATTTGCGCCCAAGCCTGACCGACGCTTCCTCCCGACACAAGCCGAAAATTGCCCCCCGGGAACACGTCCTGGTCACGTGGCATCGTCAGGTGGTTGGCCGAACTTTTCCTGATAAGCCAGGTCGACGATCCGGGCCATCTCACTCTGCAAGGCGGCTGCGATCTCCCATCCGTCCTCAATCCCACGGGCCATTTGGTCCGCCTCGTCCGATTGCTCCAAGCGGAGATCGACCAGGCGGGGCAGGGCCTCACTCAGCGCGTGTAGCTGGCTGCGATAGTCGTCGATGATGCTCTGTTGGTAGTCTGACAAACCGAGTTCCTCGACGCGCAACACCTCAGCCCGCTCGGCGTGAGCCCGGGTGAACTCCAGCAGGCTGACAGTGGATTGTAGCTCGGCGATTTGCTCTTCTGAAAATCTGTTCTGGTCGCTCATAGGTCACCACAGCTCGATTTCTTCGCCAGAAACCGCCGAATCAAGGTGTTTCCGAAATCGTAGAGAGCAGCGTCTGACTCCCGCAACCGCCCCTGATCGCGCAAGAGGTCTCGGTCGACCTCTACCAGGGACTGATCCTGAGAGTCAAAACCGCCGGCTAACAACCTCCGTAGGCGCTGAAGGTCGTGATAAATGTCCTCCAGGACGCGCCGATGATCGGTGACTGCCAATAACTCTTCCGGCCGCGCGTCGAGCTGGGGCAGCGGGATCGCGTCGAGTTTCCGAATTCGGGTCAGAGTCGCTATGAGGGCTCCTTCGACCAGAGCGATTCGTTTTTGGGTCTCATTCATAAATTTGCGCTGTCAGTTGTTAGGGGACGCACGACGTTGACCGTAGAGCCCCTTTATTCCCGGCCGCTGTCATGAGTCTCGGCAATCCGCAATCGCTTTGACGAGGCCCTCGCGCGGCCGTCTTTCGGGCTTTCCGGCAAACTTGCCGGCGGTTGGGTTGGTGGCTCGTTGGTTTTCATCGGCGGTTTTTCTCCTCCCAGGCTTTCGGTTTGGTGACCACCAACCGCCAGCGCCTGCCATTTGGCTTTCTGGCAGTAACCCTGATTCCATAACCCCCGACCTGACTACCAAAACCCTTCCTTACACCCCTTCGGGGTGATGTAAGGTTTTGGCAGTTGGCAGTCACCCTACTGTCAAAAGCAGTTCTGACAGGGGTTTTGGCAGTTTTGGCAGTTGAGCAGTTTGAGGTCATGTTCTTGCAGCTTTTGGCGGTTTGGTCAGGTCGGGCAGAGTGTGAATTTTGGCTACTGCTGCTGCATGGCTTGGTGACGCGGCCGTGTATTTTTCATCTTTTGTTACGACAACTCTTCCCTCTGCCAGTAACTGAATTCGGACGCGACCAAAGCTTCTTTCCTTTACCCCAAAGAGTTCCTCAGCCCTTGTCTTCCACTCGGCCCAGGTCAGGGGTCCGCCGCTGAGAATCCCAAAGACTTCATCCGGATCGACGGATTTCGGTCGGCCGCCTTTCTTCTTCTCGGGCTCGCCGGTTTCGGTCCAGAAAATCTGTCCCGTCTTTTTTGATTGGGCGGCATACTTGACCGTGGTCTTTTTGCCATCCTCATCAGCCCAGCCCGCGCGACCGCCACGCTTGGCGAGTCGCAGCTCAAACACGTCTTCTTTGCCGATACTGCGCAGCGCGATGACGGCTCGCGCCCACTGCGCCCATTCAGCCGCGCCCGCGCCCAGGTAAGCGAAGTCGCCGGCCACCCATTCGTTTTTTTCCGTGCCCCCTGAGCGGCTTGTTGGTGTGATGAATCAGGATGCAGCCAATGTTAAATTCGCGCAGTAAGGGTTGCAGCCCGTGACGTAGGAAAGCGGTGACATTCTCCTGATCGCTGGCGTTGCCACCGTGATAGGCGGCCGCGCAGTCGATAAGCAGTAGGTCTTGCCCAGGATTATCTTCCAAAAGCGGCCTAACTACTTTTTGAAAGAATCCGTTTTTGTTGGTCCTGGTGTCCTCCTGGTGAATCAAAATACGCGAGAATGCGTCCTCGCGTTCTTCTGGGGTGAGCCCCAGCCCATCAGCGATTCCATCACGCATCTCGAAGAGGTCGCCGTCATCGTTTTCCGCCTGGATGAGAAGGGTGTTCAACGGGCGTGCCGGGATAAGTCCGAAACACTCTCGCCCGAGCGCAAAAAGGATAGCCATTTGCATATTGAACGAGGATTTTCCGATGCCGGTAGGACCTACAAAGAGCGCACCACCACCGCGACAGAGGAACCGGTTCTTGATTAGCTCGTTAGGGTCATCCTTTGGCGGCTTGGCAAGCGCACTCAACCGCCTGGCAACCGGTCGGTCGCCTTTCGGGGCACTCTCTTTCGGGTCGCTCATAAGTGCTTTCTCCGATCATGGAAAAACAAAACGCTCTGCCGCTTGGTCGTCCCATCTTCGAACTTGCGCAGGCCACCTAGCATCCGGACGAACTGGGACCGGTTACGAATCGGGCCCGAGCACGCGCCTAATGACTCTGCGTAGCGTTGCAGCTCGGTCAGGCGGTCGGGTGCCCAGTCGCGCACGTTGAACCAGCCCTGCAAGGATCTGCGCACCGCATTGACCACGAGGTCCAGGTCACCGCCAATCTCGCGCAGATGTAAAAGCAGACTTGCCTGCTCTTCGTGGGTGACCGCGGTGAGGTGTCCCCCTAACAGAATATCATCCCACTCGATAGGCAGGTGCTCCCAGGGGCCGGTGCTAGCCAAAGAATGCCAGCCCAGGATGCCGGTCTGAGTGACTCCCTTTTCCTTCGTCATTCTTTGCGGCACGAGGTATTGAAGATCGCGCAGCCGGCCGCGCCATCGCTCGCGCCGTTTGGTGCAAAAGCCGCCCGAAACCACGCTATAACCAGCGCAAATCCAGGGTTCCTCTGGGTCGCCAGGATTTAGCGGGAATAACGAATCCAAAATTTCGTCCGCGAATTCTAGGTCATCATCCGGGCGCAATTTCGCCGGCGAGAGGGCTCTCAGCCGTTCAATCGGGGTTGGGTTGGCGGTGATGGACCTGAAAAGGTCCTCGTTGAGCGCAGCCTTCGGCGTGCTTTGCAGCACGCTGCAAACGCTGTCGGTCAGGCCGAGAAAGCGGGTAACATCGGCGCGGATTTTCGACTCGTATTCTGCGGAATTGCAGCCGCAGCGGTCGAGTAACTCCTGTGTTACCTCTTGAGGGTCCAATTTCAGGGTCTTGGCCCGGCGCATCGCGCTAGCCCTGCTCTGATGGCGGTGGCCTTCGCTCCAGTCGAGCCGGTCGACCGTTCGCATCCAGTCCTCCCAGGGATCGCTCGGGCGGGGTTGGGCGTCTTTGAAGACGTAGTGCGGCATCTAGGGGCCCTCCTGCGCCGCGTTGACACGAGCCGCCGGGTATCCATCATGTGCGGGGTCGGACTTTCGGGTCCGGCCCTTCATTTTTTCAGAGACGCTCATTCGAGCCTCCTGTTTTCCTTTTTCATATTTTCGGTCCTTCCGATTCAAGCCAGGCGCTTGAATTTTAGTGATTGCCTCCTACCCTTACGCGGAAACCTGCCTGACTTTCGTTTGCGGCTGTTTTTACCCATGAAATCCAAGTTGCCGCCCGGATTTATCTCTATGGGCGAACTGCGCGCCCGTTTGGGCGGCTGCCTCACCACGCAATGGCTCTCCACCTTGGCGAAGAGAGGCTTGATTCCAGGCGCCAAACCCAGACCGCCGAGCGGCAAACAGTCGATGTTTTCGAGACTCCCCCTACTGCACAAGTGGATCGAGGCTGAGAGGATCGAGAAAGGCTTGAGCCCGGCTCCCGAGCCCCCCGCAGCTACCCGGGCAGCAGGAAAGAGATTCTCGGGCTGCTGGTCGATGAGTTATGCTCGATGCTCTTCCCGGGCCGGTCGCCCAGCTCATTGAGTCGAAAGGAATTGGTCACGGTGATGGACCGGTTGCTCAAGCGTTCTCGATAAGACCATGGACCGCCAAACGACCCTCAGGGAACGCGCTGAGTTTCGGGATAGGTGCCTCGGGGCGATGTTTGAGCGACCTATAGCTCCCGCCTAACGAGCCTTTGAACGATACGCCGGTTTTCTTCGGCGGCTCGGGTCTACCGTAAAATGACTCGGCCGCACACAAAGAGGATTTTCGCAGGCGGGCTTGTGGTAAAGGTAAGTCCCCGGCGCGAGAGGACCATGCTCCAGCTCGAATGCGATCCTGTGCGCTTTGACACATTTCCCGTCGCGCTTCACCACCCCGCAGCCGCTTTTGTGTTTCGCTCCCGTCCAGAGCCAACAACCGCTTGTCTTTTTGACCTTCGACCAAAAACTCATCTGAGCCGATGCCTTCATTTCTCGTTAGGTTTCTTGTTCGTTAGGCTTAGTCCTTGTTGTAGTGGTTAAAGGCTGACTCCACTCGATTGATGCCCCCTACCTGCTTGGCGGCTTCTCTTATTTCCTCCAGCGACCGAGAAGTGAAAATGTCGATCACCTGGACTCTTCCCCATTGCGCTTCCAGCTCATCATGGGTCAGACCTTTCGCCATAATTCCCCTCCCCATATAAAGGGGGACGCGAGGTCCAAGCAGCTCCAGCATCCTGATTAAGCTGGCAAACGAATCCGCCTCTAATCTGTAGTGATAGTCACCCTCATTACCTTCTTGCTCCGGTGTCAGGTCCAACCGGGGAGCGCCATCAGCGTCGAAATAGGAATGAATGTGAGGTCCGACCATTCGCAGCACACTTAGAACGGTTGGCCGCAAGTAACATTTCGCGCAGATGATTGAGTCAAAAATATAGGCTCCGATCTTCTTCATCGGTTTCGTTTTCGTGCACAGGTCGCATTCAAAAACGGTTTGAGGTTGCTTTGGCGGCGTGTCTGTTTCTGTTTCCATCATATAAGTGTTTCCTTCTTCTGAGTTTTGCTATTCAGTCGCTCTGCCGCTCAGGGAACAGAGCTGTGAAATTCTCGTTAGGGGGCCTAATTCGTTTAGGGGCTGGTGGAATTCAGTAGCCTCTCCCGTATGTGACGCGCGCACCGTATTCAGGCGTGACCTTCATTTCTAGGGCCTTGCTGGTCGCGCCGACAGGACGCGCCATGTAGTCATCATCCGTTAGGCCGCGACCTAACCGAGCGCACAGGCAGGGCGTGCAAAGGAAGCCACTGTCCCAGGGACCCATTCCCGCCTCCATCCAAACTTCGTCACGAACAATGTAGTAATCCCATTGCTTGAACAAAGGTCGGCCTCTTTTCATTGGCTCAGTATCCTTTCCGCAGTCGCGGCAGGGCGCGTTCGCGTCGCCCTTGCAGCTTGCTGCTATCTGTTTTGTGATAAAAGTGGTCATGAGAGTCAGACGGGCAGGAAGAGAAGCGGCGCGCGTCCAGGATACCCACCCCGCGCCTGATGGACATGAAATGCCGGCGACACTGAAGCGCCGGTTTCTCCCCGCTCTCTGGACTTACGACGGAAGAAAGTCATTGCGCCAAAATGCGGTCAATCTCAGACGCGGGAATCAAGACAGTCCGAAGAATTCGGCTCGGTCGGATTTGCCCCCTTTTAATTAGTCGCCGGATGCTCATTGTGCTCACGCCGATCATCCTGGCGGCTTCTATAATCGTGTAAGCCTTTCGAGTGACAATTTCAGGCTGGCGTGGTCTTTTCATACCTCACCCAAACTCAGAAAAGTGTTGAAGGCTAGGAACAATAAATCGCAATTAATGTTACAAAATCGCGACTTTGCAGCACTTCGTTAGGTCGTTAGGCTGGACTAACGACTAACGGATTACCTATAAGTCGCCAGAGCACCTAACGACTCGACTAACGAAAACGGGAAGGTAGCCTAACAGCTAACGATGACTCTGCATGACGGAATCAGCCCAAAGGAAAAGGCGAGAAATTTCGGTCCGGATCAAATTTTGTTTTGGTAGTTGCTTCTTCAGCCACCACTTGACCAACTCACGGGAAAAAGGGACCTTGGTTACTTCGGCATCCGAGCGCCAGCACCATGGTGAAGGCGCGAGGCTTATCCGCCTTCTCATGAAAGTCCGCCATCGCTTCAGATGCTGCCGCCAACTCAGGGAACGGGTTTCGCCCTGCCTGTAGCTCTGACGCGATGAACGTCTGTAGCGCGTCCTGGTTGATGTTCGGGAATCCGGCCAGCACTTCGACTGCCTTAGACGTGCCGATTGGACCAAAGAGCGAAATGCCAAGAGCATCTTTAATAGAGGTCGGGACAAGGCGGGCTGGTCTGCCTCTCTTGGAACTGCCAGGACGGACCTGCGTGACCTTCCGGGTGGTCGGCCGTTCCTCGACGGTTATCAGGAAAGTTTTCTTCACGCCACCGCCTCAGATTGCAGCGTGCTGCAATGGTCCGCTGGTTCCACCATCAATTGCGCCATCCGCCGCGAATGAGTCGGGTTAACGTGGCGAGTAGGTCGTCAAAATCAGTTTGCCCCCATCCCGGTGCCCCTCCCATTCCGCTATCACTTTAACGTCCATCCCCAGCTCGATAGCCCGCGTGATAAACATACGCCGGAATGAACGATGGCTGTAATGAGCTGGCAATCCGAGACGTCTGCACGCTCCTGCAATCGCTTTTCTTCGCGTCTTTGACCTGGAAGCACCCGCTCATCAGCTGCGTGCGGCGTTCCGCCGTGCAGACGCTCCAGCAACGAGGCGCAAGCTGCGGAAAGATCGGAATCACGAATCCTTGCCTTCGTCTTGTGTCGAAAGTTGTCATCATGTCCCGCTCAAAATCCACATCACCCCAGCTGAGCGAGCCCGCTTCCGCTCGCCCCAATCCCGCCAGTCCGTTAAATTCGACAAAATCCCCGCTCTCCTGCGCGTCATCGTTGAATCGCTGGTTTCTGATATCATCGACGATTTCGCGAAATTCTTCCCAGGATGGGTGTCAACCGGATCGGCGTTTCCCGTCTTCCCATATTTCAGATGTTCCGGCCGGATTCTCAGCGATCATCCTGTCCGCGCACCGCCAACTTTAACACATCGCGTAGCACCGTCACGTAAGCGTTCAGATGCGACTTTCTCTAGCCGCGCTCGGCTTGCTTCGATAACCAAATCTCGGCAATCTGATGGCCTGATAGTTGAGAGCCAAACTTGCCGCGCCAGTGGCCAATCATCCCGCAATCCGTTTCAGGATGCGCATTTTTGTTTTGATCGTGCTCGGTGCGAGACGGCTGAGGGTCCGCTGCGTAACGGTCGCATAAGCCACCGAAGGTAGAGCCGACTACGCTTCACATCGATCCGGCTCCTACTTGCGACGGAAATCCGCCAGATTCCGCTCCGCTTTTTCCCGCTCGTCCGTTTTCAGGCTTTGGCGAAACAGCTTGCCCTTTATCCGAACGTGAGCAAAATAAACACCCGTTGTTGAAAAACGATACAGACCAGTGTGCTACCTTCTGTAAAGGAGTTCCCTTGGTTTCCTCTTTAGACATCTCCATGTGTTCGCATGTAGACAATATACCAGTATCAGATTTCAGTATCAAATGCGAAAATTCGATGGTCAGTTGTATTCTATCGTAAGTCGCTTGACAGAGTATTTTATCCAGCGTAGCTCAGTGGTAGAGCGGTCGGCTGTTAACCGATTGGTCGTAGGTTCGAATCCTACCGCTGGAGCCAGCCTGTTGGCCTTTCGCGCAGTCGATCTCTTGCAAATTTCGCCCGTCTCAAAATTCGCTCGCGGCGTGGGCATGGCTGCCGCGCTTCTCTGTATTACGCTCGCTCCGGGTTGCCAGACTTCGCCCGAGGAAACTCGATCGAATGACCTCGCGGCCCGGGCAAAAACCGAATTCCTCCACGCCTGGACGGGTTACAAACAATACGCCTGGGGCCACGACGCCCTCAGGCCGTTGAGCAGAACCTCCCATGATTGGTACGGCACCTCCCTCATGATGAGTCCGGTCGACGCGCTCGATACTCTCGTCCTGATGAAACTCGACGCCGAAGCCGATCAAACGCGAGAGTTGATTGCGACGAAGCTCTCCTTCGATCGCGATATCTACGTCAAGAATTTCGAGATAACCATCCGCCTGCTTGGCGGTCTGCTCTCGGGTTATCAACTCACGGGTGACAAACGTCTCCTTTCACTTGCGGACGATTTGGGGCGCAGGCTTCTCCCCGCCTTCAATTCCCCGACCGGTATGCCCTATGTGATGGTGAATCTCCGCACCGGCGCGGTGCGCAACCCGGTCAGTAACCCAGCCGAAACGGGCACGCTCCTTCTGGAGTTTGGCACTCTCAGCAAGCTCACCGGCAACCCCATTTATTACGACAAAGCGAAGCGCGCGCTCGTGGAGACCTACAAACGCCGTTCTCACCTGGGCCTTGTCGGCTCATCTATTAACGTCGAAACCGGCGCGTGGATCGACACGGACAGTCACATCAGCGGAGGGATCGACTCCTACTACGAGTATCTCTGGAAATGCTGGCTCCTCTTCGGCGACAAAGACTGCCTGAAGATGTGGCAGACGAGTATTCCAGCCATTAACCAATACCTGGCCGACGACCTGCGCGGCGAGCTCTGGTACGGACACGCCAACATGCAAACCGGCGTCCGCACCGAGACTACATACGGAGCGTTGGATGCATTTTTTCCCGCGCTCCTGGCACTCTCCGGCGATCTCGACCGCGCCCGCCGCCTGCAGTCCTCCTCCTTCAAAATGTGGAACCTGCACGGGATCGAACCCGAGGTGGTCGATTACAAAACCATGCAGGTGCTCGCCCGCACCTACCATCTCCGCCCCGAGATCGTGGAATCGACTTACTACCTCTATCACTTCACCCGCGATCCGCAAGTATCAGCGGATGGGTGAGAAGATCTTTGCAGATTTTGTTCGTTACTGTCGCACGGAAGTCGGGTATGCAGCCCTCTCCGACATGATCACGAAAACAAAACGCGACGAAATGGAGAGCTTTGTTCTGGCTGAAACCTTCAAATATTTCTACCTGCTCTTCGCACCTCCGGGCACGCTGGATTTCGACAAGGTGGTCTTCAACACGGAGGCCCATCCTCTGCGACGAACATGGTGAGAATCGCTTTCCTTCTGTTTTTTCTCGGGCTCGCGGCACACCTCGGCGCAGCTGCCGCCTCGCCCGAACCAGCCACGCGACTCTCGGATTACGTTCGACCACTCGTCGGAACGCAGGGTGAAGGCAACACCTACCCGGGTCCATCCGCGCCCTTTGGGATGGTGCAGCTAAGTCCGGATACAGAGAAAGAGCTCTGGGAGACAGCCTCCGGCTACGAATACTCCGACCCGACCATCTTCGGCTTTAGTCTTACCCATCTCAGCGGGACGGGAATTCCCGATCTCGGGGACTTTCTCTTTATGCCACAGGTGGGCGAATTGAAATTGACTGCCGGAACAAAGGGAGACGACACCACGGGATATCTTTCGCGCTACTCTCACGACGAAGAAACCGCTTCGGCCGGTTATTATCGGGTGCAGTTGCAGAAACCCGCCGTCAGTGTCGAACTCACGGCGGGCGAACGCGCCGGGATGATGCGGATGACTTTTCCCGCAAGCGATCAGGCCTCCATTCTCGTCGACCTGCAACATGTTCTCAGTGGGAAAAAGTGGAAGGTGATCTGGTCACATGTCCGGGTCGAAAATGACCATACGATCACCGGTTACCACCTCGTCAATGGCTGGGCCAAGGAACGCCCGCTTTACTTCGCCGCACGCTACTCTCGTCCTTTCGATAAGGCCGAGATATTCAGTGAAGGAAAGCCGGTCATCTATAACACCTATCGTTTTCGCAGCACGAAGGAGGCGGCGGGAGCGAATCTCCAGTTCGTCGCCACCTACAAAACGAAGGCGCAAGAACCGATCCTGCTCAAAGTAGCGGTCTCCGCGGTCAGTGCCGAGAACGCGTTGAAAAACCTGGACTCTGAGATTCCCGATTGGAATTTCGACGCTTTGCGGGAACGGACCCGCGCCAGTTGGGATCGGGAATTGGCTCGGATTCAGGTGGAAGGCACCCAGGAAGAGAAGGAGACCTTTTATACCTCTCTCTATCACACCTTCCTCGCCCCTAACCTTTACGAGGACGTCACCGGTGAGTATCGCGGACTCGATCAGGATGTGCACAAGGCCAAGGGCTTCACCAACTACACAGTCTTCTCGCTTTGGGACACCTATCGCGCGACTCATCCGCTCTTCGCCCTCATCCAGGCGTCGCGCGATGCTGATATGATCAATTCGATGCTGGCGCACTACGATCAAAGCGTGGAACACATGCTCCCCATCTGGTCGCTTCAAGCCAACGAGACCTGGTGCATGATCGGCTACCACGCCGTCCCGGTGATCGCCGACGCTTTTGCGAAGGGCGTCAAGGGCTTCGATGTGTCCCGCGCTTATGAGGCGGTCAAGACGACGGCGATGAACCCTAACTACGACAACGTCGCCACCTATGCCCGGCTCGGCTGGGTTCCTTTCGACAAGGAGAACGAGTCTGTCTCCAAGACACTCGAGTATGCTTACGATGATTACTGCATCGCTCGAATGGCGGGAGCGCTCGGTCATAAAGAAGACGCGACTTACTTCGCCAAGCGCGCCGCGAATTACAAGAATCTCTTCGATCCATCCGTTGGTTTGATGCGCGGCAAGGATTCGGCAGGCCGCTGGCATTCCCCATTCAACGCGCACTCCTACGACGAGACAGCGGGAGTAAACGATTTTACCGAGGGAACGAGCTGGCAGTATTCCTGGTATGTCCCACAGGATGTGCCGGGGTTGATCAAGTTGATGGGCGGCCGGAAGCCGTTCGCGCAGAAGTTGGACTCGCTTTTTACCTTCCGGGAAGCGGACCAGAGCAAGGGCGTCTCCGATATCCAGGGACGCATCGGCGAATACTGGCACGGCAACGAGCCAAGCCATCACGTCATCTACCTCTACTCCTATGTCGGCGAACCTGAAAAAGCCGCCGCGCGGCTGCGCGAAGTGGTGACGACCCAATACGGAAACAAACCGAATTCCCTGAGCGGCAACGACGACTGCGGCCAAATGTCCGCCTGGTATATTTTTACCTGTCTCGGCTTCTATCCGGTTTGCCCGGCGAGCGACTATTACGTCATCGGCGCGCCGCAACTAAAGCAAGCAGTAGTCAGCCTTTCCAACGGAAAAAAGTTTACCGTGATGGCGGACACTTTGTCTGAGGCGAACAAGTATGTTCAGTCAGTGCAACTAAACGGCAAGCCCCTCGATAACCCGTTTCTTGCTTGCGCCGACGTCCTGCGGGGCGGCACCCTGACCTTCACGATGGGACCTCAGCCGAGCAAGTGGGGAACCAATCCACGAATTCCGCAGTAAACGGCCGGCTGCAATTATGATTCTCTTCCGCTTCCTCGTTCCGTTACTGCTGTTGGTCAGCAGCGGCTTCGCTCGCGACGTTCAGTTAGCGCAATCGGCAGATATTGGTGATGGGATAGCGGCCTTTCTTCCCGCGGGATATGACGCCCGGGTGAATCCCTCCTTCGCTCTTGTTACTGAACCTGCCGAGCGCGGCCCTCTGGCAACCTCCTGGACAATCAAACCTACCTTTTCACAGGAGGCGAAATACTTCATAGCCAAAGTGCCGGTCCGCGCGGGAACGAGTTTCTACGGGACTGGGGAGGTGACCGGACCGCTTCTGAGAAACCAGCAATCAATCACCCTTTGGAACACGGACAATTTCGCTTACAGCAAGGATAAGGGCCGTCGACTTTACCAAACTCATCCATGGGTCATGGGAGTTCGTCCGGACGGGAGCGCCTTCGGCGTTCTTTTCGACACGACCTGGCGCGCTGAACTAAGATGCACCGATAGCGCGATCGAACTGCAAAGCGATGGCCCCGCTTTTCGGGTCATCGTGATCGACCGGGCCTCTCCCCAGTTGGTCTTGAGCGGGCTGGCCGACCTGACTGGACACATCCCTCTTCCACCTTTGTGGAGTCTTGGCTTCCAGCAATGCAGATACTCTTACTTTCCCGATAGCCGGGTGCGCCAGATCGCGGATGAGTTTCGAAAACGCCGCCTGCCCTGCGATGTGATCTGGGTGGACATCGATTTCATGGATCACTTCAAGATTTTCACCTTCGACCCGGAACGTTTTCCCGACCCTGCTGCGACGAACGACTATCTCCATACCCACGGCTTTAAGTCGGTCTGGATGGTGGACCCAGGGGTAAAGATTGAGAGGGGTTACTCAGTCTACGATAGCGGGACGGCGCAAGATCTCTGGGTGAAAGCAGCCAATGGGAAGGATTTCCAAGGCGAGGTATGGCCGGGTCAATGTGTCTTCCCTGATTTCACCATGCCGGAGACGCGCGCCTGGTGGAGCGCGCTCTACAAGGATTTTCTGGCGACCGGCATAGACGGCATCTGGAACGATATGAACGAGCCGGCCGTCTTCGACGGTCCGGATCACAGCATGCCGGTGGATAATCATCATCGCGGCGGCGATAGCATCCCGGCAGGCCCGCACCTGCGCTATCACAATGTCTATGGCATGGAGATGGTCAGAGCGACCCGGGAAGGCATCCTGGCGGCCCGCCCGGAGAAGCGGCCCTTTGTCCTGACCCGCGACAATTATCTCGGCGGACAGCGCTACGCCGCCACCTGGACGGGAGATAACATTGCGACCTGGGAGCAGATGAAGCTTTCGATACCGATGTCGATAACTCTGGGCTTATCCGGGCAACCTTTTAGTGGACCGGATATCGGCGGCTACGAAAAGGTGGCGACCCCGGAACTCTTCGGAAACTGGATTTCGTTAGGCGCGTTTTACCCCTTCGCCCGTGCGCACAAGGCGAAAGGCATGCCGAATCAGGAACCCTGGGAGTTTGGCCCAAAGATCGAGGCCGTCGCCCAGACCGCGCTTAACCGCCGTTACCGCCTCCTGCCCTACTTCTACACCCTCTTTCGGGAAGCTTCCGTCAAAGGAACACCGGTGATGCGCCCCGTCTTCTTCGCGGATCCGGCTGACTCCCATCTGCGCAAGGAGGAGCAGGCCTTTCTCCTCGGAGAAAATCTTCTCGTGATACCGCATTGGGCGAAAAGCGTTGCGTTGCCGCGCGAGAACTGGCGGGAGACTCACCTCCTCGATGGGACAAGCGAAAATGACGGCTACCAGGCGGCTGTTCGGATTCGGCCTGGGGCAGTTATTCCATTGAGTGAACCGATCCAGCACACCGGCGAATATGATCTCCGCACACTCACGCTCCTTGCTTCTCTTGACAGTAAGGGTGACGCGGACGGATGGCTCTACGAAGACGCCGGCGATGGCTTCGATTACAAGAAAGGTCATTACGCCCTGACTCATTTCCGTCTTCACCAAAGCGTCGGGAAAGTTCATATCGCCGCCGAGCAAACGGAAGGCGATCTCCCGCCACGCGCGCGAAAGCTCAAGATTCGCCTGGCGACAAACGCCGGGGAGTTAGTCGGCGCCGGAGATTTCACCGGCAGCGCCGACCTCATTCTCGGATTGGAAAAGCGCTAAGCGTTAGCGGGCAAGCCGCACATCCATCCAGACCGCGAGCGATAGGACCGCGCCGCGCGCGATAAACTTAAACTCCGGCGAAACCGCCAGCAGTGTCATGCCATTTAAGAGGCACGCCATGATAAGCGCGCCGAAGAGGACACCCATGACGGTACCGCGTCCGCCTTTCAGGCTAACTCCACCGATCACGCAGGCCGCGATCGCATCGAGCTCCATCAAATCGCCCACTGTAGTCGTGGAAGCTCCCGAATAGGACGTTTGCATGAATCCGGTGATGGCCACGATCGCGCCCATGATCGTAAAGGCGCCGATCACCACTTTCTCGACCGGAATCCCCGAGATAACGGCCGCCTCCTCATTCCCGCCGATCGCATACAGATAGCGGCCAAAGGGCGTGTGCGTGGTAAGGACGTGAATAACGAAGGCGATAAAACCAAGGATCACGGCCGGCAATGGAATCCCGCGAAACTGGTTCGTGACCACGACAAAGAGGAAAATCAATTGCGTCGTGAGAAAGAGTTTCAGGAAGACGAGCTCGCTGCTTTCCAGTGTGAAACCATGTTCCCGTCGCACTTTACGCGAGTGAAGTTGCGTCCAAACCAAAAGCACGACAACCGCCGCGGCAAGCACGTAGCCGAGCAGCGGAGGCAAATAGTAAGTCGTCAGGATCGAGTAAAGATTAGAGCGACCGCCCTGCACGATCGGGATTGTAGAGTTATGGATGACCAGCCAGAAGAGCCCTTTGAAAACCAGCAACCCGCCCAAGGTAATAATGAAGGCCGGCATCCTCTGCCGCACGACCAGATTGCCCATGCAGTACCAGATCAAAAGCCCAGTCAGCAGGGATATTCCCATGGCGAGCGGCGCGGGCCAGCGATGTTCAAACACAAGCACACTCGCGATTCCCCCGAGCAGACCGACACCACTCCCGACTGACAGATCGATGTGGCCGGGCAAAATGATCAGCAACATGCCGAGCGCGAGGGTGGCCGTGATCGACAGCTCCGTCATGAGTAGCGAGAGATTGCGGGCGCCGAGAAACTGCGGCGAAACCGCGGCAAAGAAACCGCAGATGACAAGAAGCGCGATGACTAACGAGAAGTCGCGGAGTGACTTTCCTTTTTCCATGGTCTAGGTGAGCTGCACTTGCGCCTGACCCATCGCGGCGGCGAGCAGTTTTTCCTGAGTCGCCTCCGCGCGGCTGAATTCCCCGCCGATCCGGCCTTCCTGCAGCATGAGAATCCGGTCGCTCATCCCGATCAACTCCGGGAGCTCACTCGAGACGAGCACGACGGCTTTTCCGGCGTCCGTCAGCTGATTGATGATCTCGTAGATTTCCAATTTCGCCCCGACATCGATCCCGCGGGTCGGCTCGTCGAGAAAGATCACCCGCGGCTCGGTCATGAGGGCTTTCCCGACGACCACCTTTTGCTGGTTACCTCCCGACAGCTTGCCGACGAGCGCCTCCAGAGTAGGAGCCTTCACGCGCAGAGATTGAAAGAACTGGCTGTTCTTCTCGAATTCGCGACCGCGATCGATCAAACCTTTGTTCGTTAGTCCAAGCAATGAGGAAAGGGAAAGATTGAACCCGATCGTCTTGTCCAGAATCAGCCCATAGCGGCGGCGATCCTCCGTCACGAGCACCATGCCGCGGCGGATCACCTCCTGTGGGCGGCATTGCGGCAGTTCACCGCCGTCGAGTCGAACACTCCCGCTCTCACGCCGGCCCCACACGCCAAACAGGTGCATCAAGAGCTCAGTGCGACCCGCTCCCATCAATCCGCCAAGGCCCAGGACTTCGCCGGAACGCAGCGTAAAACTGATATCTGACAGGAGGGTCTTGCTCTTCCGGGAATCGCTCACGTTCAGAGCCTCTACCTCCAAGGCCGCGGCGCCGACCCGGCCCGCGCGCCGTGGGAAGAAATCCGTGATCTCGCGCCCGACCATTTCTCTGATCACTTCGCGCTTGTTTGTTTGCGAAGTCTCGAGGGTGGCCATAGAAGACCCATCCCGCAGCACGGTGATGCGATCGCAGATCGCAAACACTTCGTCGAGCTTGTGCGAGATGTAGATGCTGGCGATGCCGCGAGTTCGAAGATCGCGCAGGATTTCGAGCAGGATCAAGACTTCGTGTTCGGCCAGCGCCGCGGTCGGCTCGTCGAGGATGAGAATCTGGGAATTTTTCGAGAGCGCTTTCACGATCTCGACGAGCTGCTTCTGCCCCACCCCGAGCTGCGCCACGGGCGTTGCGGGATCGATCGCCACTTTGAATTTGTCGAGCAACTGTGCGGCTTCGCCGTAAATCCTCTGCCAGTCGATCAACCCGAACCTCGTGCGCGGTTCCGAGCCGAGAAAAATGTTTTCGGCGACCGTCATGTCATGAACGAGCGCAAGTTCCTGATAGATCACGGCAATCCCGGCCTTCTCCGCCGCGGCGAGCGACGGGAACCGCGCCGGCTCACCCCTAACGAAAAACTCTCCCTCGTAGGAACCATGCGGGTAAATCCCTGAGAGCACCTTGATGAGGGTCGATTTGCCGGCGCCGTTCTCGCCGCAGAGCGCGTGGATCTCGCCCGGCCGCAGATCGAAGCTGACGCTCTTCAACGCCACCACGCCCGGGAATTTCTTGACGATGTTTTCCGCCTTGAGGATGGCCGGGCTCACGGACATCTCGTTAGGGCTGGGACTGTTCCTCGGCACCTCGATAGACATCCGCCGCCTTGTGGAAGCCATCCTTTACGACGGTGTCCCTCATGTTCTCCTTCGTCACCACGACCACATCGAGCAGGATCGACGGAACGTCGACCTGACCGTTGTTGATGCTGGCTGGCGCAACAACCGGTTTGCCCCGGGCGAGCTTGATTGCGATTTCGGCAGCTTTTTTCGCGAGACGGGAGAGCGGTTTGTAAATCGTCATCGCCTGGGTGCCGTTGACGATGCGCTGGCAGGCGCTCAACTCCGCATCTTGTCCGGTGACAAGAATTTTGCCGGCAAGGCCCTCTTCGCTCAGGGCCTGGATGGCACCGCCCGCTGTGCCGTCATTCGAAGCGAGGATGGCGTCGAAATTCGGTCCGACTTTTGTGATCGCGGCGTTCGCGATCTTCTTCGCGTTTTCCGGTTTCCAATCCTGCGTCCAATCTTCATGCACGACCTCAAACTCGCCCTTCCTGATCAGCGGCTGGAGAACGTTGTCCTGCCCTTGCTTGTAAAGAACGGCGTTATGATCCGTTTTCGCACCATAGATGCGGACGATTTTTTTCGGCCCGCTTTTCGTTAGGTGATCGACCAGGTATTGCGCCTGCAACTCGCCCACCTTCACGTTGTCGAAAGTCATGTAGAGATCGAGATCGCAATCCGTGATCAAGCGATCGTAGGCGAGCACGGGAATGCCGGCTTCGTGCGCCATCTGCACGGCTTTCGCCATCGCTCCGCCGTTGTGCGGCACGATCACGAGGACATCGACCCGCCGGCTGATCAACGCCTGCACGTCGCTGATCTGGCGGGTGTCGTCGCTGTTGGCGGATTGGACGAGAACATCGGCGCCGAGCTCCTGCGCGTGCCTAACGAAAAGATCGCGGTCTCCCTGCCAGCGCTCTTCTTTCAACGTGTCCATGGAGAGGCCGATGAGCGGTTTGCCATGCGCCTTGGCCGCCGGCGCGCCTCCGCCCCGCGCGATGATGAATCCCGTCACGACACTGACCAGGCAGGAAACGACAACGAGAAAAATGCGCAACTTCATGGAGTAAGCCGCCTAACGTTCACGCTGCCCGCGGATGTAAACCGAATGCACTTGCGGAAAGCCGAACCAGTAAGCGATTTCGCGATAGTCTGAGCAATCGCAAAGAATGAAGTTGCCTAACTTTCCGCGCTCGAGTGAGCCAACGGCAGCGCCCCGGCCGAGACTGTAAGCGGCGTTGATCGTCGTGGCGCTGACGCCTTCGGCCGGCGTCATTTTCATCTGCGTCGCGGCGAGCGAGAGAACCATCGGAATCGAGGGCGTGGGCGATGAGCCGGGATTGAAATCGGTCGCGAGCACGACGCCGAGACCAGCCTCGATCATGGCGCGCGCTTTCGGGTAGCGAGTCTTCCCCAGCGCATAGACCGACGCCGGCAGGAGCACCGGCTGCACTCCCGCCTCCGCCAACGCCGCAATCTCCGCGTCGTTCGTTTGCTCCAGATGATCCGCCGTCGCGGCCCCGAGCCGCGCGGCCAGGAACGCGCCGCCCGAATTCGTCAGCTGATCGACGTGCATGCGCAACCGCAGCCCGTGCTCCCGCGCCGCCCTCAGGATTTCCTCCGAATCCGCGAGGTCGAAATAGCCGCGCTCGCAGAAAATGTCGCAACTTTCAGCGAGGCGCTCTTCCGCCACGGTCGGCAGCATCCTATGAATAACGAGCGCGACGTATTGCTCGGGCGCGCCGGCGAATTCCTCCGGAATCGCGTGTGCGCCGAGAAAGGTCGGGACGAACTCCAGTGGCGTGGTCTCGTTCAGTTGGCGAATGACGCGGAGAATTTTCAGCTCTTCTTCGAGGGAAAGTCCGTAGCCGGATTTCGCCTCCATCGTCGTCGTGCCGCAACGCAAAAACCAATCCGCTCGCTTTTGCGCCAGCTCGAGCAATTGCGCTTCGCTCGCCGCGCGCGTTTTGCGCACAGTCGAGCGGATGCCGCCTCCGCTCGCGGCGATCTCTTCGTAGGTCGCGCCGCGCGCGCGCATTTCAAATTCGTCCACCCGATTTCCGCCGAAGACGGGATGGGCGTGGGCATCGACAAAGCCCGGCAAAACCACCCGCCCGAGCGCGTCCACCACATCGATGTCGTTAGGCAGATCGCGCTCGATTTCGGCCGACGGGCCGGTGGCTTCGACGACGCCATCGCGAATCAGCATGCCGCCGTTCTCGATGATGGCGAGTTCGCTCAGTTCCGCTCCGACACGGGGGCGCGCAGGACCAGCCAGCGTCACGAGTTGGGAAGCGTTGAGAACGGCGATCGAGTTCATCCGCCCCTAAACCTCAAAGCTTTTCTTCGACGAGCTGCAGCGCCTTTTGAAAATCGGCGTTCGATTTCTGACGAAGCGTTTCCAATTTCCCGCTGAGATCTTTCTGCAACGCTTCGTCCTTCAACCCAGAGAGATTGATCCGAACGTTCATCCCCGCCCCTTCCACACAGGCGCGCGTCGCGAGCAGACCGACGCCGACATCTGAAATGGAGGCAGGATTTCCGCGCTCCGCCATCGCGGCGAGGAGCTCGTAGGATTTCGCGGCCGTCGCCACGACGCGGAGCGGAATCTCCGCGGCATATTTGTTCGCCGACTGGATCGCGGTGGAACGCGTCTTTTTTTCCTCGGCCGAATCCTTCGGGAGCCCGAAGGCGGCCATCACTTTGTTGAAGGCAGCGGTGTCCTCATCGACGAGGAAGAGCAGTTCGTCCTTCAACTTCTGCGCGCGCACCGCCCAGTCGCTGAAGAATGGCAGCTGCTCGTCCCACCCGCGTTTGCCGGCGGAAAGATTGGCCACCATTCCGCCTAACGATGCTCCGAGCGCGCCCATCAGGGCCGCGACCGAGCCGCCGCCCGGCGCGGGGGAATCGCTCAGCGTCTCGTTGCAGAACTGGCGCAGGTTCATCTTCACGAGCGATTTTTTCGCTTCCGCTTCGATCTTGAACTCGATCACTTTTTCCTTCGGGTCGAATGGCTTCAGCTCGCTCAAACCCATCGAGCAAATGGCCAGCTCGATCAGTTCTTCTTCCGCCGCGCCTTCCGACCATTGCTGTTTCCGGAGATAATGGCGACCGGCATCGAGCAGGCATTTTTTCGGCAGCATCCCGACCACTTCCGAGCCGGTCACGCGCATCCCGCGTTTGGCAGCCGACTCGACGCAGGCGTCGAAGGCGGCGTGAAGCGGCGTCTCCTCGATGTTCGTCAGGTTCATCGAGACCTGCGCGATGCCGTATTCCTCGACGTACCAGCCGATCGCTTTGACGTGCTTGAGCATTCCCGGGACGCGCACCGGATCGCCTTTCTCGTCGAGAATCTTCTTGCCGGTTGGCGTGCCGTCTTCCGTTTTGACTCGGCCATTTTCCCGCACGTCGAAAGCAACCGAAGTCGCGCGCCGCATCGACTTCGTGTTCAGATTCGCGTTGTAAGCGACGAGGAAATCACGCGCGCCGATCACCGTCGCGCCGGATTTTTCGTTGAACTTCGCTTCGCCAAAATCGGGCTTCCACTCGGGCTTTTTGATCTTCTCGAAAAAGCCTTCGTATTCTCCCGCGCGGATGATCGAGAGATTGGAACGCGCCGGGCTGCTGGCCGCCCGCTCGTAAAGATAGACCGGAATTTTCAACTCTTCGGCGACGCGTTTGCCTAACGACTTGGCACAGGCGATCGCTTCCTCCCAGCTGACGTCGCTCACCGGGATGAAGGGACAAACGTCGGTCGCCCCCATGCGCGGGTGCGCCCCCTTTTGTTTGCGCATGTCGATCAACTCGGCGGCCTTTTGGATTCCGCGAAAGGCCGCTTCGACCGTCGCTTCCGGACTGCCGACAAAAGTGACCACGGTGCGATTGGTGCTCGCGCCGGGATCGACATCGAGGAGCGAAACGCCCTCGACCGATTCGATCGCGGCGGTGATTTGCCGAATCACACGTTAAGATCGCGTCCTTCGGAAAAATTGGGAACGCATTCAATCAGTTTTTGCATCGGCTTAATTGTTAGTCCAGAGCCCTCGGCGCCATCGGAATCTTCACGTCGTTCTCCTGCGCAAAATCGATCGCACGCTGATAACCAGCATCGACGTGGCGAATAATTCCCATCCCGGGATCGCTCGTCAGGACGCGATCGAGCCGCCGCGCGGCCGCCTCCGTCCCGTCCGCGACCACAACCATGCCGGCGTGCTGCGAATAACCGATGCCGACGCCGCCGCCGTTGTGCAGCGAAATCCAGGAGGCGCCGGCCGCGGTGTTGACGAGCGCGTTGAGGAGCGGCCAATCCGCGATCGCGTCGCTCCCGTCGAGCATGCCTTCAGTTTCGCGGAAAGGCGACGCGACCGAGCCGGTATCGAGATGATCGCGCCCGATCACGATCGGCGCGCTGATCTCTCCTCGCCTAACGAGTTCGTTAATCGCGACGCCAAACTGCGCGCGCTCCCCGTAGCCGAGCCAGCAGATGCGCGCCGGCAATCCTTGAAAGTGAATCCGTTCCCGCGCAAGCTTCATCCACCGAGCGAGTGTTTCATTTTGCGGGAACAACTCCAGCGCGAGGTCATCGGTGCGCGCGATGTCGGCGGGGTCGCCGCTCAACGCAACCCAGCGGAATGGCCCTTTCCCCTCGCAGAAGAGCGGCCGGATGTATTCCGGGACGAAGCCTGGAATATCAAAGGCGTTTTCGCAGCCGGCTTTTTTCGCCTGTGTCCGGATGTTGTTCCCGTAGTCGAAAGTGATCGCGCCCTTCTTTTGCAACGCGAGCATCGCTTCGACATGCTGCGCCATCGCCGCCATCGAGCGCTCGACATAGTTGTCGGGATTGGCCGCGCGCAGTTCGAGTGCTTCCGCCAACGTCATTCCGTTAGGCACATAGCCGTTGAGGGCGTCGTGCGCGCTCGTTTGATCGGTCAGAATGTCGGGAACAATTCCGCGCCTGACCATTTCCGGAAGGACATCGGCGCAGTTGCCGACGAGGCCGACCGAGAGCGCCGTTTTCCCATCGAGCAGCTCCAGCGCTTCGTCGAGCGAACGCGCGATCTTATCGCAGTAGCCACTCCGCAGCCGCTTCTCGATCCGCGCCGGATCGACGTCGATCCCGAGACAGCGCGCGCCGTTCATGGTGGCGGCGAGCGGTTGCGCGCCGCCCATTCCGCCCAGACCCCCGGTGACGAGGAGCTTGCCCTCGAGCGAGCCGCCGAAATGTTTTTCCGCAGCGGCGGCGAAGGTTTCGAAAGTGCCCTGCACGATTCCCTGGCTGCCGATGTAAATCCAGGAGCCGGCGGTCATCTGGCCGTACATCGTTAGGCCAAGTTTTTCCAGGCGATTGAACTCCGGATAGTTCGACCAATGCCCGACGAGGTTGGAATTCGCGAGCAGGACGCGCGGCGCATTTTCGTTCGTGCGAAAAACCCCGACCGGTTTGCCCGATTGGATAAGCAGCGTTTCGTCGTTCTCCAGCTCGCGCAGCGCCCTAACGATCGCGTCGAAGGCTTCCCAGCTGCGCGCAGCCCGGCCGGTCCCGCCGTAGACGATAAGGCGATCGGGCGCTTCCGCGACTTCCGGGTCGAGGTTGTTCATCAGCATGCGCAGGGCGGCTTCCTGCACCCAGCCTTTGCAGCTGCGCTCGTTCCCGCGCGGGGCGCGAATGGTTCTTTTGTCCGTCATAAATCTTCGCTGTCGAATTGACCGGCCCGAATCGCGGTCGCGACGCGTTCGATGTCGGCCGAGAGCGCGCGATCTTCCGTTAGGCGCGGGGCGAGCGCAGCGCAGGGTGGCAAAGGCGCGCTCGACCCCGAGGCCCGCCTTGAGCGGGCGCAGAAATTCCAATCCTTCGGCCGCCGCGAGCAGCTCGATGGCAAGGACGTGTTCCGCATTTTCCACAATCGTGCGCAACTTGAGCGCCCCGGTCATGCCCATGGAGACGTGGTCTTCCTTTCCGGCAGAAGTCGGCAGGTTGTCGACGCTCGCGGGATGAGCCAAAACTTTCGCCTCGTTGAGAAGGGCGACCGCGGCGACATGCGGAATCATAAAGCCGGACTGCATTCCGGGATGTTGGGCGAGAAACGCGGGGAGCCCTTCGCTCAAATCGGGATTCGTTAGGCGATCGATCCGCCGTTCGCTGATGCTCATCAGGTCGGTCGCGGCGATGGCGGCGTAATCGAAGGCGAGCGCGAGCGGCGCGCCATGAAAATTTCCGCCGGAGAGGACGTCGCCATTATCGGAGAAAACAAGCGGATTGTCCGTCGCCGACCCGGATTCAATCGCCAGGACTTCCTCGCAATGTCCGAACGCGCCCCGGACCGCGCCGTGCACCTGCGGCATGCAACGCAGACTGTAGGCATCCTGCACGCGCGGATCATTCTCCGCATGAGAAGCGCGAATTTCGCTCTCCCGAAGCAGGGCGAGGAGGTGACGAGCCACCGCCATTTGCGCGGGATGCGGGCGAGCCTGGTGGATGCGCGCGTCGAACGCGACCGGTGTTCCCTTGAGCGCTTCGAGCGTCATCGCACCGACCACATCGGCGACGCGCGCGAGGCGTTGGGCGCGGAAAAGCGCGAGGCCGCCAACGGCGTGCATCGCCTGAGTGCCATTGAGGAGAGCGAGGCCCTCCTTGGCGTGGAGCTCGATCGGTTGGAGGTCGGCCCGGCCGAGCGCGTCCGCTCCCGACATGCGTTGCCCTTCAAAAAACGCTTCGCCTTCCCCGATCAAGGTGAGCGCGAGATGCGCGAGCGGGGCGAGGTCGCCACTGGCGCCGACGGAGCCTTTCTCGGGAACGACGGGAACCACCCCGCGGTTCAACATTTCCACGAGGAGCTCGATCACTTCGAGCCGGATGCCGCTGTAGCCTAATGTCAGCACGTTGGCCCGGAGGAACATCATCGCGCGCACCTCCGGCTCCGAAAGCGGGCGGCCGACTCCGCAGGAATGGCTGCGCACGAGGTTGAGCTGGAGCTGCTGCACCTGTTCGGGAGGAATGTGGACGTCAGCCAGCTTGCCGAAGCCGGTGCTTACGCCATAGACGACGGCGTTCTGCCTAACGATCTCTTCGACGACCCGGCGCGAAGCGTGGATCGCGTCGTGCGCGCCCGGGGCGATGGCGATCGGCTCGCGCGTATTCGCGACACGAGCGATCTCGGAAAGCGAAAGCGGCCGGCCGTCGATCTGCAACACGCGCCTAGATTGCGCCAGAACCTGAGGGCCGGCAACACTGCGCTGGAACGGAAAAGGCCAGGCCGCGTGAGCGGCCTGGCCTTAGGTTAAAGTTGTCCGCTGGAGGACAACCGCCGGTGAAGGACTACTTCGAGTATCCGGTGGTCGCTGTGGTCGAACCCGTCGACATCGTCTCCTTTTTCTGCGCGCAAGCCCCCAGGCTCAACGCACCGGCCGCAACGGCCACGATCATGATCACTTTCAAAAATTTCACTATAAATCTCGCCTCCTTCCCTAGCATGTTGCTGCGACTAGTTAGGCGGGGTTGGCAGGGCGCGCAACGATTTTCTCCGCCTTTTTTCAGGCCTGAATCAGGACCTCTGCGCCTAACGAAATCCGATCGAAGAGCGCGATCAGATCGTCGTTTTTCATTCGGATGCAGCCATGGCTGGAAGGCTGCCCAATCTCGTCTTCGTGGTTCGTGCCGTGGATATAAATGAAGCGGTCGCGGGTGTTCGCATTGTGCTCCTCGAGACCGTCGAGCCAGAGGATGCGCGAGAGGACGAGGTCATCCGTCGGCGGCGGGGTTTCTTCCGGCGGGAGTGGGAGGCGGCTGCGAAAAACCGTGCCGGGCGGAGCGTCGGCGCCGATTTTCTCGGCGATCTGGAAACGGCCGAGCGGAGTTTTCATACTCCCCTCTTCCGAGCCGAGACCGAAGCGCGATGTCGAGACCGGGTAACTGGCCAGCACGCGCTCGCCTTCGATGAGATCGAGGCGTTGCTCGGGCACCGAGATGCGGATGGTGGGCCGGTCGGTTTGCATCTCAAAAGGCGGACGATAGAATGCGCTCGCGCATGACCAAAAAGTATCACGTGGCAATCGTCGGCGCGACCGGCGCAGTGGGGCTGGAGCTGCTCCGCGTGATGGAGCGGCGGAATTTTCCGGTGAGCGATTTGCGCCTGCTCGCTTCGCCTCGGTCGGCGGGAAAGATGCTCGATTTTCGAGGCGAGGCCGTGACGGTGGCGGCCTTGGCGGACGATTCCTTCGCCGGAATCGATCTCGCTTTTTTCAGTGCCGGCGCCGGAACCTCAAAGCACTTTGCCCCAATCGCGCGGCGCGCCGGCGCGATCGTAATCGATAACTCTTCCGCTTTCCGGATGGATGACGACGTGCCACTCATTATTCCCGAGATCAACCCGGACGACGCGCGGCGCCATCGCGGGATCATCGCGAATCCGAATTGCACGACCGCGGTGGCGCTGATGGCGCTCTATCCGCTGCATCGCGAATTCGGTTTGCGTCGTGTTTTTGCGGCGAGTTATCAGGCGGTTTCGGGCAGCGGGGCGCGGGCCATCGCGGAGTTGAAACAACAAATTGAAGCGAGCGTGCAGGGCGGCTCGGCGGCGGCGGAAGTTTATCCGCATCCGATCGCATTCAACGTTCTTCCCCATGTCGATAGCTTTCTCGAAAGCGGTTATACGAGAGAAGAAATGAAGCTGCAAAACGAAGGTCGCAAGATGATGCACTTGCCGGCTTTCCGCGCCTCGGTCACCTGTGTCCGCGTGCCGGTTTATCGCGCTCACTCTGTCGCCTTGAGCGCGGAATTCGAGCGGCCGGTCTCGCTCGAAGCGGCCAGGTCTGTGCTCGCGCGAGCGCCGGGGATCGAACTGGTGGATGAACCGGCGGCCGCTCGTTATCCCACTCCGTTGCAGGTGGCGGGAAAAGATCTTTGCCAGGTAGGGCGAGTGCGCCTTGATTGCGCGCTCGAAAATGGTCTCGCGCTCTGGGTGGCGGGAGACCAGCTTTTGAAAGGGGCGGCGCTTAACGCCGTCCAGATCGCAGAACTTCTCTAAAAGATTCGCTCTCCGGAGAGCGGCCTTTGCCTAACGAACAAGACGGCCTCGGGATCACTCCCGAGGCCGCCTTCAATTTAAGAACTCGAGTTCGTTAGGGCTGATCGGGCTTCTCGTCGTTTCCGCCCTTTTTCTTCTGCTTCTTGTGCGCGTTTGGTTGCGATTGTTGATCAGGAGCCTGCGCGGCATGGCGTTCCGCCCGCTGCTGTTGTTGTGCGTGATTGTTTGGCCTGGCCCGCTCGGCGGCCGGTTGGGCCTGGGCCGCGGGCTTCGCTTTTTCAGTCCGCTCAGCGCGCTTCTCCGCCTTGGCTTTGTGCGCCTGCTCGGCTTGGGCCGCACCTTCATGTCTGGCTTTGTTTTTTTCCTCCGCCTGTGCTTGCCCTTCGTTGCGCTGCTGGCGTTGGTCGACCCGATTGGCGTTCTGTTTCTTCTCCCGTTGCGCCTGGGCCGCAGCTTCCTTCTCCTTCTGCTGCTGTTGTTCGGCACGATCGCGCCGGGCCTGTTGCTCTTGGTCGTGCCGCGCCTTTCCGGCTTTGTTTTTTTCCTGCGCCTGTGCTTGCTCCTCGTGGCGCTGCTCGTGTTGGTCGGCCCGATTGGCCTTCTGTTTCTTCTCCCGTTGGGCCTGGGCCGCAGCTTCTTTCTCCTTTTGCTGCTGTTGTTGTTGTTCGGCGCGCTGCGCCTGCCCTTGGCTCGCATTTTCCCGGCGCTCCGCTGGACCGTTGACGCGGCCTTGCGCCTGCTCGGCCGGCACTGCGTGTTGTTCGTGGGTATTGTTAGGGCGAGCCTGCGCATTTTGACCGGCCGGAGCGGCTTCCCGGTTGCGACCTTTCTGTGGCTGGAAGCTGGGAGCCGCGATCTTACTGGCATTTTCCTTTTTCATCTCCGCCTGGATTTGTTGCCGGTTGCTGATTCCTGTCCAGCCATGCTCGATCCTCGGTTGCTTGACCTGCGCCTTGACTTTTTGGGGCGCGATGTGGCGCTGCGATCGCTGGATTGTCGGAGCCACAACCATGAGCTGGTTGCCGTTGACGCGATTGAAATTATGGCCTCCCCCACCCTGGGCGGCGAAATTCGGCCCGACCGTGGTCTCCCGCCGCAGCGAAAGCCGCTGGATGGGTCGAGCTGAATATTGGTTCAAACGATTGTAATCAGGCCCGTAATTATAAACCGTCGAGTTATTGTAGGTGATGTTGGTCACGTTGACGGTCCGATTGATGATCGTGACGTTGCGCTCCGGCGCGAAAATGCGCTCGCGCAGAACCGGCTCTCCGATGTAACGCACGTCGACGAAGTTGTAGTAGCGCGGCCCGATATCGAACTCGACGTCGACGTGACCGGTGATGGCGCGACCTTCGTAAACCCGATCGGCCGCCGGCGGCAAAGGCGCCCAGCCGACGTAATCGCCCCCGGTGCGCCAGGAAACCCAGGCCGGACCCCACTCATAACCCGGCACCCAGATCCAGCCGTAATCGGCCAGCTGCGTCCAGCGACCATAGTGATAAGTGGCCCAGCCGAAATCTTCGTAGGAGACCCAGGTCCAGCCGTCATCGGTATAAGCCCAATAGCCATCCGAATAAGGCCGCCAGTTATCGTGGCCCACGGCAACGTTAGGCTGAAAGCAGTAGCCGTAATCCGCCACGTCGATCCAGTTTCCCTGGCCGGAAAGGTTGTCGTAAAAGAAATTAAGTGAGACGTCGGTTTCCGCCTGCGCCCGCGGAGCGAGCGGGAGCAGCAGACCAGTCATCATCGTGAGTGCGAAGAGGAGTCTTTTCATAGTTAACGGTTCGAATCATTCTGACTCGATCCAGCAGGCAGTTATTCAATATTCGGAAACTATCGGCCGCGCGCGCGTTTCCGGGCCGGAACAAGATCGATTGTGCCTAACGAGCGCACAGTCCGCGCCTAACGAGGCTTGACGACAACAAAGGAGCGGCTGCGCTGCCGGCAAATCGATAACACCTGCGGCTGGCTCGGATCGAGCTCGGAGAGGGCCTGCTGGTAATCCTGCACCGAAGCGATCGGTTCCTGGTTGATCGCCTCGATGACGTCGCCGGCCCGCAGCGCTGCGGCGGAGTTTTCTGAGTCGATCCGGGTGACGACGACGCCGCGCACGGCTGCCGGCACGCCCAGCCGTTGCGCGATTTGCGGAGTCAACTCACCGACTTCGATCGAAGCGAGCGGGCTGTTTTCCGCATCTGACTGATCCGGCTGGTCGTTAGGCGAAGGGGGCAATTGCTGTCCCGGAGCGGCCGGGGGGAGAGCTCGGGCGAGCGGATAATTAGCCGGCTTCTCCTTGATCCTGGTCGTGAGTTTGAGGGGCTTGCCGTCGCGCTCGACCTCCAACCCGACGTCCCTCTTCAGATCGGCCTGCGAAACGAGACGCTGCAGTTCGATGATGTTGCGCACATCGTGGCCGTCAAACTTCTGAATGACGTCGCCGCGCTGGAGTTTCGCTTCCGCCGCCGGCGAATTTGGCATCACTGCCACCACCTCCACGCCGTCGTCAGGCAAAGTCATCTGCCCCGGCCGCGGCCCGTTCGTCTCGATCCCGAGATAACCGCGGATGATGCGTCCCTGCTTGAGCAGACTCTCCAGCGCCATCTTCACCGTGTTCGACGGAATGGCGAAGCCGATCCCCTGCGAGCCGCCGCTCCGCGAAATGATCGCGGTGTTGATGCCGATGACTTCGCCGCGCAGGTTGATAAGCGGACCGCCGCTATTTCCCGGATTGATCGCTGCGTTGGTCTGGAGGAAATCGCCGAAACCATCCACTCGATTCGGCCGCCCTTTCGAGCTGATGATTCCATCGGTCACCGTCTCCTCGAAGCCAAATGGATTCCCGACCGCGAGGACGAAATCACCCGCCTGCATTGCATCGGAATCGCCCAGCTTGAGCGGTTTCACCCCGGACTCGTCCATTTTCAAAACCGCCAGGTCGAGCTTCGCGTCGGCCCCAATCAAGCGCGCCTTGCGGGTGCGCCCGTCGCTCAGTTGCACCTCGATTTCATCCACCTGATCGACCACGTGATTGTTCGTGATGATGTGGCCCTCCTTCGTCACGATCACTCCCGAGCCGAGAGAATTCTGCACCGTCGCCTCGTCGTCCGGCCCGTGGAATTGGCGGAAATTGCCCCGAAAAAAATCAAACGGATCGAGCCCCTGCGGCCGCTGGATTCGCTTTGTCGTTTTTACACTGACGACCGAGGGGATGACGCCCGCGACCAGTTTGCGGCGTTCGTTGCTGAGCGAAGCCAAGCTCGCGATCTCCTTCTCCGCGACCGCCGGTTTGTCCGCCAGAGTGTATTTTTCCGGCGTGGCCCGTTGCGTCAGGTTGAGACGGCCGTGGTGCAGTTGGTAGTCGTAGAGCAGCGAGACGCCCGCGCTCAGGACCAGAACAAGAAGGAGAAATTTCAGAAAGTTTTTCATCAGCTCACATGGGAAAAGTTTTCTTCTTCGACAATCAAACCCCGGAAACGTTGATTTTCCGGTTTCGCCAGCTGGGGATCGTCGCGCAGAATCCTGCTCGCTTCCGCCCGCGCCTGCTGCATGATTTTCGCATCGGAGCGCAGATTGCCCAGCTTCAGCGCGGGCAATCCGCTCTGCGCCGTCCCGAGCAGATCGCCCGGTCCGCGCATCTCCCAATCGGCCTCCGCGACGGCAAATCCGTTATTCGTCTTCTCGAGCACACTGAGTTTCGCCACCGTCTCCGCCGACGGATTGGAACTGAGCATAATACAATACGACTTGTGTTCGCCGCGCCCGATCCGGCCGCGCAGTTGATGCAGCTGGGCGAGGCCGAAACGCTCCGCGTTTTCGATTAGCATGACGGTGGCATTCGGCACATCCACCCCCACTTCGATGACCGTGGTGCTGACCAGCACACTCGTTAGGCCGCGACGGAAGCGCTCCATCGTGGCCTGCTTTTCCGGCGCGGGAATCCGGCCATGGAGCAGCTCGCAAGTGAAGGGCCGCAAACGTTCCCGCCATTTCTCAAACTCCGCGCTGGCCGCTTTCGCCTCCAGCTTTTCGCTCTCGTCGATCAGGGGATAAACGATGTAGAGCTGCCGGCCCGCCTCCAGTTCGCGGCGCAAAAAGGCGAGGACATCGGGGAGTTTGCTCTCGTCGCGAGCGGCCGTCACAATGCGGCCGCGATCGGCTGGCATCTCATCGATCGTCGAAACATCGAGATCGCCATAAAGACTCATCGTCAGCGTGCGCGGGATCGGGGTCGCGGTCATGACCAGGACATCGGGCGCGGGTTCCAGAGTCGTTAGGCGCCCGCGTTGCGCGACCCCGAACTTGTGTTGCTCATCGATCACGACCAGGCCGGGATTCTCCAACCCTTCCGGCTCAAAGAGGAGCGCATGCGTGCCGACAAAAATCTGGCCAGTCGCCGCTTGCTCCCTTTCCGGGGAGGACGGGGTGTCACCCCGTCGCGGCGTGCAGTCTGCGCGCCGCCCGCGCGCAGCCGGCTTCTCGCGAAATTTCCGGAAACCAAACCCACGGATACCGACCGTCTTCGTCTAATCCGGCGTCGAAAGGATTGCGCGTAATGTAATCAAATTTTTCCTGCAGATCGCGCTCCGAGCGGATTAATCGATCAAACCACTCTTCCTCCCAGAGTTTGCCGCGGGTGCCGGCGGCTTTGTTGATCGCGCGAGCGGTATGCGCTTTGATGCTCTGGAAAATTTCGCCTAACGAATAGAAAATCGCGCCTTCGTCAGTCGTCTCCTTTATCGCCGGCTCGAGCAGCAGATGAACGTGATCCGGCATCACGCACGCCGCGAAGAGTTCGTAGCGCCGCTCGTTCCAGTGCAGGATCGATTCGAAGACAATGTCGCGCGCTTCATCGGAAAGCGGCCGCTTTTTCCAGCTCGAGAAGGTCACGGCGTATTTTGCCCAGGGGCGTTCGAAATGCGGCAGGTGACGCTTCCCGTAGCGTGTTTGCGACGCCTCAGTGCCGGAGAAACTCTCCGGCACGACGGGCTGACAGCCCGTCCTCCCCGGAACTGGGGCGGACGCCTGCGCGAAGAGCGGAAGCGGATCTTCCTTGCGCGCCCCGGTGCGGAGCGAAACCCCTACGCCTAACGGCTCCAGCCAGCGCTGCAGAACGGCGTAATGCTGTTCCGCCAAAATCTGCGTCGGGGCCATCAGGGCCGCCTGGTAGCCGGCCTCGATTGCCAGGAGCATGGCGGCGACCGCCACAACCGTCTTGCCCGAGCCGACATCGCCTTGCAGGAGCCGGTTCATCGGAATCGGCGAGACCAGGTCTTCTCGAATCTCGCCGATCACGCGACTCTGCGCGTTCGTTAGGTCAAAAGGGAGCGAGTGCAGGAATCGCTCCAACAAATCACCCGCGCCACAATGCGCTCCCCCACTCCGCGCCCGCGAGCGCGCCCGGCGCACCGCGATCAACATTTGCAGACGGAGAAACTCGTCGAAGACCAATTTCTCCCTCGCTTGGCCTAACGATTCCCAGCTGCTGGGAAAATGCATTTCCCGCAGTGTGGCGAGGTCGTCCTGCCCGGTCTCCTCCTGGAGGAGGCGATGGATCAATCCGCGCAGAACACGCTGCGAGAGCCCCTCGGTTGCTGGATAGACCGGGGTGATGCGACGAAAATGAACGGAAATCTCCTCGTCGTTCTCGATGATCTCAAACTCGGGATGTTCCATGCAGATACGCTTTCCACGCAGTTTCGGTTTGCCGAAAACGACGAGGCGTTGCCCGGTCAGGATCATCTTCTGCACGTAATGCAGGTTGAACCAGCGACAGACGAGCGGTTGGCTCAGGGCATGGGCGCCGCTCTCTTCGAGGGTGATCTCGAAGATTTTTTTCCAGCCGCCGAAACGTCTGACCTGAGTTTTTGTGACCTCACCGCAAAGACAGATCGGCTGCTCGCTTTCCTCCCGCGGAAAGCCAGCGAACTCGCGTCGGTCCTCGTGCCGCCTCGGATAATGCCGGAGCAAATCATCGACGGTCGCGATCTCGAGCCTTCGCAACGGCGTGAGGCGCGCGCGCGGGATCCAGTCGATTTCGCCTAACGATTGTTGAAATTGCCGCCGACATTCTGGAGGCAATTTAGTCAGCGAGCGTGAGGGAGCCAGTTGTAGCAGAAATCGGTGACTTCGGTCGCTCGCAGGTTTGCCGGAGTTGCCAGGGCCGGGATCAACGATCCCGGCTACAACGGCGCGGTCGCGCGAATCGCTTCCACCTGCATCTGCAGACGGATCTCGCCCTGGTATTCGTCGGCGCCGATCCGGAAGGCAATGTCCCATGGCGGGTCCGGCAGCGGATTCTCCGCACCGCCAAAGTAAATCGCGCGCTGGTGTCGCCCGTTCTGGCGCAGGCGGAGGAGTAAATGTTTCTCTTTCAAAACCCGCGGGGTCACCGCCGGCTCGACCGCGCGAGCGAAAAAAAGTGGCTGTGGATTTCCGTTGCCGAAGGGTTGCAGCAGCTCGTGCCAGCGGAGCAAATCCCAGGTCACTTCGGCGAAGGTCAACTCATGGTCGAGATGCAATCTCGGTTCGAGATCTTCGGCCGAGAGCATTTCGCGGCAGGTTTTCTCGAAGGCAGCGGTGAAGGCGGGGAACTGCGCTTCAGGCATCGTTAGGCCGGCGGCCATCTCGTGGCCACCAAATTTCTCCAGCCATTCGCCGCAACGAGCGAGCGCGGCGACGAGCGACAATCCCGCGATACTTCGCCCGCTTCCTTTGCCTAGGCCGCTCTCGTCGAAGCCGACGATAATTGTCGGCCGATGATATCTTCGTGCGATGCGCGAGGCAACGATGCCGAGCACGCCGGGATGCCAGCCACGTTCGCCCAGCACGATGGCGGCGCCGAGGCCGAGATCGCGCTCCGCGACAGCGGCTTCCGCGGCGAGGACGATGGCGCGTTCCAGCGTTTGCCGTTCCCGGTTTTGCGCATCCAACTCCTCGGCCAGACTCGCGCTCTCCTCTTCCTCCGTCGCGCGGAGAAGACGCAAGGCTTTCTCCGCACTCGTTAGGCGACCGGCCGCGTTGAGGCGCGGTCCGAGCCGGAAACCAATATGTTCGGAGACGATCGGCGGACGAACCGCGGCGATGTCCATCAACTTGTTCAAGCCGGCCAATCGCCGTCGCGCGAGCTCGCGCGCTCCGTGATGGACGAGGATGCGATTTTCCCCTTCCAACGGAACGATGTCGGCCACCGTCCCGAGCGCGACTAAATCGAGCCGGCGGCGCAGATCGAAATTCTCGAGCGGCGAAGTTTTCAGGAGGGCATGACAAAGTTTGAAGACGAGACCAACGCTGCAGAAATAGCTAAAGGCACCGTCTCCACCGGACTTCGGATTAACGAGGGCAACGCAATCGGGTCGCTCCGCTTTCGGCTCGCCTGTGCCGCCGGAGCGAAGCGCAGGCTCATGATGATCGAGCACGATGACGTCGGCGCCGCGACTGGTGAGATCGGCGATCTCCACGACGGAAGACGTGCCGCAGTCGACCGCGATGAGGAGCTGAGGTCGATGGAGCTGCCAGCAACGCTCGACACCCTCGCGAGTGAGACCGTAACCCTCCTCCATCCGGGAAGGGAGAAAGAGCGCCGGCTCGCTGCCGTAAGCCGCAAGCATTTCGGAGAGCAAGGCGAGCGAGGTGACGCCGTCGACATCGTAATCGCCGTAGAGGACGATCCGTTCCTTATTCGTTAGGGCGAGCAAAATGCGATCGACCGCGGCGCGCATCTGGGGGAGGAGAAATGGATCGCTCAAGCGGCTCAAGCGCGGCCGGAGAAACTCCGCTGCCTCGTCACTTGTCGTTAGGCCGCGGCCTTGCAGCAATCGACTGATGCAAGCCGACCCGCAAAGTTCCAACGCGCCATTCGTTTCAGCCAGGATCCAGCGGGCGGGCGGGTTCATTGTTTGAGGAGGGTGGCGAGCCGCTGCGCGTCGAAAAATTCGCAAAAGCGCTCCTCGTTCCAGCCAAAGTCAGGCGGATTCATGTGCGTGATGAAACGTGCGCCCTTCGCGCTAAAGATGAAATCGTGCAGCGTTTCAGCATACCACCTCGCCGGTCCGGTTCAGACGAGTTCCGGCGCGGGCGGCGCCGCGGGGAGAATCTTTTCCTTTGCGCATAGTTCGCCGAATTTTTTAAAGCCGATTTTTTCGGGCCCTCCGAAACCAAACCGCAGACACTCGCGATAGTAAAACTCGCAAAAGGCGCGATCGACCGAGGGCGCCTGCGCGGCGATCACCGCCTCCAGATTGGCGAGATTCCGCGCGGCCAAGGAACGAAGAGCCACCGCCACGGATTCTTTCTCGGCGAAATCGGGGTGAATCAACCAAAGCGCATAAACGAACGGCAATCCGGTCTGGCGCTGCCAGGCCGCCCCGAGATCCAGAATCTGGTAACGATCCTTTGCTTCCGCGCGAAGGCGGATGGCCTGATCGCCGATGAAGAGTCGGCCGCGGTTGGACGCGATCTCCCCTTCCCTAACGAACTCAGGAACAAGCGGCGATTGGCCGCCGCCTAACAAACAGCGAAGCAGATTGACGGAAGTCTCCGAAGCGGGATCGACCACCACTTCCCGGAGTTCTTCGAGCGGCCCTTGATGCGCCAGGACGACGCTGTAAACCGGCCCATCGGAAGCGATCGCGACGTTATCGACCACCGCGTAGATCGGATTACGCAGATACTCGAAACTGGAGACGAGCGCGACGTCGAGCTCGCCGGCCGCGAGCATCCGGCAGAGGACGGAAGGATGGTCGAGCCGGACCGGTCCATCCCACCCGTGAATGAGCGGCCGCGCGTTGAGATAGCCGACGCAACCGAGGCGGAGCGAATCGGGGACCTGCACTCAGGCGCAGACCAATTCGTCCGTCACGCGCGGGGGCGCGCTGGCGACGGTGGTGGCAGCGGGAAGATGATTGTAATAGCTGTCGCGCTGCACCGGTTCGCGACCCGCGGCGCGGATGACGTGCCGCAGAGTTTCGACGGTTTGTTCCTGCGGAGTGGTCGCGCCCGCCATGTGGAAGATTTTTTCCTCCATGATCGTGCCGTGCAAATCGTCCACGCCGTAGCTCAGCGAGATCTGGGCGAGCGGCAGTCCCATGCTCACCCAATAGGCGGTGAGGTGCTCGATGTTATCGAGGTAAATGCGGCTGACGGCAAGATTGCGCAGTTGGTCGAAGGCGGTGGCCGGCTGGATGTGGGCGAGGATCGTGGTCTGGGGTTCAAAGGCGAACGGGACGAAGCCGGTGAAGCCGTGGGTTTCATCCTGCAGCTCGCGCAGTTGGCGCAAGTGATCGACGCGCTGCTCGAGCGTCTCGATGTGGCCGAAGAGCATCGTGCAGGTGCTGCGCATTCCCATCTCGTGCCAGATGCGATGGACCTCGAGCCATTCGGCGGCGTTCTCCTTGCCGCGGCACAATTCATCGCGCACCGCCGGATCGAAGATCTCCGCGCCCGCGCCGGTGAGCGCGCTCAAGCCGACCTCGCGCAACTGGGCGAGCGTGTCGGCGATAGATGTTTTGAAAATACGCCGGGCAAGGTGGCGAATCTCGATCGCGGTGAAAGCTTTGATCTGCAAATTGGGATCGAGCGCACGCAGTCGGGTGAGCAATTCCAAATACCATTGACGATTGAGCGTCGGGTGGAGGCCACCGACCATGTGCACTTCGGTGATGCCGGCGACGAGCGCTTCCTGCACGGTGGCGACAATCTCATCGATCGATTTCTCGAAAGCGTGGGCGTCGCGTTTCTTCGCGGCGAAAGCGCAGAACTGGCAGGAGAGAACGCAGATGTTCGAATAGTTGATGTAACGATTCAGGATGTAGGTGGCGACATTGCCGTTCTTGCGCTCGCGCACCGCGCTCGCCATCACCCCGAGCGCGTTGAGGTCATCGGAGCGGTAGAGAGCGAGCGCGTCCTGCTCGGAGATCCGTTCGTTATGCTCGATCTTTTCGGCGATCGGGCGAAGCGGTGGCGGAATAAGAGCGATTTTCATCCTAGAAGACGGTGCCGGGCAGAAAACAAGCGTTTATGATGCACAGCAGGGTACGTTCGCGCAAGTGTTGTGGATGCCCCCATTTCTCCTGCTCCTGCTCGTAATCATAATCGTAATCGTAATCGCCCCAGCGCTCGATCCCTTTCGATCACGAGGACGATTACGAAATCAAGGAGGCGAACGCCTTGCGACGTCCGCCCCCTCTCAACCCCACATCCAACTTACCTGCTAAAAATCACGTTCGTTGGCCGTGCTCATGTAGCGAAGCTTCTCCGGCGCTGGCGCTACGCCCGGTTTCGGATAATCGGTCACGACCTGACGGTTCGAGGTCGGAACGAGGCGGACGCCGCCTTTCGCGTTGTTCCGCCAACCGTTGGGATCGGCATATTCTTCCCCGCTGTTATGCAACCCACTGACCTGATCCTCCAAGCCGGTCCCGTAGTGTTGCTCGATAATGGTCGGCGTGACGAAAACCAAAAGATTGCGTTTCGTGCGGGCATTGAGCCGCTCTTGGAAAAGATAGCCAAGAATCGGGATGTCTCCCAGGACCGGGACCTTGGTCCGGCCCTTCGTGACCTCGTCCTGCAGAAGACCGCCGATCGCGAGAGTGTCGCCGCTCTTGATCAGCACGTTGGAATCGAGGGTGCGGGTGTCGATGATCGGGCTCGCCACCGTCGCTCCGGCAAAGGTGAAAAGGGAATCCGCCACCTTGTTGCTGATCTCCGGCTTCACACTCAGGGTGATGAAGTCGTCTTTGTTGACCGATGGCCTAACGACAAGGGTGTTGCCAAATTTCTTGTCCTGGAATCCGCCGAAAACCGCGGTCGCCGTTTGTTCGTTGAAGTTCAACTGCGGGACCGGCTGGTTGCGGATGATCTCGATCTTGGCCTGCATGTTATCCGCCGTCACGATGCGGGGGTTGGCGAGGAATTCCGCATCGGAATCCTCATTCAGGAGGCGAAGCGTGGCCGACATTTGCGGAATGGAGAGAATCGCGAATTGACCACCGATCGCGGCCAAACCGTTGGTCGCGTCCCGCAGAAAATCCTGCGGCTTAAAAGTCCCGGTGGTTGGATCGGTGATGACGCCAGGCAGGGTGGCGGCTTGCACGGCCTGGATGGGAATGCCGTTGGCATCGAGTTGCGGCGTCGTCGTGACACGCCGGTGATCGGATCGGTCGTGACGGTCTGCGCGGTGGTGATTTGGTTCGTTCCAATCGTCGAGCCGCCGTAGCGGAAGGTTTGCGGGTTGGTTGAACCGCCGACGACACCAGCCCAGTTGATTCCGTAGCTTTGCCGTGGATTGGCGGTCACCTCGACGAGACGCGCTTCGATCATGACCTGCTTGGTCGGTTTGTCGATTTGCGCGAGCATCTTGCGGACATTGTCGATGTTGCTGCGGGTCTCTCGGAAGAAAATAGTGTTCGTGCGCTCGTCGACCTGGGGTGCGTCCTTGCTCGAAAGCTGCGAAGCGAGCAGCGGCGCGATGTCTTTGGCCCGGCCGTAGCTGAACTGGTAGCTGTCGCTCTCAGTCGGCTCAGCGGTGCGCTCGGCGCCGGTCTTGATGTAGTAAACGTTGTCGATCTGATCCATGAAGAGGCTCTTCGCCTTCACAATGATCCCGATGGCCTGCAGCGCTGTGACATCTTCCAGCCGCATGGTGACGGTGCCGGTAACTGCTTCGCTCACCACCATGTTGATCTTGGCCTGACGCGCCAGAAGGCGCAGCACCTGGCCGACATCGTCGCCTTGGAATTCACGCACGCCAACGCCGCCATTATCCGTAATGGAGTTGCCAGTGGTGGTGGTGGTGGGTGCGCCGGTCGGGCCCTTGGCCGTTGTGGGCGGTGCGGAGGTGGTAGTCGCTGCGGTCGTGACCGTGGCTGGTGCGCCGCTGGCTGGCGACGGTGCCTGGACCGCGGCGGGCGCAGCGGGACTCGCGCCGGGCGGAGCGGCCTGCACGAGCGTCATCGGAGCGATCTCGGAAGTGCGCGCGCTTTCAGTGGCCGCAGCGCCGCGGGCAGCGGCGATTGCCTGGCCAGGAACGGAGTGCGCGGTCCCGGCCTCCTGTGCGAGAGAAACGGCCCCCGCAGCCAAAAAAGCCGCGAGCGCGCAGATGAGTGGTTTTGTGGAAGTTGACATAATGATTGTTAACAAGGGTGTATGACTGCGTTTTCCCTCAAAGCAGGAACCAGACCAGCCCCGGAAAAGTTGAACGGTTGAGAAAATTGAGCGGATAAAAGGAACCCGCTCACGGGCTCGTTAGGCGCAGAGAAAGCTGCCCTGCGGGGATCCTCTTAACCCCTCAGCCTCTCAACCGTTAGGCGGCGTCGGCGAAACCGAGCGCCGGCTTGCTGAAGTCGGCCACCGGCATTTGCCTAACGAGGCGGACGATGCCGTCCTGCCACTTCCGGCTGATCTCCTGCAGGTAGGGATCGTTTTCTTCCAGGCGGGTGCGCATCTTCACCTGGAGCGAATCGTTCTTGTAACAAAAGATGTCGATCGGCGGGCCGACCGCGACGTTGCTTTTCATCGTCGCGTCGATCGAGACGATGCCAAACTTCATCGCATCCATGAGCGAGCTCTCGTAGCTGAATCCGCGATCCAGGATCGGCTTGCCGTACTTCGTCTCGCCGATCTGCAGGAACGGACTGTCCGGGCTGGCGTGGATGCTGTTCCCCTGCGGATAAATCAGGTGCACCTCCGGGGCGAGTCCCGCGATTTGCCCGCCCACGATGAGGTGGATGTTAAAGCTGAACCCGTCGGCTTCGAGCGCGGCCCGGTCGCGTCGTTCCACTTCCCGCACCTTCGAGCCGACGTAACGCACCGTCTCGTAAATCGTCTCCCGATTCATGAGATGCTTTCTCGCCGGGTGACTCTCGTTCAAATGCAGATCGTCATCGATCAGGCCGAGCGTCGCCTGGGTGAGAGAGAGGTTGCCCGAGCTCATGATGCAGATGACCCGCTCGCCCGGCTTTTCGAAAATCCGCATCTTGCTCCGGACCGTGATGTTATCCATCCCGGCGCTGGTGCGGGAATCGGAGAGAAAAACGGCGCCTTTGCGGCAGAGCATCCCGAGGCAATACGTCATGGTTCGCCCGGCTTGCTGCTGCCAACAACGCGGCCCTGAACCTGCCGCAACTGGGTGTGATGAGTGAGCGGATGGACGCGCCCGTCGCTTCCGCGGAAAAAGGCGCTCAGCATCCAACTCACGATGCTGATCAGGATCGCGCCCCAAAAAGCGCTCCCGAAATGATCGACGTGAAATCCGTGCACGAGGTCGTTCACGAGGAGGAGCATGAGGCCGTTCACCACGAAGATAAAAAGACCAAGCGTGAGGATGATAAGCGGCGCCATGAGCAGGAGTAAGATCGGTCGGAGAAAAGCATTGAGGATGCCGAGGAGCAAGGCGGCCCCGACGAGCGCGCCGACGCTGTCGTAGCGAATGCCTTTGATCAGCGCCGCGGCGACCATGACCGCCACCGTGGTGATCGCCCAGCGAAAAAGAAAGTGCCTCATCGTTAGGTTTGAGTTTGCCGGTGAAGCCGCTTTCGTACCGTTTCCACTTGCGAAGCCTCGCTCTGCGGGTAAAGGCTTGGCCCAGCAAAAGCAAAAGTAAATGGCGAAAAGTTCAAAAAAATCCAAGGATGCCGCGGCAGAAACCGCCGCGCCAATTGCGTCGAGCAGTGAAGTGCCGGGCGATGCCGGCCAGCCGCCGGCGAGCAAAACGCGTGCGGCCAAATCAACCGGGGCGAGCAAGAAAACCACCCGTAAACAATCCGGCGCAGCGTCCCGCAAGACGACACCGCAGACCAAGCCCCGCCAGCTTCCTTCCCGGAAAAAAGCCGCGCCCTCCCAGGTCGCGGTCTCGGACGATGACATCCGCCTGCGCGCCTACTTCCTCGCGGAAGAGCGCATGCGCAAAGGCATCGAGGGCGATTCCGCGCACGACTGGCTGGAAGCGCGCCGCCAATTACTCGCCGAAGCCGCGGGGCGCGCCTAACGAACGATCGAGCAACCCCGCGCTGCGGCGAGAGCCGTTAGCCTACGATGCCGGTGCGAGTTCGGGCAGGCAGGCTTTCACTTTTTCCAGGAGCCGGTTAATGGTGAACGGTTTCGGCAAAAATCCGCAGACCCGCGCTTCCTTAAGCAGTTCCTGCGCGCGCGCGTCGCCGCCCTGGCCCGAGACGAGAAGCAACGGCGGCACGGTGCGCGCCGGCGAAGCATTTTCGTAAACCGTCGAGATCAATTGGAAGAGCAGCGTGCCGTCGATCAGCGGCATCGAGAAATCGAAGATCATCAGGTCGTAGGTTTTCTTTAGGGCAAGCTCGAAGGCGTATTCCGGCTTGGGCGAAGTATCCACCTCGCACTGCAGGAAGTTCTGCAAAGTCTCGCGCATGATGCGCAGAATCGCCGTATCGTCGTCCACCACCAACACCCGCCGCGCCCCGTTCTCAGCCATCTGGGAGGCTTGCGTAAATTCACCGCGGGATTCAAGCTTTAGTTCGATTATTTCCGAGGCAATGAGCTCACCCGAAAACGAACTGGCCGAGGCACTGCGGGAACGACGATCCCTTATCGCGGACGAGGCGAGTCGGCGCGAACCGGATCAGCATTTGGCCAGGCTGCAGTCGGTCTCGGAAAAAATCGTGACGCTGCAAGAGCGATTACCGAAACCGCTCGATCCGCAGCTGGCGCATTTCCTCGCACGCTGCAGCTACGACAAGGTGCTGGAATTGCTCGAAGGCGGCGCAAGCTTCTAGCTTGCGTGATTCTCGCAGCCGGACTGCGCAAGCTGGAAGCTCGGGCTAGCGCGAATACAACTCGACGATCAACTGCTCGTTGACCATCGGCTGCATCTCTTCGCGCGACGGAATGTGCGCGACCCTGCCGGTCAGCGCATCGCGATCGACCGTCAACCAATCAGGCACCGGCGCGATCTGCGTCAGCTCCATGTTGCGCAACGCGAGCTGGCGCGATTTCGGTTTGTCTTTCACCGTGATCTCATCGCCCGCCTTCACGTTGAAAGAAGAGATGTTCACGTTGCGCCCGTTCACCTGCACGTGGCCGTGCGAGACGAGCTGCCGCGCGCCGCTTCGCGTATTCGCGAGGCCGAGCCGGAAAACAACGTTGTCGAGACGCGTCTCGAGGAGTTGCAGGAGAGTTTCACCGGTGACACCGCGCTTCTGCAGCGCCGTCTCAAAGATCCGGCGGAATTGCTTTTCCATGAGGCCGTATTGGAAGCGCAACTTTTGCTTTTCGCCGAGGGCGATCGCGTAATCGGATTGCTTGCGCCGGGAGCCTTTCGGGCCGTGCATGCCCGGAGGGTAATTTTTCCGCTCGAGCGATTTGGAAGGTCCGAAAAGTGGCACGCCATAGCGGCGGGCGATTTTAGTTTTGGGTCCGGTGTATCTGGCCATTGTTAAACGTGAATCGTAAAAGCGTTAAATCGTGAATCGGATCAGACGCGGCGTTGTTTCGGCGGGCGGCAACCATTATGCGGCACGGGAGTGACGTCGCGGATGACGGTGAGATCGAGGCCAATCGCCTGAAGCGCGCGGACCGCAGACTCGCGGCCGGCGCCCGGTCCCCTAACGAGGACCTCTACTTCCTTGAGGCCGTGGCCCATCGCTTGGCGGGAGGCATCCTGCGCGACCATCTGCGCCGCATAAGCCGTGCTTTTGCGTGAACCCTTGAAGCCAACCTTGCCGGCGCTCGACCAGCCGATGACGTTGCCCTGCAGGTCGGTGATGGTAACGATCGTGTTGTTAAAAGTGGAAAGGACGTGCGCGAAACCGGAGTGGACGTTTTTGCTCCCTTTCGCCTTAACGATTTTCGGTTTCTCGACGTCGTTCGGGTCGAGCGAAAGATTTTCCTTGGGCGCTTCGGCGGCGGGCGCTTCAGCTGCCTTCTTGGTTTTCTTCGCGGCTTTCGCTTTCGGCGCAGGCTTCTCTTTTGCGGAGGCGGCTGCAGGAGCTGCGGGCGCGTCGCTGGTGGCGGGAGCGGCCGGCCTCTTCGGTTTTGGCTTCAGGAGCAGGAGCGGCGGGCGCAACGGCCTCGCTCTTTACCTCGGCCTCTGTTTCGGGGGCGGGCGTCTCGGGAGCGTTTTGGTTTTCGGAATCTTCAGCCATGTCGGTTCGTTAGGTTAAACTTTTCCTGCCTTCGCATCCTTGTTCCGGATGACGCCGACCGTTTTGCGCGGGCCCTTACGAGTGCGGGCGTTGGTCGAAGTGCGCTGACCACGCACGGGCAAGCCGCGCCGGTGGCGGATGCCGCGATAGCAATTAATCGCCTGCAAGCGCTTCAAGTTGCTCTGCACTTCGCGGCGGAGATCGCCTTCGATCAGGATTTTGTCATTCGTGATCGCCTGAATGATCTCGTTGATCTGCTGCGGCGAGAGATCCTTGGCGCGCAGATTGGGATCGATGTTCGTCTGTTCGAGAACGCGTTTCGCGGTGCTGGGCCCGACGCCGTAGACGTAGGTCAGCGACGCTTCGATGCGTTTGTCGGCGGGAATTTCTACTCCTAAAAGTCTTGGCATATTCTTATTTCAGCGTTTCAGAATTTCAGTTTTCAGCTTTTTCCCTAGCCCTGGCGCTGCTTATGGCGCGGGTTCTTGCTGCAGATCACGCGCACAACATTCTTGCGCTTCACGATCTTGCACGCTTCACAAAGTCTTTTAACTGATGGTCGCACTTTCATAATTCACGAGACGAAAAACGCGGAGTTCAATCTCCGCGCTAGCGATGGCGAAAAGTGATTCGCCCTTTCGACAAATCGTAAGGGGAAATCTCTAGCATAACTTTGTCGCCTGGCAAGATGCGAATGAAGTGCATCCGCATTTTTCCCGAGGTGTGAGCGAGGACGTTGTGCCCGTTGGGCAGCTCCACTCGGAACATCGAATTCGGCAGCAGCTCGGCCACTTTGCCTTCTACCTCAATTGCGTCTTTGCGCGCCATGTCAGGACTTCCGGCTCCTCTTTCGTGATCAAAACCGTGTGTTCGAAATGGGCCGAGGGCAAGCCGTCCGCCGTGCAAACCGTCCAGCCATCCTCAAGTAAACGGACGGCCGATCCGCCCAGATTAACCATCGGCTCGATCGCCAAAGTCATCCCGGCCTTGAGGCGCGGACCGCTTCCGCGCCGGCCATAGTTTGGCACCTGCGGCTCTTCGTGGAGCTTGCGGCCCACCCCGTGCCCTACGAATTCGCGCACGACGCTGAAATGATGGCGGCGCGCTTCATCCTCGATTGTGGCGCAGACATCGCCCAGGCGTTCCCCGGCATAGGCGTGCTCGATCGCGCGCTGCAGTGCGGTCTCGGTCACGGCGAGTAATTTTTCCACTCGCTCGTCGATCATGCCGACCGGAATCGTCGCCGCCGTGTCCCCAACCCACCCGTCCTGGATCACGCCGATGTCGAGTTTCACGATGTCGCCGTATTGAATGCGTCGCTGGCTCCCGATCCCGTGCACGATCTCGTCGTTGATCGAGATACAAATGTTACCGGGAAAAACGCGATGCCCGAGCCGGTAGCCGAGGAACGCGCTCCGCACTTTCGCGTCTGCCATCAAATCCGCCGCCGCCTGGTCGATCTCTTTCGTCGAAATCCCGGGCCGGATCAGTTCGCTCACCCGCTCGAGAACTTCGCTCGCGGTCCGGCAGGCCAGCCGCATTTTGTCGATTTCGCGCGCCGACTTGATCGGGATCATTTTCCTCGCTCTTCGATCAGGCTGGCCACATCAGCGAAGACGGCTTCGCGATCGCGGTTTCCATCCATCCGATGAAGGGCTCCATTTTTCTCGTAATAGGAAAGGAGAGGCTCGGTCTTGCTCTTGAACTCCGCCAGCCGAGTCTCCAGGACGGAGGCATCATCATCGTCGCGGCGGATGAGCGGTCCATCACAGTATGGGCAAATTGGCCGATCGGCGAAACTGGCACTCGTTAGGCTGGTGGTGAAGCCGCAGCGGCGACATTGCAGCCGGCTGGCGATGCGATCGCGCACCGTCTGCTCCGACACCTCCAGCCAAAGGGCGAGATCGAGTGAAGTCTCGCGCTTCTGCAAAAGTTCGTCGAGACGCTGCGCCTGATTGAGGGTGCGCGGGAAACCGTCGAAAACGAAACCTTCCTTCCCATGGAGATTGAGCCAGTCCTCAATCAGATGGACGATGATATCGTCGGGCACGAGGCCACCGTGCTTGGAAATCTCTTCCGTCTCCATTCCGAGCGGGGTCCCTTGGTCGCGTTCCCGCCGCAAAATTGCGCCCGGCGAAGTGACCGAGATGGCAAAATGCCGGGTGATCATCTCGGCCTGAGTTCCTTTACCGGAACCGGGGGCGCCAAGAAGGACGATGCGACTTTTCACCGGGTACCGTAGAGGAAAATTGCCACTCCGCCGATGACGAGCACGGCGATGCCGACGTAAAGCCACATGAGCGTCCCCTGCTGGGCCGCTTCGCCGCGCGCTCCGCCCCGATCAAACGCGCGTCCACGAAGCCGTCCTTTGCGCAAGAAGCCATCGTAATGGCGTTGGATGAGATGCGTCTCCACCTGCCGCATCGTGTCGAGAATAACGCCCACGATAATGAGCAGGCTGGTGCCGCCAAAAAATTGCGCGGTGATTACCGGGACGTGTAAACCCTGACTCAAGAGGCTGGGTAGAATCGCGATTGCCGTCAGAAAAATGGCTCCGGCGAAAGTCAGCCTCGTCATCGTGAAATCGAGAAAATCTGCCGTCGGTTTTCCCGGACGCACCCCTGGGATATAGCCGCCGTATTTTTTCAGATCATCCGCGATCTGGGCCGGCTGAAACTGCGTCGCCACCCAGAAATAACTGAAGAAGAAAATCATCGCCGCGAGGACGAGGTAATGCAGCCAACCACTGGAAAGGTTCTCCGCGATCATTTTCGCGGTGCGGCTGTTCTTGAAAGCGAGACCGACGATCGTGGTCGGGAAAAGGAGCAGCGCCCAGGCGAAGATGATCGGCATGACGCCCGCGTAGTTCACCTTCAGCGGCATGTACTGAGTCTGCCCGCCATACATTTTTCGGCCGACGACACGTTTCGCGTACTGCACCGTGATCTTGCGCACCCCTTGGGTAACGGCGATCACCGCCGCGATCACGATAAAAAGAAACGCCACCATCAGGACGAGGATCGCCGGGTTCACCTGGCTCGTGCCAGTCGCCGCGGAGGGGACAAAAGTTTTCCAAGCCTGCGCCAAAGCTGCGGGCAGGCGCGCGACAATGCCGATCGTGATGATGAGCGAAATGCCGTTGCCGATCCCGCGATCGGTGATTTGATCGCCCAGCCACATCAGGAACAGTGTCCCCGAGGTAAGCGTGAGCACGGTAATGATCCGGAAAGAGAATCCGAGATTATCAACCAACGGGACGCCCAATCGCGCCGTCGTTTCGGTAATGCCGGGTAGCATGGTGTGGTACGACTCGGGATGCTGGAAGGAAACCGCGAGCAGGTAACCCTGGAAAACACAGAGCACGAGCGTGGCGTAACGCGTGTACTGCATGATCTTCTGCCGGCCGCCGTCTTCGCGCGAGAGGCGGCTGAGCGACGGGATGACCGCGGTGAGCAGCTGGAGCATGATCGACGCGCTGATGTAAGGCATGATGCCTAACGAAAAGACAGCGCAATTCTCGAGCGCGCCGCCGCTGAAAAGATTGAAGAGCGCGGCCACGCCGCCACCCGCCGTTTGCGACGAGGTGCGGAACCAATCCTGCAAGACAGCGGGATTGACCCCCGGAGTCGTGATCGCGGCTCCCAGCCTAACGACGACGATGACTGCGAGGGTAAACAAAATCCGCCGCCGCAATTCGGGGATTTTGACGGTGTTGAGAAAAGCCGAAACCATCCGCTAAGTCCGCTTCAGAACGCTGCTATTCCGCGGTCTTCTTTTTCTTCTTCGCCGCCGGCTTTTTCGCCTTTGGCTTGGCTGCGGCCGGAGCCGGAGCTTCCTTTTCCGCTTCCGCCGGGGCGAAGCGCTTGCCATTGGCCGGGCGAGGCGCTTTCAAGTTCACGGTCCCGCCGGCTTTCTCGATCTTCTCCCGCGCGGACTCGCTTACCTTGTCGGCTTCAATCGTTAGGCCGTGCTGGAGTTCGCCGCGCCCGAGAATTTTCAAGCCCACGACTTTGCCACGGACGTGTTTCGATTCGCGCAGCATCTGTTCGTTGATCACGGTGCCGGCTTTGAACTCGTTGAGGTCGTCCAGGTTGATGATCGCGTAATGCTTCTTGAAGGCGGCGTTGTTGAAACCGCGCTTCGGCAAACGCCGAATAAGCGGCATCTGCCCGCCTTCGAAACCGAGCCGGATGCTACCGCCGGAGCGGGCTTTCTGGCCTTTGTGACCCTTGCCGCTGGTCTTGCCGTGGCCGGAGCTTTCGCCGATGCCGAGCCGCTTCGTGCGATGCTTGGCGCCGGGACGCGGCTTAAGATTGTGCAACCGAATCATGACTTCTGCGGTCCCTCTCCATTGCTGTTCGTGCGAATGCCGCGGGTTTTAAAGATTTCGTCGCGCCGGCGCAAGGAGCGCAACGCTTCGATCGTCGCCTTGACCACGTTGGCGTGGTTGCTCGAGCCTAACGACTTCGCGAGGACATCGCGAATGCCAACGGCTTCCACCACAGCGCGGACCCCGCCTCCCGCGATGACGCCCGTTCCTGGCGATGCGGGACGCAGCAGCACGCGACCGCCTCCAAATTCGCCGATCACTTCGTGCGGGATGGTGTTATCGCGCAGCGACATCTTTTCCATCGACTTGCGCGCGACTTCCGAAGCTTTGCGAATCGCTTCCGCGACTTCGTTCGCCTTGCCGAAGCCACAACCGACTTTGCCGTCGTGATCACCCGCGACGATGAGCGCGCTGAAGCTAAAACGGCGTCCGCCTTTCACGACCTTCGCGCAGCGGTTGATGAAGACGACTTTCTCGGTCGTATCTCCTCTTGCCGGAGGCGTCCGGTCCGTGGTGCGCGAGTCGCTTCGTCTGCCTTGGTTGCCTGCGTATGCCATATTAAAGTTTGAGTCCGCCTTCGCGCGCCGCGTCGGCCAGCGCTTTCACTTTGCCGTGGTAAAGAAATCCACCGCGATCAAAAACTGCTTTGTCGATATTCTTCGCCAGCAAACGCTCCGCGATCGCTTTGCCAACCTTCTCGGCCGTGGCGCGATTCGCTGCGCTGCCCTTCCCGCCTAACGACTTCTCGGTCGTGCCGGCGGAAACGAGCGTCTTGCCCGCTTCGTCGTCGACCACCTGGGCGTAGACATGTTTGCCGGAAAAATAGACGCACAAGCGCGGCCGCTGCGCCGTTCCGGAAACCTTGCGCCGAATGCGGTTGTGAATGCGCCCGCGAATGACTTTGCGATTGATCGTAGCCATGACTATTGGACGGTTTTGCCTTCCTTGCGGCGGATCTGCTCGCCCACATAACGAACGCCTTTGCCCTTGTAAGGCTCGGGTGGGTAAAAGCGGCGAATATCCGCCGCGACCTGGCCGACGGTTTTCTTATCCACGCCGGAGATCGAAATTTTCGTGTTCTCCGCCACCGTGATTTTGATGTCCTTCGGAATTGGGAAAAGAACCGGATGCGAAAAGCCGAGGCTGAGATTGAGGTTGCTGCCCTGAACGGCGGCTTTGAAACCGACGCCTTCAATCTCAAGGTTCTTGGTGAAGCCTTCGCTTACCCCGACGACCATGTTGTTGATCAAAGCGCGAGAAAGACCATGCAGGGCTTTTACCGCGCGCGTCTCGGCGTTCCGGACTAACGATACTTCGTTGTCAGCCACGCTTGCCTTGATTCCTTTGGGCAGCGTCCAGTCCAACTTCCCTTTCGGGCCTTCGACCGCGACCTTGCCGCCGCCGTCGATGTTGACCTTGACCTTGTCGGGAATTCCGACCGCCTTGTTTCCGATTCGTGACATAACGGTTGGGTTACCAGACGAAAGCCAGTAACTCTCCTCCTACTTTTTGCTTCTTCGCCTCGCGACCAGACATGACTCCGCGCGAAGTCGACAAAATCGCCGTACCCATTCCGCCGAGGACGCGCGGAATCTCATCGGCACCGACATAACGGCGCAGGCCAGGACGGCTGACGCGTTTCAGACCGGTGATCGCGCTCGTCCGGTTCGCAATCTTGTTCGTGATCTTGATCCGCGGATGCGCCGCAGTGGTATCGAGCGCGTAATCGGTGATGTAACCCTCCTCTTTCAAGATGCGAACGATCTCGTTCTTGACCTTCGAGTAAGGGACAAACATTTCGAGCTTCTGCGCCTGCGTGCTGTTACGCACACGCGCCAGAAGGTCGGCTATAGGATCGGTGACAGGTACCTCATGAAAAGTTAGGCGGCAGCAGCTTCGACGGGCTTCTTCGGCCGGTCGCTGAAGGGCATTCCCATTTCGCTCAGGAGCGATTTGGCCTCTTCGTTGGTCCGCGCGGTGGTCACAATCGTAACATCAAAACCGATATTGCGCTTGATTTTGTCCAGTTCCACCTCGGGAAAAATCGATTGGTCGGAAACGCCTAAAGTGTAGTTGCCGTTCCCGTCAAAGCCCTTCGGCGAGACCCCGCGAAAATCGCGAATACGAGGGAGAGCGGCCTTGATCAGGCGCTCCATGAATTCATACATGTGCGTGCCACGCAGCGTAACCTTGGCGCCGATCGCCTGTTCTTTACGCAGCTTGAAATTCGAGATGCTTTTCTTGGCGCGCGTTTCCGCGGGCTTCTGGCCGGTGATGAGCGCGAGTTCCGCTTTCGCTTCTTCCAGCGCCTGTTTCACGTCCGACTGCGAGCCGACCGAAGTGTTGATAACAACCTTCTCTAGCTTCGGGACCTGATGCAGATTTTTGTAACCCTGTTGCTCGCGCAACGCCGGGATCACCCGCTCTTTGTAGTCGCGGTAAAATTCGTTTTCCATGGCCTAACTTTTCTTTTTCTTCTTCTCGTCGGCGGGCTTCTTTTTCTTCGCCTTCTTCTCCGATTTCTCGACCACTTTCACGTTCGAGATGTGGATCGGACCTTCGCGTTCGGCGATCGAGCCTGACGGATTGTCCTGCGATTTGCGCAGGTGTTTCTTGATCAAGCGCACCCCTTCGATGAGGACGCGGTTCTTCTTCGACATGACAGAGAGAATCTTTCCGGTGGACCCACGATAGTTCCCGGAGATGACCTCCACCTGGTCGCCTTTTTTCACGTGATGTTTGATCCGGTTCATAACACTTCCGGAGCGAGCGAGACGATTTTCATGAAATTGCGCTCACGCAGTTCGCGCGCGACCGGGCCAAAAATGCGAGTGCCGCGCGGATTCAAATCTTTGTCGATAATGACGATCGCGTTGTTGTCGAAACGCAGGAGCGAACCGTCGTCGCGCTTGATTGGGTGCTTTGTGCGGACGAGGACCGCCCTCACGACTTCGCCTTTTTTCACCGTGCCGGTTGGGCTCGCCTCTTTCACGTTCGCCGAGATGACGTCGCCGATTCCCGCGCACTGCGCCGCACCTTTGCCGATCACACCGATCATTGTCGCCATGCGGGCGCCGCTGTTGTCGGCTACGTCGAGTCTGGATCTGAGATAAACCATACGAGCTCCTTACTTCTGGACGACTTCGACAAGACGCCAGCGCTTCAACTTACTCAACGGACGCGTCTCCATGATGCGGACCTTGTCGCCGGCCTTCGCCTCGTTCTTCTCGTCGTGGGCGTAAAATTTCTTCTTCTGCTTCACGATCTTGCCGAACTTCGCGTGCGGCACGCGGGTCACCGTGCTGACCACAATCGTCTTGTTCATCCCGCTCGAGATTACTTCGCCCAAGCGGGTCTTGCGTGTGCCGCGGGTCTCGGTTTGCGGTTCCTGAGTAGTCGCTTCGTCCATTTTAAATTATTTCTTTGGCGCCGCCGCCTGTTTGCCGCGCTCCGTCAGCACGGTCTCGATCCGCGCCACTTCGCGCCGGAGGAGGCGCATCCGGTGCGGCTGTTCCAGTTGTCCGCTCTGTTGTTGCAGGCGGAGGTGCAGACTTTCCTGACGCAGATCGCGCTTCTTCGTCAGAAGCTCGTCCGAGGTCATTTCCAATATTTCCTTAAATTTCATAGAGTGTTTCCCGCTCGCGCCCGCCTAGCGCGGCTACCAAGTGCTGTCATCCTGAGCGAAGCGAAGGATCTCTGACCATTCGCCGGACGATTCGCGCCCGAAAGAGTCAGAGATTCTTCGGCTCCGTTCCGCTTCGCTGCACTGCGCTCAGAATGACAAAAGGAAAACATTGTTCGTTAGGCGTTAGGCAGCGACGTGGTGACGGGTGAGGAACTTGGTCCGCACCGGCAGCTTGTCTGCGGCGAGGCGGAGCGATTCGCGCGCGATCGATTCCGGCACGCCGTCGAGCTCAAACAAAATGTTCCCAGGACGCACCGTCGCGACCCACTTCTCCGGCTGGCCTTTACCTTTACCCATGCGGGTTTCCGGCGGACGGCCCGTGACTGATTTGTCCGGGAAAATCCGGATCCAGAGCTTTCCTTTGCGCTTCATGTTACGGGTTAAGGCGACACGGGCGGCTTCGATTTGGGTATTGGTGATCCAGGCGCGTTCCAGCGTCTGGAGGCCGAATTCGCCGAAATCGATCCGGAGATTGCGCGACGCCATGCCCTTGCGGCTACCCCGCTGGGTCTTGCGATACTTCACTCGTTTGGGCATCAATGGCATGGCAATGTCTCCTTCTTAAAAACTCGTTAGGCGGCAGTCGGCTCGGGCGCGGCGGCGGGTGCACCGGCGGGCGTGGCGGGCGCTTCTTCTTTCTTACAAATCCAGCATTTCACTCCGATTTTGCCGTAAACCGTGTTGGCTTCGGCGAAGCCGTAATCGATCGGCGTGCGCAAAGTGTGGAGCGGAACTTTTCCTTCCCGATACCATTCCGAACGCGAAATTTCCGCGCCGTTCAAACGACCTGAGCTGCGCAGGCGAATTCCCTGCGCCCCGAAGTCCATCGCGATCTGCACCGCTTTTTTCATCGCGCGGCGATAAGCAATACGACGCTCGATTTGTAGCGCGACATTTTCGGCGACGAGCTGCGCGTCGAGTTCCGGCGTCTTGATTTCCTGAATGTCGATCTTGATCTGTTTGCCCTGCGCCATCTTCGAGATCTCTTCGGTCATCTTCTCGATCTCGGCGCCTTTGCGACCGATCACGATCCCCGGCCGAGCGGTGTGAATGGTGACGCGGATGCTGTTCCAGGCGCGCTCGATGATGATCTTCGCAACCGCCGCGAACTGCAGCTTCTTCTTCACGTAATTCCGGATCTCGATGTCGTTATGCAAGAACCCGGGCATATCCTGAGGCGAAGCGTACCAGCGCGAACGCCAGTCGCGGTTCACTCCGAGACGGAAACCAATTGGATTAACTTTCTGGCCCATGAATTAGCTTTCTGCTTTCTCTTCGTTCGTCTCGGTCGTCTCCGCCGGTTCGTTAGGCGTTTCCTTCACCGTCTTGGTCGCCTTCGCCGGAGCGCTTTTCTTCTTCGCCGTGCCGCGTTTTTTCGCGCCGCTCTTCTTCTCGCGCTTTTTGATTTCGATTTCGTCGGTCAGGACGATCCGGATGTGACTGCTCCGTTTTAAAATTCTGCTGCCGCTCCCGCGGGCGCGCGTCATCATGCGTTTCTGCGTCGGACCTTCGCCGACGACGGCTTCTTTCACGACCAGGCCGTCGACGCGCAGATTGTTGTTGTTCTCCGCATTCGCGATCGCGCTCTTGAGCGTTTTACTGATCATCCCCGCCGCTTTCTTCGGGCTGAACGCGACGAGATCGAGCGCCGCCGAGACCGGCAGGCCCTGAATGGCGCGGGTGACTTCGCGCGCTTTGAACGCCGAAATCTTCGCGTAACGATATGTCGAGGTAACTTGCATTTAATTCTGACTCACATTCGGACGCGCATCCACCTGGAGGCGATCGCCCACTTTTATTCTGTCTTTTTCCGAATCCAATTCCTGCACGACGGCGCCGCTGATTTTATCGCGCACGTCCACGACACGGAGGGTGGCGATGTTACGCCCGCTTCGCACGACGCGCAACGGCATCCCGATTTTTACTCCCTGCTCCGCGCCGAGGTTTCCCACCACGAGCGACCATTCCTCCTTCACGCTGATGACTTTTCCGTCCATCAGGTCGGGCGCTTCGGCGTCGTTAGGCGGTTTCTTTTCGCCCTTCGCGGCGATGAGGCGATTGGTCGCACGGAGTTGCGCTTCCACGTCGCTGCGCGCATCGGCGTCGCCACTCGGCGTTGTCTTCACATAGCGGAGAACCGTTTCGGTCAATTGCAGGAGCTGCTCGCGGTAGGCGTCTTTCTCCTTCTGCAAAATTTGTAAGTCGCTGACCGCTTTGAGGAGGCGCTGTTCGAGCTTGGCCCGGTCTTTACTGACCGATTCCACGCCGAGCGCGTCCATCCGGGTTTGCAGGTCGGCGTATTTTCGCCGGAACAACTCCGCCTCCGCATTGGAGACGACGAGACTATCCGTCAACGTCTTCACCGTTTCGTGGTCGAGCGAGAGCTGCCTGTGCAGAAGGTCGTTCTGCGAGAGTAACGTTTCTGCCGTCACTTTCGCTTCCGCCGTTTCTAATTTGGATTCTGACAAAGAACTGTTTTCCGCGTGCGCGTTTGTAAGCGCGACCGCGCTGATCACTGCCACAAACACGATCGCCCTTCGTCCCCGGCGCCCGGCCACTCGCGGCCGCTGCCGATTGGAGATGGGAAATCGGGGGTTCACATCATTTCGTCACCTTCGCGGTGTGCGATCCGTGCTTCTTGAAGATTCGCGTCGGAGAAAACTCACCGAGCTTATGCCCGACCATGTTTTCCGTGACGAAGACTGACTGAAAGATTTTGCCGTTATGGACGAGGAACGTGTGACCGACAAAGTCCGGTGTCACCATCGAGCGACGCGACCAGGTCTTAACCGGCTTCTTGATGCCAGAGCTGTTCATCTTGTCGATTTTCTCGAGCAGATGCGGCTCGACGAAGGGTCCTTTTTTTAACGATCTGCCCATAACAAATTAGCTCTTTTTCTTCCGACTTACGCGGCGGTCCTGCATGATGAAGCGATCGCTCGCCTTTTTCTTGGACCGCGTCTTAAAGCCCTTCGCGAGTTGTCCCCATGGGCTGGTCAGATGCTGACGTCCACCGCCGCCCTTCGATTTGCCTTGGCCACCGCCGTTCGGGTGATCGATCGGGTTCATGACCATGCCGCGCACGGTCGGGCGAACGCCCATCCAGCGTGAACGGCCCGCTTTGGCGCTGACCACATTCATGTGATCGACATTGCCGACCTGGCCCATCGTGGCGCAACAGGTGTCATGAATGCGGCGAATCTCGCCCGAAGGCAATTTCACCAGGGCATAGCCGCCTTCGCGGTTGCTCAAAGTCGCCTGCTGGCCCGCGCTCCGCGCGATCTGTCCGCCGCGACCAGGCGCGATCTCGATATTGTGAATTCCAGAGCCGAGCGGAATCGCGCTCAACGGCAGCGAATTTCCCACTCCCGGAGGCGCGGTCGGGCCCGACATCACCGTCGCGCCGGGGGTAAGACCGTCCGGCGCGAGGATGTAACTCATCTCGCCGTCGGCATACTTGATCAGGGCGATCCGCGCCGTGCGATTCGGATCGTATTCGATCCCGACTACCTCCGCGGCGACGCCATGCTTGCGGCGTTTGAAATCAACCTTGCGATATTTCTGTTTGTGCCCGCCGCCGATGTGACGCGAGGTCAGCCGGCCCCGATTGTTCCGGCCGCCGCTGCGCTTCTTCACCTCGGTCAAAGACTTGTGCGGCTTTGACTTGGTCTGGGTGATTTCGTCGAACGTCGGCAGCGTCTTGAAACGCTGCGTCGGCGTGAGTGGGCGATAATCTCTGATAGCCATAACTAATTAAACGAGATCGATCTTCTCGCCTTCCTTCAAAGTGACGATGGCCTTTTTCCAATGCGGCTTGCGGCCGAAATCAGCGCGGCGTTCGCGCTTCTTCTTGCCCGCGTAGTTACAGGTATTCACAGCCACAACCGTCTTCTTAAAGAGTAACTCGATCGCCGCCTTGATCTGCACTTTGTTCGCGCGCGGGCTGACCCGGAAGACATACTTGTTGAGCTTCTCGCTGAGCAACGAAGCCTTCTCCGTCAGCTGCACCGTCTGGATTAAATCGTAGGGTTCGTTCATGAGTCTTACGCCGCCTCCTTGGCGGAAGCGATCGCGGTTCGTTCGGCCAGCTGCGCGAGTGCGTTGCCGGTCACGATGATTTTGTCGAACGCGAGCAGTTGCTCGGTGTTCACATCGGCCGCGGTCGCGAGCAGGACCGGCTTCACGTTCCGCGCGGAACGATAAAAATTCTCATCAAAGGAATCGGAAATGAGTAAGACCTTTTTCGCGTCGGTGTGACCTTTGACCAGACTAACGAAAGACTTCGTCTTCGGCTCTTTCACGCTAAAGCTGTCGACCGTGAGGACATCGCCGGCGTTGATTCGTTCGCTGAGCGCTTTTAGAAACGCCAGGCGGCGAACAGTCTTGGAAACTTTCTTGGTGTAGTCCCGCGGCTTCGGGTCCGAAAACGACACCGCCGCCCCGCCAAATGGGCGAAGATTTGTAACCGGCGCGCGCCCGGCCCGTGCCTTTTTGCCGCCAGGGCTTTGCGCCGGAGAGATTCACTTCGGCTTTCGTCTTGGTGTTAGCCGAACCGGACCGACGCGCCGCACGCATCGCAACAACGACGTCGTGGACTGCCTGGGTTCCGCGGCCACCTTCGATCAAGTTAATCTTCGCCTCTTTCGCGGCGTCAGCGGTTAAGACTTTTGCGCTCATTTACTGGCCTCGGCTGCAGCGGCGGGTTTCTTGAGAGCCGGCCTAACGACGACATAGCTACCGTTCGCACCGGGGACGGCGCCGCTAATTAAGATCACTTTGTCCTCTTCGCGCACCTGCAGGACTTGTAGGTTCTGCACGGTCACGCGCTCGTCGCCCATGTGACCAGGCATACCCATGTTTTTCCAAATCCGGCCCGGAGTAGAACGGTTACCGATGGCGCCGTTACGCCGGTGGGTCTTGGAACCGTGCGCCGCGCCCTGGCCATGGAAGTTATGTTTCTTCATCACGCCCTGGAAACCTTTGCCCTTGGATTTGCCGACCACGTCGACCCAATCTCCGGGTTGAAATTGTGTAATCGAGAGATCGATCTCACCCTCGGGCGCGTCTTCCTTGAGGCGGAACTCGCGCACGAGTTTCTTCGGCTCAGAGTTGGCCTTGCCGAAGCCGCCCATGAGCGCCTTTGTCACGCGTGATTCCTTCTGGGTGTCGAAGCCGACCTGGATCGCGGAGTAGCCGTCGTTTTCGCTCGTTAGGCGACGCAGCAGTGTGTTATCGCCCGCGGCGATGACGGTGACCGGACGCATCTTGCCATCCGCATCGTAGACGCTGGTCATGCCGATTTTTTTTCCTAAAAGTCCGATGCTCATTTTCTTTGGCCTGCAAAAGTTTCCGGTGCCGCGGCACTTAAATCTTGATCGTGATATCCACGCCCGCGGGCAGGTTGAGCTTCTTCAGCTCATCGACCGTTTTCGCGGTCGGCTCGATGATGTCGAGCAGGCGCTTGTGGGTGCGAATTTCAAATTGGTCCATCGATTTTTTGTCGACGTGGGGAGAGCGGTTGACCGTGAATTTCTCGATCAAGGTCGGAAGCGGAATCGGCCCCGCCACGCGGGCGCCGGTGCGCTTGGCCGTCTCGACGATGTCGACAGCGGACTGATCGAGCATTCGGTGGTCGAATGCCTTCAGACGAATGCGAATGCGTTGGCCGTCGGCCATATTACTTGGTCTCCTTCTGGTCGAGGACGGCCGCGACGAGTTGCGACGGCACTTGTTCGAAATGTGATGGCTCCATCGAATAACTCGAACGGCCTTTGGAGAGCGAACGGATCGCGGTCGCGTAACCGAACATTTCCGCGAGCGGCGCCTCGGCATTCACGATCGTTAGGTTACCGCGCGCTTCGATGCTGTTGATCTTGGCGCGGCGACGATTCAAATCGCCGATGATGTCGCCCTGATACTCTTCCGGGGTGGAGTTTTCCACTTTCATGATCGGCTCGAGCAGAATCGGCTTCGCTTTTTTGAAGGCGTCCTTGACCGCAAAAATCGCCGCGAGCTTGAACGCCATTTCGTTCGAATCGACGTCGTGATACGAGCCGTCGACGATATCGACATGCGCGTCGATCACCTGATAGCCGCCGACGACGCCGTTGAGCATCGCTTCTTCGATGCCCTTCTTGCAGGCCGGGATGTATTCCTTCGGAATGTTTCCGCCGACGACCTTGTTCTCGACCGTGATGCCTTTGCCGCGTTCGTTAGGCGCCACCTTGATAATGACGTGGCCGTATTGACCGCGACCGCCGGACTGCTTGATCAGCTTGCCTTCGCCATCCGCCGGCGCGGTGATGGTTTCGCGATAAGCGATCTGCGGTTTGCCGGCGTTCGCATCGACCTTGAACTCACGCAGCATGCGATCGCGAATGATCTCGAGATGCAGCTCGCCCATGCCGGCGATGATCGTCTGGCCGGTGTCTTCGTGGGTGTAGACTTTGAAGGTCGGATCTTCTTCGGAAAGCCGCTGCAGCGCGACGCCCATTTTTTCCTGGTCCTGTTTCGTCTTCGGCTCGATCGCCATGGAAATAACCGGATCCGGAAACGAAGGCGGCTCGAGCAGGATCGGGAAATCCTCGTCGCAAAGTGTGTCGCCGGTGGTGATATTCTTAATGCCAACGATGGCGGCGATGTCGCCTGAGTAACAGGTTTCGATGTCTTCGCGTTTGTCGGCCTGGATCTGAATCAAACGCGAGATGCGTTCGCGCTTGTTCGTGCGCGGGTTGTAAACGTTGTCGCCTTTCGAGAGCGTCCCGGAATAAACGCGGAAGAAAACGAGTTTCCCGACGAACGGATCGCTCCAAAGTTTGAAAGCGAGCGAGCAAAATTTGCCGTTGTCATCGGTGGGCGCTTCCATCTTCTCGTGCGTGTCGGGCTCCATCCCAACGGCGGGCGGAATGTCGAGCGGGCTCGGCAGATAATCGATCACCGCATCGACCAGATACTGGACGCCCTTGTTCTTGAAGGCCGAACCACCGACGACGGGGACGAACTTGTTCGCGATCGTTTGCCGGCGGATGCCCGCTTTGAGCATCTCGGGCGTAACCGGCCTTTCCTCGAGCACCGCTTCTGCGACTTCGTCATCGATATCGGAGATCGCGTCGACGAGATCGTCATATGCTTTCTCGACTTCGGCCTTGTTCTCTTCCGGCAACTCGCGCACTTCGTAGATCGGAGCCCATCGAATCGTCATCGAGATAAAACACCGCCTTGCGGTTCACGACGTCGAGCTGGCCCTTGAGATGATCTTCTTTGCCTAACGGAATCAAAATCGGCCAGGCATTCGCGGCCAGCTTCTTGCGCATCGAGTCGATCGACATCTCGAAGTCGGCGCCGACGCGATCCATCTTGTTAATGAACGCGATGCGGGGAACGAGATACTTGTTCGCCTGCCGCCAGACCGTTTCGGACTGCGGCTGCACGCCGGCGACCGCGTCGAAAACCGCGATCGCGCCATCGAGCACGCGAAGCGAACGCTCGACTTCCGCGGTGAAATCCACGTGACCGGGCGTGTCGATGATGTTGACGCGCATTTTCACGTCTTCGAACATCTTGTAGACACCGGGTTCTGACTTCTGCGTCCAGGCGCAGGTCGTCGCGGCCGAAGTGATCGTGATGCCGCGCTCGCGTTCCTGCTCCATCCAGTCGGTCACGGTCGTGCCTTCGTGCACTTCACCGATCTTGTGGATCATGCCGGTGTAGAAAAGAATGCGCTCGGTCAGGGTCGTCTTGCCGGCATCGATGTGCGCGGCGATCCCGATGTTCCGCGTCCTTTCGAGCGGGAACTTGCGGTTCGGCGAATTCGGATTCGCGGTCGCGGGTTTGTCTAAAGTCGCAGAGGCCATGACGAAAAATTTGTTACCAGCGGAAATGAGCGAAGGCGCGGTTGGCCTGCGCCATCTTGTGGGTGTCGTCGCGTTTTTTGATCGCGTTGCCCTGGCCGGCCGCGGCGTCTTTCAATTCGTGCGCGAGCGCGTCGGCCATCGGCATGCCGCGACGGTTGTCGGCGTAGGTCACGATCCAGCGCATCGCGAGGGAGACCTGGCGGGAAGCGGTGACTTCCATCGGCACCTGATAAGTGGCGCCACCGACGCGGCGCGATTTCACTTCGAGACGCGGGCGGACATTTTCGAGCGCCTTGTTCACCACTTCGAGCGGATCGACCGCATCGGAGCCTTCGCGCGATTTGTCGATCGCGGTATAAACGATCCGTTCCGCGAGCGATTTCTTGCCGCGCTTCATCACGGTGGAAATCAAGCGCGCGACCGCCGCGCTGCCGTAGCGGGAATCGACCTTTTCCTCTTTTTTGTAAGTGCGACGACGACGTGACATGGGAAAATTATTTCTTCTTCTTGCCCTTGGCGTCCGCGGCTTCCGCGCTGGCTTTCGGGCGCTTCGCGCCATACTTGGAACGGCTGCGACGGCGACCATCTACCCCTAACGAGTCGAGCGTTCCGCGGACGATGTGATAACGAACCCCGGGGAGATCTTTGACCCGACCGCCGCGGACGAGGACGATGGAGTGTTCCTGTAAATTGTGCCCTTCGCCCGGAATGTAGGCGATGATTTCCTGGCCATTCGTTAGGCGAACTTTCGCCACTTTGCGGAGGGCGGAATTCGGCTTCTTCGGCGTGCGCGTCATCACCTGGGTGCAGACGCCGCGCCGCTGCGGACAATTCTTCAGGGCCGGTGATTTTGATTTCACCGAGACCTTCTTTCGTCCCTTGCGAATAAGCTGATTAATCGTTGGCATTTTAGTACAATCCGGTCGCGAAACCGTGAAGTTCCGGGCGACAAAAAAACCGCTCGAGCCGCGTCCACCTGCTCACGCACTCGAAACGGGGAGCGCGCAATATAGGAACAAATATTTCGGTCGCAAGATTATTTTAGCCGGAGAGCGCACTCAGCGCCTCCCAGCGGGCGTAAAGTTGCGCGACACGGTCGCGCGCGGCCGCCAAATCGGCCTCCAATTCTCGCCACTCCGCACGCCTGCTTCGCATAGAAATCGGGAGCCGCGAAAATTCTCTTCCAGCCTAACGACTTCGGCTTCCGCGGCGAGGATGGCGGCTTCCATGCCTTCGAGTTCGCGCTCTTCCTTCCATTTGAGTTTGCGCGGCTTCCGGTTGGGGCCGGGATCGGTGATCCCGGCGGTGCTTCCGGCTGGCTCGCGCCTGGCGCCGCCGGGATCAGCGATCCCGGCGACAACGCGTTTCTCGAGGTAGTAGTCGTAATTCCCGACTGCATAGCGCACGAGGCCTTCGCCCTCGAAGGCGAGAATCGCGGTGCAGACGCGATTGAGAAAATAACGGTCGTGGCTGACGACGATGACGTTGCCCTTGAAGCTCACGAGCGCTTCCTCGAGCAGGCGCAGCGTGCCGAGATCGAGATCGTTCGTCGGCTCGTCGAGGATGAGGACGTTGCCGCCGCGCTTGAGAATTTTCGCGAGCAAGACCCGGCTGCGCTCGCCGCCGCTGAGCTGATCGATCTTCGTGTTGATCCGCTCCTCGGTGAAAAGGAACCGCCGCAAATAACCGCGCAGGGTGATGTTCTCCTCGCCCAGCCTAACGAACTCGCTCCCCTCGCCCACTTCTTCCCAGACCGTCTTCGCATCGTCGAGGAGAAGACGGTTTTGATCGACGTAATTGATTTCGGTGCGCGCGCCGATCTCGACTGTGCCGCTCGTCGGCTGGAGTTGCCCGAGCATGATCCTGAGCAGCGTCGATTTGCCGAGTCCATTGCGCCCGACGATCCCGAGCCGTTCGTTAGGCTGCGAGATTGAGCGAAAGATTCTCGATCAACCTGCGGCCGCCAAGCTCCATCGACACTTCGCGCAGCTCGATCACGCGATTGGCCAGCTTCGGCGCCGGCGGAATGATGAGATCGACGTCGAGCTCCGCTTCCGGCGCTTCCTGCGCGGCCATCTCGAAATAACGCTCGACCCGATCGACCGATTTCGTCCGGCGCGCGCGCGGCGCCTTCCGCACCCAGGCCAGCTCGCGCTTGAGAAATTTCTGCCGCTTGTGCTCCTGCATCTCCTCGACCGCCTGCCCGCTCGGCGCGCGCGAGCAGGTAATCGGTGTAATTGCCGGCGTAGCTGTAAAATTTCCCGCGCGAAAGCTCGACCACGCGCGTCGCGATGCGATCGAGAAAATAGCGGTCGTGCGTCACGAAAAGCGCACGTGCCGCTGTAGCGCGCGAGAAAATCCTCCAGCCACTCGATCGAGCCGGTGTCGAGATGGTTCGTCGGCTCGTCGAGAATCAGAAAATCCGGGCGCGCGAGCAAGCGCGCGGCAAAGCGCGACCCGCCGCTTTTCGCCGCCGGACAAAGTCGCCACGACGCGCTCCGCGTTCAGGCGCGTGCAGATTCGTGATCAGGCTCTTGATCCGATGCTCGAGATTCCAGCCGTCGAAGTGCTCGATCTGATCGAGCAGAATCCCGCTGCGCGCGCTTTCCGGCGGCGCGCGTTTCGTATTCCGCGATCAAATCGAGAACCCGCTGCGCGCCGGCGAGGATGTTCGTCGTGGACGGTCGCCGTCTTCATCGAGCGCAAACATCTGCGGCATGTAACCGACCACGAGATCGCGCCGCAGATTGAACTCGCCGGCATCGGGCGGCATCACGCCGGCCGCGATCTGGAGAAAGGTCGATTTGCCGGAGCCGTTGCGGCCGACCAATCCGATGCGTTCGCCTTCCAGAATCGCGAGCGAAGCCTGATCGAGCACCACCTGATTGCCGAACCGGACGACCAGTTCGGTCGCGCTCGCGATGGCGTTGACACTGCGGGCTCAGACATCCGATACCATACCACCTGACGCTGGAAATCAGCGCTCGGCCGTTTGCAACGGATTCTCCCAGCGCAAACCGGGGAATCGAGCGAAATCGCCGTCGGTCGAGCAGAGAAGCAGGCCATGTTCGATCGCGAGCGCGGCGAGATGCGCGTCCGGCACCAGGTTCGCCCGACCCGCCGCGAGTTTGATCAGCACGGCCAGGACCTCGCGATGACGATCCGTCGGCGCAGGCACATTGACCGATGGGCAGTCGAGCCAGGCTTCGATTTGGCGCCAGGCGCGACCGATTGTGAGTGGGCGCTCGAAAATGCGCGGGTTTGTGACGAGCCGGGCAAAGGCGAGCAGACTCGGCCAGGGCAGAGCAACGGGCGCGGCCCCGTTGAGCCGCTCATCGAGCCAAGTTCGAGCCGCCTCGTGCTGCCTCATGGACGCGACATGAGCGTAAACGAGCAAGTTGGCGTCGACTAAAATCACGAAAACGATTCCCCTTCCGCGACCGCGAGCACCTCAGCGACATCGTCGATGTCTCCGGCCAGACAGCGCCCCAGCCTAGCCGAAGCGGTGCGAAAGGGCGCGCCGCGCCGCTTCGGCCGGCGCTGCACTTCCAGACCCGCCCGCAGCGCATTATTCACGACCTGCTTAAAGGGCTTCTTCTGCTTCTTCTGTGCCGCTTGCAAGAGAGTGGCGACATCGTCATCGAGGCTCAGCGTCGTTCTCATGCATCAGTGCATTATGCGCCTGATGCTTTGATGTCAACAAGAAGCCGAGGCCGCCCTTCGCTGGTCGGCGCTTCGGCGCCAATCCCGACTCCAGAGCAAATCGCCGTGCTCGAATCGTGGCAAATGCGGGCAAGGCGCGGACGACCGGCGGGGGATGCCGCGCGATGACCTGCAACATTACTGCGTGAGAATAGAGCGAGAATTCTCAGGAAGACCCGTGCTCCGCACAGACAGACCGCCGGCTCCCGCAATTAGCGCCGTCGCGCTGGACCTTCGAAATGTTTGCTGATCGCGTCGAATATCCGGCGAAACCATGGAGTGACCTCCGAGATGTCGCGCTCTACATGCCGTCGCACGAAGTAGATGTTCAGTCCCTTGCCTGCTCGTTCGCAATTCGAGCCGAAGAAGTCCGTCGCGGCGGTAGCTGCCTCCAAGAGTTCGCCCTTTATCGTCCGGTGACGGTCGGTCATGTCGCTCGTATAAGTGACCTGTGCGTAGAGAGCGATCTCTTTACCCCGGAAAATCAAGCCGGCATAGGCATCGCGCTGCTCTTTCGTGCATTCGATGCCATACCAGACGTCCTTGTCACCCTCGTCAAATTGCACGACGGGGTGCTCTGCATCGCGCTTGCGGAAGAATTTCTTGAGAACGTCGTCATGGGCGAAAGCGCCGAAGTGTTCTTTGGCCACTGCGAGAAACGGCCCGATTTTTTGGAAATTCTGAATGGTGGCGGAATCGAGGATCGGTAGTTTCACAAGAGCGATATGGTTGGTTTTCAGGAAATCAGCGAAGTGATTGAACCAAGGCTTCAGCAGATTGGTTGACGGACGAGACTTGCTGAAGCAGTCCAAGAGTTCACGCACGTCATGCCAGCTCAGATGCGCATCCGCCCCGTGCGGTGTTCCGCTTGCGGGCGTCAGCGTGAGCACATATCGCTCGCCCTCACTCACCTCGCTGAATTGCGGATGAGCCTTCAACTTCCTTTTATATTCTGCCGCTTGCGCACCAACTTTGGGATCGAGCCCCACCTTTGACTCTAAGACAACGATGAAATCGTCGCTGCCCGCCGGTTGAAGCACTAAGTCAAAGCGTCCGCCTCGGGAGCTCTCACCATCACCACTCTCATTGTCCTCGCCCGTATAGTTTACCTGCGTGCTGATATCGAGCGCAGCGCGGTGCTTCGCGAGTCGCGGATTCGCCGCTCGGCCCAAATCGCCCGCGGATTGTTTCAAGAAATGCGGCGGCGAATTCTGGCGATTGGATCAACAACCACGCCAACCCCTCAGTGCAATAGTCCTCCAGTGGATTGCGCTCCGAACGCGGAGAGTAGGAAAAGAGCCGTCGCGCACTCTTGCTCGAAGGCTTCGTCTTCGTCAAACGCAGCCGATACCCGGTTGCGCGACGCGGCGGACGCCAGAACGTAACCACCCATGTTCGAACTCCTGACCACAGATCCCGCGACGAAAGCGCGCCGCGGCCGCCTAACGACTGCGCACGGCGTGATCGAGACGCCGGCCTTCATGCCGGTCGGGACGCAGGGGAGCGTGAAGGCGGTCAGCCCGCGCGAGCTGCGCGAGCTGGAGGCGCAGATCATTCTCGGGAATACCTATCATCTTTTCGTTAGGCCGGGGATGGAGGTGATGCGGCACTTTGGCGGATTGCATCGCTTCATGAACTGGGACGGACCGATCCTGACCGACAGCGGCGGCTATCAGATTTTCTCGCTCGCGAAGATGCGCAAGATCACCGAGGAAGGCGCGCATTTTCAGAATCATCTCGACGGCACGCCGACCTTCATCTCGCCGGAGATCGCGATGGAAATTCAGGCGTCGTTAGGCAGCGATATCGCGATGGTGCTGGACGAGTGCCCGCCCTATCCGTGCGAGCACGATTACGCCGCCCGCAGTCTCGAGCTGACGGCGCGCTGGGCGCGCGCGCAATGCAAAGAGAAGCAATGCGTCGGAGGCAGCGCCGGCGAACGTTCCGCATTCCGCACGCCGCATCCGCATTGTTCGGCATCGTGCAGGGCGGGACGTTTGAAGATCTGCGCCGGGCGAGCGCGGAAGCCACGGTCGCGATCGGTTTCGATGGCTATGCGATCGGCGGCGTGAGCGTGGGCGAGCCGGAGCCGGAGATGATGCAGGCGGTGGAATGGAGCGAGCCGTTTTTGCCTAACGACAAGCCGCGCTACGCGATGGGACTGGGCACGCCGCCGCAGTTGCTCGAGCTGATCGCCCGCGGCGTCGATATGTTTGACTGCGTGTTGCCGACGCGGCTGGCGCGCAACGGGACGGCCTTCACCGCCGGCGGGACGCTGAACTTGAAGAACGCGGAGTTCACCCTGCAAACCGGTCCGATCGAGGAGGGCTGCACCTGCCCCGCCTGTCGCGAATTCACTCGCGGCTACATCCGGCATCTGGTCAAGGCGGAGGAGATTCTCGGACTGCGCCTGATCACCTTGCACAACCTCCATTTTTACCTCGAGCTGATGGCGCGAGTCCGGCGTGCGCTGGAAGCAGGCGCCTTTGCGGAGATGCGCCGAACTTTCGTGGCGAACTACCGCGCCTAACGACTACGGGGCCTGCGCGATCGGCGGACCTTGCGCGAAAATTTTGTCCAAGGCCGCGAGCGCGTTTTGCGGGCCGACGTAACTCTGGCCGTCGTAGCTGCTCGCCACCACCCGGCTCTGGTCGTCGACCACGAGGAGCGACGGGATGCTTTCGCCGCCCAGTTGTTTGAACTGGGCGAACCCACCGAGCTGATCGAAATCGATCGCGAGCCACGGCATTTTCGTGTCTCGTCATGTAGGTCTCCCAGTTGAAACGCGATTTGTCGAAGCTGACGAAGATGAGCTCAAACTCCGGATGCTCGGCCGCGACGCGGTTGTAATAGTCGACCAACTGCGGAGTAAACTTCCGGCAAGGCGCGCACCAGTGCGCCGAATAATAAAACGCGATCAGCTTTTTCGATTCCAGAGCGCTCGAGTCCGCCGCCTGGATGGTGCCGTCGCGACAGCGCACGAGCTTGTCCTTGAAGAGACTAACGAGCGAACCACCGAGCGAAGGTCGCGTGACCGGGCGCGGATCGCTGTTCTTTCAAGACCTCGGTCGCGTGGCGAAAAGTCTTCTCCGCCTCCGCTTCCTGCGCCGCCGAAGCCTTTGTCTCTTCCTCCCGGGTCCGCTCCGCAATGGCGGCGTCGACCCGGAATTCGCCGCTCTCCAGAGCGCTGAGCAATCGCGGACTTGCGCCGAAATCGACTAACGATTTTTTCGTGGCCGGATCGGGCCCATCGGTAACGCGGCGTTGCGCGATTTCGCGCAGCACGTCGTCGCTCGAATAGCCGGAGCGCAGCATGAGCGAAACATCTTTCGAGGAGAGCGGCCGCACACCCGCGACAGCCGTGGCGGCAAGGGCGAGGGCAAACAGGAAAACAACCAGGCGCATGCCTCTTCGGCAGCAGATGACGAGCCAGCTATTTCCCGGCCCCGGGAAAAAAGCGCGGGAGCAGGTCGCGGAATTCCGCTTTCGCGGCGGCCGCTTTTTGCGCGAGATCGTTGGCCGCTTCCACTTGTCCGGTCTGCATCGCAAAAATTGCGCTGAGCCACTGCCGCTCGGCGATATCGGAAACGCCGGGCCGAATGAAAGCGGTCGACATGGTGAGCAACATCTGCGGCGAAAGGTTCAACCATCGCACCATGACGCGGCCGTAACGGGTCTTCAGTTCCATCTCGGTCGCGCTCGCCCGGCGCACCGGGCCATCGTACTTCACGCCATGGATATCGGTGACGGCGCCGCCAAACCCAGTGCCGTTGATGTCGGCGAGTAGCTTCCCTTTCCAATCGGCCAGCCATTGCGCGCGCTGCAGCGCTGCGTCGCGTTCGGCCTCGAGCGAGGTCGAAGTCAGCTTCGACGTTTTTCAAGCACGGCAATCGCGTCGTCAAATTGGTAGGCAGCCATCGCGCGGCGCGAGGACTGTTTGCGCCGCCTGCCAGCGCGGCGCCTCCTCCGCCGCCAGCTTTTTTTCCTCGGCCTCGCGCTTGGCGCCCATCTCCGCCGCTTTCGCGCGAAGCGCCGCTTCTTCATCCGCGAGGCGAAAGGCGAGCGCTCCTTTGGTTTTCAGCCGAGCGATGACTTCGTGGATTTGTGCGAGCGCCTTTTCCGGATCGTTAGGCAACTGCGCGCGCGTTTTCTCCCAGCTCGCGAAAAGTTGGTAATCGTGCAGGCGATCCTGAGCGAGCGGGCGGTATTCGCCGATCCAGGGAAAAGACGCGCGGCGCCTTGGCGGCGAGGAATTGCTGGAACGTAGTCGCGGCCTGGGCGAAGTCGTCGCGTTCCCAAAGTTGCAACGCCGCCGACAGCTTGACCATGGCCTGAAGTGCGGGTGCGGTCGCGGCGAGCTCGCGAAAGAACGCTTCAGCCTGCGCGTAATGGCCATTCTGCAATTCGCTGCGCGCGGCGGAAATTTTTTCGAGGGTTGGAGTCGCCGAGGCCGTCACCACCGCTGGCGCAACGCTTTTGCGCGGGAGATGACGCAACCCGTAAGCGATCCCAAACACCACTCCAGCGAGAAGCAGAATCACGCCTAACGACACCAGCAGCCGCACCGGCCAGCTCCAGCGTCCCCGCAATTCTTCCTCGCGGGCGAGCGCGGCGGCACGGGCCGATTGCAATTCGTCGATCAACACTTTGTAGGACGACTGACGATCGGCCGGCTCTGGCCGGAGCATGCGATCGATCGCCGCTGCGGTTTCATCGGAAACGTCGGGCGCGATCTTCTGTAGCGGGATGGGATTGGCTTTCAGCTTCTTCAGTTCCATCGCGGAAAGCGTCTCGTTTTCAAAAGTCGGCCGCCCCGCGACGGCATGAAAAAGCGTCGCCCCGAGACTGTAGAGATCGCTCCGAAAATCTTCCGGCACACCCGTTAGGCGCTCGGGCGCGACGTAGTAGGGCGTGCCCCAGATTTCGCCTCCTTCCGTTTCGGCGTGCTGCTCGGCGAGGAGGGCGAGACCGAAGTCCACGATCTTCGCGGTCTGCGCATCGGCGAAAAGGATGTTGCCCGGCTTGATGTCGCGATGAATCAACCCGGCTTTGAGCGCGGCCTGCAAGCCTTTCGCGACCTGCAACCCGACCTCGAGGGTTTGCAATTCCGAGATGCGTTTCTCGTCCTCCATCTTGTCGTCGAGACTTCCGCCATCGACCAGTTCCATCACGACGTAGAATTGCCCGTGATCTTCCCCGACCGAGAAAACCTCGACCACGTGCGGGTGATTGATCGACGCGGTGATGCGCGCTTCCTTCTGCAACTTCGCGGTAAAACTGGCGTCGCCCGCGAACTCCTTGCGCAGGAGCTTGAGCGCGACGAAGCGATTCAGCCGCGTGTCGCGCGCTTTGTAAACGGAACCCATCCCGCCCGTCCCGAGCGGCTCGACGACCTCGTAGTTTTCAAAAACGCGTTCGACCCGCAGTTGCGATCCGCATCCCGGACAAACTCACTTTGCTGAAGGGCTCGAGCCCCGCTGTGCTGACCACCCGACCGCAACTCGGACAAGCCTGTTCCGGCGCGCCGTCGGTCGAAGACATCGACCTGATAGTAACATCCCACGCAGGCGCGGCAATTGCGCCGCCGTCCGCGCACGTGTGGACGCTCGACAAGCGCCTTCTCTCCGCGCAACGTCTCTGGCCATGCATCGACGGCTTCTTTTCTGCGTCGCGTTTCTGGTCCTGGCAGCGGCCATTTCTCCTCGCGCGGAAACGCCTTTTAATTTCGAAACCACACCGGGGAAACTTCCCAAGGATGTCGTCCCGAAAAGTTACGACATCCGGCTGAAACCGATGATCGAGCAGCGCACCTTCACCGGCTCGGAAACGGTGCTCGTGGATGTTCGCAAGCCGGTGAAAACGATCACGCTGAACGCGAACGCCCTAACGATTCCCTCCGCGAAGCTGCTCACGGCGGAAGGCAAAGTGGAAGAGGCCGCCAAAGTTTCTCTCGACCCGAAGGAGCAGACCGTGACCCTCGCCTTTGATAGGGAAGTGACGGCCGGGACGCATCAGCTTGCGCTCGATTTCGCGGGCAAGATCAATGAAGCGGGTGAAGGACTTTTCTACGCCACTTACCAGGAGGACTCCGGCGCGAAGAAGACCATGCTCGGCACCCAGATGGAACCGACTGACGCGCGGCGAATGTTTCCCTGCTGGGACGAGCCGTCGTTTCGCGCGCGTTTTCGCCTAACGACAACGGTGCCGGCGGATTTCACCGCGGTCTCGAATATGCCGATCGAGCACGAGCAAAAAACCGACGGCGGAAAGGAAGTGCGCTTTGGCGAAACGCCGCCGATGGCGAGCTACCTGGTGGTCTTTTGCGCGGGTGAATTGGACGCGATTGAGGGCGAGACCGATGGCGTGAAAATCAGGGTCGTCACGACCAGAGGGAAAGCGGAGACGGGTCGTTACGCGCTGGAGAGCGCGGAAAAAATTCTCCATTACTACGACGAATATTTCGGGATCAAATATCCCCTCCCCAAGCTCGACCTGATCGCGGTGCCGGGCGGTTTCGGCGGCGCGATGGAGAACTGGGGCGGGATCGTTTTTTACGAGAGCACTCTCCTTTTCGATCCGACGAAAAATTCCGAGCAGACGAAAGAAGGAATCTTCGAAGTCGAAGCGCACGAGATGGCGCACCAATGGTTCGGCGACCTCGTGACGATGGCCTGGTGGGATAACCTCTGGCTGAACGAAGGCTTCGCCTCCTGGATGGGGACGAAATGTTCCGATCATTTCAATCCGCAGTGGGAAGTGTGGCTGCGCGCGAGCCGCCGCCAAGCAGCACGCGATGTCGACGGACGCGCTCTCGGCCACCCATCCGATCCAACAGCCGGTTAAAACCGAAGCCGAAGCCAACAGCGCTTTCGACGAGATCACTTATCAGAAGGGCCAGTCCTTTCTCCGCATGCTCGAGAGCTATCTCGGCGAGGACGATTTTCGGGCGGGCATTCGCGCCTACATGCAGGCGCACAAATTTTCCAACTCGACCACGGCCGATCTCTGGAACGCTCTCGCCGCGGCTTCCAAAAAGCCGGTCAGCTCAGTCGCCGCAAGTTGGACCGAGCAACCTGGGCTGCCGCTCGTTTCGCTCAAGACTGACGGCTCCGGCCTAACGATCAGCCAGGAACGCTTCACGGTTCACCAAAAAAATCCGCAACCGCTGACCTGGAAAATCCCGATCGTTTATCGCGCCGTGCAGAGCGGGCGCGGGCGATACCGCGGGCGAAGTCATCCTGCTCGAGGCGCAATCGGCGCCGCTCCCGCAGCTCGACCCGGCCCAAACCGTGAAAGCTGAACGCGGGCGATCTTGGCTACTACCGAGTGAAATACGACCCGGCGCACTTCGATAAACTTCTCGCCGTCGCGGCGCAGTTGCCGGAGGCCGATAAGGTCAATCTCCTGTGCGACAGCTGGGCCCTGGTAAAAGCGGAGCGCGGCTCCGTTGCCAACTATTTTAAACTGATCGGCGCCGTTCAGGCCGATGATAACCTCGCGCTCTGGGAGGAGATCAGGGGCTCGCTCGATTATATCGACGATCTCTATCGCGGCTCAGATCAGCGCGGCGCCTACCGAGCTTACGCCCGCTCAATTCTCAAACCGGTTTTCGCGCAGGTCGGCTGGGAACCCCAGCCTAACGAGAAGGCAACTACCGGCCTGCTGCGGGTTGAGCTGATTTCCACCCTCGGCAAGTTCGCCGATCCCGACGTCATGGCCGGAGCGCGGGAGCGTTTTCAGAAATTTCTGAGCGATCCGAACAGCCTCGCGCCCGCCCTGCGCCCGCCGGTCTGCGAGGTGGTCGGGCGCTCCGCCGATCGCAAAACCTGGGATCGCCTGCACCAGCTCGGCCTAACGACAAAGAACATTGAGGAAAAGGGAAATTATTACTCCGCCCTCGCGCTCGCTCCGGACTTCGCGGCGGACACCCTCGCGCTTTCGTTAGGCCAGGAACTGCCCGCCACCCGCGCAGCGCAGCTCGTCGCAGAGGTCTCCCTCGTGGGCGAAAAGCCGGAACTCGCCTGGAAGTTTGTCCAGACCCATCGCGCCGCAATGGATGCGAAACTCGACAGCTTCGGGGAAGCCTATTTCTTGCCGGCAGTGGCCAACGGTTTCAACGAAGCGGCGCGCGCGGCTGAGCTGGAAGCTTACGCCCGCCAGACCTTGCCGGCGGGGCCACACAGCCAGGTCGCCAAAGTAGCGGAACAAATCCGTTTCCGGGCGGACTTTAAGAAGCGCCTGCTCCCCGAGATTGGCGCATGGCTCAAGAGCAAGGGCCCGACGCCGGCGCCGTCCGCCTAACGACAGCATCCGCGGGATGATCGAACTCACGGCCACGCCCGCTCACGCCGGGCTGCGCCTCGACCGTTTCCTCGCGCTTTCTCTCCCGCAATTCTCCCGCGCGCGATTGCAGGATTTGATCCGGACGGGCGCGGTCACCTGGCAGGGAAAAAAGCCGCGACCGCGGGAGACGATCCACGCCGGCGATGTCGTTAGGCTAACGGAACCGAAGCTCGAGACGATCGAGGCGCAGCCGGAGGAAATTGCGCTCCGCATTCTTTTTGAAGATGACGACCTGCTCGTCATCGATAAACCGGCCGGCCTCGTCGTCCATCCCGGCGCGGGCAACCAGACGCACACCCTGGTGAATGCGTTGCTCCATTACTGCACAAATTTGTCCGGCATCGGCGGCAAGCAGCGCCCCGGTATTGTCCATCGCCTCGATAAGCACACCAGCGGCGCCATGGTGGTGGCGAAAAACGATCGCACGCATCAGGAGCTTTCTCGGCAATTTGCCGATCGCGAGATCACGAAAATTTATCTCGCGCTCGTGACAGGAGTGCTGCGGCGCAGGCGCGGAACGATCGACGCCTCGATCGGCCGGCACCCGCAACATCGCAAGAAAATGGCGGTGAATCCGGAGCGCGGGCGCGCGGCGCGGACCGATTACCGCGTGCTCGGATCAGAGGGCGGCGTCAGCCTGGTCGAGTGCACTTTGCACAGCGGCCGCACCCACCAAATCCGCGTTCACATGCATCATCTCGGGCACCCGGTTTTGGGCGACAGCCTCTACGGCCGTAACCGGCAAATCGCCGCGCCGCGCCAGATGTTGCACTCGTGGAAACTCGGCTTCACTCACCCGCGGACCGATGAGCGGATGCTTTTCGAAGCACCGGTCCCGCAAGATTTCCGCGAGCTAGAGAACGGAATTCCGGGGAGGACGGGCTGTTAGTCCGTCGCGCTCGCCGCGGCGAGGCCAAATGCGCGAAGCGCAACGCGTCGAGTCAATCTGACGGCAACTTCTGCGCGAAACCCCGCGCGTTCCCTCCGCGCGGTTCGGCGCAGACTGCGCCGAACGACGGGGTGACACCCCGTCCTCCCCAGCCTCAACTTTCGACGTTCTCGTTAGGCGGGCGCTTTGTGACGAGCCCAACGATGACCGCGATGAGCGGCGGAATGAGGATAAATCCGCGGAGCCACGGTTCGGAACGCCACGGAAGGAGAAAAAGCCGCTCGTCCCAAAACAGGTAGTAAGCGAAAATCGTGACCGAGAGCACCTGCCAGGCGGTGTTCCGCCGCCATGCCGCGAGCGGCAGAATCCAGGTGCAATACCAGGGATGGAGAACCGGACTGAGGATGAGCGCCGTCCCCATCGACCAGAACAACCCGCGTTTCCAATTGCGCATAAAACAGAGCGCGACGAGCACGACCGCGATCAGGATTATGACGTTGTAGTGATAATTCTTCTGATGCGTGTTCGGCCAAATCGTGTCCTCGATGATCCACCAAAACATGTCGTTCAACCGCGTCACGTAGATGAATCGCCCTAACGAGTCCCAGATGGGCACGCGCGGGAAACCGAAGGGCAGGGCGAGCAACGCCGGAATCGTTAGGCTGAGAAGCAGCGCCCAGGCGCGCCGGCCCAGCGCGAAGACGCAGGCAGGCAGAAGGAGCAGCGGAATGAGCTTGATCGAGATGCCGATTCCCATCGCGGCGGCGCCGAGCAACGCGTAAAGCCATTTCCGCCCCGACTCCGTTTCCCGGCGGCTGCGCAGGAAACACCAGATCCCCGCGAGCATCGGCAGGATCATCAGACTATCGAAGTGCGCCGCCCCCGCGAAGCAGTAGACGACGAGCGGATTCCAGGCATACCAAACGGCATCGGCATGTCGGGCCGGCCCGCCGATCAAGCGCAGAAGCACGGCGACGGCGCCCAAATCGGCCGCGGCGAAAAGCAGCTTGTAAAAGAGCGGACCGAGCGCGAAGCGGCTGAGCCCGGCGAAAATCAGTTCCGTGCCCGGGGGATAGATCGCGCTGTAATCGCGATGATTGATCCGGTTCCAATCGGGATATTGCGCGCGAACCGGGGCGAATTGCTCGTCGTTAGGCCCGAGCAGGTAGGGATTGAAACCGGCGTTCTGCACTTTCCCTTCCCATTGGTAGCGCCAGATGTCGTCCCCCGGTTCGAGGGGCAAAGCGACGAGACGCAGGAGAATCGCTCCGCTCCAAAATGTGATCGCCGCCCAGCGGCCGGCCGGCAGCCTAACGAACGCCGAGGCGGCCGCGAAAAACGCGATCCCGCAAAAAAGCGCGGTCTCGACGAACTTGATCGGCATCGTCTCGTAACGCCAGTCATCGAATCGATGAAGCGCCGCGAGCAGGAGGATTTCGGCGAGGAGGGCAAGCCAGAAACGCGCCTGCCTAACGAGGGCCATCGCCAGTCCTCTTTTTCGTGATCCGTTGCAGCCCGAGGCGGTGCGCCGCCACGTCCACAATTTCGGCCGCCCGCCGTTTCAAGCGCCGGGCGCGCGTCCAGAGGAAAAGCAGGAAAATTGCGTACGGGATGAGGATGCGCAGCTCAGGCCCGGCACTGTTCAAATAGCGATAGATGAGCATCGCGACGACGAGGAGGTTGATGATGACGGTGGTCGTGACGAAGCGATAACTCAGTCGCACTCTCGTTAGGCACTTGAGGCCGCCGTGATATTCCGTGACCGTGCGCAGGATGATACTCCAGAAAAAATTGCCGTAGATCTGGATGTCCCATTCCTTCCAGCCGGTATCGGCGGAGTAGCTCCAGCCCTCCTCTTCAAGAAGCTGGAAGGTCGATTTGAGGAGGGCGTTGCGTTCCACTCCCTCTTCGCTCCAATAACGGCGCCGGCGCAGGTTGCCCCGACCGGCGCGGCCCGCCGGCATTTTTTCGTGGGTGCCGATGACGCCGCGCGGAGTGCGCTTGAATTCGAGCCAGGTGAAATAGCGATTCCATCCCCTAACGAGTGGCTGAGCGAAGGCCAGAAACATGACGAGGAGCCGCGCTGGAATGGTGTCGAACTTCGGCTCGATTCGCGCGCGCAACATATAGGAGAGCGCGACGCAGAGCGTGCCGCCGAGCATCAGATACGGAACGATGCGTAGAATCGGGAGAAAGATTCCAAGACCAAAAAGAAAGAGGGTGAGCGCGAACCATTCGACGCTGCTCAGGTAGTTGGCGATTTCCGATTGCGGCGTCGGATAAATCGATTGGAAAAAGCCTTCGCCGAAAATGCCGTGGTAAATGATCGGGCGATTGATAAACCAGCTGAAGCGGGGCGAGCCGTAGATCTGGCCGCGCCATTTCGCGCTTCCGGTCGGGCCGAAGAAGATGAGGTGCTTGAATCGGAGCATCGATTCCGCTTCGCCGTAGCCGGCCTGTTGTTTCCGAAACGCGCCTAACGTAAAGCGCCGATGATGCCAGACGATCGCAGTCGGGCTGAAGGCGATGACGTGGCCTTCCTGCTGCAGGCGCCAGCAGAAATCGACGTCGTCGCCCGCTTTGCGATACTCGATGTCGAAGCCGCCGACAGTGTCGAAGGCCCAGCGATAGAAGGCCATGTTACAACCCGGAATGTGCTCGGCCACGGTGTCGGTAAGAAGAACGTGACTCGGTCCCCCGGGCGCGGCGGCGACGCAGGCCTGGACCCAGTTTTCCGCCGGCGGCGAAATGTTCGGCCCGCCGACGCCGGCATAATCGCCGCTCACCAGCGTCCCGATGAGATAGTAGAGCCAATCCTGATCGGCCATGCAGTCCGAATCGGTGTAGGCGAGCACTTCGCCTTTAGCCGCGGCCGCGCCGGCGTTGCGCGCGTAGCTCAAGCCGTGGTTTGCCTGCCGGATGTAGCGGACGTTCGGAAACTGGGCGGCGATCTCTGGCGTGTTGTCGGTCGAGCCATCGTCGACCAGGATCGCCTCATAGGCCGGGTAATTGATTTTGCCTAACGACTCCAGGCATTCGTAGAGCGTCTTGCCGCCGTTGTAGGAGCAAACAATGACGGAGACAAAAGGGGTACGCGGAAGATCGCGGTGAGGCAGCGCGGCATCGTCCTGGCCGAGTTTTTTCTGGAGGGCGAAGAACGATTCCTTCGGAGTACGATCCCGCCTAACGAGTCCGAACGACCAGTCGGTGATCTCCTGCTCGCCGGTAAACCATTCATCCGTCCAGGCGAAGAAGATCGTGCCGGCGAGCCCGCAACGGACCACGCTGTCGACGTGCCAGCTGAGCATTTCCGCCTGCTCGGTCTCGCTGTGGCGCTGCGTATCCATCCCGAACTCGCCGAGCATGAGCGGCTTTTCCTCGGCCAGGTTTTGCAGGCGGAGGAGGTACTTTTCGAAGTCGCGCTGATCGTGCAGGTAAACGTTGAAACAATAGAAATCGACGTTCTGCGGGAGGAGGTATTCGGTCGGCGGATAGCTCGCGTAAGAGAAGAGAACGTTGGGATCTTCCTCGCGCCCGACCCGAATGAGCGTCTCGAGAAACTCCGTTACCCGCCTGACGCCTAACCAGCGCACCATCGTGGTGGGGATTTCATTGCCGACCAGATAGCCGAAGATCGCAGGATGACCGGCGTGCTCGGCCACCGCCACGCGGACGGCCTTAACGATTTCCCGCCGGGTCTTCGCCCTAACGAGAAATTCGACGTGTTTGGCCCAGGGCAACGTAATCAGGACGCGGACGCCTGCTTCCGCGCAAGCGTCGAGAAACCAGAGCGGCGGCAGGTGATAAATCCGGACGACGTTGATCCCGAGCTCGCGCATTTGCAGGAGGTCGCGCCGCGCCTGTTCCGGGGTGCCGAGATAATCCCCGGCGGCGTCAGGTTTGAACGGCCCGTAAGTCGCGCCTTTGACGAAAAACTTCCGGTCGCCCTCGAAGAAAAACTTGGCGAGCGAGCGAATGCGGAGCGGCAAGGTCTGGCTCACAGGGAGCATTTCCTAAGGCAGAGCGCCGAAGGAAGCAACGCCTAACGACTCAACTGCGCGAGTGCGTCGCGCACGATCCGGGCGGTCTCTTCGATCTGGGCGGGGCGATGCGCGGTAGAAATGAACCCGGTTTCAAACTGCGACGGCGCGAAGTAAACGCCGGCCTCCAGGCACGCGACAAAAAAGCGGCGAAACTTCGGCAGGTCGCTGCGCTTCGCCCCAGCCAGATCGTTCACCGCCTCCGGCGTGAAGAAGAGGCAAAACATCGAGCCGATACGATGAAAAGTCGCCTCCACTCCGGTTTTGCCTAACGACTCTCGCGTCGCCTGCTCGAACTGCGCGCCGAGTTCTTCGAGCAGCTTCCAGCCGTCGATCCGCTCCAGCTCGCGCAGCTGGGCCAGACCGGCGGCCATGGCAAGCGGGTTGCCGGAAAGCGTCCCGGCCTGATAGACGGGTCCAAGCGGAGACAGCTGGTCCATGATTTCGGCGCGGCCGCCAAACGCCCCCACCGGCAAACCGCCGCCGATGACCTTCCCCAATGCCGTGAGGTCGGGACGTATCCCGTAAAGTTCCTGGGCGCCCCCGCGCGCGACCCGAAATCCAGTCATGACTTCATCGAAGATGAGGAGCGCGCCGTGCGCGCTGCATTCCTCGCGCAACCCGGCAAGGAAACCCGGCAGCGGAAAAAACAAGCCGGCATTGGCGGGAATGGGTTCGAGGATGACCGCCCCGATTTCCCCCGGATTCTTGCGAAAAGCCTCGCGCACTGCGTCGAGGTCATTGAAGGGAAGCGCGATCGTTAGGCCAGCAAACGCCTCCGGCACGCCGGCGCTGTCCGGCTGGCCGTGAGTGAGGGCGCCGCTCCCGGCGTGGACCAGGAGGGAATCGACGTGGCCGTGATAGCAGCCTTCAAACTTGATGATCTTGTCGCGGCCGGTAAAGCCGCGGGCGAGACGCACGCACGACATGGTGGCTTCGGTCCCGCTATTCACCATTCGCACTTTTTCGATCGACGGGACCCACTGACAAATCAGCTCAGCGATCTCCACTTCAAGAGGATTTGGAATTCCAAAGCTGACTCCCTGGCCGGCCGCCGCGCGCACCGCCTCGATCACGACTGCGGGAGCGTGACCGAGAATCGCCGGCCCCCATGTTCCGACGTAGTCGATATACTTGTTGCCATCGACGTCCCAGATCTCAGCGCCCGCCGCGCGCTCGACAAAGAAGGGCTCGCGTCCCATTCCGCGGAAGGCGCGCACGGGCGAATTGACCCCGCCGGGAATCCGACGCTGGGCGCGGGCAAAGAGTTCGGCAGAATGAGCGGACATCGGGCCTAAGGTTGACGCCCAATCGGCCGGGCGCAACGCGGCATTCGCGGAGCCGCTGCGTTGACACTCCCGGAGCGCGCGCCTACGCTCCGGTTCGCAAATCGGCGGGGTAGCCAAGTGGTAAGGTCGGGGTCTGCAAAACCTCTATTCGCGGGTTCGATTCCCGCCCCCGCCTCTCTTTTCCGGCGAGCACATTCCGCTTCGCCGGTCTCTTGGCGGTGGTCATTCATTGACCCTTCAAATGTCCTCTTCGGGCAAATCCCGCGTCGATTCGATGGCTGCGCCATCCGGAACGGTATACGACCTGCTATAATGACTCTATTAGCTGTAATACCCAGCCTTGATAATTGCTCATGAAAGACTGCATCAAAACTTTCATTTTCCTCTCCTCACTCGTCGTCGCTCAATCGGCACTTTGCTCGGGAAAGCCCGAACCAAGTGGAATTTACGCTCTGGTTTTCGGCACGGGTGGTCAGCCTGCCGATTTAACCGGCAACCCGTTGTTGCAAAATCCGAATGTGGATGGCTTTCGCTACAAATCGTCGTGGAAGGCAATTCAACCGACGAATGCATCCGAATACAAATGGACCCAAATTGATTCCCAGATCGCGATTGCGGCTCAGGCTGGAAAAAAAATAGGCCTCGCCATCGCGGCCGGACTTTCGACGCCGGACTGGGTCTATACGAGTACTCCTGTGGTTTACAAATATCACATGCAGGAAACCGATCCCGCCACAGGGCTCTCCATCGGCGACCAACCGCTTCCATGGGATACGGCTTATCAAGCGAAATGGCTGAACTTCGTCGCGGCCATCGGCGCCAGATATAACAACAACCCCAATGTCTCCTACGTCGTCATCTCGGGTTTCATGCAGTCCTTTCCCATGACTCTTGTGAAGACGCCGGAAGACGATGCCGCCCTCACCGCGCTGGCGCAGAATCCACCTGCCGGATACAGCGGATTGACGATGAGTTACGCCGATAGCGGTGCGGCCTACAACCCCGCCGCCGAGTCGATCATCGCGGGATACATGGACGCCTTCCTTACTACGGCCGTCATTCTGACGCTAGACAATCCATTCCCGACCGAGGCCGGACCAACAGACCAACGGATCATCAAAGATTGGGGAAAGGCTCAATTTCCTGGAAGATTTGGGACGATGGTTTCGGCGCTTTACGCGACCCCGGCGCCACACGAGCCTCCCGACCCGCCGTCAATTTACCCAAAAGGCTTTCAGATGGTTTGCCGGACGAGCGAGACGGCGCGTCTCTATATCGATCCCGATCCAGTTCCTTTGCCGCAAGCGCCGATACCGCTGCAGGACGCCTTGGAGCACGGAGTGACGCTGGGTGGCAAGTATGTCGAAGTCTACGACGACGATCTTTATCCGGATGAAGTCCAGCCTGTGCTCTCACAGGAGCGCGCGAAGCTACAGGCCAACGTGCTCGACTGGCATGCGCCCAGCCCTCCGACAAATCTTCACATCGTGCCGTAGGGGCGCGGGTACGTCTGACCCGGGCGTCAGCGAAAACGTTTCCCTCGCCGCTACTGGCAAGGACGCGGCCGCATTCGCGCCTTGCGCAATCTCCGATGCAGGCGGCGTTCGTCAGAAATAGCTTCCTGCAAACTTGCGGAACCCGGAGCCAAAATGTTCTCTTCGAGGCGAGCAGGAATTGTTTCCGTTGTTCGAAATCATGAAAGTCGTCGCCCATTCCCGCTTTGACGAGCTTCGACGGCAGTTGCGAAAAACACCGGCGATGCTCCAGCCCTGGGGTGGTGTGGCATACCGGGTGACTACCCTCGATTACCCGACGCCGCGGAGCATTTTGCTCGGGCAAGGAAGTTTTCTGCACGGCGGCCGCTGGAACGCGATGGAATCGTTTCGCGCCGTCTACGGGAGTACCCGAGGATACCGTGGCCGTCGCCGAATCGCGCGCAACGGCCGATTACCTTCATATCGCAATGCCATTCCGAACGCCCAGGCTGCTCGTCGCGATCGAGCTTTCCTTGAGTGCAGTGCTGGATCTGACCTCGGCGGAGATTCGAAAAAAACTAGGGATCGCGCTGGAGGAACTGAGTGCGGAAGACTGGCGTAAGTTGCAGGAAGACGGCCGGGAAAGTTTCACGCAGGCGATCGGGCGGGCTGTTTTCACGAACAACGGCGAAGGGCTTCTCGTTCCTTCGGCGCGCGTCGTGCCCGGGACGAATGTGGTTTATCTGCCGCAGAACCTACGAAACTCCAGCAAGGTGGAAGTTCTGGAGTCGGAAAAGTTGGACCGAGTACGGCTGGCATAAGTAATTGTGTAAATTTGCATGAAAAAATGCTTGCGAATGTGCGAGCAGAAGGTTAGGCTCGAAACATGAAAGCAAAGAAGGCAGCCATCCGTCGCAATGGTGCAAAGACACGGGTGAAGGAAGAAGCCGCGGTCTATCACCCGGCGATGAAAGTGGCCGCCCCGCCGGCGATCGACCAAATCGCAGAAAAATTTGGGCTGCGCCAGGAAACACTCAGCCGCATGACGGGGTTCTCCCTCCGCGCGGTGGCGGGTTGGAGTAACGGCAAGGCGCCCTCCACTCCGGTTCGCCGCGCCCTCGTCGAAATGGACCGGCTGCTCGACAGTCTCAGCCGGCTGATGAAACCCAAAGATGTCGGACGCTGGCTCAAGGAGCCCAACTCCGCGCTCGACGGCTCCACGCCGGTGCAGGTGATCGAACGAGGACAGACCGATCGCATCTGGCGGCTACTCTACTTTCTCGAATCAGGCGAGCCGGGTTAACCCTCGGCGCCGAATTCGATCTCATCCGCGATTGAGTTTCCGGCCGGAATAACCGACCTTCTTCGCAACTCATAGGCGACGATCGATGCGGACGTTCCGCATCCGCCATACGAACTACAGTTATGAACGAACGATCGCACTCCCCGCACGGCAAGATAACCGTCCACGGCAATGGCCTCGGGGTTCCCTCGCCCGAATTGGTCGAACGACGCGCCCGCGAAATCGCCATGATCGACGAACGCGATCCAGATGAATTCACCGATGGCGACTGGGAGCAGGCGAAGAACGAACTGACCGGCGTCGAGCCTTCGCACACGCCGGAAGCCAACGATGAAGCCGACGAGATGAGCGAGCGCGACGAAATCCCCGGTTCGGCCGGTCATCACACGCCTAACAATGGCTTCGACGAGGACGAAAACGTCGGCGAGGAACTGGTCTCGGGTGGGATCGAAGAAGCCGCGCACGATCAGATGGTGGAAGCGCGGCGCGAAGAACTCGAGGAGGAGCGCGAAGACAAGTGAGCGACACGGTAGTCGAAGAAATCACCCGCCCGGCCACATTCACTCCGCCCGCGGCGCGGGATAGATCGGAACGCGCCGGTCGCTTGCTCAGCCGTTACGAAGAGGTGCGCAACTTTTCCCTCCGCCTCTGCGAAACGCTCGAGCCGGAAGATTTCGTCGTGCAATCGATCCCTGATGTCAGCCCGACGAAATGGCATCTTGCGCACACCAGCTGGTTCTTCGAGACCTTCGTTCTGAAAGTCTGGATGCCGGAATACAGGACCGCCGTTCCGGAGTACGCCTACCTTTTTAATTCCTACTACAACGCTGCCGGCGACATGCATCGACGCGATCTGCGCGGCCTCATTTCCCGTCCGACCGTCGCGGAGACTTATCGTTTCCGGGATTCGATCGACGCGCACGTGCGCGAGCTGCTCGAGCGGGCTGATGATGCCCTGCTCGACGAAATCGAGCCAGTTTTCACGATCGGTCTGCACCACGAGCAACAGCATCAGGAATTACTCGTCACCGATATCAAACACGTCTTTTCGCAAAACCCGCTGCACCCCGTTTTTCGCGAACGGGCGGAAAGTGGCGAGCGTCGCGCCGTCGCGGCGCTTGGATTCGTCGATTTCCCGGAAACCGTCTGCGAGATCGGGCATGCCGGGCGTGGTTTCAGTTACGACAACGAAAGCCCGCGGCATCGCGCGCTTGTGCCTGCTTTTTCTCTCGCGACGCGCCCGGTCACCAATGGCGAATATCTCGCTTTTATCGACGCGGGCGGATACAGCAAATCGGAATTCTGGTTGTCGTTAGGCTGGACGACGATCAACGAACAGCGCTGGCAGGCCCCGCTCTACTGGGAGAAACGCGACGGGATTTGGTGGAATTTCACCCTTTCCGGAATGCGCCCGGTCGAGGAAGCGGAACCCGTCACGCACGTCAGCTATTTCGAAGCCGACGCCTTCGCCAACTGGAGCGGCGCCCGCCTTCCGACCGAGTTCGAATGGGAGCGAGCCGCGGTCGATCTTCCGATCGAAGGGAATTTTGTCGACACGGAACGTTTCCACCCTGCCCCGGCAGCGGACTCGCCTAACGACCACCTAACGAGCATGTATGGCGACGTCTGGGAATGGACGCGGAGCGCTTATCTCCCCTACCCCGGCTATCGCGCCGCGCCCGGCGCGCTTGGCGAGTACAACGGCAAGTTCATGTGCAACCAAATGGTCCTGCGCGGCGGCTCCTGCGCCACTTCGCAGAATCATATGCGCGCGACTTACCGCAATTTCTTCCAACCCGAAAAGCGCTGGCAATTCACCGGCCTTCGGCTGGCGCGAGACCTGGCATGAGCGACAACGCCGGCGGTATCGCCCTTCTCGATCTCGAGCCGGCGAGTTCAGATTTTCTCGAGCAGGCCGTAGCCGGGCTCTCCAGTTCGCCGCGCACCCTCCCGAGCAAATTCTTTTACGACGAGCGCGGCTCCGATCTTTTCCTCCAGATCGCCGAGTTACCCGAATACTACGTCACTCGCACCGAGACGGAGATTCTCCGCCAGTACGGCACGGAGATGGCCGATTCGATCGGAGAGAACGCGGAGCTGGTCGGCTTCGGCACCGGTGCCGGGGTGAAGACGCGGATGTTGCTCGACCATTTGCGCAATCCCATCGCCTACGTGCCGGTCGACATCTCGAAACAGAGCCTCACGGAGTCGGCCGAGGCGCTCAGCCGCGCGATGCCGAATCTCGAGATTCTTCCCGTCTGCGCGGATTACCTGCAGCCGATCAAACTCCCCACCCCGTCCCGCCGACCGGACCACATCGCGGTCTATTTTCCCGGTTCCACGATTGGAAATCTCAAGCCGGATGTGGCTCGGCATTTTCTCGAACGGGTCTGCCGGCTTTGCGGGAAAAGCGGCGGGCTGATCATCGGGGTCGACCTGCAAAAATCGAGGCAACTTTTGGAAGCGGCCTACAACGACCGCGCAGGCGTCACCGCCGCCTTCAATCTCAACATTCTGGTCCGGGCGAATAATGAGCTGGGTGCCGACTTCGACCTGGAGCACTGGCGGCACCGCGCGGTCTACAACGAGGAGGCCTCGCGCATCGAGATGCACTTGATCAGTGAAACCGAGCAGCTGGCGCATCTCGGCGGGCACGAATTCCACTTCGTGCCTAACGACAAGATAATCACCGAGTTTTCCTACAAGCATACGGTCGACGGTTTCGCGGCGCTCGCCGGCTCGGCCGGATTCCAGCTCGCCCATGTCTGGACCGATCCGCAGGAGCTTTTCGCGGTTTTTCATTTCACGACGCTCTGAACCCGCTCGTTCGACTGATTGGCGTGAGCAAGAAGTTCGGCGCCAGCGCCGCGCTGCAGCGAATCGACCTCGATTTTCCCTCTGGCCTAACGACTGCATTGATTGGCCCGAGCGGTTGCGGAAAATCGACCCTGCTGCGCTTGATCATCGCCCTGCTTGAACCCGACAGCGGAAAGATTCTCTTCGACGGCGCGGAAATCACTTCGAGCAACGCGCAGGATCTCCGCCGTCGCGTCGGCTACGTGATCCAGGAAGGCGGTCTCTTCCCGCACCTGACCGCGCGCGCCAACGTCCTCCTCATGTCGCGACACCTGGGGCGGGCGCCTAACGAAATGGAGAAACGCCTGGAGGAACTCTGCGCGCTCTCCCAATTTCCCCGGGCTGGCCTCGACCGGTATCCGGCGGAACTTTCCGGCGGCCAGCGCCAGCGCGTCAGCCTGATGCGCGCACTCATGCTTTCGCCCGAAGTGCTGCTCCTCGACGAGCCGCTCGGCGCGCTTGATCCGCTCGTTAGGTCGGCCTTGCAGCGGGATCTGAAAGAAATTTTCGCGCGCCTGCAACAGACGACGATCCTGGTCACGCACGACATGGGCGAGGCCGCCTATCTAGCGGACGAGATCGTCCTGATGAACGAGGGAAGCATCGTGCAGCGCGGCAGCGTTGCGGACCTGCGCGATCAGCCGACGAACGAATTCGTCACCGAATTCATCAACGCGCAAAGGAGCGCGGCCTTTTGAAACTGGCGTTTTTTCTTTGCTTCACCGCGACCGTTGCGATGAGCGCGGAGCCGATCACGGTGGGATCGAAAAAATTTACCGAGTCCTACGTGTTGGGCGAGATCGCCAAAACCGTTTTGGAACAGGCGCACTTTCAAGTCACGGAACGCGCCGGGATGGGCGGCACCATTATCCTCTGGCAGGCGCTGAGCGGCGGGCAGATCGATCTTTATCCGGAATACACCGGCACGATCGGCGAGGAGATACTCAAAACGAAGGAACCGCTCGCGGAAGAGGCGATGCGCGACGCGTTGCAGAAATTCGGCATCGGCATGTCGGATGACCTCGGTTTCAACAACACCTACGCACTAGTGATGCGGCGCGCCGAAGCGGCCAGGCTCGGGATACGGAAAATCTCCGATCTCGGTCAGCACCCGCAACTCAAGGTCGGCCTGACCCACGAATTCCTCGATCGCCAGGATGGCTGGCGCCCGCTCCGGGCGCGCTATGGCCTAACGATGCCTAACGTGAGCGGGATCGACCACGCGATCGGCTACGCGGCTCTCGCCAATGGTTCGATCGATCTGAAGGACGCCTACTCGACCGATGCCAAAATCCAGGAAAATGATCTCGTCGTTTTGCAGGACGACCAACATTTTTTCCCGGAATACAAAGCCGTTTTTCTCTATCGGCTGAAGCTCGACCCGCGCGCGATCGCTGCTCTCAATCACATGCCGCGGATCGACGAGCAAAAGATGATCACACTCAACGCGGCCGCGGAACGCTCGAAAAACTACGCCTACGCCGCGTCCCTTTTTTTCAACGCCAAGCCTAACGACAGCCTGTTGCAGCGCCACCTCACCTCGAAACTCGCGCACTGGATCGGTCGCCATCTCGAGCTGGCGGGCATCTCCCTGCTTTTTTCGATTCTCATCGGTTTGCCGTTAGGCATTGCCGCCAGCCGCGGCGGCGCGCTTGGTCAGGGTATTCTCGCGGTCGTCGGCATGATCCAAACGATTCCATCGCTCGCCCTTCTCGCCCTGCTCGTGCCGGTGCCGTTTCTCGGGATCAGCGCGACAACTGCGATCGTCGCGCTCTTCCTTTATGGGCTGCTGCCGATCGTTCGGAATACCGCCACCGGATTACAGGACATCCCGCCGGCGTTGCGCGATTCGGCGATCGCGCTCGGACTCGAACCGGCGGCGCGTCTGCGGAAAATCTATTTGCCGCTGGCTTCGCGAACGATTCTCGCCGGCATCAAGACGAGCGCGGTGATCAACATCGGGACCGCCACGCTCGCCGCGTTGATCGGAGCCGGCGGTTTGGGCGAACCGATTCTGAGCGGCCTCAATCTCAACGACAACGCAACTATTCTGGAAGGCGCCATCCCAGCCGCGCTCCTCGCGCTTCTCGTGCAAGGTCTTTTCGATCTCCTGGATCGTTTCCTCATTCCGCGCGGTCTGCGGCTTTGACTGGCGTCGATCAATCGCGGACGGGACGGCGCCCGTCCCTCCATTGTTAGGCTGGCTCGAACCGGCTCGGGACCAGAATCGCGTCGCGCATTCCGTGAAGCAGCTTCTTGTCGGCCGGACAAATCGTGGCGAGCGCTCCGCGCAGCTCGGCCCGCTTCTCTTCGACGAAGTAATAGGGACAGAGCCGCACCCGACCGCGCATGGTCCTGAGCTCTTCCGTTTCCGCATCCCAATACGGATGATCGAAAAGCCGGCCTTTGTGAAATTGCTGCATGATCGTCGGCTCTTCCTCGAACCTAACGAGCGCGTCATTGATCCGCTGCTCCCATTCCGCGTGCGGCAAATCGGCCCCGAGCGCGACGCCGCGGCTGCCCCAGCCTAACGGCGAGAAGCCACTCACCTTCAGGAGCAGATCGCGCTCTTTCTGGCTGAACTTCGCCGCCTCCCGCCAGTCGTTGATTTCGAGGCGCGGGATGACCGCGTGCTGCGGAAGCGGCGCCGGATCGAGAATCCAAGTGTAGGGAATCATCCGTTGCAGTTGATGAAAATATTTATCGCCCAGTTCGCGCCGCCAGAATTCGCGCAATGGCTGGAGCCAGAAAAGCGCGAACCACATTTTCTCTTCGAGATACGGCTTGAAGGGCGGCGTCACCGTCAGGTCGCCGGCGGCGGCCGCTTTCATCAGGTCGTCGACGCCGGGAAGGTTTGGCAGATCGAAGAGCTCGAAAAAGCGATAAACATCGCGCCCGGCCTGCGGGTGATAGTTTTCGGCGGAAACGACGGCCCACGTGGCGCGAGCTTCCAGCTTGCGCGGTTCATCTCGCAAGTTGGAAGCTCGCGCCACCAGTTGCCTAACGAGCCATTCCATCTCCGGCCGATAGGTGGCCGATTCCTCGGAGATGACGATGTCACCACCGGCCGGAAGGATGCTGGCGAATCCCTCGAGCATGCCGTCAGCGCCGCCGATCACCTCCGCGCCGAGGCCGGCATAGGTTTGATTGAGCCAACCAGTCAGGCCGATCCCACCGGGAACGGAATCAATCTCGGCAATCGTCCAGCCGTCGTCGGTCAGGACGAGGTCGGGCCGAATGACGCGCGGGAGATCTTCTCGAAATTCCTTGGCGCGCGAGAACTCGACTAGCTCGGCCGGTTTTCCAAGGTCGAGATAACGCGCGACCCACTCCGGCTGTTTGCCTTTGACGCTCTGCTGATAGAGCTGATTGCAGGCGCGCTGGAAAACAAAAAGTTGATGACCGAGCCGCTCGAGGTCCGTCCGCAATTTCTTTTCAATCGCGAACGGCTCCGGCGAAATGAGCCAGTCTTTCTCCGCAAAAAGACCTTCGGCCGGACGGGCTTCGCGGATGGCGTTGAGGCGATCGGTGGCGGCGAGCATTTCAGGCGGCAACGTGCTCGTTAGGCAAAGTCAGTTTGGGGAGCACACCTTCGATCGCGGCGCGGTTCGGCTCCAGCCAGGGCGGCAGAACAAGGGTCTCGCCTAACGTTGCCATTTCCTCGTCGACGTGGAAGCCGGGACCATCGGTCGCCAGCTCGAAGAGCACGCCGCCTGGCTCGCGGAAGTAAACCGACTTGAACCAGAACCGATCGATCACCGGAGTCGGGTGCGCGCCGGCGCGAAGCACCTGCTCGCGGACTTCGAGCTCGTGGGCGTCGTCAGCCACGCGCCAGGCGATGTGGTGGACGCTGCCCGTGCCCCAGGCGCCGCGGCGCGCTTCCGGCGCCGCCGTGCGCAGATCGATGTATTGCCCGGATTGCCCCGCGCCCAGGCCGTAACGCGTCCAACCGTTCTCGCGTCGCGATCTCCCGAAATCCCATGGCGTCGCGCGAGAAAGGAAACGACCTCCGTCAGATCGCGCTCGACCAGACGGGCGCTCTCCAGTCCGCGGATCTGTCGCTCGACCGGGATCGGACTGCGCTCCCAAGGGGTAAAATTTCGGCCTAACGAACTCTTGCTTTCCGTTAGGGCGAGGCGCAAGCCGTGAGGATCGGCCAGCGGCAGGACGCGCTGCCCAAAGCGCGTCTCGAGCGGGAATGTTTTCGCGCCGTAGCGTTCCAGCCGCTCCTGCCAGAAAGCCAGGCTCTCCGGCGGCACGGCGAGAGAAACTTCCGTGCTCAAGCCATAGCCATCGCGGCTCGGGGCGAGGTCCGCCCATGGGAAAAACGTCAGGTCGGTTCCCGGATGTCCTTCCGCGTCGGCGTAGAAAAGATGATACGTGCCCGGATCATCCTGGTTGACGCTTTTTTTTACGAGCCGCAGGCCGAGGACACCGGCGTAGAAATCGAGATTTTCCTGCGCCGGCCCAGCGATGGCCGTGATGTGGTGGAGTCCGCTGATGGGTTTCATAAAATTTGATCGAGCTAAAACCATAACATCAAGTCGTGGCTCGTCGCGCGGGATGAAAAGCGAGCGATAAATACCAATGCACCACGCCCGAAATTGTCTGCGCTTCTTCTGTTTCGTCACTTTCGCGCTGACCGCCAGCGCCCTGGCGGAACCGCGCGTTCTCTTCCTTGTCCGGCATGCGGAACGCGCCGACAGCGGCGGCGCTCCGCAAAAGGATCCGGGGCTTTCTGAAAAAGGCCGGGAGCGCGCGGAGGCGCTGGCGCGCGAGTTGCGCGACGCGGGCATCACGCGCGCTTTACACGACGGAATTCAAACGCACGCAGCAGACCGCCGCTCCGCTCGCGCACTCGTTAGGCGTGAATCCGGAAGTGGTGCCGGCGAAGGAGATGGCGACGCTGCTCCACAAACTCAAAGACGGGTCTGGCAATGCCCTGGTCGTCGGACACTCGAACACGCTGCCTGAGATCATCCAGGCGCTCGGCATTTCCGCACGACCGAAAATCGGCGAGTCGGATTACGACGATCTTTACGTCGTTATTCCCGGCGCTACCCCACGGCTGCTTCATCTGCACTATCGTTAGGCCTTTTGCCCTAACGATTCAGGCGCGCCCTCAACTCAGGTTTGAGCGAAGGTGGAGTTCTTTCCTAAGACAGAGCCGTCGTCCCCTTCCGCCGGCGGACTATTTTTGGTCGAAAAGATCGGGGCGCGCGACGCGTTCGCCTTTCAGCATCACGGTCGATATCGGCGGAAAGCGCGTGCACGTCCTGCAGCGGATTGCCGTCGACAATCAGGAGCGTCGCTTCTTTGCCTTTTTCGATCGTGCCGATGCGCTGATCGGCCCGGAGTAACTTCGCGGCATTCAGCGTCGCGGCCTGGAGCGCGACGGCGGGCGGAATTCCCGCCGCGACCCAGAGTTCGATTTCGCGCTGCACCGTCGGGCCGTGCAGGACGAGGAAATTCCCCGCGTCCGATCCGGTCACGAGCATGACGCCGGCGTGCCAGGCTTTAAGGAGGTTGCGATCTCCCTCCTCCATCGAGAGCGGATAATGGGCGAGACCTTCGCGCATTTTCTTCATCGCCTCGCCCGTCGCGGCGTGCTCCGTGCCTTCGAGGAGTTCCTTCGTCGTGACCTGCTGGACTAACGAACGCTTAAGCAGGTCGGTTTTTCCCTTCGAAAAATCGGAGAGCCCCTCGACCACGCTCAAGGTCGGATCGTAGGCGATTCCTTTTGCCTTCATCTCCGCGATCGTCGCGTCGGGAATTTCATCGCGAAACGAACCGTGCTCGATCGAGTCGGCGCCCAGCGCGACCGCGTCGATCACGTCGCGCGCTTCGCCGGTGTGAATCGAGGCGGGCAACTTCTTCGCGTGCGCTTCTTCCACGACTGCGCGGAGCAGGTCGAGATTCATCCGGTTAAAGGTGTAACCGGGCACGCCCGCTTCCAGGATTCCCTTGATCGCGTTGACGCCTTTGGCCGCGAGATCGTCCACCATCTTGCGCGCTTCCGGCTGTGTTTTCGGGATACGCAGGAATTGCGCGTTGAATCCGGAGCGCATCATCTCCGGCATGTTCTTCGCGTACTCGGTCCCGTGACCGCCTTCCGCGGTGAAGAGCGGACCGCAGAGATAAAGTTCGCTCCCGAGCTTTTCGCCGCTGTTGAAGCGTTGGCGGAGCTTCAGCATGTCATCCACTTTGTCGCCCGCGCTCCGCACGGCCGTTACCCCGCAGTAAAGATAAGCCTCCAACTCGCGCTCGTTGGCTTTGTCCGGATCGAACTTCGACCAGTCATCGAGAAATCCGCCGGAGCCGCCGAGATGGACATGGACGTCGATCAGGCCGGGCAAAACCGTCTTACCTGCGGCATCGATCAGATCGGCATTGAGCGTTTTCGCATCGGGCGAGCTGCCTTCGTAAATTTCGGCGATCTTTCCTCCCCTAACGAGCACCGCGCCGGACTCGATCACCTTGCCGTTGCCGACAAAAATGCGCGCATTCTGGATCAACCAGGAATGGCCGCGCCGAAGATCACGCGCCAGGATGCGCGCCTTCACCAGGTCGTGCTGACTCCAGGCCTGATACGCACCGAGAAAAAGAAAAGGAAGCAGGACAACGAGCACCCAAAGTTTCGCGGAAGCGCGGAGCTTTTCCTCCTTCTCCCAACGGAACAGTTTGGTCGCGATAAATGTCGCCACCGCCGTGGTCAGGCAAAGCGCTACCACCGCCTGCCAGTTGGCCATGATCGATTCACCGCGCTGGATGATTCCGCCAATCCCGGTCATCAAATAAGTCGCGGGAATGAACTGGGTGATGTTCTGCAGCCAGTGCGGCATGAAGGTGATCGGAATGGTCGCGCCGCTCAGGAAAAGCATCGTCATGTAGATCGGCTGGATCAGGATATTGCTTTCCTGCGAGGAATTGACGACCGCGGCGATGATCAAGCCTAACGAGCGAAAGGCGACCGCGCCGAGGCAAACGAAAACAAAAAACGAAATCAGATTCGCCGGCATCGCCATTCCGTAAAAGCGATTCGCGAGAAAAAGCATGAGGAGCACGCTCGGCAAATAAAGAACGACGCCGGTGATCATGGAGGCGGCGAGGAGCGGGACCGGCGTGATCGGCGTCACTTTGTAACGGCGGAGCACGTTTTCCTCGCGCTCCTGCACCGCGCGCATCCCCGCGCCGAAGAGGCCGTTCCCGAGAATGCCGAGGACCGTGACCATCGTCACGACCTGCAGGATGGCCGAGCCCTGATGGGCATCGAACATCTGCGCGAAGACGAAGAAAAAAGTGAGCGGGAAGAAATAGTTGAAGAAGAGGACCGCGCGATTCCGGCGGGCCAGCTTCAGGTCGATTTTGAGGAGAGCGAGAAAAGCTTTCATTCGTTAGGGGAATTTGTTCCGACTAATGAAACGAATCCGCGCGGAGAAATTCTCGCGCGCGCAAATTCTTGAGATCCTTCGCTGCGCTCAGGATGACAGGTTTGGCTCTGGTAAAATGACCTCATCGCTTCTTCCTAGTCGCGCAATCGTTTCCCGGTCAGCTCGATGAAGACATCTTCCAAGGTCGGGCGTTTCAAATGCACGTCGTCGATCTCGATCCCTTGCCCGTCGATCCACTTGATCAGCTCGACCAGGGTCTTGGCCGGCCGGCTGGATGAAATCGAAATCTTGCGCCGGTCCTCGCTCACGATCGAGCGAATCGTATCCGGCCAGGCGGGCAACTCTCCCGCGGGCAAGGCCCGGCCTAACGAGATCTCCGACGCCCGATTGGGTCGCGCTTTTCTCCTGCAATTCCCGAGGCGAACCGATCGCGATGATGACTCCGTTGTCGATGATCGCGACCCGATCGCAGAGCCGTTCCGCTTCCTCGATGTAATGCGTCGTCATCAGGATGGTGCGCTTTTCCGCGCGCAACTCCTCGACCAGATCGCGAATCTCGAGGCGCACCTGCGGATCGAGCCCGGTCGTCGGCTCATCCAGGAAAAGCATTTGCGGGTCGTTGATCAGCGCGAGCGCGAGGGCGAGGCGCTGCTTCTGTCCGCCGGAGAGCGTGGCGTAACCGGCTTCGCGTTTTTCCCACAGCTGCAGCCGACGGAGGAGCGCATCGCCGTCGACCTGCTTCGTATAGAAGGAACCGAAAAGTTCGAGCGCTTCGTGCACCTTCATCTTGTCCGGCAAATTCGTAGCCTGCAGGCAAACGCCGATCCGATCCTTCAGCGCCTGCTTTTGCCGATCGGGATCGAACCCGAGAACCGTCACCTCGCCGGCGCTGCGCGGACGCAGACCTTCCAGGATCTCGACCGTGGTCGTTTTGCCCGCGCCGTTCGGTCCGAGCAGTCCGAAGACCTCGCCGGCCCGGACTTCGATATCGATTCCCTTGACCGCCTCGAGGCCGCCGTAGGATTTGCGCAAACCGCGCGCGGAGATCGCGAACTCGCTCATGGCAGTTCAGTTTCTCGAAACGCAGCGACGCGGGCTTTCACTTGCTCGTAGAAAACCTCAATTCGCCCTCGGATCGCCCGGATAAAATGACGAACGGTTCTCGCTTCGTGACGAGCGGTCGGAAGAAGCGATGCGCGAAGCGATCGCGCGGAAACAGCTTCATTGGGATCGCCACTCATTTTCCGCCGGCTTTTGCCTAACGAGTTGAGTTAATCGCACGACGAGAAAAATCAGGACCGCGCAGCCGCAAAGCTCGGCGAAAAGTTCGCCGTGCCGAGCGTAAAACGTCAGTCGGTGCGAAGTCGGCACCTGCACCGTTCCGCTGAGCACGCCTTCGGTAAAGGTGCTGCCTTTTGCATCCGTCAAAGTCTGGGTGACATGCCCGAATTCATTCACGAAACAGGTCACGCCGGTGTTGGCCGCGCGCACGAGCGGCCGCCGCGTTTCGACGCAGCGAAAGATGGCATTGTTCAGGTGCTGCTGAGAGGCGGCCGAGTGCAGGAACCAGCCGTCGTTCGTCACATTGGCGAGGAGATCGGCGCCGCGCAGAACAAATTGCCGGGTCAACTCGCCCAGCGTGTCCTCGAAACAAATCAACGGCGCCACCCCCATCCCATTCGTTAGGCGAAAAACGACGGGCTCGGTCCCGCGGGTAAAATCGGCCGGCACCTGATCCCCGACGATTCGGGCGATGAACGGCATCGTGTTTCGCCCCGGCACATATTCGCCGAAGGGCACGAGGTGAAGTTTGTGATAGACCTGCGGTTTGCCGGCCCGTGCCGGGATGAGGAGGGCGGCGTTGTAGTCGCCTTTCTCGTCGAGGTCGAGCGAGCCGAGGAGGAGGTCGGCCGACATCGCGTTCGAGACGTTCATGACAAAGCGATAGTTGCTCACGTCCTTCAAGACCGGAGCGGGCATCGAGCTTTCCGGCCAAAGGATCAGCTCGGGCGGCGGCTTCGCGGCCAGCGCGATCTGGGTGAGATGGGAGAATTCGTAAAACGTTTTCCCCTGGAATTGCTCCGAGAATTTCTCGTCCCGCGGGAACGTTCGATTGCACCGCCGCGACCCGCAGCGGCCTGGTCGGCGGATGTTCCTGCAAAACGCGGATGCCGTAGGCGCAGAGCCCGACGATCGCGGCCATCGTTAGGGTAAAATCAAAATGCGGCCGGCGCTGGCGCACTTTGGTCTCGACGATGAAACGTCGCACAGTCGCGAGCGCGATCACATTGGCGAAGACGACGATGAAGGAAAGTCCAGCGACGCCGGTGTATTCCGCGATTTGAATGATCGGGAGAATGCCGGTGCAAGGGGACGCCGAGGCCGTTCCAGCCCCAGCCGGAAAACATCCAGCCGCGAACCCATTCGAGCGCCGTCCAGCCGCAGGCGAGGATGAAGGCGAGCCCGAGATTGCGCGCCGAGCTGAGCCAGGGCGAGCGTGCTTCCGCCGAAGGTTCGTTAGGCGGCGGCGGCCCGGTCCGCCAGCTCCCGAGCGGGGCGGCGAGTAATTTTCGCGGCCTAACGAGTCCCGCGAGCCAGCCCCAGAGCGCAAAATAAACGCCCATGTAAAGCCCGACCAAAATCAACCCCGGCACGGTCACGGTGCGGAGCCAGAAAAATGCGCTCCAGAAAAAAACCACGCCCGCGACGTAGCCGAGCAGGAGATCGCGCAGCCCGCGACGCTTCCCGTCTTTGCCGGAAAACCAGATCGCCGCGAGCAGCGGGGTGAGCGCAAACCAGCAAAGCCAGGCGCAATCAAACGGCGCGAAACAGAGCGTGGCGAGCGCGCCGCTGAGCGCCGCGGCAAACCACGGCCACAACTTCAGCATTCCTCACGGCTGCGCGATTTTCACCCACGATGCGATTCAAACGCGCCGTTGCCGCCGGCTGGTTTTGACCTCGCGCTTACGCGCGGGATAAACCGCATCCTTCAGGGTCCGGGCGAAGGCCGGGTTCACTCGGAACGACGCCGATTCGACCGCGTCCATCGTGCGGATATTGACCTTGTTCGAAACCACGTAACCCATCGTCATGAGCCCATCGAGCGCGTCGAGAAATTCCGCGCTCTCCAGGTCGTCCATGCGGTCGACGAGTTGCTTGCCGGCGACGGGGCTGCCGCCCAGGCCGATCGTTTTCAGGATCGTGATTTCGCCGCCGCTCAGGGTGATCTCGCCATGCGGCAAACTGTGAACAGCTTCCGCGCGATGTCGAGTCGTGTAGACGCTCCCTGTGTTTTGGCGTCGAGCTACCAGCATGCGTGTTCTCCGTCGGCAGGCCAGCATGCGGAACCGATCTTCATCTCGCGAAGCTGGAGCTCGCGCCACCTCCGCCCAGGCTGATCACGAGAACTGCCCGCCCGTCGCGGGGGCAGTGTCTAAAGGGCTGATCCGGCTTCTGCGCGTCGCTCTGCAGCCATTCCCAGAGCGATTCCAGCTTCTGCGCGAGCCTCGGTTTTACTTCGCGCGCAGCTCGTTCACGGCGAACTATTCCGCTCTCCGGCCGACGCTGCGCGAAAAGGTAATACTTGATCTTGGGCTCCGTCCCCGAGCCGCGCACCGCCACCCGCGTTTTGTCGGCCAGCTCGAAGATCAACATTTTTTCCTTCGGGATCTCGTCGCCTTCGACGTCGCGATAGGTTTCTTTTTCAAAATTCTTCACCGCAGACGACTTTGCTTCCCAACATCTCGTTAGGCGCATTTTCCACGTAGGAGGCGAGCAGCTTCTGGATTTTGGCCGCGCCTTCCGCGCCTTCGAAAGTGAGCGCCCCGTTTTTCTCCGCGTAGTAACCGAGCTGGGCATAAACCCGGTCGAGCAAACCGTCGATCGTTAGGCCAAGGCTCTTGGCGTAGGCCGCGACCTCGCAGAACATAACGGTGGCCCCGTTGGCATCCTTGTCGCGGATGAAATCGGCGCCGCTGTAGCCGTAGCTCTCTTCGCCGCCGAAAATGTAATAGGAGGAATGCTCCAGCCGCAGCCGGCGCGTTTCCTCCTCCGGCAAGTCGCGATAATTCGCTTCGTCTTTCGCGGGCAGGGCTCGTTCGTACTTCTCGAGTTTCGCGCCGATATACTTGAATCCGGTCAGCGTTTCGACACAGCGCAGGCCGAACTTTTCTGCGATCGCCTTGAGCAGATCCGTCGTGACAAATGTCTTGATGATGACCCCGCGCGCCGCGTTCTCTGCGTTGAGGACGCCCTGGTCGAAAAGGGTTTTTGCCCGGTAGTAGGCAATGAGCGAACCGATTTGGTTGCCGGTGAGCAGCTTCATCTCCCCTGCCGCGCTCCGCACCGCCACGCCCATCCGGTCGCAATCCGGATCGGTCGCGATGACCAGATCGGCGCCTTCGTTCTGCGCCAAAGCAATGCCGAGACTGAGCGCTTCGGCATTCTCCGGGTTGGGCGATTTTACGGTTGGGAAACGGCCGTCGAAATCAGCCTGCTCGGGGACGACGCTGAATTTGAAACCGAGCAGTTCGAGGGCGGGAATGATGATGACGCCGCCGGTGCCGTGAATCGGGGTGAAGACGATCCGGAGATCGCGTTGCGCCTGCACCAGCGCCGGATCGAGGACGAGGGTTTGCAGCCGCTTGAGGTAAGCTTCGTCGACCTCGCCGCCGAGTGTCGTGACGCTTCCCGGCTTTTCGTTAGGCCGAGTCCCGTCGGCCGCATTGACCTTGGCGATGATCCCGCTGGCGTGCGGCTCGATCACTTGCGCGCCATCGCTGAAGTAAACTTTGTAGCCGTTATCGTGCGACGGATTGTGGCTCGCGGTCACGACGACCCCGGCGCTCGCGCGCAAATAGCGGACCGCAAACGAAAGCTCCGGAGTCGAGCGCGGGCCGTCGAAAACGAAGGCGTCGCAACCGTTCCTGGCCGCGGTTTCGGCCGCGAGCTTGGTAAATTCACGTGAAAAAAATCGTGTGTCGTGCGCGATAACGAGTTTCGGTTTTCCGCTCAGCCGCTCGCGCTCGAACCACTCGTGCAGATAATCGCTCAGGCCCTGAGTGGCGCGGCCCACGCTCTCGAAATTCATCGCATTCGTTCCGACGCAGGGGAATTGCGGCCGCCCGAGGTCGTTAGGCTTGCCTTGCTCCGCCGCGGTCACGATCCGGCCAATCGTTCGGCCGCGAATGCCGCCGGTCCCGAAAGCCAGGGTGCGATAGAACCGATCGTTCAGCTCTCCCCATTCACCGGCTTGGACCAGCTCATTGACGGATTGCTCGACGACCGGAGAGATCGCATTCGCGAGGGCGCGGCGGATGTTCGTCGCGCTCGACTCGAGGAGTTTTCCCGCGGCTACGGCACGCTCGATTTCCGCCATTTCGTTCGCCATCGCCTGCCACCTTTGCGACCCCGGCCGGGATTGCAAGCGGGCTTTGCAGCGATGTTTCCCGGGGCGAAAAACGGGCCGCTACCGTCCGAAAGTCTGGAAGGAGCGACCGATCGAAGCGTACCAGGGTCCGCCCATCGGAATGAACCGGTAGTTGTCGTCCCGGTCGAAGATCTGCAGCCTGACGGTCTCGCCTTTTTCGACAACCAACATCTGCCCGACGGCCGGACTAAAGAGAGGTTTGACGCTCAGCCGATGTCGCCCGGGCCTGACGTGCACCGTGACGGATTCGCCTGCGGCGATGCGCGCGATTTGCTCGCCATCCAGATAAAGATTGAGTCCGGCTCCTTTGATGCCGTCCTCACGCGTGACCGTGATGACACAGCTTCGTCGCTGCGATGATTTGAGCAGGTGCGGCTCGAAATTACGGGCCGGCGGCACCGGATGACGCACCACGCGCACCGCGGGCTGGGTCGAGCAACCAAAGAGAGGGAGAATGACCAGACAGAGCATCAATCTTTTCATAATCGCTGACTTGATCAGCAATCTTCGGGCCGCCGCAGGCCCCGGCTAGAATGCGCGCTTGCGCTCGTATTTCCAGCTCTGCGATTTTCCTTGCGCGAGCCACTCGATCGAGGTCGCGAGGCGCTGCCGGCGGGTCGCTTTGCGTTTCGCTTCCGTGACCCAGGCGACGTATTCATTGCGCTTGCCTGGGGTGAATCCCTCGAAGGTCCTCCGCGCCTTCGCATTTTTTGCCAGGGCCGCGGCGAAATCGGCCGGCACCGGCAAGGCGGTCGTTTTTGTTTTGGGAGGACGCGGGACTTTGATCCCGGCTTCGTTAAGCGCCACCGCCCTGCGCACGTAGGCGATAATGGTCTCGTCGTTAGGCAAATCGGAGACCCGGGTAATGCGACCGAACTGGCCCATCGCTTCCTTCTCCTTTGGCCTTTTCCCCGCGAAGACGAGCGACTCTTTCCAGAACCCGAAAGCGCAATGCTCCTTGAAGGCCGCCATCCCGGCGATCATCCCCTTGTAGTCGAAGGCCGGGTTGCTCCATTTGATCGTCTCTTCGATCGCCGGGCAGGCGGTGTGCACGAGTTTTCGCAAATGTTTCAGGATCGGCCGGGCGAAGGGAGCGGCCTCGGCGATGTAGGTGTCGATGGCGGGATTTCTTTTCGGCATGATGAAAATACCTAGCGATCTGTCAGGCGAAGGGTAAAGCGATTGTTAGGCGTTTCCCAGAGACGGAGCCTAACGAGTTGATGGTCCAGCTGGGCGTCGAATTTCGGCCAAAGCGCGCGCACGATATTTTCTCCGGTCGAAGGGCTGGCCCGGAATTCGTCCGTCTCGAGATCGAGATGCTTATCCTGCCAGGGCCGAAGAGCCGTCTCCACGCCGTCGAGCAAAGCGCGGAAATCGTAAAGCGTCCCGCTGCGATCGTCGTAGCGCCCGCCGATCGTCGCCTCGGTCAGATAACGGTGACCATGCCCGCGCGGATTATTGCATTTGCCGTAGAGGGCAAGGTTTTCCGAGGCGGACAATTCGCCCGCGTGCAGCCGATGCGCCGCGCTGAAAGGGTATTGCAGTCCGAGGAAATATTTGTCGCCGCCCCAGTATTCCGCGAAAAAATCCTCCCGCTCGTGCAGGCGCACGCGATCGATTGGCAGCTCGGCCGCGGCCCGCTCGTGCAGGTAACGGGCGAGACTTTCGGTCGTCATCGGCTGGTTCGTTAGGCCAGGAACTTCGCGGTTGAGATTCTTATGATCGAGCTCAGCGCGGAGCGATTCCAGGAGGCGCCCTATCTCGGCCGCTGGAGGGACGCCCGCCGTGGCGTCCGAGATTCGAAACTCGGACGGGACGGCGCCCGTCCCTCCAGGCGGTTCGTTAGGCAGAGATGACCGGAAAGTGAACCGGGCGCGATAATGGTGGCCGTGGCCGTGCGGAGAAGCGGCCGCGCCGAAAATTTCGCGGTTCTCGCTCGCGCTGAGATGGGGCGACATCGTCTGGCGCGCCGCGGAAAATTCCAGCCAATGATTCCCTTCCACGCTTCCATCCACGTAGCAGGTCGCGCTCCGCTCCGGACTTTCCTGGAGATGGCAGGCGACCAGATTCGCCTGAAGATCGGCGAAGAGAGGGCTGACCTCGTGAAAGAGTTGGCGGGCGATGTTCTCCGCGGTAGGCGGCGTTTCCCGAAAGGCGGGATGATCTTCGTTCAGAAACTTGTGATCGAAGCGCGCATGCAACACTTCCTCCACGCGGCGCTTGATCTCGCTGATGTTGACGAGCATTCCATTGGCCGGATCGACCGATCCGGTGAGGACGAAGAAGGCGACGTAATTGCGCCCGGTGCCGTAGCGCGCCGCGGTCTCGGGACCGAAGGCGACGCGATTTTCCTGGTCGCTCCAGTCCGCTACGAAAAGTCGCCGCGAAGCGGAAAACTCGAGGCGTTTGCTGACCGTCAGCAACATCGCGCGCGATCGATCACTGGCTGAGCAGCGCGAGAAATTCGCTCCGGGTGCGCGCGTCATCCTGGAAGACGCCGCGCAGGCAGGAGGTCTTCATGACGGAATTTTGTTTCTCCACCCCGCGCATCATCATGCAGAGATGCTTGGCCTCGATCACGACCGCGACTCCGGCGGGATGAAGCGCTTCCATCAGAGCCTTGGCGATCTGAGTCGTGAGCTGCTCCTGAATCTGCAGCCGCCGCGCAAAGACATCGACGATGCGCGCGACTTTGGAAAGGCCGATGACTTTGCCATTCGGAATGTAGGCGACGTGCGCCCGGCCGATGAAGGGGAGCAAATGATGTTCGCACATCGAATAGAGCTCGATGTCCTTGACGAGCACGATCTCGCTCGCATCGGAAGCGAAGATGGCGTCGTTCACCACTTCATCGACCGATTGCCGATAGCCCTGGGTCAGGAATTCAAAAGAGCGCGCGGCGCGGCCCGGCGTTTTGAGGAGGCCGTCGCGCTCGCGATCCTCACCCACCGCGTCGAGCAGTTCGCCAAAGATGCGTTCCATTTCCTCGAGCCGGCTTTGCTGGATGCGGTTCGGCTTTCTCGTTAGGCGCTCGGAAGTGTCGAATTCGTTATTCTGCACGGGGAGACCTTAGTCGCCCGGTCGTTCGAGGACAAATCGATCCGTCGTCCGCGCATACCAGGAGCCGCCCATCCGCCCGATCGTGTCCAGTTTCCCGGGATCAACTTTGCCGGAGGAATCGAGCACGCGCTCGTGCAGATGAATGAGGAGGATGGTTCCGAAAACAACATTGCCCGACAGCGGACCGTCGCCCACGCGAACGATCTGATGCAACTTGCATTCGAAGCTGACGGACGATTCCGCGACCCGAGGCGGCCGGACTTTCTCTGAAGGTAGGGCGGTGACGCCGGCGACCGCGAACTCACTTTCGCCATAGGGGAGATCACCGCTGGAGCGATTCATCGCCTCGCGCAGGTCGTAGGAGACGACATTGACGACAAACTCAGGGACGGCTTCGATGTTGCGAATCGTGTCCTTCTTTTCGCCATGCCGGTTGTTCGCCACCGTGAAGAGGAGGGTGGGCGGGTTTGGGGTCACGCCCTGGAAAAAGCTGAAGGGCGCCAGGTTCGTTAGGCCGGCTGCGTTCACGCTCGAGACCCAGGCGATCGGCCGCGGCGTGATCGTGCTGATCATCCACTGATACAAATCGCGCAGGCCGATTTCAGCCGGGTCGATGCGCATGGCGCCCGCGAAGATGGTTCCGGCTTTTCGTTAGTCCAGCCAGCTCAGCGGATATTTCTCGTCGTCGAGTTTTACTGCCTGTTCGGTCAACTCGAGGGTGTGCTGAGTGTCGAACATGACCGCGAGCTCTTCCGTGCGCTCGGCATCTTTACTCGCCATGATCGTACCGGGATGCGGGCCGTGCGGGATGCCGCGCGGATGCAACGTGATCGAGCCGGCTTCAATGCCGCGGCGCGAGCCGAAGTTGCCGCGCACGTAGAAGAGCACTTCGTCGGCTTCGACGTTGTCGTGCACCCAGGGGATCTTGACCGCTTCCGGATGAGTATCGAGGAGACGAGGCGCGAAAGTGCAGACGACGTAACCGCGGATTTCAAAGGTCTGATGGATCGGCGGCGGTTGATGCACCGTGCCGGTGATCGGCTCGAAATCGGCCGCGTTAAAAGTGTAGGGATAAACATAGCCATCCCAGCCGAGGACGTCGAAAGGATGATGCGCGTTAACTACTTTCGTTAGGCGCGGGCCATCCTTGACCAGGATTTCGACGTCTTCATCGCTGTCGATCGTAATCAGCTCGGTCGGGCCGTGGAAGTCGCGCTCGGAATAGGGCGAGCCCATCCGGATTTGCCCATCGCTATTCATGTAGCGACGCGGAATGCGCACCGGCCCGGTCGATTCGAGAATAAGATAATCTTCCTGCTGCGGATCGTCCGGGACGAGCCGGTAAGTAATACCGCGCGGGATGACGATGTAGTCCTCGGCCCGATAAGGCAGTTTCCCAAACATGCTCTCGAGCACGCCGCCGCCTTTAAAGACGAAGATGATCTCGTCCGCGCCGCCGTTCTTGTAGTACTCGAATTTCCCGTAGCTCTTCTCCGGCTTGCAGCGATAGGCGACCATATCGTCGTTGAACAAAATCGGGATGCGCCCGGTGTAGACATCGCCGCGCCGCGGGATATCCGCGGTCTTGAAATGGTGATGACGGAGTGGGCTCTCGGCCGCCTTCTTCAGCTCCTCACACTTGAGTAACTCGACGCTGCGCACCCGGGTGGGCGGGCGGATGTGATACATGATCGAGTAGGCTTCGTTGAAGCCCTCGGTCGTGATGACATGCTCGTAGGCGATGCCTTCGTTCTTATAACCGCCATTGGAAGAACCGTTGCGGTGAAACCAAATGTGATGCTTGCGCGGGATTTTTCCGAGCTTCTGATATTGCGGCATGGTTTACTTCTTCTCCCGTTTACAAGTTGCCCTCGCAGTTCCTGTTCTTTTTCCAATGCTTCGAAGAGCGCCTTGAAGTTACCCTTGCCGAAACTCTGCGCGCCTTTGCGCTGGATGATTTCGAAGAACAAAGTCGGCCGATCTTCCACCGGCTTGGTAAAGATTTGCAGGAGATAACCTTCGTTATCTCGATCGACCAAAATCCCGAGACGCTTAAGCGGCTCCAGGTCTTCATCGATGTGTCCGACGCGGTCGAGCACCGTGTCATAGTAAGTCGTGGGGATGTTGAGGAACTCTACGCCGCGGCTTTGCAGGTCAGTGACTGTGGCCACGATGTCCTTGGTCGCGATAGCTACGTGCTGAACACCTTCGCCGTCGTAAAAATCGAGATACTCTTCGACCTGCGATTTCTTCTTTCCTTCGGCCGGCTCGTTGATCGGAAACTTGACGAAGCCATTGCCGTTACTCATGACCTTGCTCATCAGGGCGGAATACTCAGTCGAGATATCCTTGTCGTCGAAACTCAGGATGTTGCGAAAGCCCATCACATCCTCGTAGAACTTGACCCAGGGATTCATCTGGTTCCAACCGACGTTGCCGACGCAATGATCAACATATCGGAGGCCGGCGTCGGGCGGATTGTAGGTCGACTCCCACTTACGGAAGCCGGGCATGAAGACGCCACGGTAGTTCTTGCGCTCGATGAAAAGGTGAACTGTTTCGCCGTAAGTGTGGATGCCACTGATGACGACTTCGCCGTTGTCGTCGGTTAACGTCTCGGGCTCTAGGTAGCTCTTGCCGCCGCGCTTGGTCGTTTCCTGCCAGGCGGAAGTAGCGTCCTCTACCTTGAGCGCCAGAAATTTCACCCCGTCGCCATGCTTATAGATATGGTCGGCGATCGGGTTCTTGGTCCGCAGCGGCGTGGTCAGAATGAAGGTGAGCTTGTTTTGCCGGATGACGTAGCTGACCCGGTCCTTCTGGCCGGTTTCAGGTCCGGCATAGGCCAGGCTCTGAAAACCAAATGCGGTCTTGTAATAATGCGCGGCCTGCTTGGCGTTGCCGACATAGAATTCGACGTAGTCGGTCCCCTGCAAAGGCAGGAAATCCACTTCGGCGGCCTGGCCGCGTTTCGGGGCTGCGATGGTAGCTTCCATAATTATTGGTATCCTCCGCGATGAATCCGGCGGCCTCGTGCCATCCGCCGCTACAAGCGGAGGATTGTCGGCCATGGCGCCGCAGAATATAGAACCGGCATTCGTCCGCCGCAAGATTGCGCCCCGGTCGCGAGCTGCTCGCGCAGAATCAGACCCTGGACGAGCGGGTGCGCGAGCGCTCCGCCTGAAAATAACGCCCGCGCTAGAAGGCGAAGCCGAAGCTGAAGTGAAAGGCGCCGGAAGCCTCGTCCTTCCGCGGGTCGGGATTCACTCCGTAGTCGAGCCGAATCGGGCCGATCGGAAGATTATAGCGCAAACCGACGCCGACGCCGTAGCGCAGATCGTTTAAGCCCGGCGAGCTCGCTTCCGGCAAAAGATTTCCCGCGTCGACGAAGACCGCGCCTAACAATTGCCCATAAATCGGGAAGGTGTATTCCGCGTTGAAAATGGTGTAATACTCGCCCCCGATCGGATTGCCCTGGTCGTCGTGCGGGCCGAGATCGCGTTCGTTGAAGCTGCGCACGGTCGTGCTCCCGCCGGTGAAAAAGCGTTCGTCGATCGGAATGGCCAGCGCCTCGCTCGTGCCCGCCGTGTCGAGCGGGTAAACAATCCCGGCCCGCGCCCCGAACGCGAGCAGGCTGCGCTCAAACCATTTTTGAAAACTCGACTTCTGCAGATCTTCCCCGACGAGCTGCACCGGGTCCGGCGCGAAGGAAAGGTAATAACTCATCCGGCCGGTCGCGCGAAACAGGTCGATGTCGCTCCCGACCACGCTGTCCGCGAAGTCGACGGTGTTGTCGAAGACCAAGCCGCGCGGCGCGACGAGCGGGTTCTTGCGCAGGTCCAGTGTCTGGGTGAATCCGACCGAGTTGATAAAGTAATTGGTCTCGCCGAGGAGCCGATTGTCAATCGAGGCGCCGGTGATCTCGACATGCCGCGCGCCGAGGACGAGGCCAAGGGAATAGGCATCGGTAATCTGACGAGTGAGGTTAATCCGGCCGCCGACTTCAAACTTGCTGTAGCCATCGTAGTCAAAGGTCAGCGCGGAGAGTCGGGTTTGCAGCGCGAAGCCGGTGTTAAAGAGATACGGGTCCTCAAAAAGGATTTCACCCTTGTAACTGCGCTGGGTGTATTCGACCGAGGTCGTGACCGGCCGGCCGTAGCCGAAGAGGTCGCGATTCGCATAGGAAGCGCCCAGAATCGCCCCTTCATAGGAGCCGTAGCCGACCGAGACGCCGAACTCCTTCGGCTTGGCTTCCTCGAGGTTGACATCGAGTCGCAGCTGGTTGCCGTTGACCGGCGTCGGATTGATTTTGAGGATGTTGAAAAGACTCGTCCGCATCAGAGCGCGGAAGCGTTTGTCGAGCACCTCGGGGCTATAAGGCTTGCCCCGGAGGTCGCGAAAGCGATTCGTTAGGTAACTCGGGCGCAGGTGCCGCGTCCCAGTCACCGTGATGCCGTCGAAATAATAAACCGGCCCGGGCTCGATCGTGATCCGGATCGGGACGTGGCCATCGACCGCGAGCGTCGGATCGCCCACCGCGTCGACCTTGACCGCAAAATAGCCACGCGTTTTGTAATAGGTCTGGAGCCGCCGCGGAATGTCCGCGAGCCGCGCCGCGGTGTAAGGCTGCCGAAGGAGATCGAGCAACTGACCGCGCAGCGCTTCCCCGCCGTAGATCGTCGGCCCGACGAAATTTACTTTCCCGAAAAAATATTTCTCTCCTTCGTGGATCACGATCTGGGCATTGACCAGATCGGGCTGCACATAGGTAAAGGTCGGCGGATCGACCACGCACTCGATGAAGCCTTCCGAAACGTAAAAGCGATCCACCAGATCAGCGCCCTCCGCGAGATCGCCGGGCACGAAAGGCAGGAGCGCGGTCGCCTTCGAAACACGGGAGCGGGTCGGGCCGGCCGCGTATTCGAAAAGCTTATCCGTCGGGATCTGGCGATTGCCGATAAACTTGATCTTCGCGAGATGAATGAGCGGTCCTTCCGTGATCTCGAGACGGAAGCGATTTCCGGATTCGATGGTGTAGCTAACGTTGACCTTGGCGTAGCCGTGCTTCTTGTAATAGAGCTCGAGAAAAAAGGCCGCGTCATCCGCCCGCGCACTCGTTAGGCCTTGCTCGGCGATGAAGCTGAGCTGCTCCTTCAACTGCGAGCGCAGCGTCTTCTCGTCGAACGCAGTGTTGCCGTGGATTTCCACGTTGGCCTGTTGCGCGACTTTCTCCTGCGTTTTGGTCGTGGCCTTCTTTTCCTTTTCCTGTTGCTCCTGCTCCGGCAGCCTGACCGCATTCTGGGCAAACAAACTCCCAGCCGTTAGGCAAAGTAGGACGGAGCACAGGCAAGCTGCCTGTGCTCCGGAAAATTCGCGCCCCGATTTCATCCTAACGAAACCGAATCAAATACTTCACCTGCCCGCGAAAACCGCCGGCCACCCCGAGGTCGCCGATCAGCACCACCTTCTCGCTCACCTTGTATTTCGCGGTCGCGGTCTGCTCGCCCGTCCGCGGATCAGGTCCGCTGAACTCCACGCTCAGGCGATTGAAAAACGAATCGGTCTTCGGCTCCTCGTCGCCGCCCTTCTTGAAAATCTTGCGATAAAGTTCTTTGCCTAACAATAAAAGGGCGCGGCTCGCGAGCACGTTGCCGCCGCCGGTTAGCTCTTCCCGCGTCGTCCCGGTGGCGAGAAGCGAAATGATTTCCTCCTGCGGCAACGGCGGCTCGCTGCTGAAAACCGCCTGCGGCGAGTTCGCCGTCCCGTAAATGTAAACGTGAATCGTATAATCGCGGATCAACGATTCGCCCTGCAACTCGATCTTGGGATTGAGCGGATCATCCGGATCGAAATAAAGAAACCCAAGGCGAATCGTTAGGGTGCTGAAAGGCAAGGTGGCGTCGAAACTGTCCAGTCGCACCTGGCCCTGAAGCTGCGGATGAAGTCCGGTCCCGGAGAGTTTCATGTCGATGACGGCCTTGCCGGTCGCCAGGTTTCCGCGGATCAAGAACGGATCCTTGCTCTTGATCGCGATGTCGAATTTCCAATCGCGCAACGGCGGATTCGGAAACGAAAGAACCGGCGCGGCCGAAGGCGGCTCGGGCAGCGGCGCGGGCCGGCCGGGCAGGCTGATCGGGATGATGTCGATGTTCTTGAAGAAGCGGCTGTTCGTCGTCAGGACCTGGCCGGTCACGCTCGCGCTTTGCAGCGGCCCTTGCACTTTGACGTCGGCATCGACGCGCGCGGTCAGGTCGTCATTGCGCGCGACGAGCACGCTCTTCGCCACGAGGTGCAGATCGAAATTTGGCGCGGTCAATTTCGGCAGCGTGATTCGGCCGGAAAGCGTGAACGGTCCGCCCGCGAGATCGCCCCCGAAGCGATCGAAGCTCAGGGCGTCGCCCCGGAAATTGACCAGCGCCTTGAAGTTCGTTAGGGCGGGAAGCGTCGCGTTCTCGAAGCGCGCCACATTAATGTTCGCGTCGGCCGATCCGCTTACGCTTGGCTTCGCGATCGTTCCACCAACATCGACGTTCAAGGCGAGACTGCCGTCGAGCTGACGCAAGGCCGGAACGAATTCGCGCGCGAAATTAATCGAGCTCCGCGGCATCTGGATCTTGGCCTTGACCGGCGTTTGCTCGTCGAATTTTTTATCGGCCAGCAGCTTGGAAATGTTGAGCGGCAACTGCGCCGTGATCTGCACCGGTTGAATCAGCGGCTGCTGAATTTTCCCCTCCGCTTTGAGTTCGTTATTCTGGAGCCGGAGCGCGAGATCGAAATCGGTCGGCTTGAGTTGCTTCGCCGCATCCGCCTTCAGGCTTTGCAATTTGAGATCGAGACTGGCCTGGAGCTGATCGAGCGGGCCGTTCGCGTCCAGTTTCAAATTGAGTGAACCGGAAACCGGCGGCTCTCTCCCGAGATCCTTGAAGAGCTTCGCGAGATCGAGATTCTCCGACTGGAAATTGACCGTCACCTTTCCGTTAGGCGGAAAAAGCGGCCGCCCGCTCCCGAGATTGCTCCAGGTGAAAGGAATCGAGGCGTAGCCGCTGGCGAATTTCGCCGTCCCCTGGTCGACCTGAATCTTGCTGATCTCGAGGGTCGAACCTTTCGCCGTTAGGCTGGCCTGGAAATCGACCTTGTCGCTCCCGAGAAAAACGATCGGCACATTCAGTTCCTGCGGCGTGTAATGCGCCTCGACGTTGGCCTGCAAATTTTGCAGCTCGGCATAACGGCCGCGCTCCAGCTTGAGATCGAGATCGCCGTTGTTCTTAAAATCAGCCGCCTCCCCCTGCCCTTTCCAGTTCAAGACTAACGAACCGGCGAGCGCCGTCTTTTTTTCCGGCGTGGCCAGGAGCGATTCAAAGGTTGAGAGATCCGCCAGGTTAACCGTCGCCGCGCCGGTGTAGGGAAACGGTTTTTGCAGTTTCACCGTGCCGTGCGCGTTGATGTAATCCTTCTCGTTCAGCGTCGCGGTCAGATCGTTTAGGTAAACCGTGTTGTTCGTGATCGCGCTCTGCGCGCTCAGTTGTTTGATGAGTAACTTGTTCGCCGCGATCTCCTGGCCGTAGAGATTAACCTGTCCGCTCGCTACACCGCCGCGGATGCGGACGTTGCCATCGGCCTGCAGCTGGCCCGTCACCTTGTTCGGCGCGTCGCTCTTCCAATAATCGGAGAGCTGCGGCGCGCGCAGGCTGAGTTGCAGATCGGCCGGCTGCTTCAGCAGCTTTTCGTTAGGCGAGGGCAGTTGAAAATTGCCGCTGCACAAGAAGGATGTTGTTGTTCCGCTTCACCGTCAGCGGCGCGAGCGAGACCGTCGCGCCGTCGCTTTTCACATCCGCGGAAACACTGTCGATCGCGTATTCGTCGTAGCGCACATCGTTCAAGTTGGCGTGCACCGTGGAGCTGAGACCTTCGAAAAACGGCGGCGACTCTTTGTCGTTAGGCGGCGACATCTTCTTCGTCGCCGAAATCGTCGCAGTCAGTTTCTGCGCTGCCGCGTCGCCGAAACCAATCAGATCGCCGTTCGCGCGAAGGTCGAGCTGGACGGTGCCGTTTTCGGTTTTCAGAGTGCCGTTCGCTTGCAGCGCGCCGGTCGCCGGCGTCGTCAGGAAACCGGTCAGCTGCTTCAAATCCGGCGCGTCGATCGCGATCTGGAAATTCCCCGGAGTGCGACCGAAACCCTCAGTCGTTTTCGGCAAATCGATCGAACCGTTAAGCTGAATATGGTTCGTTCCCGCATCGACCCGCGCCTGCTTCACCGTGGCGTGCCCATTCGCGGCCACGACATCGAGCTTCACATCGTCGAGCGCGAGGCCGCCCTGGCGCACGTTGTTGATATTCGCGTTGATCGTTCCATCCCAGGTCGCCGGCTGATTGAGCGAACCTTTCAAATCGATGTCCGCATTCCGCACGTCGCCAGAAAATTCTCCCGGCGATTTGCCAATCAATTCCCCGAGTTTGGCCAGCGAAATATCCTTCGCGTGCACGTTGGTTTTCGTCTGGTAAGTCGAGCCGTTGGCGGAGAGATCGATCTGGCTCGCGACCTGTCCGCCGCCCAGCGTGCCCTGGAAATTTACACCCACCTTCCCCTGCCCGATCTGCGAGGCGTCGATGTTCACGACCTGCAGTTTGTTGTTCTTGTCGAGGGTCAGATTGCGCAGGTAAAGATTCTTGTTCGCGTAAGTCGTCGTCGCCGTGATGTCGGTCCAGGTGTTGACCCCCGGGATTTGCAACTTGTCGATCCGAAGCGCCCCTTCCCGATCCGGAAAAAGCCCGAGATTGAGATTCTTCACCACCGTGTCCTGCGGTGTTCCTTTGATCGTTAGGTTGACGTTCTCAATCTGGAGCCGCTCCGGAAAAAAAGCCGGCAGGCTCACCTTCTCGTTAGGCTTGGGCGGCGGCGTCGGCACCGGGATCGGCGCTTTCGAGGGATCGAGCACCGCGGTCGCGTTGCGCACTTCGACGTCTTTCAGAAAATCGGCCATCCCGTGAAACAACAAATCCGTCAGGCTGTATTCTGCGTGCACGAGATCGGCATCGAGCGATTGCACGGCGGAAGGACCGGTCGCGGTCGCGTGCACATTGCGCAGGGTGATGCCGCCGAGAATTCCGCCCTCTACCCGCATCTCCAGCTTCAGGTTCTGCCCAGCCGCGACCTTTACGGCAACGGTCTGCACGACCGCCCGCAAAATCGGTCCATGAAACACGGCCAGCAGGAGGAGAACGGCGGCCAGCCCGATCAGGGTCCAGCGAATCCAACCTCTACGGCGGCGCGGTTGGACAGCTGTCTCTCCCTTTTCGCCCACGAGGCGCTTATTCTAAGAGGGACGGGAGAATTCTCAACCGGCGACGCGGCTGGACGATCCCCTCCTCCGGCTTAAGTTGCTCACCGCTCGCCCCCAAGACGAAATGACGCCTGAAAAATTTTTCGACTACCTTGAAGGCAAGCTTCCGCCCGCGGAAAAGGAACGGCTCGAACGCGCCCTTATCGCCGACCCGGAATTGCAGGAACAATTTTATCAGGCGCGCCAGGTCCATCGCGGCTTTGCAACCCGATGAGCGGCAATCTTCCGCGGTCACGCGCTCGGGAAATCGCGGTCGGCAACTGGCCGCCGCCTTTGCCGTCCTCGTAGCCATGAATGTCGCTCTCGGCCTGGTCTACATTTTTAAGGCGAACAAACCTAACCGACGCGTGGCGCAGGCGCGGGAAGAAGCGCTCCGCCATCAACTGCAAAGCTCGGTCGAGAAATCCGCCGCCGCCGCTTTCCCCGCGCCGAGCATCGGCCTCGCCCCGATCACGATTCCAACCCCGCGCGCCCAGCAGGACGCGGTCGCGCAGAAAATCATCGCAGCCGCGACCGAGGCGGGCGGCTCCGGGACGAAGGGTTTGCCTAACGATAACGGCTTCAGCGTGCTCGTCCTCGTGCCGGCTTCGGCGGAAGCGGCTTTTCGCCAGACACTCGCAAGTCTGGGCGGCCCCGCCCCCGCTCCGACCTCTTCCCCGGCCGCGCCTAACGAACCCGTGCACTTGGAGATCGTGCTGGCGGCGCCCGCTCCGTGATCGCGGTCACCTTCGCCCTCCCGAGCGAAAGCCGCGATTTCCGCCGGCTGATCGACAGCCGCAATCACGAGATCGCCATCTTCCACACCGGCGTCGGCGCGGCCGCCTGTCGTGAGCGGATCGGGGGGTTTCTCGATGGGCAGCGCTTCCGTTTTCTCCTCAGCAGCGGATTTGCCGGCGCGCTCGCCTCGTCGTTAGGCGTGGGCGATCTCGTTCTCGCGGAGAATTTTTCCGATGCAGGATTGCTCGCTCGCGCCGACGAATTGCTCATCGCCCGGGTCGGCCAGTTGAAGACGGCCGAGACGATCATCGAAAGCGCCGCCGAGCGGAAAGACCTCGAGAAGAAGAACGGCGCCCTCGCCGTCGATATGGAGACGGCCTGGATCGCGCAAGCCTGCGCCGCGCGCGACATCCCGATGCTTTCGCTGCGCGTCATCAGCGACTCCGCGGCCGCGCCATTTCCGGCGCCGCCGGGAGTCCTCTTCGATCTCGCCCGGCAAAAGACCGAACCGCTCGTGCTCGCCAAATATCTTGCGCGGCATCCTTCCGGTGTCGTTAGGCTGACGCGCTTCGCCCGCCAGGTCGCCGCAGCCCGTGCCAGCCTAACGAGCGCGCTAACCGTCCTCGTGCGCGAGCTCAGGTAACACAGTTACGCCGGCTCGATGTGCACGAGCACGTCAGCGATGCGCGCATCGGTCCGGCGGATCGCATCCTTTACCTGGTGCGCGATGGTGTGGCCGGAGCGGACCGAGATCGTCTCGTCGACGTGGACATGGAGGTCGACGTAAAACTCCAGGCCCATCTTGCGGACCAGACATTTCTCCACGCGCAAAACTCCCGGCACCGCGGCCGCCGCCGCACAAACAGCCTCGACGATCATGCCACGCGGGGCCGTATCCATGATCTCGTGCAGCGCGGGATTGAGCAGGCGCCAGCCATTGGCCGCGATCAGGCCGCAGGCGAAAAGCGCCGCCCAGGCGTCGGCGCTCTCCCAATTCTTTCCGCCGATCAACGCGATCGAGATGCCGACAAAAGCCGCGATCGAAGTGAGCGCATCGGTCCGATGATGCCAGGCATCGGTCTGAATGGCGGTGCTCTCGAGCGCGTCACCTCGCCGCCTAACGACGCGGAAGAGCACCTCCTTCACGATCACGACGATGATGAGCACGACCAGGGTGAAAGGGCGCGGCGCGTGATGCGGTCGGAAGATTTCCTGCACGCTCCGGATCGCGAGGACGAGGGCGGCGGCGAGCACGCCTAACGACACCACGACCGCGGCGAGCGGCTCGGCTTTGCCGTGGCCGTAGGGATGGGTTTCGTCCGCCGGACGCGCGGCCAGTTTCAACCCGCCCCAGATGATGGCCGAACCTGCGATATCGAGCGCCGATTCGATCCCGTCCGCGATCAGGACGTAGGAATTCCCGAGCGCGCCGGCGGTGATCTTGGCCGTCGCGAGAAAGACGTTGGTGACCATCCCGAGGAGGGCGATGCGGGCGCCGGATTCCAGATTGCTGGCGGGTGTGTTCGCGGTAGGCTGGCCGGTCATCAGATGAGCCGGACTATTAACGCCATTGTCTACCACGCGCACGGCAAACCGGGCGAAGTTTTGGGCTTGGAAGAGCAAACGCTGGCGACTCCAGCCGCGGATGAAGCACTCGTTAGGCTGCGGGCCGCGCCGATCAATCCGGCGGACCTGAACGCGATCGAAGGAAAATATCCGGTGCGTCCGGAATTGCCGGCCACGCCGGGTTTTGAGGGCGCCGGAGTGGTCGAGGAAATCGGGGCGCAGGTGCGCAAGGTCGCGGTGGGCGACCAGGTTATTCTGCCGCACGACCTCGGGACGTGGCGGGAAGCCGCGATTGTGAAAGCGGCAAAGCTCCTGGTCGTGCCGCGGGAAATTGCCCCGGAGCAGGCCGCGATGTTAAAGATCAACCCGCTCACCGCCTGGTGCATGCTGCACAACTTCGTTAGACTGGAGAAAGGCGACTGGGTGATCCAGAACGCGGCCAACTCCGCAGCCGGGCGGGCCGTGATCCAGATCGCGCACGAACTTGGCTACCGCACCGTCAACGTCGTTAGGCGGAAGGAGCTGATTGAGGAACTGCGCGCGGAAGGGGGCGATGTCGTTCTTCTGGATAACGACGAACTGCGCGAGGCGGCGGCCGCGGCGACAGAACGGGCGCCGATCCGGCTCGCCTTTAACGCGGTCGGCGGAGAGAGCGCGCTGCGTCTGGCCAAGATCGTCGCGCCGGAGGCGACGATCGTCACTTTTGGCGCGATGAGCTTAAAGCCCCTAACGATGCCTAACGGATTGCTGATTTTCAAAAATCTGCACTTCACTGGCTTTTGGGTAAACAAATGGTACGGGCAGGCCAGCGCCGGAGAGCGCGATGAAACCTTCGCCCGGCTCTTCGACTTCGCGCGGCGCGGACTCCTCCAGACGAAGATTGAACGCTCCTATGCGCTGGACGATTTTCGCGCGGCGATCGCACGCGCCAGTGAGGGCGAACGGAGCGGCAAGATTCTCTTCGCGCTCAGCCGCTGACTTCCGCCTAACGGAGTTACGGCCGAGCCGCAGCGAAGGTCTGGCTCGGGCGCGCTCCGAAGCGACGGGCATAGGCGCGCTGAAACGCCACCGGATCGTCAAACCCGACGGAAGCGGCCACGCTCATGATCGTCGAGCGGCGCTTGGCGAGCCGGCGATGCGCTTCGTTCAGGCGCAGATTTTCGATGAAAAGGCTGGGCGGTTGCCCGAAGACGCTCTTGAAGGCCTTGCTAAAATGGTTCGGACACATGCAGGCGCGCCGGGCCAGAATTTCGACCGACAAATCGCCGTGCAAATTGCGCACGATCCAGGGCACGAGATCGGCGAAGCGCTCGTTAGGCCGGCGCTCGGCAAGGGCCGACGTTCCGGCCGCGGCAGTTTCCGTCTCGTCCGCGGCGGTGGACGAGATCCGCAGCTCTCGCTCGACCGCCTGCGCGACATACGGTCCGTAATCCTCCCGGATCATGCCTAACGACAAGCCAAAACCGGCGCTCACTCCACTCGAAGTGTAGAACGGGCCATCCTGCACAAAAGGCAAGCGGTGATGGACACGGAGGGTGGAGAACCTGCTTGCCAGATCACGCGCACAACGCCAGCCGACGGTGACCTCGCGGCCCTCGAGCAGGCCGGTCGCGGCGAGCGCGTAAAGCCCGCTGCAGACCGCACCGAGGCGCTGCGTGGTGCCGATTCGGCTCTGCAGAAAAGTCGAAATCCTTTCGCTGACTTTCAGGATTCCGCTCCCGCCGGCGACGACGATGGTGTCGAACTCCGGGGCGTCGTCGAGCAGCGCTTCGGCCTGAAATTCAAATCCCGACTCGGCGCGAAAATGGAGGGCGTCGACCCCAATTGTGTGCACGTCGTAACAGGGAATGCGCCCGCCGTAGCCATCGTCCAGCGCCGCCGCGCAAAAAGCTTCGGCCGGGCCGACCAGATGCAGGGCGTTGACGTTTTCGAATCCGATCAGGCCGATGCGTTTTGGTCTCATGCGAAAATATTTCTCGGCAAGGAATTCAATTGCGCGCGGATTGCCGGGTCCATTCGCGAAGCGGCGAGGCGCTCCAGGAAAAAGGCGCGCGATTCTTGCGCGTCTCTTTTTGAAAAGCGGCCGGGCTCACTCCGAAGCGGCGTTCGAAGGCGCGCCGAAAAACATCCGTACTCTTGAAGCCGACGGAATCGGCCACTGCGCCGACATTCTGCCGGCCGAGCATGAGCAGGCGAGCCGCCTCAGAGATGCGCAAATGCTCGACGAAATCGGCCGGCGTACTCAGAAACGCGCGCTTGAAAACCCGGCTGAAATGACGCGGGCAAAGACACGTGCGCTCGGCCAGGACTTCGACGGAAAGATTGGCGCGCAGCCGGCTCGAGATCCAGGCGGGCAGCTCGGCGAGGCGATCCTCCGCGCCGGGTTGATATTGCGACGGATCGATTTGCCGCTCGCCCGCGCTCGGCGGCCGCAGGTCCATCACCATTTCGCGCGCGACATTTAGCGCGACGGTCGAGCCGTAATCTTCGCGGATGAGCGCGAGGCACATTTCGATCCCGGCCGTGCCCCCGCCCGCGGTCGAGAAACGATCGTCCTGAATAAAGGAACCGGAGTCGTCCACCTGCAGCCGACGAAAAGTGCGCGCAACGTTTTGGGCGTGACGCCAATGCGTCGTGACCCGCCGGCCATCGAGCAACCCACTTTGGGCGAGCGGATAAATTCCGGCCGAGACCGAGGCGATGCGGCGCGTGGTTTTTTCGCAATCGCGCAACCAGGCGGCGATCGTCTCACTTAGCTCGCTTCGCGCGAGGACAGGACCGCCGGGAAGGATGAGCGTGTCGAGCACGGGCGCATTCCGAATCGTATACCGCGCCATGAAAGTGGCGCCGGACCGGGCCACGAACATTTTGTTTTTCACCGCGATCAGGACGGTTTCGTAGCAGGGATAGTCGCGACCTTCGGCGCGCGCGGCGGCGAAGGCTTCGAGCGGACCGGTCAGGTCGAGCGGCGACATGCCGTCGAAGCCGAGGAAGCCGACGACGATGGGCGACTCCGGTTTTGCGCCGAGCTGAGAGATGTAAGTCATCGCGACATCTCCCGCAGCAACGAAGGCGCGCCAAAAAATTCTCTCTTCACAACCTGTATAGCAACAGGCGCGTCCGAAAGAGCTCATGTTTTTCGGACTTTTTTCCAACGGCGCGAGCAGCAGCCCTCGGGTCCCGCTGGAGTTTAACCTAACGGCGCATTACGCTAGGTCATGGCAAGGACGCAGGCCGGGACGAGTAGGGCCTCCGCAGAGAAGGTCGCGCCAGAGCTTTCGCCGGAGGCGACGAAAGAGGAGGCCTTCGACGAAATGATGCCGGGCGTCTATGAAGAGCTGCGCCGGTTGGCGACGAATTTTCTGCGCGGTGAACGGACCGAGCACACCCTGCAAGGGACCGCGCTGGTGCACGAAACCTATCTCCGGCTGCGGCATCAGCCGAAGTTGCAATGGGAGAATCCGGCCCACTTCATCGGCGTCTTCGCCCGGGTCATGCGCGAGACCCTGATCAATCACGCGGTGGCAAAAAAGCGGCTGAAACGAGGCGGGGACGACCGCTTCCAGCTCACCCTCGAGTTCTATGAAGATCGCAAGATCGACGTGCGTGCGCTGGACGAAGCGCTACGCGAACTGGAAGCGCTCGATCCCCGGCAGGGGCAGATCGTGGAGCTGCGTTTTTTTGCCGGCCTAACGATTGAAGAAATTGCGGAAGTACTTGCGATTTCTCCCGCGACTGTTAAACGCGAATGGACCACAGCCAAGATTTGGCTCCGGCGCGAACTATCCAACAGTCGTTAGGGCGAAACGACAACCGAACCGAAACATCATGAGCAAAGCCACCTCCGCCCCACGCGAAAAACTCGATCCGGAGCGCTGGCTCCTTTTGAAGGACATCCTGGCCGATGCGCTCGAGGAGCGCACGCCGGCGGCCCGCACCGCCCTCGTCGCAAGCCGTTGCGGAAACGACGACACCCTGCGCCTCGAAGCAGCTTCACTCGTTAGGGAAGCGGAAGCTTTTCTGCGCGAGCCGACCGATTCCTTCGAGGATATAGCGGAGCAGGCGACGGTCGCGCTTTGGGAGGAAGAAGCGGCCCGCGCCGGTTGGCGGATCGGCGCCTACGTCGTGACGCGCGAGCTCGGCCGCGGCGGAATGGGCGCGGTCTATCTGGCCCAGCGCGCGGACGGGCAATTTGAAAAAGAAGTGGCGATCAAAGTCCTGAAGCGCGGGACCGACACGGAGGAAGTGCTGCGCCGCTTTGCGGCCGAGCGCCACATCCTGGCCCGGCTCGATCATCCGAACATCGCGCATCTTCTCGATGCCGGAACGACGGACGATGGATTGCCCTATGTGGTGATGGAATACGTGGCGGGGCTTCCGGTAAATCGTTACATCCGCGAGCACGATCTTACGGTCGCGCAACGGCTCGGGATTTTCCTGAAAATCTGCGCCGCGGTGGAAGTGGCGCATCACAATCACGTCATCCACCGCGACCTGAAACCGGGCAACATCCTGGTCAACGCCGAGGGCGAACCGAAGCTGCTCGATTTCGGAATCGCGAAACTCTTGGGGCCGGGAAATGATTGCCTCGAGCTGACCGCGGCGGGCGAGGTGCGCCTAACGCCGAACTGCGCGTCACCTGAGCAAACGGACGGGCGACCGGTCACGGTGGCGAGCGATGTCTATGCTCTCGGCGCGCTCCTTTATGAAATGTTGTGCGGGAAGAAGCCGCATAAATTCAGCTCGGCCCATCCACCCCGGGAAGAGATCGTGCGGGTTATCCGCGAGGAAGAACCGGCCTGGCCGAGCACGGTGGCCGAGCCGCCGGAAGTAGCCCGGCAGTTGCGCGGAGATCTGGACGCGATCGTGCTCTACGCGCTGCGCAAGGAACCGGAGATGCGTTATCCGGCGGTGACGGAATTCGCCGCCGATGTGCGCCGTCATCTTGCGCACGAACCGGTGCAGGCGAGGCGCGGGGGCAAAGGTTATCGGGCGCGTTCTTTTCTCGTTAGGCATCGGCGCGGCCTGCGCGCGACGGCGGCCGCAGCAGGTCTCCTTCTCATCCTCGGCCTGGCCTTTTTCTGGAATCGGAGCGCATCGCACCCGTCCAGTCCGGCGCCGCTTCCAGCCAAGAGCATCGCGGTTTTGCCCTTCGATAATCTGGGCGACAAGCAGGCCTCGTCCTATTTCGCGGACAGCATCCAGGATAACATCCTGACCGACCTGGCGAAGGTCGACGATCTGAAGGTGATCAGTCGTAGCGGTGTAGCCGCTTATCGCGGCGGAAAGAAAAGCGTGCGCGAAATCGGGCACGAACTGGGCGTGGCCCATGTCCTGGAAGGAAGTGTGCAAACGGTCGGCGACAGAGTGCGGGTGAATGCGCAGTTGATCGACACGCGGAACGACACCCAGGAGTGGGCGGAGCAATACGATCGCAAGCTCGAGGACATTTTTTCCCTGCAGAGCGAGCTGGCCCAGACCATCGCCGGCCAACTGCGGGCGCGGCTTTCCTCGCGTGAAAAGGCAGCCATCTGGCAACGACCAACGGAAGATCTGCAGGCCTATGATCTTTTCCTGCGGGCGCGCGCCATCTTTAACAAAACCGGCCTGGACGATGCGACGCCGCTTTGGAATCAGGCGATCCAGCTGGCCAATCAAGCCGTCACGCGCGATCCGAATTTTACGCTCGCCTATTGCCTGTTGAACGACGTGCATCTTTTTAAATACCGCTTCGGCGCCGAGCATAAGCCGGCCGATTTGGAGGCGGCGAAAAATACGGCTGAAACCGCGCTTCGTCTGCAGCCCGCGTCGCCGGAGGCGCGGCTTGCGATGGCACGGTATTATTATCATGGCCTAAACGATTATCGGCAGACGCTGGAGGAATTGGCGCGGGTGCCGGACGGCGTGCATGATGCCGAGTTCTACACTCTGGCCAGCCTGGCAGAGCGGCGCCTGGGACTCTGGGCGGATTCCTTGCGTGACGGCGCGAAAGGGATCGAGCTCGACCCGAACAATATCGGGATGATCACCTCGCTGATGCAGACCACAACGGGCGTGCGGAGATTCGATGAGAGTATCCGTCAGGCCGATGCCGCAGTTCTCCGGTTGCCGGCCGAGAGACAGAGCCGAATCTGGATTCTGAAACAGGAGGCTCTGCTCGGGAAAGGCGATCTGCCGGGAGCCGATGCGGCCCTGCAAAAAGTAACGCCCAAGGACGGAATGGATTACCAGGTCCCGGAGCTTTGGCTGCTTTTCATGAAGCGGGATTTTTCCGGCGCACAGGCGCTGGTGGACGGAGCCAGCGCCGAGTCCAAAACCCTTTCGGGCTTCTGGCTCGCGGCCGGCTCGTCGGCGCGCGGCCGCGGCGACACGGCGAAGGCGGCGGAGTATTTCCAGAAGGCCAACCAGTTGATGCGGGCCCGCCTGGGGAACCGGCCTAACGATCCTGACCTGCTCTGCTCAATCGCCGTCGCGGAAGCGGGCCTGGGCCACAAAGAGGAAGCACGGCGTTTGGCGCAGCGCGGATTCGATCTCGTGCCGCCGGGAGTGGACGCGCTCGTTTCTCCTGCGTGCGGCTCCATGCTGGCGCAGGTCCTGGCCTGGAATGGCGATCGTGAAGGGGCGCTCAACCTCCTCGCCAAACTGGCCCGGATACCCTTCGGGCCGAACTACGGCGATCTCCGTTACTCGCCCTACTGGGACGACCTGCGGAGCGATCCCCGATTCGATCAGCTCCTCGCAGCCGCGGCAGAACCGATCCAGCTCTAGAGCGCGTCCTGAACTTTCTGAATGCGGGGAGCCGTGGGGCGCATCCTGCGCGCGTAGAAACTATTTCAATATTCTCCTCGGCGGGGCCGGAGCGGACCGTCCACCCCATTTTTCGTCAGGCTCTTTCGTTAGGCTTATTCGTTAGGGCTTCTCGTTAGGCAGGTCCCCCGCCGCTGCTCCATTTTGGGCGGGTCTCTTTTCGTCGCCTTTTCGTCCTAACGAAGATTGAGCGAAGCGCCTTATGAGTTTCTCCGCAGTGAAAAAGCATAACCAAACGGAGAAACTAATGACCAATAAACCACTCAATCATGGAAGCCGGCGCCGCCACTGGCTGCTTCTGGCCTTCACCTTACCATCCCTTCTCGTCGCGGCCGGCGCCTTCGCCCAAGCGCCAGACCCTGCGACCTCGCCCGCTGCTGCCTCACCCCCACCGGCCGCTCCGGTCGAAGCCGCCGCCGGCGCCGCTCCCACCGACACCAGCGCAGCCACGGCCGAACGGATCATCGTCACCGGCTCCTACATTCCGACCGCGGAAACGGAGTCAGGCTTACCCGTGACTGTTTATACAGCCGAAGCGCTGCAAAAAAGCGGCGCGAACAATCCCGTGGAAGGTCTGCGACAGTTACCCTCCTTTGTCGGTAACGCCGGGACGGAGAATGATTCGAACGGTGGCGACGGCGCCGCCGGGATCAACCTGCGGGGTCTCGGGCCGCAAAATACCTTGATCCTGATCAACGGCCGGCGCGCCTTTCTCGGGCTCGGGTTTAACGGTTCGCCCGACATCAATGCGCTTGCCCTCGGCGCAATCGCTCGCACCGACATCCTGAAGGACGGCGCTTCCGCCATTTACGGATCCGACGCCGTCGCCGGCGTCGTTAATTTCGTCATGCTCGATGGCCCCGGAGAAGCGCCTTATCAGGGCGCGGAGGTCTACGCCCTGTATGGGAATACGACCAACGCGGATGCTCATGTGCGCCAGGCTTACGTGCGCGGCGGGGTGACCGGTCTCGACGGCAGACTTGAGGTCGCCGCGGCTGGTGAATACTATTCGCGCGCTGCGATTTTTTCCCGCGACCGTCCCATCGCGATTAGCGGTGACTTGAGCAACGACTCGACCGGTCTGGGTTTGGGCGGAATTAACAACAACAGCCCCACTTATGGCGGACGCGTTTCGGTCGCGCCGGGAGGGCCCTTCCCGGTCAGCGGGGAATTGGTCCTGACTGATCTAAGCATGGGCGGCACGATCACGCCTGGAGACTATCGCTCTTTCGTCCAGGGATCGGATCCGAGTCAGTTCAACTTCCGCGAATTTACGCCCGCGATTCCCGCACAGGAGTTTTCGAAATATTATATCACATCCCGCTACAAGGTTTTCGGCGACGGTCTGCAGATTTACGGTGATCTGCTCTACGCCAACACGAAGCAGGATAACGGCCTGGCGGGCTCGCCTTTTGCCATCGGCGGCCAGGAATCGCCTTATAACCCTTTTGGTTCATTCCTGAATAACGTGCGTTACCGGACGGTGCGTGAACTCGGCTTGCGTGGTTCTTTCTTCGACGCCGATTATTTTCGCTACACGGCCGGCATTAATGGTGACTTTAATTTTACTGATAACTCTTTCATCAGCCACCTCGGTTACGACACCGGCCTCGTTTACGAACGTTACGACCTTCAGCGAATCGATCGGGGTGACGCCCAGTTCACGCCGCTCGATGCGGAAATCATAGCGGGTAACTTCAACCCCTTCATCGGAGTAAATGCGCCACTCAGCGGCGTGGCGCCGACCTACACGATCGATCCGGTCACCGGCCTCTCCGTGCCGACCGGTCTGACCCAGGCGTATGATAACACTGCCGCTGCGCAGCGTGCCTCATATCTCGGACATTCTTTCTTCTACGAAAGGGACTATCTCGCCGATATCAGGGTTAACGCGCATCTCTTCCCGAATCTCTGGAATGGAGGCGTCGATTTAGCGGGCGGTTATGAGCATCGCCAACTCGCTCAGCACTCCGTGCCCGATCCAGTGCAGGCCAATGGCGATCAACTTGGGTTCAACCAGGCTCCGAACACCAAAACTACGCAGGTGGTGGATTCGGTCTTCGGCGAAATCGCCCTGCCCCTTGTCACCTCGGTGATGAATATCCCGTTCGTCTACTCCTTCGAAACGGAGTTTGCCTACCGCTACGAGAAGTTCGACGACGAAGATAACTTTGTGAAATCCAATCGAGCCAGCTTTGACAATGGCGGCACGCCGCGATTAACCGTGCGTTATCAGCCGATCAGCGACCTGACTCTGCGCGGTTCCTGGGGCCAATCCTTTCTCTCGCCAAACCCGACCCAGCTCTTTAACCCGGTCACTCAGAACGCTCCGGTTCTCTTCGATCCGGTCAATAGCGTGACCTTGCAGCCGATCGACGGCGTCTTTCAGGCCGGTAACCCCAGCCTAACGCCTGAACAAACCGATTCCTATACGGCCGGCCTGGTTTACTCGCCAAAGTTTGTCGCTGGTCTGACTCTGACAGTTGATTGGTATCAGGCTTACACCAAGAATCTCATCCTGCCCGCGGCGAATGCGGCTCAGGTCCTCGTCTCTCAGGGGGTGGTCGATCCTGACGGCTTCGGCAACGGTGGTGGGACGACGGCCGGCCCGGGCGGCCCGGGGAACGGAATCACGCGAGACAGCTCGGGAACACTCATCGCAGTCGACGCGGATGTTCTGAACGCCGGCTTCCGTCTCGTCCAAGGTCTCGACGTCACGACCGTCTACCAAATCCCGACGCAGAACCTTGGGCAGTTCACGATCTCGGGTGGCTGGAATCACTTCTTCACCTGGAAGGCTCAACCGGGCGTGGGCGATGCGCACAATTTCCTGGGAGATTTCAGTGCCGCCTTCCCGCTGGCGCCGGGCTCCATTCCATTCAACAAAGCCTTCCTCCGGGCGGAGTGGGAATGGAAAGGCTTCGATTTCATCGCGACGGGTAACTACATCAGTGACATCGATGACGATCCGAACTTCATCTTCGGCAACACGCTCGTGGCGGGCGATCCTGGCACGACGAATAGCCCGAACTTCGCCCTCCATCGCCGGATCAGCGATTACGAGACGCTCGATCTGCAGTTGAGCTACGAGTGGACCAAGCCGGTCGAGCCCGAACCGCTCGCCCCGCCGCCGGCTTACTCGAAGGATGCTAAGGACGCGCAACCGCTGCCAAACGTCGCGGTCGGCGGCGCGGAGTCGTCCAGCATTTGGCAGCGGCTGCTTTGGAATACAAAGGTCACAGTCGGGGTGAACAATGCCTTTGACCGCCAACCGCCCAGCGTGCTCGGAGCGTTCAACGATAACTATGACACATCGCTCTACTCCATTCGCGACCGCTACTATTACATCAGCCTAACGAAAAAATTCTAGGCCTGCGGTTGGTTTGGCCTGGAGAGTGGCAGCGGGACCGGCCGCTGCCACTTTTCTTTCTCAGATGAAACTCCTTCACTTCTTAATTCTGGCGTTTGCCGGCACGATCTGCGTCCCGGCTTTGCCCGCAGCGGAACTTTCCTTTGAGTACGATCGAGCTCGCCCGCTCGATCTCAAGGAAACAAGCTCTCGCAAAGTCGGTGACGCCAGCGTGCGGGAGGTCGACTACGCGGCGCTCGACGGTCGCAACGCCGCCACCATCATCTCGCGCGAGCCGGCCACCGGTCCGCGTCCCGCCATTCTCTTTGTCCATTGGTACGGTCCGCCGGCGCCGACTTCCAACCGGACTCAATTCATTCCCGACGCGCTGGCGCTCGCGAATGAAGGCGCCATTTCCCTCCTCATCAACACACCCTGGTCCGATCCGGAATATTTCCGTCGGCGCACCCGCGACGGCGATTACGCGCGTTCCGTGCAGGAAGTGAAGGAATTGCGCCGCGCCCTCGACCTCCTGCTCTCGCTCCCGCAGGTTGACCCAGCGCGCGTTGCTTTCGTTGGGCATGATTTCGGCGCGATGTATGGCGCCGTCGCGGCGGCCTGCGACGACCGCACCAAAGCTTTTGTTTTCATGGCCGGCACGCAGTCGTTCAGCGACTGGTTTCTCTATGGGAAACCGCGGCTGAGCGGGAAGGAACGCCAGGATTTTGTCGACCAGCTCGCGCCGCTCGACCCGGTTCGTTGGTTACCAAAATTGAAAGTCCCGATTCTTTTCCAATTCGCCGACCAGGACGAGCACGTCCCCCCTTCGCGCGCCACCGCGCTCGCCGCCGCGGCAAACGAACCAAAAACCGTCCGCACCTATTCGGCCGATCACGCCCTCAGCGCCGAAGCGACGCGTGAGCGAATTGCCTGGCTAAAGAAAACGCTCTGGAAGTAGCGCGGCCGCCTAACGACTGGAGGGACGAACGCCGTGTCGTCCGAGTTTCTCTCCTGCAGACACGGACGGGACAGCGCCCGTCCCTCCAAGGCGCGCGTAGTTGCCTCGGACGCGCATGCGGCTTTCTGTAAGCCATGAAACTTCGTGCACTCGCAATCTCGCTCTTGCTAACGTCGTTAGGCGCCGGAACCTGTTTCGCCCAGGACTGGGCCAAAGCCCGGCTCGAAAAATCGCCCCGCCATCATGAGTGGGTCGATCTCAAACATGGCGATCGCACCGTCAAAGCCTTCGTCGTTTATCCCGAGGTGAAGGCGAAAGCGCCGGCCGTTCTCGTCATTCACGAAATTTTTGGCCTAACGGATTGGGCGAAGAACCTGGCGGACGAAATTGCCGCGGCCGGTTACATCGCGATCGTGCCCGATCTCCTCTCCGCTCCGGGCGGCAAGGACACCTCGAGCTATCCCGATCAGGACGCGGCCATCAAAGCCGTCTCCGCTCTGAAATCCGAGCAGGTCTTTCCCGATCTCGACGCCGCGGCGGATTACGTCACGAAGCTGCCGGCCTGCAACGGCACCCTCGCGGTGTGCGGGTTTTGTTGGGGCGGCGGCTGGTCGTTTGGCTACGCCAATCACAATCCGAAGCTGAAAGCGGCCTATGTTTTCTACGGCACCGGCCCGGAAGAAAAGGCGGACGCGGCCAACACCAACTGCCCGGTCTACGGCTTCTACGGCGAAGAAGACGCGCGGGTCGACGCCACCATTCCGAAAGCGAAGGAAATCATGCAATCGTTAGGCAAGACCTACCAGCCGGTGATTTATAAAGGCGCCGGTCACGGCTTCATGCGCGCCGGCGAAGCACCCGACGCGAAGCCGGCCAATCGCAAGGCGCACGACGACGCCTGGAAGCGCTGGAAGTCGCTCCTGAAACAATTGTAGGGCGGGCGCTCCGCCTGCCCAGTTTCAAAAAAGCGAAAGCAACCGCAACGGTCGTTTACAGAGTCGTTAACCGCGCCAGACCGCCGCGTCGATGATCGACCAAAGGTGGATGAGCCATCCGAGGAGAAAGACCCAGAGCACCGCGGCGAGGCAAAATTGAAACAGCGCCATGAACACCCGGCCCTGCACGAGCTGACCCAGCCCCGGGATGAAGAAACTGCAGACCGCCGCGATGACGTTGCCAGTAGAACCTCGACCTCCCATGGATCGAATTTCGGCCGCGAGGTGGAATGCGCAACCCGCAACTCGTAACAACAGAAGCGCGCCCGTGAGGATTCGAACCTCAAACCTTCTGATCCGTAGTCAGATGCTCTATCCAGTTGAGCTACGGGCGCGAGGGAGGGTAATTAAGAGAGCGAGACAGGAGCGTCAAATTCCCGCTCGCCTCTTCTCCTTCGCCTCTCCCACTCGTGCTCATGCTCGTAATCGTGACTATTGCTCGTGCTCGTGCTCGTAACCGAAAATCGCTCGCTCGATTACGAGCACGATCACGAGTATGAGCACGAGTCGGAATGAGTGCGTCCACCACGATTTTTCTCGGCTGCGGGTTTGCCGCGAAGTATCGGGACGGAGGCGGAAATTTCTCCGTGCCGCTGCAATGGATGCTGGGACTGCGGCGTCTGCGGCAGGATGCGATCTGGCTCGAGCTCTTGCCAGCCACGAACGACCCGGAAGCCGATCTCGGCTGCATCCGAAATTTCCAGGGCCAGCTCCGGACGCACGGCCTCGCCGGTCGCTACTGTTTGCTCTATCAAAATCCGGCGAGCGCGGAACACGACCTGGCAGCGATGCGCTGTTTCGGAATGTCGCGGCGGGAACTACGGAAACGGCTGGCCGGGCCGAACGTTCTCCTCAATCTAGCTTACTCGCTCCATCCGCCGTTCCTCCTCGAGTTCGAGCACCGCATCTTTTGCGATCTCGATCCGAGCGAAATCTTTTATTGGATGACGAAGCTGGATCTTGGCCAGGAGCTGCATCACGAATTTTGGACGATCGGGCTCAACGTGCGCGGCGCTGATTGCCGGTTGCCGAAATCGGCTCTTCCATGGCGGACATTTTTCCCGCTGGCCGATACAGAACTCTGGCGCGTCCAACCGCCTCCGCGGCGGCCGAAGTTCACCACGATCGGGCAATGGTATTGGGGCGGAAGCGTGGAAGTGAACGGCGAATTCCCCGATCTCTCGAAGAAAAACGCATTCGCTCCTTACCTCGATCTGCCGAAGCGGGTGCCGGAAGCGAGGTGGGAACTGGCGATGAACATCAACCCCGACGATCCGGAAAAGACCCGCCTCGAGAAACTCGGCTGGCAACTTGCCGCGCCCCATGAAGTCGCGCGCACCCCGGCGAAATACCGCCGTTATCTCGGCTCGGCCACGGCGGAGTTCACCGCGATCAAGGGCGTGGATGTGAGCTGGCGCACCGGTTGGGTGAGCGATCGTGCGGCGGCGTTTCTCGCCTCGGGCCGACCGGTGATCACTGAGGAGACAGGTGCTTCGAAATATCTGCCCGCGAAGAGCGGCTTCTTCTTTGTCGAGAATGCCGAGGCGGCGGCGGAAGCGGCGCGCCGGGTCCTGCGCGATTGGGCGCGGCTCTCGCGCGAGGCACGAGGCTGCGCGGTGGAGGTTTTCGATTCGGCCAGGAATTTGCGAAAAATTCTCGCGCTTTGAGAAGTGCGAGGCTGGCCTGGCCGCCCCATGCGAATGGGCCAAAACGCCGCCAATTGGCGCCTTGCGCTGAGGCTCAAAAAAACCGCTTGGATTCCCCGTTGCAAAAGCAAAACGGGATGTTACTCGTGTTGCCGTTATGGCCGAGCTGATCAAAGCCGACGAACTGAAAAACCGTCTGAAAAAAATTCCCGAATGGGAACTCGAGAAGAAACACATCGAGCGAACGTTCGAGTTCGACGAATTTTCCGAGTCGATCGACTTCGTGAACAGCGTGGCGGAAGTGGCCGAGGACGAAGAGCATCATCCCGACATCGACATCCGCTTCAACAAGGTGCGCCTGATTCTTTCCACCCATAGCAAGGGCGGCCTGACCGAGCTCGATTTCAGCCTGGCCGAGCGGATCGATACCCTCGCGGAATAGTCTTTCATGCCGCCGCCCGACCCTGCGGCTCCGTCGCGGACGCGGTTGCTGGTCGCGGCCGTCATCGTGGCGCTGATCGTGGCGGCTGTTTGGGAATTCATCGAGTACCGCCAGCAGCCTCCGCCGCCTCCACCACAGCAGGACGAGGCTCGTTAAGATTTCTATTTAACCGCAGAGGACGCAGAGATCGCGGAGGAAATACTGAAAACCGAAGAACCTCTGCGACCTCTGCGGTAGAGAAAATCAGCCGCTAGGATGCCGGCGTCCGCCCTTCGTCCACGTCGATGAATTGGAACATCGTCTGGATGTCAGCCCGATCCGCCAGGCCGCCTTCGTTTTTGCGCCGCTCGAGGGTCGGCGTGATCTCGTCTTTCCAGCCGCACTTGCGCAGGAATTCGTTCCAGTTCTCCATGTCTTCCTCGGTCGGCTTGCGGCCGTGCGCGTAGGCCCAGTCCCAGATTTCCTCATCGGTGCCGCCCGCCTTCACCCGCGCAACGACGTCCTCGTATTTCAACCCGAGGAAACGCACGCAGCGGCCGTCGAAGCCGCTCCCCAATTTGTCGACGTACTCCGGGGGCAATTGGCCTCGGGCATGCGCCCTGATCTTGTCGAGCATCCGTCCGAAATAAACCAGGCCGCCGACTTTCTCAGCCGGACTGCGCGCGGGAAATGTGGTCATGCCCGAAATTTGCGCTTCGCTTTGTCCCTTGTCCATCGCGCGGCGCCGTTGGATGGTCGCGGCGTATGGATCGGATCGCGGGGATCGAGACCGAGTACGGTTGCCTAACGAGCGCCGACGCGATGCAGCCTAACGGCGACGCCTGGCCGGTGCGGGTGAAGAATCATCTCTTTCGCAAGATGCGGGTGGGCGCGCTCGACCTGCACTATCGCGACTACGAAGAGCCGCCGGGGAACGGCGGCTTCCTCCTCAACGGCGGGCGGCTCTATCTCGATATGGGCCACATCGAATACGCCTCGCCGGAGTGCCGGCAACTGCGCGATATCGTGGCCTACGACCTGGCCGGCGATCAGCTTTTGCAGTCGGCCCTGGAGTCGTTAGGCGCGGACGGGCAGGTCTCGTTCATCAAGAACAACGTCGATCATTACACCGGCGCCACCTTCGGTTGCCACGAGAATTACCTCATGAAACGCGAAGCGCAATTCACCCCACCGGCGCTCGGCGCGCTCCTCGCTTTTCTCGCCACCCGCCAGGTTTTTACCGGGGCCGGCCGAGTCGGGCAGGCGAATCCCCTCGCCTTCGATTTCGAAATGCCGAGCGGGGAAGAGGCGGTCGATTTCCAGCTCAGCCAGCGAGCCGATCACATCGTGAACGACATTTACCAGTGGGTGCAATTCAACCGCGCGATCATCAACGCGCGCGACGAGCCGCTGGCTGATTACCGGAAATATCGGCGACTCCATCTCCTCATCGGCGACTCGAACATGAGCCCCTTCGCCAACGCCCTCAAGATCGGCACGACCGCCTGCATCCTCACCCTGCTCGAGGCCGGGCTTTTGCCTAACGATCTCACCCTGACCGACGCGGTGCAGGCAACTCGCGAGGTCTCGCGCGATCCGACCCATCGCTGGATCGTGGAACTGGAAAGCGGCCGGACAATCGGCGCGATCGATGTGCAATGGCAGCTGCACGCGCTCGCGGAAAAACATCTCGGCGGCGCAAACGAGGAAACGGATTGGCTGCTCGAAAGCTGGAGCTACACCCTCGACGCGCTGAGCAACAAACCCGAGACGCTCCTCGGCGGGGTCGATTGGATCGGCAAACGCTGGCTCCTCGAGCGTTTCATGGAAGCGGAAGATTTGCGCTGGGACGATCCCTGGCTGCAAAGCCTCGACCTCGAATACCACAACATCGATCCTGCGCGCGGGCTCTTCTTCGTTCTCGAGCCGGCCAAGCGGATCGGCGAATGGAATCATCTCGTTAGGCAGAAAGATGTCACCCGCACGCCGCCGGCGGATACGCGGGCGAACGGCCGCGCCCGCGCGGTCGAGTTTTTCCGCAAGGGCGGGCATCCGTATGTGATCAACTGGGATTCGATCGCGACCGAGAGCCGCGATTTTCTCGTGATGGGCGATCCATTCCAGAACTATGCCAGGGAAGTGGACGAATTCGTTAGGCAAAGCCGCGAGGCGTAGCTCCGTAGCTTTCTTGTAGCGGCGGTCTATGACCGCCGACGGGTTGCCCAATCCCCAAAGGAATGCCGGCGGTCACAGACCGCCGCTACAGACCGCCCCAGAAATCAGTTGCCGCGCGGGAGCGAGACCCTAAGTTCGCCACTCCAACCCGCTCCCAAATTTATGATCACTTTGATGCGCAAACATCACAAGGTCTTGATGATCGTCATCACCGGCCTCGTCTGCATTTCCTTCTCCTGGTATTGGAACAAAACCGACTTCGCCCAGATGGGCAACGGCGTCGTCGGCAAGATCTACGACCGGAACGTTTCGCAGGTCGAATTCCAGCGCAACGCCCGCCTCCTCCGGCTCGGCAGCGACCTCGGGATGCGCGACCTTCTCGCGGCTCTGACCGCCGGCGCGCAGACGGAAAATGAAGCGTTCGAAAATTTCTCCTGGAACCTGATGGTGCTGCGGCACGAAGCCGACGAACTCGGGATCAAGCCGACGACGACGGAAATCGCCGCCGTCGTCAAAACGCTCCCGGCGTTTCAGGGCAAAGAGGGATTCGACCTCGCGAAATATACCGACTTCGCGGATCACGCTCTCGCCCCAATGGGATTTAGCGAAGCGCAGGTCGAGGAGCTGGTGGCGGATCAGATCGCCTTTGAACGCGTAGAGAAGCTGCTCGGGGCCGGCGTCAGCGTGGCCGATTCGCAAATGCGGGCTGACTTCGCGCAGGCCTATTCGATGATGAATGTAAGCGTGGTGCGATTTCAGTCGGCCGATTTTGCCAAGGACGTGCAGATAACCGATCCGGACATCACGAAATATTACGAGGCGCACAAGGCGCAGCTGAAAACGGACGAAGAGCGGCAGGTGAAGTTCGTCACTTTCGCGCTCTCGGATGAGCAGAAGAAGCTGACCGGCAAAGCCCGCATCGACGTCCTGCAGAAACTGGCCGATACGGCGAATGATTTTACCGACGCGCTCCAGGCGAAAGGGGCGGACTTCGACGCGGTGGTCGCGAAGTTCCATCTCAACGCGAAGGAGACGGGCGAATTTTCGCAGGCCAAACCGGATCCGCAGCTCGCGGGCACGCCCGCGCTTGTGCAGTCGGCTTTCGCCCTAACGAGTGAAGCACCGAACGGTGATGCGATCCAGACGCCGGACGGTTTTTACATCGAGCACCTGGTCAAGATCGATCCCGCCCGTCCGCTCACCTTGGAAGAAGCGCGGCCCAAGATCGTCGAGACCTTAAGGCAGGACCGCGTCGAGGCCGCGATCGCCGCGAAAGCCGCCGCGACTGCCAAGCAATTGCAGGAGGCGATGAAAGGCGGCCAGAGCGTTGCCGAAGCCGCGGCCAAGGCGGGTGTGAAGGCCGAGCCCATCGCGCCCTTCCGGCTCCTCGATAATCCGCCGGGAGTGAATCCTGCGGCCCCGCCGGATCCGAAAAACCAAACTCCGGAAATGCAAGCGATCAAACAAGCCGTCAGCGAGATGAATCCCGGGACGGTGAGCGACCTCGTCCCGCAGCCCGGTGGCGGACTCCTCGTCGTGCTGGAGAAACGCGAGCCGCTCGACACCGCGCAGTATGCTATCTCTCGGCCGTTGCTCGAAAGTCGCGGCCTTCAGAACAAGACGCAGGTCGTGTTTTACGAATGGCTACGCGAACGGCGGCGCGCGGCGGGCATCGAGGAAACCAAGCCGCAGCGGGCGCCGGGTTAACCGCTCAAGCGGAAATTCCAAATCCCAGGCTCCAGGCTCCAAAGGTCCTTGGGATTTGCGCTTTGAGCTATATTTGGGATTTGGTCTTTTGGGATTTGGGGTTTTGCTTTCGACAATGGACTCGATCGACGAAATCTTTGACGACGCGAACGGCGATCTCGCGATCGGCGAACTGGAAAGCGCGGTCGAGAAATATCGCCGTTGCGTGGAGCTCGACCCGCAGTTTTTCGACGGCTGGCACGCGCTCGGCATGGCGCTGATGAAACTGGGCCGTTTCCCGGAAGCGATCGCAGCCGGCAAGAAAACGGTCGAGCTCAAGCCTAACGACCAGATCGGCTGGACCAGTCTTTCGTTATTCTACAATCGCAACGGCGACATCAAGGAAGCCGAAGCTGCCGGGACGAAGGCGAAGATTTTGTCCTGGGGCGGGAAGATCGCGCTGTAGCCGCCTCCGGGAGGCGCGGCACGGAGTGCAGCTGGGAATGCTGGCGTTCGAGCAATGAACGCGTCGGACCGCGTTGGAAAGCCCGGCCGTTGCTTCGCATCCGTTACGGCGCAGAGCGAAACGCCTACAGCCGTTACCGCCCAATCCAGCGGTAGAAGCTCTGGTAGTGGCCGATGCCACTGCGGTAGTTCACGTAGGTGGCGAGCGCGAGGAGGGGAAAATTCTGTCGATACATGTCGTACTTTAAATAGAAGACCCGCGGGAAACCGGTGCCGGTAATTTCCGGCTCGTCCCACGCGCCATCCGGGCGTTGCGTCGCCAGGAGATAGCGCAGGCCACGCTGCACACTGTTCCGGTCGAGATCGCCGCAAGCGCAGATGCCCATGAGCGCCCAGGAAGTTTGCGAGGCAGTGCTCGTGCCTTTGCCTTTCATGTCGGAATTTTCGTAGGAAGCGCAGGTCTCGCCCCAGCCGCCGTCATCGTTCTGGCAGCTCTCCAGCCAATCGCGCCCGCGCAGAATCCAATCCTCAGTCATGTCTTCGCCGATCGCGCTGAGACCGCGCAGGACCTGCCAGGTCCCGTAAATGTAGTTGACTCCCCAGCGCCCGTACCAGGAGCCGTCGTCCTCCTGCGTCTCGCGCAGATAACGGATCGCCTTGCGGACAGAAGGCCGGCCCGGGTTAAAGCCGATGTAGCCTAACAATTCCAAAGTCCGCGCGGTCAGGTCGCTGCAGGTCGGATCGAGGATCGCGTTGTGATCAGCGAAGGGCATGTCCTCCAGCCAATGGCGGGTCACGTCCTTATCGAAAGCCGCCCAGCCGCCGTCCGCGCATTGGAAACTCATCTGCCATTCGAGGGCGCGCTCGAAAACTTCCGCAAGCTTTGCCTGTTCGTTAGGCCGAACCAGGCGCAGAGCCATCAGGACCATCGCGGTATCGTCGGTGTCGGGATAAAAAACGTTGTTGTATTCGAAAGCCCAGCCGCTCGCTTCGGGGTGCGAATTGTTCGCCGTCCAATCGCAGCGCACCCGCACTTCCTTGCCGACCAGCCACTGCGCCGCTTTCTGGAGCGCGGGATGCTGCGCGGGAAAACCAGATTCAGCCAGCGCGATGATATTGATCGCCGTGTCCCAGACGGGCGAGAGACAAGGCTGAATGCGGAAATCCTCCGGATCGTCGACGAAGAGCCCGGCGAAATCCCGCAGCGCTTTTTTGTAGAGCGGATGTTCTTTGGGATAATCGAGCGCGCGCAGGGCGATGATGGAGTTGAGCATGGCCGGGAAAACCGCGGCGAGCCCGTCGCTCCCCTCCCCGATGCGATCCACCATCCAGCGCTCCGCTTCTTCCAGCGCCCGCTGCCGCAGAGCGCGACTGTGCATCGGCTCGAGCAATTTCAGTGCGCGATCGGCCCGCAGGAAAAAGTTCCGCCAGGTCAGGGTGCGTTGATCGCGCGGCAGAGTGAAATCGTTATGCTCGGTCCCGACCGGGTAAAGCTCGTGCAGTTGCTTGTCTTCCGGCAACTCGCGCGTCGGCTTGAAATGATTGATGATGGCGAGCGGGATGAGCATGGCCCGGCTCCAGGACGACATCTTGTAAATGTTGAAGAAGCACCAGTGCGGGAGCAGAACCATCTCGACCGGGATGACGGGCAAATATTTCCAGGGGAATTGCCCTAACAATGCCAGGTAAAGCTTGCTGTAGGTATTCATCCGCGGGATGCCGCCGAGCCGCAGAATGTTGGCCCGCGCTTCCTGCATGAACGGCGCCTCAGGGCTGTGCCCGGCGAGCTTGAGCGCGAAGTAGGCTTTGACGCAGGCGTTGATCTCGCTCGGTCCGCCGTAGTAAATATTCCAGCCGCCGTCGGAAAGCTGGCGCTTGAGAATGTGCCTTACGCAACGGCGCTGCAGGGTCTCATCGACCTCGCCGAGCCAGTGCATGAAGAGGACGTAATCGGAGCAGAGGGTGCTATCGACCTTCAGCTCGCCGACCCAATGGCCGTCGGGCTTTTGCTGACGGAGAAGATTTTGCTGGGCGAGCGCAACCGCCCAGGCCAGCTCTTCGCGAGTCGTTAGGCGAGTGGGTTTTTCCTGCGCCGCGCTCGCCAGAGGGATGACGTTTGTGGGAGACACAAGCGCTTAAGGAATTGGGGCGAGGGGCCAAATTCTCATGTTCGCCAAACTCACGAAGCCTTCGCCACGGGATCCGCCTTCTTCCCGGTGAGATGTCCGTTGCCGCTGGTGACGCCGTTGTAAACCGTGATCTCGTTCCCCTTGCCGGTCGGGGCCGGCCTGGCGCTGAAGTTGAACTTGATCGTCTTCCAGGTGTCGCCGCGCTTCGCGTTCAAGCCAAGGCTGGCGGTTGGCTCGTAGCCGCAATGGGTCATGCAATTCTCGCAGCGCGGATCGCGTGCGACGCCATCGACGACGCCGTATTTATCCCAGTCGACGTGCTCGAGCAGCTCGGCGTAGGAGCTGTAGTGGCCTTTCGAGCCGACCGTGTCGGTCATGAAATAGCAGGGCGCTTTCCAGCCGCTGATATTGCGGGTCGGGATCGCCCAGGCCGAGCAGGTCAGGTCGCGCTTGCCGGCGAGGAATTCGAAATAGACCGGCGTCCCGAAGAAGGTGTATTTGTTCATCCACTCTTCCATCCGACTGAATTTCTTCACCGTCAGGTCGCGGGTGAGGAAGAAGTTTTCCGGCTGCAAATTCAACCGCGCGACCATGTCCTTTTTGGCCGCGTCGTATTCGTAGCCGGGCGTGATGGTGTGGCCGTCAACCCCGAGATCGCTCAGGAAATCGAGCATCTGCTCGACTTCGTCCATGTCGGTCTCCTTGTAGATCGTGGTGTTGGTCGCGACCTGGTAGCCGAGCTCTTTCGCCATCTTGATCGCGAGGATGCACTCTTTGAAAACGCCTTCCCGCTCAACGATCAAATCGTGCGTCCGCTCCAGTCCATCGAGGTGGACGTTCCAGTACATCCAGCTGCTCGGCGCGATTGTTTGCTTGGAAGGATCCTTCGGGCCGAGCCGAATGGCGGCGGCGTCTTTCTCGGTCATCAAACTTTCGCTCACCAGGACCTTGATCTTCTCTTCCACGAAAGCAGCCCGCTTCGGGTATTCCGCGGTCAGCCATTCGCGCATTTTCTTGCGCATGAACATGGCGTTGGTGCAGACGTAAACGATCCGCTTCTGCTCGAGCAGACCGCCGATGAGCGCCTCGATCTGCGGGTAAATGAGCGGTTCCCCGCCGCAGATGGAAACCATTGGGGCGTTGCACTCGGCGGCCGCGGAGAGGCAGTCTTCCAGCGGCAAAATATCCTTGAGCGAAGTGGAGTATTCGCGAATCCGTCCGCAACCGGTGCACGTAAGATTACAGGTATGCAGCGGCTCGAGCTGCAGGACACGGTGGCGAACTTTTGCGTCCCGCGCAGTTTGTTTCCGATAATGTAAGCGGCGATCTTGGAGGTCAGCGCCAGTGGAAATCTCATAAGTGCCGAATGGTAACTAGCGTCCCGGGGCTGTCAATGGGAGGGGACAGGCGGGCCGGCGCCCCGGTTGCAGGAAAGTTCGCGGCCGTTTCTATTCCCGGATGGCTCTCATTCCCGAAGAGAAACGAAATGTGGCGGTGCTCGGCGCCTCGCCCAAGCCGGAGCGCTATTCGAACCAGGCGGTCCGGCTGCTGGCGCGCTTCGACTACCGGCCGATCCCGGTGAATCCGGCTTTTGAGGAGATCGAAGGCGTGCCCTGTTTTTCGACATTGGGAGAAATCAAAGAGCCGATTCACACCGTCACCCTCTACATGAGGGCGGAGCGCTCCACGCCGTTGATCGATCAGATCGTGGCCGCACAACCGAAGCGCATCATCATGAATCCCGGCGCAGAAAACGACGCGTTGTCGGAAGCGGCCAGCAGCGCCGGCATTGAAGTGGTGGAAGGCTGCACCCTGGTCATGCTGCGAACGGGGTTGTTCTGATCAGGCAGTATTCAGGGTTGACTCCGGCTGGCCAGACGCACGACCTCCTTTCATCTCCTTCGTCGTCAACGCCCGGTCTACAACGCACATTCCGGAAGAACGCCAACGCCGGAAACGTCGCGCCTGCTGCGATTACGCTCTAAACCGGACGGCAAAAAGATACATCTACGGAGTGCAATCCGGCGTCAGATCGCCACGATTATAGCGATATAACATGGCAGCCTCTTTTACCATCGCCTTGCCGGTCTCCGAGGAACGCTCCACATCGTAGGGTAGCTTACCCGCGTAACCGCTCAGGAGTCCGTCCGCTTCCTCGATCACGCCGCTGACGAGCGCCGGATCAGAGCCGTTCGCCACGTTCAGCTTGGCTGCGATGAGTTCACCGCCCAGGACCAAACTGGCGTCCGGTTTCCAGACTTTGGTCGTCAAGATTCCCTTTAGCTCATTCTTGCTATAGGACTGGCTGCCGAGATCGAGGCTCTGCACGGGCCAAAGAGCCGAGTTATGTTTCCAATAGGACACTGGTTGCGGACACGGATTGGAATCCGATGCGACCGTTCTGAGAATGGCCCCGAAACCGCCGACGGCGGTGCCGACCGTGGCTTCGGGAAAAGAAACATCGTAGAGGTCCTGGTTCGTCCCGCTTTCCTGCGAGATCCAGGTCGCTCCGCCATCGCTCGTTTTCAGGATGGTACCGAGTTGGCCAACCGCCGTGCCGTGATCGGCATCGGTAAGCGTGACAGATAAGAGAGTCTCGGAAACTCCGCTTGTCTGGCTAATCCAAGTCTGCCCGCCGTCGGTGGTGCGGAGAATGGTGCCGAGTTCCCCGACAATCGTTCCGTTGTTCGCATCAGCGAACGCAACCGCTCGCAGCTGGTTGGTCGTCCCGCTGGTTTGCGGGGCCCAGTTTTGGCCGCCGTCGGTCGTGTGCAAAATCGTTCCTGAGCCGCCTACGACGGTTCCTGTATTTGCATCGGTGAAGGCGACCCCGAGCAGTCCCTCGCTGGTGCCGCTATTTTGGATGACCCAATGTGCTCCACCATCGGTCGTGTGCAGAATCGTCCCGGAGAGAAACCCGACCGCAGTTCCATTATTATCGTCGGTAAAGAAGACTCGATAGAGATAGTCAGTCGTGCCGCTGGTCTGGCTCGACCCAATGTTGTCCGCCATCCGTAGTCCGGAGGATAATTCCGCTCTCGCCCACGATCGTTCCCGTGGTCGCGCTGCTGAAAGAGACTCCGTAGAAGTTAAGTCCGCTAAAGGTGTTGCTTAACCCGCTGTCCTGACGAACCCAGGTGCTCCCACCATCGGTTGTCCGGAGAATCGTGCCGCTCGGATAATCGTAACCCACCGCCGTTCCGGTATTCGCATCAGTGAAGGAGACGGCGTAAAGAAATTGGAAGGTCGCGCTCGGCTGGGTAAGGGCCCAGTTGCCACCACCGTCGGTCGTGCGGAGAATGGTCCCCGCGTTGCCGACGACTATTCCGTTAGTCGTATCGGCGGAAGAGACGGCATAGAAAGCATTGATCGTGGGAGCGTCCTGCTCGACCCAGCTCGCGCCTCCATCGGTCGTTCGGAGAATGATTCCAGTCCCGCCAAACTCGAATCCGACGACCGTCCCATTGTTCGCATCGGCAAAGGAAACTCCATAGAGCGTTTTCGTTGTTCCGCTGGTTTGCCGAACCCATGTCGTTCCTCCATCGGTCGTGCGTAGAATGGTGCCGCCGTCGCCTACGGCCGTTCCGTCGTTTGCATCGGTAAAGGAAACATCGAAGAGAAACACGGTTCCCGGATTTGGCTGAATCACCCAGTGCGCTCCGCCGTCCGTCGTCCGGAGGATCTGGCTTTGACCAATAGTTCCGCCCACTGCGGTCCCGTTGTTGGCATCGATAAATGAAACGCCAAAAAGCGTGAATACGGTTCCGCTGATTTGCGAGACCCAGGTGTTTCCGCCGTCCGTCGTTCGGAGAATCAAGCCGCCTTCACCAACGGCGGTTCCATTATTCGCATCGGTGAAAGAGACACCGCGGAGTTGAGACGTCGTTCCGCTTGTCTGGCTGACCCATTGACTACCCCCATCCGTCGTCCGGAGAATGGTCCCGCCTTCGCCCACTGCCGTGCCGTTGTTCGCATCGGTGAAGGAAACGGCCCACAAATTTTGCTTGGTCCCGCTACTCTGAATTGTCCAGCTGCTTCCTCCGTCAGTCGTGTGGACGATCGTACCGTAGTAGCCAACCACGGTGCCGGTATTGGCATCGACAAAGGAAGCACCACGCAGGTCGTTGCCCTGCGGAAGTGGATTTTGCCAAAACCATTCATTCGACTTCGCGTCGTTGCCCTTGGCCAATGCAGGCGAGGACGCGCCCAGGCCGAAGAGCGCCAGGCAAACAAAGAAAAAGAAGAGATTGAGAATGGCGAATCGGGAAGCGGCTGTCGTTTTCATAGTTTGAATCAGGTGCGAGGCCATTTGAAACAGGCCCCGCTCATACTTGTATTTGTACTGCAGAAAATTCGGCCGGAGGTTACGCAAAAAAATGCGAGAACTCTCCATGACTATCGGATGGCCGCTTCTTGCGGCGCGAGCGCGGCGACGATTTTTTCAAATCGCGGATCGCCCCGCAACGGATCCCAGAAGGGCATCAGTTTCAGTTGGCCATAGCTAAGGCCGAGCGGCGGACGAATCGCGATCGCGAGCTGGTCGCAAGCGAGATCCTTCTCGCCCACCCACGCCGCGGTCATGGCCAGGTACTCAATCATGTGCGCGCCGTTGGAAGCATCTTTCTCCACCGGAAGAAGCTCGACTGCCCGTCGCGCTTCCCGCAATGCATCCTCTTTCCGCCCGAGCCCGGCGTCGATCAAACCGAGCACACAGAGCGGCGGACCATAGTTAGGCTGGGCTTGCACGATCTTCTCCTGCTCGGTCCGCGCCGCCGTGAAAGCCGCTCTGGCTTTGCTCTCGTCATGCGTCATTCGGGCGATCAAGCCTTCGCCGAAACTCGGGTTGAATCTGACCGCGTCGTTGCCAAAGGTATTTTTGCCCAGCGCGGCCAAGGCATTGCCAGCTGCTGCGGTATCGCGCTCGGCCAGCGCGCAGGTGAGCAGACTGTCGGAGACGCTTTGCAGCGCCGTCGGATTCTTCTCCCGGATTTCTTTGAGAACCTGATTCAAGGGCCGGGTATCGGCTTTCCAATCCAGTTGCAGAAACGCCCGCGCCACTTTGATGTCGAGATCGTTTGGATCGAGCGCGCGCGCACGATCAAGCGCGGATTTCGCTTCTGAATAGCGCCGGAGGTCCTGATAACTCAGCGCGATCTGTTGGAGAATAAAGCTATTGCGCGGGTCGAGGTCAGACGCACGCTCGAGACTCTCGATCGCCTCCCGCTGCAGACCGCGGCGTCGTTCGATGTAACCCTGGAGCGAAAATACGCGGGGATCGTTAGGCAAAGTCTGGCGCGCAACTTTCAATTCGGCGAGCGCGCCCTCATAATCGAGGTATCCGCGATAAAGATTTCCCGCGCGCGTGAGGTGCGCTTCACCTGCCTCGGGTCGCAAACGGAAGGCTGCCTCGATCGCCGTCTCCGCCAGAGCGAGCCGGACTGGAGTATGATCGAAGCCGAAGAAATAAAGAGTGTCGTGCGCGTAGGCCAGCTCGCAATAGGCTTGAAAAAACGACGGATCAGATGCGACCGCCTGCTTCAGAAGTTCCGCCGCCTCGAGCAAATTCGCTCTCCCGCTGCTGTTGAAGTTAGCCGTGAGAAGAAGATTTTCGGCGCGCGTGTAGAGATCGAACGCAGTCAGATCGGCTGTGGGCGCTCGTGCGATCGCCAGCATCTCCGCGGGCGAAATTTTCACATGAAGCTGCGCGGCGATTTGGCGCGCGATCTCGCCTTGGATAGCGAACATCTCCGCCACAGCGCGATCGTATTCTTCCGCCCAAACATGGGTGTCAGTGCGGGTATCGATGAGCTGCGCATTCAAATGAATCCTCCCGTGATCCCGCCGCACACTTCCCTCCAGCACGTAGGAAACACGCAGAGCCTCCCCGATTTGCCGGGTATTTCGCGCCCCGCGATATTGCATCACGCTCGTCCGACTGATGACCTTGAGCCCGGCGATTTTTGCCAGCTTGGTCAAAATGTCGTCCTGCACGCCGTCGGCAAAATAGGCGTTCTCTTTGCTGGCACTCAGGTTCTCAAATGGCAGCACGGCGATCCCGGTCGGCATCGGACGACGAGCGGATTCGTTTTTCCAAACAATCGTGCCAATTGCCGCAACGAGGGCGACTAACGAGGCCACGAGCGCCACAATTCGTTGCGTTCCTTCGCACCCATTTCCGGCCGCGGCTGAGCACTCCCGATGGGGCGGGCCAGAATCGGTTCGTCGCGCAGCCAGCGTTCAAGGTCTTCGGCCACCGCGAGGCCGGACGGGTAACGGCGTTCCGGATCCTTTTCGAGGCATTTCAGACAGATCGTCGCCAGATCGCGATCTACCTCCGGATTTAACAGACGCGGCGGCCGCGCTCGGTTTCCAGAACGAGCCGGACAGTTGCAAAAGTGGTGTCGCCGACGAAGGGCGGATGGCCAGTGAGCAGTTGGTAAAAAACCGCGCCGACTCCGTAGACGTCCGTGGCGCGAGTTGGCTGCGCGTTTTCACCGCCGGCAGCCTGTTCCGGCGCAATGTAACTCGGCGTTCCCAATACCTCCGCGGTGCGCGTGACTGTGCTCTCGGTCGCCACCAATCGGGCCAACCCGAAATCAGTCAAATGCGGCTCGCCCTCCGCATCGAGCAGAATATTACCCGGCTTGATATCGCGATGAAGGATACCGCGCTCATGCGCGTAGTGAACACTGCGCGCCATCTTCGCAATGAGCTCGACTGCGCGCCGGATAGGGAGGGGCTCGCGCCTAACGACCTCGTCGAGCGGCCCGCCTTCGATCAACTTCATGCTGAAGTAGCAGAAGCCTTCGCGCTCTCCGACTTCGTAAATCGGAACAATCCCGGGATGATCGAGACCCGCGGCGGACTCGGCTTCAAGCCGAAACGCCGCAAATGCGCTTCCGTGGTCCACGGACCCAGGCCGACAACTTTCAATGCAACCGTGCGATTAAGGCTTTTCTGCCGCGCCCGGTAAACCACGCCCTGACCGCCACGGCCGATTTCCTCCTGCAATTCATAGTCACCGAAATCGCCCAGCTTCCTTGCTGAACGTCCGACGTCGCCGCCTTCGCCATCGATCAGGGTTAGTCCTTCTTCGAGAAGACACGCCGGGCAACCGTGCTCCGGGCCGTCTGCGGTGATCGTCGCCCCGCACTTCGTGCAACTCCCCGTCTTGGTCAGCATCCGGACATGTCTCTCAGGTCCGCAGCACCGCGATCAAATGCCGCAATTCATCTTCCATGTCGCCCGGCAGCATGACCGTTTGTGCGATTTCTTCGCGCAAGAGCTCCCGGTAGCGCACACGCAAACGATGAAACGCCTGCTTCACCGCATTCTCGGTCATATGTAACTCCGCGGCGATCTCCGCTTGCGAGAGCCGGTCCGCATCGTCGGTGAGAATTTCGTGCAACCGGCCGAAGAGTCGGTCATTCCCCGCCGCGCCATATTCTTCCCGGAGTCGCGCCAGCACCTGCCCAAGCACGGTCAAGGCCCAACGACGCTCGAACACGAGTTCCGCAGTAAATGGCTCAGAGCTGGCGCACTCGTTGTCGCCCAATTCTTCCAGGGGAATCAGCGGCTGGCTGGACCCACGTTTTATGGCCATCGCCCGCTCCCGCTCGTTGGCGAGAAAATGCTTCAGCGATATCAGAAGGTAGGAACGCAACCGCCCCTTCTCTCTGCGGACGGTAGCGAGATCTCTCCGCTCGAGCAGAAGGGCGAAGAAACCCTGGGTCAGATCCTGTGCTTCGTCCGCTCCACAACCCTGACGGCGGACGAAGGCGTAAAGCGGTTTCCAATAGGTGCGGCAAAGCCGTTCCAGCGCTTCTTCTGCCGCTCGGGATGCACCCTGGGCAGCCGCCAGCACGCTCCAATGAGTCGTGGCAAATGCGCCAGCCGCGTTCGGTTCGCTCAAGCCGAACGCAGTCGCTGAAGATAGGTCCTTTTTGGCAAGCACGTGGCAATCAAGTCAGAGGTCGCGCGGCAAAACGGGAATGCGCCGGAGAAAATAAGAATGAGACGGTGTCGCGCCACCCATTCTCCTCCGGAGAAGCTCCCGTCGCGGACCGCAGCTCTTCGGCAGATTTCTCAGACGCCAACGTTGGCGTTTCTGACCCCGCTATTCAATTCGCGCATCATTATCGCGCAAACAGAATGTTTCGAGCAATGGTTTGTAGAATCGCGACGACTTGCGACGTCTCAGCGCCCCAACCAACCGCGCCGGATCAAGCTGACGGCGATGGCCGCGAGCAGGAGCGAAACCAGCTTGGAGATGCCGTTGATGCCTTGTCGGCCCATCCATTTCGTGAGCAGATCCGCGTATCGAAAAACCACCGCGACGATGAGCAAATTCACAAGCAGCGAGAGCACGGTGTAGCTCGCACCCACGCGATCGATCAAGACCAGCAACGCCGTGAGCAGAGCCGGCCCGGCGATCAACGGCATGCCGAGGGGCACGATGCCGAACGCCTCGGTCGTGACCCGCTTATCGCCGCCCATATCGAGGAGATCGCGCACGGCGAAGGCGAGCAGGATAAGCCCGCCCGCCACCTGAAAATCTGCCACCGTGATCCCGAGCGCCTGAAAAACAAGTTTCCCAAGAAACATGAACCCGACGGAAATGCCGAGCGCGGTGACAATGCCAAGAATTGCTTCCTGCTGCCGTCGCTTCGCATCGACGTTCGCCCCCAGGCCGATGAAGATCGCGACCATTCCGATCGCGTCGATCGCGACGAAAATCGGAATGAAGGCAACGAGGAATTTGGTGGTGAACTCTTTCATCGCGAGTCAGCCAGACGACGAACGGAAAAGAACGAATTTACAGGATGATAAATTTCCTTTTCCCTCCATCCTTTAAGTCCGTTTAATCCTGTCCCGCGCAAATGGCAATCCGTATGAAACAACTCCTGCTCGTCACTCTCCTCGCCTGCTCGCTCGCGCTCAATCTCCGCGCCGAGAAGCTCAAAACCCTCGCCGATTTCCAGCCCGCCGCGGACAAGGCGAATGAAATCCTGACGATCCCCGATTGGCCGCAAACGCCCATCGCCGTCCAAGGCACCGTCAACACCGCGATCGCCAAAGCCAACGCCGCGCTCGACGCGATTGGGCAACAGGACCTGAGCAAAGTGACTCTCCAAAGCACGATCGGCGCGCTCGACCTTATCCAGAACGACGCCAGCATCGCGGTGAGCAAAGCCGTTATCATTCAGCAGACCAACAAGGAAGCGGCGATGCGCGATGCAGCCGAGCAGGCGGTCAAGGTTTTCCAGGATTGGGCGGTCGGGGTCGATTACCGCGAGGATGTTTATAAGGCGGTGAAAGCATTTGCCGACACCAAACCGAAGCTCGACGGCGAGAACCAGCGGCTCCTCGAATACACTTTGCGCGATTACCGCCGGGCCGGCCTCGCCCTTCCGCCGGATAAGAAGGCGGAAGTAGAAAAGCTGCGCAAGGAATTGGCCAAACTGGAGACCGATTTTGAAAGCAACATCGTGGCCGTGAAAGTGCCCGTCACCTTCACCACGCAGGAGCTCGTCGGCGCGCCGCTCAGCCTGCTCGCCTCTCCCGGCGTCCACACCGGGAACGATTCCTACACGCTCCTCGCCAACGTGACTTTCCATTACAACACCCTCGAGGAAACGGTCAAAAGCGAGGAGACCCGCAAGCGTTTCTACGAGGCGCGCTTCAATCTTGCGCGCGACAAAAATGTCCCGGTGCTGAACGACATTCTCGCCCACCGCAACAAAATCGCGCTCCTCCTCGGCTACAAATCCTGGGATGATTTCCAGACCGAAATCCGGATGGCAAAAAGCGGCGCCGCGGCCAAGACATTCATCAACGATCTCATCGCCGGGATTCAGCCGAAGTTCGACGCTGAAGTCACCGAGCTGCGAAAATTAAAGGTCGCGGAAACGAAAGATCCCAACGCGCAAATCAACATCTGGGATTGGCGCTACTACGCCAACCAACTCAAGAAACAGAAGTACACCGTCGATACCGAAGCGCTGCGCGTTTACTTCCCTTTCCAGCAAGCGCTCGAAGGGATGTTCAAAATTTATCAGAACATCTTCGGCCTGAAATTCACCCGGATCGAGGTGCCCCAGAAATGGGTCGACGACCTCCAACTCTATCTCGTGGCCGACGCGGCCAGCGGGCAGCCGCTCGGGCTTTTCTATCTCGATATGTTTCCGCGCGACGGGAAGTTCAATCACTTCGCCCAGTTCGGGATCGTCCCCGGGATGCTTTTGCCTAACGGAAAGTACCAGCGCCCGACTGTCGCCCTCCTTTGCAACTTCCCACCGCCGAGCAAAGACAAGCCATCGCTTCTCAGCCACAGCGATGTCGAGACGCTCTTCCATGAATTCGGCCACGCCCTTCACTCCATCGTGACAACGGCGAAAACGCAGCGCTTCTCCGGCACCAACGTCCCGGCCGACTTCGTCGAGGCTCCCTCGCAGATGCTGCAAAACTGGGTCTGGGATAAGAAAGTGCTCGACACCTTTGCCGCCGATTATCGCGATCCGTCGAAGAAAATCCCGGCGGCCACGATCGCCAAAATGAAGGAAGCCAAGCTCGCCACCGTGGCGGTGAATTACCGGCGGCAATTTGCCTTCGCCGACATCGACCTCACGCTTCATGACGTTCACCCGGAAGGGCAGCCCTACGATTGCGTCGCGATGTCCAATCCGGTCCTGGCAAAAGTCTTTCTCCCGATCGATCCGAACACCGCTTTTGTCGCCTACTTCGGTCACCTCGTCGGCTACGACGGCGGCTACTACGGCTACGCCTGGGCCGACGCCATCGCCGCCGACATGGCGACCGTCTTCAAAGCCGCGCCTAACGGATTTCTGGACAAGACCGCCGGGATGAAATTGCGCAACGAAATCTACGCGCCCGGCGGTTCGCGCGACATCGACGTGTCGATCCACGACTTCCTCGGACGCGACCGTTCGATCCAACCGTTCCTGAAAACGTTAGGCATCAAGACACCGACGAAAGCGAAGAGCGGCCCGTCGCAAGAAAGCGGCACCGGCACCGCGCCGCCGCCCAAGCCCTAGCGCGCGCGGCAGATTCCTTTCTGGGGAGCACGGGCTGCCAGCCCGTTGGCGACGGCTGCCAGCCTTCGCCAACTTTCGGAGCGGTAACATGGTGAAAAGCGACCGGGCGGGAATGCGTCTTCGGTCCTTCTCCTGAGATTTTCGATTTTCCGGAAAAGATGACCGTCAAGAAGAAGAGCCGCTCGCGCCTCATAGCTCAGGCATCTCCCATCATGTCACCGCGCCGAAAGTTCGTCGCGGCAGACTGCCGCGACCAACGGGCTGGCAGCCCGTGCTCCCCGGGAATTCCCGCTGCTGCGCTCTTTGCCAGTTCGGTGCCTCAGCGTGAAGCGAATGATTTTTGCGCTACCGTGCTTCGTGATCATGAAGAACATCGTCCTTTTGTCGTTAGCCCTCTCCGCTACTGCTCTCTGCGCTGCCGCCACACCGCTCGAACCGCCCAAGGAAGCCGAGAACGCAATCGATGCCGCCGGCCTCCTCGCCCATATCAAGATCCTCGGGTCGGATAAATTTGAGGGCCGCGCTCCCGGTTCGGAGGGTGAAAAGGAATCGGTCCAGTACATCAGCGAGCAGTTCCAAAAACTCGGCCTCAAACCAGGTAATCCCGACGGCGGCTACACCCAGGAAGTGCCGCTGGCCGGCATCCTCAGTACGCCGACCGCCAGCTTCAGCGTTGGCGGAAAAAAAATGGAGCTGCACTCGCCTAACGACTACGTCGCTTTCACTCAGCAGATCGTCCCGCAAATTAGCGTGCAGAATTCCGACATCGTCTTCGTCGGCTACGGCGTGGTCGCGCCGGAGTACGGCTGGGACGATTTCAAAGGCGCCGACCTCAAGGGCAAAACGCTCGTTTTCCTGATCAACGACCCGCCGATTCCCGATCCAAACGATCCATCGAAGCTCGACGACAAGATGTTCAAGGGAAAAGCCATGACCTATTACGGGCGCTGGAGCTACAAATACGAGATCGCCGCGCAAAAAGGCGCCGCCGCCGCCATCATCGTGCATGAGACGATTCCGGCCGCATATCCTTGGAGCGTGGTCGAGAACAGCAACGCGAAGGAGAATTTCGTGACCGACGCGTCGGACAAAAACATGGACACGGTCGCAGTTCGTTCCTGGATCACACTCGACACGGCGAAGAAGTTATTCGCCGCCGCGGGCAAGAATTTCGAGGTGTTAAAGAATGAAGCGCTGAGCAAAGACTTCAAGCCGGTCTCGTTAGGCGCGAAAGCCAGCTTCACCATCCAGAACAAGATTCACAAATTCAAATCGCATAACGTTGTCGGGAAAATCGAGGGACGCGATCCGGGCGAAAAAGATGAGTACGTCATCTACAGCGCGCACTGGGATCACCTCGGCCGGGACACGAAGCTGAAAGGCGACCAGATCTACAACGGCGCGCTCGACAATGCCTCCGGGGTCGCCAGCATTCTCGAGATCGCGCAGGCCTTCACCAAGCTTCCGCAACCGCCCCCGCGCAGCATCCTTTTCCTTGCCACAACTGCGGAGGAGGCGGGATTGTTAGGCGCAAAATATTACGCGGAGCATCCGCTTTATCCGCTCGATCACACGCTCGCCGATATCAATATAGACATCGTGAATGCCTGGGGAAAAGCCGGTGATATCGAAGACATCAGCTACGGCAATTCAACGCTCGACGAGATGTTCGCGCAGGCCGCGCAACGGCAGGGACGCGTGGCCAAGCCGGATAGCGAGCCGGAAAAAGGTATGTTCTTCCGCGCCGATCATTTCGAGCTCTCGAAGCTCGGCGTGCCCGCGCTTTACCCGGGCTACAAGCCAAAGAATTTCATCGGCAAACCGGCCGGTTATGGACAGGAAAAAGCCGACGACTACACGCAGCATCATTATCATCAGGTGTCCGACGAGGTGAATCCGAAGTGGGATTTATCCGGCGCGGTGCAGGACGATCAACTGCTCTTCGAGGTCGGCTATGAGGTGGCGAATGACCCTCGCTATCCGACCTGGCTCCCCGGTTCGGAGTTCAAGGCGAAACGCGATCAGATGATGGCAAAGAAGAAATGGGTTCGTTAGGGGAATCGTCGTGAATCCGCAGACCCTGCCGATCGTCAGCATTCTCATCGGCGCGCTCGTCCTCCTTTTCGGGAGGAAACTTTTCTGGCTCTTTGTCGCGGCGGTTGGATTCTGGATCGGCTTTGAGCTGACGCCCCAAATCCTCCATCAACCGCCGGAATGGCTCATCCTCGCAGTCGCGCTGGTTCTCGGAATCCTCGGCGCGATTCTCGCTTTGATTTTGCAAAAGATCGCCATCGCGGTCGCCGGTTTTCTCGTCGGTGGCCACATCGCAACCGCGCTCGTCGCCACCTTCGTTGCCACCCGCGCTCCCTCTTCCACCATCACATTCGTGATCGGCGGAATCATCGGAGCGCTCCTCTTGCTCATGCTTTTCGATTGGGCCCTGATCTTTTTCTCCGCGGTGGCGGGCGCGGAATTGATCGCGAGCAACGTGCACGTGCCACCGAAAGGCGCCGCCATCATTTTCATTGCCCTAACGATCGTCGGCATTTTCGTGCAGTCCGCGATGTTTGCCCGCCGCCGCCGGGTCGCGGCTACTTAGCCGTGCACCGCGAATTTTCGTCTACCGCGACGGGATATCAGCTCCGTTTCGAAGCCTAACGAGTCTAGGTTCACGAGTTCATTGCCCGATGTAGCGATCCGTGACGGGCGCCTTACCGAGTTCCCTTCCGCCGGATTTCGACCGAACGACCGAGTCAAGATACTCGATGAAACACTAACGACGGATTCTGCGCCGTTTTCTCGATCGCTTAGTTTTTACTCGGTCCCAGCGAAGACGAGGCGTATTCCACAGCTTATGAAATACAAGCTTACTTGTTCAAATTCCACGTCTTCCCAGACGACGAGAAGAAGCGGCGGGATGTCTTGGGTCAAAGCTCAGCATCAGGGGGCTTCTCCGATGAGCGCGGAGGCGGTGCAGAAGGCCGCGGGCTCAATCGCGGCCGCGCACATTCCCGAGATGAAGCCGATGTCGGCCAATCTCGGAGAGTTGGTGCGGACGACTGATGAGGATCCACCTGTGCAATTTTTTCGCCTCGACGAGCACGCCGATGTGGTCGTGTGGGAATCGAACGAGCGCGCCTAGGAACTACGGCCCGATGCGGAGTCTATCGCGGCTCAGTCGCATCTCCCCGCGTTGCTACAGTGTTGTGTTCGTTAGGCCTTGGTGCTTCCGCGCGAACGAGCCGAGCGTTGGCAGACACCGTGAGGATAGCTCGTCCCGCGGCGGCGCCAATTTGATGCCGAAGAAAATACTTCTCGGCGCGCGCAGACAAAGCGCAATGCTCCTGTGGGCACGAGACGGTTCCTTTCCGACAGACGCGCTCAGGATCTTGCCGTAACGGCTTTAGCCAGAGAGACCGGAAATTTTCGGCTGGCGTGACGCATCTGCTCGACCATGCTGCGCCGCGTGAAGCGCGAGGCACACCTGTCGAATCCGGTCAGTTACCTCTTTCTCGTCCTGCCTTATGGCATCAGCAGCGGGTTTTGCAGCATCACGTTGCCTTTCGTGCTCGTGCACAATGGATTTTCCGTCGCGGCCGCCGCCTCCGTCGTGGCCCTGGGATTGTCGGCCAACCTCTGGCGGTGCGCCTGTGCGCCGATTGACGGCGCCCGACGGCTGGGCGCACGACCGCTTCGGGAGCGCCGGGATGCTCTTCATCGAAGCTGGGGCCGGCATTCTCTGCGTCGGCTTGGCCGCGATCGCGGTGGCAACATTAAAAAGCAAAGCCGCCATTCCTCGTTAGGCCTATCTCGTTTGCCCTGTTTCTGCCGTCTTTCCAGGCCTCGGCCCTTCCCCGTTGGATTCGATAGACCAGTGGGACGTTCGGATTAGGTTGGTGAAAAGATGCCAGATTCCTGCCGGCCGCGGCGCTGATCTGGGCTCGTTAGGCAACTGAGAACGGTCATGGCTCCACCAATCATTTCGCAGAGAATGACGGCAACTGTTGACGGAGAATTCTGTGTTTTCCTGATCGGAATGCGCTTCAATCGCCCGCTCAAAATCCACAAATGGCTACCGGTGGCGATGGCGATGCCGAGAATGCTGCGGGAACTGGAGGCACATAAGGAGCTGGGGTTTCTCGGTGGAAACCTCTGGTTCGGACGCACCGTCATTTCGGTGCAGTATTGGCGTTCCGTCGTGCACCTCATGGACTACGCGGCGAGCAGGGATCGCCAGCATTTGCCGGCCTGGACTGCCTTCACCCGCAGTGTCGGGAACAGCGGCGATGTGGGCATTTGGCATGAGACCTATTCCGTCAAGCCAGGATCTTTTGAGACGATCTATCACAACATGCCGCCATTTGGCCTCGGGCGAGTGGGCTCGCTCATTCCCGCTACCGGGCGCTTCGAATCGGCGAAAAATCGGATCGGAGCACCTTAATTGCCTAACGAGTAAAGCAGGCTGAGGAAATTTTTCATGAGCGTTGCCGCGATCTACGACATCCATGGAAACCTTCCGGCTCTGGAGGCCGTCCTCGATGACGTGGTCCGGGTCGGAGTCGACCAGATTGTGGTCGGCGGAGATGTGGTTCCGGGTCCCATGCCGCGCGAGTGCCTGGCGCGCTTGCGTGATCTCAAGCTCCCGATTCAGTTCATCCGGGGCAACGGAGAAGCGGCCGTGCTCGCGGATATGGAAGGCAAGGATTCCGGTGTGCCGCTTCGTTACCGGGAAGGCATTCGCTGGAACGCAGCACAACTTGACCCGGCCGATCACGAGGTGCTCCTCACCTGGCCGAAGATGATCCGGCTCGAGATCGCGGGACTGGGCAAAGTGCTTTTCTGCCACGCCACGCCGCAGAACGATTCCGATATCCTTACCCGCCTCACACCGGAAGAGAAACTCATCCCGATTTTCGATGGATGCGATGCGGACGTCGTTGTCTGCGGCCATACCCACATGCAGTTCGATCGCATGATCGGCCGCATCCGCGTTCTCAACGCGGGCAGCGTTGGGATGCCATATGGAGAGCCCGGCGCTTGCTGGTTGCTGCTTGGAACGGCAGCCGTCGAGTTCCGAAGAACGGAATACGATTTGGACAGAGCCGCCGCGCGGATCCGGCGGACCCGTTATCCGCAGGCCAATGAATTCGCCGCCCAGAATGTTCTGCGACCTCCATCCGAGGAGCAGATGTTGCGAGCGTTTGGTGAACCCTGATCCTGTGTTCGTTAGGCGATGAAATCTTCTTCCATACCTGAAATCGTCTACTACGTGGCGACCAGTCTTGATGGTTACATCGCGACGAACGATGGACGTGTCGATTGGCTCGAGCGCTTCGGAGGCGGGGGTGAAGATCACGGAGCTTCTGATCTCTATTCAGCTGTCGATGCTCTCCTCATGGGCCGGGACACCTATGAGTTTGCTCTGCAGCTCGGACATTGGCCATCGCCGGACAAGCCAGCATGGGTGTTCTCGCATCACGATTTACGGCTTCTTCATCCCAGCATTACGCTCACGTCAGACTCTCCCGCAGAAGTGGTGAAACTACTTCGAGCCCGCGGCATCCAGCGAGCCTGGTTGATGGGTGGAGGTCAGCTCGCCACGTCGTTTCGCATTGCCGGGCTGATCTCGCGTTTCATTCTCTCGATTTGTCCAGTGATGCTCGGGTCCGGCATTCCGGTTTTTGCTCCGAGTGTCGCTAAGGAAGATTCACTTCGTCTGATCGAAGCAAAGCCTTTCGCCAGCGGGATCATCCAGCTCACTTATGAGCCCGGCCCAAAGCGACAAAGGAAGCGCTCCCGTTAATGCCGGAAGTGTCGGACGCCGGTAAAAACCATCGCCACGTCGCGTTCGTCGGCGGCCGCGATCACTTCGTTGTCGCGGACCGAACCGCCCGGCTGAATCGCCGCCGTCGCGCCGGCTTCGGCGGCCGCGATCAATCCGTCCGGGAAAGGAAAAAACGCGTCGCTCGCGACTGCGCTCCCCTTGAGCGAGAGCTTCGCCTCGGCCGCTTTCCAAACCGCGATGCGCGAAGCGTCGACCCGCGACATTTGCCCGGCCCCGATGCCTAACGTTCGATCGGCGCCGGCGTAAACGATCGCGTTCGACTTCACGTGTTTCACGACTCGCCAGCCGAAGAGCATGGCGGCGGTTTCCTGCCGGGTCGGCGGACGTTTCGTCACCACCTTGGTCTCGATCTCACCGAGCTCGGCCGCGTCTTTCTGCTGCACGAGGAGCCCGCCGCGGACAGAGCGGACATCGAACTCCGGCTTCTCGTTAGGCCGGTCCTGCGGCAGCATGCGCATGAGGCGGAGGTTTTTCTTCTTTTGCAGAAGGGCGCGCGCATCGGTCGCAAATTCCGGCGCGATGATGACTTCGCTGAATATTTCGCTGATCGCTTTCGCGACCGCGAGATCGAGTGGCCGATTGCAAATGATGATGCCGCCGAACGGCGCCTGCTTGTCGGTCGCGAAAGCTTTCAGCCACGCTTCGCGCAAGTCGGGATCGCTCCCCACCCCACACGGATTGGTGTGCTTCAAGATCGCGACGGTCGGTTCGGAAAATTCTTCGATCAAGTCGGCCGCGGCGGTGATGTCGAGGAGGTTGTTAAAGGAAAGTTCTTTCCCGTGCAGCTTCTCAAAGTGCTCGGTGAAATTTCCGTAGATCGAGGCGGTCTGATGCGGATTTTCGCCGTAACGCAACCGGCTCGCGAGCGGCAAAGAGAGCGAGAAGGAAGTTTCGGTTTCCTTCTTCTCGTTCAGGAAAGTCGCAATCGCGCGATCGTAATCGGACGTCTTAAGAAAGGCTTTGATCGCGAGGCGCTCGCGCAGTTTCAGCGTTGTCTCGCCCTCGCGATCGCGCATCTCCTCGAGGACCGCAGAGTAGTCAGCCGGATCGACCACGACCGTGACCGACTGATAATTTTTTGCAGCGCTCCGCAACATCGAGGGTCCGCCGATGTCGATCTGCTCGATCGCATCCCCGAGTTTCACTCCCGGTTTCGCGACGGTCGCTTCGAAGGGATAAAGATTCACCACCACGAGGTCGATCGCCTCGATCCCATGTTCGCGCACAGCTGCCTCGTGATCTTTTTTTCCGCGCAGGTAGAGAAGGCCGCCGTGCACTTTGGGATGCAGCGTCTTGAGCCGGCCCTCGAGCATTTCCGGGAAGCCGGTGAAGTCGGAAATGTCCCGGACCGCGATTCCCTCCTGCCGGAGGAGCGCCGCCGTGCCGCCGGTGGAAATGATCTCGACGCCCAGTTGGACGAGCTCGCGAGCAAAATCGGCCAGGCCGGTTTTGTCGGAAACGGAAAGGAGCGCGCGTTTTATTTTCATGAAGATTTCCGCTGCACGAGAAGGCAGGCGAGCGCATACATGACGAGGCCGAAGGCGGTCGTTAGGCCAAGCGAAAGGGCGAAGCCCGGCAGATGGAGCACGCCGGGATCGCCGGCATAAAGAGCGCGGCGCACCGCCGCGACTCCGTAGGTGACGGGATTGAGATGGATCGCCCAATAGATCCACGAGTGCGGATTGTTGGCCGGGAAAAGCGCCCCGGACATGAGCCAGAGCGGAATGAGCACGACATTCATGATGGCGTGAAAACCCTGGGTCGATTCCATCGGCCAGGCGATGAGAAAACCGAGTCCCGTTAGGCCAAAGCCGACCAGAAAAAGCGTGCCGAGGCAAATCAGGATGCGCTCGGGCGTGAGATGCAGGCCGATGAAGGGCGCGAGAAGGAGAAAGATCAGTCCCTGCAAAAGCGCGAGGGTGGTGCCGCCAAGAATTTTCCCGCAAACGATGCTCCCCGGCGAAATCGGCGCGACCAGAACGGACTGGAGAAAGCCTTCCCGCCGATCTTCGATGATCGAGATGGTCGAGAAGATGGCGGTGAAAAGCATGATGAGAATGAGCGTGCCGGGATAAAAATATTCGAGATAGCCCATTCCGTTAGGCGCGGAGCCGGCGCGAAAGGACGAGCCGATCCCTGAGCCGAGGACGAACCAGAAAACAAGCGGCGAGAGGAGCGCGCCGATGATGCGGTTGCGCTGCCGGTAGAAGCGCACGATCTCGCGCTGCCAAAGGGTCGCGGCGGGTAAAAGAAAAAGGCCGGAGCGTGTCCCTCCGGCGCTGGCGGCCGCTGCGTTCGTCACGGCAGATTTATCGGATTTCCCCTAACGAGACTTTCATTCTGAGCGAAGCGAAGAATCTCTGACTGTTCCACGCGCGAGGTGACGCAGGAAAAGGGCCAGAGATGTTTCGCTTCGCTCAACATGACAGGGACGGGAAGCCCGGCTTCCCGGGCAGCCTTTTCGCCTAACGATCGAGCACGATATGTTTCGCCGCCGGGTAGAGGACCGGGCAGCAGCCGATCGTTTCGCAGAAGGCTTTGCTGAAATGACTGAGGCTGGAATAGCCGACCTCGGTGGCCGCTTCGGTCACGTTGAAGCGGCCGCTGCGCAGGAGCTCGGCCGCGCGTTCCATTCGCGCGTTGCGCAGGAATTGCGGAATCGTTAGGCCAACTTCTCGCGAAAAAATCCGGCTTAAATAAAACGGACTGCAGCCCACTTCCTGGCCAAGCGTTTCCAACGACGGCGGATTGGCCAGGTCGCGCACGAGCAATTCCTTCGCCCGCACGACGCGGTCGCGCGCCACCCGTTTCTGGCGCATGCAAAAGAACTCGGGATCCTTCGGCTCGAAAAGAAAGTGGGCCATCAACTCGGTCGCCTTGCTCTGATACCAGAGAATCTGCGCCGCTTTCGGGACCGGCGGAGTCGTTAGGCTGGCGACGATCGCGCGCTGCTCGGCCGACATCGGTCGCGGCTGCGAGACGACGCTCTGCTCTTTCTTCGGGAAAACGATCTCGCGCATCGCCGGAGCGAGTTCCCCTTCGGAAGCGGCCAGCTGCGCCTGCAGATGCTCGCGGGAAAATTCCAGGGTGACAAAGCGATGATGATCGTTCGCCTGCCGAATCGCGCGGAGCGGCTCCTCCCCGATCGCGTAGTAGCCCGAGCTGCTCGGCAGGTAATCGAGCAGTGCGCTGCGGCCGTGCCCGATCGCACCGCGGCCATCGAGGTTGAGACAGAATTCAACGCTGCGCGGTCGGAAACTTTCGCCCCAGTCGAGCGGCTGGCTGCTTTTGAAATCATGCCACTCGAGGCTGATCCCCATCTCCTCGAAGCCGCCGTAGAGCTGTTGCCAGCCGTGACGCACCTGCGCCCAGGCCGACTGCCCGTGGGTTTCGGATTTCATTCGCGCTATTTTCGGGGCTGCCCCGGAGAATGCAAGACTGGTCTCGGCTGAGGCGCAGGCGTCCCGCTCATTTGTCTTGAAAGAAATCGACGAAGGAGCGCCGCACTTTATGAAAGTCGCGCTTCACGTCTTCTCCCAGTTTGTGGAAGGCGGCTTTGATCTGGCGCTTGATCGGGTTGACCTCGCCGTCGTCATCCGGGTTTTCCGATTCCTGCTCGTCATCGTTTGTCACCACCCGATCGCCTCCGCTGAAGAAACCTTCCGTGCGCGTGATCGTGCCGTGATTCGCGCCGATGTAGATCGTCCCGGCCGGCTCGCCATTCTCGCGCTGCAGGGCGACGATCCAGATCGGGTTGCCGCGCTCGTCGACCCGCAGATTGTAATCGGCGGTCGCGAAAGTGACATGCGAGCTCGCCGCCGTCTGCTCGGCCACGGTGTAGGCCCCGCTCGAATCGAGATTTAATTTTGCCGTGTCGATGGTCGCGCCTAACGAACCTTCGACCGAGGAGCGCAGCGGAGTCCGCTCCGAAACGATCGCGCCACCGCCCACTTCCACTTCGCGCACGCCACCGCGCGCCTTCGGATCGTCGAGCAGAATTTTCCAGGTCGCCGGCTGCGGATTCCCAGCCGTCCCGCTGACCGAGATGACGTGATTAACGAAATCGCGATTGAGTTTTATGCCGACGGTGCGCAGGGCCTGGTAAGCCGTCGGGCGATCCTGCGCGAACGCGGGGGTCGCGAGCAAAAGGAGCGCGAGGCAGCGCATTTCCACATGCAAAAATAGTGCACGCCTCGCCCCAGATTGCCAGCCAATGGTGGCGCGAGCTTCCAGCTTGCGCGTTTCCCGCGATCAAAATTTTGAACATGTGCGAGCGGAACCTTTCCAATCTAACGGCGGAAACACGTTGCGCGCAGCGGGGAAATTCGTCAGCTTGGCCAGCGAAAAAGCCCGGGCGCCTCGTTAGGCGCGCCCCCGCCAGATGAAGAACACGAAGAAGAAGAAAATCGAGTTTTCCAGTCACACGGGCAATCTCGCCCTGATGCGAAACTGCGTGCGCCGCTTTCTCGAGCCTTTCCCTTTTTCCGAGCGGCAGCGCATCCTCATGGTCCTGGGAGTGGACGAGGCCTGCACGAACATCATTCGCCACGCCTACCATCGTCGCGACGATCAACTAATCTCGCTCTCGCTCGAAAAGAAGACCGACTGTGTCTGCCTGCGCCTGCGCGATTACGGAAAAAAAACCAGCCCCCAGTCAATGAAGAGCCGGCCGGCCGATTTGATCAAGCCCGGTGGGCTCGGCCTGCATCTGATCCGCAATGCCTTCGACCAGGTCGATTACGTCCTGCGCAGCCGCGGCACGGAGTTGGTCCTGACGAAAAATCTCTAACCGGCCGGCGCGATTTTTCGCGGGAGAAGGCGGCCCGACCTGACAGGATGGATGCCTGTGTTACGATTCGATTCCAATGACACCGCCGCCGCCCGATCCCGCATTCGAGATTTCGTTGCGGCCGCCGATGATCAGCGAGTTCACCGGCCAGGAAAAAGTCTGCGAACGGATCGAGGTGCTCGTGCAGGCCGCGAAAAAACGCGGCGACGTCCTCGAGCACATTCTTCTCAGCGGCCCGCCCGGTCTCGGGAAAACGACGCTCGCGCACATCATTGCCAACGCGATGGGCGTGAACATCAAGAACACCAGCGGGCCGGTGATCGAGAAAGCCGGCGAGCTGGCCGGGCTCCTGACGAGTTTGGAAAAAGGCGACGTCCTTTTCATCGACGAGATTCACCGCCTGCAGCCGACGATCGAGGAATACCTCTATCCCGCGATGGAGGACTACAAACTCGACATCATCATCGACCAGGGACCGCAGGCGCGGAGCCTGCAACTGCGGCTCCCAAAATTCACTCTCATCGGCGCGACGACCCGCTCGGGAATGTTGAGCGCGCCATTGCGCTCGCGTTTCGGGATGACGGCGCGGCTCGATTATTACAGCGCGGAGGAGATGCAGAAAATCATCCTGCGCAGCGCCGGCTTATTAAATGTGGAGATCGATCCGGCCGGCGCGGCGGAGATCGCGACGCGTACCCGGGGAACGCCGCGGACCGCGAACAACCTGCTCCGCTGGGTGCGCGACTACGTGCAGGTCAAAGCCGACGGCAGCATCACCGCGGACCTGGCGGATCGCGCCCTAACGATGCTCGAAATCGACCGTGACGGTTTCGACCAATGGGACAAGCGCATCATCGAAACGCTGATCTACAAATTCAACGGCGGCCCGGTCGGCTTGAGCTCGCTCGCCGTCGCGGTCGGCGAAGAAGCCGGCACGCTCGAGGAAGTGAACGAGCCGTATCTGATCATGGAAGGTTACATCAAGCGGACCGCGCAGGGCCGCGTCGCCTTGCCTAACGCCTACCGAAAACTGGGATTGAAAGCGCCGGTTGGCCCGCAGAGTGAGCTCTTCGGATCTTAAGATGCGCGGCAGGAAAATTCCGGAGAGCGCACGCGCCGTGCGTGCCCTTCGCGGCGCCTCGCCGCGAACACACTGGAGCGCAGGAGAGGACCACGGAACCGTCTTCGAACCTTCGCCCGTTCGGCGAGGCTCCGAACGGAGCACGCGAGGCGCGTGCGCTCCCTGGAATCTGACGCGTCCGCGAAGATGAATTCGGGACCCGATCTTTTTCCGAAAATCGCCAAGGTCTTGAGCGTCGCCGAGCTGACCCGCTCGATCCGCGGCTTGCTCGAGACGCGCTTCGGCACGGTCTGGGTGCAGGGTGAAATTTCCAACTACAAGAGCCTCCCCTCGGGCCATCAATATTTCACCCTCAAAGACGCGCGCGCCGCGATCGCCTGCGTGATTTTCCGCAACACTCTCCCGCCCTTCCCCACTCCGCTAACCGATGGGATGCAGGTGCAGGTTTCCGGCCAGGTCACCGTCTTCGAGGCGCGCGGCCAGTACCAACTGAACGTCCAACTTCTGCAGACCCGCGGGTTTGGTTTGCTCCAGGCGAAGTTCGAAGCGCTCAAGAAAAAGCTCGAAGCCGAAGGTCTCTTCGCGATCGCGCGCAAACGTTCCCTCCCGAAATTTCCGCGCCGCATCGGCATCGTCACCTCCTCGAGCGGAGCGGCCATTCAGGATATTCTCAACATCCTGCGCCGGCGCGCGCCGGGCGTCGCGGTCCTGATCAATCCGGTCCGCATGCAAGGCACAGGGGCGGCGCTCGAAATTGCCGACGCCATCCGCGAGTTGAATGCGCCTAACGACGCCTGGGAGCCGCTCGACGTCCTCGTAATCGCGCGCGGCGGCGGGAGCATCGAGGACCTGTGGGAGTTCAACGAGGAAGCGGTGGCGCGCGCGATTTTTCATTCCGCCATCCCGGTCGTTTCCGCGGTCGGGCATGAAGTCGATTTCACCATCGCCGATTTCGTGGCCGATCTCCGCGCGCCCACGCCCAGCGCCGCCGCGGAGTTGATCGTGCCCGACGCGCGCGAGCTGGAACGCTGGGTGCGCGAGTTGCAAAACTGCATCGAAAAATGCGGGCGCAATTTCCTCGCGCGATCGCGCCAGCGGCTGAACGCGCTCTCCGAGAAAACCCTCGCGCGCGAATTGCGGCAGAGGCTGCGCGACGCGCAACAACAACTCGACCTCGGGAAAGACGCGCTCCTCCGTTCCCTCGAGCGCACCCGCTCCCAGGACCGCACCCGCCTAACAAATGCGTTACTGAAATTGAAGGCGCACAACCCGGCGCGGGAGCTGGTCGCGCGGCGGCAGCGGATCGAGGCGACGCACCGCCGCTTAAGCGAACAAATGAGACTCGGCCTAACGAATGCGCGTTCCCACTGGGAACGGGCCGCGGGAATGCTCCGCATCCTCGGCCCGGAAGCCACCCTCGAACGCGGCTACAGCATCACCCGCGATGCGCAGGGAAACGTCATCCGCACGGTCGCGGCCATCGCTCCGCAGATGAAAATTCGCTCCCGCGTGTGCGACGGCGAATTCGAATCAACGGTTTAGCTGCAGACACTCTGGCGGTTCAGCCCGAGCGGCTCTGTGGGCGTAGCGTCGCGCAACCTTTGCGCGTGCTTTTTCTCTACGGGGCGGAGACGGTCACAGACCGCCGCTACAAACAGGGAAACTCCTATTCCGGGTTGAGCACCGGATTTGCCGTAACCAGCCATGGATCGTCCGTCGTGCTGCTATTCGTGGAGAACATGCTGTAATCGTGGCCGGGCCGCTTCACCTGCTGGTTCGTGGGATCCACCTTCATGATCTGAGCACTCGCGTCGCAGAACACGACGACCGCCTTTTTGCCCGACCACACCCCGCCTTTGTTCGATTTACTGGTGTCATAGGTGCCGGGCGAACCAGTCTTAAAACCATCTGCGATGAGCGGAAACGCGGGATTGGAAGTATCCGTCAATCCACCCACATAGGCGTAGTTATTCTCTCCCGTCTTTAGGGTTTCCTTCCGTGTCGTGGCGGTGGCAGGGTCAATTTTGTTGTCGACCCCTACGCTCCACTTCGACCCGGGCACGGTGAAAATATCTTCGCTCTGAAGGTAATTTGGAAACAACCACCAGAAAGCGTCGTTTGAAAATCCGCCGGCGGCCAGATCGGCCGCGGTGTTGTAGTCGCCGGAAGGCGTTTTTGAGGGGAAATTCCCGTTGTTGTCCGTCGCAAAAAGTTTGGCCGCCAACCCGATTTGTTTGGCGTTGGACAAATCCTTGGTTTGGTTTGCGCGCTCCGTCACCCCGTTGAAAACCGGCAGCGCGATGCTGGCTAGAATCGCGATGATCGTGATCACGACCAGGAGCTCGATCAGGGTAAAGGCGGAGAAGTTTTTCTTAATATTCATGATTCAGGTGGAGTGCAGTTGTGCCCAGCGAACCCGGGAGCGTCAAGCTTCAAAGCTCTTCCTGTTATTGTCATTCTGAGCGAAGCGAAGAATGACAATCTGCGGGATTATGCGAGGCGGTCGGGCGCTTCTGCCGCACCCGAGGATTCATCTGCTTCGGGAGCTGCTGTTTGCAGACCTGTCGTTTCTAGAGCGGCTGCTTCCGCTGCCTTCGAAGCGCCCGCCGCTTCACTGTCCCCCAAGGCTTCCGACTTCATTGGCTCGCACTTGAAGGCCACGACCGCGAGCGGCGGGAGATTGACCGGGATGGAGTAGGTGCGCCCCTGCCATTCGACCGCTTCCGCCTGCAATCCCCCGAGGTTGCCAACGTTGCTCCCGCCGTAGGTTTCGCCGTCGGTGTTGATGATCTCCCGGTAGAAGCCGTCGTTAGGCACGCCCAGACGATAGTTATAGCGGACCAACGGAGTGGCATTGACCGCGAAGACGAGCAGCTCGCCCGCTTGTGAACGGCGCAGGAACGCGACCACGCTGTTCTCGGCGTCGTGAAAATCGATCCACTCGAAACTCTCGTAGGTGTCGTCGAGATCCCAGAGCGCGGGCTCGTTTTTGTAAACGTGGTTGAGATGTTGCACGAGGCGGCGAAGGCCGTCGTGGCGCGGCCCATCGAGCAACTCCCAGTCGAGCCCGCGGTCGTGATTCCACTCCCGGAATTGGCCGAACTCCCCGCCCATGAAGAGAAGTTTCTTGCCCGGGTGCCCATACATCCAGGCGTAAAACAGCCGGAGATTGGCGAACTTCTGCCATTCGTCCCCCGGCATTTTGTTGATCATCGAGCCCTTCCCGTGGACCACTTCGTCGTGGCTGAGGACGAGAATGAAATGCTCCTGGAAAGCATACATGATCGAGAAGGTGACGTTGTTCTGGTGGAAGCGCCGATAGATCGGATCGAGCGCCATGTAATGGAGGAAGTCGTGCATCCACCCCATGTTCCATTTAAAGCCGAAGCCGAGGCCGCCGAGATAAGTCGGCCGCGAAACGCCGGGCCAGGCGGTCGATTCCTCGGCGATCGTCATAACGCCCGGGAAGCTCTCGTAGCAAAGTTCGTTCGTCTGCTTCAGGAAAAAAACCGCGTCGAGATTCTCGCGTCCGCCGAAGGCATTCGGGATCCATTGGCCAGGCTGCCGTGAATAATCGAGGTAAAGCATCGAAGCCACGGCGTCGACCCGCAGCCCATCGATGTGGTATTTGTCGAGCCAGAAGAGCGCATTCGCAGTCAGGAAGTTACGCACCTCGTTACGTCCAAAGTTGAAAATCAATGTCCCCCAGTCCTGATGCTCGCCCTGGCGCGGATCGGCGTGCTCGTAGAGATCCGTCCCATCAAATTCCGCCAGCCCATGCGCGTCTTTCGGGAAGTGCGCCGGCACCCAATCCATGATCACGCCGACCCCGGCGCGGTGGCAGGCATCGATGAAATGCCGCAGCTCATCCGGCGTCCCGAAGCGGCTCGTCGGCGCGTAATAATTTGTCACCTGATAACCCCACGAACCTTCAAAGGGATGCTCCGCGATCGGCATCAGCTCGATGTGAGTGAAGCCCATCTCGAGAACATAAGGCAGCAGCGTTTCCGCGAATTCGAGATAACTAAGGAAACGATTCTCCTGCTCCACCACCCGCCGCCATGAGCCGAGATGCACTTCGTAAATGCTGACCGCGCTGCGGTGCCATTGCTTCTCGGAGCGCTCGGCCATCCAGGCGTCGTCGCTCCATTTGTAGCGGCCGAGATCGTAAACCATCGAGGAGGTCTGCGCGCCGTGTTGACTGAAGAAGCCGAACGGATCGCTCTTCAAAAGGAGCGCCCCGCTCTGCGTCCTGATCTCAAACTTGTAATGCATCCCCTCCGTCACCCCGGGGATGAAAATTTCCCAGATCCCGCACCCGAGCAGTTTGCGCAACGGATGGACCCGTCCATCCCACGCGTTGAAATCCCCCACTACGCTGACCCGCGCCGCGTTCGGCGCCCAGACCGCGAAATACACTCCCCGGTCACCGCCGATCTCGCGGAGTTGCGCGCCAAATTTCTCGTAGAGCCGCTTGTGATTTCCCTGCGCGAAAAGATGGATGTCCACCTCGCCCATGATCGGCCCGTAACTGTAGGGATCGCGCAGCAATTGCTCGGAGCCATCGAAAGCGCGGAGATAAACGAGATAAGGGAAATCCAGCAACTCGTTAGGCACGGTCGCCTGGTAAAGTCCTTCGATGTGCAAACGCTCGGCCGGAAAAACCCGCGTCCGATCATTCGCCGCCACGATTTGAATCTCCTTCGCCTCGGGCCGAAAGACGCGAATCACAAGATCGTCGCCCGCCCGGTGCGGGCCGAGGACGCGGAAGGGATCGGGGTGCGCGCCGTGCAGGATCGCAGCGATGTCGTCGGGGTCGAGCGGATGGATGGCAAATGAAGACATTACCAAACAGACTAACGGCCTCAGATGGCATTGCAATTTTCCGAGGCAACCGAGGGAGAAATCGGCGGGCGGATGCGCCGCGCTCAGCTTTCTCCGGACTCCGCATGTCTTACGAGATTCATGGAGCCGGGCGCCCGCTCGTCCAGCTCCACGGGAGCGGTTCCACCATCCAAAGCACCTTCGGCCGCATCCTGCCCGCGCTGGCCCGGACGCATCGCGTCATCGCCGTCGAGCTGCAGGCTCACGGGCACACCCGCGATATCGACCGCCCGCTCAGTTTCGCACAGGACGCCGACGACGTGGCCAAGATGACCTTTAGATCGAAGGCGAGGTCCCAAGACGCGATACCGGATTTGAAAACCGTCTGTGTCGTGCTTCTTTGGCCGGCCTGCATGGCGTGCCGACGAGAGTAGCCGTAACGGCCGAATAGCAACGGCCGGGCTTTTCAAAGTAGCGAGCGAATCCGGCGCTTCACCTTCCACTTCCTACTTCCTACTTCCTACTTTCTACTTCCTACTTTCCACCTTCCACCTTCTTCTCTACTTTCTACTTTCTACTTTCTACTTTCTACTTTCCCCTCCGCATCCAGCAAAGTCACCGTAGTCATCACATGAGATTCCTCCGTGTGCCCCAGGCCGCTCCCGGAGTTATCGTGCTGCGACCGATTCACCACCAACCTCCCGCCGGCCACCTGAAAATCCCGCACTTCCTCATCATGCACGCGATAACTCAGGAAAAACTTGCTGAAGCGTAGGTGCAGATCGCGATCCATCGCGAGCGGCTGACCATTTCCATCCAGCCAGAGTTTCAGTTTCGCGTCCGATTCTTTTAACAACTTGCGTCCCTCTTCCTCCAGCCGCAGATCGATCCCGATCACGAGCAAGCGTGCCGGCATCCCATCGTAAGACTCGTGCTTATCCTCGAGCAGTACCGCGTTTACCAGCGCGCGCCGGAGCGGCTCCGCAGCATCGAGCAAATCCAGGGCGTCATTTGCTTCCAGCGCGGTCAATGTCGCCACCTCCGCCTTTGCCGCGTCCGGGTTTACTCTCTTTTCCCAAGCCGCCTGGCGCGACTGTCGGATTTGCTCCGGCGACCAGCTCATCCGCAGGCCTCCGGCACCGCATTCCACGATCACCGAGCTGTCGCCGACTGCTTGTTTCTGTTTGTCGCTCTCTCCACCGGAGCGTCGAGTCTTGACCTCCACTCGCGCGCGCAGCGTCCGCCCACTCTCCAGGCGTTGCAACGTCGCGCGGAGATCGCCCAGCGCATCACCCCACGCCACCGCCGGCAAAGCGAGAATGAGAAAAGCAGTCAACCTGGCAAACCACATCGGCCACCATCGACCACTTTCCTCGCCTCTAAAAGCTCGCTTCGGCGCGAAAAGACTTACGCGCGCGTGCTCGGCATCACGGTGGGGCGGCCCCATCGTCTCCGCCTTTTTAGAGTTGAAAGCTCCGGCGCGATTAGTGAGAAACTGAGTTATGGATTTCGATAAATTTAGGGACGCCCTGGTCGGAAAATGGCAGGGCAGCAATCAGCTATACCTGAACCCGCCGCCAGCACCTCCGGTATCCTCGCCCTCCGCGTTATCCATCAGCCCGGTAGCGGGCCGCAATTTCCTCCAGTTAGATTATAACTGGACCTTCGAAGGCGAATGACTCACTGCACTAGATCGCCGCTTCTTTCAATCCGAAGAAAATAGCCGCAACTTTCGACTTTCGACTTTCCACTTTCTTCGGCCTCCCGCTCCCAGCTACGAGTTCTCCCTCCGCCCTTCTCCTTTCTACTTCCTACCTTCTACTTTCCACTTCCTACTTTCTCCCCGCTCCCAGCTACGACCTCTCCCTCCGCTCTTCACCTTTCTACTTTCCACTTTCCACTTTCCACTTTCTTCAAGCACTTCTTGCTTGTCTTTTCCGCCTCGTCGTTCTCAATCGTCCGAGGCAATCGCCCGCCCACCAATGGCGGCAGCATCTCCAGGTCGCCCTCTCGCGGCCTCACCTCGCCCCCTGTGCCCCAGCTTCCAGCCACTCTCTCCCTGTGGCCCCCGCGCCCCTGTCTCGTGCCACAACCGCCCAATCCCCTTCATTGGCCCGACGCCCTCTGCTATCGCCAATAATTGCGTCGCTTCGCCGCCATTGCGGCAACATTTAGATTCTCACTTTTTAGCTTTCGACCTTAGCCCTTTTACTTTCTACTTTAGTCGTCTACCCCCTGTTCATTATCTCATGCCCCCGCGCGATTCGAACTTCCCACGGGCGTCACCTGGAGCGACGGGCGCCGTCCCGTCCGCATTTCAAGACAACGCCGCCGCCCAACCCCCAAAACTCCTCGACCGCGTCCGCTGGCATCTCCGCGTCAAGCATTACTCCCTCCGCACCGAGCAGGCCTACACGGATTGGATCCGGCGTTATATCCTTTTTCACCACAAGCCCCATCCAGGCGAGATGGGCGAGGAAGAAATCGCCGCCTTCCTCAGCCATCTCGCCATCAACCGCGCCGTCGCCGCTTCCACCCAGAATCAGGCCCTTAGCGCCCTGCTCTTTCTTTATCAACACGTCCTCGATCGGAAGTTGCAATTCATCGATGGGATGCACCGCGTCCGCCGCCCCGCCCGGCTCCCCGTCGTCCTCACCCGCGCCGAGGCGCGCGCCGTTCTCGCGCAACTTCGAGGAGATTATCGACTCATTGTTCACCTCCTCTATGGCAGCGGCCTGCGCCTGCTCGAAGCCCTGCGCCTGCGCGTCAAGGTATCGACTTTTCCTATAACCAGGTCGTCGTCCGCCGCGGCAAGGGCCAACGCGACCGAGTCACCCTTCTGCCCGAGCGCCTCAAGGCCCCGCTCCAGGCTCACCTCGCTCGCGTCCGCGAGTTGCACCGGCAGGACTTGGCTCGAGGCCACGGGAAAGTCCATCTGCCCTTCGCCTACGACCGGAAACATCCCGGCGCGGCCCGCGCCTGTCCCTGGCAATACGTCTTCCCGGCGCCTCGGCTTTCGCTCGATCCCCGCAGCGGCGAAGCCCGCCGCCATCATATCGGAGAAAAGAACCTACAGAACGCCGTCAAGCTGGCGACCCGAGCGGCCGGCATCGTGAAGGCGGCAAGCTGCCACACCTTCCGGCACAGCTTTGCCACTCACCTGCTCGAGAGCGGCTACGACATCCGCACCGTCCAGGAGCTCCTCGGACATTCACCCCGTGAGATAACCGTTTGACGTGCGATACTATGTATACGTCCTGCAATCCGGATTCGATCGTCACTTCTACGTTGGGTTCACGAAGGATCTGTCGGCTCGAGTTGCCGCCCACAATAACGCGCAGGTTTCGTCGACTAGAAGGCGTATTCCGCTCACGCTGGTCTATTGGGAAGGCTGCCTTACAGAGGACGACGCGACTCGCCGTGAGAAATACCTTAAGACCGCTTGGGGAAAGCGGTACATCAAGACTCGCATTAGCACCTATCTCACGGGGTAAGGACGTGGCGACGACGATGATCTACACCCACGTCCTGAACAAGCCCGGCCTTGCCATACGCAGCCCGATCGATCAGGATTAACGCCATGCACTGCCCGTCCGCCGCCGTGATAGGCGAAAAAATGTTCGCCTTTAATTACGAACTTTCTTCTACTCCTCGTTAGGCCCAATTATCGCACATGGAGCAAATCGACAAGTCCATCTCCCAGAACTATCTGCCTCTTACGATCTACCGCGACGATCTTGACCAGATCTCAGCAGCACTGCCGGCTAATGCCGAGATTTCAATATCGACCGGCGATTACAAGTTCACTTCGGTTGCCGAGTTTGCCGAGCATACTAAGCCGGACCGCATTCACGACCTCGAATTTAAGGTGCGCGATCCGTATATGACGATCGAACTTCGTCCAATATGGGCACGTATTTATGTTGCCTCCAGCGCTCCGATGAGCGCCGGTGTCTTTTTCGCAGTCGATCGGATATTGAGGCGCAATCTTCGTTTTCTCGCATGGTGCTACAGTTATTACTTCGTATGGATCATGAACGGCGTTCTCATTCTTACCAGTGTTCTCTATAGCAAAAGGGTTATTCCCAGAATCCCACTTTACTCGTCCCTGGTCATTACGGCGATATTTGCGGTGGCGGGATGTTGGATTATGTATGTGCGTCTTTTCAGATACTCGATCGTTGTGCCGCGTTACCGGCACACCGCGCGCGGCTTCTTCGTGCGCAACCGCGACAATTTGATTGTAGCGCTTCTGGCAGCGATTGTCGGTGCGATCGCTGGAGTTACACTCACGCTTCTGCTAAACACTCCCCGCAAATGAGCCTAACCATGCGATGCAGCTGACGCCGGGCCGTCGTACTATCCAGTTTTCAGATGACTAGAACCGTTCAATCCGAAGCCACCCGCGCTCTCGCCCGGCGCAGCTGATCTTGCTCTCGTTAGGTCTATGTCGCGCGGCGTAGCTATCACTTTTGGCATTGTCACAATTGCTCTCGCAGCTGCGCTTATCTATTGGATTTCCAGACAAGGCAATCTCATTACAGAGCAGCGGAGAAAGATCGATTTGCTGTCATCAAAAATCGCATCGACTGATGGCTCTGACCGAATTCAGCTTATGAAACTCGACGAAGAGTGCGCGAAGCAGGCACTCCGAACATTCAACGACGAGAAACGCGACAACTTCCCGAAAGGTCTACAGGGAGCTTCCGGGTATGAAAATCACTACAATCGGAGGCGACATCAATGTTTTGTCCTGACGCAGTGGCAAGGATCAGTCGGAGGCGTACCCGAATCAAGTAAGAGTCTGTTAGACGCGTACGAACACAAGACCTACGCGACGTATTACTGGAGTAACACAGCGGGCAAGAAATCCTGGGAAGTTCCGCCGCTGATTTGCATGGTCTACCCAGACGGAGATGAGAGCAAAGGGCGGGCCTGCGCATCAGAAGCGGAGTTCGACGAATTCGTAAGAGAGTACATGAACGACTAGACAGTGGCGAAACAGTGAGACCTAGGCTCAACTTTGTAGTGCAACATTTGCTAGGTCTGAAGGAAGCACTGATTGGGTGTTTTGTAGCCATGTCTTTTTCTCGGTCGGTTGTTGAGGTGTTGGGCGATTAGATCGCATTGGCTTTGGGTGACTTGGGCCATGGTTTGACCTTTGGGCAGATACTGCCGGATGAGCCCGTTGGTGTTCTAGTTGGTCCCACGCTCCCAACTGTGATGGGGAGTAGCGAAGTAGAACTTGACCGGGCTATCGCTTCCACTTCTCCATACCAGTGGAACTCGGTCCCGTTGTCGGCTGTGATCGTGCGCATCCGCCCGGGATGACGCGCCAGCAGTCCGAGCAAGGCGCGGTTGGTCTCGGCCGCGGTCCGGGCCTGGAGTTTGCCGATCATGAGGTAGCCGCTCTTGCGTTCGACCAGGGTCAAGACGCAGTGGCTGCTCTCTCCCGGGCTCTCGCCCATCATGGTGTCGATCTCCCAGTGGCCGAGCTGACGCCGTCGCTCCACCCTGGCCGCTCGCTCCGTAATCATTCCCTTGCCAGCCAGGCGCCCTCGGCTGTCGTAGCGTCCGTAGCGTTTCCGACAGCTCTTGCGCGCCCCGCGCAGATGTTGGTGCAGTGTGCCCCCGCTTCGCAGATCCCGCCAGATGTGGCGATAGATGGTCTCGTGGCTGATCGCCAGTTCTCTCTGCAAGCGCAAGTGCCCGGAGACTTGTTGGGGGCTCCACTCTTGCCTCAACAACCCTTCCACTCGTTCCCAGTGCCCGCGTCCAAATTGGCTGTTGCCTCGCGAGTGTCGCCTGCGCGCCTGCGTTCGCTCTTGCGCCTGATTCGCTCGATACCGGCCATCGTGCCGCGACCGATTGCGCCGCAGCTCCCGCCACACTGTGCTCCGGTGTCGCCCCAGTTCCCGTGCGATCTCCGTTGGCTTCAACCCCACCACTCGCAACGCCGCCAGCACGCTCCGCTCTTCCCCACCCAGTTGCCGATACTTCATCCCCACTTTCCGGCCGGATTTCTTCCCTTTCCAAACCCTTCTTTTTCCCTTCCCTCCACACGTCGTCCGTGTTGCACTTAGTCTGTGAATCCGCGTCGCCTAACCATGCGATGGAGCCAACCGCGAACCGTCCTTATGCCCAGATTCTTCTGCTTATGAACGCCACTCGTAATTCGCGCGGCGACTCATCTTCTTCTCGTTAGGCTTATGCATGCGAGCGTCATCGGCATCTCGACCACCGGGTGATCATGAGCAAGGACCGATTGATTCAATCGATTGCGCTAGCGGCCAACTGCGTGACCATTCTTGGACTTCTGCTGGTGATCATCCAGCTGCAGCAGAATCGCACCTTGATGCGTGCTCAGGTCCGGCACGAACTCGCCAGCACGATTGTCGATCTGCTCAACTCATCAGCGAACAATAACCAACTCGCAGGTGTGTTGCGCCGCGGCGCCCTCGGCGAGCAGTTGACCGCGGACGAGCAGTGGCAATTCCAAATGCGATGGAACGCTATCTTGCGCTATTGGGAGGACGTTAACTACCAGTTCCGACTGGGCCTCTACGACGAGGTAGAGTATTCGAGACAAAAGGCCGCTTGGAAGGCAACCTTCGCCGGTTCCATCGGCTTCGTGAAGTATTGGTCTGAGGTCCGGACCTTGTCCTCTCCGCTCTTCGCAGCGGAGATCGATGCACTGCAACCGCCGCAGGGTCTCAAGCAGCCACCTCTGGTCCACCCGTGAAACGCCTAACCCCTATGAAGAGAGTCAACGGTGAAGTGTGGGTGAAGGATGGTTTGATTTAGTTCATTGGTTTGAGGTTGGCTGAGGCTGGTCTCTGCGGTGGGTTCTTTGGGAACGCTTCCTCTTCCTTGTTTGCGCGCGGGTGGTTTGGTTTTTCCCCGCGGCTCTTACTCCTATCCGTACGTGCACTGTTTTGGGTGCAGTAGCCATTTGATCAATACGATCCGTGGTGGAAGGAGGAACGGGCGGCGGCCCAATCTATGGCGTCGAACCGGGACCGTTGTCCCCCCTTGAGTTCAGGTTAGACGACGGGCGCGCCGCACGTTCCCAAGCGGTGGTAACTCTTTAAAGTCTTAGGCGGTTGGTGGTGGGTTCCTTTCTGTTACTGTTCCCTTCGAATTCCAACTGGCTTCTCTCGCTCTTTTAAATGAGTCCAAGTTTTTCGGTGGTGGTTTGGCCGGTGCGCAGGCGCCAGAGGTCGATGGCCAATTGGCGGGCGAGGGCGACGATGGCCTTCTTGCGCGCGGCGCCGGTGGCGGGGGCGCCTTTGCCCAGGGTGTGGCGCCAGCGGGCGAGGGCGTGGTAGGTGGGCTGGAAGCGGACGAAGCGCCAGGCGGCTTCGACCAGGGCGGCGCGCACTCTGGGGTTGCCGTGTTTGGTGATGGAGCCCTGGAGCCGGGTCTGGCCAGTGCTATACTCACTGGGGCATAAGCCGGTGTAACTGCCGATCTGGCGGCGGTTGGCGAAGCGGTGCCAGTCACCGATCTCGCGATCGAGGACCACGCTGGTGAGAGCGCCCAGACCGCGGGGCTGGGCGGGGTCGGCCGCCTCCGCAAGCTCTTTGGTTAACTTCTGGATTTGCTTTTGCAGAGCGAGCAGGAGTGGCTGGGTGTTTTCCAGTAACTGCCGCAGCCACGGGGGTAACTCGAGAGAGGCAAAGGTGCGCGCTTTCCACCAGCCGCTCGCGCCGGCCAGGCCGTGGTTAACCAGGAGGCTGCGGCCGTGGGCTTCGAGCTGGGTGCGGGTGCGGACTAACTGTTCGCGCTGGCGGTGGAGGGCGCGGCGTTGTTCCTCGGCCTCGCTCGGGATGCGGATGACGGCTAAAGCGTCGCGGTTGCCCTGGAGATAGCGATCGAGCCGCAGACAAAGGGCTTTGGCGTCACGGCCGTCGGTCTTCACTCGCTGGCCGCGCTCGTCGAGCTTCTGCGGCGCGACCACATAGCAGTGGATCCCCAGGGCGGTGAGCTGGCGTTGCAGGGTGAAGCCGAAGCCGCATGCTTCGTAGACCGCGTGGATCTCGTCCCCGCGGCGACGCAGTCTGGCCACCCACGGCAGGAAGGCCGCTGGAGTAAAGCGCTGCGGCGGCTTTGGGGCCGCGCCCTCCACTTGGACGACGACGACGTATTGGTGCTGGTGCACGTCGATTCCGAGCTTGCTCCGGCGCGGGCCGCCATTAAACTGGCGGCAGGTTGCCTCGGGTGAGGCGATCTCTGACTTCAAGTCATGTTTCATCATCATTTGTCGGGTGTAGGTTCTATGCCCGCACCCGGCAACTCTCATCATGTCATCTATGCGATGGAGCTGCCTGCGACCCGGCGTACGGCAGCGTTTAACATGCATTCATTTACTTCACCCAATGCGACGCGCGCGCTCGGTCGCAGCAGCTCATCTTGTCCTCGTTAGATCTCATGCGCGTCTTTTCCGATTTCCACGGACTCGATCATGAATAATACCACGAAACGTTGGATTCTTCGCTGGGTCCACCTCATCTTTACCATTCCGATACTCGGTTACATTTACAGTGAGCCCTCGGACGTTCAACAGTATGTCGGCGCTGCTCGGTATATCTTCGTTCCCGTAGTTATCCTTGCGGGATACTGGATGTATGCAGGCGCAACCTTCGCCATCATTGGCGTTGCGCTATGGCTCGGCGCATATCGCCTATCTGGCTTTGGTGCGGCTCTCCTGAGTCAGATTGCGCTATTCATCGCGCGGAAGATTTGGCTGGTCACTCCATGCTCGACAATCAAAGTGATCCGACCTAACCATGCGATGGAGCGAACCCCGAATGCTTTCGGGCTGTACGCTCCACTTTTGAGATGACTTTCACACCGCCACTCCGACCGACGCGCACTCTCGCCCGCCTGCCTGCTCGCGAACGCTTTCGGAGTCACTCATTTTGTTCTCGTTAGGGCGCAGGCCTGACCAACAAGTTGAAGGAGGCTGGAATGGGTCGAGTCGTTGTTATGAACCATCTGACGTTGGACGGGGTGATGCAGGGACCGGGGCGTCCGGATGAGGATACCCGGGGCGGATTCACGCAGGGCGGCTGGGCCCAGCGGTCCACGGCGGCTGGGGATGCCGCGGGCAAGGCGATGGGCGAGCGGTTGACGGCCGGCGGCGGCTTTGCAGGATGGCTGTTCGGACGGCGGACTTATGAGGATCTGATGGCGAGTTGGAACAGCCAGGGCGGCCCATTCAAGGAGGCGCTCAACAATGCACCCAAATATGTCGCGTCGACCACCTTCAAGGAACCGCTGCCCTGGCCCAACTCAGTGCTGCTGCGCGGCAACATCCCGGAAGCCGTGCGCGCGCTCAAGGATCAAACCAACGGCGTGCTGGCGATCATGGGAAGCGGTGAACTGATCGCTTCCCTGATGGACGTGGATCTAATTGACGAGTACTTGCTAATGATCCACCCGCTGGTCCTCGGCACGGGACGTCGGCTTTTCCCAGACGACGTGGGCGTGCGACTGCGGCTGACAAACTGCACCACCACACCCGATGGCGTTGTAATCGCCACGTACGAGCCAGCGAAGGCCTGACCACAGATCGGGGCACCGGGATCCGGATGGGAATCAATTTGAAGTCCGTCAAATTGCGCCCTAACATGTCGTTAGGCGACTCGCGTTATGTGAAGTTTCGGTGATGCTTATGCGAATTTATGAATCCCGACATCATTCATGCTCTTGAGATCGCCGCTATTGTGGTCGCGGGAACGATGACCGGTAGCGAGCTTGCCGTGGCGGTGTTCTTTCATCCTCGCATCAGCCGCCTTGAGGACGTGGTGCATATCCAAGCTGCCCAGACATTGGCGAAGGTTCTCGGCATGGTGATGTCATTCTGGTATCCGCTTACACTTCTGCTTGCCCTCGCAGTCACTTTCGTTGCGCACACGGCAGGAACCACGCCGTGGTGGCTGGCCCTCGCTTCGACGGTGCTTTTGGCCCTCATAAGTGTTTACTCCGTGCTCTTGCCCGTTCCCATCAACAACCAGGTTGCCCGCTGGCAGCCAGATTCTGTGCCAGCCAATTGGCGAGATTTGCGCCGGCGCTGGGATTTGCTTCATGCCATCCGGGTCATCTTTTTAGTTATCGCCTTGATTCTTCTCGTTGCCTCATGTGTTTATTAAACCAGTCGCCTAACCCATCGCTGCAGCCGACGGCGAGCCGTCGTACTACCCAGTTTTCGAATGACTAAAACCATTCAACCCGCAGCCGCGCGCGCTCCCGCCCGCCGCGGCTGAGCTCCGTCTCGTTAGATGGTACGACGGAGCGAGTGCTGTTTCGTAGCGCAGCTTACAGTTATTTTGGCTTGCTGATTTTGGCCGGGTTTGCCTTCTGGCCCCTTTATCTCTCGCGCTTGGGTACAGACATAGATCCCTACACGCATTGGCATGCACTTCTGGCGACCTGCTGGTGCGCCCTGCTCATCGCACAACCGCTGTTAATACCCAGACATAGGAAGGCGCATCGTCGACTAGGCGCAGCGTCATATGTTCTTGCACCAGCTTTTGGGATCGCGTCGCTTCTGCTGGCCATGCTCGCTTCCGCGCGATGAATGAAGCCAAGTTCCAAGACGAGGCCGCGAGCCTGTTTTTACCCCTCTCCGCCGTCTTCCTCTTTGCCCTTTCCTATCCCTTGCACTCTATTACCGGCACACAATGCCACTGCATGCTCGCTTCATGATCTTGACCGGGTTGCCGATGATCGATCCTGTTCTCGGCCGGATTCTCTTCTTCTATGGTCCTTCCCTTCCGAATCCACTTCTCTACCAGGCGATCACTTTCGGATTGACAAATTTGATCGTTCTTGGGTTGCTGGCGTGGCCTCACATTCCCCATCGATTGAGGACAGCATATGGATTTCCAGCCGCCCTTTTTCCTGTTGCCCATCTCGGCTGGTTTACTCTCGCTCAGAGCTCTGGATGGTTGCAGTTCGCCTCTTGGTTTCGCAGCTTGCCTTTACCTTAAGATCACATTTACACCATCTAACCCCTATGAAGAGAGTCAAGGGAGAGTGTGGGTGCAGGTAATTGGTTTATTTCATTGATTTGAAGTTTGGTCGGGTGTTGGGGTGTAGCGGTGGGGTCTTTGGGAACGCTTCCTCTTCCGTTCCGGGCGCGTCGGACTTGTTTTACCCAACGGCTCCTACTCCTATCCGTACGTGCACTGGTCTTGGGTGCAGTAGCCATTTGATGTCGCCGCGGCGACCGATCGAGGTGGAAGAGGAACGGGCCTTGGCTCAATCTATGGCGTCGAATTGGAAGCGGTCTTCCCGGAGGTTCAGGTTAGACGACGAGCGCGCCGCACGTTCCAAAGCGGTGGCGAGGTTAAAGTCCTAGGTGCTCGTTCTTTTGGGTTCCTTTCTGATTGGGGCACTGTTCCCCTCGAACTTCTCCTCTCTGTCTTTGGCTGACTCTCAAATCAGGCCGAGGGACTCATGGGTGAGCTGGCCGGTGCGGATGCGCCAGAGGTCGATGGCGAGCTGGCGGGCGAGGGCGACGATGGCCTTTTTGCGCGCGGCGCCGGTGGCGGGAGCGCCTTTGGCGAGGGTGTGGCGCCATTTCTCCAGCGCGCGGTAGTGGGGCTGGAAGCGGACGAGGCGCCAGGCGGCTTCGACCAGGGCAGCGCGGACTCTGGGGTTGCCATGTCCCCCGACGGACGGACTCGTCCTGTGGCGAGCTTGGTGATGGAACCCTGGAGACGGGTCTGGCCGGTGGAGTATTCGCTCGGACAGAGGCCGGTGTAACTGCCGATCTGGCGGCGGTTGGCGAAGCGCTGCCAGTCCCCGATCTCGCGGTCGAGCACGACGCTGGTGAGGGCGCCGAGGCCGCGCGCCTGGGCCGGATCGGCGGCGGCCTGGAGCGCTTTGGTTAACTCCTGGATCCGGCGGTGGAGCTGGAGCAGGAGGGGCTGGGTATGAGTGAGTAACTCGCGGAGCCATGGGGGTAACTCGAGTTTAGCAAAGGTTTTGGACTCCCACCAACCGCGGACCCCGTCGAGGCCATGATTAACCATCAGGCTGCGGCCGTGGGCCTCGAGCTGGGTACGGGTGCGGACCAACTGCTCGCGCTGGCGGTGGAGGGCGCGGGCCTGTTCCTCGGCTTCGCTGGGGATGCGGATGAGAGCCAGGGCGTCGCGGTTGCCTTGGAGATAGCGATCGAGACGAAGGCAAAGGGCTTTGGCGTCGCGCCCGTCGGTCTTCACCCGCTGGCCGCGCTCGTCGAGCTTCTGCGGAGCCACCACGTAGCAGTCGATCCCCAGAGCGCTGAGCTGGCGGTTGCAGGGCAAAGCCGAAACCGCAGGCTTCGTAGACGGCGTGGACCGTGTGGCCGGCGCACCGCAACTGCGCGGCCCAGAGGAGGAAGGCGGCTTTGCGCAAGCGCTGCGGCGGCTGGGGCTGGCGGCCTTCCTCTTGCCGGACGACGACGTATTGGTCCTAGTGGACATCGATTCCGAGTTTGCTCGCGCTGGGACGGGCATTAAACTGCCCGCGGGTTTCCTCGAGTGAGGACGACTCTGACTGATTATTGTTACACATATTTGTTGGGTGTAGGTCCTACTCCCGCGCCCAGCAACTTTGACCATGTAATCTATGCGATGGAGCGAAGAGCGGACCGCTGTACGCTCCACTTTTGAGATGACTTCCACATTTCCATTGATTCACTCGCGCGACTCGTTCAGCCTTCGGCCTGAGGTCTATGTCACGGCTTGCCGGTCAGTTCCATTCCAATCGACGCACGCCCTCGTCCGCCGTCGCTTATCTTGTTCTCGTTAGGCCTCGCGCAGTCCCACACACTTCAGGAGAACTCATGTTTGACCACGTCAAATTCGGAGTCAGCGACTATGCAGCGAGCAAAGCGTTCTTCCTCAAGGCACTCGAACCGCTCGGCGTAGCTGTTGTCTCGGAGGGGCCGCCGACGTACGGTATCGAGCTTAGCTCAAAGGGTAAGGCTTCATTGTGCCTGTACCAAACCGAGGAGAAGCCGGCGCATCTTCACTTGGCGTTCACGGCCGAGAATCGCCAGCAAGTCGAAGCTTTCTATCGCGCGGCTCTGGAGGCGGGCGGCAAAGACAATGGTGCGCCTGGTCTGCGCCCGGACTACCACGCGAACTACTATGCAGCTTTCGTCATTGGTCCGGACGGGCACAACATCGAAGTGGTTTGCCACGAACCCGAGGCCTAACTGTTGTACCTCGAACACGTTGTCCGCAGTTTTCGGGAGCCTAGAGCTAGGAGGTAAGGACTGTAAGGCAGAGTGAGGGCGGTGAAAGTTGTAGTCATGAAGGTAGCAGGGAAGGAAGGTAGCGCGGTGCTTTTTCCACGCGTCCTTACGTATCCGACGATGGTCACTGTGACCGCAAGCGATCTTGGCGAGTCACACGTAGATGAATCATGGTTGTTTTGGCTTATGCCCGAGATCGCGTTTTATGGCTTGATTCTACTTGTGCTCGGCGCGAAGGCTCTCCAAGTTTGCCGCATCTTTCCGTCGTCCAAGCAATCTAACCAGATTTAGATGAGAAGGCGGAGAGTGCAGCGTCGCTTAGGCGTTGCGGTAGACTCGAAGCCTTATGAAGCAACAAAAGAAGAAGAGCAGTAACGTCACGATAGGACTGGACTTGGGCGATCGGCGGCACCGGTTTTGTGTGCTGGATGGCGCAGGTGAGATGGTGGAGGAAGGAAGTGTGAACAACGACCGGGTTTCCCTGGGTCGGTTGAGTGGGGGCTATCCCGGAGCATTGATGGTGCTGGAAGCGGGCTGCCATAGCCCATGGGTCAGCCGATATTTGGAGGAGGAGGGTTGCCAGGTCTTGGTGGCCAATCCACGCAAGCTGCGGGCGATTTATCAGAACGAACGCAAGAGCGACCGGCGTGACGCGCAGATGCTGGCGCGGATTGGCCGGCTCGATCCGGCCCTGTTGTATCCAGTGCGTCACGGCACCGCGGAGGCGCAAGAGGATCTGCTGCGGATCAAGCTTCGCGATAGTCTGGTGCGAGCGCGGGTGGCTTTGATCAATTCGGTGCGTTTCACGCTCAAGAGTCTGGGCTACACCGTGCGCAACCCTTCCAGTGAACGCTTCCACAAGGTGGTGGAGGAAGGGTTGCCCGAGACTCTGCGCCAGATGATTGCTCCCGGTGTGCAAGCCTTGGCCGAGCTGACCAGTCGGATCAAGGTGCTCGAGCGCGAAATCAACACCCTGGCGCAGACGAAGTATCCACAGACGGCGCAGCTCCAGCAAATCCCTGGAGTAGGCCCGATCACGGCGCTCTATTTTGTGCTCAAGATCGAGGACCCAAATCGCTTCGCTCAGGTGCGCGATGTAGGCGCCTATGTGGGCTTGTGCCCTCGACGTGACCAAAGCGGGGAGAGCGACCCGCAATTGCGCATCTCCAAGTGTGGGGATGGGTATCTGCGCCGGCTTCTGGTCAGCGCCTCACAGTATATCCTCGGTCCTTTCGGCCCCGAGAGCGCCCTGCGCCAATATGGGTTGAGGCTGGCGGCCGAGGGCACCGCGCGGGCGAAAAAACGGGCGACGGTGGCCGTGGCGCGCAAGCTCGCGGTCCTGCTCTTAAGCCTCTGGAAGAGCCAGCGCCCCTATCAACCCTTTCCGCTCGCGCCAGCGGCCTGAGGTTAGAGGAAGAAGAAGAGGACTGACGATTCGGAACGATTGCGATGCATCGCCTGAAAGCGCTCAAAACGACTTCGGTAACCAGATGGCAACGTTCCACTTTTTGCGGTAAGCTTGGATCTAAACATGGACCGAAATACTGAGTCCGCATGGAAGCGCGATCCCCAACCGCCACCCCGACGAACCATTTTAAAGTGAATGAAATGAATTTCATTTTCCTCTTGATGCCTTCTCATGGAAGGCGATACACGGGGTCGGGGATCAAGGTAACTCTAAATGAACACTCAAGATACTAAAGGCGGGAAGCGCGGGTTGAGCCGGCGCAGGTTTGTGGGTCTGGCTGTCGGAGGAGGCGCGGCGGTCGTGGCCGGCGGGTCGACGATCTGGCGCGTGGCGGCAGCGGCGACGAGCACGGAGCCGGGTTCGGTGTTCAAGATCGGCGGCGATCTGGCGGTGAATCGGCTCGGGTTTGGGGCGATGCGGATCACGGGCCCGGGTATCTGGGGTTGGCCGAAGGATCGCGGAGAAGCGTTGAAGGTGCTCCGGCGTGCTGTCGAGCTGGGGGTGAACTTGATCGATACGGCCGACGCCTACGGTCCGGAGACGAGTGAGCTGCTGATCGCGGAGGCGCTGCACCCTTACCCGAAGGGGTTGGTGATCGCGACCAAGGGCGGAAACACGCGGCCGGGTCCGGGTCAATGGGTGCCGGATGGTCACCCGGAGTATCTGAAGAAATGTGTGGATGGCAGCCTGAAGCGGCTGCGGCTGGAGCGGATCGATCTTTACCAGTTGCACCGCGTCGATCCGAACGTGCCGATGGAGGATTCGCTGGGCGCGCTGAAGGAGATGCGCGACGCGGGAAAGATCCGGCACCTCGGGTTATCGGAGGTGACTCCGGAGCAAATCGCGCGGGCGCGCAAGATCGTGCCGATCGCGACGGTGCAGAACCGCTACAACGTGGCGGATCGGAAGTGGGAGGACGCGTTGCGGTATTGCGAGAAGGAAGGACTGGGCTTCATGCCGTGGTCGCCGGTCGGCGGTGGCCGGTCGCTGAAGGACGCTGCTGTGGAAACGGTCGCGAAGGAGCAGAAGGCGAGCGTGTATCAGGTGGCGATCGCCTGGCTGCTGGCGCATTCGCCGGTGATGTTGCCGATCCCGGGGACCTCGTCGGTCGCGCATTTGGAGGAGAACGTGGCAGCACGGAACCTGAAGCTGACGGAAGCGCAGATGAAAGCGCTCGATGCCTAGGCGCGCCGCGGGAGTTACCCGGTGATGGCATCGTCCGAGAATCTCGATCTTCAAGACCGAAGAAAACGGCGAGCATTACAGACTGACACCTTTTCAACTCTCGCTCCGATCTCGGATTTCCGGCTTCCAGACCCGAGTACCCGCTCGCTTCTTGATCAAGCGTCGGCGTTCCAGAGACGTTTGCGGAAGTAATCCTTCCAGCTCTCGGGGAGCGCGGGTAGCTCACTCGCCCGGCGCAGGAGCTCCTGGCTTTGAGAATCGGAGGCGTAGAGATTCGTCACATCAAGGATCGTGATGCCGCTCTCCGATCGATCAATGAACTCGATCGGGTCACCGGCCGCGACTTCTCCCTCGCGCTGCACCGCGAGATAGAAACCAGTTTTCTTACTTTGCAGGAATCGCTTCACCAGGTCCGGGCGTTCGAAACGAATCCCGAGCTTGAAACAGGGCATGCGCGGCTGGGTCACGATGAACTCGGCCGTACCGATCCGAAGGCGATCTCCAATCTGGACCCGATCTTCGAGCAGACCTTCGCTCGTTAGGTTCTCGCCAAAAGCTCCGGGCGAGAGATCCGACCCCGGAAGCTCGCCCTGCCAGAATGGGTAGTGCTCGCTCGGGTAAAGGTAGACAGCCTTATCGACTCCGCCATGCACCGAAAGATCGGATTGCTGATCACCGTTCAGATTGAGAGTTGCAACATGAACGCGGCCCTGGACCGGGTTCTTCCAGATCGAAGTCCGCACGGCCCGGCCGTGCCAGGTGACTTCCCGGGGAAGACCCACGTTGACGGAAATTAGCTTCATGACCTCCGATCCCTCCACTGCCCCACAAGGTGAAGATCACCTGCGTCAAGCCAGGAGCAAGCACAAACCGGGAGCTGGTCTCAGGTTTGCTATCGAAGGGCGAACGCCGCACGATTGCTGCGGTGTCTTGCCGGCTTTAGAGAGTCGCGGCCAGCTGCTACCTGCTCAGCAGAAAGCCATGACTGTTGCCGATGCTGTCGGTAAACTCCCCGACGATGTCCCCTTGTCGGTTTATCCCATTCGCATACGTCTGAGAGGCTCCCGGTACGTCGATGGTCGTAAAGACACCGCCGCGCAGCAGAAATCCATGAGCGGTGCCGCTACTGTCAATATAGTACCCCACGATCTCTCCTTGCCGGTTGATATCAAAGGCACGCGTTTGAACAGCTCCCGGTGGATCGATGGTAGTAAGTTGTCCCTTTCTAAGTAGAAAACCATGGGCGTTACTGCTGCTGTCCTTAAAGAATCCTACGATGCCGCCTTGGGGGTTGATCATTTCCGCCTCCGCGTAACTGCTTCCCGCGACATCGATGCTCGTAAACTCACCTTTGCTCAGCAAGAAGCCATGACGAATCCCACCGCTGTCAATATAGTGCCCGACGATGTCGCCTCGTGGATTGATCCCGTTGGCGCTCGTGAATGTGGCGCCCGGCACATTGATGGTCGTAAAGGCACCGCCGCTAAGCAGAAAACCATGAGCGCCGAAGCCATCAAAGTAGATCCCCACGATGTCGCCTTGGGGGTTGATCGTAATCGCTATTGTATCAACAGAAGCCGGTGGATCGATGGTCCTAAATGCAGCGTCGCGCAGCAGAAAACCATGGCCGACGCCGGAGCTGTCATTGTAGGTTCCGACGATGTCGCCTCGCGGATTGATCGACTCCGCATCCGTCAAAGAGGCTCCCGGCACATCAATTTGTGTAAACTTCTTCGGGCGTGGCGTGTCGTTGGCTGACTGCTGGCCCTGACCACAGACCAGGGATGTTGTAGCCGCTAAGGCCACGATGATGACTGCCCTTCGCCTCATTAAGCGCATTTGATTCTCCGGTTATTCACGAGGACCAGCTTATCAGAGTTTGTCCAAAGGGAGAAATCTAACAAGCTGGCGGCTTCAACTGAGATAACAGCAAACCACCGGGAAAATGTCCATCCAAATTTGGGATCTTCCGGCCGAAAGGTGGGTCGCGGTTAGTCCCGGCTCGATCCAGCCCATGCGAACACGTTCTCGGCATAGTTAGGCAAGGCATAGACCTGGGCGATCCGATACCCAGCGTCGTTAGGCCGGAGATCGTGGGAAGTCGAGACTCATCTTGAAGACTGGCAAAACATTCCGGCGTGCCGTTTTCATTTTCCAACTGCCCACGAGTCACCGATAGTTTGCCCGATGGAGCATTCGCCTAACGATCCCGCCGAAGCCTTGCTGCGCACCTACAGCGCGGGCGGCGGGATTAATTATCTCTCCGCCGCCGCCACCCTGCCCTCGCGGCCGGCGATCGATGCCGCCTGCCTCGATTTGCTCAGCCTCCTGTTCCCCGGCTTTCACGGGTCGCCTTTGCTCGACCCGGGCGATCTTCCCGATCTGACCCGCATCCGGATTCGCTCGCTCCGTGCCCGGCTTCATCCCGAGATGGTGAAAAGCCTGGCCCGCCGGAGCAAGGGCGGTTCTTTGGACGCGGATGCGGCGCGCATTCTGACCGATTTCTTCGGGCAACTCGCGAGCGTGCGCGAAATGCTCTGGACCGATCTCGACGCCGCCTATGAGGGCGATCCTTCGGCGACCAGTTTCGAGGAAGTGATCCTGGCCTTCCCCTCCCTCGAAGCGATCGCGATCCAGCGCCTCGCCCACATCTTGTATCAGGCCGACCTGCCGCTCATCCCGCGCATGATGACGGAATGGGCGCATGGCCGCACCGGGATCGATATCCATCCCGGAGCGAAGATCGGCAGCCACTTTTTCATCGATCACGGCACCGGCGTGGTCATCGGCGAAAGCTGTGTGATCGGCTCGCACGTGAAGCTCTATCACGGGGTGACGTTAGGCGCGCGCAGCTTCGAGAAAGATGAACAGGGGCACATCAAAAAAGGCGGAAAACGCCACCCAAAGGTGGAGGACGGCGTCACGATCTATCCCAACTCCACCGTGCTGGGAGGCGAAACCGTTATCGGCGCGCGAAGCACGATCGGCGGAAACGTTTTCCTGACCCAGAGCGTGCCGCCCGATTCGCTCGTCTCCTACGAGGCGAATCACCTCCAGGTCGTGCACAAACTGCCGCGGACGCGGTCCCGGCCTAACGACTGAAGATTTTGGCCACAGGATCAGCACGGATCAAGGGATTGAAGGCGCCGGAGTAGTAGTTTTGTCATCCGTTTCGATTCGTGGCCAGGAAATGATCTACCTCGATTACAACGCGACCACGCCGCTCTGCGCCCCGGCCCGGGAAGCGATGCAGCCGTATCTGGAAAAGCATTTCGGCAATCCCTCGAGCGTGCATCGCGCCGGCCGCGAAGCGAGGGCCGCGATCGACAACGCGCGCGATCAGCTCGCGGCGCTCCTGCGGGTCAGGCCTAACGAATTGATCTTCACCAGCGGCGGGACGGAGTCGAACAATCTCGCGATCCTCGGCCTCGCCCGGCAATTCGCGCCTAACGGCAAGCACCTGATCAGCAACCGGGCCGAGCATCACGCCGTCCTGCACACGCTCGAGCATCTGGAAAAACGGGAAGGTTTCGAGGTGACGTGGCTCGAAGTTTCGCGCGACGGCTTGATCGATCCCGAGCAATTAAGCGCGGCCATCCGCCCCGAGACCAGGCTGGTCACGATTATGACCGCGAATAACGAGACAGGCGTCCTCCAGCCGATGGCAGAAATCGCCGCGCGTTGCCGCGAAAAAGGCGTTCTCCTGCACAGCGACATGGTGCAGTCGTTTGGGAAGCTTACTCGCGGACGGATTCTCCGCAGGGACGCCTTCCGCGCGTCCAGTTTTTGACGCGGCCAGCTTTGCCGCGCACAAATTCTACGGTCCGAAGGGCGCCGGGTTCTTGTATCTGCGCTCCGGATTACCCATCGAGCAGATCCAATTCGGCGGTGCGCACGAAGGGCAACGCCGGCCCGGAACAGAAAACGTCGCGGCGATCGCCGGCATGGCCACCGCCGCGCAATTCATCACGGACAATCCGCCTAACGAATCGAAATTGCGCGACCAGCTATGGCAAGGCATCGCGGAGATTTTTCCCGAGGCCCAGGCGAATGGCGCCGGCGCTCCCCGGCTTGGCAACACCCTCAACGTTAGTTTCCCCGGCCGGTCCTCGGAGACTCTCCTCATGGCGCTCGATCTCGAGGGCATCTGCGCCTCGAGCGGCTCTGCCTGCATGGTCGGGTCGGTCGTCGCTTCGCACGTCCTCCTCGCGATGGGATTAACGACCGGGAGCGCCGCGTCCGCCGTTCGTTTCTCGTTAGGCAAAGAAACGACGACAGAGGAAATCGAGCAGACCGTGGCCGCACTCGGTCGCATCCTGCAACGGCCCGGCGCACCTGCCCTGGCAGCTTCAGCGGAGCATGCTTTCGTTTAGCCAACTCGAGTTCACGCTCCCCGAGCCGATCGCGGAGAAGCCGCTCGGGCGCGATTCCGCCCTGGAGGCGATCGCGCGCGAGCTACTCTGCCGGAACAATGCACCCGCACTCGCCGCGAAAGTTCGAGTGGAATGGTCGGCCCGTCTGCGGAGCGCGGCGGGCCGGGCCGAATTTCATTCCACCCGCATTCTGCTTAACCGCCGGCTCTGCGCGCACGGTGACGCAGAAATCGATCGCACTTTGCGTCACGAGCTGGCTCATCTGCTCGCGCAATTCCGCGCCGGTCGCCGTCGCATTGCGCCCCACGGTTCGCAATGGCGCCGGGCCTGCGCCGATCTCGGCATCGCCGGCGAAACCCGTTGCCACGACCTCCCCTTCCCGATCCACCGACGAAAACGCCCTTACGTTTACGTTTGTCCAAATTGCCGGCGCGATTTTCCGCGCACCCGTCCACTGCGTCGCACTTCCGCCTGCCTCGCCTGCTGCCGCGATTTCAATCGTGGGAAATTCGATCCGCGTTTCAAACTGCGGCGTGCCCCACAGGCCACCGCTCCATCACACATCCTGTCGTCCTGAGCGCAGCTCCGGATGACAATTCCTAATTCGTTAGGCGTTAGGCATCGTCGTCGGACGTCTCGCCCTTTGCCGCGGTCTGCCCGCGCAGCTTCGCCTGGATGAAGAGATCGATGTCGCCATCCATCACCGCCTGCACGTTGCTCGTCTCGGCGCCGGTGCGGTGATCTTTCACCATCTGATACGGCTGAAAAACGTAGGAGCGAATCTGGCTTCCCCACGCCACGTCGCCCTTTTCCCCATACTGCCGGTCGATCTCGGCGCGCTTTTTGTCCTGCTCGATTTCGTAGAGTTTGGCCTTCAACATTTTCATCGCGAGTTCGCGGTTCCGGCCCTGACTCCGCTCCGCCTGGCAGGCCACCACGATGCCCGTCGGCTTGTGCACGATCCGCACCGCGGTCTCGACTTTGTTGACGTTTTGCCCGCCTTTCCCGCCGGCGCGAAACGTATCGACCGTGATGTCCGCCGGGTTCACTTCGATCGGCGCGGAGTCGGCGATTTCCGGAGTGATGTCAACGCTGGCGAAGGAAGTGTGACGGCGCTTGTTCGCATCGAAAGGCGAGATGCGGACGAGCCGATGCACGCCGCGCTCGGTGTTGAGATAACCGTAGGCGTACTCGCCGCTGACCAGAAGCGTGACCGATTTGATCCCGACTTCTTCGCCCTGCTGAATGTCGATCGTTTGCGCGCTGAAACCGCTCCGCTCGATCCAGCGTTGATACATGCGCAAGAGCATGTCGGCCCAATCGCACGACTCCGTTCCACCGGCGCCGGAGTGGATCGTGACGAAGGCGTTCGAGCGATCGTTCTCGCCCGAGAGAAATTGGCGAAGTTCGAATTCCTCCAACCGCCTAACGACACGGGCATATTCAGCCGCCACTTCCTGGTCCGCCTTAGCCCGGGCCGCGGGATCGCTCTCCTCCGCGGCCAGTTCCTGAAGGGCCGCGAAATCGTCCACCTCGCGCTCGAGGTCGCGCATCGGATTGAGAAGGCCGCGGACCCGCGAGACCTCTTCGACTTCCCCTTGGGCGCGTTCGCGATTCGACCAGAAATCCGCCGCGGCCATCCGCGTTTCCAGTTCCGTTAGGCGGGATTGGAGGGCGGGCAGGTCAAAGAAACCTCCGTAGTTCGCCCACGCGGGCGCGGAGTTGCGCGATGTCGATAGCGTCGGTTTCCGTAGCCATCGCGAAAGATAATCGCGCGCGCTGCGCTGCCAATTGGATTTAGAAATGAGACTTGGCGCGCGGGCGTGGTATGACCAGGGATGACTCGCAATCGCCTCGTCGAAGCCCGGACTCGCCGCGTATGAAGCGCACCATTTGGCGGGGGCTCGGTTACCTTTTCTGCCTCGCACTTCTTGTTCTCGCCTGGTTCTTCTGCGCCCGTTCGATCTCGCTGCTTCTCGATCGAATTCATACCGCGGAAGTCGAATCGGAAGCCGTCAAGGAAATCGGGACCGAAGATCTGAGCGGCGGGATGATTAAGATCGATCAGCATCCGTTTAGCCTGGCCGGCCCGGACGAGCGGCCGAGCGGGCTGCGCCTGACTCTGAGCGCGCGCGGAGAATTGCGCGCCGAGATCAATGATCTCTCGATCACACTTGGCCAAAGCGCGCATTCGTTAGGCCCAATCCGGCCCGTGCCGGGCGAGACGGCGCGCTTTCGCGTTGCGCACAGCGTGCTCAGCTGGCCGACGCCGCTCGAGTTCAACTTCATGACCGGCTACGCGCCCTCCTGGAAGCGCAACGTCTATTACCGGCTGAGCTGGCAAAAACAGAGCGGCGAAAAGCTGGAGCTGGTCTGGCGTTTTGAACAATGGTTCTACCCCGGCAACGGCTGGGCCGCCGGGTACATGACGCGCGCCGGGACAACCGGCCTGATCCGCGCGCTCGTGCAGCCATGAGGCTGGCCGCGCGCCGCGGTCTTTCGCTAGAGGTCAGGCGCATGGCCGATTACCAACCGAGCGCGCGGCGACCGATCGCGAACATCTTTCGCCTGACGGCACAGAGCGCGACTCGCTTCTGCGTGCGGGCGGGAATCCACCCGGACGCGATCTCGCTCTTTTCGATCGTGGCCGCGGCGGCCGCGGCGGTTTGTTTCTGGCAATCGTCGCGCCATCCGGCCCTGCTCCTCGTTGCGCCGTTACTCTGCGCTCTGCGCCTCTGGTGCAACATGCTCGACGGGATGGTCGCGCTCGCCGCCGGGCGCGCGAGCTGGCGGGGGGAGGTGATGAACGATCTGCCCGATCGCGTTTCCGACGTTCTCATTTTCGTGGGCGCGGCGGAGAGCGGCTGGATGCATCCGCTCCTCGGTTATTGGGCCGCCATCTTTTCGTTAGGCACGGCCTATGTCGGGATGCTCGGGCAGGCGGTGGCGGGCCGGCGGGAATTTGGCGGCGTGATGTCGAAGCCGTGGCGGATGGTCGCGCTCGGGCTCGGCGCCTGGCTGGCCTATGCGCTTTTACGCGGACGAGGGGGAACGGTTATATTCGTTAGGCTGAGCGTTCTCGACTGGACTTGTTTGCTCATCATCGCCGGCTGCTTGCAAACCATCGGGCAACGGCTCGGCCGCATCCTGCGCGCCTTGCAGACGAAGAGCGGAGCTGCCTGATGTCGCCCTCCATCGCCATCCACGATCCGGTTTTTCGCGTCTACCTCGGGCTACTCTTCGCCGTGCTCGCCGGTTCCGGCGGTGTCCTTGCGATTCTGGAATTCGTGTTCGGCAAACCGCTCGGAAACGTCTGGAGCACCTACCGCTCCTGGCTTGTGATGGGTCCGCTCGCCGCCCTCGCCATTCTTTGCCGGCAGAGCGCCCTTTATTGTCGCGGTCACGATCCTGGCGATTTTCGGATTCAAGGAATTTGCGCGCGTCTCCGGCCTCGATCAGCGACCGGTGGACGAGCGCGGCAGCTTATCTCGGCATCGTCGGCGTCGGCGCCGGCTCGTTGTTCGCGCGGCCCGCAGGAGTTCCGCTTCTTGTCGTCGCGCTCATTCTTCTCGTTCCGATTCTGCGCAATCGCGTGCGCGGCGCCGTCCAGACCATGTCGTTAGGCTTGATCGGCTTTCTGTATCTTGGATGGATGTTTGGTCAGCTCGGTTTTCTCGCCAACTCCGCCCACGCCTACGGCTATCTTTGCTATCTCCTCTTCGCTACCGAAGTGAACGACGTCGCCGCGTTCACCTGCGGAAAAATGTTCGGCCGCCACCCGTTGCGGAGCGAGATCAGCCCGCGCAAAACCTGGGAAGGCGCGCTCGGCGCCCTCGCCATTGCTCTCGCGCTGCCGTGGCTGCTGCGCTTTTCCTTTCCCTTCTTCGGAACGTGGCAACTGCTTCTCACCGGCCTGATCGTTGGCATCGGCGGACAAATCGGCGACCTCTCGATGAGCGTAATCAAACGCGATCTCGGAGCGAAAGACATGGGCGCGACCATCCCGGGCCACGGCGGGATTCTCGACCGGATCGACAGTCTGATTTTCACCGCCCCGCTGTTCATGCAGATGGCGACCTCTTATTATCCCGGGAAATGAAGAGAACGCCTAACGAGTCACTTGCGACGAGCGGCTTGCGCCGTTTCCCGCGGGAGCGCGACCCCTTGGTCTACGGCGTGCGCTCGCTCGTCGCACTGATCATTCGCGGGCTGCTCCGCAGTTATCTTCGTTTCGAAATCGTCGGGCGGGAGCATTTGCCTAACGACCGCGGCTTCGTCATGGTCGCGAACCACTCCAGTCATCTCGACACCCTCTGCCTGCTCGCCGCGCTGCCGCTGCGCCGTTTGCATCGCGCGTTCCCGGCCGCCGCGGCGGACTATTTTTTCCAAAGTTTTCCGCGCGTTTGGATCGCCGCGGTGGTGGTGAATGCCCTCCCCTTCGCCCGGCAGATGCGGGTGCGCGAGAGCCTTTCGCTCTGTTCACAGATTCTCGAGACGCCGGGCAACATTCTCATCATGTTCCCGGAAGGCACGCGCTCGCGGACGGGCGAGACGCAGCCCTTCAAGCCGGGCGTGGCCGCGCTGCTCGCCGGTCGCGCGGTTAGTGTGGTGCCTTGCTACATCGACGGGGCCTTCCGCGCTTGGCCGAAAGGGCGACGCCTCCCTCGCCCGCGCAAGGTGCGCCTCATCGTCGGCCGGCCGCGCACCTATCCGGTGAACACGCGCGCGAAAGCGATCGCGGCCGATCTGGAGAAAGCAGTCAACGAACTCGGTCGATCCGATGGTCGCCACTGAAGAGTGCCTAACGAGTTGGGATGGGACCGAGCTCTCCTATCGCGCCTGGCTCCCGCGCCCGGGCCTAACGAACGCGCTGCTTCTCTTCCACCGCGGTCACGAACACTCGGGGCGTTGGCAGGAAACGGTTGAAGCGCTCGGACTCGACGATGTCGCGATCTTTGCGTGGGACGCGCGCGGTCATGGACGGTCGCCGGGCGAACGCGGCGCGGCCCGCAACCTGACGGACGTGATCAAGGACGTCGATGCATTCGTTAGGCACATTTCCGCGCGCTACGCGATCGGCTTGGAGAACATGATCCTGCTCGCGCACAGCCTCGCGGCGGTCACGGTCGGAGCCTGGGTGCACGATTATGGGCCGCCGATTCGCGCACTCATTCTGGTGACGGCCGCTTTCCGGGTGAAGCTCTATGTGCCGCTCGCCGTTCCCGCGCTACGCCTGCAGCACAAGCTTTTCGGCTCCGGTTATGTGAAAAGTTACGTGCGCGCAAAAATGCTGACGCACGACCCGGCGGAGGCCGCGCGCTACGAAGCCGATCCGCTGATCTTTCGCCAGATCGCGATCAACGTGCTGCTCGATTTGCACGATACGGCGCAACGCCTGGTGGCCGATGCCGGCGCCATCCAAACGCCGACCTTGATGCTCGGCGCCGGGCGCGACTTTGTCGTCGACCTGAAAGCGCAGCGGGAGTTTTTCAACCGGCTCTCCTCGCCGCTCAAACAGATGCATGTCTTTCCCGCGGCATACCACGCGCTCTTCCATGAGTGCGCACGCGGACAGGTCGTGGCGCTCGTCCGGGATTTCGTTAGGCAACGTTTCGCGGAACCGGCGCCTGCCCGCACTTTGCGCGAGGCGGACAAATTCGGTTACACCTGGGAAGAATACGAGCGTCTCAAGCTGCGCGGGGCCCCACAGTTCTTCATCGTCCGCGCTTTTCTCAAAACCGTCGGGCGCTGGAGCAAAGGAATCGACCTCGGCTGGCGAAGCGGTTTCGATTCCGGTCTCTCACTCGATTACGTTTACACCAACCAGGCGCAAGGTTCGTCGCGCCTCGGCAAATGGATCGACGCCGGCTACCTCCAGAGCATCGGCTGGCGCGGTATTCGCCAACGCAAAGCGCACCTGGAAGAGGCACTTTGCGAAACGATTGCGCGGCTGCGCGCAGAGGATCGGCCGGTGCGGATTCTGGATATCGCCGCCGGAGCCGGACGTTATCTGCTCGAAACGCTGCGCGCTTTGCAGCCGCTTGAGGCGAGCGCCATTTTGCGGGATTACCGGCAGGAAAATGTCGACGCCGCGCGCGCCTTGGCGGATGAATTCGGACTGAGCAACATCACAGCGGAGCTGGGCGATGCCTTCGACCGGGAGTCGTTAGGCGCAATCTCCCCGCGCGGCACGCTTGGGATTGTCTCCGGCCTTTACGAACTTTTCCCCGAGAACGACAAGGTCGTGGACTCGTTAGGCGGATTGTCCGCAGCGCTCGAGCCTGGCGGTTACCTCATTTACACGAATCAACCCTGGCACCCGCAGGTCGAGTTCATCGCGCGCGTCCTGCGCAATCGCGAAGGCAAACCGTGGATCATGCGCCGGCGCACGACCGCGGAAATGGATGAACTGGTCCGTGACGCCGGCTTCGAGAAACTTTCCATGGAGGTCGACCGCTGGGGAATGTTCACCGTTTCCGTCGCGCGTCGTCGGGCCGACTGAAAACGAAAGCGCTCCGCGTTTCGGCCGGTCTCTCGCTTTTGTTCCTGGTCGTTTATGGCGGCTGCAATTGGATCACCGCGCAGCGCAGCGACGTGGGCGTTTTCTATTTCGAATGGGAGCGTCACATCCCTTTCGGCCCCTTTTTCGTCCTTCCCTACCTCTCGATCGATTTGTTCTTTATCGGCGCGCCGTTCCTCCTGCGCTCGGAACGGAGAGCTGAAAGTTTTCGCCTGGCGCATCGCGAGCGCGATTCTGGTCGCGGGCGTTTTCTTTCTTGTGCTGCCGCTGCGTTTCGCCTTTGCGCGACCGCAATCCGGCGGCTGGCTCGGCGCGCTCTTCGGCTGGTTCCTCGCCCTGGACGCGCCTTTTAATCTTTTCCCTTCGCTTCACGCCGCTCTCTGCCTCCTTCTGGTCGAAGTCTATGCGCGAAGATCAAGCAGACTCGTTAGGCCATTCGTCCTCCTCTGGTTTGGGCTGATCGCGCTTTCGCCTCTCTTCACCCGACAACATCATCTCGTCGACATCCTCGGCGGGTTTCTCCTCGCGATTTGCTGCCGCGCTTTCATCTCGCTTCCGGCCAGCCCGCTCTCTAATGATGAGCCCGCGCATCCATGAACTACCACGACCTTCTCCAGCTCTACTTCGAACGCGGCAACGCCATGCAGAACTACTGGAATCTTTACGTCGTGATCCTGGGCGGCGTTCTCGCCTTCTCTTCCCTGCGCAAACAACCGGCGCCGATCACGACCGCGCTCGTTTGCCTTCTCTTCGCCCTCTTCGCCTACGAAAACCTTGGCGCCCTGCATGATGTCACCATGCAACGTTTCGCGCTCCTCGAGGCGGTGAAAAATTTCCACCCGGTCGAGACCGCGCCGGCGGTGGAACAAACGCGCGCGCTCCTCGAACCGACGCTCACGCCCGCCACCTGGGGCAGCGTCAAGATCACGCACCTAACGAGCGACATTCTCGCCATTGCGGCGCTCATTGCGATGGAATTCCGGCGCCGTCGCCTAACGACGGCGCGTCTGAGCTGAGTCGTTGGGCCGAGGAGGATTCCCATGACGCTTCCGCCGGTTCGTTCGATCACGCTGGCCGAGATTCGCGACGCGCAGCGGCGCATCGCCCCGACCATTCTGCGCACGCCTCTCGTTAGGCTGGAGCTCGGGCCGGATTATCCCGATATCCGACTGAAGCTCGAAAATTTGCAGCCGATCAACGCCTATAAACTGCGCGGGGCGGCCAACGCCGTTGCGCTCTTATCCGACTCCGAACGGGCGCGCGGGGTCTGGACGATCAGCGCGGGCAATGCCGGGCAAGGCGTGGCCTATGCCGCGCGCAAGGCGGGCGTTCCTTGCACCGTTGTCGCGATCGAGACGGCGCCGACTTCGAAGCTCGATCGGATGCGCGCGCTCGGCGCCCGGCTCGTTCCCGTCTCCTACCACCGGGCGTGGGAAGCGCTCGAGGCGCGCGCTTTTCCCGGCGTCGAGGGCGCTTTTATTCATCCCTTTGACGATGACAATTTCATCGCCGGCCACGGAACGATGGGACTGGAAATTCTGGAGGACGCGCCCGAGACCGTCGCGGTGATCGCGAGCATCGGCGGCGGCGGCCTGATCACCGGCGTGGGCAGCGCGCTCAAGGCGCTCCGGCCCGAGATCAAAATCTGGGGCGTGGAACCGGAAACGGCGGCGCCGTTCGCGCGCTCCCTCGCGGCGGGCGCGCCGCAGGAGTTCAAAGAGTGGGAGCGATCATTTGTCGACGGGGCCGGCGGGCAAAGTGTTTTCCCGCGGATGTGGGAGCGGATGAAGCTGGTAGTGGATGACTCGTTAGTCGTTAGTCTGGAAGAGACGCGCAAGGCGATGCGCTTGATGGCGGAAAAGGCGCGGGTCATCTCGGAAGGAGCCGGGGCTCTGCCGCTGGCGGCGGCTTTGAGTGGAAAGGCTGGGAAAGGGCCGATCGTCTGTATCGTCTCGGGAGGGAATGTCGATCTGGAGAAATTCTCCGAGCTGATCGACCTGTAGTCGCCTAACGAAATGGTGCTCGACGAAAGCGAGGTCCGTGCGCTCCTTCGGATGGAGGAGTTGATCCCGGCGATGGCCGGAGCGATGCGCGAGCTTTCCGCCGGCCAGGTCGAACAACCGCTCCGCCTGGTCCTGCCGGTAAAGGAGCATGGCGGTTTCTTCGGCGCGATGCCTGCCTGCAGGCGGCGGCGCGCTCGGGGCCAAGCTGGTGACCTTTTACCCTAACAATCAGAGCCTGCCGACCCATCACGCCATGATCGTTCTCTTCCGACCGGAAACGGGCGAGCCGCTCGTGACGATGGACGGCCGGCTCATCACCGAGATGCGGACCGCGGCTGTCTCGGCGGTGGCGACCGATCTGCTGGCTCGCCGCGATGTTGAGGTCCTCGCGATTCTCGGCTCGGGCGTGCAGGCGCAGAGTCATCTCGAAGCGTTGCGAATCGTTAGGCAATTTCGCGAGGTGCGCGTTTGGAGCCCGCGCAACGCGGGAGAGTTCGCGAAGAAATTCAATGTCGAGCCAGCGGACTCGGCCGAGGAGGCGGTACGCGGCGCCGACGTGATCGTCGTCGCCACTTCGGCGACCACGCCGATTCTGCGGGGCGACTGGCTGGCGCCCGGAGTGCATATCAACGCGGTCGGCGCGACTCGTCCGAACTGGCGGGAATTGGACGACGAGGTTCTGCGCCAATCGCGCATTTTCGTCGAGTCGCGGAACGCGGCCAGCCAGGAATCGGGCGACATTATTGCGGCCGGCAAGATTTTTGCCGAGCTGGGCGAAGTCATCGCGGGAACGAAACCTGGGCGCGAAACGAGAGATGATATTACGCTCTACAAATCGGTCGGAGTCGCGATCGAAGACGTCGTGGCGGCGAATCTGGTATTTCAGCGCGCTCTCGCCCGAGAATCTATTCGTTAGGCTAAAGCCCGGCCACGAAACTGGCGATGGCTTCGAGGATGTGCCGGTCCACTTGCTCCTGGGTTTCGCCAGCCGCCTGCAACTGCCGTTTGCCCACGCCTAACGAGTGGTCGCCGCCTTCCACGAGATGAAGGAAGTTGGGCGCGGTCACCCGAGCGCGCACCTCCGCGAGCAAATCAAGCGGGCAAAGCGCGTCGCGCGTCCCCTGGACGAAAAGCACGGGCGTGCCTAACGAAAGCAAAACCTGGTCGCGCAGTTTGGTGCGATCGCCCATCGCGCAGAGCGGGTAACCGAGGCAGACCAGGCCGGCGACCTTTTCCTCCAGGGCAAGGTGACACCCGATCCGTCCACCCATGCTCTTGCCGATCAGAATAACCGGAACGCCCTTCTCGCACTGCGCGCGCGCCTCAACCAGAGCGCTGCGGTGCGCCGCGAGCAATTGCGGCAATCGGTCGGGGCGCTTTCGCCCTTCTCTCATGTAATCGTAGTCGAAGGTGACGACTGTGCCGAGCTCGCGCAAATGCGCACGCCAGCGCTGCATCCACGGATGGCTGGAAGGCGCGCCAGCGCCGGGCGCGAAAAGGAAGAGAGACCGCGGGTTCATCTCAGCAGTTGGCCGTGCGCCAGCGCGAGCGCCTAACGATCACTGCCCCGGGCCTGAGGCTTTTCGTGCAGCTCAAATTCGGTCCGAACCCCGCGATACAAATCCTGGAAACTCGTCCGGGATGCTTCATCGTCCTGCCGCAGCGCCGTTTCGGGCATCGGCCGGAGGTCGAGGACGATTTTGTTGTCCTGCTTTAAGATTTTGTAGAGGCCCCGCCGAGCCATGCCCATGCGCCGCATGTGGTCGCGAATGCGGAAGTAAGTCAGGCGACGCCCCTCTTCGTCCGGCCGCGGATTGCGCAAAAGAGCGAACCCGGCGGTGAAGGCAGGTTCCTTCGTTTCCGCAGTCGCCTCCAGTTTGTCCGACCGGCCCGGCATCACCTGGATGAGGAGGAGCTGAGACTGCTGGATGAGGTCTTTGTATTCGGCGAAGAAAGCGTGCACGACCTGCCACTCCACATAAGTCAGGGGCAAATCGGCCGGCTGCGTGGTGGCCGCGATCAAGCCGGGGAGATCCGGCACCGTCGTCAATTCTATCCTGCCGACCTCGAGGCCGAGATGGCGGACACAGAAGTTTTGAAAGCGCGCGCCGCAATTGGCCGCGGTCACCGTCCAGGTGGTGCGGAACATGCGCGACCAACTCCAGTGCATGAAGAGATTCATCCAGCCGCGATTGTCGGGATGATCGTATTCCTGCTCGAGGTGGAGATCGTGATAGATGTCCTCCATGAGAAGAATGAGCCGATTGCAGAAGTAAAAACCGGCGCGGAGTTCTTCGTATTTCTTGGGTAGCCAGGGGCCAGGCGGCGGAGTCACCTCCGGCGCGCCTTCCAGCCCCTCGACCAGGTTGCGCCAACCCGAGTAAATCTGCTGGCTGAGGAAGTGGAGATCGGGGTCGCGGCGCAACGTTTCATAGAGGGCGTTAAGGGTTTCGCCGCGCCGTTTAAAGGTGGGATCGAGCGCCACGCTCGGCGGATACCAGCGCTGCGCGAGATTGACGAAGAGGCGTTCGGTCGTTAGGCCGGCGAGGTTTTCGGGCTTGTCCACCGGATGAAACGCGCTCATCGCGACGTGATGCCCGAGAGCGCGATAGCTCTCAAACTGCGACTCGCCAAACCATTGATCCATCGTGCTCTCATGCGGAAAAGCCGCGTTGCGCGCAGCGTAACGCAGAACGTCGGTGGACTCATCGCCCGTGAGCGAAGACTTCAGATAGAGCAGGGTCCCGGCGTGCGCGTCCTGGTCGATCAGATCGTAGCGAATGCGGCCGACCGCGCAGTGCCAGTGGCTGTGCCTGCTTTCATCGCGTTGCCGGATGGCTTCGACGTTGAGCTCGATCTCCACCCCGAGATCGGTGCGGCATTTCTCGATCGCGTTGCCCAGCCCCTCGAAAGCAAAATCGCCATCCTCCTCCGCGTCGCAGGCGATGATGAAACGACAGCGCCGCCTAACGAGTTCGAAGATGCCAAGGTTTTCGAAATGACCGCCATCGGAGAGATAAATGTAGTGCCCCTCGGCATTCGTTAGGCCAAACATTTCCATGACGAGCCGCCCGAGCGCCCAGCCCGGCGCGGAGCGGCTCCAGCCTTTCTTGTGGCGCGGATTCCCGATCCACCAGCCGAGGCGGACATTGAAAAGGGTCATGAGAAAAGCGGGCGCCGGTGAGGTGTGATAACCCATGTTGGGGCTGGCGGCTGCGCCCGAAATCGCCATCGCGGTGGCGAGAGTGAGTGGGGTGCGCGAGGCGGCGTAGGCGCGCGATTTTTTTTCTTTCGGATTGCGCGTAGTCGGGCAGTAGCCGGGCGGTAAATCGGAAAAATCGTAACCGCAAAAGCTGGGAGTGAAGACGAAGGAAGCTGCCTTGCGCTGTTGCCAGGCAAGCTCGCGTCCGCCCACGAGATTGAGCGAACAATTGATGATCGGATACGGACCGGAGCAATCGGTTTTCCAATCGGCCTCGGCCAGTGCCTGGAGCGGGATGTCGTCGTTCTGATCGAACCCGGTGAAAGCATGCGGGCGGCGCAAAGTGGCGTTGGAGGCGCCGAGATAACAACGTGCGAGACGGTTGCGATACATCATGTGCATCGAAAATTCGTTGATATCGACGCAATAGCCGAGGACGGCGGCGACGAGAGTCGCGCTAAGAAGAAGGAGGAAGAGAAGACAATTTCCGCTCAAGGGCAGACCATCGCGCATGTTCGTTAGGCAAAAAGCGATGTCGCGGCCGATGTCGGTCAGCGGCACGCCGGGATGCGCGGCGCCCATCGCCTGCCAGTGCAGGATGAGGCATTGCGCGAACGAGGTATGCAGCGCGACCGGAGCGATCGGCGAAACGATCCAGTTGATCGCCCAGGCGAGACCCGCGAGCAGTCCGGCGATGAAAACATAGGGAGCGATCGCGGTGAGGCGTTCCCGCCAGGGACTGGCGGTGTGCTGGCCGGTTTTTGGGCTCTTGGAAGCGAGCAATCCGAAAAGGGTCGTCGCGATCCAGCCCAGACTGAGACCGGCAAATGCGGTCTGGCCGAAGACGGCGAGCCAATGCAACACGGGCGGACCGTAAAGCGCGATGCCAAAGAGCCCGACCCAGAGCAAGGCATAAATGAGCAACCATGCGCCCAGCCGGCTCCACCATTCTCGCATAGCCTCGCTGAGATGCCGTCCGCGCAACCCGATATAGAGAATGAGCATGATCGAGACGGCGACGATGAAGGCGGGCGGCCCCAGGACGAGCCGTGGCCAAAAATTCCCTGCCTCTGGAAGGGTCGCGGACGCGGCGGACTCGGGCACGGTGGGGAGGAAATGTTGATGGAAGGCCTTAAGAAAAAGCCCGCCGACCGCACCGCCTACCGCAATCGCAAAGATGCTCCAAAGGATGCGCCCCGTTCGTTGGAGAAATTGTCGAAGCGGCGAGAGGGGCGAAGGAGGCGCGCTGCTCTGCTGCCCGAGACCCCAGCGCAATCCCGCAGCGCAGAGTTCAAAGATGTGCGCGACAATCAGAGTTGCAGCGGCGATGCCGGCCCAGAGAACCCATTGGAGATTATCAAACCAGACGCCCCAATTCGCCGGCACCCGGAGCAGTTGCGAGAGCGCCTCCTTTTGGCCTAACCAATGGACGGAGATGAGCCCGGCCAGGAGCAACGGCAGAACAATCAGCGCCTGAACCATCCCCTGCCGGCTGGCCAGCGGCGGATCAGCCAGCGGACGAATCAGGGCGCTGTGAACGACGACACCACCCGTCGCGGCCTGGCGCAACGTGATGCGGCCTTCCTTCGGCACGGAACCTCGCGGCCGGGAGACATCCACGACCTGGCCATTTAGCTGTGCCGTGCAGGTCTGGTCCACGCAGACGAGCCGGAGGCGCTCGCGTTCTTCAGACTCGGGAGGCTCGAGCCGCACCGGGCGCGCAGTGATTTCATCTCCTGCCTGCGCGCCGACGTCTTCACCCAGGTTGACTTCCCAACCGGTGACAGTGACATCATCCTGCGACGCGATTCGGACCGCCACGATCAATTGGGCGGTCGCAACGTTTCGGGTAAAGGTGAGATCGAGGACGAAGTCTCGGAAACTTTCCCTCGGATTTTTGAGAGGAATCTCGCCAGCGGTTGGAGTCCCATCCGCGGCGGCTGACGCGAGCAGCTCACTCGCATTATTTTTTCCCGGCTCGAGCACTTCGCCCGCCCAGATGTCGCGTTCCCGACCCTGCAAAAAAAGAACATTCCAACCAACGAAAGCAGCCGCGAGCGCGAGCAGCCCGAGAAAGAACAGCGCGGAAATCGGGAAGGTGCCGCCGGTCGCTTGCAACGGCGAACCCATCAGCACGCCTAAAACGCGCGGCAGCATGAGCACCACGGCAAGCGCTGCGATCAGCGTGGTCATGTTCAGGAGCACGTTGCGCAGATAAATCGCGATCACCGTCCAGGTATCGGCTCCGAGCCAGCCCAGCTTCGGCGTGAGGTAATTGCTGAAGCGCCGCAAAAAACGAATCTCTTCCGGCGCGCCGCCGCTAAGATGCTCGGCCCATGCCGTGCGCAGAACCGAAGTGACTTCCCGAAGATCTCCGCCCCGCCGATAAATCCAGGCGACGAGCCAGCTGCCAATATAGCCGCCGCCGGAGACGGTGGAGAGATAATGGAATTTCCTGAGCAACTTCAGGTCGGCCAAAGCCTGCAACACGCCGAGATTAAAGGTCGCGCTGCGAATCCCCCCGCCGGAAAAAGCAATGCCGGCCATGCGCGCGTCGTGCGCGCGTTGAATCACCGGGTCGAGCCGGCCGGGCTGGGCCGGGTCCTCGCCGAATCCATCCAGCTCCTTTTGCAGGACGTCGCGAAAGGGGTGCGACCAAGTCATGGCCCCGGAGTTGTAACAGGTCGATCCGGTGGCAGGGAACGAAAAATTATCGATGCCAACCGGAAGGGCGCCTGTACTTGCAGGCGCGGGAGGTGGCTGGAGAGGGAATTGAACCCCCGACACGAGGATTTTCAGTCCTCTGCTCTACCAACTGAGCTATCCAGCCGTGCTGACGCGGCTGTCACTATGCCGGATTCTTCTGCGCGGGCAAGCGAAGCGCCCTGTAGACGCTTCGCTCTGCGAAGCGCGGGCCATCGAATGGATCGGGGAGATCGTTTCTCCCGGCGAAGATTTCCCCCGCGCTTCGCAGAGCGAAGCGTCTACAGACGTTCGTTAGGCGTTAGGCAAAAGTGCGCGGCAATTCGATCGCCCCCTGCAGGAGATGGAGATAAAGCGGGCGCGGGATCTCGCGCGCCCCAAATTGCGCGAGATGCGGCGTGAGCCATTGCGTATCGAGCAGCGTGAACTCGCGCGCGCGCAACCGCTCGACCAACTCCCAAAGCGCCACCTTCGACGCACCGGTCGTGTGATGGAACATCGACTCGCCAAAGAAAGCGCCGCCGATCGCCACGCCGTAGAGTCCGCCGACGAGTTCGTTAGCCGACCAGGTCTCGAGCGAATGGGCGAAACCGAGTTCGTGCAGGTGCACGTAACTGGCTACAATCTCGTCGTTGATCCAGGTATCGGGACGCGCGGCGCAGGCCCGCATCACTTCGGCAAAGCAAGTGTTGATCCGGATTTCCAATTGCTGCCGGGCCCGCTCCCGCCGCAGACCGTGCGGGATGTGGAAATGATCGAGCGGCAGAATCGTCCGTGGATCGGGAGAGAACCAGCCGATCTCGTCGTTAGGCAAAGCCATCGGGAAGACCCCGAGCCGGTAGGCGTGGAGGAGAAGTTCCGAGTCGATCATTCGCAAAAAAAAGATGCGCGGCAGCGCTTCCATCCTTCGGGCGGCGGCTTTCGGCAATGGCGAATTGCGGCTCTTGCATTGCGCCGCCCCGCTCCTAATCTGTGTGGGTGAAACCGCTCTTCGCCGCCGTCGCTTCCGCCGCCGGTCTGGTCGCGAGCGGATGCGCCTCGGATACGCCACCGGCCGAGGATGTGCGCGAACATTTTCAGCGCGGCCTTTCCGGCCAGGGACAACTCGGGCCGATCAATCGCGGAGAAGATTCTCTCGGCGATCCCCGGCCGGTGGATTCGAACGCGGCCCACCAGTGAAGCCGGCGCCCGTTTCCCGCATCCTCATACTCGATTTCGGCTCGCAGTACACGCAGGTCATCGCCCGCCGCGTCCGCGAGTGTCAGGTTTATTCCGAGATCATTCGCCACGATATCACGGCGCCGGAAATCGAGCGGCTCGCGCCCAAGGGCATCATTCTTTCGGGCGGCCCGGCGAGCGTTTACGACAAGGGCGCGCCGCAAATCGACCTGCAAATCTTTTCGTTAGGCATCCCCGTCCTCGGGATCTGCTATGGGATGCAGTTGATGGCGCGCCATCTCGGCGGCGAAGTGGAATACAGCGCCCGGCGCGAATATGGCGCCGGTCTCCTGCAGCTCGACGAGGAGACGCCGCTCTTCGAAGGCCTCGGCAGCCAGATCGATATCTGGAACAGTCACGGTGACAAATTGATCGCCTTACCGGAAGGCTTTCGCGCCATCGCGCACACCGAGAATTCAGCCTTCGCCGCGATCGCCGACAGCACGCGGAAACTTTACGCGCTGCAATTTCACCCGGAAGTGTCACACACACCGCGGGGCAAAGAGATCATCGAGAACTTCCTTTTTCGCCTCTGCCATTGCGCGATGGATTGGACGATGGGCTCGTTCATCGACGACGCCTGCGCGCGCATCCGCAGCCAGGTGGGCCCGGAAAATGTTGTGCTCGGCTTGAGCGGCGGGGTCGATTCGTCGGTCGCGGCCGCGCTTTTGCACAAGGCGATCGGCGACCAGCTCACCTGCATTTTCGTGAACAACGGACTCCTGCGCGAGAACGAAGCCGAGATCGTGCAACGTGTTTTCGGCGAAAATTTTCACATCAAACTCAAATACGTCGACGCCTCGGAGCGTTTCCTCACCGCGCTCGCCGGCGTGACCGATCCGGAGACGAAACGCAAGATCATCGGTCGCGAATTCATCGGAGTTTTCGACGATGCGGTCGCCGAGTTGGCGGCCGGCGGAGAATCGAAGTACGGTTTCCTCGCTCAAGGCACGCTCTATCCCGACGTGATCGAAAGCGTCGCCATCGGCGGCAATCCCGCCTCGCTGATCAAGAGCCATCACAACGTGGGCGGGTTGCCAGAGAAGATGAACTTCGAGCTGGTCGAACCGCTCCGGCAGCTTTTCAAGGACGAAGTGCGGCAGGTCGGTCAGCAGCTCGATTTGCCTAACGAGATCGTGCATCGCCAGCCTTTCCCGGGGCCGGGCCTGGCTGTCCGCATTCTGGGCGAGGTCACGCCGGAACGGCTGCGGATTTTGCGCGAGGCCGACACCATCGTGGTGAGCGAAATGAAGGCGTCGGATTGGTATTACCGCGTCTGGCAATCCTTCGCCGTCCTCCTCCCGGTGCGTTCCGTCGGAGTGATGGGCGATCAGCGCACCTACGAGAACACGATCGCGCTCCGCATCGTCGAAAGTCTCGACGGGATGACGGCCGATTGGGTGCGGATGCCCTACGAAATTCTCGCCCGCATCTCGAGCCGGATCGTGAACGAAGTAAAGGGCGTCAACCGCGTCTGCTACGACATTTCGACCAAGCCGCCGAGCACGATCGAGTGGGAATAAACGCTCTTTCGCGCCGATAAAGCGAACTGCTTTTCCGCCCTGGCAAAGGGCCCGTCAATTAGTCTTGTTTTTTCCCGGTGTTCATCTATCCTCCGCGCCATGCCTTTCCCGTGGGTTGCCCGTAAAAAGTCGATCCGGTTTGCTTTTTCGTTAGGCACGCTTTTTGCCCTGGCCGCAACCAGCTCGGCGGATAGCGTCGTGACCGACCCGGTCGCCTACGTGAACACGACGATCCAAGGCACGGGCGGAACGAGTGACAGCGCGCTGACCTTTGTCGGTCTCTCGGTCACTCAGCCGGTTAATTTTCAAGGTACGATCGGCAGCTACAACGGCGCCACCCACATGCTGACGCCCGCCAATGGAACGTTCACGCCAGATCAATTCAACGGCACGAACGGCAGTTACTTCGTGGAAATTACTTCCGGCACGGCGGCCGGCGTGCTGAGTGACATCACCGCGACGAACGGATCCCCCAGCTCGATCACGACGGCGGACGATCTCAGCAGCCAGTTAAGCGGGGGTGAGTCTTTCAAGATTCGCAAGCATTGGACGCTGGAGAGCGTCTTCGGACCGAATCCGAACACGAGCAATCAAGTGATTCTGGGCGCGGGCAGCGGACCGAGCGGTGCGGACGAAGTTCTGGTCTATGATCGAAGCGCTCAGCAATATCTCACCTACTATTATAAGAATAGCGGGACCGGCGGGCCCGGTTGGCGCTCGACCGACAGTTTATTCGACGACAAGTCGAATACGGTCCTGCGCGTGACTGATGGCATGATCATTCGCCGGAAATTGTCGGCCGCGGTGGTTTTGAGTTTGCCCGGCGCGGTCAAGCTGGGCCCGACCCGGCGTCTCGCGCTGCCCGGATTGAATTTTTTCAGCGATGTCTACGCTTCCGGCACGACCCTGGCCAACAGCGGCCTCTACGATGCGGCGCATCCGGAAAATTCCCTGCAAGGCGGTGGCTCTTCGACTGCCGACCAGGTGCTCATCTACGACGGCAGCCAGTACGCGGTTTATTATTATAAGATCGGCAGTTTCGGCGGAGACGGCTGGCGCTCTACCAATTCGCTCTCGTTCGACGAGGGCAGCCGACCTTTGCCCGCCGGACAATCCATTCTCGTTAGGCGCTTTCTCAATCAGTCGTTTGTCTGGGTCGCGCCGCAGCCTTTCGTCATCGCGCCCTGACCATTCATGAAAACACCGAAGCTCGCTTTTCTAGGTAGCCTCGCCTTCGTTTTCCTGGGCCTTGGGACTTCATTTGCCGGCTCGGTCGCGTGGAGTAACGCGGACGATAACAACGGGGCCGGGGTAAACTCCCTCTCCGACGCCTTCGGGGTGAACCTTCTCCCTGGCAACCTGCTCTTGATCGGAAGCTTCAACATCAGCGACAGCACGATCCAGGCGAATTCCGGAAATATCTCCTTTCTGCTTTCTCATTTCTCCCAATATGGGAGCAGCACGATCGGCTCCGGGGTGGGTAATACGCCCGGCCTCTTTTACCAGAACACCATCGCCAATCTCGACACGGCCGGTGTAGCAGGCCAACGAATTTACATCTGGGCGTTTAACAGCCCGATCGCGACGACCGCCACCCAACAGGGGATTTTCTCGCAGAGCGCGCTTAACAATTGGATCTTTCCGCACGAAAGCGATATCCCGAACGCGACCTCGGTCGATCTGAGCAATCTGACCAATGCCAACGGAACCTCACTGGTCGCGGGTGCCAACATTGTCATCGGCTCGTTCGGCCAAAGCCCTTTTAATGGGCGGGATTTCGAGTTGGCGCTCATTCCCGAGCCTTCCACTTACACGCTCGTTCTCCTTGGCGGGATCGCTTTAGTGGTCGTTAGGCGACGCGCTCGTGCGATTCGTGGTTAACTTTTTCGCGCCCAGCCTTGCGGGTTGAGCCGGCGTCTTTTTCGGAGCAAACTCTGCCATGATCGCGCGCGTCCTCACTGGCCTGGCGATCCTGTCGCTTGCCACGGCCGCTCACGCGTCGCAGGTCAGTTGGGGAGCGATCGAAAGCAACGGCGTCGGCAATTCCACCGGCACTGATCTGCCGATCGGCGACCTCGTGCGGGTGGGAAATTTCACCATCACCGACGCGCAGATCACCGCGAACAAATCGAACCTCGCGTATCTCGAATCGCACTTCATCGAGTTTGCCCACGGCGCGATCGGCGATGGCGTCGGCTCTCCCGCGCACTGGTTTAAGAACAGCACCAACTCGGCGAACACCCTCGGCATCTCCGGGAAACGCATTTACTATTTTGTCTACAACTCTCCCAGCGGTTCGACTGCCACTCAGATCGGCGTTTTCACTTCTCCTTCCAGTTCGGCCTGGATATTTCCCGACGACAACGCGATCCCGAACACGACCGCGACCGACATCGCCAACGTGCCGCACGGCTCGACCGGGGTCTTGATCGGTGGTTACGGCACGGGAACCTCCGACCTGACCGGATCGCCCCTCTTTAATCTCGCCGCCATCTCCGGGAGTCCCACTCCGACGCCAACGGTTACCCCGACTGTAACTCCGACCCCGACCGTAACCCCGAGCGCCACTCCAACCCCCTCGGCCACTCCGACCCCGAGCGCGACCCCGAAACCAAGCTCGACGCCGACACCATCCGCCACCCCGCAGCCGAGCATCACGCCGACGCCGAACCCTTCCGCCACGCCGGGCGCGACCGGCGAAGCGCTCGTCAATATCTCAACGCGGGCGCGCGCGCAGACCGGAGAAAATGTCCTCATCGGCGGTTTCATTCTTGGCAATGGCGGCGGGTCCAAGAACATCGTCGTCCGCGCGCTCGGGCCCTCGTTAGGCGCGCGCGGGGTCGCTTTTCCCTTGCTCGATCCCAGCCTGACGCTTCTCGACGTTTCCGGCCAGGTGATCGCGAGCAATAACGACTGGATGACGAACGCCAACGAACAGGAGATCGCCGACAGCGGACTCGCCCCGACCGATCCGCGAGAGTCGGCCATTCTCACCGCCCTGGGGCCGGGAAATTACACCGCCGTCGTGACCGGCGTTGACGGCACGACGAACAACATCGCGCTGGTCGAGGTTTATGATCTGGATTCGGTCAATCCTCCCCAGCTGCTCAACATTTCCACCCGCGCCTCGGTTGATACTGAAGACGGGCGAATGATTGCCGGCCTCATCGTCGGTGGGACAGAGACGAAGGCAATCGTGATCCGTGGGCTCGGTCCGTCGCTCGCCTCCACGATTGCGAACCCACTGCCGGACCCCACCCTAACGATTGTCGATGGCTTCGGGGTGACGATCGCGCAGAACGATAACTGGCAGGACGACCCCGGAGCGAGCAGCGTCCAGGCACTGGGGCTGGCCCCGACCAACGCCCTCGAATCCGCTCTTCTGCTGAGCCTTTCGCCCGGCAATTACACCGCCATTCTTTCCGATGTGAACGGCTTCACCGGGGTCGGGTTGGTCGAAGTTTACAACGTGACCAATCAATAGCTCGGCCCTCGTCTTCGTGCGCGCCCCGCGTCTTCGTGCGATTCTCTCGCATGGGATTCGATCAATATCACGAGCCGCCTAACGAACTGCCGAAGGAGACGCGGACCTTCGCACGCATGATTCTCTCGCTCATCGAGGAAGCGCAGGCGATTGACTGGTACGAGCAGCGCATGGCGGTCGAGCCGGACAAAGAGGCGAAGGCGATCATGAAAAATGCGCAGAAGGAGGAGTTCAAACATTTCGGGATGGACCTGGAATTCCTCCTCCGCCGCAAGCCGCAGTGGCGCGAGATCCTGCGCGGCATCCTTTTCACCGAAGGCGACATCGTCAAGGAAGGCGAGGAAGCGGAAGAGAAGGCCGACTAATTGCGCGAGGGAGGAGCTGTCATCCCGAGCGAGGACGTCCGAACGCCACTCAGCCGCCGGCGGCGACGCGCAGGACTTCGATCCGATCGTTTTCCCGCAGCTTCTCGTTAGGCCAATCGCGCCGGCGGAGCGCCAGCCCGTTGTGTTCGACGAGTGTCGTCTCCGGTGCGAGCTCGTGACGTTCGATTAATTCCTCGATCGTCTGCACATCGCTGCACTCGACCGACTGGCCGTTCAGGAAAATATTCATGGCGCGGCCAGCGCCTGATCCCAATCCTTCCAGACCGGCTCAAACCCGCGCCGACGTAAACCCGCTGCGACTTCCGCCGGGGAGCGCTCGTCGCTGATCTGAAACTGGCCCGTGGCGATTTCGTCGCTCGTCGCGTCGGGCGGAAGGATGCGTCCGCGCACCGTCTGGTGCACCTGGCGCTTCCCCTGCCCGGTGTAGCCGCCCGGTTCGGTGTGACTGCCCGAGCTCATGCTGGTTACGCCTAACGAGGCTAGCGTGTCCCGCAGCCCGGCCGGTTCCCGCGTGCTCAGGACAATGCCGACCCGCGGAAAACAAATCCGAAAGGCACAGATGAGCTGCGCCAGTTCGCGCTCGCCTAACGAGTAAGGCGGAACGAACTCGCCCGCCGCCGGCCGCAGCCGCGGCAGGCTGACCGTGAGATCGGATTGCCAGCAGCTCTTCTGCAAATATTCCAGATGAGCCGCGAGCGCGATCGCCTCCCTGCGCCAGGGCGAAAGGCCCAAAAGGGCACCGATCCCGATTCGCCGAAAGCCGGCCGCGTAAGCGCGCTCCGGGCAGTCGAGCCGCCAGTTAAAATCGCGCTTCGGACCCGAGGTGTGCATCTCCGAGTAGATTTCTCGGTTGTAGGTTTCCTGGTAAACCACCAGGCCCTCCGCCCCCGCTTCGACGAGCGGCTGATAGTCCGCAGTCTCCATTGGACCGAGCTCGAGCGCGATCGACGAAAAAAGCGGCCGGAGGGCGTGAATGCAATCGGCCAGATAACTGCCGCTGACGAATTTCGGATGCTCGCCCGCAACGAGCAGGACCTGGCGGAAGCCTTGCCCCACGAGATGCCGCGCTTCGGCCAGAACCTGCTCGACGCTGAGCGTGACGCGGAGGATCGGATTGTCGCGAGAAAAACCGCAGTAGCGGCAATTGTTGATGCATTCGTTACTGAGATAGAGCGGCGCGAACATCCGCATCGTGCGGCCAAAATTCTGCCGGGTCAGGGCGCGCGCCTCCTGCGCCATCTTCTCGAGCTGCCCAGCGTCGTTAGGCGCGAGCAGACTTTCGAAGCGGCGCAGCAAGGGTGACTGGCCGAGCGGCAGCTGATCGAGAATCGGAACGAAAGACATTCGGGCACTGTGACGCGAGCTTCCAGCTTGCGCGTTTCTACAATCACGCAAGCTGGAAGCTCGCGCCACGGCTGAATCGCAATTCTGGAAGCCGCGTTGTAAGCTGCGCGCCGTGACATCGCCGAAGTTTATCCCCCTCCCACCGCGCGAAGATCTGACCGACGCCGAAATGATCGCGCGCTCCGCCCGCTTCCAAGTGGAAATGGCGCGGCGGAGAACGGTGCGCGATTTTCTCGATCGCCCGGTCCCGCGGGAAGTGATCGAGAGTTGCCTGCGCACCGCGGGGAGCGCGCCGAATGGCGCCAACCTGCAGCCCTGGCATTTCGTCGCCGTGAGCGAACCGAAGCTGAAGCACAAGATCCGCGTCGCCGCCGAAGCGGAAGAGCGGGAATTCTACGAGCACCGCGCGCCTAACGAATGGCTGGAAGCGCTCGCCGCGCTCGGGACGAATGCGGAGAAGCCGTTTCTGGAGACGGCGCCGTGGCTCATCGCGATCTTTGCCCGACCCTACCGCCTTCTGCCCGATGGCCGCAAAATGAAGCACTATTACGCGACCGAATCGGTCGGGATCGCGACCGGCTTCCTTGTCGCGGCTCTGCATGTCGCGGGGCTGGCATCGCTCACGCACACGCCAAGCCCGATGGGATTTCTGAACAAGCTTCTCCTTCGTCCCGCGCACGAGAAACCGTTCCTGCTTCTTGTCGTTGGCTATCCGGCGGAGGACGCGAACGTGCCCGATATTCAACGCAAGCCGCTCTCCGAGATCAGCTCGTTCCTCACCCAATGAGCCCGGGACCGGTGCTCCTCCTGCACGCTTTCATTGGTGCAGCGCTCCTTCTCGTTTGGGTCAATTCGCTCGTCACTTTGCTTCTCGTTAGGCGATTGCATCCCGCGCCGGCGCCATCGCAGGGCCCGCCGGTTTCCATTCCTACCAGGTCGTGCACGAAACGCCCGCCTAACGAAAAGCGCTAAATCGAGCGCCCTTCCCCGAAACCGTAGTCGCGATAATGCGCGAAGCCCGAGGTCAGATAGCCCTTCGCCACCGCTGCGCGCACATCCGGATGGCGGCGCAGATAGGACTCCTCAGGGAAAGGATACTTCGCGTCGAAGCGTTCCGGCGGCGTGCGCACCTCTGGCGCAAAGCGATCGAGCCAAAACCCGCCATTCAATGGCTGCAGGTTCGTCGCCGGCGCCGCGCGCATATCGCTCTCAGTGAAATAATGGCAAACAAGCGAGCGGCGCGTTTTGCTCGCATCTTCCACGACGCTGCCGCCGTGCACGAGATCGGAGTGCCAGATGAAAAGGTCTCCTTTGCGGGCGAGAAACGTTTCCTTTGCGATCCCGCGCCGGGTCAGTTCGCCTTCGATGTAAGCGGCCCACTGCGGCAATTCCTCCACCTGCGCGTGATGCGAGCCGTCGCTGAACTTGTAGAGCGGGATCTCGTGGCTGCCCGGAAAATAAACGAGCGGCCCGGCTTGCGGATCGACATCCTCGAGCGCGGTCCAGCTCGCGGCCAGATGCCGCGGAGTTCCGGGCGTCATGAAGAGCGAATCGATGTGCATCGGTTGCCGGCTGCCCTTCACAAAAGTAAGGCTGTTACAGAGCACCGGCCGCTCGCCTTGGAGGAGGGCGCGGAGCAGGGCGGAGAGGCGCGACTCGAGCGCGAGCGCACGCACTTCATCGAGGAGAAGATAAAGATCGTTGAACTTGAAAAGGCGCGACCCGGGGTTCCCCGCCATCGCGTGAAAACTGCGCTCGCCGGTGAGAATGTTGTCCACCACGATTTCCATCCCGCGGGTGGCGAGCGCCTCCTCCGTCGCGGCGAGGAGCCGATCGATCTCCGCCGCGCTGAAGTAGCCAGGTAAGACGAGGAAGCCGTCGCGCTCGAATTGCGCGCGCCAGCTTTCGATTTGGCTGCCGCCGTCCAGCTCCACGAGACCCGCTCTTTTACATTTTCAATTCCGCACCGGTGTTGGCATCGGTGAGAACGAATTTTTCGTGATGAAAACCCGGGTCGGCCCGGAACATGAGCCGCCCCGCATAACGACGCTCCAGTTCGATGAGCAGCTCTTCGTCTTCTTCCTTCAGACGTTTCAGCACGTCGGGATTCAGGATGACGCGGAACTCGTGGATCGTGTCCTGATATTTGCGCATCACGCTGTTGAGCGCGCGGTGCACTTCCACGCTTGTGCTCATCGCGGTTTTGACCATGCCGCGGCCTTCGCAATACGGGCAATTTTCGTAGATCGAATCGCTCAGACTTTCCTGCGCGCGCTGCCGCGTCATTTCCATCAGGCCTAACGACGAGAGCGGCAGGACGTGGGTTTTGGCCTTGTCGCGTTTCAGGCGTTCGCGCATCCGGCTGTAAACCATCTGCTGATCCTTGCGGCTCTTCATGTCGATGAAATCCCCGATGATGAGTCCACCGATATTGCGCAAACGCAGTTGGCGCGCGATTTCGTCGGCCGCTTCGAGGTTGGTTTGCAGGATTGTTTTCTCGACGTCGCGGCCGCCTTTGTTTCGGCCGGTGTTCACGTCCACCGCGACGAGCGCTTCGGTCTCGTCGATCACGATGTAGCCGCCGCATTTCAGCCAGACCTGGCGATGGAACGCGTCCTCGATCTGTTTCTGCACCCCGAAGGTTTCGAAAATCGGCGCGGTGCCGTCGTAATGTTTCACCCGGCTCTTCGCGCGGCGCGAAATCTGGCCGACCAACGAGGCCATGCGATCGACCGCGGCCGGATCGTCGCAGACGACCTCGTCGATTTCGTCGGTCAGAAAATCGCGCACGGTCCGCTCGACCAAGTCAGGCTCCTCGAAGACGCGCGCGGGCGCGGGCTGGTCTTTGATCTGTTGCTCGATCCGCGACCATTGCTCGAGGAGAAAACGCAGGTCGCGCACGAAATAGCGGGCCCGCTGCCCTTCGCCGACCGTCCGGATGATGACTCCGATGCCTTCGGGAATTTCCAGCTCGCGCAAAATTTTCCGCAGCCGCACACGCTCTTTTTGCGATTCGATTTTTCGCGAGACGCCGCTGCGATCGCTATACGGCATGAGCACGAGATAGCGTCCGGCAAAACTCAAATTGGTGGAAACGCGCGGACCCTTTGTTCCGATCGGGCCTTTCGTAACCTGCACGAGCACTTCCGAGCCGACGGGATAAACATTCGGAATATCCTTTGCCGTCAGGCGCTTTTTCGGGTGCTTCCTGTCCCCCCGCTCGATCTCTTCCACGCCGCTGTCGAGCGCCGCGGGAATCGCATCCCAGAAATGGAGGAAGGCATTTTTCTCGAGGCCGATGTCGACAAACATCGCCTTGAGGCCAGGCTCGATATTCTTGACCCGGCCCTTGTAAACACTTCCCGCAATGTTGCGGCTGCTGTCGCGCTCGACGCTATATTCTTCGAGTTGTCCGTCCTCGAGCAGCGCGACGCGCCGTTCCAGTTTCTCGACGGAGATGATCAATTTGTTGCCGGTCTTGCGACGCGACAGGCCGAGAATTCTTTTCACTTGTTCTATCATAGGGCTGAAAAATTTTTGAAGTCATCGCGGTGGATCCGAGTGGGGCTTCTTTTTTTGCTAAAAAATCAATGGGCGGGTAGGGCGCGGCGCGCCGGCGGAGGAGTAGGCGCAGGCGTCCGCGCGCGACTGCCAAACATGCGTTCGAAAAAATTGCGGGGACGCGGCGTCGGGGCCGGCGCCACGAGCTGGGCGCGGAGGGCGCGTTTCGGGCGGCTTATGTTTTTAACTTTCCCGCGCGCATCTGCCTCGGGTTCGACGTCGGGCGAATCGCTGGGCTGCGCCATCTGAGTATTCGGCGCCACCGGTTTCCCATTCACGCCTTCGTCGTCGTTATCCCCCGTTTCGAGAAGCTCATCTTTGTAGGAAACGGCGGCGACCAGTTTGAAAGGATCATCCTTGTGCGCGGGCGCGACCCAGGCGAGCTGCGGTTCAAATTTTCCGGCGTCCATCGCGAGCGTGCGCTCGAGGATGCGATCGGCGATGGGACCGGCGACGGTACCGCCGTGCCCCGAAGCGCCCTGCACCATCACGGCGATGACGTATTTCGGATGATCGAAGGGCGCAAAGCAGCAAAACCAGGCGACGTTTTCGCTTTTTCCATTCGACATCACCTCCGCGGTGCCAGTCTTGCCCGCCACCTCCACGTCCTTCATCCGCGCGACCCGGCCGGTGCCGCCGTCTTCATTCACCACTTCCCAAAGTCCATGCCTAACGAGTTCGATTTGCTCCGGCGTAAAATCATCGCGCAGATCAGCATGCACCTTCGGCGTCTCCGGAAACGCGACTTTCCCTTCTTCATCGAGCGCGGGCGTCCCATCCTGATTGAGGACCTTCTCGACGATGCGCGGATAGTAAGAGACGCCACCGTTGGCGACCGTCGCATAAGCCATCGCCATCTGCAGCGGCGAGGCAAGAACGTATCCCTGCCCGATGGAGACGTTCGCGGTGTAGGCCGAGGACCATTTCTCGTGCGGGCTGTGAATCGCCATCCAATCCGGGCCGGGGAGCACGCCCGCTTGTTCGCCCGTGAGGCGAATGCCCGATTCCTGCCCGAGCCCAAGGAGCGCACCGGTGGCGTCGATCGAATCGATGCCCGCCGCGTTCCCATACTGGTAAAAATAGGCGTCGCAGGAAACCTTGAGCGCGTCGGCCAGACCGATCGTGCCGTGCCCGCCGCCCTTAAACCCGATCCAGCAATGGAAATAATGATCGCCGTAGGTGACGCCGCCGCTGCAGTTAAACTTCGCGGCGCTCATGTGTTTTCGCAGACCGGCGAAGGCGGTGACGATCTTAAAAGTGGAGCCGGGTGGGAAGCCGCTGAGGGCGCGATTGACCAGTGGATGCGCTGGGTCGTTACGCAGTTGTTTCCAATCTTTCGCCTTGATGCTCGGGATGAAAGTGTTCGGATCAAACGACGGCACCGATGCCATCGCGAGCACGTTGCCATTGTTCGGATCAACGACGACAGCGGCGCCGCGAGCAACCGCGCGGAGCGCGTCATCGGTGATCGCCTGGATGCGCGCGTCGATCGTGAGGTAAACATCGGCGCCCTGCTTCGGTGCTTCTTCGCGGAGGACGCCGTCGATCGCGCCCTTGGCGTTGCGTCGCATCACCCGGATGCCGGGCTGGCCGCGCAGATATTCGTCCATCGTTTTCTCGACGTTCGATTTTCCCTCCACGTCGCCCTGATAAAAGGTGTACTTGCGCGCTTCGTCCCGGTTGATGTCGTCCGGTGCGCCGACGTAGCCTAACAAGTGCGAGGCGAGCGCGCCGTAAACGTAGGAACGGACCGGCTTGATCGCGATATCCACGCCGGGCAGGCCGACATCGTGCTCGGAAAATTTCGCCATCGTCGCGAAGTCGATATCCTTGCTGTAGGAATACGGCACCTCGGTGTCGTTGCGGTAATGCTTCTGCAGCTGGTTGGCGTTGTAATCGCGCGCCAGGTCGAGATCCTCGAGCCGCGGCACGATGCCGTCGTTCACGATCTTGACGATGTCCGGCTCCTTCATGTCCTTGGGCATGCCGCTGATCGTGGCGCGATATTGAGTGAGGGGCGGTTGGCCGTAACGCTGGCGATAACCCTTCACCATTTCCGGAAGGTAAAAATCGACTTCGTAACTGGCGCGGTTTTGGACCAGCGCGACGCCGTTGCGATCGCGAATCTCGCCCCGGATCGAAGGGATGCGCACCGTCGCCTCCGAGCTGCTCTGGACCCGCGCGGTCCATTCCGCGCCGCGCGCCACTTGCACCCACCAGAGCCGCAGGAGGAGGCCGCCGAGCCCGAGGAGCATGCAGAGCCCGAGGAACTGAATGCGCAGAGTCGGCCTAACGCGACGCGTAATCATCAAAGCCATCCGCTCGCGCGGTGTAAGAGTTGTTCGTTAGGCCGGCAAACCAATGGAGCGACCAGAAGACGAGCGGCGCCATCAACATCGCGAGCAAGCCGGGACCGCCGATTTGCCACCAGACTTCGCGGTTAAAAATGAGCGAGCCGCGCCGAAACGAAATCATCAGATATTGGGAGAGGAGAATAAGGGACGTGCAGACGCCGCTGAGAACACAATGCACTTCCCAGCGCCCGCGATTAAACAAGGGCTTGAGTCCGTGCATGATGGCGGCGAGCACCGCGTAGAGGATTATCGACCATCCGAAGGAGATTTCAACCCGGGTGGCCAGGACCTGCACGGTCATCGCGTCCCAGAGAAACCCGGCGACAAAAGCGAGCGCGAGCATGAGCGGAAACGGCAAAGTGATCGCGCCGTAGAAGACGATCACGGGCACGATGTAAATGTGCGCGTTGTACATCCACTCGAGCGGCGGGAGGAAGATCTCGACGATCTGCGCCACGAAAACGAGGAGGACGAGAAAGAGGAAAAGAATCATCGGGGAAATGCGAATACGAATATCGAAACGAAGGAATGAGCGAGGGCCCGAATGTCGAAATCGGCTGCCTAACGAATGCCGGTCCGGTCATTTGAATTTCGAGAATTCGATTTCGTGATTGCTCTTTCCCTTCATTTTCTTCCGATCACCACGAACACATCTTCGAGCCTCGCCAAATCCACCGCGGGCGCGACCTTGGCCTGGCTGTCGAGCGCGCGGACTTGAAAGCTTCGCACCGTCCCGACGAAGAGGCCCGAGGGAAAAACTCCGCCGACACCTGAGGTGTAGACTTTTTGACCCGGCTTCAGCTCGGCCTGCTTCGAGAGATAATTGAGGTCGAGCATTGGCGCGAGACTCCCGGCAACGCGTTCGCCCGTCACGATCCCCTGCTCGCGCGTCCCTTCCACGCTCGCGGCGACGCGGCAGTTTTCGTCCGAGACGAGCAGGACGACGGAAATATTTTCGCTCACCGTGGTGGTGCGACCGACCAGGCCTTCGTCGGTCAGGACCGGCATCTCGGGCGCGAGCCCATCCTGTTCGCCGCGATTGATCGTGACCGTGCGCCACCAGGTCGAGGAATCGCGCGAGACGATCTCCGCCGGCACGAGGCGAAAGAGCGAACGTTCCCGATAGGCCAGCGCGTGACGCAGCCGGTTGACCTCGTGCTCAACGTCGCGCAGCGCTTCGTTCGTCGCCTTGAGCGAACGGTTCTCCACCCGCAAGTGCCGCATTGTCGCGCTCCAGTTCCTCGAGCGATTTCAATCCCGTCCGGACCGAAGTGATCTGTCGCTCCAGACCCGAGCCCGTTTTCAGAAACGGCGAGATCGCCTGAAAAAAAGTCGCCTGGATTTTCCGCGTCGCCTGCGGCCCGATGCTGAGAAGCGCGAGGAGGGCGGCCGCGAAAACAACGAGCGCGACGATGCCGGTGCGACTCATGGGAAATGCGGAACGCGGAGTGCGGAAGGCGGATCGGAAAAAGCGGTTTTCATTCCGCGATCCGCAATTCGCGATCCGCAATTCTTATTGCCGCCATTGGCGATCGGCCGTCGCGACCTGGCGGAGAAACTTGATTTCGTTCAGGCATTTGCCGGTCCCTTCCGCCACGGCGCTGAGCGGATCCTCCGCCACGTGCACGGGCAGGCCGGTTTCTTCGCTCAGCAGCCGGTCGAACCCGCGCAGCAACGCGCCGCCGCCCGCCAGCACCAGCCCGCGATCGACCAGATCGGCCGACAAGTTCCGGCGGGCAACGCTCCAGCGTGATGCGCACGGAATCGACGATCGTCGAGATCGGCTCGAGCAACGCTTCGCGCACTTCCTGCGAAGTGATCGTGAGGGTCTTGGGCAGACCGGCGACGAGATCGCGCCCTTTCACCTCCACGCTCGTCTCCTTTTCGCTCGGATAAGCGGAGCCGATCTTGATCTTGATCTCCTCCGCGGTGCGCTCGCCGATCATCAGATTGTAGGCGCGCTTCATGTATTGCACGATCGCTTCGTCGAGTTCGTCGCCCGCCACGCGCACGCTGCGGCTGAAGACGATTCCGGAAAGCGAAATCAGCGCGACCTCCGTCGTGCCGCCGCCGATGTCGATGATCATGTTGCCAGCCGGATCCTGCACCGGCAGGCCGACGCCGATCGCCGCCGCCATCGGTTCCTCGATCAGATAAACTTCGCGCGCGCCGGCGTGCGTGGCCGATTCCCTCACGGCGCGCTTTTCCACTTCGGTAATGCCGGAGGGCACCGCGATGACGACCCGCGGGCGCGCCCGCACCCGGCTGTTGTGCACCTTGGTGATGAAATGCCGGAGCATCGCCTCGGTCACTTCGAAGTCGGCGATGACGCCGTCCTTCAGCGGCCGGACCGCCACGATATTGGCCGGGGTGCGCCCGAGCATGCGCTTCGCTTCGTCGCCCACCGCGAGCACTTTGGTAGTGCCGGCCTGCACCGCCACGACGGACGGTTCGCGCAGGACGATCCCCTGATCCTTGACGTAAACGAGGGTGTTCGCGGTTCCGAGATCGATCCCGATATCGCTGGAGAACCAGCCGAAAAGTCTGTTTAACATGAATAAAGCCTTACAATTGCATAGACGCCGGCCGACCCTCAGAAGCGAAAGTTATGCCGCGCGTCCGGACAGGCGAAAAACGTAGTATCTTGGAACAGCGCTTCGGCGCGTCAAGGGATTTGCCAATGCGGATTGCGGAATGCGGAATGTGGAATAGAGAAATGGCAGTCGTCCCATCGCTCGCACTCGACTTCGCCTTCCGCATTCCGCACTCCGCAATCCGCCTTCCGCATTTGAAAACGCTCGTCGCTCCTTCGATTCTCGCAGCTGATTTCGCTCACCTCGCGGAGGACGTCGCACGCGTCATCGCAGCGGGCGCCGACTGGCTCCATCTCGACATCATGGACGGCCATTTCGTCGACAACATTTCCTTCGGCCCGGCCTTCGTGCAGACGGTCCGCAGCCTAACGAGTCTGCCGCTCGACGTCCATCTCATGATCGAGCGGGCCGAGCATTACGTGCCGCGTTTTCTCGAAGCCGGGGCCAACTCCATCACCGTCCACGTCGAAGCGGAGGCGAAGCACGAGGTCGCTAAAACTCTGCGGCAAATCCGCGCGGGCGGTTGCCGCGCTGGCCTAACGTTGAACCCGGCGACCCCGTTCGCGCTCCTCGAACCGCATTTGCCTAACGTCGATCTCGTTCTCATCATGACGGTGCATCCCGGTTTCGGCGGCCAGGCTTTCCGGCCCGAGATGATGGAAAAAGTGCGGCGTGCCGCGGAACTGCGGGAGTCGTTAGGCGCGCATTACGACATCGAAGTTGACGGCGGGATCAAGGCGGAGACAGCGCGGCTCTGCCTCGAGAATGGCGCCAACGTGCTCGTGGCCGGCACCTCCATCTTCAAGGCGGTCGACTACGCCGCCGCGATCCGCGAACTGCGCGGAGATTGATGTTTCCGTGGCGAAGATCAGCGATTCGCGCGATGCGCCGCATCCGACTCGACAGCCGTTGCACTCGTGTTAGGGCTTTACCATGGCCGATAAAGACAACATCGAACTGAAGGCGGTTGAAGATCACGGCGGCATCCTCACCATCCGCGGCGGCGGGGCGCGGCGCGATTGGAATGGCATTCACTACAAGCAAGGCATGTCGGCCAAGAACGTCGGCACAACCAAACTCTCGGCCAACATCGCCACCATCCCACCGGGCGGCGTGGCCTACGCGCACATCCACGTCGGCTTCGAGCTGATCCTTTACATTCTCGAAGGCAAGGTGCGCCACGAGTTTGGGCCGGGACTGAAGCAGGTGGTCGAGAACCAAGCGGGCGATTTCATTTACATCAAACCAGACGTGCCGCATGAAGTCTTCAACATGAGCGAGACCGAGCCGGTCGTCGCTTTCGTGGCGCGCTCTTCCGCGGAAGAATGGGACAACATTGTCCCCTACGATCGGAATCAGGTGGAGGAGACAAAGTGAAGCGGGCAATCGCAGTTCTTTTCCTTGCCCTGGCGGCCGTCGGTTCGTTAGGCGCGAGGACCTTCCAGTTTTCCGGTTATCAATGGGAGGTTCGGCCTTCGGAAGATCATGGCGGCCCCGGGCCGAATCATTGGGACGAAAACAACGCCTTCCTCGATTCCCGCGGCTATCTGCATTTGAAACTCACCCAGCGCGGCGGCGAGTGGTATTGCTCGGAAGTTTACACGCAGGAGGCGCTCGGCTTCGGGCTTTACGAATTTTCGATCATCGGGCGGGTCGACAATCTCGACCGCAATATTGTCTTCGGACTCTTCAATTATCCGGAGGCGGACGTGGGACCGGACGGCACGAACGAGATCGACATCGAGTTCGCGCATTGGGGCGTCCCGACGAATCCGATCGACAACTACACCGTCTTCCCCGCGGTCGCCGGCGTGCGTCCGGCGGAGCGCAGTTATCCGATCGCGCTACGCGGCGCGGGGCAATCGACCCACAGTTTTTCCTGGACGCCCGAGAGCGTCCTTTTCCGATCCTCTCGCGGCGGGTCGAGCGCCGGACCGCTCCTGGCGAGCTGGCTTTATCAGCCGCGCAATCCGCAGGTCCACATCCCGCAGAGCCTGCTCCCGGTGCACATCAACCTCTGGCTTTTCGAAGGAAAAGCGCCGAGCGATGGGCAGGAAGTCGAGCTGATCGTGCGCTCGTTTCGCTTTACCCCGATGTAGCGATGAGCTCCGCTGCGAGCAATCGAAGCGTGAGCCATGCAGAGCGGCGGACTCGCTCCCCAAACCGCGAGACTAGCCCGCCACGACCGGTTCGGCGATACCGCTCGTCTCGGCGAGGACGTCGTCGGTCTGCGTCACCCTAACGACTTCTTCGATGGTCGTTTTGCCTTCGGCGACGCGGCGCCAGCCGTCCTGGCGCAAGGTCAGCATCCCTTCGCGAATGGCGCATTGCTTGAGCTCGCCGCCGTCGCGCTTTTGCATGATGAGGCGCTTGAGCGGTTCGCTGATCAGGCAGATCTCGTAAATCGCGAGCCGGCCCTGATAGCCGGTATGCCGGCAATTTTCGCAGCCCGCGCCTCGATAAAATTTGAAGTCGGGCGGAATGACCGCGCCGATTTCGTGGAGGTATTCGACCGGATAGCCGACCACTTCCTTGCAGTCGGGACAGATGGTGCGGACGAGCCGCTGGGCGAGAAACGCTTTCACGACCGAGGCGAGAAGGAACGGCTCCACGTCCATGTCGATGAGACGGGTGATTCCGCCGACCGCGTCGTTCGTGTGCAACGTGCTGAAGACGAGGTGACCGGTCATGGCCGCGCGAATGGCGATGTCCGCGGTCTCAACGTCGCGAATTTCTCCAACCATGACGACGTTAGGGTCCTGGCGCAGGATGTGGCGCAGACCTTTCGCGAAGGTGAGATCAATCTCCGGTTTCACGTCGATCTGCGAAACGCCGGGGAGCCGATACTCGACCGGTTCCTCGATCGTGATGATGCGGCGCTGGACGGAGTTGATGCTGCTGAGGAAACAATAGAGCGAAGTCGATTTGCCCGAGCCGGTCGGGCCGGTCACGAGAATGATTCCGTTGGGCTGGGCGAGAAGCGACTTCATGATCTGGGTCTGTCGCGGGCTCATGTCGAGCCGGTCGAAGCCGAAGGAATGTTGCTGATCGCGACTGAGGAGACGGAGGCTGATCGATTCGCCGTTGACCGTCGGGATGGTGGAAACGCGCACGTCGATCGTCTGGTCGGCGGCCTGCAAATTGATCCGGCCATCCTGCGGGAGACGGCGCTCGGCGATGTCCATGTGCGCCATCACTTTCAAGCGCGAGATGATGGCCGACTGCAGAAGGCGCAACTGCGGCGGAACCGCGACTTCGTGCAGGATGCCGTCGATCCGGTAACGAATGCGCAGATCGTTCTCGAGCGGCTCGACGTGAATGTCGGTGGCGCGCTCCTGGATCGCTTCGCGGATGATCTGGTTCACGAACTTCACGACCGACGCTTCGGGGTCGTCGGCGTTCAGGTCGGTGCTCGTCTCAATATCCTGGAGCGATTCGAAGGAACGATTGGTCTTGAGAATTTCGTCGAAGGTTTCGGCGCCGACCCCGTAGACCGTCTTCATTGCGCGGAGGAGTTGCCCGCGCGGGACGAGGACCCACTCGGCCGGTTTGCTCAGGAGCTGGGCGGCGAGCTCGCGACCGGTCGAGTTAAACAAATCGTAGGTCGCGAGGACGACGGCGTTTTCCTTCACCTCGATCGGCAGGATGTGATGCTGAAAAACAAAGCGGCTGGGAAGCGCGCCTAAGGTCGAGCGTTCGATCCGCTTGGCATCGATTGAGACGACAGGGACGCCGAAGAAGTTGCCGATCTCGTTGAGAAAACGCTGTTCGTCGACCTTCCCGGAGTTGAGCACGTCAGCCGTCCAGGAGCCACCGCCGTTCAAGTTGCTCGCGAGAGCGGCGGCTTCTTCACGAGAGGGCGCGCCGCTCGCAATAAGGATGTCGATGAGCGAATTACGAAGCGCGGGACTCATGCCCCACTTTACGGCAAGTGCAGCACTCTGCGAACCCCGACGGTCACCGTCCCGGTAACCGTTTGAGACGAGTTCTTCTGCAACCGCGCAACCGCCGCGCTGACCCCTGCGGAGAAGACTCCATCGATCGGTCCGCAGTAGTAGCCATGACGAAAGAGCGAATCCTGCAGGGCGCCGACAAAGGCCGGGTCGGTCGCGAGGGTCTTACCCGAGATGAAGTAATACTCAAACCGGGATGTATAACGTGGCGCGAGGTCGGTCCGCTCGACGAATGCGCTTTGATGCAAGAGGCCATCTTCGTCGCGAGCGGCCAAGGGGTCCGATGTGTAATAAGGCCATTCCGCCTGGGACCCGATCGGTAGCAGGCAGATGGAGGCGAACAACAGAAGCAAGGTGCGGTTCATAGATTCTCCTTATTTATCTGGCGGCAGATCGGGCGGCGGAAGCTGTTTTCCATCAATCACCGGCGGGCAATCCGGGCAATCGTCCTGGTCGAGTTCCGGCCCGAAATGGGTTTTGTTTTCCAGTTTGGCCCGCGACCGATAGGAGTCGAGCTTCGTTAGGCTCACCTCCGGCCGCATCAGCACGATCAATTCGGTGCGGTCCTTGTTCTTGGTCGTACTGCTGAATAAGGCGCCAATCAGTGGCAGGCGATCAAGGATCGGAAATCCGCTCCGGTTCCGCCGTTGCGAATCCTGGATGAGACCACCCAGCACAATCGTGGATTCGTTAGGCGCGGAGACGGTCGTGCGAATGTAGCGCGTCGCGATCGTCGGGATGTCATTGCCGTCGACCCGGGTGGATTGGCCGGTGAGACTGTCCAGCTTTTGCAGAATGTCGAGCGAGACTTCCTTGTTCGAGTTGATCAAGGGGACGACCTCAAGCTGGAGCGCGATCTTCTTGAACTCGATGTTAGTCTGCTGCGCCAGCCCGGTGTTGATAATGCCACCGCCGGTGGACGACGAAATGGTGTTGGTCGGCACCGGAATTTCCTGCCCCGAAGCGATGATCGCCTTCTTGTTGTTGCTCGTGAAAACCGTCGGTCGCGAAATCGTCCGGAATCGGCCGGTCGAATCCAGGGCGTGCACGATGGCGGAAAGGGTGTTCCCGGCCGCGAGATAAACGTTCGTTCCTCCGCCGGTCGCCGCGGAAGCGAACTGATCAAAGGTGATCAGGCTCGCCGGATCCAGGATGGTCGCCGAGGTATTTCTCGAAACGATGCCGGCACCCACCGACGTCGCACCCGGGGCCAGGTTCTTGTTTTTGAACTGCAGGAAATAATCGACCCCAAATTCCTCCGTATTGCTGAGCGAGAGCTCGCCGATCACCGTGCTGAGCGCGACCTGCGGCGCCTTCACGTCCATCTCATCGAGAATCTTTTCCACCTTTACGACGACGTCGCGATTGCCGAGGACGATGATCGCGTTGGCGCGGGCATCGGCGATGAGCTTGGTATTGCCGACCGTCACGGCCTGTGGCGCCGTATCGACCGGTTCGGTCGAAAGTTCCTCGTTCACTTGCAGCGTGCTGTCGCCCGCTGTGCCGCTCAGGCCGCCGGGCGAACTGCTCGGGGTCGGCTGGCGGTTCGGATTATTGCGCTGTTGATTGGGCGAAAGGTTGCCCTGGCCTCCCTGGTTCTCTGCGCCCGGTTCGGTCAAGGCCTGCACCAGCACCGGCAGGACGTCGTTCGCCGAGATGTATTGCAGCGACCGCGTGACCGGTTTGCCAAACTCCACGTTGGCGTCGAATTCCGAGATCAACTTTTTCACGAACGGCATATTGATCGGGCGAGTCACGACATGGATGCGGTTAGTCCGCACGTCCGCTTCCAGTTTGATTTTACCCACGATGAGCGAATCCTCGGAAAGGACCGCGCTGCCTCCTTCATCCGAGTTGTCCTGCGCCTGCGAACCGGGCGGAATCGGGACACCGCGGATTCGGCGTATCCCACCGATCGTCTGCCCAGCGCCGCCCGCGGTATCGCCCTTCTCGAAAATGTCCTTCAACATGTCGACGACTTTGCTCGCGTCGGCCCGCTCCAGTTTGATGAACTCGCTCTCCACCGCGGCCGGCGCGACATCGAGTTCCTGCACCATTTTGACCAGCTTGCGCAGAACGTCGGAGCTTTGCGTCACGAGCAGGCTGGAGGATTTCGGCAACGCCAGAATCGGCGCCTGCCCGCCGATGCCGGCGAGATATTGCGAGAGCACGCCCTGCAATTCCTGCGGGTCCGCATAGCTCAGGCGGAAGAGATAACTGACCACCTTCGCGCCGTCGGGAATATCGGCCGGATCGGACACGATCGGGACCGCCGCGGCGCGCGGATTCTTGTTCACCCCGACCACCTCGACGACATCGCCCTCCGTCGGGACTAACGAGAAGCCGTTCAGGGAAAGGTTCATCTCGATGATCGTGATGGCCTCTTTGCGCGGCACCTCCTGGGCGAGAAAAATGTTCACCTTGCCCTGGACGTTGTTATCGATCACGAGCTTCGAGCCGGTCAGGCCCTCGTAAAAATGGAGAACATCGATCACGTCGCTGTTGGGGAATTGCAGCTTGACCATGTCCGGGCCGTTGGAGGAGGGCGGCGAGCGCGACCGGGTTGCGGTGAAACACGGCGCGGAGCGAACGGCGTGCGGACGGGGACGGGCGGCGCCTGGGACACGGCCGAAGCCACGACCAAAAACGACGCCACCTGGCTAAAGAAGAGGCGGCGAAGCACGCGGTTATGTAAAGGTTCGGCGTCGCGCGGTCAACCGTTTACCCGGGGAGTGCAGGCTCGACGCGCCGCCCGGTTTGCGGAAACTTCTAGACGATGAAAATTGCGCTCCGGCTCCTTGGCTTATCGTTAGGCATGCAGCTTCTCTTCGCGCCCCTCGCGCCAGCGGCTCCGTCGAATCCAATCCGCGCCGTGCTTACAGCCCAGGTCGCAGCCTGGAATCGCGGCGATATCGACGGCTTCATGGGAGGCTACGCTCGTTCCGCTACGACGGCCTTTGTCTCGGGCGACAAAGTCACCCACGGCTGGCAAACGGTGCGCGATCGTTATGCGAAAAAATACGACAGCCGCGCGAAAATGGGCACGCTCGCTTTTACCGGCCTAACGATCACGCCGCTTTGCGACGACGCCGCGATCGTCCTTGGGAGTTGGAGCCTGCAGCGCAAAGGAGATCATCCGCATGGCAAGTTCACCCTGCTCTTCCGCAGGCTGCCGGAAGGCTGGCGCATCGTGCTCGATCATACTTCGTAGAGGATAGTTTAACCGCAGAGGACGCGGAGGGAAGTCAGGAACAAGAATTTCCTTTTTTTCCTCTGCGTCCTCTGCGTCCTCTGCGGTTAATTTCCTGCTCCCAACCGCGCCAGCAGCTTCTCGTGGATCCCATCGAAACCGCCGTTGCTGAAAATCGTCACGACGTCGTCAGGCTGAAGCAGCGGCACGATCTTTTCCAGGATGGCCGCCGCATCCTTCTCGTAAAACGCCACCCGCCCCGCCGCCTCGATTGCCCTAACGACCGCCTCCGGATGCAAACGCTCTTCCACTGGGATTTGCTCGAGGGCCGCGATCTCGGCGATGAAAACGCCATCCGCCAGTTGCAGCGCTTCCGGTAATTCCTGCTGAAAAATCGCCCGCCGCGTCGTGTTCGAGCGCGGCTCGAAAATCGCCCAGAGCCGATGCCCGGGATAACGATAGCGCAGTGCACTCAGCGTTTCGCGAATCGCCGTCGGGTGATGCCCGAAGTCGTCGATCACCGTCACCCCGCGGGCTTTGCCGCGCACTTCCTGGCGGCGCGCGATGCCTTCGAAACTCGTTAGGGCAGTCTGGATGACTTCGGGGGCGACTCCATAGAAACGCGCCGCCACCGCCGCCATGGCCGCGTTGCGGACGTTGAATTCGCCGATCAGCGGCAGCTCGAAAGTCGTCTCGCCTAACGTGAAATAGGACCCATGGGACCCATAGGACGTATCCCGGATGCGCTCCGCGCAATTCTCCGAGAAACCGACCTGCACGATGGGCGCGAGGCAATCGCGCGCGACCTCCACGCAATTGGCGTCGTCGCCGTTGAGCAGGATCATCCCGTTCTGCGGCACGATGTTGAGGAGCCGGCGGAAACTCAGCTTCACCGCCGCCAGGTCAGGAAAGATATCCGCGTGATCGAACTCGATATTATTCACGATCAGCAGCTCGGGCAGATAGTGGATAAACTTTGAGCGCTTATCGAAAAAAGCCGTGTCGTATTCGTCGCCCTCGATCACGAAAAATTTCGAATCGTTGAAAAGCGCGCCCTGTCCAAGATTGCGCGGCAGCCCGCCGATGACGTAGCTCGGCGCCATTTCCGCGACGGTTAAAATCCAGGTGAGCAGCGCGGTCGTGGTCGTTTTCCCATGCGTCCCGGTGACGACGAGATTGTGCCGCCCGCGCAGGAAATTTTCCTTCAACACCTCCGGAAGCGAGAGGTAGTAAAGCTTGCGATTAAGCACCGCCTCGACCTCCGGATTCCCCCGCTTGATCGCGTTGCCGACCACGACCACATCGACGTCGTTAGGCAAATTCTCCGCCCGATAAGGCTCGCTCAGGGCGATCCCTTTGCTGCGCAGAAAATCCGACATCGGCGGATAGACCCGCTCATCCGAGCCGGTCACGGTGCAGCCGCGGGCGCGCAAAGCGGCCGCGACCGAACCCATCGCTGTCCCGCAAATTCCGAGGAAATGAAAATGTTGTGGCGGACGCGACACGCCGGATTTCTAAGCCGGGGCGCCGGCTTTTGCCAACTCGCGTCTTCTGCTCGTGATCGTGATCGTGATCGGAAAGAGATCGATTAGGAGCACGAGCACGGGTGAGTGAGCGAGTCAGCTGGCGACCGGGCTGAGAAAAAGCGTTAGGCTCTCGAGGAAGGTTGCTGCGCAGGACCAGCCCGCTCTGCCCGAGCAGGATGAAGAGCGAGATGAAACAGATCGGAAAAAACGGCCGTTTCTGTCCAGCGAGGCGTCGGATTGCGACCGTCTCCGGCGTTTTCTAGATTGCTCGTATGCGCATCGATAAATTTACCCAGAAGATGCAGGAGGCGTTGCAGGCCGCGCAGGACCTCGCCTCCAGCTTCAATCAGCAGGAAATCACGAACGAGCATTTCCTCCTCGCCCTCCTCGATCAGACGGATGGCGTGACCACGCCGCTTGCTCGAGAAAATGGGCGTGCCGGCGAACGAGCTTGCGCGAGCCGCCTGCGCACGGAGCTCGAGCGGCGACCGCAGGTCACCGGCGGGAACGTCGATGTCCGGCATCGGCAACGAACTGCGCAGCGTGCTCGACGCCGCGGAAAAGGAGATGGCGAAACTGAAGGACGAATTCGTCAGCGCCGAGCATTACCTTCTCGCCCTGACGAATGCGAACGTGCCCGCCGCGCAAGTTGCTGAAGGATTTCGGCGTCACCCGCGACAAGCTGATGCAGGCGCTGCAGCAGGTGCGCGGTTCGCAGCGCGTGACCGACCAGAATCCGGAGGGAAAATATCAGACGCTGGAGAAATACGGCCGCGACCTGACCGAGCTGGCGCGCCGCGGGAAGATCGATCCGGTCATCGGCCGCGACAACGAAATCCGCCGCGTCATGCAGGTGCTCTCGCGCCGGACGAAAAACAATCCGGTGCTCATCGGCGAGCCCGGCGTCGGCAAAACCGCGATCGTCGAAGGCCTGGCCCGCCGCATCGTCAGCGGCGACGTGCCGGAATCGCTCAAGAACAAGCGGCTCATCGCGATGGACATCGGCGCGATGGTCGCCGGCGCGAAATTTCGCGGCGAATTCGAAGACCGGCTCAAGGCGTTCCTCAAGGAAGTCACCGACTCGCGAGGGCGCAGATCATTCTGTTCATCGACGAGCTGCACACCATCGTCGGCGCGGGCGCGGCGGAAGGCTCGGTCGACGCGTCGCAACTTGCTCAAGCCGCAGCTGGCGCGCGGCGAACTGCGCACGATCGGCGCGACCACGCTCGACGAGTATCGCAAATACATCGAGAAAGACGCCGCGCTCGAGCGCCGCTTCCAGCCGGTGATGGTGGACGAGCCGAGCGTCGAGGACACCATCGCGATTCTGCGCGGACTGAAGGAACGCTACGAAGTGCATCACGGCGTGCGCATTCAGGATGCGGCGCTGGTCGCGGCGGCGGTGCTTTCGCATCGCTACATCAGCGATCGGTTTCTGCCGGACAAGGCGGTCGATCTGATCGACGAAGCGGCCTCGCGGCTGAAGATCGAGCTCGATTCCATGCCGACGGAGATCGACGTGATCGAGCGCCAGATCATGCAGCTCGAGATGGAGCGGCAGGCGTTGAAGAAGGAGAAGGATCGCCGCGAGCAAGGAGCGGCTCAAGAAACTCGAAAAGGAACTCGCCGAGTCTGAAAGAAAAATCCGACGCGCTCAAAGCCGAGTGGCAGAAGGAAAAGGCGGTCATCGACGAGCAGCGGAAGCTGAAGGAGGAACTCGAGCAGCTGCGGACCGAGCTGGAGCGGGCGCAGCGCCGCGGCGATCTGGCGCAAGGCCAGCGAGATTGCAATACGGCCGCATTCCCGAGCTGGAAAGAAAGCTGGACGAGATCGCAGCGAAAGAAGCGACCGACAGAAGGCCGCAACGCTCCTGCGCGAGGAAGTCACCGAGGAAGACATCGCCGAAGTCGTCTCCAGCTGGACGCACATTCCCGGTCTCGCGCCTGCAGGAAGGCGAGCGCGAAAAGCTGGTCAAGATGGAAGAGCGTCTGCATGCAGCGCGTCATCGGCCAGAAGGAGGCGATCATCGCCGTGTCCAATGCCGTGCGCCGCGCCCGCGCCGGGTTGCAGGACGAGAACCGCCCGATCGGTTCCTTCATTTTTCTCGGGCCGACCGGCGTCGGCAAAACCGAGCTCTCGCGCGCGCTCGCGGAATTTCTCTTCGACGACGAGAACGCCATGATCCGCATCGACATGAGCGAATACATGGAGAAACACACCGTCGCGCGGCTGATCGGCGCGCCGCCCGGCTACGTCGGCTACGAGGAAGGCGGGCAGCTCAGCGAAGCCGTGCGGCGCAAGCCGTACTCGCGTCGTTCTTGTTCGACGAGATCGAGAAGGCGCACCACGACGTCTTCAACGTGCTGCTGCAGGTGCTCGACGACGGCCGCATCACCGACGGCCAGGGCCGGACGGTCGATTTCAAGAACACCGTCATCATCATGACCTCCAACATCGGCTCGCAGTTCATCACCGAGGAAGACATCGAGCGAAGAGCGCGTCGCGCCTGCGTCATGGACGCGCTGCGCCAGCATTTCCGGCCGGAGTTCCTGAACCGCATCGACGAGATCATCATCTTCGATCGGCTGAGCGACGAGGACCTGAAGAAGATCGTCGAAATCCAGCTTGCGCCGCCTGACGAAACGGCTCGAGCAACAAAAGATCACGCTCGAACTTAACCGACGCGGCCAAGGCGCTGCATCGCGCAGCGAAGGTTACGATCCGGTCTACGGCGCGCGCCCGCTCGAAGCGCGCGATTCAAAAGGAAATTCTCGATCCGCTCAGTCTCGAGATCCTCGAAGGCAAATTCCACGAAGGCCAGACCGTGCGGATCGATGGCAAAGACGGGCAGCTTACTTTCGCCGCGGCCTAACGATGCAATGGCGACAGCTCGGCCCGGACGTGGCGCTCCTGCAATATCCCTGGCACGTTCTGGGGATCGATTTCGCGCGCAACGTCACCCTCCTGCGCCTGGCCGACGGACGGCTCGTGATTCATTCGACCGCCCCTTTTTCTCCTCACGACGTGGCCGCGATCCGGCGTTTTGGCGAACCCGCCTGGCTCGTGGAAGCGACGCGCATGCACGACACCTTCGCCCGCGAAGGTCGCGCCGCCTTCCCCGACCTCCCCTATCTGGCGCCGGCCGGCGTCGCGAACGCCGCGCCTTTGCAACCGCCGCCACTCGCCTGGAGCGACGAGATCGAGGTGCTCGCAATTGAGGGAACGCGCACGCGCGAGCATGCCTTTTTCCATCGTCGCTCCCGCACGCTGGTGGTTGCGGATCTGGTCTTTCATTTTCCGGCCGAGATCACTGGCTGGCCGCGCCTTTTCGTTAGGCAGATCATGCGTCTGTCGCGTTTGGCGGGCGTGAGCGTTTTCTTTCGCCTAACGATTCGCGACCACGCCGCCTTCGCCCCATCGCTGCAGCGATTGCTGGCCCGCGATTTCGATCGGGTCGTCGTCGCGCATCGCGAGCCAATCCTAACCAACGCGCGAGCAACCTTGGAACAATCTTTCGCCGATTGGCACGCCGCCTAACGAAAAGCTGGCAAACCAAGACTCCGCACGAACGAACTTCCGGCGAGGTGACATGCTGTAGAACCGGGCAAACCGGTGTGCCTCGTCGGTCCTTCTCTTGAACCGCTGATTCGCGAAGAATGGAATACGTCGATGAATGGAGAAGGGCCGGAAGCTCAGAAAAATCTGACCGCGCCAGACCATGTTGCGGCTCCGAAAGTTCGTTGCGGCCCGTAACGGATGCGCAGCAACGGCCGCGCTTTCACTGCCGCAACCAACGGGCTGACAGCCCGTGCTCCCCGGAGTAAGACCCTTTGCCCGCACGGCTGAAGGCAGAGCTCGTCGCTTCTTCGTCCCGGCGCTTTCGCGAACGCCGATAGCGCGCAACTGGCCGAGATCGATGCTCTGATTGACGACGTGAACCTCGCGACGGGTGGCCTGTTAAATCAGCCCCGGCCATTACGTCGCGATCATCGAATAGCCTAACGAATGCGCGGCGAGGGCTCCGCTAAAGCCAGGGCGCGAGCTGCTCCTCCATCGCCGGCGTCAGCGCGACCCGGCAAGGCTCACCCGCCTCGATCCGCACGGTCTCGCCGTTCTGCCTCGTCAGCATCAAGGTGACCGGACGCGCCCCCGGGGAAGAGGCGAGAATTTCGCGTACCGCGCGCAACTCCTCCGAGGCGATCCCGGCGCCGAAGCGCAAGGTGATCGGCCTCCTCCTCGCGCACCCGGGCGGACTCGTTAGGCGGAGAATCATCCGCCCCCGCGCCGCACACTCTCCGGCGTCAGCACCTTCACTTTTTGCGCGGTCGCGCGGACGGAATCGTCGCGCTTGTCGACCGTCCCGCGAATCGCAATGACCGTGCCGGGTGCGAGGATGCTCGCGACCGGCACGTAGCTTTCATTCCAAAGCACGACTTCGAGGGTGCCGGTGAGATCTTCCAGCCAGACGACCGCGAAAGGCTTCCCCTCCCTCTTGGTGAATTTGCGATCCACCTGCGCGATCGCGCCGGCGATGGTGAAACGCCCGCGATCCTCGAGTTCGCCTAACGACGCGATCGTTTGGTATTTTCCGGTCGCAAAAAGCGGCGCGTAGGCATCGAGCGGATGACCGGTGACGTAGAAGCCGAGCAGTTCCTTTTCGAAGGACAATTTCTCCCGCTCCGTCCAGGCGACGAATTCGTGGCTCCGGCGCGCGATGGTCTGGCGGCGGCAGGTCGCCGAAAAGCGAAACCTGCCCGGAGGCGCGGTCGCGATGCGAGGAGGCAGCGGCGGCGAGCGTTTCCTCGATGCAGGCGAAGAGCTCGGCCCGATCGCGTTCGAGAAAATCAAAAGCGCCCGCTTTGACCAGGCTCTCGATGATTTTGCGATTGGCGATACGCGAGTCGACCCGGCTGCAGAAATCCTCGAGGGAGGTGAAGTCGCCGCCGCGCTCCCGCTCCGCGATCGCGGAAGCCATCGCGCCTTCGCCGACGTTCTTGATCGCGGCGAGTCCGTAACGGATCGCGCCTGTTTCGATCGTATCCGCAGGGTCGCGCAGCTCACCGGCGTCGAAGCACGCCTTCCGGGGTAAATTTCAGGCTGCTCCGATTCATGTCGGGCGGGAGGATCGGAATGCCCATCCGCTTGCACTCGCCGACGAAGACGGAAATTTTATCGGTGTTGTTGATCTCGTTGCTCAACAAACCGGCCATGAATTCGACCGGATAATTCGCCTTCAGGTAGGCGGTCTGATAACTGATCACGCCATAAGCGGCGCTGTGGCTTTTGTTGAAGCCGTAGCCGGCGAATTTTTCCAGCAAATCGAAAATCGCGTTCGCTTTTTTCTCGGGAATCTTGTTCGTCCGCGCGCAGCCTTCGATGAAGACCTTCCCGCTCCTTCGCCATCTTCTCCTTGTCCTTTTTCCCCATCGCGCGCCGGAGCAGATCGGACTGGCCTAACGAGTAGCCGGCGAGCAGGTTCGCCGCCGCCATGACCTGTTCCTGATAGATCAGCACGCCGTAGGTCTCGGCCGCAGATTTCCTCGAGCAGCGGATGCGCGTATTTCACCTTGCCGCTCTTTTTTGCGCTGATGTATTCCGGGATCAGCTCCATCGGGCCCGGCCGATAAAGCGCGATCGAGCGCGATGATGTCGTCGAGCTTTTGCACGTCGAGCTGCTTCGAGACGTTCGTCATGCCGCCCGATTCCATCTGGAAGAGACCGATCGTCTCGCCGCGGTTGAAAAGCGCGAAGCTGGCGGCGTCGTCGAGCGGGATTTCTTTGAGCGCAAAACTCCGGCTCGCGCTGGTGGATCAACCTCAGCGTGTCCTCGATCACGGTGAGAGTTTTCAGCCCGAGGAAATCCATCTTCAGCATCCCGAGATCGGTCAGCGGACCCATCGCGTACTGGCTCACGACTTCGTTCCCCTTCGAGTCGCGGCAGAGCGGGACGTATTCCGACAAATCGCGATCGCCGATCACGACGCCGGCGGCGTGCACGCCGGCGTTGCGGGAGAGGCCTTCGAGCAGACCGGCGTATTCCCAGAGCTGACGCGTGGCCGGCTCGGTCTCGATCGCGCGTTTCAGGTCGGGCGTTTTTTCCGCGGCCTGCGCGAGGGTGATGTTCAACTCGTTAGGGATCATCTTCGCGATCCGGTCGCAGTCGCCGTAGCTCAGGCCCATCACGCGGCCGACATCGCGGACCACGCTCTTCGCTCTCAGTTTGCCGAAAGTGATGATCTGCGAGACGCGGCGCTCGCCGTATTTTTGCCGGACGTATTCGATCACTTCGCCGCGGCGCGATTCGCAAAAATCGACGTCGATATCGGGCGGCGAAATGCGCTCGGGATTGAGAAAGCGCTCGAAGAGCAGGCCGAACTTGAGCGGATCGATATCGGTGATCTCGAGGACGTAGGCGATGAGCGAGCCGGCCGCCGATCCGCGCCCGGGCCCGACCGGAATGCCGCTGCTGCTTGGCGAAATGGATGAAATCCCAGACGATCAGGAAGTAGCTGACGAAGCCGGTCGATCTCGATGACTTCGAGTTCTTTCGTTAGGCGGGCGCGCAGCTCCGGATCGCTCGTTCGCGCGTTCGCCGAAGCGTTTGCTGCATGCCGGCTTCGCAGAGTTCGCGCAGATATTGCCGGCGCGTCTTTCCTTCCGGCGGCGGATATTCGGGAAATTTCGAAGTGCCGAAATCGAGCTTCAGGTTGCAGCGTTCCGCGATCGCGATCGTGTTCGAGAGCGACTCCGGATAATCGCCAAAAATCGCGCGCATTTCGTCCGCGCTTTTGAAATAAAGCTCCGGCACGTAACGCATCCGCTTTTCGTCCTGCACCATCTTGCCGGTGCCGATGCAGATCATGACGTCGTGCGCTTCGTGATGGCTGCGCTCGAGAAAATGCACGTCGTTCGCCGCGACCAGGCCGAGACCGAATTCCTTCGCCAGTCGGGGCAGGACGCGATTGCATTTCCGCTGCGCCTCGATCCCGTGATCGTGCAGCTCGATGAAGAAATTTTCCGCCCCAAGAATATCGCGAAAAGTCGCCGCGCTTTCCCGCGCCTTGGCGAGGTTATCGGCCTGCAACGCCATGTTGATCTCGCCCTTGAGACAACCGCTCAGCCCGATCAATCCCTCGGCGTGCGCGGCGAGCAGTTCCTTGTCGATCCGCGGCTTGTAATGCATCCCCTCGAGATGCGCGGTCGACATCAGCTTGACGAGATTCTTGTAGCCGGTTTCGTCGCGCGCGAGGAGGGTGAAATGATTGGCCGCGTCGCGCATCGAATTGGGCCGGTCCTTGATCGAACCCGGCGCCATGTAGGCTTCCACGCCGATGATCGGCTTGATCCCACGGCCTTCGCGCCGCCTGGTAAAATTCGATCGCGCCATGGAGGTTGCCGTGGTCGGTCATGGCGACCGCCGGCATCTTCATTTCGGCCGCTTTTTCCATCAGCTGCTTCATCCGCACGGCGCCATCGAGGAGCGAGTATTCGGTGTGCAGATGGAGATGGACGAACGGGTCGGCGGGCATGCGCGCTCACTATAAACTCAGCGCCGAACGCGGCAAGAAATCGGCGCGATCCGCGCGGCTTTCCCCGGAATCACCGGCAGCCTGAAGGGAAATTCATCACCCCCGGTATTGCGTTTACATCCACCACGGCCGCGAATGGCCTTCGCGAGCAAAGCATGGCAGACTGCAAATTTTTGCGAGCAGATCACCAGAGCAAGCTGGATGACCTGGCGGGACTTCAGGCGGGGTCGCAACGAGAAGGATTCAATGAAAACTGGAAGAGATCCAGATTTCATATTGGCGCGCGTGCGAAACGTAAGGCATGCCTTCGGGCAGGTAACTAATCACGCCGGTACCTGCAAAAAGGATCTCGTATCGTTTGCCAACCGTTGCGCTTCCGCGGCGTCACCAGGCGTGAAATAACGAATCTCGGAAGTTTCCGACGGAATATCTACGTTCCCACGAAACAGTCTCAACCTCGACGACAACACACCCGGCTTGCTGTAACAGGCGTCTTAGTTTTCCCGCGGCTTTCATTTGAGATTGATCTGCCAACTCAAGATAAACGTGGGGTCGATCCCATGATTTCTCCGGTAAGCGGGGGGGCGGACTTGTCGCCACCGTTAGTTTCGGGCGAAGAGCTGCTCCGTCGGGCGCCGGGATCTTTTTAAGCTCGCGCAGTGTGTCGATTCGCCACTCGCCGGATTCGCGGACAAGGTCGATCGGTCCCTGCCAATAGGCTTTATGAGAATCCGCATCAATCTCCTCGAACTGGACGAGAACCGCTGCGTTGCTTTCATTTTCGTGAAGAACATTTTCGTCGAGGAGATTGATTTCACGAGTCGAGGAGAACATTGCACTGTATTTTCGAAACGTCAGGTTGGCGCGGAAGCTGGACGAGAGCAGATTATAAGCGGCGGTAGGCTCGCGTTCGGCGAAGCAGTCGAAATAACGTCGGACGATATTTTGCGGACTTGAAGCGACCGCATCTGACGGAGACTGGTCCATTGGGATAATCGCCGCGGCGGTGGCGAGCGCCGATGCCGACGGAGAAACCGCCTGTTGTTCGACTAACGCGGTCGAAGCTGAGGGAATGGGCGTCGGCGGCAAAACGGGTGGCGATGGTGGAACGCCCTCTGTTCCTCCCGAAGGCGGCGACTGCGAATTTCGACTAACAAATTGGTCTATCCAGATTGCGCCCGCCATGAGTAACGCGATGGTCCCAGCGAACAAAACAAACTTAAGCGCGCCGCGTCCTCTTGGTACGAAGGTCGCGGAAACTGCCTGTTCTGCCAGTGGCGGTCGGATCGGCGCCGCCGAAACCGTGCCGGCGTCCGGGGAAACGCATGCAGCGATTTGATCCGCGGCTTGGCCCACCGCCGCTTGCGCGGTAGACGGATCGATCGAAAGCCAAGGTACCGTGGCCAGCAAGTAATCCAAACTTCGCGACGGCTCGGATTGATCGAATCGTACAGGAATCGATGTTTCGTTCAAATTTCAAGGCACGCTCCACCTCACGCAAAACGTGCGGTGAACTGTTTGAGTGCGCTGTGTAAACTAGGACAAAGCAACTGCACTCCTCAATCGCGCGCATAATCGCGATCGGCGTAGGACCCACCCGGTGGAATATCACGGGGTGCGATCCAGCACCCCGCTCCGCGCTCCTCCAAAGCGGTCAACAACATTTGGGCAAAGGTTTTGTCCTTTTCAGAATGACTAATAAAGGAACGCCCGCGCATTGCCATGACGGATTGCCACATCTTCGCTAGCAGCAATCCTCGAATTGCCCGGTCGAGATCTTAGCCCGCTTGGTCGAACTGGCACAGCAAACCCCGAGTAGCGGTTGAGAACCCTCCCGCGATTCTCTTTGCCCTTGTTCCCAGGCGCCCGCTCGCCTTCCGGCGGCCAACTCGCCGGTCGATCACGGATGCAGCGGCGTTGCTGGGCGAAGCCCGGACCCTCGAGACGGCGACTGTGGGCGGGCAGTTCGGCGAAATTCGGCGCTTGCGCTGGCACGGCGTTTTCTGATTTTCTCGGTTGTCGTTGAAAATCGGCCGGACGCCGTCACCTTAGATCACATGAAAAAACTCGAAGCGATCATCAAGCCTTTTAAACTCGAGGAAGTAAAAGAGGCGCTGGCCGAACTGGGCATCGAAGGGATGACGGTGACGGAGGTCAAAGGCTTCGGGCGACAAAAGGGGCACACGGAGATTTATCGCGGGAGTGAATACACGGTGGATTTTTTGCCCAAGGTCAAAGTGGAGGTCGTGCTCGCCGATGAGATGGTCGACAAAGCGGTCAGCGTCGTGGTCGGAGCCGCCAAGACGGGAAAGATCGGCGACGGCAAAGTCTTCGTCCTCCCGGTCGAACATGCGGTGCGGATTCGGACCGAAGAAGTCGGCGAGAAAGCCGTCTAGCGCGCGCTGGTCGCAGCGTTGAAGGGTTTGATCGTTTAAGCGTTGCAGCGAGAAGTTGCTGCGTTTAGACGATTTAATTTCAACGCTCCCACCTCAACCCTGCATCGCTCCAACCCACCATGGCCAATAAAAAAACTCCATCCGACGTCAGCAAGATGATCAAGGACCACGAGGTCAAACTCGTGGACTTCAAGTTCACCGATCTTCCCGGTGCGTGGCAGCATTTCACGACCACGCTGACTGAGTACAACGAAGACATTTTCACCGAAGGCCTCGGCTTCGACGGCTCGAGCATCCGCGGTTGGAAAGCGATCAACGCTTCCGACATGCTCGTGATTCCCGATCCCGGCAGCGCCTGGATCGACATCTTTAATGCCGAGCCGACCCTCAGCCTCATCTGCACCATCGTGGAGCCGATCACGCGTGAGCCCTACAACCGCGACCCGCGCGGCGTGGCGGAAAAAGCGGAAGCTTATCTGCAAAGCACCGGCATCGCAGACACGGCGTTCTTCGGGCCGGAAGCGGAATTTTTTATCTTCGACGACGTGCGTTTCAACTGCGCCGGGAACAGCGCCTCCTATTCCGTCGACAGCAGCGAAGGACATTGGAACAGCGGACGGGAAGAGTTCCCGAATCTCGGCTACAAGATTCGCGCGAAAGAAGGCTATTTCCCGGTCGCGCCGGCCGACACCTTGCAGGACATCCGCAACGAAATGTGCCTCGAGCTGGAGAAAGCCGGCATCCCGATCGAGCGCCAGCATCACGAAGTCGCTACCGCCGGGCAGGCGGAAATCGATATCCGTTTCGCGCCGCTCAAAATGATGGGCGACTACATGCAGTACTACAAATACATCGTCCGCAACGTCGCGCGGAAGCACAACAAGACGGTCACCTTCATGCCGAAGCCGCTCTTCGGCGACAACGGCTCGGGCATGCACACCCACATCTCGCTTTGGAAGGAGGAGAAGCCGCTTTTCTCCGGGAACGGCTACGCGGGTTTGAGCGACATGGCGCTCTTTTTCATCGGCGGAATCCTGAAGCACGCGCCGGCGTTGACCGCGATCACGAATCCGACCACGAACAGCTACAAGCGGCTCGTTCCCGGTTTCGAGGCGCCGGTCAATCTCGCTTACTCGGCCCGCAACCGCTCGGCCGCGATTCGCATCCCGACCTATTCGGCGAACCCGAAATCGAAGCGGATCGAATTCCGCACGCCTGATGCAGCGGCCAATCCCTATGTCGCCTTCGCGGCGCTCCTCCTCGCCGGGCTGGACGGCGTGCAGAACCGGCTCGACCCGGGCGATCCGCTCGACAAGAACCTCTACGAACTTCCGCCCGAAGAACTGGCCGACGTCCCGAGCGTGCCGGACTCGTTAGGCGGAGCGATCGCCGCGCTGGAAAACGATCACGCCTTTCTCCTCCGGGGCGATGTTTTCAATACCGACTTCATCAATAACTGGATCGAGATGAAGCAAAAGGAATACGACGCGCTCCGGCTTCGGCCGCATCCGTTCGAGTTCCAGATGTATTACGACGTTTAGGATGGTGGCGCGAGCTTCCAGCTTGCGCGCTTCGTCAAACACGCAAGCTTGAAGCTCGCGCCACCACCCCGGAAATGCCTTGCAACCCCGCCCCGATAGGCCGAAACTTTCCGCATGAACGTTCTCGCCTTGTTGTCGAACTTCGGCGGCCCGGATCTGATCATCATCCTTCTGATCGTGCTGGTTCTCTTCGGGGCGAAGAAATTGCCCGAGCTGGCCAAGGGGATGGGACAGGCCGTGAAGGAATTCCAAAAAGCGAAGGACGAGTTCAGCGACGAACTGCACAATGCGGGCAACACCACGGCGCCAAAGCCGGATGTTCGTCCCTCCGAAGCCAGTGTGGCGCGAATTCCTGACGCTCCGACCGCGCGGGAAGTGCCGACGGCGCCCGCCCCCGCACCGGAAGAAGTGCGGACACCTCGCGAGGTTTAGCGGCGGTTCTGGGGACGGCGCGGTTTTGGCTCCGCTTGACGCGCGGGTCGCGCTTCGCAGAGCGAAGCGTCTACAGGCTCCGCGGGATTTTACTCGATGACAACGGGCGGCTTTTCGTCTAAGCATACCGTCCCAAAAATTTCTCATGCCCGACGCCGACCTCCGCACCCGTATCAAAGAGATGATGGTGAACAGCCTCATGCTCCAGACCACCGCCGATCAAATCGGTGACGATCAGCCGCTTTTTGGCCCGGGCGGCCTCGGACTCGACTCGATCGACGCCCTCGAGCTCGTCGTCAACATGGAGAAAACCTTCGGGGTCGGCGTGCCCAATTCCGAGGTCGCGAGCCAGGCCCTGCAAAGCGTCAACTCGATTCACGATTACATCGTCGAGAAAACGGAACGCCCCGCGGCCTAACGACTGCGGTTATTCGCCCGGCTCGGCCGCGGCCAGGTTGATCGCATCGATCAGCTGCCGATAACGGCCGAAGGCGGGCCGATGCGGAGTGAAGACGAGCCGGGGCAGCTCCGCGATCTCGGGCTGATTTCGTTCCTGCGGCAAAGGCCCGCGCTGCACGATCTCGCCGCTGCGCAGCATGTCGGAAAATTCCCGGTTCAACTCCGCCAGAGCCGGTTTCGTTAGGCGGCGGCAAAGCCGGAAAACGAGCTGCGATCCGACCCAGCGCGATGACTGGTAATTTTTGTAGAAGCCGACGATCTCCGCGACCGCTTCCTCCACATTGTGCGCGATCTTGATGAAGTTGAAATCTTCCTCCGAGACCAGCCCCTGCTTGAGCAGATGGTCGGTGAGAAAACGCATCCAGGTTTCCCAATAGTGCGCCATCCGGCCGATCGAGCAGCACGATCGGAATGATGAGCGCCTTGCCTGTCTGCATGAGAGTGAGCGCTTCGAAGCCTTCGTCCATCGTGCCGAAGCCGCCGGGGAAAAGCGCGTAGGCATGCGTCTCCTTCACGAAGTTCAGTTTGCGGGTGAAGAAATAATTGAAGTTGATCAGCTTGGCGTCGCCGTGGATGACCTCGTTGGCGCGCTGCTCGAAGGGAAGGCGAATGTTCAGGCCGAAGCTGTGCTCGCGACCCGCGCCGCGCTGCGCCGCTCCCATGATTCCATCGCCGCCGCCGGTGATGACCATGTAATCATTCGCCACCATCTGGCGTCCGAACTCCTCCGCCAGTTGCGCCTCGGGCTCGGTGATCGCCGTGCGGGCCGATCCGAAGACGACGACTTTGCGCACTCCGCGATAGGGCGCAAAAACCTTCGCCGCATAACGCAGCTCCTTAAGCGACCGATTCATCAACTTAAGGTCGCCCGTGCCCATCCCGTCGCGGGCCATCTTCAAGAGCGGTTGCGATCAGTTCTTCGATTAGCTCGGGCGATTTCCCCGGTCCCCAGTCCGCCACCAACTCCCGCACCCGACCCTCAAATTCGGGGCCAAGGCCGGAGGTCCGGCGCACGGGCTGGTCGACGACTGCGCTGCCTGTAAAATCTTCCACACATCAGCTTCAGCTATTTTCAGGCCGACGGCCAAACAAAACCAGAATCGTTAGGCGGATTGCAGATCGGCCAGGATCTCGTGCATGTGGCGGATGGGCAGCGAATAATGCCCTTCGCCCTCGACCAGCCGAGTGCTGCAATGAGGCAGGCGCTCGCCTAACGACCGGCCAAGTTCCCAGTGAAAGCTGCGATCTTTCCGGCCGTGCCAGAGCCGCACCGGGGTCTGGATTTCCTCCAAGGGAAAGCCCCAGGGCTGCGCGTAAATTTCCGCGTCCGTCATCAGGCCGTCGGCCGAGGCGCGCCAGGCCTGGCGCTGACTTTCAAAACAAGCTTCGAAGGCGGCAACATCGCGCATGACGGCGGCGTCGCAGGGCTGAAGAAGTTTGAGCAACGTCGGGCGCAACCGGATTGGCAGCTTCACGGAAAGAAACGGGCGCGCGAGGTGAAAGGAAAAGCGCAGGAGCTCACGATGGCGCGGATAGAAAAAAAGGAGCCAGCGATAAAGCGGCAGCAATCCGCTCAAATCCGTCAGATCGGCCAGGGGTGGCGCGGCGCTTACCACCGCGATCGCCCGCACTCGTTCCGGCAGCGCCCAGGCAGCAGCCAGCGCATACGGTGCGCCGCCGGAGATGCCAAGGATCCTGAATTGATCGATCTCCAGTTTATCGGCGATCTCCCTAACGAGTGGCGGCCAATCGAGCAGCCTGCGCTCTGCCTGAAACGACGAGTCGCGGATCCCCGGCCGGTCGGGCGAAATGATGCGCAGACCGTGATCGCGCGCGGCCGCGTCGGTCAGTTGCGCCATCGTGCGCGAGCTCGGCCAGCCGTGACAAAAGAAAACCGGCGCCCCCGTCTTCACGCCATATTCGCTCAGCGCGACGGAACGGCCCGCACTCAGGGAGATGATTTCGTTAGGCTGATTCATGCCGAGGGCATCGGGTCGATTGGACGCCGGCGGGCCCTCGCGCTACGCTTCGCGCTGATCCACCGATGCCGCAATTTTCTTATCGAGCACGCAATGCCCAGGGCGGCCTCGTCGAAGGTGTCTTGAACGTAGCCGATCGCTCGGTCGCCATCCGCCAGATCGAACTATTGCAGTGCATCCCGATCCGGATCGAGGCACTCGCTCCGACTGGTCCGGAAGTGGTCGACGGCAAAATCGCGCCGAGCGCGACGCCGACGCAGAATCTCAAGATCTCGCATGGCCAGTTGCTCGTTTTTACCGAGCAGCTTGGCCATTTGCTCCTGGCCGGGATGACGCTGGATGAGAGCCTCGGGATCCTTGAAAAACGCCTGAAACAGCCGCGCGTGCAACAGATGACACACACGTCTGCATCAGGCGCTGATCGATGGCCGCAGTTTCTCGCAGGCGTTGCGCGATTTCCCCCGCATCTTCTCTCCGCTCTACGTCAACATGGTCGGCGCGGGCGAAGCGAGCGGCGCGCTCCCGGATATTCTCAGCCGCGTCGTGCAGCATCTGATGCAGGAAAAAAATCTGCGCGATCGCGTGCAGCAGGCGCTGATTTATCCCGCGTTTCTCGCCCTCGCGGGAACGGCGTTGATCATCATTTTCATCACCTTCATGGTGCCGCAGCTGACGAATTTCATGTCGCAGACCGGCGGCGTGCTTCCCTTGCCGACGCGGATTCTGCTCGGGACGCACCATCTTATCACCGGCTACTGGTGGGTCTTCGTTCTTCTCGTCGTCGGGGGAATGATGGGCTTTCGCGCCTTTGTCCGGAGCGACGAAGGGCGAACGAGCTGGGACCGTTTTCGCCTGCACGTCCCGGGTTACGGGCGGATCAAGCAGCATCAGTACTATGCGCAGTTCGCGCGGACGTTAGGCACGCTGATGGAGAACGGCATCCCGTTGCTCAAGGCCCTCGATCTCGTGACCGAAATCGCGGCGAATAAATATCTGGAAGGAAAACTGCGCGAAGTGCGGCGGTCCGTGATCGACGGGGCCAATCTCTCGAGCGCGCTCGCGGCCGAACATCTCTTTCCCGAGCTTTTCACCGACATGATGGCGGTGGGCGAGCAGACCGGGCATTTCGCGAAGACGATGCAGACGATCGCCGACGTCTATGAGCGCGAGCTCGATCGCACGGTGCAAATTATCTCGTCGCTCATTCCTCCGGTCATCATCGTCTTCATCGCAGTCATTGTCGGCTTCGTGGTTTACAGCATTCTCTCCGCGGTCTTCGAGATGACGCATAGTTTGCAGTTCCGACCCCACTAAGATAGCCTCGCTGAAATGTTTTTTCGCGTCGTAGCGCTGGCCTCTTTCGTCGCGATCATTCCGTTGGTGCGCGCCCAACAGGCGGTGCAGAAGAACGACGGTGATTGGCTGAAGCCGAGCCAGTCCGCAGTCGCCGCACCGGACAGCGCGTGGCTCGATCTGCGGCAATTCGAAAGCGCTCACGCCACTCCGCAGGCGGCTCCGCCCTGGGTCGAATCGGTTTCTTTCGCGCCCGCTCCGGGCAGGGAAAAAAAGCAGACGCTGCCGAAAAGCATTTTCCGGATTCGGATTCGACGACCTAACGATGACTGCCAGATTCTTCTCTTTCGCCTTTTCTTTGACGACCTCCCGAAGCAATCGCCGGAGTTGATCGCCTGGGATGAATCGGGATCGCAGGTCTTGCGCTCGGGCTCGTTAGGCGAAGGCACCGGCCTGCCCACTTCCACGACCACCATCGTCCCGATGATCGGGGTTTCGGCGATCGACCTGGAGGTGCCGGGCGACGGCCGTTCCGTGCGCGGCGCGTATCTCGACTGGATGAAAACGAGCACGGTGATGCATCCGATGCATGCCGAGCAGCGCGAGCTCATGGCGGAGCAATTCGAGGTGGCCGCGCCGCTTCGCGCCCCGAAGGAAGATGCGGAAGTTTTCGGAACGGTGACGGCGCCGCTCGCGCCGGAGACGATCCCGATCGGACCTTCCATGGAAAAGGGCGCCGCCTTCAATTTTCCTCTCGAATCACAGCCGCTCGTCGCGCTTCTCACCTTTGAGGTGGCGAGTCCGCGGATCGACAGCGCGCCGGAGATTTACGTGAACGGTGAGGACATCGGTGCGGTCTCGTTTGCGCTGCCTGATTTGGCCGATCCGGCTTATCGCGGCGTGGCCCGCTCGCTCCTCGACGAGATGAAATTCCAATACACCGGCTGGGTCCGAGCGCAGAAGATCGTGCCCGGCTCCATCTTGAAGGCGGGGTCGAACGATGTGATAGTAGTGGCCGGCGCGAACACCTCGGCTTCGGCCATTCGCGCCACCCAAATTCAATTGAAATATCTCTGGGATAAATCCGACTACCTGCTCCAGCCGCTCCAGCCGCTGCGCTAGTTGTCGTAAGTCCACTGTCGTTATGCGCAAGAACCAAAGTGCTTTCACCCTCCTCGAGATCATGCTCGTGGTCACCATCATCGCGCTGCTCCTTGGCACTGCGATCTACAAGCTCACCGGCAACGTCGACATCGCCCGGCACACCACGGTCGAGGCCGACGTTCAGAGCATCGGCACGCAACTGCAGCTCTATAATAACATGAATGGTTTTTATCCCACGACCGAGCAGGGGATACAGGCGCTCGTTAGTCAACCCTCCAGCGACCCGCAGCCGCAGCGCTGGTATCAGCTTTTCAAGGAACTGCCGCAGGATCCGTGGCACAACCCTTATATTTATATTTGCCCCGGCCGCAAAAATCCGACCGGTTACGATCTTTACTCGGCTGGCCCTGATCGCAAACCGGACACGCCGGATGACGATTGGGGCGGCGCCTAACGTTGGCGCTGCATCATTCCGCGCAGTCCTCTAAGAGAGCGAACGCTAGCCCAACGCGGCGCGGTTATTCGTCCGGCTCGTCCGGGTTCGGACGTTGAGGAATGGGACGCTGCCTGCTCTGAATGTTGCGCGGAATCAACCCGCGGGTGTGCGGAGGTGGCGTCGGAATGGTCGGGATCTGCATCGGCCGCGGCGGTATCACCGGCAGATTAACCGCCGGGCGGCCGTTAAAGTTGCGCTGCGTCGGAATGACCTGCGGCACGGGATTTTGGATCGCCTGACTTAAGACCGCTTCGTTAAAACTGAGCGTCGCGACCTGTCCGTCCTTCGTGATCGTCACCTTGGTTTCGCCGACGCGGTCTGACCATTGGATGTTTGGAACGGCGTAACCGTCGACCGATTCCTTGGTCGAGAGGTATTCCTTGAAATTCCGATCGGTCGTGGAGGCGATTGTGACGAAGTCGCCAGATTCGGTCCGGGCGGCATTGGCCACGTAGAGATCCTTCGCAAAATCCGGCGTGCTCGAGACCGGCGCACCCGCGGTCGCAACGGCAAAGGGCGAATGCTTCAGCATCGGTTCGTAGCGCGAAAATTTTTCCTGCTGCGGCAAAACGTCATCGGCCGCGGCTGTCGTGAGCGCGGCCACGCTCAAGCTAAGGAAGACTAACGATTTCATGGTTTGGCGCCGGCGGGTGTGAACCACTTGGCGATCTTGAAGTGTCCGCGCATCACCGTCGGATCGCCATTATCGATGAGCAAGTTGACGTTTTCAAAGGCGATAAAGGACTCCGGTTTCTGAGCGTCGTAGAGGAAATGGACGAGCGGTTCCCAGCCGCTTTTGGTTTCGATCGTGGCCGAGACTGACTGATGGGTCGGCGCGGACTCGACCGAGCCGATTTGCGGGTTCTCGATCTGGACGTTGTATTTTCCGGCGATCTGCTGCAGCTCGGTAAGGAGCGAGGAAGCCTCCGCCGGGTTCGTTAGGGCGCGCTGATGTTTTTTCAGCCATTCGTCGCGGCGCTCCCAGGTTTTGGATTCGTCGAGGTAAATTTTTTGCGCCTTGCGCTCGGAACGCTGCGCCGCCCAATCGGTCCGCAGCTTCGCGCTCATCCCCAGAAGCATGCTCCAGATGAGGAGATTGATGAGAAGGAAAAGCGCGCCACCGACCATCAGGGAGAGGACCCGTTCCCGTTGACTGAGGCGAGCGAACCAGGCGGCGATCATTTCGGTTTTCCCTCCAGGCGGAATTGGGCGTGGCCGTTAGGCAAAATGCGCGGCGGGCCGAGGTCGAAGGTGAAGGCGCGGAGATCGGGATTCGCTTTCACCTTCTCCGCGAATTGGTAGGCGAGAGCGGCGTTGGGCGCTTCGCCCTGGACCGCGATGTTGCGCGCGGTCTGATCGTAAACCGTAATCTGGACGTCGTTGTTCGGCAGACTCTGGAAGAGATGAAAGATGACTTCGACCGGGTAGTATCGGGGATCGATCGCCGGGGCGAGCGCCTTCCATTTCGCCTCCGTGTTCTTCACAAAATCGACCTTCGGCTCGTCGCGCGCGATCGCTTTTTTCAGGCGACCGACCTGCCAGTGGATGACGAGAACGTAGAGCGCGAAAAGGAGAAAGATGGCCGCATAAGCGCCCCCGGCGAGGATGAGGCGCCGGCGCCATTGCGCTTGCCTAACGAGCGCAAGGCGACGCGCGATCCAGGATTCCGGGATCAGGTTTAACTTGACCGCGGCGGGGGGCGCCTCGGTCCCGATCATTTCCGGCCGCTGGGCGAAGACCGACTCCACGACATCGCGCAGAGGGAGGCAGCTTTCGTCCAGCCAGACGTTCGGAAACGAGCTACTGATCCCCTGCAGCTCCGCGCTCAGAGCCAATTGCGGGAGGTCGCGTTGCAACTGCGCCGGCTCGCGCGTCTGCATCGTTCTCGTTAGGCTGATTTTGCCGTTCTCGCTGATCGCGGAGACGAGCTTTTCGCCTTCCGGATAAATGAAGAGCGCGCTCCCGTTGGCCGCGTGGGAGGCGGCGCGTTGCGCGGCATAGACCGTCACTTGCCGCGGGATGTGTCCGCGGGAAAGAAGCGGCGTGACCAGCTCGGTGAGCCTTTGGTTATGAACCGCGACGGCCGAGACGACGCTGTCGGTTTCGGTTTGTTCGATGATCTCGAAATCGCTCGTCACTTCCTCCGGTGGATAGGGCAGGGTTTTCTCGATCTGGATGCGGACCATTTCGCGAAACTCCGCCGGATCGATCGTGGGCAAACGAAAACGCTGCGCGAGGACGGCATCGATCGGCAACCCGAGAACAATATCGTCGCCCGTGACGAGAAGACCGGCCGCCTCGGTCAGGTCGCTGACGTGGCGCACATCCCAGGTGCCGTTGCCCGTGTGCGCGCGGACCAGATTCCAGCCGGAGCCGGAGGGCGCAATGAAAACAGCTGCTGCGGTTGCGGGTTCGATATTTACAATTCCTTCCAACGAATAATCTGCGGCAGGCCGCTCTTCCGGATAATCATCTGCACCGTGCGCATGGCGTCGCCCGATTTTCCGACGCTGACCACGCGCATGACCTTGTCATGGAAACCGATCAGCCCCGAGAGCTGCGCAAATTGGTCTGGTGAGAATCCAATCGCAACTCGAACCTGATCGAGCGTGCTCATTTCCGGATCGTCCGCCGTGCCGTCGATCCCGTCCGGTCCACGGCGCAATTCCAGAAAACGATCGACGATTTGCTCGTTAAAGCCGGGGAGCGAGAGGAGCACGTTGCGCGAAGCCCAGGCGAGATCGACCGGGCCCGTGCTGTAAAGCGTGAGGTCGGCATCCCAATCGGGCCGCGAGGTAAATTCCTCCCAGCCTTTCACATTTTTCAACTCCTCGATCCGCTGGAGCAGAGCGTTCTTCGGCTGGTAGGTGGCATCCGCTTCCGCGCCGTTCAGCCGCGGGAGATCATCCGAATCGACGTAATCGAGCAGACAATCGATCATGTGCTCGCGCTCGTTCAGTTCGACGCCGTTCAACTCCAGAAATTTTCGCAGGATCTGCAGGCGTGCAGGATTTTCGCCGGCCACGATCCAGGTGAGATTGAGCCGGCCGCCTTCACCGGTAATCTGCGCCTTGAAGGTCTGATTTCTGCCTAACGAACCCTGGAGCACGGAATCGCCCGGCTCGACCCCGGGATCGAGCGCCACTTCCGCGCCCGAGCAGGCCATCGCCTCGGCCTCGAGGGTGCGACTGGCATTGCCGCTCAAAGTGATGCGCGAATTGATATCGAGAGCCCACCCCACGATCAGAGCGCTGAGTAAAAAAAGCGCCCAGAGCGCGAGCAGGAGGGCGGCGCCGGAGCGCGAGCGATGTCCGCAGCGTTTCATCTTCCAGTCCTTCCCTGAGCAAATCCCGATCCGTCGCCTCCCGATCGTGTATTTCACCGTGCTCATTTCCTCCTAGAGCGGCGTGCGGCGCAGCGGGATGATCGCTTCCCATGGAACCGACCTGCCCGCCCGCGCGATCGTGATGCGGACCAGATGAGGCAGCGTGCCCGAGTCGGTCCAGCGATCGACCCAGGCGTTGAGGCGGGGATCGAAGTAGCGAATTTCCATGCTCCGCAGATTCTCCAGCAATGGCACCCAGCCAGGATTCGGTCCGGTCGCGTCCTCGTCGTCGTCGACCGATTGGCGGGAGACGCCGAGCTCCATCAGATCGCTTTTCGGGATTGGGCGCAGGCGCATGACCACTTCGTAATCGCCCACCGCATAACGAGTGAAGAGGCCGGGACCAGCCGGGCAGACCCAGGTCATCTCATCGCGGGAACGACCGCTAAACTTGAACGGTTCACCGCTCAGCGCGCCCTGGCCGGGCGGAAGGTTTTGCAACTGGCTGGTGAGGAGGCTCTCGAAACCGCTGTAGCTCGCGTCGATTGCGCTCTCCTCGGCCGAGACGCGCACGGCGATGAGATTAGTCGCAACGAAACGATAAATCGCCAGCGACATGAGCCCAAGGATCGCGACCGCAAGCGTGATCTCGAGGAGGGTAAAAGCCGCTCGCCTAACGAGCCGGATCTTGCCCGGATTAACCGGCGCGGTAAACATAAAAGACCAGGCTCTTGTCCTGTTTCACACCCCCGCGTGTCCATTCCGCCGTCAGAGTCACCCGGGTGATCCCGCTCACGATCGTGTCGTCCTCCTTTGTCAGCTCGGCCGGCGACGATTTTTGGATGAGCTTCACAATCCCGTAGCCGGTGTCGATCTTATCCTCCTTCGAGGAGTCGGGCCGGGCCGGGGTAGCCTGCAATTCCGCCATGCGATTGCTCAGCACCTGGCGCACGCGGTTTTCCTCTTCGCTCAGCTCGCCGGCATTGATGCAATTTTGCACCGCCCGGCCGAGGGCGAAAACCCCGACCACGAAGATCGTCAGGCCAAGCAGCACTTCGTAGAGAGCGAAGCCAAATATTTTTCTATTTCGCCGCATAACGAACGATCTCCGGTCGCGCCGTGAGCGGCGAATAATTCACTTCCCAGGAACCGTCCGGGCCTTTGAATTTGACGTTGGCCGGCTCGCACGTACCCGAGGGCCAGAAAATCCATTGCGGCAGCGGGTCTTTCTCCAGCGCTGCTGGCAGGCGAAGCAGGAAAGCGTGTCCCTTATCGAGCGCGAGGGAAGCGACCGGCGTGTCACCGTCCGCTTTGTCGAGCCCTTCCGGCCGCAGGATGACGTTTTTCTCTTGCCAGACAATGAGATAAGGCCGGTGCTCGCGCACGGCATGTTCTTGCGCCTGGCGGACGATCTCGTTCATCGCGTTGAGCGAATGCTGCAGGCGGCGATCGGCCAGGACACCGCTCAAACTCGGGATCGCGAGGAGCATGATGATCATCAAAATGAAAACCGAAATGGCGATCTCGATGAGCGTAAATCCCCGGGCGCGACGCATCTCCGATTTTACGCTCTCGTGCGCAATTCACAAGGCGCAGCCGCGGGGACAAGCCCGGGCAAAGCGCAATTAACCGTTAAAAAATGACAACCCCGGGGCAGCGCTTCCCGCGTGCTGTGATAGCATTCCACCCAGTGATCACGTCCGCCGCGCGCCCGCCGAACGTCCCCCCGCCCGCTGCCGAGCTTCCCGCCCCGCGTCTCGGTGTCGTGGTGAAGTTGCTCGTTCTTTTCGCCGCGCTCGCTGTCGTCGCGATGATGGTCTGGCAGGGAATCGCCGTCGGTGGCTCGCCCGATCCGACCGCCGCCAATACCAGCCCGACCGTTGCCGCACTCGACATCGCGGTGCTCGTTTTCCGCGAAGGCCTCGAATGCATTCTCGTCATCGCCGCGATCACCGCGAGCATGACGGGCGCCCGCCGCGCCTGTCGCCGCCCGATTGCCTGGGGCGCGGGGCTCGCCTTCATCGCGACCTTGATTACCTGGATGATTGCCGTCCGCATCATGAACTCGCTCGCCGACAACGTCTCGGCTCTCAACCTGCAGGCCGCCACCGGGCTCCTCGCAGTCGTGGTCTTGCTCGTGATCATGAACTGGTTTTTCCACAAGATTTATTGGGGCGGCTGGATTCGCGCGCATAACCGCCGGCGCAAGACTCTGCTCGGCGCCGGACCCGAAGCTTCGCAGCGGCGTCTTGTTTGGGGATTGATTCTGCTCGGCTTTACTTCGCTTTATCGCGAAGGGTTCGAAGTCGTGCTCTTCCTCCAAACCTACTACCTGCGCCTCGGCGGCGGGGTCGTTCTCAAAGGCACGCTCCTCGGGCTGATCCTTTCCGGCTTCGTCGCCGTTCTGACCTTCGTCTTGCAGCAGCGGTTGCCCTATCGGCAGATGCTTGTCACGACCGGGATATTGCTCGGCGGCGTGCTCCTCGTCATGGTCGGCGAGCAGGCCCAGGAAATGCAGCTCGCCCACTGGATCTCGACCACGCCGGTGCCGGGCCTAACGAGTGCAATCCCCGATTGGGCTGGGCTTTGGTTCGCGGTTTTCCCGACTTACGAAACGTTGGCCGCGCAACTGCTCGCCGCGATTGTGGTGATCGGTTCCTATTACGCCGCGCGGCGCGTCCGCTGCACCGCGGATCCGGCGCCGGAAACGTCCGCGGCGAGCGCGACGCCGGCAGCCCTCGCGCGACGGCTCGAAGCCGCGCGTCGTTAGGTTGAGCGCATCCTCAACGCGTTTCCGGGTCCGGTTCGGCGGCTCGCCGAATGCCTTTTGCGCGCAGCGCCATACGCAGCGGCCTGTGCTCCCCGGAGTATCGGAGTCGAGACCTCAGGACAAATCCGTTAGGGTGGGAGAAGCGAACGACCCACAGATGAAGAGATATGCCGCCGACGTTCTTCGCCACGCCTAACGACCTCCGGAAGTGGTTCCGGCAGCATCACGCCGAGACGGCCGAGCTTTGGATCGGCTTTTACAAAAAGGGCTCGGGCAAGCCGAGCATCACCTGGCCGGAAGCGGTCGATGAAGCGCTCTGCGTCGGCTGGATCGATGGGATTCGCAAGAGCGTCAACGCCGACAGCTACATGATCCGCTTCACCCCGCGGCGCCGCGGAAGTATCTGGAGCGCGCTCAATATCAGACGCGTCGCCGTCCTGACTAACGAGAAAAGGATGAAGCCGGCCGGGCTAAAGGCTTTCGCCAAACGGAAGGAGAACAAGTCAGGGATCTATTCCTATGAGCAGCGAAGCGCGGAACTCGAAGAGCCCTATCGCACTCAGCTCCGGCGGAATCAGGTTGCCTGGCAATTCTTCCAGGCGCAGCCGCCCTATTATCGCAAGACGGTGAGCTGGTGGATCGCAAGCGCGAAGCGGGAAGCGACCCGGAAGAAGCGACTGGAAAAGCTCATTCACGCCGCCGAAAACGGCCGGCGAATTTAGCCCGCGCGAAGAGGTCTAAGCCTCCATCGCGGTCAGCGGTGTCTTATCGTCCGCATGCGCCTTGTGCTCCAGATGTCTCAAGTCCAAACCGCGGGTTTCAGTTCCGTAACGCACAAACAAAACGAACGCGACCACGACCGGAACCATGATCATCACCGCCGAGGTGCCAAGCGCGGGAATGAAAGCCGAGATACTGAGGGCCTGCGCGAGCACGCCGCCCCCTTTGGTGCAGGCCGCCACCAAACCGGTCGCGCGGCCACGGATTTTCATCGGATAACATTCCGCCGCGTAAGGCAGGAGAATCGCGATCAATCCGTTACTCCCCACGATCAGCAACGCGATGGGGAAAACCGGGCTGCCGCCAAATCTCTCGAGCCAGAGCACCCAGATCAGCCCAAGCAGGCTGATCGCGATCACCGTGGCCAGCGCCCATTTCGTGCTCCAGCGACTGTAGAGAAACGTGCAAATAAAAACCGTCGGAAACGCGATCAGCGCCGACTCGGCCAGAAGTTTGCTGGAAACGCCCATCGAATAGCCTTTCGCGACGAGGTCGTTAGGCATCCAGAGGAGCAGGCCGAAATTGATCAGTCCCCAGGAGAGCGCGGCGATCGTCAGTGCGGCCGTTTTGCCGATCAGCTCGGGAGTCCAGAGCTTGATGCCCAAAGTCGGTGCATGATGACCGTGGCCAGTCGGAGCAGTCTCTTGCTCCCGAATCACTCGAGCCTTCACGGTCCCGAATCGCGCCATCACCGCCTGGGCCTCCGCATTGCGGCCGCGGGCGAGGAGGAACTTGGCGGACTCCGGGATTAACCCGCCCATCGCCAAAAGCAGCAGACCGGTGGGCAAATTCAGTAACCAAAGAATGCGCCAGCTTAACACCGGCACGAGGAGCGCGGAGAGACCACTGGCGGCGAAATAGCCACCGACCGCGCCGAGACCGCCGATCATGACCAAGGCCCAGCCGCGATGCTTCGAGGGCATGGTTTCGGCGAGGAGAGCATAGGTCACAGGGAGCATCCCGCCGGCGCCGATCCCCATGAGAAAACACATCCCGATATTCCAGTTCAACGACGGCATCGCGCCGCAGATCGACGTCCCGATGAAGACCACGGCGGAGAGCAGGATTGCCGCTTTGCGTCCATACAGGTCGGCCAGAATTCCCCAGAGGATGGACCCGCTGGCCGTGCCGATGAGCGCGAAGAAAGGAACGAGCGAAACGTGGGCTTGGGTTGTTTGATATTCCTTGATCATCCCGGGCACGGTGAAACCGAGGCTGGCCGGCTTCATCACGTCAATCACCAGGGCGACGACCAACGCCGCCATTAACGTCCAGTGCGCCCGGCTGAGCGGCGCGTCCTCCGGCGCGAGCACGGTGATCTGTAAATTCGCCTGGGCGGTCTGCGCCGCCTTGCTCGGCAGAAGCCCGTAGGCGGCAAACCCGACTCCTGCGATAATCAGATACATCCCGAAAATCATCCCCGGATCCATCGGCATGCCGTAGAGGACAAAGCCGTTGTTGTGACCCATCCAAAACATCGGCAAGTGCAGGAGCACCCCCGCGACCACACCGATGCAGCCGAGCCAGAAAGCCCAAACGCCGCGACGATCGAGAAAAACCTTTTGATTCATTGGAGGCCGTTCCCCGGCAACTGACGGCCCCACTTATAGTCCTATTGGTCGAACCAACGCAATAAGAATCAGCACCCGACGAAAGTCCGACGGCCAACGGCGGCGCGCGGTCCTCCTTCCGACGGCAGCAAGGCCCCCTGAAATAGACGCGATGCGGGAGCGCCCCCACTTTCGCTTCACCGCTTGAAGACCGGCGGAACGGTTCCAAACTACCCGCATGTTTTGCAATCTTCGTCTTCTCCCGTGCCGCTCCTTTTCGTTAGGCAGCCTTTTGCTTCTCGCGCTTTTCGGGCCCGGCTTCGCCCGCGCCGCAGCTGCGCCGACGCCGGGAAATAGAAACGCCTTCGACGAGAAGCTCTGGAGCGGCATGCAATGGCGCGAGGTCGGACCCTTTCGCGGCGGGCGTGCACTCGCGATCGAGGGCGTGCCGAGCGAGCCGAACACTTATTACTTCGGCGCGGTCGCGGGCGGGATTTGGAAAACGACCGACGGCGGAGCGAATTGGCATCCGATGTTCGACAAGCAGCACGGCACCTCTTCGATTGGCGCGCTCGCGGTCGCGCCGAGCGATCCGAACATCATTTACGCCGGCACCGGCGAAGCTGCGCCGCGCGGGAACATCACTTACGGCGACGGCGTTTATAAGTCGGTCGATGGCGGGAAGAACTGGCAGAACGTCGGCTTGAAAGACTCGCGCCATATCGGAGCGATCATCGTGAACCCGGAGAATCCGAATATCGTTTTCGTCGCGGCGCTCGGTCATGCCTTTGGGCCTAACGACGAGCGCGGCATCTTTCGCACGACCGATGGCGGCAAGACTTGGCAGAAGGTTCTGAGCAAGGACAAGGACACCGGCGCGATCGACGTCGTCTTCGATCCGCATAATCCGAACACGCTTTTCGCCGCGCTCTGGCAGATGCGCAGGCAACCGTGGTTTTTCTCCAGCGGCGGTCCGGGGAGCGGTCTTTATCGCTCGACCGATGGCGGCACGACCTGGAAACAGCTTCAGGGAAACGGTCTGCCCGACGGCATTCTCGGCCGGATTGGCCTAACGGTTTCGGGCGGCGATTCGAATCGCGTTTACGCGATCATTGAGGCGAAAGAAGGCGGCATCTTCCGCTCCGAAGACGGCGGCGATAACTGGACGAAGGTGAACGACGATCTCCGCTTCCGGCAGCGCGCCTGGTATTTCAGCAAGATCTACGCGGACCCGAAAGCGCCCGACACGGTTTATGTTCTAAACACCGGCGCGTTTCGCTCGGTCGATGGCGGGAAAAATTTCACTCTTCTGCCCGCGCCCCACGGCGATCATCACGGGCTTTGGATCGATCCAAAAAATCCGCAGCGTCTGGCGAATGTGAACGACGGCGGCGCGACTGTTTCGGTCGATGGCGGCGCGACCTGGACGACGCAGGATAATCAGCCGACCGCGCAATTCTATCACGTCGCAGTCGATAGCGCGTTTCCGTATCACATCTACGGCGCGCAACAGGACAACTCGAACCTTGGGATCGCGAGCCAGGCGCCGGACGGCATCATCAGTCGCGAGGATTGGTTCCAAGCCGGCGACGGGGAATGCGGTTTCGTCATTCCCGATCCGCGCGACTGGCACATCATTTATTCCGGGAACGAAGGGACCCTCACCCGCTACGACAAACACGAGGAGAAGTCGCAGGACATCAGCGTCTGGCCGCTCGATAACTCCGGGCACGGCGCGCAGGATCTCGAGCATCGTTATCAATGGGTTTCGCCGTTCCTCCTTTCGCCGCACGATCCAAACACGATCTACACCGGCGGCGAGGTCGTTTGGAAATCGACCGATCAGGGCCACAGCTGGAAAGCGATCAGCCCTGACCTAACGAGAAACGACAAGAGCAAACAGAAGCCGAGCGGCGGCCCGATCCAGAACGACATCACCAGCATCGAGTATTACGACGTCGTCTTCGCGCTCACGGAATCGCCCTTGAAAAAAGGGATGCTCTGGGCCGGGACCGATGACGGCCTCCTGCACGTGACTAACGACGATGGCGCGACCTGGACGAAGGTGACGCCGCCGATGCCGGAGTGGAGCTGCGTGAGTCTGATCGACGCGTCGACTTTCGATCCCGCGGAAGCTTTCGTCGCGGTGGATCGCCACCGGCTCGACGACTTCAAGCCTTACATCTACAAAACCTCGAACACCGGCCAGAGCTGGACCGCGATCACCAACGGGATTCCCGATGGCGCCTACGTGCACGCGGTGCGGCAAGACCCGAAACGGCGCGGCCTTCTTTACGCCGGCACCGAGCTCGGCGTTTATGTCTCGTTTGACGCGGGCGCGCATTGGCAGTCGTTGCAGATGAATCTGCCCACCTCCCCGATTCGCGACCTCGTGGTGAAAGATGATGACCTTGTCGTCGCGACCCACGGCCGCTCTTTCTGGGTGCTCGACGACATTACGCCGCTCCGCCAGGTGAACGCGCAGACCGCGCAAGCCGAGATGACTCTTTACCAACCCGCGACCGCGGTGCGTCTGCACTATTTCGGCGAGGTCCCGATTCGCGAACCCGCCGGAAAGAACCCGCCTCCGGGCGCGATGATCGATTACTACTTCAAGAGCGCGCCGAAAGACGAGGTGACGACTCGATATTCTCGACGCGCAGGGCAAAGTCGTTAGGCATCTTTCGAGCAAGGAAAAGAAGGACGCCGACCAGCCGCCGGAATGGCCCGACCAGCCGAAACCGGTGAAGACCATTCCCGCGAAAGCCGGCATGAACCGCTTCGCCTGGGACCTGCGCTACGACGACCCGGTGCAAACGCCGGGCGCGTTCTACGCCGGGGAGCCGCCTAACGGACCGGTCGTCCTCCCGGGCGATTACCAGGTTAAACTTACCGTGAAAGGCCAATCACAGACCGCGCCGCTTCACGTCGTGATTGATCCGCGCGAGAAAGATGCGGGCGATGGCATCCAGCAAGCCGTCGCGCTCGGTCTGCAGGTGCGCGATCGCATCTCGCAACTGCACCAGGCGATCAACGAAATCCGCGAAACCAAAACCCAGATTGAGTCGCTCCAGAAACGTTTCGCCGAGAACGACAAGGTGAAACCCGCGCTCGCCGCCGCCGCTGATCTCGAGAAGAAAGCCTCCGAAATCGAAGGCGTCCTGATGCAGGTGAAGATGAAGAGCTCGGAAGGCAACCTGGTTTATCCTAACGAGTTGAACGAGGAATGGTACACCTTCGGCGGCACGATCGACGCCGACGCCGCGCCCACTCAGCCGCAGCAGGAAGTCTTCAAAAAGCTCAGCAGCCGCCTTGATGAACAGTTGCAAAAATGGGCCGCGCTCAAGCAACAGGAGGTGCCGAAGGTCAACGACATGATCAAACAAGCCGACATCCCCGCCCTCACCGTCTCCCAGGTGCCAAAGTCGAAATTGTAGGCAGGCGATTTCGGCTGCCTCAGGCTCGAATCTCGCGGAAAAAACTGGGCCGGCGAAGCGCCCGCCCTGCAACTGTGCCAGATTTGGCAATCGCCCTGCGCCTTCAGCCTAACGATGAATCATTCCCACGAACACGAGATCGATTTCGGACGCGCCTTTGCCATCGGCGTTCTCCTCAATTCCGCCTTCATCGTCGCGGAAGTGGTCTTCGGTCTCTTTAGCCATTCGCTCACTCTTCTGGCCGACGCGGGCCACAATCTCGGGGACGTCCTCGGCCTCCTCATCGCCTGGGCCGCCACCGCGCTCCAGCAACTCAACCCAACCAAGCGCTACACCTACGGCTTGCGTCGCACCTCCGTTCTCGCCGCGCTTTGCAATGCCATTCTTCTCCTCGTCGGCGTCGGCGCGATCGGTTGGGAAGCGATCCGGCGCTTGCACGATCCCGGGGAGGTCGCTGGCCTAACGATGATCTGGGTGGCCGCGGTCGGTGTCGTGATCAATGGCGTGACCGCCTGGATGTTTGCCCGCGGCCGCCGGCAAGACCTCAATATCCGGGCCGCCTTCGTGCACATGGCCGCGGATGCGGCGGTCTCCGCCGGGGTCGTCGTGGCCGGATTCGTCATCCTGCGCACTGGCTGGGAGTTGCTCGATCCGATCAGCAGCCTCGTCATCGTTACTCTTATTCTTATCACCACCTGGGGACTGCTGCGCGATTCGATCAATCTTTCGCTCGACGCTGTCCCGCGCGGGATCGACCCGGGCGCAGTGCAGGATTTTCTCGAGCAACTTCCGGGCGTGGCCGAGATCCATCATCTCCATGTCTGGGGCTTGAGCACGACGGAGACGGCCTGCACCGCGCATGTGGTCAAACGCGAGCCGCTGCTCGACGATGAGCTGCTCAAGCGCATCTCGCGCGAGCTGCACGATCGTTTCCAGATCGCGCACACCACGATTCAATTTGAGTGCTGCGATCCGCCCGATTGCCCGACGGAACACGACGCGCACGCGCATTCATGAGCACGGCGATCAGCAAGGCTGTCCTCCTCGCCGCCGGTCGCGGCACGCGCATGCGTGAGCTGACTAACGAACTGCCCAAGCCAATGATTGCGGTGCGCGGCAAACCGATTTTGCAGCACATCGTCGAAGGTCTGCGCGCCGCTGGCGTGACGGAATTTCTGCTCGTGGTCGGCTATCGAGAGGAGATCGTTAGGCAGTTTTTTGGCGACGGCGACAGCCTCGGCGTCCGGATCGAATATGTAAAACAGGTCGTCCAGGATGGCACTGGGAAGGTGGTCGAACTGGCTCGGTCATTCGTCCCATCGGACCCATTCGTCCTATCCTACGGAGACATCCTGATCGAGCCGGCCAATTACCGCCGGCTCGTCACGCTCGACGATCCGACCGAAGCCATCGTGAGCGTGATCCGGAGCGAAGACGTGAGCCAGGGCGGCGCGGTTTTCGTGAACGAACGTTTCGAGCTCATCGATTTGCGGGAAAAGCCCCAGCCTAACGAGCCTAAGAGCCCTTGGTATAACGCCGGCATCTACGCCTTTCGCCCGAGCATCTTCGATTTCACCGCGCGTCTCGAGCGCTCTCCCCGCGGCGAGTACGAGCTGACCGACGCCATCCGCGCCCTCGCCCTTTCCGGGAAGAAGGTGCAGGCCTTCGAACTCAGCGGCGCCTGGGCCGACGTACGCGACCCGGAAATTCTCGCGCAACTCAATCGTTAGGTGAACGCCACCCGGCGCATCGAAAGCACACGCCGCTCCCGTTACGTTGTCATCCTGATTGCAGTGGCGGCAAAGGGCGTCGGACTCCTTCGTTAGGCCGCTTAATGACAAGCGTGCCCGGTCTCATGCCCGCCACTTTTCGATCGCTTGAAATACAATGTGACCATGACCGCAAAAACCACCACCGCGACGCAATCGAGCCAGCTGGTGTAATTCCACTTGATCATCGCGTGCTCGACCGCGCTCGGCGGCCGCGGCACCGGTCGGCACGATCCCGAAAACGCTGAAGAGCAGATCCACCACCACACCGGAGAGCACCATCGTGACGTAGAAAATCGCGACGATCCATCCGGTAGCGCGCGCGCCGTAGTATTTCGCGTAGATCAGGATCAGCGGCACGACGAGGAGGTCGCCATAGATGAATGCGACCACTCCGCCAAAGCTGATCCCGTTGGCCCAAAGATGACTCGCAAGCGGAATATTCCCGACCGAGCAAACGAAGGAAAGAATCGCGATGATCGGGCCGATGAGCGCGTTCTCGATCAGGCGCAAAGGAGCGGGGCCGTTCTCCAGAAACAATGTCTGCCACCACGAGGGCGGGACGAGAGTGGCGATAAAGCCGGCGATCAGGAATCCACCGAGGACTTCTTTCCAAAGCATCATCCAATCCATCACGAACGCATTCGCCATCGCCGTCCATCCACCCTCCCTCCTGCTCGTGCTCGCCTGCCGCGCCGGAGCCCTGCGAAGGCGGGTGCTCGTCTCCCCCATGATGATGGCACGAGTCGTCCCCGCCTTTCTTCTCCGCGTGTCGCGCGCATCTCATCCTGCGCGCCTTTCGGCATAACGAATTTCACCAGCAGCGCGGTCAGCCCGATCAGAACGACGGACCCGAAAAACTCCGCGAGCACAAATTGCCAGCCCATCAGAATCCAAAGAATGATCCCGAGCTCGATCACGAGATTGGTCGAGGCGAACATGAAAGCGAGCGCAGGAATAATCGCCGCGCCCTGTTGAATCGCGCTCCGCCCCGCCGCCGCGGCCGCATAGGAGCACGAGCTGCTCGCCGCCCCGAGCCCGCTCGCGACCGCGACCGATTTGAAATTCGCCTTCCCGAACGCGCGGCTCATCTGCTCCTTGCTCACAAACACCTGCAGCGCCGCCGAGATGCTGAACCCGAGCACGAGCGCCCAAAACGTCGCCCACAGCATCGCGAGCGCGTGATACAAACTCATCCAAAGCCAATCCATCTAATTTCTTCCTTCGTCGCTTTCGCTCTTCGTTCTTCTCACCAAAAACTCGGCGTCTTCGCCCGCGTCGGCGTCAACCGCCGCGAGTCCATCGTCCGCGCGCTTTACTGCTTCACCATTTTCGTCCCGCAGCAGCAGGTGGGGGCATCGTTGCCCGCTTCTTCCGCGGGCGCGCCTTTCGTGACTTTGACTTCGCAGCCGCAGTCCGACTTCGGACATTTATAAGTTGCTCCTTCTTCCAACATTTTCACTCACCTCCTTAAATGGTTACGTGGCTAATCGCTTCTCAGCACCGCGTTGCCTCCGTTTTTCGCAAATCACCCGCAAAATTTCAGCACTCGCAGGCATCGCATCCCTCACCGGAAACGGCGGCACGGCCTTCCTTGATCAGGAATGGAACGAGCCCCAGTGCGGCGACGCTATCGAGCCACCACCACCCGAAAAGGCGGGTCGCGGCCAAGCCGACCATCAGAACGATGGAGAGATAACCGCAGGTAATTGCCTCCATCGCGTCGGCGCGCAAGGCGCGCGAGTTCAAACGCGCAGCAACGCGCAATTTGTAGCCGGCGAGAATCGGCATTCCGATTTTTGCGACGAGGCCGATGATGATCCCCCAAAAGCTTTCATGAGTGTTGGTCACACGCTCGACTACAAACAAGCCGTAAGCGGAATTGAACACCACGTACGCGACTAAAGCATAAAGCGAGTAACCGACCCAGCGCGCCGCGGTGCGTTCGACTCCTTCGATCCGCGCTTCGTCAGCGCGACCGCTCGCTTCCACTTTGAGCCGCCAGAGCAGCACACCTGCGCTGAAAAGTTCCACCAGGCTGTCGATGCCGAAAGCTTCGAGGAGCAAACTTCGCGTCGCCCAGCCGAGAAGCAAAGCCGCCGCGCCTTCGATCGTCATCCAGGCGATCGTGATGTAGGTAAGCCAGAGGGCGACTTTCAGATCCCTGGAGCGTGCGGACGATTGCGCAAACCGGGCGCTCGGGAGAGATTGCCTGCTTGCCATATCATTCACCCGCAAATCCGAAATAGCGCGACGTGCGGCGGCAGTACTGCACGAACGATTCGCCGAAGACGCGACGAAGATACGCTTCCTCCATCGGAAGATAAATGCCGATGGTCACCCAAAAATAACCTGCCAGCAGGAGGCTGAAGCTGGAGCGACCAAGCAAAGCCATTCCAATGAGAGCGATTCCGAGTCCGACGTTTTGCGGATTCCGGCTCCAGCGATAAACGCCTTTCGTGATCAACTGATCGGCTTTAACTCCCGACATTCGGGAAAGAGAACCGAAAGCTGCAATCCCGGCCGCGGCCAGGCTCGAGCCTGCGATCAATAAGGTGATCCCGATCGTAATCGCCAGGAAAGGACGAATCGGAATCGGCCAGAGTGAAAGCCACGCACTCCAGGTGGTAAGAAGAGTGTGGGCGAGGTAAAGCAGCCAAATCGACAACGAAGTCGAGAACGAAAGACGGTCCAGCGTTCGATAGTCGCGGCTGACCTTCTGGAGCAAATAGGCTGCGACCAACGGAAGGAGAAGCGAGGCCGCATAAATGAGGGTCGCTGACATCGCCGAATATCAACTAGACCTTTTCCGGATCAGCCTGATCGCAGGCTTCACAGCCGCCCCGGCTTTCGAGTTGGATCGTGGTGTGGCCGATTTCAAACTTGTGGTGCAGATCATCAGCCAGGCGCGCGAGAAAGGCGTCGTCCGCGTCGCGCTCCGACTTCACCAAATGCGCAGTGAGCGCGGTCTCAGTCGTACTCATCGCCCAGATGTGCAGATCATGGACTTCGGTCACGCCGGGTTGCTCGCCAAGATAACGGCGCACCGCCGCGGGATCGATCCCCGCGGGGACGGCATCCATCGCCAGGTTCACCGAGTCGCGCAGCAAGCCCCAAGTGCCGATCGCGATGACCAGCACGATGAGGAGACTAACGAGTGGATCAATCCAGAGCACCCCGGTGAGGCTGATGGCGAGGCCGGCCAATACGACTCCAACCGACACGCCCGCATCTGCCGCCATGTGCAGATAGGCGCCTTTGATGTTGATGTCACCTTTCCGGCCTTTCATGAAAAGCAGGGCGGTGGCGGTATTAACAACCACGCCGACTCCTGCGACCCACATCACTGTCCCGCCGGGAATTGCCTGCGGATGGGAGAAGCGCCGGACCGCTTCCCACGCGATCGCACCGATCGCGATGAGCAGAATGATGGCGTTGGTTAACGACGCCAGCACCGAACTTTTGCGGAGTCCGTAGGTGCGCCGTTTGCTCGGCGGCAAAGTCGTTAGGTAACTCGCGCCCCAGGCCAGCAGGAGGCTCACGACATCGCTCAGGTTATGTCCCGCATCGGCCAGGAGTGCGACCGAATTGATCGTCAGACCAACGATGACCTCGATGATGATATAGATGACGTTGAGCCCGATGCCGATGGCAAAAGCCTTGTTGTAATTCGCAGGAGCGTGGGAGTGGTCGTGGGACATATCTATTTTTCAGCAATGTGATCGTGCCGGTGATGAATATCTGGGACATGCGGATGCAGGTGAACGAGCCGCTCGTGGGTGTGGAAATGTGAGTGCGGTTCGCCTTCTGGATCGCCAGCAGCGTGGGCATGTTGATGGTGCTCGTCGTGCAAATGCAGGTGCGTGTGCTGGGTGGGCGCGTGCGCGTGCGCGTGCTCGTGGCGCTCGCTCAGGTGCAGCCACACCCCCACCGCCATTAGCGCCGCCGCGACCCAGAAAGCCCAGCCCGGCTTGTCGGCCAGGAGGAGAAAGGAAAGCGCCGCTCCGACAAATGGCGCGGTCGAAAAGTAGGCTCCCGTGCGCGCCGTCCCGAGATGTCGGAGGGCGAGAACGAAAAGCGTGAGGCTGATTCCATAGCTGAAAAAACCAACCGTGCCCGCGGCCGCGACGCTCGCCAATGGCGGCACTCGATGCGTGAACAACGCAAGTGCGGTGTTAACGGAACCAGCGATCAGGCCTTTCAACATGGTGGTCTGCACGGGATCAGCCGCAGACACTTTGCGCGTGAGATTATTATCGAGCGCCCAGGCGAGGCAGGCGCCGGCGATGCAGAGCATACCCCAGGGGACTCCTCCCCCGACCGAGCCATTCCAGGAGAGGAGCGCGCTTCCGGCAACGATCGCGACCAGGCCAGCAAAAATGCGGCGATCAAAATTTTCGCGGAAGACGAACCACGCCAGTAGTGCGGTGAAGACGCCTTCGAGATTGAGGAGGAGAGAAGCCGCGGAGGCCTTAGTCTCGACGAGGCCAAAGACCAGAAGCACGGGGGCGACAACCCCTCCACCAAGAATCGCGCCAGCCAACCATGGCCAGTCTGTTCGTTGCAGAACAGCTTCCGCGGGCGCGCGGCGCAGAACGCATTTTCGCAACGCCATCCAGATGGCGAGCCCAACGCCCGAGCCGAGATAGAGCAGACCGGCGAGCCACTGCGGCGGCATTCCGCCGATGAGCAATTTGGCCAGCGGTGTACTGGCGCCAAAGAGCGCCGCGGCCATCAAAGCGAGCGCCGCACCACGCCGGTGAGGAAATACCCGTGTTGTTGGCGTCATCGTGATTCGTTAGGCGGGAGCCAACTCCTTGGTTGAAGGCGGTTCGGGCAAGTGCACGCCTGAAGGAGGGAGCGTTCTGCGTTCGAAAACGTTGTAGAGCGTGGGCAGGATGAAGAGCGTAAGGAGTGTGGAACTGATCAAACCGCCGATGACGACGGCCGCGAGTGGCTTTTGGATTTCGCTCCCGGGACCGGTCGCAAAAAGCATCGGAATCAAGCCAAGCGCCGCGACGCTGGCGGTGATCAGAACTGGACGCAGTCGTAAGACCGCGCCTTTGACCACGGCGTCGGCGACAGCCATGCCTTCTCGGCGCAGCTCATTGAAATAACTCACCATGACTACGCCGTTGAGCACCGCGACGCCGAAGAGCGCGATGAAACCGACACTCGCGCTCACGCTCAAATTGAAGTTGCCGACGACGAGCGCGACGATCCCGCCGATCATCGCGAACGGAATGTTGAGGATGATGAGTGTTGCCTGTTTGACGGAGTTGAAGGAGCTGAAAAGAAGCAGGAAAATCGCGGCGATCGTGATCGGCACGACGATGGCGAAGCGCTTCATGGCGCGCTGCTGATTCTCGAACTGGCCACCCCAGCTGATGAAGTAACCGGGCGGCAGCTTGACCGCGGCATCGATTTTCTTTTGCGCCTCCGCGACGAATCCACCGAGATCGCGGCCGGTCACGTTGCACTCGACCACGATCCGGCGCTGTCCGCTTTCGCGGCTGATCTGCGCCGGACCTTCGGTGACGTAAACCTGGGCCAGCTGGCCTAGACGGAATGAGCGCGCCGCTCGGCGACGGGATGAGGATTTCCTTGATCGGCTCGACATCGTTGCGCGCTTCCTCGGGAAAGCGGACGGCGAGCCCGAAGACTTTCAAGCCTTCGTAGACCTTGCTCGCTTCCTTGCCCCCGATGGCGGTCTCGATCACGTCCTGGATGTCGCTCACGTTGATCCCGTAACGCGCGATCTTGTCGCGATTGATTTCGATTTGCAGATAGGCGAGGCCGCTCACTTTCTCGACGTTGATGTCGGCCGCGCCGTTCGACTCTTGCCGAGCACGCGCGCGACTGCGTCGGCTTTCTCGTTTCAGCACGTCGAGGTCTTCGCCGAAAATCTTGATCCCGATGGCGGATTTGACGCCGCTGACCAGTTCATCGACGCGCAGCGCGATCGGCTGCGAGAAACTCGACGGCGACGCCGGGCAACTCGCTCAGCGCCTCGCGCATTTTTTCCACCAGCTCTTCTTTGGACTTGGTCGTCGTCCATTCCTCGTGCGGTTTGAGGGTCACGATCACGTCGCTGATTTCGATGCCCATCGGGTCGGAGGCGATGTCGGCCCGGCCGGTTTTCGAGACCACGTCGATGACTTCGGGAAATTGCTTGAGCAGCTTCTCCGCCTGCCTTGCAGCGCGAGCGATTGGGTCAGCGAGATGCTGGGGATGCGGAAGGTCTGGACCGCGATCGAGCCTTCGTCGAGCGACGGGCAAAAATTCCGTGCCGATGCGCGGGACGAGCGCGAACGAGCCGGCGAGCGCGAGCAGCGCCACGAGCACGACCAGCCACGGATGCCGCACGCAGGGTTTGAGCGTGATGCAGGTAGCTTTGCTTGAGCCAGCGGATGTGAAACGGATCGTGCGCGTGCGGCTTCTGCTTGAGGAAAAAGGTGCAGAGCGTCGGCACGAGCGTGATCGAAAAAATGAGCGAGCCGAGGAGCGCAAACGAAATCGTGAAGGCGAGCGGGCTGAACATTTTCCCCTCGAATCCTTGCAGGGTGAAGAGCGGCAGAAAGACGAGGATGATGATGAAAATGCCGAAGACAATCGGGCGGCCGACTTCCTTCGCCGCGTAAAGCACGGTCTCGATTTTGCCAGCCTGCTGATGCCGCGCCAGGTCGCTCGGCTCGGTCAGATGGCGGTGGATGTTTTCCACCATCACGACCGCGCCATCGACCATCATGCCGATGCCGATGGCAAGCCCGCCTAACGACATTAGGTTGGCGCTCAGGCCGTACCATTTCATCATGATGAAAGCGAAGAGCGCGGCCAGCGGCAGAATGAGCGTGACGATGAGCGCGCTGCGCACATCCGCCAGCAACACGATGAGGACGATGAGCACGAAGAACGACGCCTTCCTGCGAGCGCTTTCGTGACGGTGTGGATCGCCTTTTTTACCAGATCGGTCCGATCGTAAAACGGCACCAGCTCGACGCCTTTGGGCAGCGCTTTTTGGATCGAGGGCAGTTTTTCTTTAACCGCGTTGACGACATCCCGGCCGCTCGCGCCTTTGAGCATGAGGACGATGCCGGCGACCGCTTCGCCTTCACCGTTGGCCGTGACCGCGCCCTTGCCGCAGCTCCGCACCGATCTTCACCGTCGGCCACGTCGCGGATGTAAATCGGCGTGTGGTTTTGCACGGCGACGATGATGTTCTCGATGTCGCCGACGTCCTGCACCAGCCCCAGCCCGCGCACGACGTATTGCTCCGATTCGTGCTCGATGAAGTTGCCGCTGGCGTTCGAATTGTTCTTCTCCAGCGCCTCGAAGACCTGCGCGAGCGTCACGCCTAACGAGGTCAGCCGATCGGGCTTCACGATCACCTGATATTGTTTCACCAGGCCGCCGAACGAGTTCACGTCGGTCACGCCCGGCACGGTGCGCAGGATCGGCCTAACGATGTAATCCTGGACCGTGCGCAGCTCGGTCGCGTCGTATTTCGGATTCTTGCTCACGAGCGTGTATTGAAAGATTTCGCCCAGGCCCGGTCGTGATCGGCCCGAGCTGGACATCGACGCTCGCGGGCAGGCTGTCGCGCAGCGCCTGGAGCCGCTCGCTCACCAGCTGGCGCGCGAAATAATCGTCCGTGCCGTCCTTGAAGACGATCGTGATCGCGCAAAGACCGATCTTCGAGACCGAGCGCATTTCCTCCAGTCGCGGCAGACCGGACATTCCCCATTCCAGCGGACGGGTGACCAGCTTTTCCACTTCCGGTGGCGACATCCCGCCGGCCGTCGCGAGCACCTGCACCTGCACGTTGGTCACATCGGGAAAGGCGTCGATCGGAATCTGCCGGAGCGCGAGCACGCCGAAGCCGGTGAGCACGATCGAGCCGAGAATGACCAGCATTCGCTGGCGGACGGAGAATTCGAGAATGCGGATTGATCATGGCGCTATTCCTCCCCCAGCTCGCCTTTGAGCATCTCGGATTTGAGGATGAAGCTGCCGTCGGTCACGACTTTTTCTCCCTCCTTCAACCCCTCGAGCACCTGCACGCGGCCGTGCTGCTCCATCCCGATCTTCACGGGGCGCTTTTCGAATTTCGAGCCGTCCAGGGCGACGAAGACGATCTGTCCTTCCTCGTCGCTTTGCAGTGCCTTGTCGGGAATGATGAGCGCGTCTTTCACCGCGGTCGTGGCAATCTCGACATCGGCGAACATGCCGGGCTTGAGGCGGCCGTCTTCGTTCCGCACCGCGATGCGCACATCGAGCGTGCGCGAGGCGGATTCGACGCGGTTGCCGATGCGCACGACTTTGCCGCGGAAAGTTTCGTTAGGATAGGCGAGCACGGTGAAGGTCGCCTCTTCGCCGAGGTGCACCGCCGCGATGTCGCGCTCCTTCACCTCGGCCACGACCCAGAGATCGGCCGGATCGCTGATCGTGTAGATTTGCGTTTCCTTGCCGGCGAGTTCGCCCACCGTCGCCTGGCGCTCGGTGACAATGCCGTCGATCGGCGCCTTGAGTTCGAGCGGCTTGCCGAGCAGCTCGGGCGTTTGCAGGAGCGCGAGCACGTCGCCTTCTTTCACGCGATCGTTGATGTCGAAGTTCAGCTTCGTGATCCGGCCTTCCAGCGTCGGCGTGATCTTGGCCGTCTTGTTCAGATTCTCGGTCACGGTGCCGGCGGCCTTGAAGGTCATCTCCAAATCGCCGCGCCTGACGGGTTCGGTTTTGATCTCGACCTGCGCGAGATTCTTCTTTCGTCAGGGTGACGATGTTCGTCTTCGTGCTGCTGAGCGGCAGAGGCTTCTTCTTTCGGGTCGGTTTCTTTTTTCCCGCAGGCAGCGAGCGCGATGAGGAAGAAGGCAGCGACTGACGCTGCGGATGGTGGATGAATTCATGAGTTAGCGTTCAGGTTGAGAAGTGGGAAGATCGAGCGGCACGCCGACGGCCGATTCGAGTTCGGCCCGTTGTTCGGCGACGTTGCCGAGCGCCTCGTAGTAACTGGCCAGCGTGTCGAAATAAGTGCGTTTGGCGTCGAGATAGATGAGGAGCGAGGTCGCGCTCTGCGCGTAACTTTTCTCCGCCTGCGCGACGAGCGCCTTGAGCCGGTCGAGGAACGCCGGCGTGTAGAGCGACAGTTCCGCGCGGGCGAGTTCGAGGCCCTTGGTCGTTTTGGTCACAGCGCCCGCGATTTCGAGGCGTGTCTTTTCGATCTCCGCGATGAGTCGCTGTTGCTCAGCAGTCGCGGTCTCGATTTCGCCCTGCTTCCGGTCCCAAAACGGCAGCGCGATCGTCATGCCCAAGCCGTAAATTTGCTCGTTTTTCGTGTATTCGACCTGCGGGCCGATCGCGAAGTCCGGTCGGCGTCCGAAACGCGTCGAACGCAAGGTCAGACCCGCCGCCTGAGCCTGGAGGCCGAGGGTGCGCAAGCTCGGGTTGCGAGCGAGCGCGAGCGAGACAAATTCCGTCCGCGGGACGGGCTGAATGCCCGTGCGGTCGAGTGAGCCTGTCACGTTCAGCGCGAAGCCCGGCGATCGGCCAAGGAGAGTATTCAAGGTGACGCGCGCACCTGCGATTTTTCCTTCCGCGTCGAGCAGACCGCGTTGCGCGGCGATCAGCTCCGCTTGGCTTTTTATCGTCTCGAAATCCGATGCGTATCCGCTCTCGGCACGCTTGCGCGAAGACTCGACAAAAGTCTTCGCCGACTCCACTTGATCGCTGCGCAACGCGCTGACCTTTTGGGCCGCGAGTAGTTCGTAGAAGGCTCGCCGGATCTGAGCCGCGAGGGCAAAGCGAAACCCCTCCAGCGCGACTTGCTGCACGGCCACGCTCTTCTCGGCGATGGCGATCTTAAGCGCGCGCTTGCCCGGAAACTGGAAGAGCTGGCTAAGCTCAAAATTCCCATGAAAATCGTTTTGCGAGCCGCTGGGATCGGTCGTGCGCCGAAGGCCCGGCGCAACGCTCAACTCCGGGTTGGCATAGACCCGCGCCGTGCGCACGCCGCCTTTCGCACTGGCGACGCCCGCCTCGAACGACCGTAATTCAGGGTTATTCCGGAGCGCCTCGGCGATGAGGCTTTCCAAGGTCTCAGCTTGCGCCGTCGCGCCCGCGATTAGAAACGCGATCAATAAAACTTTTGTGATTTGAAAAAACATGAACAGAAAAAGGGTGTGAAAATGCAGCAGCCGGAACCGCGCGAAGGCACGGTCCGGCAACAACGAGAGAGAACGCCTGAGGAAAGAAAGGCCGCGCCGCGGGCGCAGTGCTACTCAGGCGTTAGGCGAGCTGCGGCGGGTGATCGATAGCAGACGCCAACCGAGGAGGCGTTGCTTCATCGATACCTCGCAGGGGGGACGCAGACTGCGGCCGATTGGGCACGCGCATCGCAAAATCGGGAGCTACGACCGCGCCGGCGTGGATCGCGCAGGCGCAGTGCGAGCAAGGGGCTTGCCCGTGATCCGGAGCAGATTGCGAGGTCGGCGTCTCGCAATGTCCCTCGCTCAGGTCGGCGATGGCATCGGCCGCGATGTCGCCGAGGAAAATGAACACGGCGAGAAACGCGAGTAAGCGCAAAAAGATATTACGAGGCCGCGATTTCACCGTGCGTGCACCGTTAAACACTGGCCTCGGGAAGTCAACCGGTCACGGACCGGGAGTTCCGCGCCAATTCGCGACTGGCCGGCGAATGCTTTCCAAGCCGAGGATTACCTCGTCCCCCCAATTTTTCGATGCGATCTTCTGTAATGGCGAATCGCTCCCCTGCGCTAAAGTTTGATTCTTCGCAGCCGCAGGGCATTGCCGATGACGGAAACAGAACTCAAACTCATAGCCGCGCCGGCAATGATCGGGCTAAGTAAGATGCCGAAGAATGGGTAAAGAACTCCGGCGGCGATCGGAATCCCTAACGAGTTATAGATGAACGCAAAAAATAAATTCTGGCGGATGTTGCTCATCATGGCGCGACTCAAGCGGATCGCTTTTTCGATGCCGCGCAGATCGCCTTTGAGAAGCGTGATGCCGGCGCTTTCCATGGCCACGTCGGTTCCGGTGCCCATTGCGATACCAACGTCGGCCGCAGCCAGGGCGGGCGCGTCGTTGATGCCATCGCCGGCCATCGCCACGACTTGCCCTCCGTCGCGTAATTTGCGCACTCGCTCGTTTTTGTGCTGAGGCTCGACGCCGGCTTCCACTTCATCGATGCCGAGTTTTTTCGCGACGGCGCGCGCGGTGCGTTCGTTGTCACCCGTTAGCATGATGACTTTGAGGCCGAGCTTATGCAGCTGCTCGATCGCGGCGGGCGTGGATTCCTTAATCGGGTCGGAGACAGCAAGAACCCCAGCGGCCTGCCCGTCGATCGCGACAAAGATCGCGCCCTGGCCCTCTTGTTGTAGTTCGGCAGCTTTGGCTTCGAGGGCTTCGAGACCGCTGATGTTTTGCGCGCGCAGAAAATCGGGCTTGCCGACAAGGACGCGGCGGCCATCGACGTTCCCGATCACTCCGCCTCCCGTGGTGGATTCGAAATCGGTCACGGCCGGCACTTTTACATCCCGCTCTTTTGCGCCGTTCACGATGGCCGCAGCGAGCGGGTGCTCGCTGTTTTGTTCGACTGCCGCTGCCGCCGCGAGCAGCTCCTGTTCAGTCATGGAGCCGACAGGAATTAGTGTCGTTAGGCGCGGCTTGCCTTCGGTCAGCGTGCCCGTTTTGTCCACGACGAGCGTCCGCACTTTTTCCATCAACTCCATCGCTTCCGCCTTCCTGATCAAGACGCCAGCTTGGGCGCCGCGACCAACCCCCACCATCACCGACATGGGAGTTGCAAGGCCGAGCGCACAAGGACAGGCGATGATCAGGACGGCGACCGCATTCACGATCGCGTAGGCGAAACGCGGCTCCGGTCCGACCAGCGCCCAAACGATGAAGGTGATGACAGAGATCCCGATCACCGTCGGGACGAACCAGGCCGCGAATTTGTCGGCTAATCCCTGGATCGGCGCGCGGCTGCGTTGTGCCTCCGCGACCATCTCGACGATTTGCGAAAGCATGGTTTCGCCACCGACCCGCTCCGCTTCGATCAAAATGCTGCCGGTCTGATTCACGGTGCCGCCAGTCACGCGATCATCGCTCGTCTTCTCCACCGGCATCGGCTCGCCAGTAATCATCGACTCGTCGATGCTCGTCCGGCCTTCCACCACGCGGCCGTCGACCGGAACCTTCTCGCCGGGCCGCACGCGCAAATTGTCGCCCTTCAGCACCTCCTCGAGAGGCACCTCCCGCTCTTCGCCATCACGAAGCACTCGCGCCGTCTTTGGCGCGAGATCGAGCAACGCGCGGATCGCGCTTCCCGTCCGGCTGCGCGCGCGCAGCTCCAGCACCTGGCCTAACAAGACAAGGACGGTGACAATCGCCGCCGCCTCAAAGTAAACGCCGAGCTTCCCGTGTTCAGCGAATGACGACGGAAAGAGTTGCGGAAAGAGCATCGCGACTGCGCTGAAGAAATAGGCCGCGCCGACGCCAATCGCGATCAGCGTAAACATATTCAGCGAACGATTGCGAATGGACTGCCAGCCGCGAACGAAAAACGGCCAGCCGCACCAGAGCACGACTGGCGTGCTCAAAATGAACTGCGTCCAGCGCGATACGTCGCCCTCCAACCAATGCGGTGCCGCGGGAAACATGTGCGCCATGGCGAGCAAGAACACCGGAGCACCAAGCGCCGCGCCCACCCAGAAACGTCGCGTCATATCGCGCAACTCAGTATCATCCTCTTCGCCCCCTGCGACGGCGTTCTTCGGCTCGAGCGTCATCCCGCAGATCGGGCAATTGCCCGGATGATCCTGCTCGATCTGCGGATGCATCGGGCAGGTGTAAATTGTCTTCGCTGGCCCGCGGAACAACGGATTGCGCTCCAGCGCCATGCCGCATTTCGGGCAACTTCCCGGCTTGTCGCTTTTCACGCCATCGCACATCGGACAGAAGTATTTGGCGGCCGCAGAGGGTTTCACCGCTGCCCCCTGGTGTTCATGGCCGCGTGCGGCATGCTCCGTGGTACGCATGTTCTCAATGCCGCCGCAACAATCGCCGACGTTTTCGGCAGAAGCATTTTTGGAGAGAAACTCTTTTCGGCAATGCTCGCTGCAAAAGTAGAACGTTTTGCCATCACGCTCGGCGTGGAGAGCGGTGGCTTCGTCCACGGTCATTTCGCAGATGGGGTCTTTAGCCATATAACTTCACTAAGTTAAGCTAACGGTTCTGCAGGCTGCGGAATGCGCATGACTGCGCGTGCAATCATAAGTTCTCCGTCTTTTAGCAACGACGATCTCAGTCGCCATGTGTTGAGCTTGCTTTACTTCTACCCACAACAACAGCCAGACTCCCCCTCGGTTTTTTTGCCGGCGGGCGTGGACAGAAACTTTTGCCGGCATCCGGCGCAGCAAAAGTAGAACGTTTCTCCATCGCGTTCGGCGTGGAGGGCGGTGGCGGTATCCACGGTCATACCGCAGATGGGATCGATAGCTTCGGTTTTCGTCGTATTCATGATGCTGTTTCTTTCTTGTTTGTTGTTACTGTCTGTTGATTCCGGTTTTCAAATTCCGTCAAAAATAATGGCAATGGACAGCCCCAACCCAAATATCACGCACGAGAGGATTGTCATCCAAGTGAGGACACTGGTTGAAACCTGTTTCGCATCACCGTCCATTGGAGGCTTGCTCTTTGGTTGCCCACCGCCCGTGTGTTCGCTGGCGGTTTGATTGTCATGCATGGTTTTATGTGCTCCACCGTTTGCTGGTTCATCCGATGACCGCACCGTCATCATGCCGTGCTTCAGGTGATGGGATACCAACCACCAGTTCATGGGATACGCGGTGATGAAACCCACCAGCAAGGCCATGGACATGATGAACCAGAAGGCCGGATTTGAAGGCTCGCGGCCCGCCGGAACACGTTTCATTGCCAAAGTCATCACCGGCACCATGCCGGCCATGAGGCAATTCATCGAGAGCAACTCCGGAAAGAAAGTGCTGGTGAGCGAACGCCGATAGGAACCTCCCGCCATGCCCCGCATGAAGAGAGCTTGAAAAATGCTCCAGCCGAAACCGAAGCCCAAAACATACTCCAGTGCAACATCAGCAACTTTTGGCAAATGAAAAAGGCTGGCAACGACCGCACCCGCCAGGATGCCTATGCCATCGCCAGCCACACAATGCATGGTCGAACCCAGGACCTGTCTCCAGCGTGTCGCGACGTAGCGTTCGTGCAGCCCGGGCAGTGGTTCGCGACAACCTAATACATAAAGAAATGCCCCCAGTGGTCCCGTGTAGGCGGTGAGTAATATAAAACCCCACTTGAGGACCGGGGATTCCGGCGTGGTCCGAATGTCAACTACTACAAACAGCAGCGACAGCGTGGTAAGCAGAAACCACAGAAGCATCACGCCCTCAAGCATTCTGATCCTCCGGTGTTTTTATGCCTGACTATAATCCGGCACTCTCCCATATGCCTTCTTGGCCAATTCGTCCTGCGCCTGCCTGCCCGGGACCGGCATGGTGGGCCGGCCCCGGTTAAGTCCAGTTACTTGCCACCGGCGCGTTAAGGAGCGGTCGGCGCCGGGCTGCTCTCGGGTTTCTCTTTCATCATGCGGTGCTTCATCATCCCGCCTTGCATCTTCTCATGCAGCGCGCCCATTTGCTCGTGCATGGCCTTGCGTTGCTCGACGAGTTTGTTCACGACAGCCGCGATCGCGTCCACTTTCTTTTCGGCCGTCGCGCTGTTCATCTCGGCCACGAGCTTGTCGAGTTCGGCGTCTTGCGCCTTCATCTCGGCGGCCATCTTTTGGTGCATCTCCGCCATTTGGGCGTGATCACCTTTCATCATGTCGCCCATTTTTCCGTGTTCCTCTTGCGCGAAAAGCGCTGAAGCAGGGAGCGTGGCGGCAATGATCATTGATACAAGGTGTCTTGATTTCATTTTGTTGTGTTGGTGTTCTTTGTTTGTTGGTTAGAGAACGAATCCAATTGGATCGTTCGAAGGTAATGAATAGCGGTGCGACAGAAGCTGATGGCTGGGGGCTGACGATTAGGCGGCGGCTGCCTCCTTCATGATTTTAACCAGCGTGTCCTCGACATCCTGTGCCACTGGTTCCAATGACGGGACGTTGAACATGGCCAGAAGCGTCGTTGGCTTCAAAGTAGCCAGAACCGTCTTGCCATTCTCCTCGTAAACGGAGATCCGGCATGGCAGCGCCGTGGAGACGCTCATGTTTTGGTCGAGAACCTTTTTGGCTTGTTGCGGCTGACAGACCTCGAAGATCAGACATTCCCGAGCGAACTCGACGCCCTTCTTCGTCATGGTTTCTTTGAGGTTGTGCACCTGCATGACGCCAAAGTGATTGGCCTCAACGGCGGCTTGCACGGCGGCCGCTGTCTCACTCACGGTTTTGTCAGTCGATAGTTTGAACAGCATAGCTTTGCTTCCTTGGTTTAGAGCTCACTTCGTCGCAGCGCCGCGCGCTGGATTATTTCTTGGACACCTTGTTGATAAGGACGACCAGCAAGACCACCACCAGGACGCCGATCACCGTCCAAAACCACATCCCTCCACCCATCCAGCCATTCATCCAGCCGTGTGTATGATTCATCATATATCGCCTTTCGTTGCGCTGCGACCGGCCCACCCCCCTGGAAATCTAGAAAGCGAGCGGAGGCAGCAGTGTTATTTGGAAGAGCTTCATCGATTAAATGATCGGACGCTGCGGTAACCGCGCCAGCGGTTTTTCGGTTCTTGTTGTCCGATGTCTCCAAGTCGTGGGCTCTCAGCGGGTGTTCAGTGGGAAATTCGCTTCCCCCTTTCCTCGCGGTCCATTGAAGGAAATCTTGGCGTTCCAATCGCCGGCCATGTCGATCTTGAGTTGGGCGAGATAGCGGCCCGGCGTCTTGGTTTTCTCGATCGTCGCGCCGGAGTGCATGTGCATTCCAGGCATGCTCATATCCAGATCGAACTTGACCTGACCCACGTCGACAAGCTGCCCGTTGCTATCGCGAAATTCGATGAGCAGCTCGTTCTTGCCCTCGTGAAGCCGGCCTTCACGCTCAATGAAATTCACCGTCAGGCCGTTGACGGTCTGGGTGAAAAATGGCGCGGCGGAGATTTCTGTGGGCCGAACTTTGTGCCAGACAAAACTTCCGGCGAAGAAGATCGCGATCAGGCCAATGATGAGCGCGATCCATTTGAAGAGGCGGCGACGAGTTTCGCGCGACCACCGAAGCACTGGCGCAGCTTCCTCTTCGCTGGTGTCCGACAACTCGCGCCGGCGCCAGAGGAAATAGAGCGCCGGGATGATGAGCAGGGTCAGAATGGTCGAGCTGATCATGCCGCCCACCATGGGCGCGGCGATTCGTTTCATGGTGCCGGCGCCGGTGCCGTGACTCCACATGATGGGGAGCAAACCGGCAATGATGGCGCACACCGTCATCATCTTCGGCCGCACGCGCTGCACCGCGCCGAACATGACCGCATCGTAGAGATCGCTCGACTTCGGTCGCGCCGTCTTCTTCTTCAGGTTGTCCCAGGCTTCGTCGAGGTAGACGATCATCACAACCCCGGTTTCCGCTGCGACGCCGGCCAAGGCGATGAAACCAACTGCGACCGCGACGCTGTAGTTGTAGCCTAACAAGTAGACGAGCCAGACTCCGCCGACGAGAGCGAAGGGAACGCTCAGCATCACGATCAACGATTCCGTGACGTTGCGGAAATTAAGATAGAGGAGCAGAAAAATAATGAGAAGCGTGATCGGGATGGCGATGCGCAGATTCTCGCGCGCCTTGAGCAGATATTGATACTGACCACCCCACTGGATGTAATAACCCGGCGGCAGCTTGATGTGATCGGCGATCAATTTCTTCGCGTTCTCGACATAGGTGCCGAGATCGATCCCGACGGTGTCGACAAAAACGAAGCCAGCGAGCACGCCGTTCTCATCGCGAATCGAGGGCGGACCGGTGCTCAGACTGATCTCGGCCAATTGTTCGAGCGGGATCTGCGCGCCACCGGGTGTGGCCACGAGAACACGACGCAGCGCCGGAAGATCGCTCCGGAAATCGCGCGCATAACGAACGTTGATCGGAAACCGCTCCCGACCTTCCACCGTGGTCGAGATGTTTTTGCCGCCGATCGCGCTCTCGATCACCTCCTCGACGTCCGCCACCCGCAACCCGTAACGCGCGATCGCGTCCCTGTTGATTTTGAAATCGACGTAATAGCCGCCGGTCACGCGCTCCGCGAAAGCGGACGCCGTGTGCGGCGCATTTTTGAGCAGGCCTTCAATCTCGGTCGCGATCTCCTCGATCTTCGCCAGGTCCGTCCCGAGCACCTTGATCCCGATCTGACTCCGAATGCCGGTCGCCATCATTTCGATGCGCGTCTGGATCGGCATCCACCAGATCGCGGGCATGCCGGGAAACGGAAGCCGCGCGGTCAGTTCCCGTTTGATCTTGTCGAAGGTCATGCCGGCCCGCCATTGCTCCTCCGGCTTGAGCGTGATGACCGTCTCGATCATCGAGAGCGGCGCCGGATCGGTGGCGGTGCGCGCGCGGCCGACCTTGCCATAGACATGTTCGACTTCGGGGAATTGGGCGATGATGGCATCCTGTTTCTGCAGAATCTCTTTCGCCTCGCTAATCGCGATGCCCGGCACCGCCGTGGGCATGTAAAGGATCGAGCCTTCGTTAAGGGGCGGCATGAATTCTGAGCCAATCCGCCGGTTCGGAATCCAGGTGATCGCGAGGAGAACGGCCGCGATGATCAGGCTGGTCCAGCGGTAATGCAGAACCAACCTAACGAGCGGTTGATAAATCCAAACCAGAAACCGGTTGATCGGGTTGCGGTTCTCGTCAGGAATTTTTCCCCGGATGAACCAGACCATCAGAATCGGCACAAGCGTGACCGAGAGGAGCGCGGCGAAGAACATCGCAAACGTCTTGGTGTAGGCGAGCGGCTTGAAGAGCCGGCCCGATTGCGCCTGCAGCGAAAACACCGGCACGAATGAGACCGTGATGACGAGGAGCGAGAAGAAAAGCGGTCGGCCCACCTGCTGCGCGGCTTTGATGATGACGCGGGTCCGGCTCAGATCAACGACCTCGCGTTCTTCTGTCGAGAGCGCTCCATCACCTTCCTGCTCGCGGCGAGCAGCGCGCATGCTCCCAGCGCTCCAGCCATTTGTGCGCGTTTTCGACCATGACGATCGCGGCATCAACCATCGCGCCGATCGCAATCGCGATCCCGCTCAGCGACATGATGTTGGAAGACAGGCCAAGGGCGTGCATCGGAATAAAGGCGAGGAGGATGGCGACCGGGAGCGTGAGAATCGCAACCAGCGCGCTGCGAAAATGGAAAAGAAAGAGGAGACAGATCAGACTGACGATGATGCTTTCCTCGATCAGCTTTTGGCGGAGGGTCGCGATCGCGCGATGGATCAGATTGGAGCGATCGTAGCCGGTGACGATGCGCACGCCCGGCGGCAGCGACGGCTTGAATTCTTCGAGCTTTTTCTTGACCGCCTCGATCGTCTTGAGCGCGTTCTCGCCGTAGCGCATCACGACGATGCCGCCGACCGCTTCGCCTTTGCCGTCGAGATCGAGCAGGCCGCGCCGGATATCCGGTCCGCGATGAACGCGGCCCACATCCCTTACGGTGATAGGAACGCCGTTTTCGCCCATGCCGACGACGACCTTTTCGATGTCAGCCAGGTTCTTGATGTAACCCTCGCCGCGCACCATGTATTCGGTCTCGCCGAACTCGATGACGCGCCCACCGACGTCGTTGTTCGAGGCGCGAATCGCTTCAATCACCTTGTTAATCGGGATGTGGAAAGCGAGGAGCTTGTTGGGATCGATATCGACCTGGTATTGATTGACGTAGCCGCCTAACGACGCCACTTCGGCGACACCAGGCGTGTTTTGCAGGTAATAGCGGAGCGTCCAATCCTGAAACGAGCGGAGCTCGGCGAGGCTGTGTTTTCCCGTGTCATCGACGAGCGCGTATTCATAAACCCAGCCGACTCCGGTAGCGTCGGGGCCCAGCACCGGGTTCACGTTTTCCGGCAACTGATTGCGGACCTGGTTGAGATATTCGAGGACGCGCGAGCGCGCCCAGTACATATCTGTGCCGTCTTCGAAAATGACGCTAACGAATGAAAGACCAAAGAAACTTTGGCCGCGGGCATACTTCACCTTCGGCGCCGCCGCGAGCGTGCTGACGATTGGGTAGCTGATCTGATCTTCGACGATGGTTGGAGCGCGTCCGGGCCATTCGGTGAAGACGATCACCTGCACATCGGACAGATCGGGGATGGCATCGAGCGGGATGTTGCGAATGGCATAGATTCCCGCGGCGATGGCGAAGAAGAGGCCAATCAAAACGAGAAAACGATTCAGGGCGCACCAGGCGATGATTCGTTCGACGAACGAACGCTTGGCGGGAGGCGGAGATTCGATAGTCGGCGGCGAGGAATTCAATCTTGATGGTCCTCTGTTTAGGGCATGGGCATCTGCATCGCGCCTCCGCCAGCCGCGGCTTTTATCTGGCTCTCGCTGTCGAGCAGGAAGTTGCCATCGACGACGACCTGTTCATGGCCTTCAAGTCCCTTCATGACGACAACGCGATCACCACTCTTCTGGCCCAGTTCGATTTCCTTTGGCACGAAGGATCCTTTTCCCGCCTGCACGAAGACATACTGGCGTTTCCCAGTATCGAAAACGGCGCTTGCCGGAACCAGGAGTTGATCGCCGAGATCTGACTCGATCGTGACGTTGGCATACATGCCGGGCTTGAGCAGCTCCTCCGGGTTTCGCAAAACCAGACGCACCTTGGCGGTGCGGGTCTTGTTCTGCAGATAGGGATAGATGAAAGATACCTCGCCCTCGAAAGTCTTTTCGGGATAGGCATCGACATTGATGTTCGCCTTCTGCCCGACTTTGATCAGTGCGAGCTCGTATTCGTAGACGTCCGCGTCGAGCCACACATCGGAGAGATCCGCGATCCGATAGAGCAGCATCCCGGGATTGATCATCTGGCTGGGGAGAACGTTTTTTTCCACGACCACGCCTTTCATGGGTGCGGATAGCTCCAGCGTGTCCTTTGCCGTGCCGGATTCTTCCAGTGCTTTGATTTGCGCCTGGCTGATATCCCAAAGCTCAAGCCGCTTCCGCGCTGATTGAAGCAACGACTGTGTGCCTTGTTTGTTCGCCGCGGAAAACTTCCGCATTTCCGCGCTCAACCCAGCTGCCTTGCTTGCCCCGTGTTTTTCCTTGTACGCGAGCAAATATTCCTGCTGCACCGAGTAAAGTTCCGGACTGTAGAGCGCCAGCAAAGGCTCGCCCGCGCGCACCGTTTGCCCCGGTTTATCGACGTAGAGTTTCCGGACCCAACCTTTAACCTTGCTGTTTAAGTCAGCGACTTTGGTCTGGTCATAAGTGATGAACCCGACCGCACGCAGGGTTTTTGCCGCCTCCGCGCGTTCCACTGGAGCGACTCGGATATTGATGAGCTGTTCCTGCACATTGGTCAGTTGGACCGGTGCGCGGCCGGCGATTCCTTCCATCTTTACCTTTTCAATGGGCTCCAACTCCATCCCGCAAATCGGACAATTGGCCGGATGATCCATCACGATGTTGGGATGCATCGGGCATTGGTAGAGTTGCTTGCCGGTGGAAGAGGAAGCGCTGGCTTCGGACTTCTTTTCCATCGGCTGCGCGTCGGGTTGTTTGGAACAACCGAAGCCGAAAACGGCGGCGACTGTGACGAGTGCAATTGTAAGAAGCTTATTCATTTCGATTCCCCACCTTTCCACTTTGCGATCTCGGTTAGGTCCACGCCGGCCGCGCGTTCGAGTTGCGCCATGGCACGAGCGAGATCGGCTTCGCTCATCACTTCTCCGAGTCGTATGCCGAGCAACGCACGCTCGCTGTCGAGCAGATCAATGAAGTTGTTTTCGGCCGACTCGTATCCGGCGCGCGTCGCGTCGAAGCTCTGTTTGGCCTGCGGCACCAATGTCTGCCGGTAAAGCAGTAACTGGTCGTGAGCCAATTGTGCGCGGAACCACGCCGACTGCACGTCG
>CAWBXU010000006.1:0-350235 GCA_963792775.1 uncultured Verrucomicrobiae bacterium | reverse complement strand
GGCTCCTTTAGCGCCCTCGCCCCGACGAACGCGGCCTCATTCTTCACCCGCGTGCTCGAGTTGCGTTACCTTCAGCTTCATGACTCTCACCACGGTCGGATATGGCGACGTCGTCCCGCGCCTGCCGCTCGCGCGAACGCTCTGCATGCTCGAAGCCGTGACCGGCCAAATCTATCTCACCGTCTTGGTCGCGCGGCTGGTCGGATTACACATCGTCCACCGCATGAACGAGAGCCAGGACCGCATCAGCAGGTCAGGCAATGACTAAACAGTCACGACTCTTCCGCGGGTCTGGAGTTTGAGTATTTGCGGACGCCTGGACGCCTTACGTTCGTTAGGCAACGATTGCGCCCAGCGCCGCCTTGACGTGGATCACTGTCGTATCGAGGAAAGACAGGTTTGCCGGTTCGGCGCCGCGGAGGAGAAGCGGCAGCTCGGTGCCTGCCAGCACCACTGCATCGATGCGGTCTTCCTTCTGCATCCGCTGCATGATGCCGAGAAGCGCTGTGCGGGTCTCAGGCAGAAACTGATTCTCGAGCAGTTCGCCGATGTATTTCTCGTGAATGAATGCCCGCTCCGCCTCGCCCGGCGTGACCAACTCCAGTCCGGCGCGCGCAAACACATCGGGATAAAACCGCGCGCGCATGGTGAACCCGGTGCCGAGCAATCCGAGGCGTTTAAGGCCGAGGCCGCGCGCGTGGTCGCACGCCGCCTGCACGATGCTGAGCATGGGGATCCCCGCGCGCCGCGCCACCTCGTCGAAAACAAGGTGCGGCGTGTTCGCCGCGATCAGCGCGATCTCCGCCCCCGGCAAGCGCCAGCCGATCCACCGAGGCACATATGTAATTCGTTAGGCCGTCCAGGTCGTTGGCATCGAGCATGGCGATCCCGCGGTTGACATCGAGGCTGTCGATGACGAGATGCGGCGCGCTCCCATCGGGCACCCGCGCGCGATAACCTTCGAGGATGAAACAATAGTCTTCTGGATCGTCGATTCAGACGCGATCTCCACCGACAATGCCGAGGCTTTCATTCCGCGCTCTCTGCCCAGTTTTCCCGTCCGCCCATTCCAAAATGATCTTCACCATCAGGTCGGCCATCCCCCGGGGGCGCCTAACGAATCTAGCTCTCAGGCAGCTGTGCCTCAGGGAAGAGCCAGATAAATCGCGACTGCGATTGAGACGAGGCCCACGACGAGCGAGGCACGGCCGTCGAGCACCATTTCTTCGTCGATCTCCAGCGCGGAATGGGTCGGGTTTTGCGGATCGTAATGGACATCCACTTCGGTGCCGACGACATATCGAGCCGCCTCTGCCTCCGCGGACGCGCGCAGGGTGCCGGGTTCTCCCACCGTGTTGTGATATTCCTGCCCATCTACAGGGTAAGCGAACTCGACCAGTGCACGATAGTATTGATGCTGGGAACCGCCGCGCCCGCCGTCGAAGGCAAGATAGTTCTCCGTCGTGCTCGAGACGATCCGGCCTTTCGTGACCAGCCAGGGAAAGGCTTTGCGGACATGCCGACGGTTCCAGAGCCAGGATCCGATGCAGAACAGGCCAAACAAACCCGCGAGGACCATCGCGATGGGATGATGAACCCGCGGGAACGCGCCGTGGAGAGCGCTCGAAGACTATCGACGATCGACTCGCTCCGCATGAGGGAAAGGAGCACCCCGATGTAGACCAGCACCGCCACGATCGTGCCGCCCCAGATGCAGCCAAGACTCGCGGGAGGTTTCCGTTCCAGCACGCTTTCCTCGGGGTTCGCGGGATCGTAGAAGACCGGCACGGTCGCTCCCACGGGATAGTGCTTCAAGGTCTCGTTCACGTTGTCCGACGGGCCGAACCCGAGGCTGATCCGGTTCCCATGGAAGAATTGCGAGCCGACGGAGAAATCATACGCGACGGAGGCTGTGTTGGTCATCTTTGTCTCTTCGCCGGAGAACTGATGGCGTTTCACCGTGACCTTTGATTTCGTGATATGCGCCTGACCTTCCTCCCATTTCGCCGCGCGCCGCACCCGACGGGTGAGCACAGCCACCAGGACCACGAGGAACACCGGGAGGCCGGGTATCCAGACGAGGGGCCCCCGAAAATGAGAAGCGCACCGCCAGCCAGACCGCCGACGATCGCGAACATCGCCGCCGCGACAGCCCCGAGCGCTGCAGCCTGTTCGCCATGAACGCCAGCCCACCGAGCAGGATAAGGAGCGCGCCCCAGTTGCACGCTTTGCGGATGAGGATGGTTTGCTCGTTAGGTACCGGCAGGGCGCGGGGCGTGTTACCGATATCGTAAAGCTCGCCCCCGCCCTCCTGGCCAAAGGCCGCCTTCATCGCCGCGGTCATCTTCGCCAGCTCGTCGAGCGCTTCGCGTTTCGATCCCGCGGTGATCGTGAGCATGGCTCGCGCGTCTCCTGGTCGGGATGCTGCTCCGTCACGAGCTTCGCCTCGCCGCCGCGTTATTTCGTTGCGCGGATTCAAAGGCCCGGGTCAGCCGCGCATCATCCTTTTCCGACGTCGTCCGCAGCGTCGTGTGCGTCGTCATCTGGGTGGCGGCGAGCGAAGAGATGAAGTCGCTCGCCAGCCAGGGAATGAGCGCGACCACGACCACCGCCACCCCGATCCCCTGGAGCTGCTGAAAATTCCGCAGCATCGCGGGAGTCAACCATGCCGGTTTCGTGGACACCGCCCGCGATGAAAAGGCAGCGGCGCCGGAAACTCAATCTCTTTAACAGGGAACAGCCTTCATCAGGCCCGGTGGCGGCGCAGGCTTGGGTGACAAAACGCCGGTGCCCGCTCGCTACCCGATCGGCGGCAAACCACCGGGCTTCAGGCATCGATCCGCCGGTCGAGTCGGCGCGCCAGACGAGATCGACGACGCGCGGGCGTGATCGTGTTCAAGGCAGAACAGGAGGCGATGCTTATCGGCCACCTGTGCTAATTTGAGGCCAAGCGCGAAATCCCAGAAACGATCCAGACCTCCAATGCTGCGCAGAGTCACAGATTCATTGCCATGCTCGTGGTTCTCTCAAATTCGGGTTCGCGACTCTGTTTCTTCAGTAGCTGGCGGATCGTTTCCGGAGCCGAACTAACAAGGTCGCGATCGGTTCCCTCATATGCGATGTAGCCATCGGGTCGGATCAGGATGAGGCCTTCATGTTTCGCCAGCCGTAACTCGAGGAGATCCGGAAAGGTCTGTAGTAACTCATCCGCTGCTTCCCTCGCCGCTCGGTCGGCGTTCTCGTCCAGGCTGAGGATGAAGCGACTGAGAACTCCCTCGCCGCCCCGGATTGATTCATCGAAATAACGTTTGCCAGGGCCATCGATAATCGGGCTTCCGCGATAAGCGACGCCCAGCTCCGACAGCCTTTGGACGAAGGCATGCTGAAAGGGTGCCAGGCGCGAGACCATGGGTATGACGACGTCGCGCAGCGCCTGGACAACTTTGTTAGGAGAGCCCATGACGCGGGTCATGTGGTGGGTCGTCTCGATCACCTGCTTGATAACCGGAAGCCGTTCGCTGCTGTAGCTATCCAGCAGCTCTTCTGTTCCGCGACCTTGAAGGAAGAGATCGAGTTTCCAAGCCAGGTTCCAGACATCGTGCAACCCGGTGTTCATTCCCTGCCCACCGAAAGGGCTATGGATGTGGGCGGCGTCACCCGCGATGAAGAAACGTCCCACCCGCAGGCGGCTGACATGCCGATGATGAATGTGAAAGTAACTGCTCCAATAGAGGCTACGCGCTTCGATCTCCCGCGGCGCGCGCTGCTCCAGGATTTTCTGGACCAGGCCTAATGAAGGCGCATCGCCTTCCGTCTCAGTGATCGTCGCGACCACGCGCCGGCGGGTGGCGCTCATGGGAAAGATGGCGACCGGACCAAATTCGCTCGGGCAAAGCTGGAGCTGATCGGCGGGCAGGGCGTCGTTTGTGGCGATGTCGGCGAGGAGAAAAAGGTCGCGATACTCCCCGCCTTCGAAGGGCAGATTCAGAAGATGTCGGACGGCGCTATGCGCGCCATCGCAGCCGACGACGAAGCGGGCTGTGACCTCGGCGTGTTGGCCTTTCCGCTCCAGAGTCACTCGGACCCCTCCATCCTGCTCCACGCCGGAGACAAAGGAGGTTTCGTATTCTATTGCTCCGCCCCGGCGACCTAACTCTTCGGCCAGGAGTTGCTCAGTTACATTCTGTGGAACCATGGCGATAAAGTCGTAGGGACTCTCGTGGGGAGTGAACGGCATGAGTGCGAGGTTACGCTCATGCGATTTCACGGCGACCGATGTGACTCGGTTAGCCTTTTCCAGAAACGGATCTACCAGACCGGCCATGTCGAAGATCTCCATGGTGCGCGGGAAGATCGCGAGCGCTTTTGAATGCTCGGATTGGCCGGAGCGTTTCTCGACGATCCGATAGCGCATCCCGCGGCGGGCACACTCGTTAGCCAAAAACAAGCCGACCGGGCCGGCGCCGGCGATCAGGACATCGATATCCATGGTCGTTAAAGTTGAGCCATCAGGCTGCCTGCGATTCGATTTCTGTCTTGCCGGGCTGGAATGATCCTGGGACAGCGCGGAAAGAGATGGCGAATCGGTTCCATCCGTTGATGGAAACAATGGCCAGAGTCAGGGCGGCCAGCTCTTCCTCCGAGAATTGCTTCCGCGCCATCTCGAAAACGTCGTCCGGCGCATGACCTTCGGAGATCAGCGTGACGGCTTCCGTCCAGGCGAGTGCGGCTTGCTCGCGCTCCGAATAAAAGGGCGTCTCGCGCCATGCGGGAAGACAATAGAGCCGCTGCTCCGTCTCACCCGCCGCGCGCGCTTCCTTCGAGTGCATATCGAGACAGTAAGCGCAGCCATTGATTTGCGAGGCGCGCATCCGCACCAGGTGAAGCAGAGAATGCTCCAGACCGGACTTTCGCACCTGGCCTTCCAGCGCGAGCATCGCCTGAAAGACTCCTGAGTTTGGATTCAAATTAATACGTGATTTCATAGTTGCCTTTCGTCTTACGAGACAGCCTGCGGCATGGAATTCGTGGCTTCCAATACTATCTCGGTCTCATAATGATTCGGTGCAGGTATCGCCAAACCGGAGCCTAAGGCTCCGCGATCGGTGCGCCAATCAGGGCGCTAGGATTTGCTCCTTCGGCAAGCATTCTCGTGCGTGCGACCGTTTCTATCGTAGGAGTGTCTTGCGATGGAGCTGCGTCATTTGCGCTATTTCGTCGGCGTGGCCGAAGTATTGAATGTCCGGCGCGCGGCCCAGCGGCTGCATATTTCCCAGCCGCCGCTCAGCCGCCAGATTCACGACCTCGAAAATGAATTGGGTGTGAAGCTCTTCGAGCGTGGGGCTCACGGGCTTGCCCTCACTTCGGCCGGCGAATGCTTCCTTCGCGAAGTCCGGCAAATTCTGGCGGGAGTCGAGCAGGCGGGCGATCTCGCCCGGGCCGCCAGCCGCGGCGAAGCCGGTCATTTGAATATTTCCATTCTGCCTCCGCTCGGCGGCCTCTTTCTTCCGGCGGCGATCCGTGCCTTTCGCAAACGCCTCCCGATGGTCGATGTGACGATCTCGGAATTATTGCCGCAGGATCAGATCGCAGCGCTGATCGATCAACGCATCGACTTGGGTTTTCTTCCCTCGCCAACGGTCGATCTCGGGACAGAACTCGTCTTTGAACCGGTCCGCGAAGTCGAGTTGCTGGTCGCCCTGCCCCCGGACCATCGCCTGACCAAGCTTCGCCGCATTGCCTTGCGGAAACTGGCCGCCGAGCCCTTCGTTATCGTGGATCGATCGGTCGGGGCTTTGCTCCACGATCGCGTTTTGCAACTTTGCCGCCAGGCCGGCTTTGAGCCGCACCTGGCCAAGACGGCAAACGGGGTTTCAAGTCTCCTCGATCTCGTCTCGGCCGGTTTCGGAGTAAGTATTTTGCCGGCTCTTTTCCAACGATTTCCTTCCGACGCGGTCTTCCGTCCGCTCCCTTCGGACACTCCCACGCTTGATCTTGCGCTTGTCTGGCGGCGCGGAAACCAGTCTCCCTTACTCAACTCGTTTCTCGATATTTTGCGGCCGCTGCTGAAAACGAAAACGGCCGCAAGCAATCGATCGCGAAAATCTCGGGGCTGAGATCGGCCCCGCTTCCGTCGCTGCGTCCGACTCATCCGGCGCGTTTTCGCCTAACGAGGCTCCGGGACTGCGGTTCACTCGGACGGCGGCAGACTCGTTAGGCTAGCTCCCGGCCGCCGCGCGCTCCAACGTGGGCAGGTCCAGCTTCTCCATTTGCCAGACCTCGCTCGTCACCCGTTTCACTTTCGCGGGATCATCGCCGTTCAACCAATCCCAGATCTGGCTCGGCACGATTTGCCACGGCATCCCGAACTTGTCCTTCAGCCAGCCGCACTGGATCTGCTCGCCCCCATCCGCGGAGAGCTTCTCCCAGAAGTAATCGATCTCCTCCTGCGAGTCGCAGTTCACCACCAGCGAGACTGCATTGGTAAAGGGAAACCCCGGCCCGCCATTCAAGGCCACGAATTGCTGGCCCTTCAGCTCGAAGGCGATCGTCATCACTTTCCCGACCGGCAAGTGAGACGGACCATCCTCCGGATACCGGCTCGTCGAATGAATTTTCCCGTCTTTGAAGACCGAGAGATAGAACTTCACGGCATCCTCTGCCTGACCATCAAACCACAGAAACGGCGTAATCTTTTGCATCGGGGATCATCGCCCAGGAGCAGCGAATTTAGAAGCCGGGAAGCACGCCTTCGACCCCTCACAGCGTCCTCACCATGCTCTGGGCAGCGCGCACTTTCTTCGACTCATGCCCGAAGCTTTTGCCTCCCTCGGTGCATCGGCCAGCTGAGCGTCGAACCCGTTTGCCATTCTGCCGGTCCGGGCACCTTGGCGATTGCCGTTGCACCCGAAAAAGCTTCAATCGCCTGGTGCGTCCATTCGATTTCGTCACCGTTTTCTATTCGGTCGTGCTGGGCATCGCTGTCGCCCAGCTCATGACCGGGGTGGCGCGGCTGATCGAGGAACGGCACCGGGTGCGCAATTACTGGGTGCACAGCACCTGGATCCTCGCCCTCCTCCTGAGCGATGCCGATAACTGGTGGTCGCTCTGGTCCGTGCGCGAAGTCCACACCTGGCGGCTGATCTCCTTCCTTCTCCTCATCGCCCTGACCGCGCTCGTCTTCCTCATGACGGTGCTCCTCTTCCCGCGCCCGCCCGAGCCGGGTGAGACGATTGATCTGCGGGAGCATTACTACGAAAACAGCACCATCTTCCTCCGCGCCAACGCCGGCGCCTGGGGCGCCGCCCTCCTCTGCAACTGGACCATCTACCCCTCCGCGCCGGTTAACTTCGTCCTCTTCATCCCGGGCTCGATCATGGTGCTCTCTCTCCTGGTCGCGCGAACCCGCCGTCCCATTTACCACGCCGCCTTCGGCGTGCTCACGCTCGCCGCGACGATCTTTATACTGGTCGCGCAAGGGGCGGGGATCAGGTGATGGGCCGAGGGCGAGGCGGCGAGATACCTCACCGAATTCTCGCTTTGAAACTGAGATATTCCTTTGGAAGGTGCCTCCGGGAATTTTGCAAAGTTCAAGAGCTAACCCTTTCTCACCTCGCCCACGACTCTTATCAATCAGAAATGCACCCAAAGCGCGTGAATTTTGCCACCTTCCCATCTCGTCGCGGCACAAATTCCCTTTGATACCGGCCCGTTCCGGACGGAACCTATGTTATGCGGCGGACGATCTGTTGGGCACTCTTCGCGCTGCTCGCGATGACTGGAACGGCTTTCCCGCAAAGATTCCGGCACAGGCACTTCTTCCACCCGCGCCCCGTCGTGCAACTGACGCACTTCTACGGCTGGTGCCCCCCGTGGCTACTTCCATCCTACACGCCGTTCCCCTACCAATATCCCGCTCCCTACAGCTTCTCTTATCCGGTCGTCCACTACACCCTTCCATCCCCGACCTATGTGTTCCTGGGCAGCGCCGCGGCGAGCTACCCACAACTGGTGTTCAACGACGGGAGCAGTTACGCCGTGGCGGATTACTGGCGGGTGGACGACCAGCTCCACTTCATCACCGTGGAAAACGGCGGAACTAAATCCGTCCCGCACACCGTCCCCTTCAGCGATCTCGATCTCGAGAAGACAAAGGACCGTGCCAAAGCGGAAGGCTTCCGGTTTCTGATCAGAGACAAACCGATCGAACAATGGCTCGAGGACCGCACGCAAGAGCACAAGGCGCGGCCGGAAACAGACAAGAAAAGGTAGCTACGGCCGTCATTCCGCAGTGACACCGCCGCTCCCCTGCGACTGGAACTGAGGACCGCCGTTAGACGTTTGCTGGGGAATGGTGCACCGCGGCCCGTTTGCGATCTACTCGGTTCTCCTGGTCAACGACAACTGATCTTGCTTCACTCCACGCCAGTGGAATTCGATGTCGTTACGACCGGTGCCAAGCCAACGTCGATGCGTTATTGGTATGGCGCTTCCATTGCGGAATTTCTTGCCGCAGCTCCTGAAACCGTAGTCGGGCACTTAACCACTAATGGCACCTTCGCTCTGCTCACGACTCAACGAGATGCTTGGCTTGCCCAGATCGAGTTACTGCGCGGCGAACTCGTCGGTCTCACCGGCTCGATCTTCTTCGAGTTTAACATCCCGCGCATGGGGCGGCGGATCGATGTGGTGCTGGTGATTGGCCCAGTTGTCTTCGCTATCGAATTCAAGGTCGGCGAGAAGACGTTCGATCGCTCTGCGATCGATCAGGTTTGGGACTACGGCCTCGATCTGAAGAATTTTCATGAGGCAAGTCATGACGCGTCGATCGTTCCGCTTCTGATCGCGACTGAAGCAACTGAATGTCCAAGCGTCGAATTACAGGCTGACGCGGACAAGCTTTACCGACCGGTGGTTCTTGATCCCGCCAGCTTTCGCAAAATTATCGACGCTGCCCTCGCGAAGATTGGCGGCGCTACAATGGATGCCGAGGCTTGGTCGGTTGCCTCCTACCACCCGACGCCCACGATCGTCGAAGCGGCGCGTTCGCTCTATGCACAGCATTCTGTCGAAGCGATCGCGCGGTTCGATGCCGGAGCCCAGAATCTAAATGTCACTTCGCGGCGGATCGAGGAACTGGTGGACGAAGCACAAGCGAAAGGCCTCAAGCGTATCTGCTTCGTAACAGGTGTGCCTGGGGCCGGGAAGACACTCGTCGGACTAAACCTCGCGACCCGCCGGCGTGACACGCATGAGCCGACGCACGCCGTCTTTCTCTCCGGAAACGGCCCGCTCGTCGCGGTGTTGCGAGAGGCGCTAACGCGAGATGAAGTCGCACGCCGCAAGAAGCAGGGAGAAAAGGTTCGGAAAAGCAAGGTGGGTGAAAGCGTCAAGGCATTCATCCAAAACGTTCATCACTTTCGTGACGCTGGACTGGCCGATTTGGAGGAAAACAAGCCGCCGATTGAGCACGTCGTCATCTTCGATGAAGCGCAACGCGCGTGGAACCTGCGGCAGACGGCGAACTTCATGCAGCGCAAGAAGAATCGACCCGGCTTCTCGCAATCGGAACCGGAGTTCCTGATCTCCTACATGGACCGGCATCGGGATTGGGCGGTGATCGTCTGCCTCGTCGGCGGAGGTCAGGAGATCAACACCGGCGAAGCTGGTATCGAAGCGTGGCTCGAAGCCGTGCACCGCCAGCTTCCCAAACTGGGAGATGTTCATCTCCTCTCGCCTCACGGACAGCGAATATGCGACGAACGAGACCGTCAGCGTGGTGCAGGAGCGTCCACAGACGCACCTGGATGATTCGCTGCATCTAGCGGTGTCTATGCGTTCATTCCGCGCTGAGAATGTATCGGCATTCGTCAAGGCATTGCTCGACTGTGACGAGGCGCAGGCAAAATGCGCGTTTGCGGAATTGGCCCCAAGATTCCCAATCGCGGTCACGCGGGATATCGAAACTGCGCGGGAATGGGTGCGTTCAAAGGCACGAGGAACAGAACGCTACGGGCTTGTCGCTTCATCGAAAGCGATGCGACTGAAACCGCACGCGATCGATATCCGGGTGTCGGTTGATCCGGTGCACTACTTCCTCAACGAGCGCCACGATACCCGCTCCAGTTATTATCTAGAAGACGCCGCCACCGAGTTTCAGGTGCAGGGACTTGAGCTCGACTGGACATGCGTCGCTTGGTGCGGCGACTTTCGCTTTAACGGATCGGCGTGGAACTATCACGATTTTCGCGGTGATCGCTGGTGCAATATCGCGAACACGGACAACCGGACGTTTTTGCGAAACGCATATCGCGTCCTTCTCACACGTGCCCGACAGGGCATGATCATCTTCGTACCACCTGGAGACTCAAACGATCCAACCCGGCTGCCGGAGTTCTACCAGCCGACATTCGAATACCTCACCGGGCTCGGAATTCCAGAACTCATCCCAATATGACACCGACGGGAGCGAGAATTACAGACTGACACCTCGCCCGCGGATCCCGGTTATTGCACGGACGCAGAAGAGGGCCAGCTTCATAATATCGCTCTGGCGAGATCGCTTCCGCCGCTTTAGGTCACAGCGAGATTCTGAAGCTGACCCCTCATTGCGTCTTACCGGACTGGTCTCCAGACCCACAATTTCAGGGATCGGCCACTTGAGCGCATCGCCGAAGCCTGGGAATCGACACATTATGAACCAGCTAATTTTCTGCAAAAGCACTTCGTAACTGCCCCATAAATGCCTCCTTCTAGGTCGCTCAAACTGGTATGACGTATATCGTGTGCCTCGCCGAGTTTGCTAGTCCATCCACCGTCTGGCAACTGTCTGGCCGCATGCGTCGGTCTCCGTCATCGTCGACATAGAGCGCAATTTTTTCGACCGCCGTCTCGAGTGCGGCGGACTCGCAAGGTAGAAACCTTACTGTTGCAAACGCTTCAACGAAACTGGTAAGCGTTTCTTCTTTTGAAACGCTAGGGGGCCAATAGCATCTGGGATCATGTGGAAATGGCCACCACCATTTCGACGCATCGCCGAGTGCCCAGGCTATACAATTATAGCGAGGATCGGTCGGACTTGTGGTCGAATACGCCGCCGCGCCGAGTTGAGGGAATTGGGGGATTCCGTGGTAACTCATCTAAAGTAAGTGTCGCGCAGCGCCCCACTCCAACCAAGCCCTTACAGCACCATCAAAGCTCGTCTCCTCCGCCGCGGGATCCTCGCCAGCGATTGAGCTTAGCGCGTAGAACCAATACGCAGGCTCTCGCTTTAATTCACGAAGAATGAGCGGTAGCGCCCTCGGTCCAAGACCGATTATCCTCAAATACGACGTGTTCAGTATTTTCTTGCTCATCGAAGAGAGTAGGCGCGTTTCCTCCTTCCATCTCTCAGCTAACAATTCAAATGTGGCCTCAATCGAAACGTCCAAGCTTGCCGAGATAACGCGCTTTTGAACAAGGGAGACGAATCTGCGGAATGTCCGATTTAACCTACGATGGTGTTCTGGCTGCCGCCAATCATGATGCCGCCGCAGTTCCGCATGGTCATAAGGTGAAAACGCCCGTGTAACCGCCTTCCACTCGTACGTTTGTGGTCTATAACATCGTTTAACGCGCTCCTCGGCCGTAGAACTCACGATTATTGATCTAGACTCTTGAATACGGTCTCTAGAGCACGAAGACGGGCTCCAGTGCTCGGCTAGTTCAAGCCAGCTGTTGCGAACTGATTGCATTCGGTCAATCCATTCCGCCACGGATAAATGGGATTTTGGTAGCCTCTAAGATACCGCGCAGGCTTCTTTCCTTCGATTCCGCCCGATCCATCAGTGACCGCAGCAGATCAATATCTTGATCGTCCAATGCTACAAAGAATTCTTCGACTTCCCTCCCGGCATGGTAAGAAATTTTCAGCGTATGGGTTATCACGGCGGCGGCAGGCATGCTCCCTGGCTCTTCATCGAAGCCTTCCTTAAAGATAGGGCGCAGATCAGTGATTATTCGCAGGTCATGAATGGTGCGTTGATGTTCGGTCAGTATGTCGAAGGCCTTCGAAGTGACGATCAACGATTCGGTCTGCAGAAGCCGGGGTAGATAGTGTTGAAACAGGTCGCGCTTTGGATCTCCTTCGGCAAAAGTCTGAGCAACCAATTGTTCAACGAAATCGACGGTAGTGTAGCCGAGTGACTCTTTGCCCCAGCAAAAGCCTAATAGCGTGTTGACGATCTCTTTGACCTCATCGGGACTAAGGTTGGCAAGCTTTGAGGCCACGTGCTCGGCGAGTTCGTCCCGGAATAACGCTGGTTTCTCCGAAAGAAGAACGTCCGATAGGATTCGGAGCGACTTCTCGTCCAAACTCTTCAACTTCTCAAGACCGCTCCGAAACTGAGCGGGGATTGCAAGTTCAGCCATGATTTACGTGCCGTGCAAAGAAGGCGCTGGAAGCACGACGAGGTGTTTTAGTTCCTTCGATATCGGTCACTTTGTTCGTTCCTTGCGATTCGATCAGCAGTTCGCAGTTTTCAGAAGATTTTTTGTGTGGTCGCTCTCCGGTGCCAAAATTGGGCCTGCTCTTATTCAAACGGAATACCAGAAAGCCCGACGGAGCAAATAAGAATCGCATAGAAGAAGGGGGAAAAATGGAATTTGCGGAGGAAAAGGGGGCAGTCTGTGATTCTCGCTGTCGGGGTGAATTCACGGCAAGAAAAGCTTGGGATGTCGGGAGGAGCGAGAATCACAGACTGATGCTTTCCATCCTGCGGCTATCTTTTTATGACCCCGATTTTTTGGGCGAAGGCGATGAAGCGCGGGTCGTCCCTGTAGGCGCGGAGGAAAGGATCGATCAGCAGCAGGGTCACACCCGCGTCGTGGGTCGTCCAGGCGTGCTCCAGCCACTCGTACATTTTCTCCGGCTCTTTGCGCAACGCATAGACCTGCGCGATCTGGCTGCCGGAGTCGTTCGCGCCCTGGGCGATCAGTTTTTTCAGCGCGGCATCCGCCTCGGCCCGGTCGCCGTTGGCAAAATGGGCCAGCGCCAGGGCATAGGTCCGCCAGAACGGGTCGGTTTCCTGTTTCGCGGATTCCACCGCCGCTGCGGATTTGCCGCGCAGGATCTCAATAATCGCAAGCCGCTGATAGTTCGTGTCGGACTGCGGCTGCAGTTCGATGCCTTGCGCACCGCCGCCTCGGCCTCGTCGTAGCGGCCGAGCGCGGTGAGATAGGGGACGAGGTTTTGGTGCGATTGCGCTGCGTAATGGCTCGAGCGCGATCGCCCGCTGTCCGAGCGCGACCGCTTCGTCGAGCCGGCCGAGTTCGCCCAGCAGGTTGGCGTGATTCGCCGCCACGGAGGCCTCCTGCGGCGCGAGCTCTAAGGCGCGTCGGTATTCCGCTTCCGCTCCGAGAAATTGAAATCGACCTCTTTCAGAATCGCACCTTATGCCGAATGCGCTTGGGCGAGATTCGGATCGAGTTCGAGCGACGCGCTTCGCCGAGGCGCGCGCTGTTGCGATTAGATCTTCCACTTCTTCGGCGCAACCCGCCGTAGCCGGTCGTCGGATTCTGCGCCGCGATCGACAGCTTCGCATAGGCGAGCGCGTAACGCGGGTCGAGCCGGATCGCCTCCTTGTAGTAGCCGATCGCTTTGCGGGTATCGTCGGCGGTACGGCGATTGTAGTAATTCCCCTGCAAGAGAGCGTTGTAGGCCTCGACATTGTGATTCGATGGCGTGGCCGCGGTGGTCAACTGCGCGCTCGGCCCTTTAGTGCCGAGAAGGGCAACCTTAAGTTCCTTCGCCACCGCGCCGGCAATCTCCGATTGCACCGCGAAGATGTCCTTCAGTTTCCAACTCACACGGAGCTTGATGATTCGTCCCCCGTACGCATAACCTAGACGACGTGACCCTCATCAACGCTGACGCCGCGCGGGAACGCGTTGAAGAATTTCAGCGTAAGCATCGCGTTTCGTACCTGACACTGGTGTTCACCGACATAATCGACTCCACCCGCCTTAAGCAGCGACTCGGAGACCCAGCGGCGATCCCGCTCATTCAACGACATCATGCTGCCATTCGCGAGATCCTCGGCCTGTTTGCGGAAGGGGAAGAAATCGAGACTGCCGGGGACTCGTTTTTTATCGTGTTCGCGAAGCCCTCCGCTGCGGTCAGGTTCGCGCTACTTGTTCAGGCACGACTGCGAACATTGTCGGCCTCCAACGGACACCGCGTTCTCGACCGGATCGGTATTCACGTAGGCGAGGTTTGGATTGAGGAAGGAAATAGCGGAGCGAAACGCAAGGATCTCTATGGATTCAGGTGGACAGCTGTAGCCGCGTCGCGTCACTTGGTGGTGCAGACCAGATTCTGATGACCCGCTCGCCGTTTGACGCGGCGCGCGAAGTCCTAAGACATGAAGAGCTGGAAGGAATCGGCGGTCTCTCCTGGCGCAACCACGGGCCATACATTTTGAAGGGGATCGAAGAGTCTATCGAAGTGTGTGAAGTGGGTGAAACCGGTCGGGCCGCGCTCACACCACCTCCCGATTCCGCAAAAGCCCGGCGCGTCGTCTCCGACGACGCTGAGCCGGTGCTTGGCTGGCGTCCAGCTATTGACCAGCAGGTTCCCGGAACCAGCTGGGTTCTGGAGAAAAAACTTGGCGAAGGGGGATTCGGCGAAGTCTGGCTGGGGCGCGACAAAGTCCTCAAGAGCCTGCACGTCTTTAAGTTTTGCTTTCGGGCTGATCGCGTGCGCGCACTCAAGCGCGAGGTGACGCTCTTTCGATTGCTCCGGCAACGCGTGGCAAACCATCCAAACATCGTCGCCATTGAGGCGACCTACTTCGACGAGCCTCCGTTTTACGTCGTCATGCAGCACGTCGAGGGCAGTGATCTGCCCGATTGGTGCAAACAGCGGGGAGCTTTGGGCGCAGTCCCCCTTGCGACGCGACTCGAAATTGCCGCGCAGGTCGCCGAAGCACTGCAAGCCGCGCACGATACCGGCATCATCCACCGCGATGTAAAGCCTTCGAACATTCTCGTGAGCGGCGAGGCGGCGGCGGCGCATGCCTACCTGACCGATTTCGGGATTGGCCAGGTCGTATCCGACGAAATTCTGCTCGGGATGTCGGCGTCGGGCTTCAGTGCTTCTTTCGAAAGTGCGAGCTCCCAGGGCGGGACGCACCTCTATATGGCGCCGGAGCTATTTGCAGGCAAACCGGCGTCTATTCGCTCCGATATCTATTCGTTAGGCGTCGTCCTGTTCCAACTTGTGGTCGGCGATTTCTCCCTGCCGCTGACCGGCGACTGGGTAGAATCAGTTTCCGATCCGCTGCTGCGCGAAGACATTCGAGGCTGCGTCGCGGGTAATTCGCAAAAGCGCTTTGCCGGAGCAGCGCAACTCGCGGCACGGCTGCGCGCGCTACCGGACCGGCGCATCGCTCAGGAAAAAGAAAACGCGAAGCTCGCCTCGCTCGAGCGTCGGGCGTATCGCCGCGGCTTAATCAAAGCAGCCGCGATCGCTTCGGTCATTGTGCTCGTGATCAGCGCTCTTCTGGTCTGGGTGCTGCTTCTGCGGCGCGAAGCGAACGACGCAAAGTCCCGCGCCGTCGCAGCCAGAAAGGCCGCCGACGAGCTGATTCACTACATGCAACACGACTTGAGCGATACCCTCGGGAAGCTGGGCCAGCTCAAAATGATGGAGGGCATCAATGCTCGCATTCGCCGCTACCATGAAGAGCATCCCGCCGCTGAGAGCGATGCCGACGCCCGCAGCGAAAAGGGCACATCCCTCGCCCAGCAAGGCGACGTGCTGCGCGCACAAGGCCAGCTCGGGGAGGCGCTCAAAGCCTACCGCGACTCGCTCACCATCCGGCAGCGGCTGGTGAAACAAGACCCACAAAATGCCGGTTGGCAGCGCGATCTCGCCAACAGCTACGACAATGTCGGTGACGTGTTACGCGCGCGAGGTCAGCTCGGCGAGGCGTTCAAAACCTGCCGCGACTCGCTCACCATTCGTGAGCGGCTCGCCAAACAAGACCCGGAGAACGCCGATTGGCAGCTCGATCTCGCCACGAGCTACAGCAACGTCGGCGACGTGCTGCACGCACAAGGCCAGCTCGAGGAGGCGCTTAAAGCCTACCGCGACTCGCTCACCACCCGTGAGCGGCTGGCCAAACAACACCCAGAGAACGCCAGTTGGCAGCGCGATCTCTCCTTCAGCTACAGCAAAGTCGCCGACGTGCTGGGCGCGCAAGGCCAGCTCGGCGAGGCGCTCAAAGCCTATCGCGACTCGCTCACCATCAGGATCGGCTGGCGAAACAAGATCCAGAAAACGCCGGTTGGCAGAGCGACCTCTCCAACAGCTACGACAAGGTCGGCGACGTGCTGCGTGCGCAAGGCCAGCTCGCCGAGGCGTTCAAAGCCTACCGCGACTCCCTCACCGTTCGTGAGCGGCTGGCCAAACAGGACCCAGAAAACGCCGATTGGCAGAGCGATCTCTCCGTCGGCTACAACAGGGTCGGCGACGTCCTGCGCGCGCAAGGTCAGCTCGCGGAGGCGCTCAAAGCCTACCGCGATTCGCTCGCGATTCGTGATCGACTGGCCAAACAAGACCCAGAAAACGCGGGTTGGCAGAGCGATCTCGCCACGGCTACCGACAAGGTTGGCGACGTGCTGAGCGCGCAAGGTCAGCTCGGGGAGGCGCTCAAAGCCCTCCGCGACTCGCTCGCGATTCTTGATCGGCTGGCCAAACAAGACCCAGAAAACGCCGGTTGGCAGAGCGATTCTCCATCAGCTACAGCAACGTCGGCTACGTGCTGCGCGCCCAAGGCCGGCCAGGAGAGGCGCTCAAAGCCTACCGCGACTCGCTCACGATTAGTGAGCGGCTGGCCAAACAAGGCCCAGAAAACGACGATTGGCAGCGCGAGTTCTCCATGAGCTACAGCAAAGTCGGCAAGGTGCTGCGCGCGCAAGGCCAGCTCGGCGAGGCGCTCAAAGTTCTCCGCGACTCGCTCAGCCTTTTTCAGCGGCTGGCCAAGAAAGACCCCGAGAATGCCGGCTGGCAGCGCGATGTCTCCATAGCTACACCATAGTCGGCGACGTGCTGCGTGCGCAAGGCCAGCTCGGAGAGGCGCTAAAGTCTTCCGCGACGCGCTCACCATTCGTGAGCGGCTGGCGAGTCTCGACCCGACAAACGTCACTCGCAGGATGACCTCTCCTTCAGCTACGAATACGTCGGGGACGTGCTGCGCGCGCAAGGTCAGCTCGGGGAGGCGCTCAAAGCCCACCGCCAGTCGCTCACGATTCGTGAGCGGCTGGCCAAGCAAGACCCAGAAAACGCTGATTGGCAGCGCGATCTCTCCTTCAGCTACCAACAGGTTGGCGACGTGCTGAGCGCGCAGGGCCAGTTCGCAGAGGCGCTCAAAACCTACCGCGAGTCGCACACGATTCGTGAGCGGCTGGCCAAACAAGACCCAAAAGACGCCGGTTGGCAGAGCGATCTCTCGCTCAGCTACACAAAACTCGGCGACGTGCTGAGCGCACAAGGTCAGCTGGCGGAGGCGCTCAAAACCTACCGCGAGTCGCTCACGATTCGTGAGCGGCTGGCCAAGCAAGGCCCCGAGAACGCCAGTTGGCAGCGCGATCTCTCGGTCAGCTACGCAAAACTTGGCGACGTACTGCGCGCGCAAGCCCAGCTGGAGGAGGCGCTCAAAGCCCACCGCGAGTCGCTCACGATTCGTGAGCGGCTGGCCAAGCAAGGCCCCGAGAACGCCGATTGGCAGCACGATCTCTCGGAAAGCTACACAAAGCTCGGCGACGTGCTGAGCGCGCAGGGCCAGCTCGGGCAGGCGCTCAAAGCCTACCGCGAGTCGCTCACGATTTGTGAGCGGCTCGCCAGTCTCAACCCGACAAACGTCACTTGGCAGGATGACCTCCAGTCGGTGCGTGCCGCAATTGAGCGAGCCGAAGCGGCGAGCGCCGGCAACGGTGTGAGTTCCTCACCCGAAGCGCGACGTAACAAAAAACCATAAAAAGCCAGACGCGGTGGCTGCTTGGCTCGCCTCGTCGCCATCGAGCTATCGATGTGTCGGTAAACGATGGGGGTAAGCAGGTGAAGCAGGTGCTTAACCCCCGCCAGCGTTCGCGCAAGTTCTGTCCTCACTCCCGTCTTCTCCCATAACAGGACGAAGCGAATGCGCACTACCGTTGAACCACATAATCCACCCTCAGCCACGACCACGCACCGATTGACGGTTCATCTCGGCGCCCTGATTGCGCTGCTGTCGGATGCCGAACTTGCACGCTGCCTTCCAGCAAATAAAACACGCCCAGCTTCTCGGCGCTCGTCTTGCTAGGATCGGTCGTGCCTTTGAACTGAAAGGAGGAGGTGCGCCCGACGACCTTGAGGTCGCTCAACCGCGAGAGCGAGGAGATGAATTCTTCCGACATGCCGTCGGAGAAATACTCGTTAGCCGGATCACCGGTGGAATTAACCAGCGGCAGCACGGCAATTGATTTTTCGGGAATCGCGGCGCCCTTCGTCGGTGGTCGATGGGAGATGAAATAAAATGCCGCTCCCGCCGCCAGGATCGCGACGAGCGCTACGGCCGCGACCCATCCGACACTGCTGCGCCGCGCCGGCTTGTCGGTCGCCGGCTTAGGCGTCGTCGACTGAAACTTCTGCGGGAGCGCGGCGTTGCCCAGGGGTGGGTTCGATCGGGGTCAGGGGGTTCGATCGGGGTCAGTGTGCAAATCTTGACAATTGTCACCGGCGCTGGGCAGCCCATCGGGGAGCGTCCTCGCGGACGCGCTCGACGGGGATTGCTTCGCCCTGGTCGAGCTGCGCCGCAGCTTTGTCGAGCGCTGCTAAGAAAGCGGTTTCTTCTGCTCGGACATCGCCGGCTCTTCTTGAGATTGAAGCCACGCACTAAGCGCCGACTTCTCGCTCGCCGGCAATCGGCTGATCGCTTCCTGGATTTCCGTGATATTACTCATCGTGTTTGCAGCACTTCGCTGAGCGGCCAGTATGAGCGGCTTCTTCCGCATTTTCCTCAGCCACGCGACTTCGTCGGCGTCTTCGGCTCGCTCTAGCAGCTCCTGGTAGGCTTTGATCGGGAGGATGACGGAGACCGGTTTCCCGTTTCGGGTGACGATTTCCGGGTCGGGCTTGGCGGACTTCATGTCGAAAATATCGTAGCAGAAAAGTTCGTGACGGCGAGGGCGCCGTCACCAGCACGCGAGGCGCGTGCGCTCCCCAGAAGTTACGCGGGAACTTCGCGGACTTTGCCATCTTTCCAGATGATCAGCGGGAGACCGCGACGACGCAGGTCAGCGCGTTTCTTCTTCGTCGCGCGGCGATGCGCCTCTGATGCGGCCCTTGCCCATTTCGGCATATCCTTTTCGGAAATTGGTTTCAGTCCGTTAGGCGATGTCTTCATTGGTTGGCGAGGAACTTTCGTAAGTCGATAATATCATGCGTCGATGAATTTGCGAGCAGTGTGGCCGGTGGTGTAGCATTGTCCCACAGCGCCCATCGGTCAGCCAACGGCGCGTAGTCGTCGAGCAGGTGTTGAATGCTTCGTGCGAATCGGCGCCGGATATCGTCGGCGGGCACGTGATGGCCACCTTCCTTCACTCGTTGGCGAACGCGGCGGATGGCTTCGCGCACATCAGGAATCCAGAGGAAATGCAGTTCAATCCGGTAGCCGCGCTTCTTCGCCCTCTCGAACAGATTCACGTAGGTTCGGCCGCTGAGTGGGGGGGAGGATTTGGGGTCAGGGGGCAGGATTTGGGGTCAGTGTGCAAATCTTGACAAAGTCAGAGGTTTGCTCGGCGCCATTCATCGAGAGGAAATCTTTTTGCCCGCGGTTTTTCCATTCGGAAACACAACCATGGGCAATCCAGACCGGCGGCTTTCTGCGCGCACTTTGCGTGCGACCCGCGCGAATGCTCGCTCCGCCCGGGCGACAAATGCTGGCGTCTTCGTCGCGCCCTTCGTTTTTCTCGTGCTCATGAATCGATCAGTTGCCGGGCGAAATCTATATCAGCGTCGTCACTGGTGGCGAGTCGTTTCGCTTTAATCCCTCGGCTGTCCCAGATCACCCAGCGCGTCGCAAGCGGCAGATAATCCATGATGAGGTGGCTTCGGCTCCGAACGAACCGGCGGCGAATATCGCCGACTGGAACGTTGTGACCGCCCATACGGACGCGCCGGCGGACGCGGGTGATCGCCTGCTCAGGACTGGCCAACCAGAGATAATGCAGCTCCAACTCGTAACCGTGGGCAAGAGCGGATTCGAAGATGTGGACGTAAGTTTTTCCGCTCAGTGTGCTCTCCAACGCGAAGGTTTCGCTTCTGGCGATTGACGAACGGACTTCGGTCAAGAGGAGGCGACCGGCTTTGAATTCACCGGCAGCGGGATCGAGTGGCGACAAGCCGCGCGCGATTTCGTCGGCGTTGTAGAAACGCAGGCACTTCACCTCGTGGGGCAGGAATTCCTTCGCGAACGTCGTCTTTCCCGCGCCATTGCAGCCGGCGATGAGGTAGATCGTTGGCTTGGGCATGATCGAAAATTAAAGTTCGCGATGGCAGAATGCCATCGCCAGCACGCGAGTCGCGTGCGCTACCCGTTCGCGTAAATCTCGGCGCCACGCTCGGTGAACTCGCGCGCCTTTTCCTGCATGCCCGCGTCCAACGCCTCCTCCTCTGCGATGCCTTGTTCGGCGGCGTACTTGCGGACGTCCTCGGTTATTTTCATGGAACAGAAATGGGGACCACACATGCGAACAGAAATGCGCGGTCTTCGCGCCTTCTTGCGGGAGAGTTTCATCGTGAAACTCTCGCGCGGTTTCAGGGTCGAGCGACAAGTTGAACTGATCTTCCCATCTAAACTCGAAGCGAGCTTTTGAGACGGCGTTGTCGCGGTATTGGGCGCCGGGGTGGCCTTTGGCGAGGTCGGCGGCGTGGGCGGCTAGTTTGTAGGTGATGACTCCGGTTTTGACGTCGTCTTTGTTGGGTAACCCGAGATGTTCCTTCGGCGTGACGTAGCAGAGCATGGCGCAGCCGTACCAGCCGATCATGGCGGCGCCGATGCCGCTGGTGATGTGGTCGTAGCCGGGGGCGATATCGGTGGTGAGCGGGCCGAGGGTGTAGAAGGGCGCTTCGTGGCACCACTCGATTTGTTTTTCCATGTTCTCTTTAATCGAGATGCATGGGGACGTGGCCGGGGCCTTCGTTCATGACTTGCACGCCTTTGGCCCAGGCGCGCTCGGTCAGGTCGCCCTGCACTTTGAGCTCGGCGAATTGCGCTTCGTCGTTGGCGTCGGCGATGGAGCCGGGGCGGAGTCCGTCGCCAATACTGAAGCTGACGTCGTAGGCGGCCATGATGTCGCAGATGTCGTCCCAATGTTCATAGAGGAAACTCTCGCGGTGATGGGTGAGGCACCATTTCGCCATGATGGAGCCGCCGCGGCTGACGATGCCGGTCATGCGGCGCGCGGTCATGGGGACGAAGCGGAGGAGGACGCCGGCGTGGATGGTGAAGTAATCGACGCCTTGCTCGGCCTGCTCGATGAGGGTGTCGCGGAAGATTTCCCAGGTGAGGTCTTCGGCGCGGCCGTTCACTTTCTCGAGGGCCTGGTAGATGGGGACGGTGCCGATGGGCACGGGCGAGTTGCGGATGATCCATTCGCGGGTGGCGTGGATGTTTTTGCCGGTGGAGAGGTCCATGACGGTGTCGGCGCCCCACTTGGTGGCCCAACGCATTTTCTCGACTTCTTCTTCGATGGAGCTGGCGACGGCGCTGTTGCCGATGTTGGCGTTGATTTTGACGAGAAAATTGCGGCCGATGATCATCGGCTCGAGCTCGGGATGGTTGATGTTGGCGGGGATGATCGCGCGTCCGCGGGCGACTTCGGAGCGGACGAACTCGGGGGTGATCTCATCGGGAATGCGACGCGCCGAAGGATTCGCCGGGATGTTGATGCGCGAGATGATTGCGAGCGAATTCGGAATGCGGAGTGCGGAATGCGGAATCAGGAGCAGCGGCGCGGTCTTCTTCATTCCGCATTCCGCATTCCGCAATCCGCATTTGCTCCCGGATGGCAATGAACTCCATCTCGGGGGTGATGATGCCCTGGCGCGCGTACCAGAGTTGGGTGACGGGATGGGGCTTCGACGCCCGCAGCGGGCGTCGAATTGCGAACTGCGGATTGCGGATCGCGGAATCCGAAGCACGGCGCGCCCAGTCGCTATCGCGATGGCCGTCGGTCAGGTAGCCGTCGTCGCGCGGCTCGATCACCCGGCCGTCGTACTCGGCGACGTCCCCTCGCCTGCTGATCCACTCGGCGCGGACGGGCGGCAGGCCTTTGGATGAATCAGGCGATTGATTCGGGTCGCCCCAAGGGCCGCTGGTGTCGTAGACGCGAACCGGCTCGTTAGGCTCGAGGTCGCCGCTGAAATCCTTCGTCGGCGCGAGGCTGATCTCGCGCATCGGGACGCGCACTTCGGGATGGATTTCGCCCTCGACGTAGACGCGCTGCGAGTTTGGCATCACGTAGTCGGAGGAAGATACGTCGGCGCGGTCCGCCCCGACTAGCGGGCGAGTCGCCCGCGATACCCCGTTCGGTTCGAGTGAGTCTTTGGATGCGATCATAAAGGCGATTGCTTAGGAAAGCAGGAACGCAGGAATTGGATGACATAAGTCTTTCCTGCTTTCATGGGTTCCTCAGAGATTCTGGTTCAATAAAAAAAGCCATGCGCGGGAACGCATGGCCAAGAACTCCTCACTCCCTACGGCGGCATTACCCGCATCAGGTTTAAGGGGTCTCCAACGAATCGCTCGTTGAACTCTCAGCCAGTGGCTCCCCCGCCTTAACTACGGAATCAGAGTAGCGGCCGCTGGTTTGAAGTCAACGCAACGGATGCCGGAAAGCAGCGCGACGCAATCGACGCGCTGCCCCCGGAAATCGGGCGAATGAAGCCGCCGTTATTCTTTCTTCTGCGCGTTGGCGTGGAAGATGGCGAGCCATTGCCCGTTCTCCATTTTCCAGACGGAGCCAGCGTAATAGGTGCCGGAGGCGTCCTTGCCATCATAGGTGCCTTTGAGGGTGACGACGTAGTTCGTGACCACGACGTCCTTCTCATCGGAGTGGCTCTTGAGATCGCTGATCTTGAACGATTTCATGTCCCACTTCTTCATGTCGGACAGCTCCTTGGCCATGTCGGAAATGCCCTCGGCGTAAACTCCGATCATGTCGTGGTCGACCAGCTTCTGGAAGCCGGCGGCGTCCTTGTCTTTGAAGGCCTGCCAGGCGGCTTTTTCCTTGGCCATCATCGCGGCCTTGTCCGGCGCGGCCATCGAAACAGCCATCGTCGCGACCAGGGCGATCATTGTGTAACTAATCAATTTTTTCACTACTACTCCTTTGGTTGGTTGGTTGGTTGTTGAGTGCGGAGACTGAGCACTCGGAGGAAATTGGTCAACACCATTCGGGACGCAGCTCATGGGTTTGCTAAGAGCGAGTCAGCCAATGGACGGTTTACCGCGCGCTCGTCTCCGCCGAAGCGAAAGTGACGGCGCAGGTATCGGACCGACCGTGATCGTCGAGCGCGATTAGTTTGTAGCTACCGGGCTGCGGTTTCCAGGAGAGCGGCGTGTCGCGATCGCTCGTTCCGAGAAAGGTGCGGCCGGCGAACCAGTAGATTCGCTTCACGTCGGGCTCGGTCTCGGCCCGCAGACTGAGCGCGCGATCGGAGTTGGAGCTTTCGCCTAACGAATAGACGAGGTTGCGCTTCGGCGAAGTGATCTGCGGCGGATGGCCGCGGCGCGCGAGCGTTTCCACGCCGCTTGGCGGCAGGAACGGCGGCGGCGTGCGGCGGGGCAGGCCGGCCTCGGCGAAGAGCGCGAGCAGATCGGATGGCCAGAACTCGAAGACTTCCCGGCGGACGGCGCGCGTGCCGTCGCCTGCATTGACGCGCAGGCCGGAGGCGACATCGATCAGGACTTCGCGATGAATCTGGCATTGGCTGATCGGCGAGACCCCGGGAATGAACCAGCCGCGGATGCGATGGGGGCAGGCGTCGGTCGGCAGTTCACCCGAGACGGCGCAGAATTCGACCTGGCGAAGGTTCGCGTTCGGCGGCGGTTCGTGACGGGTGGGACGCGCGTAACCATTCGCGCGCAGGGCATCGACGATCTGGAAAAGGAGCGGAGCCGCAGCGGTGCGCCCGACGAACGCGGGATTGCCTTTGCCGCTGAAATTCCCGACCCAGACCGCGAGCACGTAGCGATCGAATACGGCGACCGTCCAGGCGTCGCGAAATCCCTGCGAGGTGCCGGTCTTCCAAAAGATGGCGTCGTTAGGCTGTGTGCCGCTCATCCCCGGCCGCGGGATTTGGCCAAGCATCTCCAAGGTCAGGAACGCGGCTTCGGGGCTGAGCAACCTGTGGACGCCTCCCTCTGGGAGACGCGAGCGGTGCGTCGCTTGCTCTCGATCGCCGCTTTCGCTCGCGCTGGAAAGCCCGGCCGTTGCTTCGCATCCGTTACGGCGCAGAGCGAAGCGTCTACAGGTGCGCCGCAGCGGCCGCAGGTTACCATCATTCGCCAGGACCGCGTACAGCCTAACGAGATCCTCCATCGTGACCTCGGCGCCACCGAGCGGCAGCGCGAGTCCGTAATCTCTTTCGTCGCGCGGCAGATCGACCCCCGCGCGCCGCAGAAATTCATACAGGCTCGGAGTCGTGCAGCTCCGACGCGAGGGTGACGGCGGGAATATTGCGACTCCGTGCGAGCGCGTCCGTCGCCTTGATCGGCCCGACAAATTCGCGATCGAAATTCTCGGGATCGAACGCACCGAAACTGTGCGGCGCGTCCTTCAGCATCGTGAGCGGATGGATCAGTCCCTGATCGAGCGCGAGCGCGTAAACGAACGGCTTCAGGGTGGACCCGGGCGAACGCGGACTGCGGGTGCCGTCGACCTGGCCGTCGATCGCGACATTCGCGAAATCCGCCGAGCCGACTTGGGCGAGCACTTCCATGCTGCGGAAATCGATCAGCAGCGCAGCGGCGTTGTGAATCCCGCGCGCCGAATTCTGCGCGACGTAGCCACTGACCCGGCGCTCGACGAGCTGCTGCAGGTCGAGATCGAGCGTCGTGCGAACCTCACGCGCGGTCGATTCCTCCAGGATCTCCGTCGTGAAATGCGGCGCGTTCAAAGTGCGGCGCGGCAGCGCTTCCGGCACGAATTCGTTCGCCAGTTCGTCACTCGTCAGGCGACCGAGCAGTCGATCACGCGCCGGCGCGATGGATTCGTTAGGCCGAGCCGTGCGCAAGGCCCGCCGCGAGGGACTTTGCGGAATCACACTCAGCGCGACGGCTTCCGGTTGGGTCAGGTCACGCGGGCCTTTCCCGAAGTAGATTTCGCTGGCCGCGCCGATGCCTTCGAGGTTGCGGCCGTAAGGCGCGAGATTGAGATAAGCCTCGAGCACTTGGTCCTTGCTGTAGTGGCGCTCCAGTTCAAGGGCGCGCCACATCTGCTCGCATTTCCCGCGGATCGTGCGCGAGCGGATATGAAAACGAAGCCGCGCCAGTTGCATCGTGATCGTGGAGGCGCCGCCGCGACGTTGGCCGAGAAGAAAATGAAAAGCCGCGCGCGCAGTCGCGATCGGGTTGATGCCCGGATGGTCCTCGAAGAAGCGATCTTCCTGGAGAAGGGTCGCGCGGATCAGATCGGGCGAAATCTCCGTGAGCGGAGTGAAGATGCGGTATTTCTGATCCGCGCTCAGGGTGACGTGAAGAAGCTTGCCGTTCCGATCGAAAACGCGCCGCGAAAAGGTGATGCCGTCGAGGAGCGGCGGCTTCGGGAGGGTGAGCCAGACCAAGGCGATCAGCGTTGAGAGAACGAGAAGGGCGGCGGCGATTCCGGGGAGCGCACGCGACTCGCGTGCCGGTCTCGGCGACTCGCCGAGACGAAATTTTCTTCGGCGTCGCAATCTGGAACGAAAGTTTGCGATGGCGGGTCGCCATCGCCAGCACGCGAGTCGCGTGCGCTCCCCAGAAGCTGCCGTCACGCGCTGCTTCATTTCGCGTCCATCACCGTGATTTTGCCCGCTACTCCGCAAGCGTTGATCCCGCGCTCATACATCGACTCCGCGAAAGGGCGGCGGGACGACGAACTCGCCTCGATTACATGGCTTGATCTGATACGCGATCGTCTTCACGCTCGTGCCGACACTGCCGAAAAAGTCCACTCGATCCTCCCGCACCTCGACGTAGTCGCAGCCGGCGCGATTGGTTCCGGGACGTGAGCGAGCCGCCCACGATCTCGAATCCGCCCGGCAACAAATCCGTGATCGCGGCGTTCGTTATCTCCTCGCGCCCGAGGGCCCGCACGCTGCAACCGCACGGTGAGCGGCTCACCCAGCCGCGCGGTCGCGGCCGGCTGACCCTTCGCGTCGAGCACTTCGCGATATATCTCGAGCCCGCGCGCGACCGGTTGCGTCGGCAGCCTGCCGATCGAAACCGGCTTCCACGACCTGGTAAAACGCGCCCAGACCAGCCGGCGGCGGCTCCGCCTCGAAGCGCAGCCAGGCTGCGCCCGCAGAGAAAGAAGTGCGCCTAACGAGTTTGCCCTCGGCCGGCAACAGGGCCGCGTGTCTGTCGGCACTCACCTCCGCGATTTGCAGGACGGGCGGGTTCTCGGCCACGTGCTGCGAGAGACTCTTTAGCGCCCAGACCGCATAGGCGGCGGAGAGCGTGTTGAATTCCCCCTGCCCGATCGGATCCGTCAGCGCCCGCAAATCCTGTGCCGAGAATTTGCGCGAAGCAGATCGGGAAAATGCCGCGCCACGATCGCGACGTATTGCGCATCGGCGCCGAGCGGCTGATAGAAATCGCACCGCTCCTCCGCGTCGTGTTTGCCTAACGAATAGGCGCGAATCAAGCGCCGCGCTTCGTCCTCCTTTTGCAGCATCGACCAGGAGCCGGCGAGATAAACGCCGGTCAGATCGCGCTCCCATTTCTTCGCCTCGTGCTTCTCGAGGTAATCGGTCAGATTGAGGATGTAATTCGTCGTGATGACGCCTTCGCGGGTGAGGACGTAGATCGCGTAGGCGAGGGTGCGCGCCTCGGCCAGATCGTGCGGCTCGCGCGCCACCATGGTTTGCAAATGGCGGAGCGCAGCCTGCAGGATGTCGTTAGGCGGGGGGAAGCCGGCCGCTTTCGCCTCGACCAGAAAATGCGTCGCGTAGACCGAGATGAAGTCGATCCCGTTATCCGCTTCGGCCGACCAGTAACCGAACGCGCCCTGATCGTTCTGCCGCTGGCGCAGGGTGGCGAAGGTCTTCTCCAGTTGCGTTTCCACCTCGGCACGCGACAGGCCGAAGTCGGCTTCATCCGCGAGGAGCAGGCGGGAGAAACGAGGCGCTGCTGATCTGCTCGGTGCAGCCGTGCGGGAAATTCTTGAGATAAAAATCGAGCCCGCGCGCGAGGCCGAGCGGGAGCGCAGAGACAGTCGCTTCGAGCTGACGAAACTCGGGATGCATCCGGCGTTCGATCGGCAGCTCGAAACTCTTGCCCGTAAAATTCCCGCCTCGCACGGTCGTCACAAACGGCACCGGCGGTCGCACGCTCAGAGTCGCGCGTCGGATGCTCTCTTCGCCGCTGCTGGCGAAAGCGTGAAAGGTGAGGCTGGCCGCGCCGAGCTGGTCTTTCGCGCGAACGGTGAAGGTGACCGTCGCTCTCGCGGCCCTGAGCGATCTGCAACGGTTGCGCCGGCGCCTGCACGATTTCGAGATGAGCGGAGGGCTCGGCGGTGAGGGCAATTTCGGCTTTGCGACCGATGTTGTTCGCCACCGTCACGCCGACTTCGAAACGATCCCCCGGAGCGACGAAAGTCGGCACGCTGGGCGTGATGACAAACGGCCCCCTAACGATCGTCTCTTTCTCCGCCGAACCGGCCGCGTCCGGCGCCACCGCCACCGCCATGATCGGTGAGCGTGCCGTCGAAATAATCCGGCACGTCGTAAGTGACTTCGCGCTCGGTGCCGTCGGCGTCGACCACGCCCGACCAGAAGACGACCGGCTTCTCCGTCACGCGCTTGAACGGATTCAGGCGCTTCTCCGCGTCACCATCGCCGCCGGTGGAAGAGGTCGCGCGCAGGATGGAAAATTCCGGCAGGATGAGATCGACGATCTGCGAAGTCTCGACCGCGAGCGCGGTCTTGCGGAAGAAATAGCCCAGCGGATCGGGCGTCTCGAAATCGGTCACCTGGAGAATGCCCTTGTCGACCGCGAAGATCGCGATCCGCGCCGGCCGATCCGTCTTGTAGCCGATGCGAAGCGGCTCGCCCGGTTTCGCGATTTCGTTAGTCGTTAGGCTGACCTGCAGCCTTCGCTTCTCCTTGTTCACCGTGAAGGGCACGACCGCGTAGCTGAGCGGGCTCATGAAAATCTCCTCGCGAATCGAGCGCGCGGACGAAGGAGACATTGACGTAGCCGGTGCCGTCGAAACCTTCCGGGACGCGAATGTGCTGCACGCTGCTCGTGGTGCTGCTCTTGAACCATTGCTGCGCGTGCACCTTGTCGCTCTCGATCGTGATCAAGCCGGCGCCGGTGTAAGGCGCGGTGATGCTGACCGCGATCTCGTCGCCGGCGTTGTATTGCGGGCGGTCGAGTTTCACCTGCAGCTCGGCATTTCTCGCCAGCGAGCGCGTGACGCTGCCCGGCCCGACGACGGAGAAATAGACCTGGCTGACCCGTCGGCCACTCGCGTCGCGGACGTGGAGAAGGAAGTTGCCGGGTTGCGCCGTCGTTAGGGGATAATGCAAACCGTCGGCGGGGATCGTGCGCGGTTTCAGATTTTACCGGCGTCTCGCGCAGGACCGATTCGTAGGCGTAATCGCCATTTTCCTTTTTCGTCAGAATGGAAACGTAGGTGCGCTCGATGAGCTCAAAGCGCAGACCATCGAGCGCGATCTTGTGCAGCTGCGGATCGAGCGCGATGAAGTCGATCGCCGCCGGCCGATCCTTCGCGAGAAAGTTGAGCTGCGGATTGGCCTTGTAACCGACGACGTGCGGCAGCGCGGAGACGAGCACGTTGTTATAGGCGCTGACGCTGCGGCCGCCTTCCGCTTCGAAGCCCTGGTTCCAGAGCGACATTTCATAGGTCGCGTCGGCGAAACGCTCGAGGTCGAGCCGAACCGTGGCTTTGCCGTCGGCGTCCGTTTTGGTTTCGCCGAGATCGACGGTTTGCGGCTCGCGCTCCTTCTTGTCTTCGCGCAGCGGGTCGAAGAAAACGTAGTCGCTGAATTCGTCGAAATGGAAGCCGGCGGGAGAGAGCTCCATCTGGCTGGTGATCCGCCGGTCGCTGGCCGCGGTGCCGTAGAGATTTTCCAGCCTAACGAGCGCCTGCACACCCTTCGGATCGATCCAGCCGCGCGCGGTCTGCTTGTTCAGCTCGCTCGTCAGGCGCATCCGGTCGGGAAGAAATTCCTTCACTTGAAAACCGGCGCCGCCGAGAAGCAGGTCGCGCCAGCCGTTGCGCACGAGGTAGAGATTGATCCGATACTCGCCGGTCGGCGATTGGTAGGCGGTGGAAAATTTCAGCTCGTCGAAACCGGCCGCGGGCAGGCTGACGCGACGCTTGAGAGCGCACAATCCACGCGCGTCGAGCACTTCGATCTCGAGCGGAAGCCCGGCCAGTCGCCCAGCCCAGTCGCGCTGTTTCACGATGTAGCCGATGTGGACTTCGTCGCCCGGGCGATAAACGCCGCGCTCGGTGAAGACGAATGCCTCGAGCGCGTTGGGCGCGACGTTCTCCTCGCCGTCGGTCGTCGAAACGCGAGAAATCGAGCTCCCGATCGGCGCGCTCGAAGGGCATGAAGGAAACGTCGTCGCCGAGGCGCGCGACGAAGGCGACGGGCGTTTTTTCGTGCGCATCGTTCTTGAAAGCGGGGAAACTGACGCGGCCGTCGGCGCCGCTCGTGCCGCGGGCGAGGGCGACGCCGTTCTTGCCTAACAACTCGACCGCGACCTGCGCGAGCGGGTCGCCCGATTTGATGGAAACGAGGAAAACATCGCTGCTCCCATCGGCGCTCTTTTTCACGAGCATCCCGATATCGGTGACGAGGATGAAGCGGCGATCGCTCATGTCGCGGAGCGCGTATGATTGACCGGATCCCACTGCTGGGCGCGGACGAAGAAGAGCCCGCGCTCGCTTCCGCCATCGTTAGGCAGTTGCAGGTGATTCGAAAAATCGAAGGAGGAATAGTTCGCCTGGAAGCGGTTCGTCAGAGTCGATCGACTGCTGCTTCGGTGGCGAGACGGGAGATGTTTTCCTCGTTGAAGTTGTAGAAGAAGCGCGGCTGATCGAAGCGGCCTTGGCTTTGCGTGACGAGGTGGTTGATCTGGCTGGTGGCGACGCGGGCGAGCTGAATTGGATCGCGCCGACCCCGCGGGACTTGATCGAGATTTTGCGCTCGCCCTGGAGAGCGAGAATGCCGCCGCGTCCCTGGATCTCGATCTCGCGCGGCGGCTCGGGGACTTTGAGGACGGCGTCGTAATCTTCGCCTAACGGATAGCCGCCGAGCGGCGGTGACGCCGTGATCGATCTTGAGATAAAGATTGCCCGTTCTGCTCGACCTGGATTTTGAAGGAGTGGAGCTTCGTCTGTTCGTGCTCGGCGGGAATCGCGGTGACGCTGACCGGTTGCGCTTTGCCTAACAAATTCGGATCGACCTCGCGCGGGCTGATTTGCCGACTGGTTCGGATCGGGCGGGAGGAGATAGAGGTGAAGTGCCTTTTGGATTTCCTCCGATTTCGCCACCGCGGTCGTGCTGATGAGGATGATTTGTTCCGGCTCGTTGTTTTCAGTGTTGCGCACGATCCGGCCTTCGACGTTTTCGATTTTGAAAAAGCTGCGGATGTCGGGAAGCCGCACTTTGCTGTCGAACTCGCGCTTCGTCCGCGCGCCGCCCTGGGTGGTGGCGACGCCTTGGCGGACGATCATTTCATGAAATCTTCGCGCGGCGGGAGGGAGAGCGGCACGCTGCGGATGTAGGCGAGGCGATCGTGCAGACCGTAGGTGACGGCGAACGTGTTTCGGCGCGGCACCGAAAACATCGGAGCCACCTAACAGCGAAAGGAATGGCGCTTTTCGAGTTCGGCGCGGTTGACGCTGTGGGTGAACTCGATCGTGGCGACGACCTGGTGGACGGCCGGATCGCGCGGGTCCTGGTAGAATTCGAGTTCGCTTGATCGCTGCCGCTGAAGGCCGGAGTGGTGACTTCGAGGGCGTAACGATCGAGGAGAACATGCTTCGGGAAGAGAGTTTTGGTCGAAGGTGATGCGGTATTTTTGGTCGGCGGGCCAGTCGGTGGCGGGTTGGAAGACGAGGTTGACATATCGGAAGCCCATGACCAGCGGCCGCGAGTGGGCGGCTCGAGACGAATGCCTTCGCGGACTTGTTTGCCGAGCTGATCGAGACGGCGCGACGGATCCGCAGAAACGCACGACGAGTGGGGCGGGATGTAGTTCTTTCTCGAGCTTAGTGACCGGGATGGGCGCGGCGGTGACGGCTGATGCGATCGGGTTGGGGGCGGGGTTGATACCAGTGCCAGGCCCAGCAGGTGCCGAGGACGAAGAGGACGAATGCGAGGAATAGGACGCGATGGGAGGAAACCCAGCGGCGGAGGCGCGAGAGCCAGGGCGGGGCGGTCCAGGTGAAATTTCCGACGAGTTGGGTGAGCGGCTTTTTTGACATACGGCAGTTGGATTCTGCCGGTCATACGGAGGGAGAAGGGCGGTTCTTTCAGGGAATTAAGTTTTTTTCGGTGCACTTACGATTGTGTCATCCCGATCCGGCGAAGCGCCCGGAAGTCAGGCATCTTGCCTGACTCGGCCGACGGCCTTCCAGGCGGTCGCTTCTCGTAGCAGGCTGGAAGCCTGCTTGCCAAGTCAGGCAAGATGCCTGACTTCCGCCGACTGCCTACCAACGCTGACGAGGCTCACCGCCATCTTCGCAGCTCGGGATGACAGGCGGCGCGCAATTCGTTATGACAGCCGGATGCCAGCGACTCGCAGCGAATTTCTCGTCACGCGGCGCAGCCTGGTCGAGCGACTGGGCGATTGGAACGACTCGAAACGGTGGCAGCAGTTCTTCGATTCCTATTGGAAACTGATCCACCGCGCGGCGCGGAAAGCCGGCCTAACGGAAAGTGAAGCGCAGGAGGTCGTGCAGGAAACGCTCATCACGGTGGCGAAAAAAATCGACCGGCTGAAGTACGATCCGAAGCTGGGGTCGTTCAAAGGCTGGCTGCTCAACATCACGCGCTGGCGGATCGCGGATCAGTTTCGGAAACGGAAGAAGGCCGGGGAACAGAATGCGAAAACGCGCCGCGGCGACGAGAGCCGCCTAACGAAGACGATCGAACGGATTGCCGATCCGGCCGGGTTCGATCTCGACGCGGCCTGGGAAGAGGAATGGCGCACGAATTTGCGCGAGGCGGCGACGGCGCGGGTGAAGAAAAAGGTGAGCGCGAAGCAGTATCAGATTTTCGATTGCTACGTGCTCAAGCAATGGCCGGTGCAGAAGGTGGCCAAAGAACTGCGGGTGAGCGTGACGCAGGTTTATCTGGCGAAACATCGGCTCGGCGCCTTGCTGAAACGGGAAGTCTCGCGGCTGGAGAAGGCTCGTTAGGCGGAAGTCAGGCATCCTGCCTGACTCGGCAAGCGGGCTTCCAGCCTGCTGCGAGAAGCGACCGCCTGGAAGGCCGTCGGACGAGTCAGGCAGGATGCCTGACTTCCGGCGCGCTCGGCGAAGATCGATTACGATCACGAGCGGAGCACGAGCACGAGTGGGCAAGGCGTAGACCGGCGCGGCAGTTGAAGGTATAACGAAAAGACGTGCGTATTCCGGCAATTCCCGATCATGAAATGCTCGGCATCATCGGGCGCGGCGGCTACGGCGAAATCTGGCTGGCGCGCAGCCTGACGGGTGCGCTGCGGGCGGTGAAGGTGGTTTACCGCGACACGTTCGAGAGCGACCGCACTTTCAATCGCGAGTTTGAAGGCATGTCGGCTTTCGAGCCGATCTCGCGCGCGCACGATGGCTTTGTCGATATTCTCCACGTCGGCCGAAGCGTTGCGGGCGGCTTTTTTTATTACGTGATGGAACTGGCCGACGACCAGGAGAGCGGCCCCGAGATCGAGATCACGCGCTACTCGCCGAAGACGCTCAAAAACGAAGTCGGGCACGCCCTGCCGGTGGAGGAATGTCTGCGCATCGGCTCGCTGCTGGCGGAGGCGTTAGGCGCACTCCATCGCGAAGGGCTCGCTCATCGCGATATCAAACCTTCGAATATTATCTTCGTTAGGGGAATCCCCAAGCTGGCCGATATCGGGCTGGTCGCGACGAGCGGGCAGCGATCGTTTGTCGGCACGGAGGGCTACGTGCCGCCGGAAGGGCCGGGCACGCCGCAGGCCGACCTCTTCAGCCTCGGGAAAGTGCTTTACGAAATCAGCATGGGAAAAGACCGGCTCGATTTCCCGGAGCTGAACAGCGACCTCGATGAGCGCGAAGACAAGGACCGATTGCTGCAGTTGAATGAGGTGCTGCTAAAGGCTTGCGCACATCAGCCGGCCAGGCGTTATGAGACGGCCGACGCGCTCCGGCAGGATCTCGCCCGAATCGCGGCCGGGAAAAAATCGCGCGCACGCCCCCTGCGCTTTGCCGTTCCGCTCGCGATCGCCTTGCTCCTGGTCGTCGCCGCTCTAACGCTTTACGTCTTCAGCACCCGAAAGCAGCACCCGCTCGGACCTGTCACAGCCATGATCACGACCGAGCCGGCGGGCGCGATGGTCATCCTGGACGATCGGATGGAGCGGAGTCCGGCGACTTTCCGCAATCTCGAACACCGGGATTATGCCCTGCGCATCATGCTGCCGGATTTCGATCCGATCGCGACCAACTTGTCGGTTGGCGCAACGGAAAAGTTGAATCCGCCGGTCTTCAAGCTGGCCCGGAGCAAGGGCTCGGCGCAGCTTAGCTCGACACCGGCGGGGGCGGAGTTTGAATTGCGGCGGGCGGGCCGAGTCGTTAGGCGACGGCCACACGCCCGCACTCCTGGCCGAACTTCCCACCGGCACCTACGAGATCGTGGCGAAAGAGAACGATTGGGAATTGAAAGAACAAATCGAGATCAAGCGCGGCGAAGTCACGCTTGCGCAATCTCCGCTTCGCCAACGGCAGCGTGAAAATCATCAGCGCACCGGCCGGCGCGACGGTGTCGTTAGGCGGAAAAGAGCTGGGGCGGACCCCGTTGTTGCTCGACCAAATTCATCCGGGCGAAGTCAGCTACCAGTTGGAGCTGCCCGGTTTTAAGCCGGTCGCAGTCCACGGCACGGTTCAGCCTAACGAACAGGCTTTTCTGGCGGCGCGGCTCGACCGGCAGCTCAGCCCGGCGCGCGGCCAGGTCTGGGAAAATTCTCTCGGGATGCGCTTCGTCCCGGTGGGCGACTGGCACATCAGCGCCTGGGAAACCCGGGTGCGCGACTGGGCCGCTTTTTGCGCGGCGACCGGTCGACAATCCGGTGTCGCTCGATTTCAAACAAAGCGATCTCGATCCGGTGGTGAAAGTGAACTGGCAGGATGCAATCGATTTTTGCCAATGGCTGACCGAGAAAGAGCGGCGCGAAAATTTTCTCGGCGAAAGCGAAATCTACCGCCTGCCGACCGACGAGGAGTGGAGTGAGGCGGCGGGCTTGCCTAACGAGACCGGGGCGACGCCGGAAGAGCGCGACGGCCGGGTGCGCGATCAGTTTCCGTGGGGCAACAAGTGGCCGCCGCCACGCGGAGCCGGCAACTATGGCGCGCTCGAAGGCAGCAACGATGGATTTGCCACGACCGCTCCGGTCGGGAGTTTCGCCGCGAATTCGTTAGGCATTTACGACCTTGGGGGCAACGTCTGGGAATGGTGCGCTGATCTCTACAAGCCGGGTAGTCGTTGGGGCGTGCTGCGCGGGGGGTCGTGGGCGAATAAGAGCCGGGGCGAGTTGCTGACCTCGTATCGCAACGTGGTCGATCGCGATGAGCGCGATGTCATCTATGGATTTCGCTGCGTGCTGGTGTCGGAGGGGGAGTGATGTAGACGCTTCGCTCTGCGAAGCGCGGGCCTGGTGTGGATGGCGGATTGGGCCAATGACGTCGAGACCCGCGCCTCCCAGAGGGAGGCGTCTACAACAGAGCGCCTGCCGCGGGTGGGTTACGACCCTTAGTTGCTCGTCGGAATGACGGCGGGGGCGGGCGAGGAATCCGGTTTGGCCGGCGCGGTCGCGTCGCGCAAAACCAGCTGGCCTTCGAATTCTCTCCGGTAATCGGCGACCATCATCGGCCGCGTCTTGTTATCGACGAGTCCCTTGTAATTGATGATCCCGGTGGCAATCGATTGCGCGAGCTTGGCCCGCCAGGCGCTCTGCGCGATCAGGCGGCTCTCGCCGCGCTCGGTCAGAAAACCGCCCTCGACCAGGATCGCCGGGATTTTCGTTAGGCGAAGGACCGCGAAACGAGCGCGCTTGATCCCGCGATCGAACTCGGAGAAATGGCCGACGACCGAGTGAAACACGCTCATGGAAAGCGCGAGGCTGGGCGCGTCGACCGGGCTGCCCGCCTGCATGTTCATAAACCGTAGCGCGAGCGCGTCGTCCGCAGTGGACGGCGCGCCGCGCGGTGTAAGTGAGAAAATTTCAAAACCCTGGGCCGACGGGTTCGCGTCGGTGGCGTTGAAATGAATGCTGACGAAGATCGAATCCTTCGTCGCGTTGGCGATGCGGGCGCGCAATTCCAGCGGCACGAAGACGTCGCGGTCGCGCGTCATTTTCACATTCAAGCCTTTGGCTTCGAGGAGCGGCTTGATGTCGCGCGCGACGTCGAGCGCAAAATCCTTCTCGCAGCCGTAAGGGCTGATCGCGCCCCTGTCGTAGCCGCCATGGCCCGGATCGAGCACGACGGTTTTGAATTTTCCGAGATTTGTAATCATCTGCGGACGGAGCTGGGGCTCGAGCGTTTTGGCGAGATCGACCCGCGAGACCAGATACTCGCCATCCTTCTCCGCGACCGGGAAGCAGAGCCAGTTGCGCACGCCGTTGATCATGACCTCGCGACTGTCGAGCTGGAATTCGACGGAGTTTTTGCCGTTATCGAGCCGGAGATGTTTCTCGATCGGAGCGACACCGGTCGGGAGGCCGTAAAACTTCGCGACGTTGTCAGCCGAGAGGTATTCGCGCCCGCCGACTTTCACGATCTGCCAGTCGGAGGCGGCCAGGGCGACGGCACTCAGAGCGAAGAGGAGAGCGAGGGAGAAGAAGGTTTTGGCGCTGGCGAACATTGGACCGCGATTATGGGATATTGCGAATTTTGCGGCAACAAAAACTTTTCTAGTAATTATAGACGCAATTTACAGAAAACCGGACTCAGGCATAGCTGCGAACTATAAATATGCCAGCAAAATCGAAGAAACAGCAGATGGCGGCGGGCGCGGCGCTCGCCGCAAAACGCGGGGAAAAAAGCAAGTCGTCGCTCAAGGGGGCGTCGAAGAGCATGGCCAAATCGATGAGCAAAAAGCAGCTCAAGGATTTCGCCGGGACGAAGCGCAAGGGTTTGCCGAAGAAGAAAACGAGCAAGAAGTAGATCTCAGGTAGCGTCCCGACCGCTTGGAGGGACGTGCTTTCGCGCGTCCAGTTTCTTTCCCTTGCGAGAAACTAGTCCTCCGCGGATATCCCCACCATCATCCCGGACGTGCGGAAGCACGTCCCTTCGGGTGATCAGCACGCGCCCTTCGCGACGCGAGAGATCGTCACGCGCGGTCTCTGACCGCTCGCGTCTTCGTAGCCCTCGCAAAGCTGCGCGGCGACCACCTCGACCGCGTTCTGCTCGCAAAGTGTGATCGTGGCGCCACCGAAACCACCGCCAGTCAGGCGCGCCCCGAGCACGCCCGGCAATTGCCGCGCGATCGAGACCAACGAATCAAGCTCCGGCGTACTGTTCTCGAAATTCAGGCGCGAGCTTTCGTGCGAAGCGTTCATGAGCGCGCCGAAGCCCGCGCCGTCGCCCGCCTGCAACAACGGCACTGCGCTCCAGACGCGCTCATTCTCTCCCACGATGTGGGCCGCGCGTCGCCGCAATAGCTCGGGCAGATCGCGCCGGCTCCGCAGCTCCTCCGAGGTCACGTCGCGCAAGGCGCGCACGCCTAACGAGTCGGCGGCCGCGCGCGTTTCCGCGCGCCGGAGGTTGTAGGCGCCGCTCGCCAGCTCCCGCTTCTTTCCCGACTCGGCGATGATCAGGGCGAGCCCTTTCGGAAATGCAATCGTCCGCACCTCCTCCGTGCGACAATCGAAAAAGACGGCATGATCAGCGCGGCCGAAAAGCGAAGTCACCTGGTCGAGCAAACCTGATTGCACGCCCGCAAAACGCTCTTCCGCGCGTTGACAGACCTTGGCAATTTCCAGCGGCGGCAGCTCGCGTTCATGCATCTTGAGGAGGCACAACGCCGTCGCCAGTTCGAGCGCCGCGGAGCTCGCCAGCCCGCAGCCCGCGGGAAGATCGCCGCTGATTTCCGCCGAGAAACCCGTGACGGGAAAAGGCAGTTCGCGCGCGACTCCGAGCACATAATTCGCCCAGCGATTTTCGCGGAGCGGGCGCAAGCGCGGAGGCGGCAATTTCCAGCCGCCCCATTTTCTCGGATGCGAGCACGATGCGGCCGTCGCTCCGAGGCGCGCCGCGCATCGTTAGGCCGCGCTCGATCGCCGCGCCGAGGACTACGCCTTCGTTGTAATCGGTGTGATTGCCGAGCAATTCGACGCGTCCGGGAGCGTAGGCGGAAAACAAGCTCGTCTTCATGGCGAGCCGCCCTCCGGCGCGATCCAATCGGCGCTTCGCAAAACCCGAAGCAATTCGGGATTATCCGCGGAAAGCGGGGGCAGCCAGAGCCCCAGCTTTTCCCGCTTCCACCAGAGTCCTCGTGGATTTGGCCTAACGAAAGCGTAACGATACCAGACCGCGCGAATGTAGCGCGGCGGCTTTCCGGGAAACGGGTTCGAGCGGAAAAGCCCGACCGCGCCCGGGTCGTTGTGGAGCAGTTTCCAAATAAGATTCACCGTCCACGGGTAGTCGTTAGGCCCGCCCATCGCGGCGAACCACATCTGCCAGTCGAGGCGCAACTGGTAGGGCGCGACTTGCGGCGGGCGCTCGTTGAGCGCGACCGGAAGACCGCGATAGGGATAGGGCTTTCCAGTTCGGCTTCGTCGTTAGGCACAGCGATCGTCCGTGCCTTCGAAGACGACGTTGTAACGCTCTTTCCCGACCGAGCCAAAGGCGCCGTAGGTGTTGACCAGATCGAGCGGGTCGAAGGAGGTGTTCATGATCTGATGGGGCGAGAAAATATTCAGGACCGGCTGAATGCTGAGAAAGGCTACGAGCGCGCCAACCGCCCAGACCGTGCCGAGCATGGGCTGAGAGACCTGGGCGATCCGCTCGGCCGCGGCCGCCCTTTTCGTTAGGCTGGGCGGAAGGATTTTACGCCAGGCGCGATCGTCGAAACAGGCGAGAGCCGGGACGATCGTGAGCCAGTTTAGAAAGGAGAGGTTGCCTCCGAGAATGATCACGATCTGGAAGCCAATGATAACGATCCCGGCGATGTTGCGCCCGATTCGCGGCCAGAAGACGAACCAGGGAGCGATCAGTTCGGCGAGATGATTGAAGAGCGTGCCGCCGCGCAGGACGCCGCGGGGAAGAAAATGAAACCAGCGGCTGAGCCCGTTCGGAATGGGCTGGGTTTCGAAGTGATAATAGAGCGCGGTCAGATCGCGCCAGCTGGCGTCGCCGCGGATTTTGATCAGCCCGGAGCCGAGCATGATCCGAAAAGTGAGAGCGCGAAAAAGCCAGATGATGATGAGCGGCGGCGGGCGCTCGCGGGAAGGGCCGACCGTCGAGAAGCGGACAGAGAAAGATGGCAAGGAAGCCGGTCTCGAGCAGCTGCACCTCCCAGCCGTAGCCGTACCAGTCCTGTCCGACGTGCACGAACGACATGTAGAGAATCCAGAGCACGCTGAGAAGAAGCGCGTTGGCATAGCCGCAGAGCACGACGCAGGAAAGCGCGAAGCCAACCCAGGCCGTCGCGACCAGCGCGCCGTCGGAATGATCCAGCCAGAAGAGTGACGGCAGGCGGAGAAATCCGCCTAACGAGCCGCCGAGCACTTCGCGCACGTGGCTGAGAAAATTCCCGACCGGCAGGAGACCATCGGAACCGATGAGCGGCAGGATTTGGTTGGCCGCGACGAGGAAGGCAATCGCGTAAATGAATCCGAGCAAACGGAGGATAACGAAACGGGTCAGCCAGTAGCTGCCGCGGTCGGGCAAGATGCGCTCCCAGGCTTCCAGTTTCACCCGAAGAAGATCGTGGCCGAGGCGCGCAACAGATTCAACAATGGACAATGCCGCGATGAAGTGCGACCTCTGCATGCATCCACCAGCGGCAGCCTAACGTTGACTCGCTTCGTGGGTTTGGGGTCGGCCAGTTAATCCAAACCAGAAAGAACAAATGAAGAAATTGGCAGTCGCACTCGCATTGATGAGTGCAGTTACGTTCAGCAGTTACGCTGGCGAGATAAAGAAGATGCTGCAAAAAGACGAAGGCCCGTTCACGGTTTTTGCGCCTAACGACGCCGCTTTTGCCAAGCTTCCGAAAGGCACCCTCGACGATCTCCTGAAACCGGAGAACAAAGAGAAGCTGGCCGAGATTCTCGCCTACTACGTTGTTCCGGGCAAAGTGATGGCCGCGGATGTGAAGACAATGGAAGCCGAGACCGCGGAAGGTTCGAAGCTCAATGTCAAAGTGGAAGACGGCAAAGTGATGGTGCAATGACGCCACCGTGATCAAGACCGATATCCCGGCGACGAACGGCGTGATCCACGTGATCGACACCGTGTTGATGCCGCCGGATTTGGAATAACTTTCCTGTTGGTACGCTGGGCGCGCAGCTTTCGGGCTGCGCGCCTTTTGCGTTTTGTGGAAACGTAGCTTCAAGAGCGCATTATCCGCTCCCGAGTTTCTGTCCGCTGCTCGCGCCTTTGCGAGAGACTCTCGCAAAGAGACGGGCTAACAGCCCATCCTCCCCGGAGTCATATCGAGCAGCGCGGCGGGACTATTCGCCCGCTTCTTTTTTCGCGGGCCGGCGGATGAGCGTGATTTGCTTGATCCGGGCGGAATCAGACGGACTCCAGGTGCCGATGTCGGGATCGTCCTTGAAGGCTTCGTGCACGATCCGCCGCTCGTAGGAGTTCATCGGCTCGAGCTGCAACGGGCGGCCCGAAAGACGGACCCTCTCGGCCAGTTGCCTGACCTGATGCACGATCTTGTCTTCGCGCATCGAGCGATACATCTCGCAATCGACCACCCACTTCGGCGCGTCCGCGTCTTTCGCCTGCAGGACGCGGTTGAGGAGAAATTGAATGGCATCAAGCGTCTCGCCCTCGCGCCCGATGAGGCGGTCGGCTTCCTCTGTGTAAATTTGCAGCGTCGGGCTGATCCCCTCGCCACCCGTTTCCTCGATCTGCACCACGAACCCCAAATAACCAAGCATCGTATCGAGCAGTTCCTTCGCGTTGGTTTTCGGCTGGGTCTCGGTGCTCATCAACGTCCCTTTCCTTTGCGCTTGGCTGGTCGATTCACTTTTTCCAGCGTCGGCAGCGGTTGGTTCCGGTTCTGATACAGCTGCAGAATCGTAAACAGGTTCTGAGTTGTATAATACAAAGCGAGCGCCGCCGCAAAATTGTAGCAGAAGACGACGAAGATGAGCGGCATGAACATCATGACGCGTTGCTGGGTGGCGTCGCCGCTCTTCGGGGTGAGGCGCATGAGCCAGAGATTGGTCGCGGCCATGATCAAAGGCAGGATGTTAATCGGCCAACCGATCCCCGGGATGTGCGCGACGGTGTCGGGCTGCGACAAATCGTGCACCCAGAGGAAGCTGGCATTCCGCAGCTCGACGGCCTGCCGCAACATGGTGAAGAGCCCGAAGAAAATTGGGATCTGGATCATCATCGGGAGGCAGCCACTGACCGGATTAATCCCATAATCCTTGTAGAGCTTCATGACCTCGGCGTTCATCTTCGTCGGGTCGTCCTTGTACTTATCGCGCAGCTCCTGCATCTTGGGCGAGAGCGCACTCATGCGTCGCATCGACTTGTTCGCCTTCGTCTGGAGCGGCCAGAGGATGAGCTTGATGATCGCGGTCAGAAGAAGGATCGCGAGCGCATAGTTATGCAGAAAACCATGCAGGAAATTCATCATGTTGAGAAGCGCCTGGCTGACCAGTTTCCAGAGCCCGAAGTCCATGATCTCGGCTTCGTCGTGGGTGAGCTGGGCGAGCCGGTGATAGAGCTTCGGCCCGATGTAGAGCTGGAATTGGAGCGTCTTGGTCTGGCCAGGCTTTAGCTCGAAACCGGGCAGGCCCATCGCGCCTTCGATCCCGTATTCCGGCTTGCCGTTCGCCTGCGTGCCGGCCTCGAAGCGCGTCCCCCAGACGTGCGTCGCTTTCTCATTCAACGGCGTGACGAGGGTGACGAAAAATTGGTTGCTCACCCCGAGCCATTCCGCGCCCTTCAGGTCCTCGTCGAAGTACTGCTGAGCGGGGCGCTTTTCCTTCCCGATCAACGGATAACTCTGCGCATCGAACCAGCCGACGTCGGTATACTTCGCCTTGCCGTCGAGGCACCAGGTGACGCGGGTATAATTCGCGAGATCGTTGCGATGGATCGGTTGGGCGGACCCGAGCGCCACGAAGTAACCGGGATTCTTGTAGGCAGCCGTCCCGGTATTTTGGAAATCAACCTCGAGCTGCGCGACGTAATTGTCCTTCTCGTTAGGCGGCTCCGGCAGGGTGAATTTCTTGCGCAAGGTCACCTGATTGGGCAGCGCCCGTTCGAATTGCACGCTCCCGGCGGGCGCGTCCACGATCGTGAACTCGGCCAAATCCGGCGCCGCCGGTTTTTCCATGATCGCCCCGATCGGGACCCGGTCCCCCGCGTTCAACTGCAAGGGCTGGCCGTTTTCGGCCTTGTGTTTCGGAAGGATGGCTTCGGCAATGCCGCCGCCACGATTCGTTAGGCGAAGTTGCAGGTCGGCATTACGCAAGCTGGCCGTCTTCTCGACAAACGTCGCCGGGGTCGGGGTCGGCGCGGCCGCCGGTTCGTTAGGCGCGGGACTGGCGGTCGCGGTCTCCGGCGTCGCGGTGGCGCTCGTCGTGGCGACCGCGCTCGGGCTCGGGGACGCGTGAGCCGGCACTGGCCTGGGCTGCGGATGCTGCAGGGTATAAACCTGCCAGGCGATCAACCCAATGATGCAAAGAATGACGGCGATCCAGGCTTGGCGATCCATAAACTGAGGCGGCCAGCCTATTCACAAGCGAAGCCGTGAAGATGATCCTGCCGCGCCGGCACCGGGTCTTCCCCCTGTCCGCCCCATGGCTGGCAACGCGCGAGGCGTTTCAGGCCGAGCCAGCTGCCCCGCAGCGCGCCGTGGCGTTCCACCGCCTCCAAAAAATATGCGGAACAGGTCGGATGAAACCGGCAACCGGCGCCCGGCCCGCCCAGGACCGAGAGGATCGGCGAGAGCGTCCATTGGTAGGCGCGGATGAGGAAACGAACGAGCAAAACCATCGGAGGCGTAGAATAGGGGCGCGCGGGTTACGACGCAAATGAGCCGCGCTTGGTGGTAATTCCGCTCCTACTCGCGCTCGATTTGCCTTGTAGACGCCTCCCTCTGGGAGGCGCGAGTGCGGCGCCGCTAAATCCCTTCGTGCCAATTGCCCGCGTGCCCGCGCTTCGCAGAACGAAGCGTCTACAGCTCCGGCTTCAAGTTCCCCTACCCCTCCTGCTCGTGATCGTAGGAGCACGATGAGGAAGGCGGACTGATCAATCCGGCCCGCTGAGTAAGGCGCAACCATTCTTCCTCCAGCTCCGCGCTCGTCGCCTGCGCCGCCGCCGGCCGCGCCACCAGCACCAGCCACACCCCCTTCCGCACTTCGTGTTGTTGGCGCCGCACGATCTCCCGCAGCCTTCGGCGCACTCGATTGCGCACCACCGCGCCGCCGACCCGTTTCGAAGTCACCAGCCCGACGCGAAACTCCGATCCATCCGCCAAATCCAGCACACCCATCAGCAACAGCCGGCCGGGGAAGGCGCGACCTTCCGTCCGGACCCGCGCAAACTCACGACTGTGCTTCAACCGGCGCGAGGCCGGAAAGCGGAAACGTTTTTCTGCGCCCATCGCAGCGCGAGCCTAGCACGCCGCGCAAACGCCGCCGGCCTCCTTGTCACGCGATCGTCACCAAACGCGCCCTCGAAAAACATCGCCGGGCCGTGCAAGGTACCGTCCGATGTGCTGGAGAAAAATTAGCCTAACGATCACGTCATTCTTCATCGCGCACGGACCCATGGCGTGGGCTGCGCCCATTGCGACCGCTCATGCGAAGCACATCGTTCTGATCGTCTGGGACGGGATGCGGCCTGATTTCGTCACCGCCGAGACGGCTCCCACTCTGAATGCTCTCGCGCACGACGGCGTCTTTTTTCGCAACAATCACGCGGCTTATCCGAGCTCGACGAACGTCAACGGCGCTGTCCTCGCGACCGGCGATTATCCGGCGCACAACGGAATCATTTCCAACCAGGAATATCGCCCGGAGATTGATCCGCTAAAGCAGTTCGACACTTCCGACTTTCCCGCGCTCGATGCCGAAGATGCGCGGATCAGTGCAAACTTTCTCGCCGTTCCGACGATCGCCGAGATCGTGCAAAAGGCCGGCTTCCGCACCGCAATCGCCGGATCGAAGCCAGTCGCGCAACTCTTTGATCGTTCACGCCAGCGCTCGGATGAAAAATCGGTCGTCATCTATCGCGGCCACATCCTGCCAAGGTCTGCAGAAGCGGAAATCGTCGCGGCCATCGGCCCTTTCCCGGACCGAAAAGGCAAGTTCCCAAACAGCGCCGAAGACGCCTGGACGACGCGCGCGCTCATCGACGTTCTTTGGAAGGAGGATGTGCCAAAATTTTCTCTCCTCTGGCTGAGCGAGCCGGATCTTTCCCAGCACGAGTTCGCCCCCGGCTCGCCCACCGCGCTCGCCGCGATCAAGAGCGACGATGACAACCTCGCCAAAATCCTCGCCGCCTTGCGCGCGAAGAATGCCCTAACGAACACGGATATCTTCGTGGTTTCCGATCATGGCTTCTCCACCATCAACCTGGCGGTCGATGTCGCGCAACAATTGCGCGCGGCCGGCTTCGATGCGGTTCGCTTTTTCACCGGCGCGGCAAAACCGGGCCAGATCCTGGTCGTTAGTCTGGGCGGGAGCACGGAGTTTTATGTCGTCGATCACGACGTCGCGATCACGCGAAAGCTGGTCGACTACCTGCAGCGTTCCGATTTCGCCGGAGTGATTCTGACCCGCGAGAAGATGGAGGGCACCTTCACTCTCGCCCAGCTGCACCTCGCGACCGCGACCGCTCCGGATGTGATCGTCGCCGCCCGTTGGAACGATCAGCCTAACGAATTCGGAACACGCGGCGAAGTCCCCTCCGATCTGGGCAAGGGCCTCGGCCAGGGGACGCACAGCACCTTCAGCCCGCACGACCTCCACAACACTTTGATCGCGAGCGGCCCGGATTTCCGAAGCGGCTGGAGCGACCACACGCCGACCGGCAACATCGACGTCGCGCCGACGATTCTTTCTCTGCTCGGCCTGAAATCCACACAACCGCCGGATGGGCGGATCCTGACTGAAGCGCTCCGTGACGCGGCCTCCGTCCCCATCGCCCGGACCCGCGAGCTCAACGCTGAGCGCAAGTTCGGCGACCACGTCTGGCGTCAAACGCTCACCCTAACGAGTGTGGGGAAGACGATCTACATCGCGGAGGGGAACGCGCTGTAGACGCTTCGCTCTGCGAAGCGCGAGAGCAGCGTCGCCCGGCCCCGCGCCTCCCAAAGGGAGGCGTCTGCAGTGCCCTAACGAACTACCCGCCGGTAAAGCGCCTCATATGCGGGAACGATCCGATCGGCGGTAAAATTCGCCAGGGCCCGTTCTCGTCCGCGCGCGCCCATTTTCCGCGCCAGCTCTGGCGCGTCCGCGAGCGCGGCCAGCGACTTGGCCAGCGCGTCGGTCTGCCCAAAGGGATGCAGAAATCCGCATTCTCCGTCGATCACGACCTCGGGAATTCCACCGACGCGAAATGCCACCACCGGTTTGGCGTGAAAGAGCGTCTCGAGAATGCTCAGGCCAAAGCTCTCGCTCTCTGAGGTGTAAAGTCCTGCGTCGGCCGCCTCGAGGTAATCTTCCACCTCCCGCACCTGCTCCTTCACGATCACCCGATCGCGCAAAGCCAGCTCGTCGAGGAGGGACTCGTAGGTCGCGAAGGAATCACCCGCCAGGATGAGCAGCCGCAGCGGACGACTGCTGCGGGCGGCGGCAAACGTGCGCAGCAACAGGTCGATCCGTTTCCCTGCGCGCACATTCGAGATGTGGACGACGAGGAATTCTTCATTCGTTAGGCCAAGCTCGCGCCGCACCTCCGCCCGGCTGCGAAGTTTGGCGGATGGGACAAAGAAATTGTGAATCACCTCGACCGGTTGGTTGAGCGCAAAAGTATCGAGCGTTTCCGCGCGCAAACTCTCCGAGACAGTCGTGAGCGCGTCGGAATGTGAAAGGGCGTGCTCGATCGCCGGGCGATAACTCGGATCCTGCCCCAGCAGGGTCGTATCGGTGCCGTGCAAAGTAGTGATGATCTTCGGCGCGCGCGTGCCGTTCGAGCCCAGCATCTGCACCGCGAGATACGCGGCGGTCGCGTGCGGCACCGCGTAGTGCACGTGAAACACATCCAGGTCGGCGGCGCGCGCGATCTCCGCCATCTTCACCGCCAGCGGCAGGGTGTAATCCGGGTAAGTGAAGAGGCTGTATTCGTTCACGATCACCTCGTGAAAAAAAATCCGCGGCTGCGCCAGATCGAGCCGGACAGGTTTCGCGGAGCTGAAGAAATGGACGTCGTGTCCACGTTGCGCCAGCTCGGAACCAAGCGCAGTCGCGAGGATGCCGCTTCCGCCGATCAGCGGATAACAGGTGATGCCAATATTGAGCCGGCGCGGATCTTCCATTCTTAGAAGAGGCAGACGGAGGAAGGGAATTCGGCGAGGCTGCTAATCAGAAGGTCGCTTTTCGGATAAAGCGCCTGTGCATATTCGACGCCGGCTTCGAGCCCGAGGAGTCGTGCACGCGCCGTTTGCAGATCGAGGTAACGCCGGGTGCGCAATTGCGTTTGATGACATTCCATCAGCTTGACCCAGCGGGTGAAATGCTGGCCGACGTCGACGCGGACTTTCATCGATTCGTTAGGCGATGCGGCCGCCGACGTGATCGCATATTCGAGGTGCTGCCGGATCGCATGCGGCGCGAGGTCGTTCAGCTCCGCCAGCCCGCCATAGCGCGCGAGTCGGGCCGCGTTGCGGCAAAGTTCGCTGACCACGATGTGATCCGGATGCTGGTCGCGCGTCGCGGTCGGCGCGAGAAGAACGTCGGGCCGCGCCCGGCGGATTTCCCGCGCGATCGCGATATTATGCGCAGGAGAAATCTCCAAATGGCAATCTCCCCCGAGCTCGAGGAACTCGATCGTCGCGCCAAGCATCTCCGCCGCCTGGCGTGCCTCCGTTTCGCGTTCGTTAGGCGTGCCGTTTGTCCCGGCTTCGCCGCGCGAGCAAAGGCAGAGCGAGATCTCATTCCCGCGGGCCGCTTCGCCGAGCAGAATTGCGCCGCAACCAAACTCGATGTCGTCCGGATGCGCGCCGACGGCGAGGAGGCGAAGTTTTTCGTTAGGCATGGGGCAGGTAAGCGCGGTCGCTCTCGGAGATTTCGTCGCGCGCGATGAATTGGACGCCGGGCGCTTCCTCCGTGTTCAGATATTTGATCTCGCTCGCCCCGGCCACGTAATGGGTGCAGCGAATGACCGATTGCATCCAGCGCAGGCGCGTGTCGCGTGTCGGACTGATCTGGGCGGCGTCGTATTTCTGCATCGGCAGCTCGATGTAGGAATCTCCTCCTTTGTGCAACAGCAACGCGTCGCGGCCGACCCGCGCTCGCACCAATTCGTCCTGGTAGGTCACGTCGACGTAAAAGTCGTCCACCGCGACGGCGCGACGACGAAAGTCCGGATCGCCCGATCGCATCACGCGCACGCCTTCGAGCAGACCGAGCTGCCGATACATCTCGAGACAAAAGTCAGCCACGTTTTCGGCCGAAACTTTCTTGAAATCCTCGACCAGTTTTTCCGAGACGTAATTGGGAAGCTGGCGCGCGATCTTCTCCTGCCATCCGGCCACAACCCGCTTGGCGAAGAGAGGCGAGAATTGCTTCTGCAGCCTGTTTGCAAACTGGAAATTGATCCGCTGCTCTTTCCCGCTCTGCCGATCGCGCAGGATGGTGATCGTCTCGCGCGGATCGTGGTCGCTGTCGTGATAGAAGAAAACGACCTCGCCCCCGATCTCGCGCTGCAGCCGGCGCGCGGTCTGGATTTTCGAAAACAAGAAATCGCCGCGGAAAAATCCCGCACGGTTGTTGTCCGAAACAGATGATCGGCGCCGGCACAGGCGCACCGTAGCACAGGCATCCTGCCTGTGAGACGCGTGCTACGAGCGCGCGAAAATGGTCTTCTGCAGAGCGACGGCCGAGAGCACACAGACCACGACGCAGCCGATCACGTTATACCAAAGGTAACCGATCGAGGTGCTGTAGAAGAGCGCCAGGACGAGCGTCTGCGAGATCAGCGCCGCCGACAAAAACGGCCGTGCCGCGGACAAAGCGGAGGAAGAACGCGACGAGAAAAATCCCGAGGATGCTGCCGTAAAAAATCGAGCCGAGAATGTTGATCGCCTGGATCAGGTTCTCGACCAGGTTGGCGAAGAGGGCGAAGGAAATCGCGACTCCGCCCCAGGCGGCAGTGAGCAACTTGGAAACGAGAAGGTAGTGCGGCTTCGCTCGCGTTCGGGTGCAAGAGCGGCCGGTAAAAATCGACCACCGTGGTCGAGCCGAGCGCGTTCAACTCCGAGGCGCTGGAGGACATCGCCGCACAAAAGATAACCGCGATGAGCAGCCCGATGAGCCCGTGCGGCAGATAATGCAGAACGAAGCTGATGAAGACGTAGTCGGCGTCATTCGTTTCCATTTTCGGATCGGCCGCTTTCAAGGTTTGCTTCATCTCGCGGCGGATGTTTTCCATTTCCTTCTGCTGGCCCGAGCAGGGCGCTGGTCGCGGCGTTGATCGACGGAGCGGAATGCGAGTCCAGCGCATTCGTTAGGCCACGGACCGCGTTCCGCTTTGCCACGAAAGCCTCGTCGTAGCGCGTTTCCAGCGCCGCCAGTTTGCCGGCCTGCGCAGTTTGCGTGGCCCGCTCGTAAGCCGGCTGATTGAAAAAGAGCGGCGGCTTTTCGAACTGGAAAAAAACGAAAGACCATCACGCCGGTGAAAAGAATGAAGAACTGCATCGGCAACTTGAGGACGGCGTTGAAAATCAGACCGAGCCGGCTGCCGGTGAGCGAGCCGCCCGCGAGGTAGCGCTGCACCTGTGATTGGTCGGTCCCGAAATAGGAAAGCGCGAGGAAGAAACCGCCGAGCAGCCCCGACCAAAACGTGTAGCGCCGCTGCGGATCGACCGAAAAATCGACCGCGTTGAGCTTGCCCATTTTGCCGGCCACCGAGACCGCGTCGAAAAACGAAACATCCGGCGGGAGCCGATGCACGACCATCCCGAAGGCGATCCCCATCCCGATGAGGATCACGGCCATCTGCCACTTCTGCGTGTGACTGACCGCGGTCGTCCCGCCCGTCGTCGTGTAGAGGACGACGAAAAGGCCGGCCAGCAGAATCGTTAGGCGAAGATTCCAGCCGAGCAGGGCGGAGAGAATGATGGCCGGAGCGTAAAGCGTAATCCCTGCGGCCAGCCCGCGCTGGAGGAGAAAGAGAAACGCGCCTAACAATCGCGTCTTCTGATCGAAACGCTGGCCGAGATACTCATAGGCCGTGACGACCTTAAGCCGGTGATAGATCGGAATGAAGACCGCGCAGACGACGATGAGGGCGAAAGGCAGTCCGAAATAATTCTGCACAAAACCCAGTCCGCTTTCGTAGGCCTGTCCGGGAGTGGAGAGAAAAGTGATCGCGCTCGCCTGCGTCGCCATGACGGAAAGCCCGATCGTGCCCCAGCGAATGCTCGCATCGCCCCGCAGATAGTGATTGAGATCGTGATCGGCCCGCGTCTTCCACCAGCCGTAAAGCGCGATCGCGAGGAGCGTGCCGAAGAGCACGGCATAGTCGATCCAGCTCACGAGAAATAGCGGCTGACGAAATAGAAAAAGCCGACCTCGAGGAGGAAAACGAGGACGACGAAGAGGTAGGCGTTGCGCCAGCGACCGAAGAGCGGGACGCGGGTTTGTGGAGCTTCATTCATCTTGCGCTCTCGCCTGGAGGGACGGGCGCCGTCCCGTCCGCGTTTCCAACCTGATCCACGGACGACACGGCGGTCGTCCCTCCAGGCGGTTCATTGGGCGGCTTTGCCTAACGAGATCATGTTCGCGAAAATCCGGTAGGCGCCGGGGACGCCGGCCGGGAGCTCGCGGAACCAGGAGTAGCCGGTGTAGACGAACCACCCCTTACCCACCGGCGTCACGAGCAGACCGCCATCGAGCGGCTTTTCGTCCCGGATCGTTGCTCGAGAGGATCGGCGTCCAGGCGGCATCCCATTGCTCCGGGAAATAGAGACCGCGTTCCTGTACCCAGCCGGCGAAATCTTCCTGCGAAATCTTGTTCGGGAAATTCATGACCGGATGATCGGGCGCGAGGATGCGGACGGGCGCGGTTTCATCCGTGACCCGATCGTGCGAGACCTGGAGCGGATGCGGCAGCTGGTCGGGCTTCGGGCCCGGCATGGTGTTGTATTGCACGACGACCACGCCGCCCTGCTGCGCATAGGCGAGCAATTCGGGATACCACGCGCTGATCCGCTCCGGATGCACGTTGTAAGCGCGCACGCCGAGGACGACCGCATCGAACTGCGCCAGGTTCGCGGCTTTGATTTCCTGATCGGCGAGAATTTTCACGTCGGAGCCGATCTCGCGCAGGCTTTCGGGAACTGGCGTCGCCCGCTCCCGGGATGTAACCGACCCGCGCGGCCTTGTTTTCAATTTTCGCCCTAACGAGTTTAGCTTGCGCGGGCGAGATAAGAGTCTGCGGCTCGATGTGCGGATAGACGATGCGCTCGCGCTGATAGGCCGGGGTGCGTTCGCCCGCCGACATGAAAACGGCGCGCAACATTCCTTCGCTCGCGGCCGTGGGGGGCGTGACCTGAAAGCTGCAGCTCATCTCGCTTTCCGCGCCTTCCAACTGCACGGGACGAGAGGCGGGCTCGACTTTCCAGCCGGCGGGCACGGCCAGGGCAACGTTGCTGCTGAACTTTTCCGCGGAAGCGATCACGCGCAGGTTGATTGTTTTCGCTTCGCCGTTGCCGAAGACGAAAACCGGCTGAGGTAGTTCGACAAAAGCGGGCGGCGCGATGACGAGCGATTCGCTCACTTCGCCAGCCACCCGATCGACTTTGCGGAAGCGCGACTCCAAAGAATAGGTGATCTCTTCACCCGCGATTCGCAGCGTCACATCGAGCGGAAATGCCGGTGGACTTTCCGGGCGACCGATCAGGGTTTGATCGGAGACGGCATAGGTGCCGATCGTGCCCGGCTGGCGCAGCCAATAAGGCTCCGAGTAAGGCAGATCCTCGTGGCAATGCGACCGTCGTCTTCTCGGTCAGGAGCTCGTTAGGCGCGAGCATTTTTCCGATCGGGATCGTCTTGCCGGTTTTCAAAACCCGAAGCGATTCCAGCTTCACTTCCACCGGCGAACGATTGATCGCCTCGATCTGCAGCGGGAGATTTTCGCCTGGCTGTGCGGCCGGTTTTTCGGTCACGGCATCGAGGTGTAGCCCGAGACAGGCTCCGATGATTTCATCGAGATCTGCCAGCTTCTCCGTCGCCCAATCGTTCTCCCCGAGATCGCGCAACATTTTGCGAAGATCGAGCAGCGCGGGAATGGAGGCCGAAGGCTCGGTTGCCTGATATTTTTGCAAAATCTGCCGGATCTTTTCGCTCACGCCGGAAGCGTTAGGCACGCGCGACCAGGTCGTGTCGATCCCGTCGAAAATGCCGTCGCCTGAGTCTGGTTTGCCGTCGAGAAACTTGAAATATTCCTTCCGCTCGCCGCGATCGATCTCCACTCCGAAGCCCTGGCTCTTGTGCATGCTGCGGCTGGCGGCGGCGATCTCCGGATAGGATTTGCCGAGGAGCGGCTGGTAACCGCCCGCTTCCAGACTGATCAGGCCGGTGGTGTCAATGGGCTCATTGCGCCGGGCGCGAAAACCGACCCAGGAATTCCAGAACAACCGGGCCGGTTGCCATGGCCTAACGAACTTAAGTTGCTCCGGAAAACGCTTCGGATCGGCGCGGCCCGAAAAGCTTCCGCGGCCAGCCGCGCCGAAGCGGTGTGATGTCCGTGCGTCGTGCTGTCCTCCGTCGGGAACCGGGTCACGACGAGATCGGGCTGAAACTTCCGCATCACCCAGACGACGTCGGCGAGAATCTTATCCCGATCCCAGATGCGCAGGGTTTCCTCGGCCGACTTGGAAAATCCGAAGTCGTTCGCGCGCGTGAAAAATTGCCGGCCGTGATCGATCCGCCGCGCGGCCAGCAACTCCTGGGTGCGGATGACGCCAAGCTCCTCGCGCAATTCCGGCCCGATCAGATTCTGACCGCCATCGCCGCGCGTGAGTGAAAGATAAGCGGCGTCATAGAGCGCGCCGTTCGCCCAATAGGAAATCAGGCTCGTGTTCTCATCATCCGGATGGGCCGCGACATAGAGAACACGACCGAGGACGTTCAGTTTCTCAAGCGCGAGCCGAATGCGCGCCGCATCCATCGCCGGCGGCGCGTCCGCCGCGCGCAGGGCGCCGGCCAGACTAACGAATGCGAGCGAAGCCACGAGACAGCGCGAGCTCGAAAACATCATGAAAACGATCCGTTGCGAGACGAAGGCCGCGGCAGCGCTAGCGCAAACCGTCGATCAGGAGCTGACTATTTCGAATCGCGCTTTCGTCGGGCTCCTTCTCAGTTTTCAAGAGCTCGATCGCCTTCTCCGCGGCGGCTTTGGCTTCCGGCTTGTGACCCAACTTGGCTTCGATCTGCGCCTTCTTATAATAAATGAAGTAACGGGCCGGCTGTTGTTTCGCGATCGCCTGATCGACCCATTTCTCAGCCTGCTCGATGTCTTTGTCGTGGTCGTAGTAAAAGCTGGCCGCCTGATAATAGAAGATCGGCTTGAGCGACGCCGGATCCTTCAGCGCATTATCGATCTCGGCGTTGACCTTTTCGATCGTGTTCGTGGTCAGCTCGACCGGGACGCGGGTCTTTTCCCACTCCAGGGAAATGATGGCGCCGTCGTCTTTCAAATTGTCGAAACCAATTGTGAAGGTCTCGACCGGATCGGTCAGCGGCGTCGGTTTCACTTTTACCCGGAGGGCATCCGCATCGGGCTTGTAGCCGTAAGCGCCCCAGAGTTTGGTGTTCCTGGAAAGAATGATGGTCCACTCATTCTCGTTAGGCATGGTGTAGAAGGCATACTCGCCCGCCGCGACATCCTGGCCTTCGATTTTCACCGGCTGGCTGAATTTGATCTTGGTCGGCTGATTCGCGCCGGTGCGCCAGACTTTGCCGTAAGGGACGAGGCCGCCAAAAATCTCCCGGCCGCGCATGTCGGGTCGCGAGTAATCGATCGACACATCGGTTAGGCCGACGCGCTGGGTGATGGTGGCGTGTTGGCTGGCGTCGGGAAATTCCAATTCCTTTTTCGGCGCTGCGCCCAAACTGGTGGCGAAGGCGAACACGGAGCTGAGAACGGTCAAGGTAGCAAGACGATTAGAGAATGAATTCATGGTGTGCGGTCGGTGCTTGACGATACGACGAAGGGCGCAGAGTCAAATCGGGCGCGCTACGATTTGATCAGCTGGTAAACGTCTGGCGAAGGCAAGCGGAGCAGCGTCACGTCGATGATCGTGGTGCGATGCGGCTGGATCAGCCCGGCGACCTGCTTGCCCTTGAGCGGAATGCGCAACGGCAGATAGGAAATGAGCGGGTCGTTCGTCGGTGCAGCCGGCTCGATCGCTGTAATCTCGAGCGCGAAATCAGCCACGTTGCCGAGTTGATCGACCCAGTCCTTGGCGCGCCGATCGAACTTTTGCACCCGGAGATAAAAGACGATTGAATTGGGCGACACACCGCTGACCGAAGTGTTCTCGATCAAGGACTGGATCGGGAGCGTGCCTTTTTCCTCTTGTTCGGAGACGAAAAAGATGTCCGAGTTGGCAATCGGGATTGGAATTCCATCCTGATCCCAGAGGCGGATGACGACCTGGGAATGCGGATCGTACTGATTGCGCGGATCGGCGAGGAAGTTAAGCAGCCCCGGCTTCTGCATCGTTTTTGCGAGGTCGAAAGTTTGCGCGGTCTCGCGATCGTAGGCGGCGACGGCGCGTTGCCAGGCGGTGGTGTTTCGCTCCGGCGTTTCGAGCGCGAGCTTGAGCATGCGCTCCACCTGGTCGCGCGGGATCGAGCCGGAAACAATTCCCATGTCGTCACCCGAATGGGCGCAACGGTAGGGGATGCCGCAGGGCACCAGTTTGCGATCCTTGCCCGCGAAGGAGGTGTCGGTGACTTCATAGTAGGCCGGAAAACTTCCTTTCACTTCGGCGGCGCGCACGGCCGCCTGCACGGTCGGCCAGGGAAGGAGAGAGGCTTGCTCGTTAGGCCGAATCACGACGTGATTGAAATTGAGATTGCCGGCGGCGACCCGCACGACGCCGTCGGAGCCATCCTCATGAGCGTAGCGAACGGGAAAGGCAAACCAGCTGGGATCGGCCTGGGTGCCGATGATGACGAATTCCTGCACCTGGTAATCCTCCAGCATGCGCGAGTCGGGAGTGGTGAGAGCCAGATGGAGATTGAGCGCCGGCGAGGAGCCGAGCTCGAGCGCCTGCAACACCTTCACGCCGCGTTGCGCGCCGCGCTCGAAAACGTAGCGGCCCCAGCGCGCCACCTGGCCTTGTCCAATACTGGCCCAACCGCTCCCGAGGTTCGCACCGGCAAGGTAGACAAGGTTGCGCACGGGCGAGGGCCGCGGACTGAACAACCGAATCCAGGTACGAATGACAAGCGCGCCAGTGCTATGAATGACGACATGGAAACCATCCGCTAGGAGTGCCGGATGTTGCTCGAGGAGGACGCGATTCAGGGCTCGCGCGATGTCGGCGACTGAGACGGAGTCGTTCAAGCTGACGTAGCGTGAGAGATCCACCTCCACGACATCATAGCTGGCGCGCAAGCGGCCCGGGAGATCGCCGTAGATGTTGGCGATAGAAGTAGGATCGGCCGTGGGACTCTCCGAGCTGTAGCCATGAATCAGGACGATCGGTTTCATATCGAAAGAGATACTGAAGTTAATCAGGACAAGCCCGACGACAAGCCTCAAGCGAGCGAGGGGCCGGTCGATTGCAGATCGGGGTGAAACTAATTTCGGCTTGACACGGTTCACCGCGGTTGGAGGATCAATTTCATGAAGACGGAGCAGCGCGGTCAGCCTGGCTCCGGTCACGGTGGCGTCACACGGCGGGCGTTTGTCGGGACAACGCTCGCAGGCGGCGCAGCCCTCTTGACCGGAGGAATTACTTCACTCCTACACACCTCCTCAGCGGCAGCCGCCGCGCTCGGCGACGACCCGATCGTCGAGGCAACCATCCCGGAGCTTCAAGCCATGATGGCGTCGGGCGAGCTAACCAGCCGAGGTCTTGTCCAGGATTATCTTAACCGGATCACTCAGCTTAATCCGCTGCTCAGCGCTGTCATCGAGACCAACCCTGACGCGCTGCGAATTGCTCAGAGGCTCGACCGCGAGCGGGAGCGCGGCCACCTCCGCGGACCGTTGCACGGCATCCCAGTGCTGGTGAAGGACAACATTGCGACTGCCGATAACATGCAAACCACCGCCGGATCGCTCGCACTCGTGGGAAGCGAGGTTCCGGCGGACTCGATTATCGTGCATCAGATGCGCGCGGCCGGCGCGGTCATTTTGGGCAAGGCGAATCTCTCCGAGTGGGCCAACTTCCGTGGCTTTGCTCCCTTTAATGGGTGGAGCGCGCGCGGCGGTTTTACCCGCGATCCTTATCGCCTCAGCTTTGACCCATGCGGATCGAGCTCCGGGTCGGCGGTCGCCAGTGCGGCCAACCTTTGTTCGGTAGCTGTGGGTACGGAGACGGATGGCTCCATTGTCTGCCCATCCGGTAACAATCTTGCCGTAGGTCTCAAGCCAACCGTCGGCCTCGTTTCGCAGGATGGGATCATACCTATCTCTCATAGCCAGGACACGGCCGGTCCTATTTGCAGGACAGTGACCGATGCGGCCATCCTGCTCGGAGTTCTTCAGTCACCCTTCGGGCAAGTCATAGGTCATGACTTACCGACTGATTACACACAATTCCTCGTGCGCGGCGCGCTCCAAGGGGCGCGCATTGGGATCGATCGCCGCTACTTCACCCTGCGTTACGGCGGGGAGGACGATATCGTCCACGCGATCGAGCCGGCCATGCAAACGATGGAGAGCCTTGGCGCCACCCTGATCGAGGCTGACTCGGGCGATTCGTACAAATACTTCGACGCTGAATTCACCGTCCTGCTCTATGAGTTCAAAGGAGACATCGCGAAATACCTCGCCGGACTGTCAAACACGTCCATCCGCACCTTGGCGGACCTGATCCAATTCGATCTCGATCATTGTCCGCAGGAGATGAAATATTTCGGACAAGAGGTTTTCGAAATGTCGGAAGCGACCAGCGGCGACCTGACCGATCCGGAGTATATCGACGCGCGCACGCTCTGCCTTCGGCTGTCGCGTCATCGCGGGATCGACGCGGCCCTGCGGCGCGACAACCTGGACGCGCTGATCGCACCCAGTTACAGCTTCGCCTCCGCCCCGGCGGCGGTCGCGGGTTATCCGAACATCTCTGTGCCGGTGGGATTCACCAATCGCGGGCGACCGGCGGGCATCTGGATGTACAGCACATTCCTGCACGAACCGCAGCTGATCGGCCTGGCCTACGATCTCGAGCAGGAACTTCAGGCGCGAGCTGTGCCGGAATTCCGCGGCCAGGTGCCACCGGAACCGCCCGACGCAGGGATTTGCGACATGTCGCATTCGGCGGCTGCGCCATTCTCGCCTGCTGACCGGCATCTGCTGCGGCACCTCGGTACTGGGAAACCTCTTTTCCGCTAGAACCGGCTGCCTGCCAGCGTGGCATTGGACGGTCGCGAACGACTTGGCGTTGGCACCGTCCGGGCATCTATGATTTCCATAAACTTCTTGCCGTTGCGGCCAGATTCTGGCAGCATCCGGGCCGGATGTTTAGATGTTCCCTCGCCTTCATCGCCCTCCTTTCTCTCTCGATTTCGGCACGTGCCGGCTTGGTCGTGACGCCGGCCGGGAATGTCAGCGTGGAGGGAAACCGGGACAACGGTTTTCCCTTTAACCTCGGGGCCCTGGATCAGCCGAGCACCATCCGTTATCAACAGTTCTATACCGCAGACGCCTTCTCCGGCCTCGCCCCGGGTGGAGAGTTTATTACCCAGATCCTCTTTCGGCCTGGAGCGCAGGACGGCGCAGCCTTCGCCAGCATCCTCCCCGACATCCAAATCAATCTATCGACCAGCACAAGAGGTCCCACCGATTTCAGCACGACCTTCGATAGCAATGTCGGGCTTGATAACACCGTCGTCTACGGACGCGGCGCGCTAGCTCTGGCCAGTGGTTTTACCGGGCCGGCGGGCGGGCCCAAGGCTTTTGACATCCTCATTACCCTGACCACGCCTTTCTTCTATAACCCCGCGAACGGCAATCTCCTGCTCGACATCAGAAATTTCGGCGGCGGCACTACGACATTTTTCGACGCGCAGTCGAGCGCCAGCGACTCCGTCTTTCGTCTTTACTCGAACACGACTGATCCGAATAACGTTTATGCGCTGAGCGCGACTGGTTACGACACGATCGGGCTGGTCACCGAGTTCGTCACCGTCGTGCCCGAGCCGGGCACCTGGGCCCTGACTATCCTGGGGGGCGGGATCGCGCTTGCCCTCTTGCGCAAGAAGCTCTTCCGCGGAGCTTGAATCGGCGGCGTCGTTAGGCTAAGGCTTAGTTCCTGCAGGAGCGACCGTCGAGTCCTGCTTGTAAGCGTCGCGCCGGAATTCGCGTGGCTTCTGCAGATCGGCCTCATGCCTGCCGCCGCGTTTTGTGATCGGGTTCGCGATGCTGAATATTCCGGCCATGAGAGCCTCGGCTCGCTCGTTCCAGATATCGCCGTGGTCTTTGATGATGCTCCCATCGACCTGCACGTCCCAATATGGCACATCCACTTTCGAGACTCGGTCAAGATGCCATAGCTCCACTCCGCTCGTGCCGGGGAGAGCGACGGTGTCACCAATTAGAACGTGAGATAGGTTTATCTCTAGAGCGCTCAGCCCCGGTGGAGGATCGAAAGGCTGGTCAAGCTTTCTCGCCACATGATTAATCAACGACGAGTTATGACCCGGAGTGGTCGTAAAGAAATGTCGCTCGGTTTCCCTTTTTTCCGGCTCGCCAGGATCAGCCACTTGATTGAACGCTTTGGTCGTGGCCGCGAGCGAAGTGCCGATGGGGAAAAACACGCCCGTGGCTTTATCGGCGGTGGAAGTAATGGAAACAAAAAGCGGACGGGCCCTCTCCGTCTTTTCCTGGTAAAGCGCCGAGATAATCTGCCGGCTCAAAACGGAGTCGGAGGCAGGATTAAGCACCAGCGTCAAGTCAGCGGGCAGCGAGTTCCCGCGATGGGACCGGCCATGCATCTCGGCGTCGATCGCATGGGCCACTGCCCTTTCCACCACCAATCCCCCAAAGGAATGCCCAAGGAGGATCGTATATTGTTCGTCCCGCCTTCGGTGTTTGCGCGCCGCCTCCGCGATCGAAGAGATGGCGTCGAAACAATCAAAGTTACTCGCCAGGCGCTCCGCCGCCGCCTTCCGGCTATAAAATGTGAACTCCTTTATCCCTGGGATATCGGTGAGTTGCCCGCGCCATCCCAGATAGACGCCGACCACGTGGAACCCCTTTTTTCCGATTAAAGGGGTGCGAGCAATCTCAGCAAGGAACTTGCGGAATTTTTCAACATCGCCCGACCCCGAATCGTTTTGCCAACCATGAACATAAGTGATGACTAACGGCTTCGACGTCGCCCGAACCAGCTTGACCGCTAGTTCTACTTGCGAAGTGTCCAGATAAGAGCCCTGCTCACCGAACTCGATAAAGGCCAGGTGATAGCCATCCCTGTCGTCAACCGAAACGGGAACACCGTTTGGAGGATTCTGGTAGCGCGGCGAAAGATGGCTGCAGCCCGCCAGGATTATCAGGAAAGCCAAGGCGCCTGAGGCTGAGCCGAAGCGAGACCGCATCCACTCATCGGAATCGTTCCATCCCGGGCAAGTCAAGCAAGTTCTTGGGGCTTTGACCGCAGCGGCAATCCGCCGAGGGATCGAAAAAGAAAGCGGGCCGAAAAATGAGTCAAAGAAGCGAAACCCCATTCGTTAGGCTGCTCTCCGCGAGTCGTTAGGCCAGATCTTGACGAGAGCGGCCGAGGAGATAACCTCCACCGCATCCGAGTCGGCGGAGTTGGACGAACACTCGAAACGGCGGTAGCTTGCTCACCATGAAGTCACTTACGATTAGCTCCACCGTTCTCAGTCTTCTTGTCCTGTCCGCCCTCCCCCTCCACGCGAAAGAGAAACGGATCAGCCCGCACGAAACGGTCTCCGCCACGATCGACGGCGCGGCCATTAAAATTGTCTATGGCCGTCCCTACACAAAGGACCCGAAGACCGCCGAAATGCGCAAAATCTGGGGCGGCCTGGTGCCCTTTGGTCAGGTCTGGCGAATGGGCGCGGACGAAGCTACGCTCCTCACGACCGATCACGATCTTAACCTTGGCGGCACAAAAATTCCGGCTGGCAGTTATTCGCTTTATTTGCAACCAGAGGAGGACGGATCCGCCAAACTGATCGTCAACAAACAAACCGGCCAGTGGGGCACGAAGCATGACGCCGGCCAAGACTTCGCCAGCATCGAGATGAAGAAAAATCCCCTCCCTCTGCCGGTAAACCAGTTCACGATCTCGTTCGACAAGAGTTCTGGTCCCGGCACCGTGCTGCGCTTGAGATGGGAGAAAACCGAGTATTCGGCGCCAATCTCAGCGCAAAAATAGTGACAGATCGCAAAATGTGCCACAAAACGACTCGCAAGGTGACCAGGCGGCCGCCGCGCCTACCGGTACCGAATAACACTTGGACAAGTCGTCCCTGCCGCGCCCCAGACGACCGCAATTTGTTCGGTCCAGGAGAGTGAATAAAACACCGTGAAAATAGAGAATGCGCTGGGATACTTCTTGTTATTGCTGGGTTTGACGATGGTCTGCGTCGCGCAGACTTCGTAAACGTCGCCCACTTCGCAGGAGCCATCCTGTTCTGCTTGCACTCCTCCACCCCCCTACACATGCACCCCGCCGCCGCATTATCCTCCTCCCACCAGCACTCCCTTCACGCGGGAACCGCGGCCGATCTGCCCGGCCACACCCTATCCACGCAGGCCTCCGGCGATCGTTCCCATCCCGGACCTGTATCATCCCGTCACCGGCATCAGTGACGATGGGGTCAGTCTGGGGCAAGCCCAGTATCGGCTTTCGCCCGTGGCGCTGACCAATCCTCCGCCTCCCGCAGTCTTCGACCCGAACGATGTCAAGCCGCTCTATCTCTTCAATAGCAGGCAGGACCCGATGCCATATCATCAGATCACCGATATAGATTGCGCGCTGAAAAACGCCGGCGTGCCGGCCTCCGCCTACACCGTAGAAACAATCGTGACTCCTCCCTATTGCGAAGCGCATGCCTTCGCCTACTGGCCTTTGATAAAAGACGAGGTGATCGCGTTCTTCGACAGCCACAGCCGAAGGCACAGAAAACTTTCTCGTTAGGCGCCAAACCGCTTCTGGTCGCGAGAAAGCGGTTCCCTCCCGAATCGGCGGAAATCGGGCCCTTGCGATCGCGCGACCTTCAAAACAGTAAACACTCCCCGCGATAACGGTGCAGAAATAGCGACGGCCCCATCATTCGCTCGTCACCTGTTGATTTCGAGCGAGAATGACCCACAACCGATAATTCAGCTTTCGGTTTCCGATTTTCAGCGCAACTTGCTCGTATGAGCTGGATGAATGAGGTCGCTAACGTGCTGCAGAACTACTCGCAGGGTAACCAGGCGGCCGCCGCGCCTAACGACATCGAACAACACTTTGGACAAGTCGCGCAGGCTGCGCCGCAGTCCGCCGTGGCCGACGGGTTGTCGGCCATGTTTCGTTCGTCACAGACGCCACCCTTCGCCCAGATGGTGGGCCAGCTCTTCAGCAACTCCAACGGCAGCCAGCGCGCCAGTTTGCTCAATACCCTTCTCGCGAGCGGTGCGGGCGCCGGAATCCTGTCCCAACTAACTCAGGCGGCCGGAATAACTCTTCCGGGCGGCGGCGCTCCAATTACCCCTGAAACGGCGGCGCAAATTCCCGCGGAAGCGGTGCAACAGGCAGCAGCGCACGCCGAACAACATGACCCATCCATCATCGACCGCGTCAGTGAGATCTACGCCCAACATCCCACCCTCGTGAAAACGTTAGGGGCCGCCGCCCTGACGATGGCGCTCTCTCATCTCGCCAATCGCCCCCGCTGATCCGCCGCTCGAAGCGATTCGTTAGTTATCCGGTTCGGATGATAGGCCGTGACACTGGATCACGGAACGAGGTGATACACTTCGGCGAGAGCCACGCTGGTGCCGCCGTCCTTGCCCGAGACAATCGCCGTGTAGGCGTCAGAAGGAAGGTTGGCCACGATCGCTGACTCAAGGTCATTCTGCGGTGGGATACCGGTGGCAATAATAAGAGCGGCCTGACTCGTATATCCTGCCAGTTGTCATTCGACCGCAGAAGCATTCCGTCGCTGTCGTAGAGACTGAGCGTGACAGATGTGCCGGCGAGAAGGTTCCCGATGAAAGCGCTGCCGCTGCCCAGCGTCACGGCGCTACCCACTTGAAAGTAATTGTTGCGCGCGTCAGCCTGGTGGATCAAAGCCACGGAAGACGCTCCGGTCGTGATGAGTGACGTGCCGATCTGAATGACAAAGCGTGCATCGGGGTCATTCTGCGCGTCGAAGGTGAGGACGCCACCAGAGGTTGCGGTCGTATCAAAACGATAGACGCCCGGTGTCAAAGTCTTGCCACCGAGATCCTGTCCGCTCAGGTTATTGGCAGGCGGTGAGGCGAGACCGGAAAAGTTCGTGTAGGTGGTAGCCAGATCAGCATGCGCCTGCGTCGCCGTCCCGTCTGCGGCGTGAAGCGCGCCGTTGAAGATCACGCCGGGAGGAAACCCGGTAATAGCGGAGCCAGGGCTGACCCCGACATTTCCGTTGATCTGAGCGGCGCCCGTGTTCGTCACGGTGGTGGCGCCGAGGACGCCGAAAGTCTCGGCCGAACCGAGGGATTATGCGTTGGCCTGGCAAGTGAAAGTCGCCAGGCCGGCGAAGGAAAGGATAAGTCCGGTCGCGAGACCGAAACGAATTGAGTGAGTGTGTTGGTTCATTGGTAGTTTGGTAGCTTGTAGTCCTTGATCTTCTGGCCGACCCAATCGGGCACAGCACAGGAATTATCTCTCAGAGGACACGAGAAAAAGCTGACCTCACCGCGGCTTTTGTATCCAAAGCCGGAACGATCTAACTCTCGTAATTGACGGCGAACGGAGAGATGCGGACGCCCCAATTATACCGCAATTACAAGCATTAACTGGTCCGTTTGGGGGCGATTACTTCTCCATATTATCCGCCGTCCTCCATTCCCTTACTTTTGTCGCCTTTTCGGCTATCCTGCCGATGCATGTTTGAGATCGAAGCCAAAGGAAAAGACGCTAAGCGAGCGCTCCTCGTCGGCGCATACATTTCGGCGGACTTGAAAATCGAAGCGCAGAATCTCCTCGAGGAACTGGCCGAACTGGTCGACACCCTCGGCATTCCGATCGTCGCTCGCGAGCTCATTTCCTATCGCGAAAACCATGCGCGCTATCTGATCGGCTCAGGCAAGGCGCAGGAGATCGTCGACCGGGCCAGGGAACTCGAGTGCGACGTTCTTATTTTTGATAACGAGCTGAGCCCTTCGCAGCAGCGCAACTGGGAAGAACTGGCCGGCATCACCGTGGCCGACCGCCAGGAGATCATCCTCGATATCTTCGGCGCCCGGGCTCATACCCGTGAAGCGCGCATCCAGGTAGACCTCGCGCGCATGCAATACTCACTCCCCCGGCTCACCCGGGCGTGGAGCCATCTCGGACAACAGGGAGGCGGGATCGGTGCAAAGGGTGAAGGAGAAAGCCAGCTCGAACAAGACAAGCGAAAGATCCGGCTCCAGATCGATCGGCTAAAAGGCGAGCTGGAAGACGTGCGGAGTGCCCGCGCCACCCAGCGCAAGGACCGCAAACGCGCGCCCGTCCCGAACGCCGCCATCGTCGGTTACACCAACGTGGGCAAGTCCTCGCTCCTCCGCCGGCTCACCGGAGCTGACGTTTTTGTGGAGAACAAACTCTTCGCCACCCTCGACACCACGACACGCAAGATCGCTTTGCCTAACAAACAACCGCTGCTCCTGACCGACACAGTCGGATTCGTGCGCAAGCTCCCGCATCAACTCGTCGAAGCCTTTAACGCCACCCTCGAGGAAGCGGCCCTGGCCGATTTCCTCATCCATGTCCTCGACGCTTCGCAAGCGGAGGTGATGGCCTTCTATAACACCACGATGCGCGTCCTCGGCCAGCTCGGCGCCGATACGAAACAGATGCTGATCGTCTTCAACAAGATCGACAAAGTCACCGATCCCCACACGCTTCCGGCTTTGGGACGTCATTTTCCCGAAGCCGTTTTTGTTTCCGTGCAAACGGGCCAAGGGATGGATCTGTTGATCGAGCGCATCTCCGATTTCGTGGCGAAGGGAACCATCACGGTGGAACTGCGCCTCCCGCCGGAGCGTGCCGATCTCCTCGCGCGCCTGCATCGCGACGGCTCGGTGCGCGACCTGCGTTACGACGAAGCCTTCACTGAAGTGGTGGCGACAATGCCGGCGCGGTTGCTTGATATCTACGCGCCGTTTCTCCTCCAGCCAGCGGCCGACGCGGAGCTGACCGAGGTCGCTCCGCCGGACTAGCTAGAGCGGGATCTGCGTTCTTGCTACGAAAAGAGCCGAGCGAACCTCTCAAGCCGGCGCAAAAGGAACAAGCATGGGGACGCGGCGGCGATAGGCATCGTAGGTCTCAGGGCCGAGCTGTTCCCGGAGGAACTTTTCCTCGAGCCGGGCTTTTACCCAAAAGCTAAGGATGGCTAGGAGTGCGCCCGCCACGGCGTAAACCGTGCCTTTGGCGATGGCCATCGCGATCGCCGCCACGATGATGCCGGTGTAGATAGGATGGCGCACGATTCCGTACGGACCGCTGTCGATTATCCGGTGATCGGCTTTGCGGGTCACGAAGCCAGACCAGAGACGGCCGAGGTGAAGTCGCGCCCACCACGCAAAAGTGAAGCCAGCAAGGCAAAGCGCCGCCATCACCCAGCCCGCACCGCTCGGTAGGATCCAGAGTCGCAGCGGGCCGTGATAACTGGGGCGAACATTGAAGCCGAAGAGAAGGATAAATCCGGAAATGGCTAGAAGGCGATAGGGCAACTGCTCCGCCATGCTCGCACGCGACGCGGCCCGGCTCGACCAGATCGCGGCGAGCCACCACGATAACGCCCACGCGCTCCAGATGAGGTAGCAGGCCCTTTGGGGATCGCTCAGGGAAAGGCTGGTCATTGCTGGGAGGTAGTGTGCACCTTCCGCAGCTTGTCTCAACCGGCGGCTGCACCAGGTTGGCATTCTGACTTATGTCAGGTCCGGTATAAGATCGTTCTGGGCGTCTATCCGATTACTCTGATTATGGAAGGGAACTCATCACTCATGCTGGAGACGGCGCGTTTGCGTTTGCGCGAGATGGGCGACGCGGATGGCGCTTTCCTGTTGCTGGTGCTGAATGAGCCTGCGTTCATTCGCAACGTCGGAGATCGTGGCGTGCGCACGGAGGCGGCGGCGGTCGCTTACCTGTGCGAGCGGATCGCGCCGAGCTACGAGAAGAACGGGTTTGGTCTGTGGCTGGTAGAGTTGAAGGAAAGCGGCGAACCGATTGGAATCTGCGGGCTGATAAAACGCGACGCGCTCCAAGATGTCGACGTCGGTTTTAGCTTTCTCGAACGGTTTTGGTCGCGAGGCTTTGCCTTTGAGGCCGCGAGAGCGACGTTGGATTATGGCTGGCGAGTAGCGAAGCTGCCGCGGATCGTCGCCATTACCGCTCCGCACAACACGAGTTCCATTCGCCTGCTCGACAAGCTTGGACTTCGTTATGAGAAGAGAATCCAGCTCCTTCCCGACAAGGCGGAAGTCATGCTCTTTGTGACCGAGAAGCCTTCGGACTTCTAGTCAGTAACCCTTGCCGCCAACCTTCTCCGCCGTATCCGGCGTTGCAGAGGAAAGAGAATGGCCATGGAAAAATAAATCCAGCCGCTCCACCCGATGTACCGGGCCGGCGCGGCCAGCGCCATTAGCAGCGAAATGAGACCGACGCAGAGCGGGATGCTCCAGCCGAGTAACTCTCCGCGGGTCATATCCGTTTCTCGTTTGCTCAGTCGCAAAGGAACCCGCAGCCGCCAGGCGTGCCAGTTCAAGAGCAGGATCTCCAGCGCGATGGCGCTGAAACCGGCCGCGTAGAGCGCAAAGATGGCCCGGGCCTGTCCAATTGTTTCCACCTGGATTCTCGTTCCGAACCGCCCATCGCTCAATGCGCGAAACATTCCGCCGAAGATCAGTTTCAAGGGATAGACATAGATGAGCATGGTAAAGATGAGCGCCCAACTGATGCAGATCGAGGTGGTATCCTCTAATCCGTAGCGCCGGCTCCAGAGCCAATGGCCGCGCCAGAAAATTGCCAGCACCGCGATCGAAGCGGCGAAGGCGGGCACATCCCTGAAGGCCTTGAGCAGCGCGACGACGTCGTCCGGGACTTGCTGGCCGGCGATTACGAGCATGGTGACGGCGAAGGCGAAGGCCGCGTCAACAAAGGACTCGAGCCGGGTCATCTCCAAGCCGCGCAGGCGGAAGCCATCCCTCCGCGGGAGAGCATCGAGATCGGCCGGTAGCGCGGTGGTGATTTCTTCGTACGGATCAGACATCGCGCTGCCGTCATGCCATGGCGCCGCGCGCTTGGCAATCATGGAGAGAGAAAGCGCGGCGGCGCTTCAGCAGCCACCCAAGCCCGGTGGCGGCGGACTTCGCGCCTTACATTCGTTAGGCATGCGAAGGCGAGCCTTTCCCGCTCAGTAGGAACAGGCTGCTGCCGCGCAGCTTTCGACTACTTCTTTTTCGGCGCGGCCTTGGCCACTGCGGCCGGCCGTTCCTTCTTCTGCGCCGCGGTCTTGGCTTTTTGCTGTCCCTTTTTCTTCTGGTTCGCCTTCGGTGATTTGTCGCCCATAATCGGGGACGCTCCGCCTGCGTTGGCCGAAGTCAACGTGATGTTTCCAGCGCAGTTCGCTGCTGAACTTCAAGCTTTCCCGCTAGCGGAAGAAGATCAGGTAGAGGAGAACGCTCAGGGCGACCACCGCCGCAATGACTTGCCCGAGGATTTTCGCGTCAAAAGGCTTGGCCGAGGTCGCCGGGCTGAAAGAGGAGGTGCAATGGCGGCACTTATTCCCGACCGTGGAAAGAGCGTAACCGCAGGTCGGGCAGGAGGCCAGAGACATGACTATCTATCGCAGAACCCGAGGTAATAGCGAAGGATATCCGCAAGCGGCCGAGAGAAAGGTTCTTTAGCGCAGGAGGGCGATGAGAAAGAGGACGATGCCGCTGAGCGCCGTGTTCCAGAAAACCATCGAGCGGACGAGCCCGAAGCCGGCCGCGGCCGCGAGCAGGTAACCGACACGGCCCCAGAAGTAGAGGTGCACTCCCCACCAGGTGAGCGCGTCGTGGCGCTGAATGAGATGCGCGGCGAGGACGAGAGCGGCGAAAAAGGGGAAGGTTTCGAGAAAATTAGTCGTGGCCTGGTCGACCCGGTTGGCGACGCCGCTAAGCGGCGGGACCGGGTCTTCGCGCGAGCTGGCCGTCCAGCGGTAGCCGCGCTGAAAGCTGATGAGATGGGAAGCGGCGACGAGATGAACGAGCCCGAGGATGACGCTGGCCGCTAGGTAGCGCAGCTCTGTAGTCATGAATGCATCGGCCTCGGCCTAACGAATATAAGTTTCTCCGAGGCGACGAGCGTTCATGATCCCGCAGGCTTGGCTATCGCCACGAGAGTGACATCATACTCCGTACCCGCGGGACGTTTCAAGCGCAGGTGCAAAGGTTGGCCGACCTGCTTCTGCATGATGGGCTGGAGTTCCCTGGCTTTCGCTCCGGCGACGGCGTGTCCTTCCGCAGAAATGATCTGATCGCCCGCCGCGATACCCGCCCGCGCCGCCGGAGAGGAAGCTATGACTCTCTTGATCGTCGCGCTGGAGAGAGTCGGATTAAGAAAGCCGGAACCTTCGACCTCGATGGCGAAGCCGAAGAAGCCTTTCTCAGCTTCAGGCGCAGCGCCGATAGGCCGCGGCACGACGACGCAGAAGGCGAGAAGAAAGAGCGCGGAGCGAAGCAGGATTGACATCTGCGAGAAGCTTTCCTCGGACGCGCGGAAAAGCAATCGCAGAGCTGTGGCGAGTCAGGCCGCGAGACAATCGACCGCCGCGCGGAGCTCGCCGAGATCGAAGGGTTTCGGGAAAATGGCGTAGACCCCCATCTCTTCGTAAGCCGCGCGAATTTCCGGCGAGAGATGCGCGGATAAAACGATGATCTTGCCGCGAATACCGCGTTTCCTGATCTCGCTGACCAATTCCACACCGGTGAGATGCGGCATCTTTTGATCGACAATGATAAAGTCGTAGGCGGCCGGATTGGCCTCGAGTTTGGCGAGAGCGGCATCGCCGCAGTCCGCACAGAGCACTTCGTAGCGTGGCTCGGGAAAGACATACTTCAGCGAAAGCGTGATCGACGGCTCGTTATCAACCGTCAGGATTCTAAGGAGTGCATCCATCGCGAGCATAGAGAGGAGCACTGTGCATGCCTGCGGCGATCCGATCGCTACCAGTGTGAAAGCAGGCGCGGGAGGACGACACCGACGAAATCGACGAGGAAATGGGCGATCATGTTGGCCACAAGATCGCGCCGCCAGAGATAGAACGCGCTCAGGACCGCCCCGAGCGTGAGCGCGACGATCGCGTTCGGCCATCCGAGCGGGAGATGGCGGCGGCCAAAATGTAAAAGCAGCCCTGACGGATGAGGAACACGCCGAAGAGGGCGAGAAAGAGCCCGAGCCAGGTGGCCGCTGCGACCTTCATTCGAGGTCCCTCATTCATCGTGCGCATTTGATTGCGGCAGATTTCTCGTTGCCCGGGCGGCGAAATTGTTTGGGAACTGATCGAGGAGAGGTGATGGTGGAGATCTATGGGAAACAGCCAAGGCAGAGACAACGTCAAAAAACGCGCCTCACGTCGCAAAAAGACCGAGCGCCTCGCCGCCGCCGCCAAGGCGAAGACGAAAAAAACCGGCAAGTAACGTTGCGCAGCAAAGATCCAGCCCTCTCCCACCGTGCACGAGCTTTAGTGTTGGTGGACGAGTCCAATGTGGGCAGCTCGGTGCGAACTGCTGGGCGCGGACTGGATTGGCTGAGGCTGCGGGATTTTCTCGCCGGACCCGAAACCGGGCGCGACCTCATCGAGATGGTGGTCTATGCGGGGTTGCCGCCGGCGATTCCTCTTTGGCAGGACGAACGGGACAAGAAGAACAAATTCATCCATTGGCTGCGCTCGAATGGTTTCCTCGTCGTAACCAAGGATGGCGCGCCGGCCGAGGAAGGTCATTACAAGGCGAATGTGGACGTCCTGATGGCGATCGATGCGATGGAGTTGGCGGTCGCGATGCAGCCGGACGTCGTGGTCTTGGTCACGGGCGATGCGGATTTCGCTGATCTGGCGGTGAAGTTGCGCCGGCGCGGGATCCGCGTGGAAGTGGCCTCCGTAGCGCAAAATCTCGGGAATACGCTGAAGTCCGCCGCTAACGCAGTCATCGACCTGGCGGCGTTGTTTCGCTCTTTCGATCTGATGCCGATAACGGAATCAGTTCCACGCCGGAAACGCCCCTAACGAAACTATCCCGTGGCGGGCGCCAGCTCAGCACCCGGGTTGAGGCAGGATCTTCAATGCGGCTGCCCACGGAGACCAGCGCTGCTGGACGCCCGTGAATCCGGTGGGTTGTTAAGTCCCGGGGTGGAAACGCCCCGCTCGGTGGTCGTTGTGCTCGTCGTGGTAGTCGCTGGAGTGTCACTGGCGCAGCCTGAAAGAATGAAGCCGGCGCAAAGGGCGAGAGCCAAAAGGTAATTCGTGATTTTCATTTCACCTAATATCGTGGCTCAAGGACTAAGAGGGCGGATTTTTTGCGCTTCGATCGACGAAACAAGTCAGCGCTTTCGCTTCGTGAAATTTTCTGATTCCAGATTTAAGTTACGGGGTGATTGAACAAAGGGACATCGCGGTGTGGTCAGCCTCCGCTTTACTCGCCATCGGGATCGGATGGAGTCGTTATGCCAAGACCAAGGCGCGGAACGATCTGGTGCGGCAGATGGCCGCTATGTCGCCCGAGCGGCGGGCCAAGATGCTCGGCCGGTTAAACCCAAAAACGGCAATGGAGGTGCGACAGGATTTGCTCGAGCGTTTCCAGATCATGAGCTGAGGAAATGACATGAGTTCGCGGTCGGTCCCGGGCGCCAAGGCAACCGGGATAACCTGAGCCGCCGGCAAATTCCTACTTTGGCGCAACCTGAAAACTGAAGCTGCCTTTGCTCACGTGCATGTCCTGAGCGACTGCGCTCCAAGTCACTTTATAGGTTCCCGGTCCCAGATCCCTGGCTAGCGAGAGGTGAACGAGCCCCGGCTCTTTTGCGTCGGGCTGAAGGTCGCGGCGATCGACTTCTTTCCCGTCGCCGTCCCGCACTTCGATCGTGCTGAGTAGCGCCTTAATCCGCTCCGTGAACCACATCCTGACCTCTTGAGGTGACTCCTTTAGGACGGCACCATTCTTCGGTTCGGAGCGAACCAAGGTGGAATGCGCCAGGACCGCGGCGGCCGAAATCAAAAAGACGGCGAGAAAGGCTGCAACGCGTTTCATTTCCCGAGCAGAACGATCGGTCCCTCGGCCTTGGTCACACCGCCTTTCCGTTCCAGGCTGATGGCGAATCCCTTGACCTCACGCACCGGCATGTTCGGTTCAAAGGGGACGCTCAAGCTACCGTCATTAGAAACATGAAAGGTTCCGGCCCCGACCGGGTTTTTGTATTTTGGATCGACCATCCAGAGTTGGTAATCCCGGTTCTCTGCGTTACGCGGCAGACTTGTGACTTTGAGGATGCCGCGCTGCTTCTTCTCGTCCCAGACCACGACGGCGTTGGCGTCGGGCGCGCTCTGCAATTTCGAGCTAAGAGACGCGATCTGGATCTGAGCGAGGAGATCGCGTTGTTCGAGATGAGTGACGCGCTTCTGCAGACCCATTCTTTCCGCGACGAGATAGGAGCAGGCGATGGCGAGGCCGGCTGCGATCGCCCAAGGCAGCCAGCTTATCCGGCGCGGGAATGCGATCGTTTTTCCAGCGCTCACCTGCGCGAGGACGCGCTTGCGCAAATGCGCGGGCAGAGGCCGCGGGGGAGCGCCGTGGGCCAGCGCCGCTGCTGCTTCATCGAGTTGATCGACCAACTCGCGCAGGCCGGCGTCTTCCTCCATCCGCCGCTCAAAGGCCGCGGCTTCCGTCCCCTCGAGCAGGCCGAGCACGTATAGGGAAGCCTGTTCTTCCAGTTCTTCCTTCACGAGCCCACCTTTCCAAGCACCTCGCGCAGCGCGAGCAAACCGCGGCGGATGCGTGCCTTGACCGTGCCTAACGGCGTCCCCAATTTCTCCGAGATCTGGGTTTGGGTGAGTCCGGCGAAGAAGGCGAGGTCGATGGCCTCGCGTTGCGCGTCGCCCAGCTGGGCGAGAGCCGTGCGGATGCGCTCGCGCTCATCGTTGCGGGCGAGGATCTGGTCTGCTCGATCGGAAGGGGCGGACGCAGGAACCGCGTCGGCCTCGTTGGCGACCGCCTCGCTCAGGCGACTTTGCCGCTGGCGGGAACGCAGCCGGTCGATCGCCTTGTGCCGCGAGATCATGACCGCCCAGGTAAAGAGACTGCTCCGGCTCGCGTCGTAGCTCGCGGTGCGTTTCCACATTTGGACAAAAGCTTCCTGGAGGACGTCCTCGGATTCCTTCTGGTCGCGCAGGATGGCGTAGATCATGGAAAAAAGGCCGGGGGCAAAGCGATCGTAGAAGACCGTGAAGGCGCGATCGTCGCCACCGCTCATTTGTCGAACGAGTTCGATGTCGGCTTCGTTAGGGGGTCGGTTCCTTCCGCTATTCTCCTTGCCGGCGGTCGCGGGATTCTGCGGGAGACTGGAAGGTTCCATCGCCAAGATCAACGAACCTGCGGGACGAAGTTCGCCCAAGCAAGCTCGGATCGTCGACCCGGATTCTGTCCAGATTGGAAGGCGTTCCGGCCCGAGCAGCTCGCCGGTGATCGCGTCACGGCTTGCTTTCACAATAGTTAAGACGCCGTAACCCGCTCCGCAGATGCATTGCCCGCGAGAGGAACCGCGGAACGGTTGACAACGAATCGCGCTTGCGGTTCAATGGCGAGTCGGTTTGCCGCCTCGTTGCCCCTTCGCTCGAGGCGTTTCGGTTTCGCTCCCCCGCGCGCCACTTGCCTTGCCGACCAACGCCTTTTTTTATCCCTTCCATGTCGGGACATAGCAAATGGTCCAAGGTCAAGCGCGCCAAAGGTGCGCTCGACGTCAAGCGCGGCACGCTCTTCAGCAAGCTCTCCAAGGAGATCAGCATCGCGGCACGGATCGGCGGGGGCGATCCCTCAACAAACGCGCGCCTGCGCAGCGTGATCGAGACGGCCAAAGGCCAGAGCATGCCTAACGACAACATCGAGCGGGCGATCAAGCGCGGCACCGGCGAAGGGGCCGAGGCCCAGCATTTCGAAGAGATCGTCTACGAAGGTTATGCCCCCGGGGGGGTCGCGGTGCTTGTGGAAGCCGCGACCGATAACAAGAACCGGACGGCGGCGGAAATGCGCCACATTTTTTCCAAGCACGAGGGCAACCTCGCGAGCAACGGCAGCGTCTCCTATATGTTTCACAAAAAAGGGAGGATCACCGTCCCGCGAGATGCGATCAATGAGGAGCGCCTCTTTGAGCTGGCCCTCGAAGCCGGCGCGGAAGAGTTGACAACCGAGGAGGGAGAGTATGTTATCCTCACTTCCCACGATCAGCTCTATGCCGTAGCTGAGGCGCTCAAACACGCGGGCGTCACCACCGATGGGCAAAAGTTTACTTTCATTCCCGATACGACTGTTTCCGTCCCCGACGAGGCGGCTGCGCTTCAGGTCTTGCGCCTCTGCGACAGCCTCGACGAGGACGATGATGTGCAGAACGTCTACTCCAATTTAGATATTCCCGAAGAGTTGCTGGCGAGGTTGCCAGCCTGAGAATGCGCGCTCCGGCTCCGTCCGTCCCGGCGGCGCGCCCCAAGTCAGTTTCAATTATGAGCGAAGAAAAGGAAAATCACCCGACCCAGGCGCCGAGCGCCCCCTATCGCAGACGCCGGCCGTCCCGCCGCCGTCCCTCGCGCCATCGCCACGACAATTCCCAAGGCACTTTCGGGAACGAGTCCGATCCCAAGAACAAGCCGCGGCGCACCGATGGGCCCGAGATTCTGGAAGAAGACAGTGGGGATGAGGCGCAGCGCCGCCGCGAAGACGCCGAGGAATTCTCCGAAGTCGGTCACGAATCCGGCGAGAATCAACCGCGAGAGGATGAATCCCGCGACGATCGCCGGGAGCGGACCCAGGGTAGCGGCCAGAACGGCGCGGAGCTGCCGCGCGAGCCCGAATTTGGCGACGGCATCATCGAAATCTCCGGCAAAGGTTTTGGTTTTCTCCGCGACGCGAAACGCAACTTCGTCCAGACGCCGCAGGATATTTTCGTCACTCCTGAAGTCGTTAGACGCTTTCAACTGCGCGACGGGATGTGGATTCACGGCGAAATCCGCCGCGGCAATCGCGGCCCACAATTAACCCGCCTGCTCAAGATCAACGACGAAGAGCCGACCAAATATCAGGATCTGCGCCCGTTTGAAGAGCTGACCACAATCAACCCGAACGAGCGAATCAAGCTCGAGACGGTCCCCGATCGTTACACCACGCGGATCATGGATTTGATGACGCCGTTAGGCAAAGGCCAGCGCGGCCTCATCGTGGCCCCGCCGCGCACCGGCAAGACGACGCTCCTGCAGCACATCGCCGACGCGGTGGTGAAGAATCATCCCGAGATGAAACTGATCATCCTCCTGGTCGACGAACGTCCCGAAGAAGTCACCGAGATTCGGCGAACCGTGCCGAGCGCGGAATTGATGGCGAGCTCGAACGACAGCGACATCAAGAGTCACACCCGCATCGCACAACTCGCGGTCGAGCGGGCCAAGCGTCTGGTCGAAGCCGGCAAGGATGTTTTCATTCTTCTCGACTCGATCACTCGCACCGCTCGCGCCTTTAACAATGCGACCGGCGGCGGCGGCCGCACCATGAGCGGCGGCATCGACGCGCGCGCCATGGAGATTCCGAGAAAACTTTTCGCGGCCGCGCGTAACACCGAAGAAGCCGGTAGCCTAACGATTGTAGCTACAGCTTTGATCGAAACCGGCAGCCGAATGGACGAGCTGATTTTCCAGGAGTTCAAGGGCACCGGCAACATGGAGCTCGTGCTCGATCGCAAGATCAGCGATCAGCGCACTTATCCGGCGGTCGACATTTTCCTCTCCGGCACGCGCCGCGAGGAGCTGCTCCTCTCGCAGTTCGAGCTCGATAAAATCAACCTCATCCGTCGCGGGCTCGCCGGGCACAAGCCGGTCGAAGCGATCGAGCGTCTCCTCATGTTCGTGAAGAAATTCCCGACTAACGCGCAGATGCTGAAAGAGATTCCGGGTTAAGCCGAACAGGCCGTCACCCCAAACATTTGTCATCCCGAGCGAAGCGAGGGACCTCGCGGGTTACTCCAGTCATCCATTGTTAGGCCAACCCGTTCCTTCTCCGCGAGGTCTTTCACTTCGTTCAGGATGACAAGGATTTCGCAATGACGAAGCGCGAGGAAGCACAAGAACTCGATTGGGAAGTCCTTCCTCCCGAGGAAAAGCAAAAGCGTCAGGAGCTGGAGCCGCTCTTTCGCTGGCTCGCGCTCATCATGGATAACTTCCTCCGCCTGCCCGGCACGCAATTTCGCTTCGGACTCGACCCGCTGATGGGTCTCATCCCGGGCATCGGCGACACCGGCTCCGCCATTATCTCCGCCATGGCCTTGATCGCCGCCGCCCGGCGCGGCCTCCCGAAGATCCTCCTCGCGCGCATGTCACTCAACGTTCTGATTAACGAATTCGTCGGCATCATCCCGATCGCGGGCGACGCTTTCTCCTTTTGGTTCAAGAGTAACGCGCGCAACTACGACCTTCTCCGCCGCCACACCGCCGCGCCACGCCGCTCGACCAAGAGCGACTGGATTTTTGTCGCGCTCGTCATCGGCGCGCTCATCGTCATTCTTCTCGTTAGTCTGGCGGTTAGCTTCTGGTTGCTCTATGCCATCGCCAGGTTGCTCGGTTTCGGCCCCGCCTACTCGACCAGATAGCGCAGGCGAAGCGAGCGGATCACTTCGCGCGCTCGGCGATAAGGCAGGTGGAAATCGTCGATCCTGGCAAACTCCATTCGCCGGGCGAAACGTTCCTCCTCCTCGCGATTCACCGGCAAAGTCGAGACGCTGCGATATTGCCAGCGCCGCAGGACCGATTCACAGGTGCGAAGGAAATTGTAGGCCTCGCGCAGGGCAGCGGCGTCGGTCTTTTCCAGCACGTGTTTCGAGGAAAGCTTCTCGACCGCGCCGAGAAAGTTCGGATCCCAAATACCGTGGCGCATCTGCAGCCCCTGCACGAAAAATTCCGCTTCGATCATTCCGCCAATCCCGGTTTTGAAATCGTAAAAGTCGTTTCCGCTCCCGCGCGCGTTCGCGATGCGCACGAGCATGTCCTCGATTTGCCTAACGAGATCGCTGCGCCGACCGGCGGCGCGCCAGAGTTCCTTGGCCAGCGCCTCGAAATCGTATCGCAACGGCCCGGAAATGGCGCGCGCGCGGGTCAGGGCCTGCAGCTCCCAGAACTGCGCCCGCTTCTCGTAGTAGAGCCGCAACGTTTCGAGCGAACAAACGAGCGGCCCCTTTTCTCCCTCCGGCCGGAGCCGCGGGTCGACTGCCCCGAGCTGGCCTTCCGCGGTCGTCTGGGCGAGCGCGGCGATGAGTTGTTGCGCGGCCCGCGCATCGTTGCCGATGAAGAGGACGTCGAGATCGGCGCCGTAGGCGATCTCGCGCCCGCCAAACTTCCCCAGCGCAACGATCGTTAGGTTGTCGTTAGGCTGGAGGAGACGCTGAACAAAGAGGACGCCGGCCTCCGCCAGGTCGCTCTGCTCGGCGAGCAACGCCGGCAGCGGCACGAGCTGCAGGACGTCGCGCAGGAGAATGCGCAGCAATTCGCGCCGCCGATAAGTCCGGGCCGGATCGAGATTGTCCACGTTTAGGCCTAACGACTCCAGGCGTTGCAGGTGTCGCGACACGTCGCGCACTTCATCGAGCATCCCGCTCCGCGTCACTTCCTCGATCAGTTGCGGACGCTTGATCAGGAGCGAACCGGCCGCCTCGCTCGCGTCGAAGGTCTTGATCAGCAGCTCGAGCAGCCGCGGATTGGTCACGAGCAATTCGAAGAGCAACCCGCGCAACCCATAGGCTTCGACGAAGCGGACAAATTGATTCAGGGTCGCATCCGGATCGGCCGCCTCGGCCAGACCTTCGAGCAGAAGCGGTCGAAGCTTGCGAAAAATCTGCCGGGTCCGCCCCGAGACGTGCGAGCCGACCGCGCCGCGCGCGAGTTGCCCGACCGTTTTCTCGGCCCGCCCCGGATCGCGAAAAAGAGTGAAGTCCGGGACCCCGAGTTCGTGCGGCGAAGCCGGCTCCTGCACGACGCGGTGAAAAATGGCGCGCACCGCTTGCATCTCGCGGTGAAGAGCAGCGAGGAGCGCTTCTTCGCTTTGGAAGCCGAGGCTCCAGGCGAGCAATTGCAAGGCCGGCCCCGGCTCCGGAACGGTGTGGGTCTGCTGTTCCGCCTCGATCTGGAGGCGATGTTCGACCCGGCGAAAAAATCGGTAGGCCTCCTGCAAACGAATCGCGTCCTCGGTCGGGAGAAAATCCAGCTCGGCGATCCCGCGCAAGGCCTTCAGCGTGCTCGTTTCCTGCAAAAACGGATGGCGCGAAGCGTGCAACATCTGCAGCGCCTGCACCACGAATTCGATCTCGCGAATCCCGCCGACGCCGAGTTTCACGTTTCGCTCGAGATCTTCGTGGCCCACGATGTCGCGCTCGATCCGCCGTTTGATCAACGCGATTTCTTCGAGCACGTCGGGCGTTGGATTACGCGGAAAAATGAAGGGCTGATGCTGGCGCAAAAACTCGTAGGCCAGCTCGCGATCGCCGCAGATCCAGCGGGCTTTGATCAAGGCGAGCCGCTCCCAGGTTTCGCCAAACCCGGAATAATAATTCTCCATGCTCTCGAGCGAGCGAACGAGCGGACCTGCGCTTCCTTCCGGTCGAAGACGCAAATCGATCCGGAAAAGCGAGCCCGCCGGGATCCGAGGTCGCGAAGGTTTCGATGATCTTGTTCCCGAGCCGGGTGAACCACTCGTGATAGCTGAAGTTGGCGGTCAGTTGCCCCTCTTCGCTGTAGACAAAGATGAGGTCGATATCCGAGCTGTGGTTCAGCTCGCGCCCGCCCAGTTTGCCCAACCCAAAGATCGCGAGATCACTTTTCGGCGCACCCAGGCGGCGGCGAAATTCCTCGTCCCAATGCTCGAACACAGTCGTTAGGCAAATATCCGCAAGCTGCGAAAGCTCGATCAACGTCTCTTCGAGCGGCGCCGCCTCCGCCACTTCGCGCAAGGCAATGCGCACGATCTCGCGACCTTTCCAGAGGCGAAGAAGGCGAAAATTATCCGCCGCCAGCGCGCGGCCATCCGCCAGATTGCGCAGATCGGTCAGCATGCGGCCGAGCCCGCGCCGGTCGGCCGCCACATCCGGGTGGGCCAGCCAAAGCAGAATTTCCGGCTGCTGAAGAAGACGCGCCCGACAGATGCTCGAGACCGCGAGGAGATGCCGCACCGCCTCTTCGCCTAACGGAAAGCTGGCGAGAATCTCGCCCAGCGGAGGCGCGCCCGCCGGCCAGCGCGCGGCCAGCGCGGAAAGAGTGTCTTCCACCGCGGCGGAACGCAGACTTCCGGAAGCCGCGCCTAACGAATCAGCAACCGCCACCCTTGGAGCCTGGATTTCAGCTATCCTCGGGCGCGATCATTTTCGCGCGCGCCCGCGCCAGGGTGCGCCGCTCGCCCCGGCTCAGGCTGGCCAGTCCGTTGCGGGAGATTTTCTCGAGAAGCGGATCGATTTTCTCCGCGATAAATTCGCCGGCCGACATCTGGCGGTGGCGCTCGTTCTCCAGCCGGCGCTCGCGCAGGATGCGCTGCACGAGGAAAGGCCGGCCGAACCCGAGGAGATGGGCGTAGAGCCAGCCCGCGACGCAGCCGCCAAGGCAGGCGCTATGACCGACAACGCCGTGGCGATCGACCACGAGCAGGATCGCGCTCAGCGCGGCGAGGGCGCCGGCGAAATGTTTGGCCTTGAGCTTGAGAGGGAGGAGGAAAAAAAACGACTCGGTCAGTTCCAGCTCCGGGAGGATGGTGCCGAATGCGACCACGACCGCGGCCACTCCGCCGGCGCCGGCCAGGAGCACCGTCGTCGCCGGCATGAGAAACAGATGGCCCAGCTCGCCTCCGATCGCGCCGAGAAGGTAGAGGTAGAGAAAATGTTTCTGCCCAACGATTGCCTCGATATCGCGCCCGATGAAATAGAGGAGAAACATGCTGCCGCCGAACGAAAAGACACCCGCGTGCAAAAACATCGCGGTGACAAACTGCCAGGCATAAGCCTGATCAATCCCGCGATAACTCAGTGCGAAATACTGCGCCACCGCCCCCGGCTCGAAAATCTGGAGCAATTGTTGCGCAACGAAGATGGCGAGATTGAGGCCAACCAGGGAAAGAAGAACAAGCCGCTGGCGTGACTTCCAGCGGGGCGCATAGGACGAAGCTTTTCGGCCAGAAAGGCGCATAATCGAAATTATCGTAAACGCTCGGGGTTGTCATTGGGAAAGCAAAAAGCCTGTTAAAAAACGAGCGTTTCACGAGAGCTGGCTGGAGGGACGACCGCTGTGTCGTCCTCCGTTTCTGAAACTCGGACGGGACAGAGCCCGTCCCTCCAGGCCTAACGATTCATGTCGGGCGCGAGCACCTTGAGGCGCCGCGGTTGCAGTTGGAATTCGACCGGACATGCGCCGGCCAGCTCGCCATCGAGTTCGACCGGCACGTCTTCCTCGCTGCTCACGCGGAGACGCCGCGTCTGGAAATACTCCACTTCGCGCGTGGTGATGTCGGAAGTGAAGATGACGTTCTGCAGATATTTGATCAATTCGAAGTAGCCGAGTTGTTTGAAGACGAGGACATCCAGGAGCCCGTCGTCGACCTTTGCGTGCTTGAAGAATGGAAACGGCCCGCCGTATAGCCGGCCGTTCCCGACCAGGACAAAGGAACCCTCTTCCGTCATCGCATCTTCCGACTCGATCAGCAGCCGGGGTGGACGGCGGCCGGCGATTTGCGCGGCGGAAATGAGATAACTGACCGGTCCGAAGTTGCGCTTCAAGGCCTGGCTGGTCGCCTCCACCGCCTGCGCGTCGAGGCCGACGCCGGCCAGTTGCACGAAATGTTTCTTATTCGCCGTCGGCAAATCGATCAGGCGCGTTCGTTTCGCCTGAATAATCTCCCAGCAACGCCCAAGATCGTTCGCCGGCAGGCCGAGCTCGTTGGCAAAGACATTCATCGTCCCCATCGGGAGCAGCCCGAGCGCCGCCTCTGAGCCGGCGAGACCGTTCACCACCTCGTGGATGGTGCCGTCGCCTCCCGCGGCCACGACTTGCTCGAACCCTTCCGCAACAGCGTTCCGCGCCAGTTGCTCCGCGTCCCCCGCCCGGGCGGTCGCGCAAAAATAGGAGTCGCCACAGAGAGCACGGAGTCGCTCTTCCCACCGGCGCGCCCGTTCGCTCCGGGCGGTTGGATTCAGGATGATGCAGGTCTCGCGCAAAATATCGTCGGGTTCGGAAGGGTTACTTGTTAGGCGGGTTTCACCTTTTCTTCAATCCCGCGATGCGTACCTTTCCCCGGTGAGAAAAATCGGCCGCGTTCTGCTCTGGACTTTCGGCGCGATCTTCGTTCTCGCCTGTGTCGTTTTGCTCGCCGTAAACCTGTATGTCCAATCGCAAAGCACGCACCGGCGTATTCAGCAGGAACTCAGCCAACGGCTCGGGACGCCGCTTCGTTTGCGTCGCATCAGCGTGACGCCCTGGAGCGGTCTGAAGCTCAACGGCATCACCATCCCCCAGGCGCCGGGAACGATCGGGGGCGATTTTCTGCAGGCACAGACCTTTCAATTGCGGGTGCAATTTCGCTCGCTCTTCAGCGATCGCCTTGTCATTCGGCAAGTCTCCCTGATCAAACCCGAGGTCGTCTGGGCGCAAAATTCCGTCGGAAAATGGAGACTGCCGGAATTACCGCCGGAAAAGACCGCAGCACCGCCGGTCGCCCATCGAGGCGCCGCTGCAGCCTCGATCTCGCCTCTCGCCACCGCGCCGCCAGCCAGCCCCCCAGCCGCGCCCGCGCCTAACGAGGACGCGCTCGTCCCCGCGCCGCCCGCCGCGCCTTTCACGCCTGAGGTCCGGCGCGTCAGCTTGCGCGACGGCGACTTTACGTTTCTCGACTCGGCCGGCCGGGTGGTGGCGAAGTTTAGCGGGCTCGATTTCACCTCCAGCTTCCGCACCGCGACCGCGATCAAAGGCAGCACGATGATTAAAGAAATCTCGTTGCGCGACCGCTTCTTCATCGAAAACCTCGACTCGCCCCTGCACTACGATCCGGCCTCACTCGTCTTCTCCAACATCTCCGCCCACGCCGCCGGGGGGATATTGAGCGGGCGCTTTGACATGGAATTGCAAACCCGCGATTCGCCCTTTCACGCGACCGTGAAATTTCACGATCTGCAGGCGGCCAAGCTGCTCGTCAACGCCGGCGGCCCGACCGGCATGATCGAAGGCCGGCTCGAGGGTTCGCTCGACGCTTCCGGCAAAACGGCCGACAGCAACGCCCTCACCGGGCAGGGTGAAATTTTTCTGCGCGACGGAAAACTAGAACAATACAGCCTGCTCGTCGCGCTCGGCCAGATCCTCCAGATCGACGAATTGATGCAACTGCACCTCGAGCAGGCCGAAGTCCATTTTCACATCAACCCGGGCATCGTTACCGTCGACCAACTGCTCCTGCGCTCGCCTAACATTCGTCTTTCCGCCACCGGCACGATCAATTTCAACGGCAAGATGCACCTCGATGCGCAACTGGCGCTGAACGACAAAATCCGGCGCCAGCTCTTCGCGCCGATCCGAGAAAATTTTCAGCCGCTTGCTCAGCCGGCCGGTTACGCCGCGGTCGCCTTCAACGTCAGTGGCACGGTCGATCGACCGAAAACCAACCTGATGGACAAGGTGGTCGGCCACGACCTGCGCGATCTCGGGGGCGTAATCAGCAGCCTCTTCGGCGGGCACAAGAAAAAGAAGAAGCCGGAGAGCGAACAGCCAGCGACGCCCGTTCCTTCGCCTAACGACAGCGTGCCGGCGGCTTCACTCACGCCGGCGCCGGCGCCATGAGAGTCATCGCCGGCAGTGCCGGCGGTCTCCGCCTCGACGTCCCCAAGAACGAGATCCGCCCGACGATGGATCGGGTGAAAGCCGCGATTTTCTCCAGCCTGGGCGAGCGCATCATCGGGGCGCGCGTTCTCGATCTTTTCGCCGGGACCGGCGCGCTCGGGATCGAAGCGCTCAGCCGCGGCGCGGCCACGGCCATGTTTGTCGAGAGCGACCGACAGGCGGCCAGCGCGATCGAGCGCAACCTAACGAAAAGCAACTTAAGCGGCCGGATTCGGAAGCAGGATGTTTTCGATTACCTGACCCACGCGAGCACGGCCGAGACCTTTGATTTGATTTTCGCCGACCCGCCTTACGATAAGTCGAAACTCGGCGATGCTTTTACCAAATTGCTGCTGCGCAACGACCGCCTCCCCACCCGCCTAACGAATGAAGGAATCTTCATCCTGGAAAAACGGCCGTCCGAGCGTCTCCCCGAGACCGATTTTTGGGAAGTGATCCGGCGCAAGACCTACGGCGCGACCGAAACGATTTTCCTGCAGCGAAAACCATGAATCCACCCAGCGGATCGCCTCCCCTTCCGGGTAGCGCGCGCGGCCACGCTTTTCTTCCCTCGCGGAATACCCAGGCATGATCCGCTTCTTCTACAATCTGCTCTTTCCGATCGCGCTTCTCTTTTTCCTCCCGGGATATGTGGTCAAGATGCTGCGGCGCGGCAATTACCGAGAAAAATTCGGACAGCGCCTTGGGATTTACGATCGCGCGACTCGCGCCACGCTTTCCGTCGGCCGCCGAACCTGGATTCACGCGGTCAGCGTCGGCGAGGTCATGATCGCGCTGAAGCTTGTCGCCACGATGAAGCAGGGCGACCCCGCCCTGCGCGTCGCCCTAACGACCACCACGACGACCGGCTTCGCCCTCGCCAGCCGCGAGGCGCCGGCCTGGCTGGAAGTGCTCTATGCCCCGCTCGATTTTTGGCCAATCATGCGCCGCGCCTTTGCTCTCATTCGGCCGGTCCAGATCATTCTCGTAGAGGCCGAGGTCTGGCCGAACCTGACTACGCTCGCGCAGCGGCGCAGAATTCCGCTCGCCCTCGTTAACGCGCGGCTCTCGCCCCGCTCCGAGCGGCGTTTTCGGAAATTCAATTTCCTCGTTAGGCCCTATTTTCGGAAACTCGATCTGATTTGCGTGCAGGAACCGGAAGACGTCGGCCGCTGGGAGTCGTTAGGCGTGGAGGCCGCGCGCCTTCATCCGGTCGGGAGCATCAAGTTCGATCCCGAAAACGTTGAGCCGCGCCCGGAGATTCCGCGGGCTGCGCTCGAGACGCTCGGGATCGAGCGGCCGCGCCCCATCCTTCTCGCCGGCAGCACGCATGCCGGTGAGGAAAAAATCCTGGCCGAAATTTTTCAGAAGCTGCGCGAGGAATTTCCCACGCTTTTTCTCATCGTTGCGCCGCGTCACGTGGAACGGGTGGGCGAGATCGCGAGTCAGCTCCGGGAACTGGGCCTGCAGCCGGCCTTGCGCAGCCAAATCACCGCGCCGGCGCCGGCCGATTGTCTCCTCCTCGATACGACCGGCGAGCTGCGCGACTGGTATTCGGTCGCGATGATCGTTTTTATCGGCAAAAGCCTGACCGCGCACGGAGGCCAAAATCCAGTGGAAGCAATCGTAGCCGATCGGCCAGTCGTCTTCGGTCCGCACATGGAAAATTTTTTCCGGCTCGCTCAGGCCCTGATCGATGCGGGCGGAGCTCTACAACCGAAAAACGAAGCTGAGCTTGCGCTGGTTCTGCGGGATCTTCTCCGCAATGAAACCCAGAGGAACGAGTCAGTGCGCCGCGCCCGCCTGGTCCTCGACGCGCACAGAGGAGCGACGGCGCGCACGGCCGAGCTGCTCAAACAACTCGTCGCGCCGACCGCTTGAGCCCTGGCACGAGGAGGTCGCGAGATCAGCCTTGCTGCCAACGAAACATCTCGGTAAAATCTCCGTGATAACCGGACATCGAACTGCGCAATTTGAACGCTTTAAGTAACTTTCTGCCGCCGCTGGCCTAACGAAATGGAATCCAACTCCGCCCGCGCGGACGGGAGCGCAGCCGCCGCCGCCAAGCTTAGCCTGAGCAATTTCGTCGTCGGGAAAAGTACCGACCCCCTCACGCCTCCGGCGGCTTTCACGAAATGGGCGCGCACCCTGGCCTGGGAAGAAAAACTTTACGAACCGGAGTTGCTCGCCGCACCGGAGGCGCGGACCATGATTCGTTACGACGGAAAGCCGCTCTCGGTTATCAACCTTTGCTCCTACAATTATCTCGGGCTGGCCAACCATCCCGAAGTCATCGCAGCCGCGCGAGAAGCGCTCACCACCCACGGCCTTGGCGCCTGCGGTTCGCCGACGCTCTCGGGCATGTCCGATCTTCATCGCGAGCTGGAGCGCAAGGTCGCGCAATTCCTCGGCCGCGAATCGGCGATGCTTTTCAACAGCGGCTTCGGCGGCGCGCTCGGCACCATCTCCGGGCTCCTCCGCAAAACCGATGTCGCGGTCATGGACAACCGCTCGCACCTCAGTCTGCGCGACGGCGCCGTGCTCGCTCGCTCGCGCGTGGAGCGCTTCGAGCACAACGATCCGGCCTCGCTCGACGCCATCCTGAGCCGGCAAAACGGCAAGCGCCAACTCGTCATCGTCGAGGGCATTTATTCGATGGACGGCGACTTCGGTAACCTCACAGAGCTGATCGATGTGGCCGATCGCCACGAGGTGAGCGTTTTCATCGATGAAGCCCATTCCATGCTCGCCTGCGGCGAAAACGGGCGCGGCGCAGCGGAACATTTCGGGGTCGAGGATCGCGTTCGCGTTATGTACGGGACTTTCTCGAAAGCCTTCGGCGCGCTCGGCGGTTTCATCAGCGGCTCGGCCGAGATGCTGCAGTATCTGCGCTACTTCGCGCACCCTTACGTCTATTCGTGCGCGCTCCCGCCGGTCGTGGTCGCGGCAATCCTGCAGGCGCTGGAGATCGGCATGCGCGAGCCAGAGTTACGCACCCGGCTCTGGGAAAATGCCGATTATTTTCACGAACAACTCCGCGGTCTCGGAATCGACACGGGTCACTCGACTACCTATGTGATGCCGATCGTGATCGGCGATCGCGAACGCATGTATCGGCTCGGCCATGAATTGCGCCGCCGCGGGCTCTGGGTCGCGCCGGTCGATTATCCGGCGGTGCCGCAGGACAAGATTTGCTTCCGCGCCTGCGTCACGGCGAATCACACCCGCGCCGATCTCGATGAAGCGCTCAATATTCTCGAGGACACGCTCGTTCCCGGGTTAGTCGCGCAGAATGCCTGAGCGGCCCGTCGCCTGCGCGACCTTTTCGCTTCCTGAATTGTGAAGGGCCGATTCCGAAAATCCATCATGACTTATGGCCGCAAGCTTCTGCGGCAAGTCCACAAGTGGATCGGACGCGCCTCGCTCGTCGGGGATTCTCCCTTCTTTTCGCCCGCGCAATTTCCCTGGGCGCGACACTTGGAAAATAACTGGCGAGTCATCCGCGAAGAGCTCGATCAGGTGCTGGAGCATCGCGAAGACCTGCCCAACTTTCAGGATATTTCTCCCGACCAGAAACACCTCTCGAAAGACGATAAGTGGAAGACCTTTTTCTTTTTTGCCTATGGACTCGACGCTCCGGCGAACGCCGCCCGTTGCCCGCGCACGCTCGCGTTGCTGAAAGCCATTCCCGGCGCGCAGACTGCCTTTTTCTCCATCCTTTCCCCGGGGATGCACATCCCCGCGCACTGCGGTCCTTACAAAGGGGTCGTCCGTTGTCACCTCGGGCTCATTGTTCCCGAGCCGAAGGAGCAATGTCGCATTCGCGTGGCCGACCAGATCGCTCACTGGGAGGAAGGCAAGACGATGTTTTTCGACGACACTTACGAGCACGAAGTCTGGAACGATACCGCCGGCGTGCGTGTGGTCCTCTTCATGGATGTGCTCCGGCCGCTGAGTTTTCCCATGTCGGTAGTTAATCGCGGCGTCATCAAGGCCATCGCGGCCTCACCTTTCATCACCGATGCGAAAAAGAACCATGAGGCTTGGGAGCAGCGCATGACCCAACTCTGGAAGTGAGCAACCACGACTGCCCCGGAAGCGCGGCGAGACAAAAGCAGAGTGGCATTTTCGAGGCGGCGAGCTAGAATTCTTTCCGGCATTTTTCTTCCGTGCAACAATCGTTTTATCACTCGGAGCTAGGTCACCCGCACACCGGGAGGGCGCGCGCGATCATCAAAGCGCATCCTGAAGTGCGCCAGCTCATGGGCCGCAATCCCTGGACGATTCTCATCGCCCTTTCTGTCGTTAGTCTGCAAACCGCGCTCGCTTTCGGTTTTGGCAGGCTGGGCTTTGCCTATTGGTGGCTGATTTTGCTCGCCGCCTATGGCGTGGGCGCTTTCGCGAATCATTCCATGTACGTTCTGATTCACGACGCGATTCATAATCTCATCCTGCCGAACAAGACCTGGAATAAGTTGATCGCCATTTTCGCCGATCTTCCAAACCTCGTGCCGGGTGCGATGGGTTTTCGCGTCTATCATCTCAAACATCATTCGCACCAGGGCGATTACGAATACGACGCCGATCTCGCCAGTCAATGGGAGGCGGAGCTGGTCGGCGATCGATGGTTTGCGAAAGCGCTTTGGCTCCTCCTCTTCCCCGTCGTGCAACTAACCCGGCCGCCCCGCATAAAAGCCTTCAAATTGTGGAGCCGATGGATTTTCACGAACCTCATCTGCTGTCTCGCCTATGATGCCGCGATCGTTTATTTCTGCGGCTGGGTTGGACTTTTATATTTGCTTCTTTCCTTCAGCTTTTCCATCGGGTTACACCCGGTCGGCGCCCGCTGGATTCAGGAGCATTACACGAACGACCCGGAACAGGAGACCTACAGTTACTACGGACCGATCAATCGTATTTGCCTGAACATGGGTTACCACAACGAGCATCACGATTTCCCCACCATTCCCTGGAATAACCTGCCGAAGCTGCGCGCTCTCGCCCCGGAATTCTACGACACTCTAAAGTGTCACCATTCCTGGAGTAGTCTGCTCTTCCAGTTCATTTTCGACCCGCGCTACACTTTGTTTTCCCGAGTCGAGCGCACGAAAGATCGAAGCGTTCCCGAACCATCTCCAAGTCCGGTTATGATGAGCGACACTTTCGTGCCGGAGCTGGCGCCGCGCACTTAGCTTCCAGATCTCGCGTTCTTCATGTCAGCAGCGATCGAGGGCACATACAAAGACCGCGACGTCGAAGGCCTTTTCGACATCTACTTTTACCGCAAAGTCGGATTCGCCTTTGCCCGGTTCTTCGCCCGCCTCGGGATGACGCCGACCGCCGTGACCGTCCTGAGCGGACTCTGCGGAGTCGCCGCCGGGCATCTCTATTACTACCGCGACCTTCGTCTCAACGTCGCCGGCATGCTCCTGCACGTTCTTTCCAATACGTTTGATAACGCGGATGGCCAGCTCGCTCGCCTAACGAATAGAAGAAGCCGCAACGGCCGCATCATCGACAGCATTTCCGATCATATTGTTTTCTTCGGCATTTACCTGCATCTCACGCTGCGCTGCCTGGCCGAAGGCGCCTCGCCCTGGATCTGGCTGCTCGCTCTCGCGGCGGGTCTTAGCCACGGTGTGCAGGGTGGCTTTGCCGATTACTTTCGCAACGCCTATCTCTTCTTCGTCGCCGGACGTGCCCGCAACGAACTCGATTCTTCCGCGACGCTGCGGGAAGAATATGAGCAACTGAGTTGGCGGCGCGAACCGAAGGAGAAGCTCCTGCTTCGGATTTACCTGCACTTTACCCTCGGCCAGGAGCGATTCTCGCCCAACCTGCTCCGCTTACGCACCGCAGCCTGGCAGGCCTTTCCGGCCGCGATTCCAGTCTCTCTTCGCACCCGCTATCGCGCGACCGCCAAGCCGCTCTTTCTCTGGGTTGGATTTCTAATGACCAACACCCGCATGGTCGTAATTTTTCTCGCTCTGATGCTCGATCGACCCGCCTGGTATTTCGTCGTCGAAGTCACGGCCCTGAACGTTATCCTTGGCTATCTCCTATTCCGGCAGCGACAGATCTGCCGCTCCTTCCTGCCCGAGATAGAGCAAGGTGTGCCTGGCGCACGTGAGAAACTCGCTCCTGCCTTCTAGGCCAGGACTTTCTCGTAAATCCGGTAACGCTTGTAGACCTCGCCACCCAAGTTTTCATACTCGGCCCGCATCGCTTTGTTCTCCGCGAGAACGAGGTGGCTGTCGATATACTCGAGACCGCGGCGCAAGCCGGATTGGCGGAAAGCTTTTCCCATCAGGACGTTCACGCCTCGACTGCGATAGCCCGGCTTGATCGCACCGAGCATGGCGTTCAACTGTTTCGTTGTCCGAGCCGCGGCCAGCATGTGCAAAAAGCCAAAGGGCAGGATTTTTCCCTTCGCCTTTTGAATGCCTCGGCTCATATCCGGAATCCCCACGATGAAGCCAACCATCTCGCCTTCCTGATTCTCGGCCAGCTTAAGAAAGGCAGGATCGAGCACCGGCATGTATTGCGCCGCCAGACGTTTCATCTCCGCCTCGCTCATCGGGACGAAGCCGAAGAGATGCCCGTAAGTCTCGTTCACCAGACGCAACGCCGGGACGATATAAGGCTTGATTTGGCTCTTCTTCGTAAATTCAACCAGCCGCAGGATACCCTTCCGGACGATGCGCTCGTGCACCTTCTCGTATAACGGCGGACCTTTTTCCGTTAGGGGTAATTTGTAGGACACGGCATCGCGTTCTTTTTCATAACCCTCGGCTTCGACCAAAGCTGGCAGGTAAGGCGGATTCGTAGGAGCCGCGATGACGGGCAAATGTTCGAAACCTTCGATCTGCAATCCTTGCGGATCCTTGTCGGAGAAACCGAACGGACCGATGACCCGAGTCATTCCTTTTCCAGCTCCCCATTCCTCGACGAAGCGGAGGAGCGCATGCGCGACCGCCTGATCGTTCAGACAATCGAAATTGAAAAAGCGCGCGGTGGCGCGGCCCTCCTGTTCGTTGTAGCGCCGATTGATGATTCCCATGATGCGCCCAACCGCTTCGCCAGCGCGGGTAGCGATCAGGCGCACGACGTCCGAATAAGCCAGCGCCGCGTTCTTTTTTGGGTCGTGGAATTTCCACTCATCCGCGTAGATCGGCGGCACCCAGTTCGAGTAAGATCGGTAGAGGCGTTGCGGCAGATGGATATATCGGCGAAGGGATTTTTTGCCCGTCACTTCCTGGAGCACGATGGATTCCGGCGTCTGCAACAAGAGCTACCTTACATGAATTTGCCGCCCGCTTGCACCATCCTGATCCGGGCGGATGAATCCGCCTTTTGGACGGTCGCCGGTCTCCGCCAACTGGATCGCATTTTTTTCGCTCTCAACGAATCGTTAGGCGAGCCGGCCGCGGTTTGGGTGGAATGGGATCCGGCCATTTCCGAAGAGCGCCGATGGATCCCTCCGGCTGGCGACTCGGGCCGAATCGATTTGCGGACGAGCGACGCGCCGCCCACCGGCGATCTAGTTCTTTCCACCCACCAATTTCTTTCCCGAAATGCTCCGGTCGTTAGGCGAAGCGTGGCTGATCTTCGCGCGCAATGGAGCGGCTCGGAAACGAGCGCGGACTGGGAATACCTGCACGGTCCCAAAGAGATTTCCGCCTGTGAAAAACGTTTCCTCGGCGGAAGCGGAAAGTCACAGGATGGTCTTGTCTCGCGCTTCCTCAACCGGCCAATCTCTCGCGCGGTCAGCCGTGTGCTCTTGAAGTTTCCAATCACACCGAGCGGGTGGACCCTTGCGATTTTCGTCTTGCCCATGGCCGCTGCGATTCTCCTCGCCCGTGGGGACTACGCCAGCATCGTCGCCGGTCTCTTTCTTTTTCAGCTCTATAGCATCCTCGATGGCTGCGACGGCGAAATCGCGCGGGCCAAATATCTCGAATCGCCCTTCGGCCGTCGGCTCGATACCTGGTGCGACGTGCTGGGGAACCTCATCCTGGTCGTTAGTCTGGGTTATGGACTTTCGCGTTCCTACCTTGTCGAGGGCGTCGTCGTCGCTGCCTTGATCGCGACGAACGAACTCATTCTCGCGCTCCCGGCGCGCGATCGGGTCCTGACGACTTCGCTGGAAAACGCCGGCGCCATTTATCCACGGCATCAGCGCATGGTCGAGCATTCCGGCCTGCTTGTGCTTGGTCCCCGCGTCGCCGGCTGGCTCATCCAACTGACCAAGCGGGACGTCGCAATTTTTGCCTTTCTGCTCCTGGGAATCGCTGGTCAGCCTGCCTGGATTTTACACTTGTTAGGCGCGGTCGCCGCGATCAGCACGCTCCTCGCCCTCAGGTCACGTCTCGCTCCGGAACGCCTTCGTTAGGCCCGCCGTCCATCTCTCCGCCTGCGCCAGCATCCGCGGATCGTCCACATCCTGCCACCAGGCCTCGCCGATATCGATCGCGCGCACCTGCCCCTGCGCCGCCATCAGGCGCACGCCGTCAGCCAGACTGCAGTCGCCATCTTTCTTCGCCGCCTCGAGCCAGCGGAAAATCTCGAGCGGGCAGACGAAGATGCCGGTGTCGATCGCATCGTAGGTTTCCAATTCCTTGCCGATGGCGAGGACGTGTTCGTCACGCGTTTGCACTTTCATCGCGTCATCCAGATCAAAAATTGAACTGATCTTTCGATCGACCGCCAGATTGAGCTCGCCCGCAACCGCCTGCCTAACGAAAGCCCTGAGCAGCTCCGGCTCGAAAAGGTGATCACCCATCATGAGCAAAAAAGGCACGGCGAGGTGCGGGGCCGCACACAAAAGCGAGACGCCGTTTTGTTTTTGCCAGTCCGGATTATCGATCGGGTGCAGGCGAATACTCGGCGGCATCAACGGACGCAGGCCTTCGAGGAGGAGTTCGCTTTCGCATCCGACGACCGCATGCAACGTCGTGATTCCGATCTCCCGCATCGCGTCGAGCGCATAAGAAATCAGCGGCCGCCCGGCAATCGGGATGAGCGGTTTGGGCACGGCTTCGCCGGCGCCGCGCAGCCGCGAGCCTGTTCCCGCCATGAGGATGACTGCGTCCGTGATCACGCGCTAAATCCCGTAATATTTTTTCAGCCCCCAAATCCGGACCCGCTGCGGAAGGAGTCGAAATATCAGCGGCGCGACCCGCGACTGAAAAAAATCACCGATCGGTGAGGCGGGGAGGCGGATTTCCTTTTTCGATCAGGCTGCAAGACCCGGCGCGCGACCAAATCCGGTTTGGGCGCGTCGCGCATGTTTCGATCGACCGCTTCCCACACCTTCTCGATCCGCGCGTCGCCGGAAGGTTCGCGCGCGATCACGTCGTTAAAGTTCGTGCAGATATCAGCCGGCTGGAGATCGATCACGCTGCACCGCCGGGATTCGCGCAGTTCGAGCTGCAAAGAAAACGAGTAGGAGGCCAGCGCGGCCTTGGCGGAATTGTAAGCCGCCATGTAAGGCACCGGCAGCCGCGAAGCCAGCGAGGAAACGTTGATCACCAATCCAGCGCCGCGCGCCTTCATGCGAACGAGCGCAAGGCGGCAAAGCTCCATTTGCGCGAAAACAAGGATGCGAAAAAATTCTTCGATCTGGCTGGGCCCAGAGATTCCGACGATCCGAAATGGCCGCTGCCCGCGTTATTGATCAAGACATCGAGTCCGCCGCGCCTCATCCCACGCACTCTCGAAAGCTTTCTGCGCCGAGGCGTAATCCGATAAATCCAGACGCACGGGATGAAAGCGCGGCCAGTCCGGCAGCCGCGTCAAATCGCGCGAAGTTCCCCAAACTTCGTGGCCATGCTCCACCAGTTCTTGCGCGATCGCGTAACCGATCCCGGAGCTAGCGCCGGTCAAAAAAATCTTCTTCATCGCCTTCCGCTTCACTTCCTCGTTGTAAACTCCGAGCTATCTGATTGAAAGGTCTTCCGCTTATAAGGAAATGGACGATCTGCCCTTTTCGCCCTCATGCATCCAGCTCGCATTCCCGTTCGCTCCGCATCGCACTCGACGCCCGCTACGTCCGGGAAAAACCGAGCGGGATTGGCGCCTATGTGGAGGCGCTGGTTGAACGGCTGCCGGGCTTGAGCCGCACCGATCATTTTTTCTTCTGGGCTCATCGCCTCGCCCCACGTCCCCTTTCGGCCGCGTCGAACACCTCCGAGATGACGGTTCGCCCGGGGCCAGCTTCACCCCGGCTCCTGTTCTTTCCGCAACGCTACGCCTCGTTTGACGGGGCCGATGTCTTTCACAGTCCGCATAACATCATGCCGCGCGGCGTGCCCTGCGCGAGTGTTGTTACGGTCCACGATGTCATGTCGATCGAGCGACCGGCTTTGCATCTGCAGGGACTCGAGCGGCTTGCGAAAAGCAAATATTATCAGCAGGCGGTCTGGCGCGCCTTGCGGGAGGCGACCCGGCTCATCACGGTCTCGCGGGCGACGGCCGATCGGATCTGCGCACTCGCACCCGAGGCGGCGGCGCGGGTGACGGTCATCCGGCAAGGTCCCGACGCCTGCTTCCGGCCAGCGCCGGATCCGAACGCGACCCAGGAGCGGGCTGCTCTGCTCACCGGCGAGGCGTCGCCTTATCTCTTGCTGGTCGGTGCGAACGCCCCCACGAAACGTCACGCCTGGGCGATCGCGGCATTCGCCGCGGCAGTTCCGCCTCCCTGGCGGCTCGTTCTCCTGCAGCGCCAGAAGGCGCGCGATGGACTCGTTAGGCTGGCGCAACGTCTTCAGGTCTCGGATCGCGTTGTCTGGCTTCCGGAAGTTGAACGCAAAGACGTGGTCACTCTAATCCAGGCCGCCGGCGCCCTGCTTCAGCCTTCGATTTACGAAGGATTCGGATTGCCCATGCTGGAAGCGATGGCTTGCGGTTGTCCCGTAATCGCGAGTGATATCCCACCATTCCGCGAGGTCACAGGCGGCGCGGCTCTCCTTTTTCCGCCACACGATCTCGGGAAATTCGGCGATGCCTTGCGCGAAGTGGTGAAGTCCCCGGCGCTCCGCCGTTCGCTCAGCCAGCAATCGTTAGGCCGGGCTCAGGATTTTTCCTGGGACCGCTGCGCGCGCGAAACTCTGGGCGTTTATCACGAGGCGGCGGGGCGACCTTGACTGACATGGCCCCGGACCCCAAATCCCGGTCTGGAGCAACCGAGACGCCTCACGGCGCGGTCTTGGCGCGGGGCGCGTTCTTTAGCTCGCTCGCATTTCTGGCTTCCAATCTCCGGGCCATCTTTATGCTCCTGGTCGCGCGCCTTCTCGGCAGCGCCGTGCTCGGGACTTTCGGGCTCGCCTGGGCTGCGATGGATTTGCTGAGCAAGTTCGCCACTCTCGGCCTGGACTACAGCGCGATCGCCTTCGTCGCCAAAACCGAAGCGGCGGCCGATCGCCCCGGCAGCCGGCACGTCTTGCGGGCAGCGCTCACGATTTCCGTCGGCAGCGGCATCGCCCTCGCGCTCGTCGCCGCGCCCGCTCTCTGGATCCTGGGGGCCCGGGTGGGCTTGCGCCCGGAACTGGCGCGGGCTGCGGCCGTCATGATGCTCGCGATTCCCGGCCTCGCGCTTTATCGAGTGAGCAATGCGTTGTCGCGCGGCATGGCGGTGATGCATCACGACATTTATTCGCGCGGTTTCACGGAAAGCCTGGGAACGGCGGCGGCCCTCCTCGGCGCACTGGCCCTGGGGATTCGTGAGCTCGCGCCGGAAATCGCGGCGATCGTCGGGACGCTCGCTTCCGGGCTGGTGGCATTTTTTCTGGCGCGGCGTTTGTTCGCGAGCGAGCCGCGCGCGTCTTCCGCGCGTCAGGACAACGCTCTCGTGCGCAAACTGGTGCGAGCTTCCGCGCCGATCGCGCTTTACGACCTGCTCAATCTGGGGGTGATGCATATCGACGTCATCATGCTCGGCTGGTTCGTGGCACGGGCTCCGGGAGTGACACTCGAGACCCTCGGGATTTACGCTGCCAGCGTGCAGCTCGTGGGGGGTCTGCGCAAAGTAGGCCAGGCTTTTATTCCCATCTTTACCCCGGTGGTCGCGCGCCAGATTTCCACCGGACAAATGCGCGCGGCGGAAGAGAGCTACGGCTACCTCGCTCGCTGGATGCTGGCCATTCTCCTCCCGGCGCTGATCGTGCTCGCGCTCGCGGGGGGCGCGATCATGACGATTTTCGGAGCCGGCTTTTATCGCGGCGGCCCCTGGGCGGCCATCATCGGGACAGCTTGCGCGATGAACGCTTTCGTCGGTTTGGGCGAAACCATCCTGATGATCGAGCGACCCACGATCAATCTGCTCAATTCCTCCATCGCCTTCGCCGCCGCCATTGGGCTCAACCTCATTTTCATTCCCCGGCTGGGTCCGCTCGGTGCGGCCCTCGGGATGCTCGTGCCTTATTCGCTCCAGGGGATTTTGCGCGGGGTGGAAATCTCCTGGCTCCTGCACTGGCGCTGGCCCTGGCGTGCGCTGCTCAAGCCCTGGCTCGCGGCCCTCCTGCCCTTACCGCTCGCGTTCGTGGCGCGCTTCTTCGCCCGCGGGCATCGGCTGGGAGTTCGCGGCCGCGGGCACTCTATCTCGCGGGCTATCTGCTCGCCTGGCGGTTGATTGGTTTGGAACAAAGAGATCGCGAGGTGCTCGATCACTTATTCAAGCGCGCTCAACCCAGCCAGCCCCAATGCGAAAAGATAAACATGCAGTAGGCAGCGATACTTCCCGAAACGACCAGATAGCTGCGGTGAAAAATGGGATTTCGGCCTAACAATGCCAGCGCGATCATGATCGGAAAAATCACCACCCCAAAGCGCGCCGCTGAAGTCAGCACGCCCCAGGAAGTGATGAAGAGAATGGTGAGGCCGGCGTAGATCGCGTAGCTCAAGCGCAGGCGCATGGCAACGAAGAGGGTCAGCGCGATCAACACGAGAGTGGCGAGCAGGTCGAGATAAGAATCCCGCGTCCCGACGCCGGAATGAGGCCGTTGAAAAAAAGTTCCGATCGTGATCCACGGCGGCGTCAGCTTGCGCGACCAGCTCTTGATCGCTTCGACCTTGAAAAGCACAAACCAGTCGCCAGATCGCCATTTGAAAAACGCCATCTGAGCGGCCACCGCGGCCGGCGCCAGAAGCAGAGCCAGACAATCCGGCTTAATCTGTCGCCACTGAAATTTCTTCTGGGCCAAATACTCGAAGCCGAGGGCAAGCGCGACCAACCCGCCGGGCGCACGGCCAATCGCCCCGAGGGCGGCGAGGACCCCGGCGAGAAGCCAGCGTCCACGCCGCGCCAGATAGAAAGCACCGAGGACACAGGCAAGAAAGAGAGACTCCGAGTAGAAAGCGGAGAGAAAAAGAGTCGTCGGAAAAACGCAGAGATAGAGGACGGCGCGCGCCGCCGTGCCCTCGTCGTAATCCAGCCGCACCAGCCGGTGCAAGATGCCTAACGAGACCAGGAGCGCGCCATTTGAGAGAAGGATGCCGAGGAGGAGCCAGCCGGCGTCGCTCCGCCAGGGAATGATGAAATGCGCCGCCCGGACTGCGCATGGATAGAGGGGAAAGAAGGCGACATTGGATTCCTTGCCCGAAGCAAACTGGTAACCGTTCTGCGCAATCGAGAGATACCATTCACTGTCCCAGCGGGACCACATGTTCAGGATCGGATGAACGTCCGGAGAGAGCTGCCCGTGGATCGGGACAATCATCCCGTTGGGGCCCACTTCCCATTTGCCGGTTCTCAGCGGCATCTCCATCAGATGAAAAGTGAGCCAGCCGACCGCGATCAAAACGAGGCGGCTGATCGCGAAAGGAGCTAGCACCTGCCTAACGAACTCACCCGGCGGATCTAAGCCATCCGCCGGAGCGAATCGCCGATCTCCTCGCTCCGGTCCTGGCCGGCACGGCGGACATGGTCATCGGCAGTCGCCACCTGCCCGGCGGGGCGACGCCGGGCTGGCCAATTTGGCGACGAATCCTTTCCCGCGCCGGTTCGGAGCTGGCTTATCCCCTAACGGGTCTGCGCGATTCCATGGCGGGCTTCTTTGTCATCAGCCGTTCTCGCTTGTTGGAAATTGCGCCGCCCCACAGCGGTTTTAAGATCGCGTTTGAGACGGTCGTTCATGCCGGGCCGGCTCTGCGGGTTTGCGAAATTCCCATCGTTTTTCGCGATCGCGCGCGCGGTCGATCAAAAATGTCTTTCGCCGTCGCGCTGCGATTTTTGCTGCGCTGGTTGATCGCTTTCTTCCGTCGCGTCCACCGTCGAAGGCCGCTCGCTTCCGGTTCGGCGAAACGGCGGGAGGCTGCCGTTTCCCAATTCGCGAATAAACCTTAACCGCTGCGCTGACAGCTTTCCATGATGCGACCGTCGCGCATCTCATGGATCCAATCGCAGGCTGCGGCGATTGCGGGATTGTGCGTCACGAGCAGGAGCGCCTTGTCGCCGCGTCGCGCCATCTCCTGCAGGAGGCCAAAGGCGCGGTTGGAATTTGCCGTGTCGAGGTTCCCTGTGGGTTCGTCGGCCAGGATGACGCGAGGATCATTGGCCAGGGCGCGGGCCACCGCCACCCGCTGCTGTTCTCCGCCGGAAAGATGGCGGCTCGGACGGTTGATCTTGTTACCAAGATCAACCGCTTCCAAAAGGGCCGCGGCCCGCTCCCGCATCTCTGTTTCCCCCCAGCGACCGAGCCGGCGCATCGGGATCATGACATTTTCCTGGGCGCTGAAATCCTCCAGCAAAAAGTGAAATTGAAAGATGAAGCCTAACGATTGGTTGCGCTTCTGCGCCAGCTCGTCGTCGGGCAAATGCGAGACCGGCTCCGATTCCAGAATGACCCAGCCGCCATCCGGCTGATCGAGCAGCCCGAGGATATAAAGGAGCGTGCTCTTACCGCAACCGGACGGCCCGACGACGGCGTGGACCGTTCCCGGCTCGAGCGTGAGCGACACTCCGCGCAAGGCGTGAACGCGCGATTCCTCCTCGCCGAGATAGCGCTCGATCCCTTCGCAACGCAGACAAACTTCGGCGCTCATTGGCCCGCCCCTCGCAGTGTCTCGACCGGTTGCAACTGCGCCGCGCGATGCGCGGGCACATAGCTGGCGATGGCGACGGCCACGATCGCGAGCAGCGTCGCCCAGAAGTAGTGCCGCCAATCCCAGGCCACAAGAAAGTGATTGGCGTAGATCAAGCCGCGCACATGAATCGGAATGTGCGCCACGATCCAGGTCAGGAGCGCGCCCGCGCCGCAGCCGACTAACGAACCCACCACCGCAATCATCGCTCCCTGCCAGAGAAAAATCGCGCTGATGTCGCGGCGCCGGTAGCCGATCGAACGCAGAATCGCGATCTCTTTTACCTTCGAGAGGACCGACATGGTGAGGACGTTAAAAATCCCAAAACCGGCGAGCAGAATAATGAGCGAAACCGTGATCGCGGCGGAGAGGCGGATGGTGAGAAAAAGTTGCAGATTCCCGGTCTCGCGTTCCTGCCAGCTCTCCGCTTCGTGTTGGAAAAGCCTCTCGAAATGCGCGGCGAGTTCCGGGGCGGTTTGCGGATCGCGCAGCTTGTAGATGATGAGCGAAGCCGGGTAGGGTTTTTTTAGGATGATCTGCGCGACCTTGGCGTGACAATAGATGCGCCCGCCATCGACCCCTCCGACCCCGCTGCGCGCGAGTGCCGCAACCGTGAAGCGCCGGTACTCGCCGGCCGGCGAGAGCAATTGAATGGAATCGCCGGCGCGCACCTTGAGCGCTTGCGCGAGCCGCGAACCGATGATCACGGCGTTTGCGTTGTTGCGAAAATCGTCCAGCGTGCCCCCGACGATTTGCTGCCGGAGGTTGGTCGTTTGGAGATGAAGCGCGAGGTCGATGCCGAATAGATCGATCGTGGCATTTTCGAAGCCGGCGCGGGCGGTGAGCGCTCCGCGCAGGACCGGCGAACAGGCGACCACGTTGGAAAATTGGCGGCTCACGCGCATGATCTCGGAGGCGTTGCTGATGCCTTCGAAGAGGCGGCGATGTTCCGGTCGCACCGCGAGCATGGGACGAGCGGCATTTTCTGCGAGCGTCTGAATGCGCGCGCGCATCACGAGCGCGCCATTGCTCCCGAGGGTATCGTTAATGAAATCCTGCGCGAAACCCTGGGTCTGCGCCTGCGTGCAGATGAAAATGGCAACGCCGAAAACGACACCACTCAGGCTCAGGAAAAAAGCGCGCTTGCGATGACCGGCGAAGCGCTGCGCGATGTGCAGGCTCGGCGTCACTTTGGGACGGACGCGGCCGCCGGGCCGGTGAGCCGTTGCCTAACGAATTGTCCGGGCCGCAATTTATCCTGATCGGTCACGACGACGTGATCGCCTTCGCGCACGCCCGCGAGGGCTTCAGCAAAATCGAGCGTGCGATAACCGACCTTGACCGTACGCGCCTGGACGAAGCCGTGCCTAACGACAAGCACCTGATCGACCAGGAGCGCGCGGGTCGGAATGAGGAGCGCGCCTTCGTGCCGTCCGGTGATGATGTTCATCTCGCCGGTCATGCCGGCGAGCAGATTTTCCGGCGGATTTTCGAGATCGAGGAGAATGGTGTAGCGCTGCGTTTCCGGATCGGCCGCGGGCACGATCGAGGTGACCTTGGCGCTGAATTGCCGCGTTCGGTAGGCATACATCTGGAGGACGGCTTTCATCCCGACCTTCACTTCGCCGACGTCTTCTTCGTTCACTTCGCCGCGCACATAATTGCGGCGCGACGAAACGGTCAGGAGTTCGTTTCCGTCGCTGACCAGTTCGCCGTCGATCACTTTGAGGCCGGTGAGAATGCCGTCCATCGGCGCGCGAATCTCCGAGCTTTGCATCTGCGCTTCGACTTTTTTGAGCGCGGCGCGAAGCGAATCGAGATTGCGGTCGCGCTCGATTTGCTCGGTCTGGAGCGCGGCGCGGAGTCGTTTCGCTTCGCTCTTCGCCTTCTCGTAATCAGCCGCCGGGACGTTGCTCAACGAGGTCAGCTTTTCCAGCCGCTCGACGTTGCTTTCCGCGACTTTGAGCGGCTCGGAGGAAGGCAATTCCAACCGGGCCTGTTCTTCCGCCGCCTGTAAATCCGCCTGAGCCTGCTTGAGCTGCCGCGCGGTCGTTTCGTCGGCAATGGTCGCGAGCAGCTCGCCTTTCTTCACGCTTCTCCCGACCGCGCCGCGGCCCGCCGCCAACGCGTCCGCCAACCGGATGTAACCGGCATTCTGCGCGCGCACATTCATGACGAAGGCAGGCTCGATCCGGACCGTGCCGTAGACCGCCGAGATCGCAGTCCCGCGCACCACTTTTTCCACCTCGGCAACGGGCCGGCTGAAGAAAAAAATCGCGCCGAAAATGAGGAGCGCGAGAGGGAGAACGATCCAGAGGGTTTGCTTCGAAATCGGCGTCTTCAATCGGTCGAACTAATGCACCTTTGCGCGGTGTCGTCGGAAAATTGAAAGTAGCGGCCCGTCGCGCGATCCCACTCCGCGAGCGCCACTTGTTGGGCGTAGACTGCGCTGAGAATGCCGCTGCGGGTGGCGAGCAAATCGGTTTCGGCGGTGCGGAAATCGAGGACGGAAGCGAGACCCTGTGCCCGATTTTCCTGCACCGAAGTGACCGTTTGCTCGGCCGCATTAGCGGCCTGACTAAGCGAACGGTAACGTGCATCGATCGCGTGCAGGTTGTTTTGCAGACGAGCCAGCTCGCGCGGAATGTTCGCCTCCAGTTTGCGCAGCTCGAGTTCGTTAGTCTCGCGCGTCGCGCGCGCACTCAGGACGGCGCCGCCGACCTTGCCGTTATCGACCACGCGCCAGGTGTAGGCAACTCCGCCGCGCACCTCGGAGGCGACTGTGTTTTCAGTGGCTTCAGGCGAGCCGTGGTCGTCGCGATGAATGCCGGAAACGGGAATGGCTTCACCAGAGGCCACGGCGTCGACCGCTGGATAATAACCGGCCGCAACAATCCGCTGATCTTCGCGGGCCGCCTGGACCATCAAGCGGGCCAGCTTCAGATCGGCGCGTCGTTCCAGGGCGTCAGCGACCGCCTTTTCTGCGCGTGGCTCGATCAACTGAAAAGTCAAAGTCCCTTCCGGCTGCGGCAAAACCGCTTCCCGGCCTAACGAACTTCCCATCGCCTGCGCGAGCTGCAGAAGCGCGCCGCCGTAGGCGCGATGGGCGCTTTCGATTTGCGGATCGAGCTCGCGCGCGAGGAGAGTGGCGGCGGTGAAAGCACCGCGATCGGTGTTGCCCGCTTCGTAGCGTGCTTTTTCGCCGGCGATATTTTGTTCCAGGCGCTCGCGCTGCGATCGGCCTAACGACTCCAGAGCGCGGTTGTAGAGCGCGCTGTAAAAAGCCAGCCGCGCCTGGTGCAGTTCTCCCACGATCGCGACATTCAACTGCTGTTCCGCGATGAGCAGCTCGACTTCGCCGCGCCGATAAGAGGCAGGAATTCCGGCATGAAAAAGCGGCTGCGCAAAGGCGCCGTAGGCGAAAGCAAAAGGCTGAGTGGACGAAGTGGTGGCCCGCTGGCCGCCTTGAACGCCCGCGATCGTGCCGACAAGAAATTGCGGCAAACCGGTCGAGCGCAGGATGAGGCGCTGACCCGCGGCCGCCTGCAATCCGCTTCGCGCCTGCTCGATCTGCGGATTTTTTTCCAGGGTCCGCGCCAGCACTTCATCGAGGGTGATCGCTCGAGTCGTTAGGCAGATACTCGCGAAAAGGAGCGTGCAGAGAATGCGTTTCATTCCTGCCCGCCTAACTTTGCCGGGGGACGCGTCATCTGGAAAACCTGGTCGAAGCTGGCCTCGTCCGCCGCGTCTTTGCCGGAGGATTTCGCTTCCCCGCCGCAGGCGCGATCGAGCCGGGCGAGCGCGGCGTTGTGCAGATAAATCGCGCTCAAGCGCGTCGTCCGCGTCTGGGTCACGTCGGATGCGGCCTGCAAAACATCGAGCTGCGTCCCGAGACCGGCAGCAAGATTGCTCTTCGCGATCGCGAGCGACTCATTCGCGGTCCGGACATTTTTCAATTCCGCGTCGAGCACCTGCTCGGCCTGCTGGAGATCGAGAAACGCGCTCCGCACTTCGGAAGCGATACTCAGCCGTAACGCGCCAAGCGTTTGCATCGCCGCATCGCGCCGGGCGCGCGTCGCTTCCATCCGGCCGCGGGTAGCGTAGCCGTCGAAGATCGCCCAGTTCGCATTCAGCCCGATGACGTAGCCGTGATTAAACTCGCGCCCGAGCGAAGGGTCGCGCTCGTTGTAAACTTCGTAGCCGGTGAAGAATTCCACCTGCGGACGCGTCGCGCTGCGATCGAGCTCGAGCTGTTGCGTCTGGATGGCCACGTCATTTTCGGCCGCGCGCATTTCCGGCCGATTGACGCTGGCCCGCGCGAGACAGTCGTTCAGATCGGGATGCCGCGGCTCGTAGAGCAAATGCCCCTCGACCTCAAAGGGCGCGGCTCCCGCGGGCGAGCGGTTTTCCACGCCTAACAATTCGCCGAGGTGCAGATACGAATTCTGCAGATCGGTTCGCGCCTGAAATAATTCCGGCTCCTCATTCGCCAGGCTCACCTCGGCCCGGCGCACATTCAGCGTCCCGACCGTGCCAGCGTTGAGCCGTTCGCGTTGCGACTGCAATTCCTGTTGCAGCACGCCGACCGATTGCTCGCGCACCTGGATCCGTTCGCGATTGAGGAGCAGTTCGTAAAAGGCGAGCCGCACATCCATCTCGACGCGATCGACTACGGCCTCGAGTTGGGCCTGCGCTTTCGCCTGCTGCAGGCGCGCGATCGCGATTCGGCTGCTCGTCGCGCCGCCGGTGTAAAGCTGCTCGACCACGCGAACGTTGGCGTTGTAATCCTCCGGCCGGAGCTGCGTATCGCCCGCTCGTTCGCGTTTCCGATAAACACCGCCGGAAGCGATCGAGGGCAGATAGCCGGCGCGCGCTTCGATCAGGCCGCCGTGCGCCGCCTGGATATTTTTGCGCGCGATCGCGATATCGGGATTCTGGGCCCGCGCGACACGCAGCGCGTCTTCGAGCGTGTAGCTCGGCTTCTCGCCGAGGGCCGCCACGCCGAAGGCGAAAAGGATGGAAAAGGCGATGGAAATGCCCCGGCGCATGGGCTCTTCTCTCCGCCGTACCTTTCTTTCGCAACAAAAAATCCCAACACCTCGAGAGAGAGCCAGTCATTTTCCGCCTCGATTGGAGGGAAAAAACAAACGCCAAAAGGACAACATCGCGTCTTGCTCCCCGGGCGGGACTGCTGCAAGCTTCGCTTTTTCGACGCGGAGATGAGTAAAATTCCAATCGCTATTGTGGGTGTGGGGAACTGCGCCAGTTCGCTCGTCCAGGGGATTAGCTTTTATCACGATACACCCACCAACGGCGCCAGCGTTGGACTCATGCACGCGCTCATCGGCCCGTATCGACCGAGCGATATCGCAGTCGTGGCCGCGTTCGATATCGACCGGCGCAAAGTCGGCCTCGATGTGAATCAGGCGATCTTCGCGCCGCCGAATTGCACGAAAGTTTTTTGTTCGAGCATCCCGACGACCGGCGCGATCGTGAAGATGGGCTGCGTCTTCGACGGCTATCCCGCGCACATGGCGGAGCACGATCCGCTCCGTACTTTCCAGCCGCTCAAGAAAGAATCGACCCGCGAACAAATCGTCGAGGAGCTGCTCGAGTCGGGCGCGCAGATCATGATGAATTATTTGCCGGTCGGTTCGGAAGAGGCGACGCGTTTCTATGCGGGCTGCGCGCTCGAGGCGGGGCTGGCTTTCGTCAATAACATCCCGGTTTTTATCGCGAGCGATCCCGCCTGGGTGAAGCGTTTCGAGGAAAAAAATCTGCCGCTCATCGGCGACGACATCAAAGCGCAGATGGGCGCGACGATTGTCCATCGCACCCTGGTCGATCTCTTCCGCAAACGCGGGGTGAAGATCGAGCGGACCTATCAGTTGAACACCGGCGGCAACACCGATTTCCTCAACATGATGGATCGCGCCCGGCTCAAATCGAAGAAGACCTCGAAAACCGAGGCGGTCCAATCGGTCATCGGCAAACGGCTGACCGAGGAGAACATTCACATCGGCCCGAGCGATTACGTGCCGTGGCAAAACGACAACAAGATCTGCTTCATCCGGGTCGAGGGAAAACTTTTCGGCAACGTTCCGATGGAGATCGATCTGAAATTGTCGGTCGAAGATTCGCCCAACTCCGCCGGCGTCGCGATCGATGCGATTCGTTGCTGCAAGCTCGCGCTGGACCGCGGCCAAAGCGGCGTGCTGCATTCGCCCTCCGCCTATTTCACGAAACATCCGCCTCTACAGATGACCGACGACGAAGCGCACCAGGCGGTCGAGGAATTCATCCGCGGCGACCGCAAATCGTAGAATCGTCGGCCGCCTTGGAGGGACGGGCACTGTCCTGTCCGTGATTCAGAACCTCGGACGACACAACGGTCGTCCCTCCAGAGCGGATGTCGATCGATGCGCTTCGTTGCTACGAGGTCGCGCTCGACGATGAATTAATCCGCGGCGTAAATGTAGGGCGACCGCTTCGGTTGCCCTGTTTCTGAATCGGGGCAGGCGGAGCGCCCGCCCTACAATTGAAATCCCTTGCATGGCCTCGGGCGGCTCCGGATATTGGGCGCTTTCCTGACCCTATCGTCCAGTGGCCTAGGACACCGCCCTTTCACGGCGGTAACACGGGTTCGAATCCCGTTAGGGTCGCCACTTTCCTGCTCGTAAATTTCGAAAGGCGGAGGTCAACAACACGCCTGAAATTGCAAACCGCCCGTCACCTGAAAGGCGAACCTGTGACGGCTCCGGGCTGGTATGAAAGAAAAGATGTGACACTCTCCCGGCGACGTCGCTGTGACTAACGAACACAAAACTCTCGATAAACCGGAGCCACGCTGGCACGCCTTGTTGGCGCTGCTGGCGGTGGGCGGAATCGATCTCGCCTTACCGTCGTGGCTTAGCTTCGCCCCGCGCTGGGTGCTGCCCAGCGTCGTGCTCATCCTGCTCATCCCAACGGTCGTGACTCATCGGACACGGCGCTTCCGCTGGAACCATATTCTCGGGATTCTCATCAACGGCGTGCTCACCCTCGGCCTGGTTGGTTCGCTCTGCCTGCTCGTCGGTGGCCTGGCGATGCAGAAGGAAAAGGGGATGGCGCTTTTGATCTCCGGAGCCGAGCTCTGGTTGAGTAATGTCCTCGTCTTCGGCCTTTGGTATTGGCACCTGGATGGCGGCGGCCCGAACGAGCGCCAGGAGCATCCGCAGTTTGGCAGCCGAAGCTTTGTTTTCCCGCAGATGCAGACCGAGAAATCGGAACGCGAGAGATACGGGATCACCGACAAGTGGCGGCCCCGCTTCGTCGACTACCTTTTCATCGCGATGATGCAAAGCGCCACCTTTGGACCGACCGATTCTCCCGTCCTGGCGCGTTGGGCGAAAGTGGTCACGATGCTCCAGGTCTTGATCTCGCTCATTATTGTCGTGCTCCTGATTTCGCACGCCGTCGGCGCGATCTGATCGGCGCGGACGAACAAACAAAGCGATGCCGGGCAACGTTAGGCAACGGCGCGCGCCGCAGCATTCTTAATCTCGATCAGCGGAAAGCCGACCCGTTGAATTCCTTCAGGGTCGCTCCGCTTTCGGCTCGATGCCGAAAATCGCCTTCACGATCGGGGTGAAGATCTCCGTTCCGATCCACCCGCCGATCAGCGCGACGAAAAATGCACCGAACGGATTCAAGAGCAGCGGTCGGGGGAGCGACGCATGCGGCAAAATTCCGACAATCGAGACCCAGACGAGGAGCGGCCCGATGACGAGGCCTCCGAGAATTCTCAAAGCCGGATCGGTGCGGCGAGTCCCGAAAGCCAGCAGACCACCGATCAATCCGCCAATGATCGCGAGGCCGAGCAGCAGCACGGGCCAGGTGACGGAGACCGTGGTGGGCTGATCGCGCAGCTGTTCCGAGGACGCGGTCAGCTTCACTTCGCCGCTTGCGATCGGGAGAAACTTTGTGCTCCCTTCGGAATGCCCGGGCGGAATATTGATTTCCCGCTGCACGAAAGCGCCGTGACCGTCGTCGATGCTGAAAGCGACCCGGCGCGCAATATCAGTCGCGATCGGCGTTCCGTTATCGTCGGTTAATTTCACGATCAACTCCGCGTCGTCGAACAACGAAATGTCGTGTGGACTGGCCTGGAACCTCAGCTGGGTGATGGGGGGCGCGAACTCGACCGACAATTCGCGCGCGCCATCGAATTCCACCCAGCCATCGGTCCACGTGTAGTCAAGGTTCACTTTGCCGATCTGGTCGGAAGTGAGTTCGGCCTCGCCTAACGGTTCTCCTTTCTTGATCACGAGCGGCTTGGGAGCGAGTGAGCCGCTGCTGTTGAAAAGAAAAAGCTGCGTGTCTTTTTGCGGCGCGGCGCCGTGCACGAGGGCGAAGATTTTCGCTGAGTCCTTGCCGTTGGCGAGGAAACGACGCTGCGGGCTGTAACGAAGATCGACCTCGAGTTTTTGTAATGCTGCACCCGGCGTCGCCTCCGCGGCGACCGGCGTCGGCGGGGACGACGTCACAGCTGCAGAGCTTCTCGGCGGCGGCGGCGGCATCGGCGGTGGCGCGGCGGGCGCTGGCCGAGCCGAGGCTAACGACCGGGTCGCGGTCGAACGACGAAAAGCGGGAGCCATCCGCGCAGCGACCCCGCGACCGGCCAGGACTTCGCGCGTGGGTGCGACCGACGCCGACGCCGATGGCGATGGCGAAGCCGGCGGGGGCGGCGGAGGCGGGGCGACCATTTCCACCTGAGGCGCGCGCCCGGGCGTGCGCGTTTGCACGATGTCGGCGCCGCTGAGCAATTCCCGATTCCGGGCACGCACTTCGAACACACCCGCTTCCGTGATCGGCAATTGGTAGCGCACTTCTTTTTTCCCGGCCGGGATGGAGATTTCTTCGCTCCGGGTTTTTCCCGAAGGCAAAACGATCTCGAGCGTGACGCGCAAATCCTTCGCAGCCTGCGTCGGCTGCGCCGCCGCGTTCATCAGCTTCACGTCAAAGGTCGCGCGCTGCCCCACTTCCGCCGAGTGCTGCACCGCGTTAACGACCAGACTGGTCGCGTTCTGCGCACAAACTCTGGCGACAGCTGGAAAGAGCAGCGCGATCGCGAGGGAAAACGAGCGCACGAACTTCATCCGCGATTCTCTGTTCATGCAGCGCATCAGCCAATCCTCTGGATCCGAAACGCGGCCACCTGCGCCGCGACTTTATCGAGCGCCTTGGCCTGGGCGGTGAGTGCGACCGGCTCTTCCTTCGCCACTGTTTTCGCCGCTGTGGCGGCACTTGAGAAAACTTCCTTCAATTCGGGCGATTCTTTCACCAGGTCTTTCGCCTGCTGACTCTTCAACCAGGTTTGTACCTGTTCGTTCTGCGCCGCGAATTGGTCGGAGCGTTCCTTGATCGCGGCGCGCAAATTCTTCAACGCGCTCTCCGCCTGCTGCAACAACTCGTCGGCCAGGGCCTGCATCGGCACGTCCGATTCGTTAGGCGCGAGCGCGAAGCCGTCCGGCACCACGATCGGCGTACCCGGGTCGAGCTCGCTGATTTTATTCAACTGCGGATTCAACCTAACGAGCGCCGCCTCGAGCTCGGTTTGACTGCTCTTCGGTGTGTCTTTCGTCGGCTCGGCGAGGAGACGCGCGGCGAGCGACTTGACGGTTTTTTCACTTTGTAGGGTTGCGATGTTCATAAGTGATCCTTTGTTGCTGACTCGTTAGGCGCCAAGGCGATTGAGCGGCTTCCAAGGTGCGTCGAGATCGACGTTGTTCACCTTGATCGAACCGCCCACGATGTTGCCGAGAACGGTAAAGCCCTCCTTGTTCGAGACGAAAAGATCGAGCGCCTTGGTGTTACGCGCGCTCTCGATCCGGTTGTTCGAGGCGACAATGCAGTTCGCGGTCAGGGCCACTTCCGTTTCCACTTTTTCGTCCACTTCCGAGCAATGGTTGTCATTGAAACGGCAGCTGCCCGTGATCTGCACTTCGGCGAGCGGCCAGCGCCCGTAGCCGTGGAGCGAATTGCCGGTGATCCCGGCCTGTTCGTTCAACCGGCGCTGCCGCGGCGGCGAAGGCATTGATCGTGTTGACCTGGCCGAGACTTCGGTTGCTGCGCGAGCCCGGCCAAAATGTTCTTCGGACGTATCCGAGGCGAGACCGGCGATGCGAATCGCCTGCCACGGCGAGCCGTCGTTGTCGCCCGGCGAAATCTGGCGCTTGATCAGGTTGTCCGCGATCTCGACGTTCACGATCGGTCCGACGACAAGAATGCCCGAGGCCGGCTGCGAAAACTGCGTGGCCGGCGCGATGTTCGTGATGCTGTTGTCGCTCACCCGCACGTCGACGCTGTTGTCGATTCGGATTCCGGCAATGACCGCGGCGAGGGGCGAGTTTGTTCCGACCGCGCTGATCGCGTTATCCGAGACCGCGCCTTCAAAAACACCGCGCAGATAGATCGCGGAAATCTCGGTCGACTTCTCGCTCGTCGTCGCGGTGACCGCGATGTTGATCAATTCGTTAGCCAAAACTTTCAGGCTCCCGGCCGCGCTCCCCAGTTGCATGATGATTCCATTCCCGGCGATGGCGTTGAAGACGTTGTCCTGCACGAGCGCCGAAACGAGGGCGACTTCGATCGAGAGGCCGTTCCCATTCAAACCCTGAAGGCGATTTCCCCTAACGACAAGCGGCGCGAGGGCAACGGCGACGAGCCCGGGGACGAGACGAATTCCGTTCTGCCCTCCCGCGCCCAGATTGGTGATGCGATTATCGCTGATCCGCGCCCCGCCCGTCCCCACGACGATGCCGTCGCCCTTCGAAAGCGTCATGGTGTTGCCGCTGATCTCGAGCTCGGGAAAAGCGAAACCGGTCGCGGAAATTCCGGCGACGCCGGTATCAAAAATGTAATTGCGGGCGAGGACGGTGTCGCTCGTGTAATAGCTCGAACCACCCAGCCGAATTCCGGTGTCGCTGCATTGCAGCATGTTGTGCTCGCAATAGAAACTGCCGAGGAGAAGCGCAGCCGTGTCGTTTTCCTTTTCGTTAGGCACAAAGGCCACCCCAAATTGCGCGCGCAGGAAGTTGTTCCGAATTTTCGTCTGCAAAAGGAAGCCGGCTTCCAGCCAGACGCCCGCGAGCGGACCATTCCCCTCCGCCGGCGGCGCCACGATCAGGCGCTCGATGGTTGTCCCGACCGAATTGCTCAGGCGAATGGCGGGGCCGATCGTGGTGCTCGCGATCGAATGAATCGTTAGGTAATCGAGCGTGCACCATTGCGATTGCGTGATGATGAACGCCGCGTCCGCGCGCGGCTGGATCACAATGGTGGCCGCGCCCTGGCCGCGAATGCGCACCCCGACCGCGCCGCTCACCAATACCGGTTTTTCATTCAGGTTGAAAATTCCCGGCCCCAGGCAAACCGTCCCGCCCGTCTTGAGCAGTTGATTCACCGCCTGCTGAATCGTGAACGTTCCCTGATTCTGTTGGTCGGCCGTGACGCAGAGCGTGCAATCGCAGCTCTCCCCTTCCCCGCCGAAAGGCGGCGGCCAGAAAGTGCGGCAATCGATCACCTGATCGGGAAAGGTGACGAGCGCGAGCCGGCAATAATGATGATGCACTCCGCGCGGCGGAGCCGCCGCGAGCGCTTCAACGGAGGCGTCCGCCGTCCGCGCCGCGAAAATCCAGTAGTCGCCGGCGCGAAAAGCGCCGTCGTTAGGCTCGGTCGTGAAAGTCACTTCCACGCCGTCCTCGAGAATGAGCGAAGTCCCGGCGGACGGCACATCGATCAGCCCGCTCCCGCCGCTGGCGTCCAGATCGACATAGGTGTTTCCGGCGCTGTCCCGCACGATCCCGCCCTGGTCCCAGCGTTTGATCCGGGTGTGTCGATCGGCCAGTTCCTTATCCGTCGCACCGAAATCACCACTCGTTAGGGCGACATCCAGCGTGATCGTGCGGCTGGCGTCGACCACCGTTTTGATCCGCCGGATTTCGCCCGCCGCGCCCGAAAATTCGCGCCAGTCATCCGTGATCTCGACCCAATCACCCGGACTGAACCGGCGGGAGGAATCCCAGACCGCGCGCTCCAACGTCAGCGTGTCGTCGCCCTCGATCCGGCTGATCCCAGTCGCGACCGAAGCATTGTCGCGCGACCATTTGAAGGTCGCTTTCCCGACCGCGCCGCCCTCGTGAATCTCGACCCGATAAGTCCGATTCTCGAGCCCGCGATAGCCGCCGCTCGGCGGAATGAGACAAGGATCATCCGGCGAAGCGACCCCGACTGCTGCGGTCGTTAGGCGACCGGCCGATGGCCGAATGATATCGAGCCAGCCCGGCACCTGTTCATCCGGATCGCCGCAGGTCGCATTCGCGCCGACGTCAGGCAAAACCCGAACCTGCCAGACGGTCTGCAGGCGCGAGGTCGTGTCGACGCCCACGGCGTTCTCGACCAAATCCGGATCCTCGATCGAGGTGACTTCGCGCTCCCAGACATCGACGTAAACGAGATGCGGTCCGCCTGTAGCGGGAGCCGCCACCGCATTCGGAAAATACGGCTGCTTATCGTAAGGCACGGGATCGACCCCGCGCGATTCCGCCAGGATGGCGTCGAACTCGAGATCGCCCGCGCCATGATTTTCCGCCTGCAGGCCGTCGACGTAGATGCGGCCGCGTCCGATCGTTAGGCCACCGCCGCTCAACTTGATTTCGAATCCGTTAGGCGTCTCCAGCGGCACGACTCCGCGACCGATAATGTCGATCGTTTCCGAGCGGGCGCGGCGGTCGAGAATTTCGTTCCACTCGTTCCAATCGGCATCGAGCTGGACGCGGCCCTGCTGCATCAGGACGCTGTTGAAGTTGTTCCCGGGTTGAAAACGTTGCCGGCTGATGTCTGAGCTCATGGCGATTTCCTTGGTTCGTTAGGTTTGGTAAAAAATTCCGGCTTCGAGGCCGAAGCGGAGGTATTCGTCGAGCCGCGTGCGCACGTTGCTCTCGCGCTGCGGCTGGAAAAGATCGTGAAACGCGCCCATCTCCGCCTCGTCGTCGGCCCCGGTGCGGATTTGCTCGGGGACGGACTGGCGAAGCTGGCAATAACCGGGGTCGGCGTAGCGCAAGGAGGTGAAAGCCGGCACCAGCCTAACGACCACGGCATCGGTGATCGCCTCCCGCGCGGAAGCACTGATCGTGTGGGTGCTCGATTTTTTGATCGCCGCATCCACCTCCTCCGCAATCTCGAGATCGGGCTGGCAACGATAGCGCCGCGGCACGCGCGAGTTGAGTGGGAGCCAGGAAAAACGGACGCAGCCGGTCTGCTGCCGTTCCGAACGAACCGGCGCGGAGTCGTCTTCGGTCCGGGAGAAGAAGATGCTGTTCGAAGCGAGCTTGAGGAGTTGGGTATGGACCGTGCCGATGATGGTGCTGTCGATGATCGAGAGCGTCCCGCCCGCGGCGACTCCATCGAGCGCCGCGTAAGCCACGGCGAGATCGTTGTTCGCGTCGACGATGCTGTCGCGAATGAGCACGGTGGCGTTTATCGGCGCGCGGATCGGGCCGAGAATGCAATGATCGATCTCGATCTCGATCGGGTTGCCGGTTTGTTCGATCACGAGCGAGGATTCGTTAGGCGAAAGCGGCGCGCCATCTACGCCTAACGACAACCCGGGGACGAGCGTGCAATGAACCAGGCGCACTTTGCGCAAGGCGTCGCCCAGCGCGCTCAGGATGCGCAGGCCGTTTCCGCTGACGAGCAATCCGTTCAGGGTTACTTCCGCATCGGATCCTCCGGTGATGTCGATCAGGCCTGGCGTGACAATCGTCGGGCGATGTTTGTCGGCGGCGCGGAGCTCGAAAAGCGCGCCGGCTGCCAGCGCAATCGCCGGCGTTTCTTCGAAACGTCCGCTATCGCTCACCTCGACCACCCCGCCTCCATTCCGCGCGTCGAGCGCCGCTTGCAATGGGCCGGGCGAAGCGAGTGTGTCGACCGGTCCGAGCTCGGCGTCGAAGGTGCGGGCGCGCGGATATTCTCCTCCGCCCATCGCCGCGCTGAAGCCGTAATGAAAATGCACCATCGGCGGCGCCGATTGCGGATCGCGAAAGGCGATCCGCCCGAGAACCGGATCGATCGCAACCGCGACATTGACCGGCGGGGTGTGTGCCCAGGTCGTCCCGCTCGCGTCGGTGTCGGAGAGATTGCAAACCGCGATGTCGTTTATCGCCACGCCTTCAATGAAGAGACTCAGGTCGGGCCCGTAATAGGAAGCGAGCGCGGCATCGAGAACGCGTCGGCTGATCGGCTCGGGCACGTTGATCGGTTCGGCCAGATGCGAAATGGAATCTTCCGTCTGCGGATTGTTAAAAAGCGGAGTGTTCGCGCCTAACGGACTAAAAAGACAACGCCGCGCATCGAGCCCGACAGCCGGCGAACCGTGTAACGGGAAGGCGTTCAACCGCCAAAAGAAAATGCCGATGTTCGGGATGTTGTATCTCCCTTCCGCCGCGACTGACGTGCCGCACATCGACGGTGTGGGCGCTCGTTTCGAAGGCTGTCCCGAGGCGCTCAAGCGGCTCCCACGCCCGCAAATCCGGCGCGTAGCAATTCGTTAGGCGCACATGATTCATGAACTGCGTGGTGGCGAGGAGCTGGAAAAATTCGACCGCGCGCGCATTCCAGCGGTTCCCATCGCGAACGATCCCGGTAACATCGCGGGCCAGCTGTTCGAGGACGCAGGCTGTGCCTTTGCGCCGGCGATAGCCGATCGTGTGCGCGACTTCCGCCCGCGGCGTGACCTGGTCCAATCCGGTCGGATGCAACGGCCGATAGCCGATGAGATCGCCGATGTAAGGCAAGACCCACGGCGCGCAGGTCTCGATGAACTGGTTGTCGTAAAGTTGTTCGAGATCCTCCTCGAGAATGCCGACCTGCTCGGTGACGAGCGTGAGCAACTGCCGGAGCGGCTCCCCTTGTTCGGCGTCGCGAATGCGGTGGATCGCAGGCAGCAGGTTGTAGAGCTTATCCGGGTCGTAGCTCATGGCATGACCTCCAGGTCGAGCGGGGCCGGATCGAGCGTGAGCAATTCCGCTGCGCCTAACGATGACGGATCGCCGCCGTTAGGCAGTTCCGCTTCGAGTCGCATCTCCAGAGTCGCGGCTGCACCGGTCCGATGGAGGGTCTTGAGATTGACCGCGACAACACCGGCCACCGCCTGCATCAGTGCGATGACTTCGCTGAGCACGACCGGCTGCCCAAAGCTTCTTGCTTCAAAAGAGAAAGCCGCGCGCAACGCGTCGGCCACCGCGCTCAACACCTTTTCGGTTTCGTAATCGGCATCGACCAGGATCTGACCAGACAAACGGAAGAGCGCCTCCTCGTAGGAGGCGACTTGCACCGGCACAAACGGGTCGCCCGATTGATGGATCGCATCGATCAGCTCCTGGGCGAGCGTGCTCGAGATAGCGGCGCCATTCGGGCCGGCGACGGAAAGAAAAACGCCGCGCGTCCGCCCGTCCCATGTCCAGGTGGCCAGCGCCTTGGCGAAACCGGCGTAGGCGCGAGTAAAATTTTCGTAATCCTCGAGCGAGACCACGCGATCGAGCGTGAGAACGGTGAGCGGCGCGTTCTGCTGCGCATTGGCGAAGGATTCCGGTTCGTCCGCGCCTTCCGCCGCGAGCGGATTGATCGCCGATTTCAAGCCGGGCGGGCGGGTCAACAGGGTGGTGAGCTGATTCGCCCTAACGAGTCCGTCGAGACCGATTCCGCGACGATAGCTTGCCTTGATGTTCTGCGAACCCGAAGCAGGTCGCGCCCCATGAATTCCATCGCCAAATCGAACCGTGACTGCACCGTCGTCCGCCGCTTCCGTCGTGAAAATGCGCTCTCGTGGATCGCGCTCGAAAAGGGTCGGGACCTCGTGCCAAAGCAAATCGTTCACCCGGATCTGGAGCGAAGATGCCGCGCCACCCGGCGAGCTTGAGCGCACATAGGTGAGTGGGGTTTGCTTGAGCTTAAACTTCTGATTCGGTTGCGAGGCGTCGCCGCCGCCGAGCACTTCGCTCACGCTCTCACCGTGCGTCGCATCTGCGACATTGGCCGCGATCGTGACGGTGGCGCGATCGAACAAATGGCTCAGCGGGCTGGTCAGCGTGAGCGTCGTCGGTTCGCCCGCGCAGCTCTGCACGACGGCCGCTTCGCTCACCGTGGGATCGTCTTTCAGTGCGATCGTTAGGCTAAGATTGCTCAGGCTGGTCGTGACTGTGCCTGCAAAACCTTCGTCGGTGTGCAAAGTCCATTTCGCCTGGCCCGCGGGCAACAAACTGGGCAAACCTGTCACCACGAGGGAAGCGCCGCGCAGCAGTTTCGCGGTCTGCAATCCGTCGGCCGAAGTGAGGACGAGCGAGGTCGCTACGACCCGCGCGCGAACCAATTTTCCGCTCAGAATGATCTTCCGACCGGCTTCGAGCGGCGAAATGAGCCGATCGAGCGTGATCACGCTTCCTTCGATCGGCGCGAGCAAGTCGGCGTCGCGCGTCAGTTTGGCCGCGATCGAACCGCTCGCCGGAGTGAGCAACGGCGGACTCGTCATTTCGAGCAACTCGCTCTGCGCGTGCACGAGCGTGTCGCGAATTCCGAAGAGAGGAAAATTCTCAGTCGTGTCCGGCACGACGCGGGTGACCTTCGCACTCAGGGCAAAGTCGGCCCGCGACGGGAAGGAGACGGTGTTGCACTTGTAAAGCTCGACGTAGCCGGCGCTGTTCGTTAGGCTGAGCCAGCTCCCCGGCACGATCTTTTGGTAGGCATTGTCCAGGTCGAGGTGGCCGGACGGAGTCGTTAGGCCGGCCCAATCCTTCGCGATGAGGCTGATGATCGGCGGGAGACTAATTTTGATTTTCGAAAGCGCCTTCACCTGAAAAGGGCTGCTCTCGGCGATTGGTGCACCCGGGATAAGCGTCGGATCGGGCGCATTATGTCCGAAGAGCGCAGCCCGTTGGCGGAGAGCGTAAACTTTCACGTTGCTCGCGGCGGGCAGAATCGGCGACTGGCCGAGCCCTTTTTCCCAGGTGACGCAGGTCCGGTCGTTCTTGGGATCCAGCGCGACGCTCAGAAGCAGGCGCATGTCCCAGCGTTCCTTGTCCGGATAATCGAGCGGATGGAGAGCGCGCTCATCGCCGACGATGAGAATGGCGTCGCCGGGATGCAGATTCGTCGCCGTGCCCTTAAGATAAAGGCTCGTTAGGCCAGGAGCGATGATCGACGGAGTCGTTAGGGCGGGTTGCAAGGCGTTCCAGTCCACCCGCGCATCGAGCGGCCCAATCGTCTCGAAAGTTTGGGGCTTTTCGTTGGCGCCCGGAACGCTTTGGACTCTGGTCCCGATTTCGACCGTGACTTCGGCGGGAGCGCCCGGCGTTTCGTCGAGCAGAAAACTAAGCGGCGTTTGCGCGGCCACGCCTGGTTTGAGGCGATAACCGATCAATTGTGCGAGCCGCAGGATGGAGTCGCGCTCGCTCGCGGTGCGAAGCCAGAATTCATTCGCGATTCGTTCCTGATAAAACGTGAAGACGTCGGCGAGCGTGGCCCAGCCGTCGAGGAGCGCGATCGTGAAATCATCCGGATCGCGCGTCGTTAGGCTGCGAAGGGCGGGGAAGCGCGGATCGGACAGGGCGGCGAGCGCGCTTTCCAGAAAATCGCCGTGCCGGCCGATACGGTAACTCACTTCCAAGAGGCCCGGCCGATTTTCCAGCGGCTCTGGAATCACGGTCGTGATCCCTTCGCAGCAACCGCAATCGTTCAGCGGCGCCGCCATTATCTCCCCCCTCCGAGGTCGACCATGAAAAGACCGTGCTCAGGAAAGTTCGGATCGTTTTCGAGGCGCGCGATCTCGAGACGATTCATGGCCAGAAATCCATTCGTTAGGCCGCTCGTCTCCGGCAAACCCTGGCGCTGGAAAGTCGTGACCTGAACCGAGGCGACGCCGGCTACGGCCTGGGCTGCGGCGTAGAGCGCGCTCAGATAAACCGTTTGCCCGAAAGTAAAAAAGTCTGGCTGGAAGAGCCCTTTCCGCCCATCGGCCAGCGTGCCGCTGCTGAAGACTTCGAGCAACGCCGCCCGCACGTCGCTCCGGAAGTAATCCGACTTCACACAAACGAACATCGCGATCTCGAGCGAGACATAACGCGGCGAATCGACCTCGAGATCGTGCCCGGCCATCCGGAACGGCTCGATCTCGCGCTCGAGCTGGGTTTCGAAATCACTCGTTAGGGGAAGCCCGTCGAAACGATCGACCGTGATGAAGACGGTGTGCCAGCTCCCGGTCCAGCGGAAGGTCGCGGCGGCGCGCTGGATGGAGCGATTCAGCTCCGCTTTTTGCGCGTAGTCGGCTTCGGTCACGGCGCGTAGCTGCGTGCGAAACGCCTCGGGTGCATCCCGTCGAATCTGCGCCATCGTCTCGGGATCGACGCCACCGGCGGCCGGCAGCGGATTGCGCACCTCGACGAGGCCGGAATCGCTCGTCACGATGTGCGCGAGCGTTTCCGCGCCAATGTTGCCGACGCTGCCGTTGCCGACGCGATAAGTCGCGCTGAACTCCGTTTTCGACTCCGGTTGGCGGCCATACTCATCGTCGCCAAAATGGAGGTAAGCGGTGCCGTCGCTTTCGCTCTCGACGACGAATTCCGCCGCGTCCGATGCGCTGTCGAGAAGATCGCGCTTCGCTTTCCAAGCCACCTTGTCCGTCCCCAACTCGCTGTGCAGGGAGACGGCCGGCAACGCTCCTTCCGGATCAATCGTTAGGCTGGCCGAGGCCGGCTGGGCCGGGTCGAAGACCGAGGCCTGGGTCAGCGGCGCCGCCTGCAAAGCCGGACGAAAACGCGGACGCGCGTAAACCGGCGCCAGACGATCGCAGCGGTCCGCACCGGCCACCGGCGGCAGAACGATCCGCCCGGCCGGGACCTTGCCTAACGACTCCTTCACGATGGTGCGCCCGTGATCGGCCAGGACGATGTTGCCGCGCGCCACGCTCAGGTCTTCGACCAATTTGCTCCCGTGATCCTCAGCAGTAAAACCGGAAAGGCAAAAGGAGAAAGGAAGCGCGTCCTCCGCCATCCACTCGATCTCGGTGATCGGCTGATTGGTCAGCGGGTCGATCAGCGCCCCACCGCCGGGCGCGAAAGTGATCGTGCTCGTTAGGCGGACGGCCCAGCGCCGGGTGCGATCGGCGTCCTCAGTTTCCCCCGTTAGCGGGCCGTACTGCTCCTCGAAAATGAGGACGGCGTCGTTAGGCAAATCGGGCAGGTGCCCTTGCAGGGTGGCGCTGGTGGCGCCTTTCGGGAGGCAGCACTCGCGGTCGCTCCAGGTGTAGAACGAGAGCTTGTCGTGCGTCGTGAAAAGGGTGATGTCATGCAGCGTTTCGAAAATAACCGGATGCTGCCGGAGGGCGTCGTCGAGGATTTGCGAAGCCGGCGGGATGCGCACCGGAGTCCGCTCGAGCCGGCTGAGAAGCTGAGTGTGCGCCGGCACCGCCACGAGGTCGGCGCTGCTCGTTAGTTGCACCCAGACGCGCGCGTTCGTGCCCTCGTGCACAAAATAATCGACCAGCCGCGCATGACGCCGAAGCGAGACGCGCTTCCGCGCCGAGCCGAGATAGGCCTCGGTGCCGACCGCGTCCTGCTGGTAGCTGAGCTGATCGCCGACGTAAGCGAGCAACTCGACCAGAGTGATGCCGAGATCGGCTGGATTGCGCTCCCGCCAATCGGGCAGAAGCAGCGCCATGCGATCGAGGATGAGCTTGCGCAAGCTTGCGTAATCCTTGGCCAGATAATTGATCTCGGGCTGCGGACGCGACTCGGGCGGGCAGAGATGTTTCGGCGCGCAATCGAAGTCGGAGGGACACTCGACCTTGAAGGAAAAATCCACCGCGGCGAGGCGCGGATCGATCCCGTTAGGCGGAGCCGGATCATGCGGCCCCTGGACTAACGAGAGAGTGTAGATGGAAAAATCGCCCGGCTCCTCGACTTCGACGGTCAGGACATCGGTATCGTCGCCCGTCCCGATGGTCGCGTTGAGGACGACGATTGGGCGAATCCGTTCGCCCCCGCTGATCGCGACATTGGCGGTCGCGAGCGAATTGAGGGCGATATCGTTGATGAAATGAACCCGAAGAAAACGCTGCCGGTTGGACTTCGGCGGCGGCGCGTCGTGATCGACGACCTCGAGATAATCGATGCCGTTAAGTGCGCTTCCGCGGACCTCGTCGCGCCGGCGTTCGTCGCAACAAAAATAGAGCGGCATGGTGGAGTCGCTCATACCATCGCGGCTCCTTTGGTGAACTCCGCGGTTTGCAGAGACTGCGTCCGCCTAACGAGATAACGGACGGTGACGCGGAGGGTGGAATCTTCCGTTTCCACCTCGACGGCGTCGACCTGGATGAGATCGCCGAGGTACTGCTGGAGCGCACCCTGCACGAGATATTGAGTGGTGGCGGCCAGCTGGTCGCTATTCGGCGCGAAGACGAGCTGGAGAAGTCCGCTGCCGAAGTCGGGCCGATTCACCCGTTCGCCCGGCGCGGTGAAAAGCACCTGCTCGATCAGATCGCGAATGTGCGCGTCACCGTCGACCTCGGCGGTGCGGCCGCGGCTATCGAAGTGATAGGGAAAATCGATGTTCATGCTTGAAACCGGACTCGCCCAGCGCTCCTGAGTACGCGCTCCGGCGTCGCGGATCGGCATGACGCGAACATAGGTTGGGACGACGTTCAATCTTCATGTGGCCATGACGCGGGGCTGAGTGGTCGCGATGCGCAAGCCTGACCAGTCGGCACGCAGACCGCCTGGCTAGTCTGAATGATCACGGGCAGTCCGCTGGCAAGAACGCGAGTGGCGCCGGCGGCCCATTGCGCGGTCACGCAGGGCGGCAGTGCGGCCGCTGGCGAGGGCGCAACCGGCCACGACGTAAGGCGTGACGAGAGTGACGATTTTGCCCGCTCACGAGGGTACGCGCGGAAAAAGGCACGGTCGGCTGGGCCAGACCCGGTGGAAGCAATTCACGGTTGCACCGAAGTGGACGAATCGGAGAAGCCATGGCATGAGAGCACCGTCCGCGCAGCATCGTTCAATGATCGTTCGGGCGCCTCCGTCTACGTCGACGGTGTTGCCTTGCATGTTGATGATCGCGCCCTTGCCGTTCGAAATCATGATGCCGACGTCGTTGATCGCAATCGATGCGCCGCTGGTCGCCTTGATCAAAATCCCGCCCGTCGGCCCAGGCACGTCGCTGATCGTGATGCCGCTTTGCAGCGGGGTCTGGAAGGTGATTCCAGGGACGCCGGGCGGAACGATGCGCTCGGCCACCGGTGACCTCGGCCGCGTCCGCCGAAGAAGCATCCGGCCCAGATCGGGTAATCCGGATCGCCCTGCTCGAATTCGATCCACACGCCCGAGCCGACGATCGGAACGGTGAACATCCCATTTTGCATTCCACCGACGGAGAGCGCCGGCATTGCCCAGCTCGAGGGCAGGTCGCCGAGGACGTCCGGCACGATCGCCTGCAATCGGCCCATTTGCATCGGGTCGATATTATTGACCACGGTGCCGCGGTGTTTGCCGAAGTAGAGTTTGTCGCAGGTTCCAATGTCTCGTTTGTCGTTCATACCGGGACGTGGCTAAGGGTAGAGACGAGGCCGTTGCGGCTGAGGGTGAAATCCTGTTTGAATTCCCCGCGCTTGATCTTGCTCGTCACGCTCTTGACGTAGTAGAGACCGTCGAAGGCCTCGCCCACGCCGCGCAACGCGACGAGCCGCCGCGCTTTGAGGACGTCGCCGTAGCGGGCGACGTTCAGGCTGCCGGTCGCCGTCACCGATTCGGCGGAGCGGGCGGCTTTCGTTAGGCCGATCATCGCCCCTCGGATCGGGCGAGTACTTCGCGGAGTTATCGACCCGCTCGAAGTTCAACGGGATGGAAGGGATGAGGCCGAGCGGCGGATTGAGCGGAGTGATGTCGGGGATCGGAATCGGGATCGACGTTTTCGTCGTCGGGATCTGGACCCGGACGATCGGCATGACGCGGCCCTGCGATTGAAAGGTGCACGACACGCTTTCGATGTTCGTGGCGAAATCCATGTTAATGCTGAGCGCTTTTTGCGGGATGCCGACTTTGATTTCGGGGCCCCAGTAGGCCAGGCTCTCGCCCGGCTCCGGCCCAGGTTCGACGTAGAAAACGTAGCCGACCTCCTCCGCCAGAGCCCGGATGTAGCAAAGGTCTTTCCCTTTCTGCAACGGGATCCGATCGGTCGGGATCGGGAGGTCGATCAGGACGCTCGGAATGACGAGCGGCATAATTCCGAAAACCGCGTACTTCGCCAGAATGACAAGGACGCGCGCCTCGGGCGGCATGGCGGGAAACGGCGTGCCACTAAAGTCGATGTAATCCATTGCCCGGCTCAAATCTTCGCCCGTGATGGTGAGGACGGAATGTGACGCGTCGGCGCCAGGCCGGGTCTCGTGGTTGGTCATGACGCCGTCCATCAGGACCTCGGCGCGGCCGCCGACCGTGACGATGATGACCACCCTAACGAGCGGAATGGAAGCGCCCCCGGCGAGGAGAAAAATGGTTTGCAGGGGCGAGCGGTTGCTCAAGGTGAATTCGAGCTGAAAACCGCTGCCGCTCTCACTGTTGGTCGTGATGGTCACCGAGGTGAGCGCGTCGAGGACCTCTTGCGAGACCGGGAGCGGTACGACCGGTCCGATCATGAGGGTGAGATGGAAGCCGTTATTCATGCTGCGGTCCGGGAATGTTTTCCGGCAGGGTGATGCGAATGGTGCGCCCGATCGGCTCGAGGAGTTCGTTAGGGCGAATCGCGCCGTTGGCGTCGCAGAGCCGCCAGAACTGCTCGGGATCGCCGAGATATTTGGCCGCGATGTGATCGAGGCGTTCGCCTTCGGTGACGGTGTGCTCCTGGAGGAGGGCGAAATTTTCCGGCGGCGGAACGAAGCGGCGCTTCAGGTAGGCCACTTCGGTCCCGTCTGGCATCGTTAGGCTGGCGAGCGGTGTTTTGTTGTAACGGCTGTTCGGCGGAAACGCCGGAGTCGTTAGGCCGGTTTGCTGGAGAAGGGCCTGGAGTTGGTCGTTCATGGCTTGACGAAATCCGGAATTCGCATCTCGCCCATTCGGCAGGCAGATCGCAGCATTCGAAGTCCGAATAGCCGACACGGCTTCGGACGCGCGCGGCAGGTTTCGGAAATCCGAGCTGCGAGCCTCGAATTTGTCCGGATCGTCGATCTTCGATATTCGGAGTTTTCCTCATGAAATTCCCTTGATCCCGAAGTTGGCGAAGGACCCGTTCGGCGCGAGGCCGGCGAGCCGCTCCTTTTGCTGTTGATAAATCATGTAAAGACTCCCGGCCTTGGCCTCGAAGCCGACGTCGTTCACGCTCAGGACGCGCATCCCGAGGCTGACCTTGGCCCGGATCGGATTGAGCGCGGGATCGAACGCTTCCTCGGTGATGCTGAAATCCGTCAGGCGCACCGGGATAATGCGGTTCTTGCTCCAGATAAAAAGCGTGAGCGCGGATTGCATCGGAATGATCTCGAGCGTGCCCGATTTTTCGAGCGCGTTGTTCGATTGCAGCTGCTGGCTCGTCGGATAAACGATCGCCTCGAGCGCCGCGAGCTGCGGATGAATGCCGACCTCGACCGCGTTCGCGTTCTGATCCGGAAACTCGAGCTGATCGGTCGCGTCGATCTCCGCCTCGAGTTTGATCGTTTCGATGGGCGGCCCTTTGAGCCGCAAGATTTCCGAGCGATCACCGCCGCCATCGATGTTCACCCCCTGGATCTGGAGCGAGCGGGTGAGGGTATCGGGATTGTATTGGAGCGAAATGATGCGCTGGACCGCCGCCGTTTCAGGATCGAGGAGAACGATCCCACCCTTCAGAAGTCTCGGTGAGTTGGGAAAGGTGCTCATTATTTACTGTGCTGGCGGCCAGCGCGACGGGTCGAGATAAACCTGGCCACTGAAAATGAATGCTGGCGGCGAACCGGGCCTTCCGCCCAGTCGCTGCCAGGCCAGCTCGTGAGCATCGTGGTCGACGCTGTAGTTAACGTTGTTACCTGCGCCTCTTCGGAACCGAGCGCCCGGCACCGGAACGCGTGGAGGTAAATTTCGAATTGTTTGGACGCCTTGGGCGCTGATCGCCTGGGGCCCTTCTTCGTCCCCCGTTGGCAGCGGCTGCGAGCCGCCAGTAGCCACACCCGGACGCGCAACTGGTGGGGGCGCGGGGCCGGCGCCGGTTTGCGCTAACGGATCAACCGCAGGGCGGGCGGCGGGACCGGCACCGGTTTGTGCCAACGGATCAACCACAGGAGGGGCGGCGGGACCGGCACCGGTTTGCGCCAACGGATCCACCGCAGGGGCGGCGGCGGGACCGGCACCGGTTTGTGCCAATGGATCAACCACAGGAGGGCCGGCACCGGTTTGCGCTAACGAATCCACCGCAGGAGGGGCGACGGCCGGAGCGGGCTGCACGACTGGCGCCGCAGAAACGGGCGGGACAGGACCACCGCTGGTGTTCAATGTAAAAACATGCGGACCGCGTCTGGTTCCTCCTCCAGAAATCGACGGGATCCCAGCCGTCGTTGCTGGCCTGAGGAGCGGATGATCGGTGCTGACACGAACGCTTCCGTCGCTGTCGTGATACGCGGGAGGGGCCGTTCGCAAACCACCGCGGGCGGCCCAGTCCGCTTGATGGGAATCCGGATCCTGCGGTTGCACCGAACTCGGCGAGGCCACATTAGCCTTGATGATGTCTACGTCTGTCGCTGGCCGGGGCCCGCTCGGGCTGGGACCGTCTGCAGAAGGCGACGGCGGCGGGGAACTCCTCATCGTGGGCGTACCGGATGGCGTTGCGACCGCAGTGGGATTGTCCGGTATAGGCGGTGGGGAACTTCTGAGCGTGGGTGTGCCGGATGATTTGGGAATCGCGGTGGGATTATCCGGCATTGGCGGTGGCGAGCTTCTGATCGTCTGTCGGCCCGTCGGGATCCCTCCTCCTCCTCCGTCGCCAGGCGGTTCCTCTCCACCGTCGCCACCACCCGATCTTGGGAGACGGAACGAAGTAGACTCGGCATAGCCGCTGGCGAGCGGAAGCAGATCCTCGCCGAGCCGAGGGATATCGTGCCAATGAACCCCCTGACTCCGCACATCCGACAGATGCTGGCCCAGAGCCACACCGCTGGTGACCGCCCCGCCGTAAAGGAACGCATCGGCGGCAAGGGCGGGTGCATTCAAGGAAAGATAGCTGCCTACGGCGCTGGCCGATTGACTGACCCCGCCGCCCAGCAGCCCTCCACCGCTTAGCAAGCTGCCGCCGCCAAGCGCCCCTCCGGCACTTAGACTCGTTCCCAAAAGAGCCCCTCCCCCGAATGCCAGCGTCCCGACAGCGAAAGTGCCGATCCCCAGATAAAGGCCGGCCTTGGCGTCGACCACTCCCTTGCGAAATCCTTCGAGCTGAAAGGCGCGACGACTGGGCACGTCGCTCAGCAAACCATCCACCTCGAGGGTGAAATTTTTCGTGATCGTCAGGGTGATTTTTCCACCCAGCGGGATGGCCTCGAAGGTTTCTTGCCAGGTTGCCAGATCCACCCCGGTCGGCGGGGCCCACCGTTTTTCCAGGCCAAGATGCCCGGCGACCCAATCGAGCTGATCCGCGGTATAACCCTGGCGCGTGCTGCCGAGGACAAAACGCATGATCATGCGCTGGCCTTCTTCGGTCTTCAGCGTCATCCCGGCCTGCTTGGAAAAACTGATGTTCGTCGCGGTCATGCTCGCTGGCGGCGGTTCCGCGGCGTGGCTCGGTTTTGCGGGAGCAGCCGCTTCCTTCTTGCCGCCTTTCCGCCGGGTTGGTCGCGGAGGTCGAGCGGCCGTTCTCCATTCCGCAATATTTCCCGGCGTGAATGGCTCTACTGCATCAAGGCTCTGCGCCCGGTCTCCGGTCCACGGAACGGCGGAGTCAGTCAGGATGTTTGTGTAGAGCAGGGCGCCGTCCTGATCCCGTTTCGCTCGGCTTTCAAATTCCTTGAGTTCCTTGAGGACTCTCAACAAACCTTGCGCGAGGTAATGGCGCCTCTCGTCGGTCGTCTCCGGCGCCTCGAATTCGATCGCCTCCTTTTGCGCCCAATCGATCAGTGCGGGCGCATTGTCATCCATCACGATTGGCGGAACGACCAGCCAATCCAAGGAGGCACGCACCGCCCTCCGTCTTCGTTCTTCGCTATCGGAGTCGACCTGGCGCAACACCGGCAGGTGCTCGATTGATCCTGCGCCAGCCGTCTGCGCGACATGAGTCAACTCGTGCGCGAGGAGGCGTTGCCCGATTGGGCGAGCCGGATCGAACTGCCCCTCCCCGAAGACCACATGATTCCCAACCGAGTAGGCTCGGGCATTTACTGCGCGGGCCGATTCAGCAGCCTCCGCGCCGGTGTGAATCCGGACGCGGCCAAAATCGAAACTCCGCCCTGAATCGGGTCGGCTCGACTTTGCTTCTGAAATCTTAGAGGCGACTCGCTCGGCCTCCTGCTCCGATGGATCTCGCGGATCGCCGATCTCTGCTCGCGAAACCGGCACGGTGCCGGAGGCGTGCAGACCAACGTGCGGCTCCATGAAACGTCGAGTCACCGTCTCGAGCGGCTGACCTGTTGAACGGAGGACGCTTTTGACGCTGGGAGGTATTTTCGCAACCGCCTTCCCTGGCGAGTTCGATTGCTTTGTCGAGATGAGCGGACTCGCCTTCATGCTCCTCGGTGAATGGCTGCGGCGAGTTGCTTGCCCGTCGCAGCGGGACTCTTCGTTAGGCGGACTGTTCCCGCGGAAAGCATTTCCGGGCTGCCGGCCCACGCTGCCGGGAGGCCCTCCTGCCGGAGGAGCCCGTGAAGCTCTCTTTCCAGCGCGTCGGCCACCGGATAACGGTCTTGGGGTTCGAAACCATGCAGAACCAGCTCCTCGATATGCACCTCAATCTCCCGCGGATTCATCTCCAGCCTCCGATTTCCGCCTCGGTCAGCGGTTTCTCCAGCTTGTCGTACTCCGTCCGGGCGGCGCGCAGGAGATGACTCATCCGCACCGGCTCACTCGCGTCGGCGGCGAGGAAGGCGGCGTTGAGGGCGACGTTGCGGATGTTGCCGCCGGCGACGTCGAGGCGGGAGAGTTTCGTCAGGTCGAGCTGCTCGGTTGGCGTGTTGGCGGGGAAAATTTTTCTCCAGATTTCCGCCCGTTGCGCCGCGTCGGGGAAAGGAAAACGCACCACGAAACGAAGGCGACGGAGGAACGCGGGATCGAGCGCCTCGCGCCGGTTAGTCGTGAGAATTGCGAGGCCGCGATAAGCTTCCATCCGCTGGAGGAGGTAGCTCACTTCGATATTGGCATAACGGTCGTGGCTGTCCTTCACTTCGCTCCGTTTGCCGAAAAGCGCGTCCGCCTCGTCGAAAAGCAGGATGGCACCCCCCTGCTCGGCGGCGTCGAAAACGCGGCGCAAATTTTTCTCCGTCTCGCCGATGTATTTGCTCACGACCGAAGAAAGATCGATCCGGTAAAGATCGAGCTGCAATTCGTTCGCCAACACCTCGGCGGCCATTGTCTTCCCGGTGCCGCTCTCCCCCGCGAAGAGGGCGCTGATGCCGAGCCCGCGTGCGCCTTTTGTGGAAAATCCCCAGCTCTCGTAAACCACCATGCGCTGGCGCACGTGCGAAGCTATTTCGCGTAACGTCCGCCGCTGCGGCTCGGGCAGAACGAGGTCCTCCCAGTTGGCAACGGGATCGATTCGTTGCGCGAGGTTTTCCAGGCCGCGACGCGCCTGGTGGCGGCAGATATCCCAGAGCTGTGCCGCGCTTTCACGCTCATCCTCCTCGCGCGAGCGCTCCCGCAACTGCTCCCCGGCGACGATGATGCTCTCCCGGCCAAAACTGAACTGCGCCGTCAGTCGATCGATCTCGCCGTTCAGCTCCGGCACGAGAGGCTCGATCGCTTCTCGCCAGATTGCCTTTTGTTCGACAACCACCGGCCGGTGCACCTCCAGCTTGACGGTGGGCTGGGCGATGTCATTTCGGGGTTCGCGGACGGCGAGCGCGAGCGGCCCGCGCATCCGCCTAACGAGACTAAGAAGAGCGTGGCTGCTTTCCGCGCTTTCGTTTTCCGCGCAGCAATCGATGAGGAGCGCGCCGCTCCCGAGAATTGTCTCGCGTTCCCAAAGCCGAATGAACGATTCGCGCTCACCGGTGGGAAGCGGGATCTCGGCCATCGGGAGGACGTGCAGGGGGAGTCCCAGCGCCGCGCTCACGCTCGCGGCGATGGCGTTTTTAGCGGCATCGTCTTCGCCGAAAAGTTCAATCAAAGGCGGCGCCGGGGCGCGCCAAAGCTCGGCGAGACGTCGCGCGATAGCGGCGTGCGACGGTGGCAAAAGGCCCTGGGCAGAGAGCGGCCGCAAAAGTCCATGAAGCCGTTCGTCGAGGTAGGAAAGACCGGTGAGATGATGGAGAATTCGCTCGTCGATGCGCAGCGGCGCAGTTGCCGATCGAGTCGCCCGCATTGAATTCGAGCAATCGCCAGTAGCGCAGCGGCGCCGTCGGGAGCAGAGCACTCCAATGCGGTTCTGGCAGGACCGCGAGGGCGAGGCCAAAGGTGGGATAGGCTTTCCCTGGATCTCCCTGGGCGGTGGCGCAGAGCCGAGGAAAAACGGAATCGAGTTCCATCCCGGCGCAGAGCAGAAGGAGATCGCGCTCGAAGGGCGAAAGCCCGAAGGCCGCTTCGACATTCCGAATAGCCGAATTTACCGCCGCGGCATCAGCCGACTCCGCCTCCTGCGATCGCTTGTCTCGCTCCAAGGCCCGGCGCACTCTCGCCAGCGCCGCGACTAACGAACGCTGATTCTCGTCCTGCCAGGTTGTTTCACTCATGCGACCGTGATCTTCGGTGTGTTGTATTGCCCCGCGGCGGGACCGAGCAAACTCTGCGCGCCGTCGACCTGCGCGCGGACGAGGTAATCGCCGCCGATCAGTCCGGTCACGGCAAAGGCAATCGTCTCGGTCTCGAGGACGGCGTCATTCGCGATGCCGTTGTTGGCCGGCGCGGGAAAGCTGTAGGCGTGCGGCGGCCGGTCGTTAGGCGCGTTGAATTCGTTGAGCAGAAAAATGACGCGCTGATCGCGGCCGACCGGCGGAAGAAAATGGATCGTGACGGTGGCGGCGAAAATCGTCACGCCATCGACGACCTGACTGCTGAGGTTGCCGATCGCGGCCGTGATCGTGGGCTGCAACATGAAGACCGCGGCGTTCGATTCGAAGCCGCGGTGAACCGTTTCCGGCGTCCCCATGAGAAGCTGGTGCACGACCTGCACGGTCTGCACTCCTGCGCGTAGCGAGGTGAGCGGGGCCAGCGAAAAACTGATTTCGCTCGCGCCAATCGTCAGCGGAGGTGGCGGCAATTCCAGATCTCCCAGCCTAACGAGTGTAACTTCCCCCTCCAGGTTCCGTCCGGTCAAAACCAGAGTGCTGCCGAGAGTAATGCGCGGATCGGCGTCGCTCGGGGCATCGGAGCCGACTTCTTCGATGAACGGCTGCTCGAAGGGAAGCGCGTAGACGTTTCGGCTCCGCACCGGAAGCGCCGTCTTGGTCGATTTTTTGCTTTCGATCAAGACCACAGAAATCTGGTAGGCCGCGGTCGGCCGGTAATGCGCCTGCAGCGCGCTCCAGAGCTTGGAGAGCTCTTCGCTGTTCATGTTTTGCGGCGATATTTTGATCAGCTCGACTTGGTCGGCAAGATCGGAAGCGGCGAGCGGCCCGGGTGGGAGGAGCGAATCGGTCACCGGCGGCCCACCGGCGCCTGGCCCGAGTGCGGTGCGGATGGCCTCGCGCGCCAGCACCGGCGTCTCGTGCAGCAACTGCATGGCGTAGCCGAGCAAAATCTCGGCGTCGAAATCCTTCTTCCCGTAGGCGGTCAGGAGATAATGGAGATCGAGCGCGAGCGGTCGATTTGTGAGCCGGGCACCCTGCGGATCGCGCGAGGGAAATCCGACATTGTTCCAGCCGATGTTGGGCGAAACCTGGTAGAGAAAAAGATTGAGCTGCGCTTTCTCGTCGTCGCCCGTCTTCACGCGATCGGGTGCCAGCACGCTCACCGTCACGGGGCCGCCCACCGCGCCGCTGATGTCGTGATCGATCAACCCGTTATTGAGCAAATCCTTGAGCACGGCGCTGACCCCGGCGATGGCGAGCGCGTTGCTCATCGTCTCCCCTCCTTTCGCTGCTTGAGATAAGCGTCGAGCGTTAGTTTCGGTTCGGACCGCGGCGGCGATTTCCGGGATGTGGCGAGCGGCGTTTCCGCGCGCACCTCGATCCGTCCGATAGTGACGCGAACAATCGGACGTTCGCCGGAACCGTTCTCCTCCGACATCCTGTGTGCGGTTTCGGCAGCGAGGAGTGAAGGAACGGCGGGTCGCAGATGCCTGGAAGGCTTAGGCGGGCCCTTCGGATCGCGGTGCTGGACGCGCGGAAGCACGTCCCTCCCCAGGGACTCATTTCCGCGAGTCGACTCTTGAACTTGCGGCAGACGTTCGGTCGGCCTCGGCAAAGGGACGAGTAATGTCTCCGGTGCGGTTTGCACGACCCGCTCGACGACTTCTTTTTCTAGTGGCGCGGCAGGGACTTCTTCTCGCATAACGAACGGTTCGCTGGGAATCTCCGGCGCTTGCGGCAGCGGCGGCTCCTGCCGGATCGGGGGCGCCGCCTCCACTTCGGTCGCGATTTCCAAAATTGGGGTCGGCGCGAAGCGCGAGGCGACGATCGGCTCGACTCGTGGCGCGGTGCCGCGAGCGCGCTCGATCAGCCGGCTCGAGGAAATGGCTCATGCCGCGAGCACCTCCAGATAAGTTTGCCGCCGCTGCGCCGAGAGATTGAGAATTTCGCGCTCCGTCCAGCCGTAAGCGCGCGCGAGCGCGTCGATCTCGCGCAGGAGCCGCTGCGCGTGCACGGAAATTTCCTGCCAGAAAAACTCCCCGATGTCGAAATGCAGCTCCCACTCATGAGTGCAGGCGGGACAGGCCAGGTGCAGGAGAATTTCCGCCTGCGGATCGGCCTCGAGCAGTGCCGCGCCCGAACGTCTCGACTGACTCGTTAGGCGAGCCAATCTCCCGCAGCGTTCGAGGAGAAGATTAAGGGCCGAGGCGGCGTCCGGCGCGGCGACGATCTCAGCCAGGTCGCGGCTCGTCAGGGGACGAATCGTGCAGAAACTGAACGAGCGGAACCCGTTCCTCCGGGCGGCGCTGAAGGCCGCAGTGTCGAGCGGGAATTCGACCCGTTCAGTGCACTGGGGACATTCGGCGAATCCTTCGGCGCGCGGACCGAAGACGAGGGCTCGAAGCTCGAGGAGGCGCGCGTCGCGTTCGCCGATGCTCAGGTCCGCGAGAGCATCACGCGTCGTGCCGAGTGTGGCAGCGGCCAGAATCGTTAGGGCGCGATCGAGTGCATGCTGCGGCCGGCCTGTTTCCCAGAGAGCCAGGATTTTCCCGGGCGAGAGAGATTGCATCGGCAGTTCCATGACCGAAAGCGCCTAACGAAAAGCAACGAGGCAGCTTCAGGCCGGTTCAACAAAGCTCGGTTCACTCGGTTCGAGGACGGCGTAGTCGCGCTCCCATCCTTCGTTCTCCAGCTTGATGTGCTGGATCGCGACGGCGTTGGCGTTGGCATCGAGGTCGGAGAGGGCCTGGAATTCCGAAACCCAGGAGCGAAACACCTTGTAGCTGATGGCGAGCTGCCCGGCCTCGTTATAGACATCGATGATGATGTCCTTGCGGAAATCCTTGAGCGAAACTTCGGCCCCGAGTCCGGAGCCGAAGTTCCAGACCTTGTTGGCCCATTTCTCAAACTCGGTGTCGTGGGTGACGCCGCGCTCGAGCATGATGGCGTCGAATTCGGTCCGGCCAGGCGACTTTCGGCTGCTGCTCGGGTCGCCGCCTTCGCGGTGTTTGACGACTTCGGTGATGCGTTTGAGCGAACCGACCTTGCACATGCCCGCGACGTAGCGGCCATCCCATTTCACCCGAAACTTGAAGTTCTTGTAGGGATCGAACCGCGATGGATTAACGCTGAATTGAGCCATGATTTGGTCCTCCGGTTATTCGTTAGGCTGGGATTAGGTTTCGATTTGTCCGGCGAGCTGCTGGATTTTGATGATGACAAATTCGGCCGGCTTGAGCGGAGCGAAGCCGACGAGGATATTGACCACGCCGCGGTTGATGTCGTCCTGCGTGGTCGTCTCGCTGTCGCATTTCACGAGGTAGGCTTCCTTCGGGGTTTTGCCCTGGAAGGCGCCCTGGCGGAAGAGGCTTTGCATGAAGGCGCCGAGGTTGAGGCGAATCTGCGCCCAAAGCGGTTCGTCGTTAGGCTCGAACACGACCCATTGCGTGCCACGATAGAGGCTTTCTTCGAGGAAGAGCGCCATCCGGCGGACCGGAATGTATTTCCATTCCGAAGCGAGCCGGTCGTCACCCTGCAAAGTTCGCGCGCCCCAGACGACGCGGCCGCTCGCGGGCATCGCGCGGAGGCAGTTGATGCCTAACGGATTCAGTTCGCCGTTTTCCGGCATCGGTCAATCCGACGCTCAACTCCGGCACGCCGACGAGCGTGGCTTCCAATCCGGCCGGCGCTTTCCAGACGCCGCGCTGCGCATCGGTCCGCGCCATCACGCCGGCGACTGCGCCGCATGGGACGAAGTCTTCCTTTTGGTTGTCGTGCGTCGGGTTGAGTTGGCGCAGGCGCGGGAAAAAGATGGCGGCGTTCTTGCTCGTCGTGCCGATTCCTGCGGCGAAACCGGTCTTGGCCTTGTCTTTGTCGGTCCAGGCACTCGGCGGGTCGAGTAACAGGAAGGCGCGACGCGCTTCGCAAAAGGTTGCGGCGTTGGTGATCAAACCCGCATCGACATCGAGACCGGTACCGCTGTCTTTGTAACCGGGAAGGCAAAGCAAGTTGAACAGGTCGGCTTTGGCGAGCGCGTACAAGCCCTCTTTGTTTCCTTCCTTTCCCAACGCCGTCGAAATCGGCTTCGTCGAGTAGGATCGCCATCGGAAGCTTCCTGGCCCGCTCCCACTTTGGAGTTGGTCGGCGTCGCGTTATCGCCCCAGACATCTTCGCCCGGTTGTGGATCGGGGTGTGCGGCGGGGCGAGCGTTCGGCAGAGCGCCGTTTACTCGCGCAAGCTTGGATTCGTTTTCGAGAACTTTATCGACGAGGCGGAGATTGCCCGCCACGACCGAGACATTGCGCAGCACCTCGATCTGCCCAGTCTCGCCGTCGCGCACGGTGAGATTAAAGGTGTCCGGGTCGGGCGAATTATCAGGCAATGGCCGGGTGTTGTAATCAATCCGCACCCGCAACGAATTTGCCCATGCGCCGGGCTGGGCGGCGATGAGGTTGAGCGAATCGGAAGTCAGGCTGGCAAAGTCATTCGTGCCGCCCTTCGAATGGAAAAGACGAACGATGAGCGCCTGGCTGCCGCCATTAAGATAAAAATCGCGGACGGCAAAACCCAGCGCGCTCTCCCCCCAAAGGCCACCGAAAATGCGCTCGAAATCGCCGTAGCTGTTGATCGTGACCGGGGATTCGTCGTCGCTGTCGACGGGGCCTCGGATGGCGCGGCCGACGAAAGCGGTGATGGAGGTGGCGACGCCGGTGATGGTGTGGACGCCGCTCGGAATTTCTTCGAGGTAAACGCCGGGATAAGTCGTTAGGGTTGGCATAAGAGAGATGAATGGATTGGATGAACCGCGAAAGGCTTCGGGCGCAGGGGAAGAGCGCGGGCGGGAAGACCCGTCCAGCGTAGAGACCAGGTAGAATTAATCGCGAAATCCATGGCGAAAATCCCTGCGACCTGCATTCGTTTTGCCGACGCAGTCATATTTGTGTCAAGGGAATTTCGAAAAAAGATGCGCAAAAACCGGGCCTTACGTCGTTCGCATAAATTCAGCTCCCGATGGAACTTGCGCGACCGCGCTGCGCTCGCTTTTCCGGGAGAGCAACAGGCCGCGAACTCCTCTTCCGGCGAGGACCTATAATTGACTGGCCTTCAATCTGCTCCCGGTATTGGATTAGATTTCGACAGTCATGTCACCTCTGCTAAGTATCGTCATCCCGACTTTCAATCGCCCGGCCTACCTCAAGGAGGCGGTGATCTCCGCCCTCGATCAGACCTATCCGAACATCGAGGTCGTGATCGGCGACAATGGCACGACCGACGCGACCCAAGGCTGGGAGCAGGAATTGATCGATGATCCCCGCCTTACTTATCGCCGTAACCCGCGCAACCTCGGCATGCCGGGCAATTTCAACGCCCTGGCCGATGCCGCTCGCGGCGAATATCTCGTCGCGCTCGGGGACGACGATCGGCTCCTGCCGGAATTTGCCAGCCGGTTGATGGAAGAGATGAAACCCGGCGTGCGCCTGGTTTTTTGTAACCACTATCTGATCGACAGCCGCGGGATTCGTCTCGAGGCCGAAAGCCGCGAACAAACGCGGCGTTATGGACGCGACACACTGCCCACCGGTGTGCTGGGTAGCGCGCAGGTCGCCGCCTGGCGACAGACGGTCGCGATCTCCGCCGCCGTGATGCGCACGGACGACATGCGGCGTCTCCGGTTTCATGAGGATCTGGACACGCCGGATGCGGAATACTTTATCCGGCTGGCCAGAGAAGGCGGCTCCTTTGCCTTTCTCCCGGATTACCTGTCGGAATATCGTGTGCACGCATCTGGCTCCTCCTCGTCCTTGTCCGGCCTCTGCAGCGAGCGGCTGGTCGAATACCTCTTGCCGATGGACGCGCCCCCTCCGGTCGAACCTTACAAACGTAGGCTGCTGGGTCCTCTCATGATGAATGCCGTCAGCCGCTGTTTGCAGCGTGGGGAACGCGATCGAGCACGACGATTCCTGCGCAGCCCCTATTACCCGCGCCACGCGCCGATCGACTCCGAACCGCACTCTCCAGCAGCCTCCAATGGACTGCGGGCACGAGGCAAACGATGGGCCGAAGAAACAGAGCATGCCGTCAAGTGCGGTCTGCAATACCTTTGCGCCAACTTGCCGACGCCAATAGGATCGCCGACATACCGGGTCTTTCGGGCAGCAAAGGATTGGGTCAAACCGTAAACTCATGAAGATACTCGTCACAGGAACTGAAGGCTATCTCGGCTCGCTCCTCGCGCCCACCCTCATGACACAAGGTCACGACCTGATCGCCGTCGACACCGGCTTTTACAAGTCGGGCTGGCTCTACAATGGCGCACCACTCACTCCGCGTACGCTCAACAAAGATATCCGACACATAACACTCGAAGACCTCATCGGCGTTGAGGCCATTGTGCACATGGCCGAGCTTTCGAATGACCCGACCGGCGCATTGGCGCCGGACATTACTTATCAGATTAACCATCAAGGATCGGTCCGTCTCGCCACCCTCGCCAAAGAAGCGGGAGTCGAAAGATTCGTCTACATGTCCTCCTGCAGTGTCTATGGGTTTGCGGATGAGAACTACGTCACCGAAGAGTCATCGGTAAGCCCGCAGACAGCCTACGCTATCTGCAAGACTTTGGTGGAACGCGACCTCCAGTCCATGGCCGACGATAGCTTCTCCCCGACCTTTATGCGTAATGCAACCGCCTACGGAGCTTCGCCCCGGATGCGCTTTGATATCGTCCTTAACAACCTGGCTGGGCTCGCCTGGACGAGCAAAGAAATAAAATTAGTGAGTGATGGGACGCCGTGGCGACCGCTGGTTCACGCGCTCGATATTGCCCAGGCGATCACCTGCATTTTGGCGGCGCCGCGACAGACCATTCACAATCAGATTTATAACGTGGGCGATACCGCTCATAATTACACCATCAAAGAAGTCGCGGAAGTCGTCGCCGACGTCTTTCCCGGCTGCCAACTAAGTTTCGGAAACCAAGGCGCGGACAATCGCAGCTACCGCGTCTCCTTTGATAAGATTAAGGACCAGTTACCGGACTTTCGCTGTGAATGGGATGTCCGCCGCGGTGCCGAGCAACTTCGCGCTGTCTTTGAGCAGATCGACATGACGAGCGAGACATTCAAAGCCCCTGGCTTCACCCGTCTGATGCAGCTTGAGCACCTGCTCCGAACCAAACAGATCGATCAGAACTTCTTTTGGAAGAACGGGAGCCAGGCCGCGCCGTGATCTTTACTGAAACACCGTTGCCGGGTGCGTTTATCATTGATCTCGAACCGCGCCAGGATGCGCGCGGCTTTTTCGCCCGAACGTTTTGTCGGCGAGAATTTGAAGAACACGGTCTCAATCCAAACATCGTGCAGTGCAACCTCTCATATAATCTCGCGGCCGGGACATTGCGCGGCATGCATCTGCAAAAGGAGCCTGCCAGTGAAGTCAAGTTGGTCCGCTGCCTTCGCGGAGCCATTCATGATGTGATCGCAGATCTACGTCCGGAGTCGGCGACTTACAGACAGCACTTCGGCGTTGAACTGACTGCTCAGAACCGGCGTGCGCTTTATGTCCCCGAATCCTTCGCTCATGGTTTTCAAACCCTCATGGATGATACGGAGATTGCCTATCAGATGAGTGAGTTTCATCAGCCCGGAGTAGCCGCCGGATTCCGCTACGATGACCCCGCCTTTGGAATCCCCTGGCCTCGGCCGATCGAGGTGATATCAGAGCAGGATCTGGCCTGGCCGCCATTCTCCTAAATGCAGGAATCCACTCAGACCATGCAGGCGCTCATCGCAGCGACTCTATCCCATCTGTCGCAGTATTACCGGGGACGGCGTTCGCGAGACCCTGCGGATTCTGCAGGAGCACATTCCGATCGAGATCCATGAGGTCGCGACCGGCACGCAGGTTCTGGATTGGACCGTGCCGCGTGAATGGAACATTCGCGACGCCTGGATCAAGAATTCCGCCGGCGAACGCCTGGTCGATTTTCAGAAACTGAATCTGCACGTGGTGAACTACAGCGTTCCGGTCCGTCGCCAGATGAATCTCGCGCAGTTACAGGGCCACTTTTTACCGTGCCGGGTCATCCTGAATGGGTTCCCTATCGCACTTCCTATTACAAGGAAACCTGGGGTTTTTGCCTGAGTGAGAACCAACTTGCCCAATTTCGGGGCGGCGAATCTTATGATGTCAGCATCGACTCTACGCTGACCGACGGCCATCTGACTTATGGTGAGTATTTGCTCGAGGGCGAACAGAAAGAGGAGATGCTGATCTCCTGTCATGTATGTCATCCTTCGCTGGCCGACGATAATCTATCCGGCATTGCCCTTGCCGTCGAGATCGCCAAACTCCTGGCTACATCGCCGCGTCGTTACTCATATCGCTTTCTCTTTGTTCCCGGAAGCATAGGTGCTATAACCTGGCTCGCCCGGAACGAAGCGATCACCCCATATATTCGGCACGGACTGGTTCTTACCTGTGTAGGTGATGCCGGGAATATCACCTACAAACGGAGTCGGCGCGGAGATGCCGAGATCGATCGAGCTTTCACCCATGTGCTCCAACACCTCCGGCGATCCTCATCAGGTGCTTGATTTTTCTCCCTACGGCTACGATGAACGCCAATATTGCTCACCGGGATTCAATCTGCCGGTGGGTGCCTGATGAGATCCGTCCACGGAACATTTCCCGAGTATCATACTTCGGCCGATAACCCTGAATTTGTCCGCCCCGAGGCACTTGCAGACTCATTGGCCAAGTGTCATGGCGGTGATCGATCATCCTCGAGCACAACCGCATCTACCTTAACAAGAAGCCGAAGGGTGAGCCGCAGCTGGGCAAGCGCGGTCTCTACGAAGGATTAAACGCCGGGCCAGATCGACGCGGGCACACGAAATGGCGCTTCTCTGGGTATTGAACCTAGTCGGACGGAGCAGTCACTCGCTTCTTGGACATTGCCGAACGCGCCCAATCTGCCATTCGAGGTGATCAAAGGCGGCCGCGAAGCACTGGCAGCGACGGATCTTCTTTCCGTTCAATGAAAGTCGACTGCGCGATTATTGGCGGCGGTATCGTCGGCCTGAGTGTGGCGATGCATCTTGGGACAAAGTCAGCCGGCCTTCGAATCGTCGTCCTGGAGAAGGAGACGGAGCTGGCCGCTCATCAGACCGGTCGCAATAGTGGAGTTATTCACTCCGGCATTTATTACACGCCCAGGCAGCCTGAAGGCGCGTTTCGCCCGGGAAGGAAATCGGTCGATGATCGAGTTCTGCAAGAGAGCACGGCATCGCGCATGAGGTTTGCGGAAAGGTTATCGTCGCAACAGACGAGAAAGCAATTACCTCTCCTGGACAATCTTTACCACCGAGGGTTGGAGAACGAACTTGAGGTGATGCAGCTGAGCGCGGAGGAGGTGCGGGAGATCGAGCCACATGTTCGATGCCTGCAGGGACTCAGGGTTCGCGTCAACCGCGATCGTCGACTTCGAGCAGTCTGCGCTAAATATGCCGAGCTGATTCGAGAGCGATGGCGGCGAAGATCAAAACCGGTACGGAGGTAAGAGAATTGATCGCGACTACGGAAGGTCACAGTCTCGAGACGACGAGCGACGAGATCGAAACGCGATTCCTGATCAACTGCGGCGGTCTGCAAAGTGATCGGATCGCGAGGCGGGCGGGACTTTCGCTTGGAGGAGCAGATCGTGCCCTTCCGCGGTGAATATTACGAGCTAGTTCCGGAAAAACGTCACCTAGTGAAATCTCTTATCTATCCTGTGCCCAATCCCTCTTTTCCGTTCCTCGGCGTGCACTTCACGAAAATGATCGACGGCTCGGTTCATGCTGGACCAAATGCCGTGCTGGCATTGCAAAGAGAAGGTTATCGTAAGACCGATGTTGGACTTTGCAGATTTGTTCGAAATGCTGACCTATCCCGGGCTTTGGAATCTCGCCCGAAAGCATTATCGAGAAGGCTTGGCGGAAGTGCATCGATCGCTGAGCAAGAAAGCCTTCATCAGAGATCTGCAGCGATCTCATTCCGGAAGTAACGGAGCGCGACTTGGTCCCCACCAAATCGGGAGTTCGGGCGCAAGCATTAAAGCCGGACGGTACGTTGGTAAACGATTTTCTTCTCCTCTCCGGAGCGAACTCCATCCACGTTTGTAATGCGCCTTCCCCCGCTGCAACGGCATCGCTGGAAATTGGCAAGGCGGTCGCGCAACAGGTGCCCGAGTTGCGCACCAACCAGCGCCGTCGCTCAGTCGGCGTCCGTCCGCTTTTGCCATCTGAGTCATGGAAATTGCTTTATCGCTGTCGCTATTGCCATGAAACTTTACAGCGCACCTTTGTCGACCTGGGTCTCTCGCCTTTGTGTGAATCCTATATCGCCGTGAGCAGCTGGCCAACCCAGAAACGCTTTACCCTCTGCACTTCCTTTGTCTGTGAGAAGTGCTTCCTCGTGCAATTGCCCGAACACGTTTCAGCAAAAGCCATTTTCGAAGAGTATGCCTACTTTCTCCTCCTACTCGGATTCCTGGCTCGACCACGCACGCACCTATGTGGAAACCATTTCCGGCACGATTGCGCCTCAACGAGCAACTCCCTCGTCGTCGAGCTGGCGAGCAACGATGGCTATCTCTTACAATATTTTCTAGAGCGAAACGTCCCGGTCCTTGGAATTGAGCCGGCAAAGAATGTTGCCCAGACCGCGATCGAAAAGGGTATTCCGAGGTGACTGAGTTCTTTGGCATTGAGCTTGGCAAATCGCCTTGCCGCCGAAGGATCGGAAAGCCGATCTGCTTCTAGGAAACAACGTTCTCGCACATGTTCCCGACATCAACGATTTCGTTGCCGGAATGAAGATTCTCCTGAAGCCGCGAGGCGTCGTCACGATGGAGTTTCCGCACCTCGTCAGGCTGATTGAGGAGAATCAGTTCGACACCATCTATCACGAGCACTTTTCCTATCTTTCTTTTACCACCGTGGAGGAAATTTTCAGCTCGCACGGCCTCACGCTCTTTGACGTGGAAGAGCTTTCGACCCACGGGGGTTCGCTGCGCATCTACGCATGTCACGCGGAGGATGACTCGAAGCAATCGTCGCAGGCAGCAGTTGAACTGAAGAAGAGGGAATCTGCCTGGGGCATTGACAAGCTGGAGCGTTACGAGGCCTTCGGTGAAAAGGTCGAGACCACGAAACGCGCCATCCTGCGGTTCCTGATCGACGCCAAGGGCCGCGGCAAGACAATCGCCGGTTACGGCGCGCCCGGCAAAGGAAACACTTTGCTCAACTATTGCGGCATCCGTTCCGATTTTTTGGATTACACGGTTGACCGCAATCCGTACAAGCAGGGAAAATTTACTCCTGGTTGCCGCATTCCCATCCATCCGCCGGAGAAAATCCGCGAGACCAGGCCGGATTTTCTTTTCATTCTGCCCTGGAACTTGAAGGATGAAATCATGCAGCAAAACGCTTTCATTCGGGAGTGGGGTGGCAAGTTTGTCGTGCCAATTCCGGAGGTGAAGGTTTATGAATAGGGGCTGTCCTGGAATTTCCGTGCAATGAAAGTCGTTCTTTTCTGTGGCGGCCAGGGAATGCGCTTGCGGGAAGGGCCGCAACCGGTGCCGAAACCGATGGCCGTGATCGGCTATCGCCCGCTTCTTTGGCATTTGATGAAGTATTACGCGCACTATGGACACAATGACTTCATCCTTTGTCTGGGTTACGGCGCGGATATTATCAAACAGTCTTTTCTTGATTATGATGAGTGTGTCTCGAATGATTTCGTCCTCTCGGACGGAGGAAAAAAAGTAGAGCTTCTCCGCAAGGATATCGAAGATTGGCGCATTACTTTTGTCGACACCGGGCAAGCTTCCAATGTCGGCCAGCGTCTTTTGCGAGTGAAGAGGTTTGTCGAAAACGAGGAAGTCTTTCTGGCCAACTACGTTGATGGCCTGACGGACCTGCAGTTACCTAATTTGATCGACTACTTCCTGGCCAAGAAAAAAACCGCCTGTTTTCTGGGAGTTACGCCTAGCGCCAGCTTCCACACCGTCTCGGCGGGGCCGGATGGCGTCGTCAACGGGATCACTCACATCGCAAGTTCGGGTAACATGATCAACGGTGGTTTTTTCGTTTTCCGAAAGGAGCTGTTTAATTACATCAACGAAGGCGAAGAACTGGTGGAAGAACCGTTCCGCCGTCTTATCGAAGAAAAGCAGCTTGTCACTTATCCCTACGGAGGCTTCTGGGCTTGCATGGACACCTTTAAGGAGAAGCAACACCTCGAAGACCTGCACGCCAGCGGCAGCGCTCCCTGGCGAGTTTGGGATGCGCAGTAAATCTGCCATGCTTGGCTTTAACCTTCCCAAGTCAGCGAAGAAAATCCTTTGTCTCGGGGCGCATGCGGATGACATCGAGATCGGCTGCGGCGGGACTTTGCTGAAATGGATCGAGGCGCGGCCTGACCTGGAGATACGATGGGGCGTTTTTACCGCAGAGGGAAAAAGAGCTCAGGAAGCACGACGCAGCGCCAAGGCGATGCTGCAAAAAGTGAAGCAGAAAGTCACGGTGAAGAACTTCCGGGGGAGTTTTCTTCCCTATCAAGGAGCGGAAGTAAAAGACTGTTTCGAGACTCTTAAGATGTCTTTTCTGCCCGATATCGTCTTTACTCACTATCGCGACGATCGCCATCAGGATCATCGACTTCTTTTCGACCTTGCCTGGAACACTTTTCGAGACCATCTGATTTTGGAATACGAGATTCCGAAATACGACGGTGACTTGGGCCGCCCTAATATCTTCGTGCCGATTGATAAGGAAGTAGCTGAAAAAAAAGCCGCGCATATCTGCCGCTATTTCCAGACTCAGGCAAACAAGCACTGGTTTTCGGAGGACACCTTCCTCGCTCTTATGCGGTTGCGCGGCGTCGAATGTTCGGCGCAATACGCTGAGGCGTTTTACTGCCGGAAGCTCGTCCTGGGCTAGCCAGGGCTTTGTTTGTCCACGGTGTGGCTGATTGTTTCTGCGAAACGCGGAAAATAAGCCGGGCTTCGAAGGCGCTCTTCTGCAGTCTCCGCGACGATCACGTATGAAGCCTCTCACGTTCCTTGCAGCCACCGCCGCGGTCGTCCTTTTGGGCACGATTGAAGTCTCCGCGGGCACCCTTAACATCACCTCAGCTCCCAGTTTTACGCCCGGTGGCGTCTTTACGGCTAACGACATTCAGGCGGAAGTGTTGCACAACCCTCCTGGGGTAATGGGTGACCTGGTTCGACTCTCCGGCAGCGTTAACGAATAACTCCACCACCCTGCTGGCGCCTACGCCTGGAACGCTCGACCTAACCATCCAGCAAATTGATTTCCAGATTGCGCCGACTATCGCGGTTATTCCGGAGCCTTCGTCCCTCGCCTATCTCGGGTTAGGCATTACTGCGCTGGCTCTGATCTCGCGTCGACGTCGGCGTCGGATGGCCTAACCGCGCCGCCCTTTCCTAGTTAGGAAAGGGAATCTGCAGGTCGAGATCGAGGTGTAAGACATCCGCTAACTCGGGATATTTCCCGGCGGCATCCTTGAAATAGAAATCCCTCACGCACGACGCGAAGAGTCCGGGTGATTTCCCTTCCCGCGCTTGCGCGATGGCGCTGCGGGCCGCACCGATGTGCCCCGCCCGCAATTCCAAAGCGGCCTTCGTGATCAGCCAATCGACCGACAACGGCCCCGCGGCGGATTTCTTCGCCAGCTCGTCCGCGACCGTGGTTCCTTCGACCGCTTCGATCCGCGCCATCCGGACCTTGAATCGCGCCACCGTGGTGTCGTGGTCCGTCCGGGCCAGGAGCGCAGCTTGTTCGTAATAAGGGATCGCTGGTTTCGGCTTCAAATCCATCCGGAGCGCTTCGCCGCAGTAATACTGATAATCGGCCACGAACGGCGCCGCCGCCGCCGCCGCCTCGAAGAACTGCTCTGCGGCCGCCAGATCGTGCCGGCGAATCGCGATCAAGCCTCGGTAAAAGTTCGAGTGGTCGGTATTCTCACCGAAGGAAATTGAGCGCTCGAAGGCTTTGTCCGCCGCGACGTAATCGTGGTGATCATAGAGAATGCCGCCGACACGATAGAGAATCCCGCGGTAACCGAGGTCCTTTCGTTTCGCGGCCATGAAACGCTCGGCCGCTTCCTGCCAACGCCCCTCTTTCTGCGCAAGGATCGCCTGCCTGATCAAGTCCTCCGAAGCGATCCCAGGAAAATGATCGACCTCATTCTCGGTCAGGGTGGGCTTGTGTCGGTTCGCAATCAGATACTTGATGTAACTATACTTGGTCCCGACATAGAAGGTCAGTCCGATCAGGAGGAGCGCGCCGATCACAATGATCGCATGCTGCATCTCGATCATCCGCGAATCCTTCTGCTCCCGCCTAACGGATGCAGGAGCGCCGCGGGCGGGCTCTTTTTCTGGCGGCCCATCTTTCGAGGACTTCGGTGGGGAAGGCGGCGCCGGCCTCGTCTCCATCCGCGGGCTCGGCAAGGATTCCTTCGCGGGTTTGGGGTTGGCCTCTCTTGGGGGCGCGGGCGTTTTCGAAGCGGGCGCGTCCTCCGGGTGCGGAGCGCGCGGAGTATTGAGGAAACGCCGCAATTCGGGGGTCAGAGATTGGCGCCGGGGAGAAGAAGAAGAGGAGCCTGGATTTGTCGAAGGCGCGCCTTCCGGCTGCGCGGGATCTCGCGGTTCTTCCTCCGACATCGCCTAACGTGCGCGTAGAGGACCTTGGGGCCAGTGAAATCTCCGGTCCTTACCTGGCTAGTCGGTTGTATTTTTTCAACAACTGCCGCACCCGCTCGTGCGGCAAGGCCTCGACCTTGTGATCGTCGCGACCAGTCATGTCGTGATTGTCAATGAGGGCGTTGACGATCGCTTCTTCGACAGCTTGCACCGTGGCCTCGAAGAGCGGGTCGAGACGGTCGTTAGGCACGGTTAGCACCGAGTGGGTCGGTTGCTCGGGATTAGCTGCGCCCGGATTGGCAGTGGAGAAGGCAATGAACAAATCGCCCGAGCCATTGCCAGAAACGGCGCCGGTCCGGGCGAGACCGAGACTGGCGCGGCGCGCGAGGCGTTTTAATTGACCGGGCAGGAGCGGCGCATCCGTGCCCACGGCGATGATGATCGAGCCGGTTTCTTTCGGATAAACCGACCCCGGAATTTCTTTCCCTACCGGCACACCCGCGATCATGAGTTGCGGCCGTCGGCCGCAATTTGCCTGGACGAGCACGCCGACGGTGTAGCCGCCTGCCTTTTCGCCGAGCAAGCGCGACGCGGTGCCGGTGCCGCCTTTGAATTCATAACAAATCATCCCCGTGCCGCCGCCCACGCTTCCCTCCGCGACCGGTCCGGTCTTCGCGGTATCGAGCGCGTGCGCAACGTCCTCCGGCTTCACGTGGAAACCGTTGATGTCGTTCAGCCAGCCGTCCCAGGTCTCGGCCACGACCGGCAGGCTCCACCAATAACCGGTCTTGTCCGGATTGCCGTGTTTGATCCGCCACGCGATCACCGCATCGCGTGCCACGCCGACACTGTGCGTATTCGTCAGGACGATTGGCCCCTCGAGAAAACCGCTCTCTTCCACCCACGCCGTGCCGGTCATCTCGCCGTTTCCGTTCAGCGAAAATGTTCCCGCGTAAACCGGATCGTCGAGGGAGCTATGGCCGCGCGGAATGATCGCCGTCACCCCGGTGCGTACCGGACCTTTGCCGATCTCCAGTTTTCCCTCGCCGCTGATCAGCGTCGTGAACCCGACCTCCACGCCCGCGACATCGGTGATCGCATTCAGCTTGCCCGGCGTGCCGTCGAACGGCACCCCGAGATCGCGCGCCCTAACGACCTCCGTCGGCGGCGGCGAAGTCTGCGGCTCGCGCGCGATCGCCGCCGCGGCCATGGTGAAGAGAAGAACCGAAGCGAGCGAAAGGTTTCTCATAAAGTCGTTAGGCTAAGGGCCGATATTTCTGCCGGAGGTGATCAATGTAACTACTGTAACGCTCGGCCAGCGCGACACTTTCGACGAAGAGAATGTTCTCCGCGTTCGCCTGCGCGCTGCGCGAGAAATTATAAGAGCCGGTGATCACCGTGTCGTCGACCAAGAGGATTTTGTTGTGCATGAAATCGTGCCGGCCGGTCGGGGTGTAAGGCGTGGAAATTTTTCCAATCAATCCCGCCCGCGCTATGACATCGTGGAGCGCGGGAATTTTCCAGCGATTCGACGGCACCGTTTCCCATTGCCGGTAAACGTCCTCCATCTGGGTGCGATCGAAGACGCCATCGACTGCGACTCGACCCGCGCGGAGGAGCTCGCCGAGCGCCCCGATCAAGGTGCCGGAATTAATCAACAGGCTGCAGATGCGCACTCGCCGCCGCGCCGAACGCACGCGACGCGCGATCTCGCTGTCGATCGCGAGCCCGCGACCAGGTGAGAACAAAACCTGCGCGCTGGCTGACTCTCCCGCGAAAACAAGTCGCACCGGCGCCGTGCCAATGTCGCCCGTATCCTCGAAATTCGATTTCTCCCAGAGCTGCTCGAAATCGCGCGCATAGGAGTCGGCGAGCGTCGGCGATTCGAGCTCCACGATGTTGTTCTCCATGATGCTGAATGCGTCGTCGGTGAGATTGGTCGACCCAGTCCAGACCGCGCGGCGATCGCACACGATGAATTTGTCGTGCATCAACTTCTGCCCCGCGATCCTTCGCCAGGGGTAGCCGAGCCCCTGCACCATCTCACCGGTCCCGGGTGGCGCGGGATCCTGACCGGCCGCGAGATTCGGGTTAACGGGCTTGTCGCCATCGTAGCAAAACCGGATCCGCACCCCGGCCGCGGCGCGCTCGCGCAAGGCCGCGCCTAACGATTCTTTCAAGGGCGCGCTCAGCCGCATATCGTACAGCGCGAAGTCGAGCGACTCGCGCGCGGCCGCGATGAAGTTCGTTAGGTAAGCCATCACGCTCGCGGCCGATTGCTCGTCCTGCGCGAGGAAATGGACCGTCAGCGTGTCGGACATCGGACAGGATTAACAGGATTCTACAGGATGAAAAGCGAGGCGCGCCGCAACGGCTTCCCAAGAATCCCGTCCATCCGGTTAATCCTGTCTCTCTTTCCAATTTCTGTTTTCGCCTCACCTTCCGCGCACTAGATTGCACGCGTGAGCTACCAGGTTTTCGCGAGAAAGTATCGACCGCAGACCTTCGACGATCTCGTCGGGCAGGAGCACGTCACGCGCACGCTTAAGAACGCCGTCGAGCAGAACCGGCTGGCGCACGCCTACCTTTTCGTCGGCCCGCGCGGGATCGGCAAAACCTCCATCGCGCGCATTCTCGCAAAAGCGCTCAACTGCATCCACGGCCCGACAATTACCCCGTGCGGGGAATGTGACAGCTGCAAGGAAATCACGGGGGGAAACAGCCTCGACGTTCTCGAGATCGACGGCGCGAGCAATAACGGGGTCGAGCAGGTGCGCGAGCTGCGCGACAACGTCCGCTACGCGCCCGCGAAAGGCCGTTACAAAATCTACATCATCGACGAAGTGCACATGCTCAGTCCGCAGGCTTTCAACGCCCTCCTCAAGACCCTCGAGGAACCGCCCGAGCACGTAAAATTCATCTTCGCCACGACCGAGCCGCAGAAGGTCCTTCCGACCATCCTGAGCCGTTGCCAGCGTTTCGATCTCCACCGCATCCCGGCCAACCTGATCGCGAAACACCTGCAATTCATCGCCCAGAACGAGAAGGTGAAACTCGATCCGGCCGCCGCTCACGCCATCGCGCGCGGCGCCGATGGCGGCCTGCGCGATGCCGAGTCGATGCTGGACCAGCTCGTCGCCTTTTGCGGGACAAACATCGCCGAAGCCGACGTCCTCAGCGTCTTCGGCTTCACCGCCGAGCAAACCATCGCCGCCTTCAGCGAAAAGATCCTGCGCGGCGAGACCGCCGCCGCCCTCGGCCTGCTCGACGAGCAAGCCGCCGCCGGCAAGGAGATGATGAAGTTCATGAGCGACCTGATCGCGCATCTGCGCGACCTGCTCGTTTTCAAAGTGAAACCGGACGCGCTCGCCGACGAAGCTGCGCCCGAAATCCAGTCCTCGTTAGGCGCGGAAGCCGCCTTGATCGAGACCGACCGGCTCCTCGACCTGATCGAGCAATTCGCCGCTGCGGAAGGCCGAATGAAGTGGGCGCCTAACAAGAAGCTGCACTTCGAAGTCGCGGTCATCAAAGCCATTCAAACGTTAGGCCAGGTCACTCTCACCGAAGTCATCGACAACCTTACCGCCCTCCGCGCCGGCAACCCTCCTGCTCCTTCTCCTAATCCTGCTTCCGCTCCTTCTCGCGATCGTGCTCGCTCGTGATGGAACTCCCCCGCCCGCTCCGGAAAAAAAGCCCGCCGCCCCCGCCGACATCGCCACGATCTGGCCCCAAGCGGTCCAGCTCGTCTATGCCCGCCGCCCTTTAATCAAAACCTGGATCGACGCCGCGCATTTCCTTGGCACCGAGGGCCACAACTTCCTCCTGGGCTTCGCACCTGATCGCAAGACCGTGATGGAATCCCTCTCTCGCCCGACCAATCGCAGCTTCCTCGACGGCTTACTTAAAGAACTCACCGGGACCGATTGGAAAGTAAAGCTCAGCGTCGAAGAGCACTTGCCCGAAACGCCGTCAGCCAGCGAGACCGCCCCGTCCCGACCCAAGCCTGGCGAGTCCGTTGAAACCTTCAAAAACGATCCCTTAATCAAAGAAGCCCTCGAGATATTCAAAGGCGAAATCAAATCCGTCAGCACCTGATCCTATGAACCTGAACAAGTTAATGAAACAAGCGCAGAAGATGCAGGAGCAGATGGCCAAAACGCAGGCCGAGCTCGAGGAGAAAACGGTCGAGGTGAGCGCAGGCGGCGGCAAAGTGAAAGTCGTAGCGAACGGCGCCGGCGACGTCGTTTCCATCAAGATCGACAAAACCGTCGTCGACCCTGAAGACGTCGAGATCCTCGAAGACATGATCCTGAGCGGCGTGCAACAAGCCATCACCCAGGGCAAGGAAATGGCCAGCGGCGAAATGTCGAAGATCACCGGAGGCATGGGTCTCCCACCTGGCCTCGGCATGTAGGCGAACCTGGCTGTCAGTTCCTGCATTTCAGGCTTGTCAGGGCGCGAGATGACTGAAAAGCCTTTCGCACAATCCGACCCGTCATGTTCCCCACTCCGTGGAAGGCCGCAATGGCGCAGGCGCACGGAAGCGCCCATCACATGCATTGACTGATCCCTCCTTTCCGTCACGCGCAAAACCTCGCACTGTGAGCCTCCAACTTCAGAACATCTACGAGACGCGCGAAGTCATTGGTAAAATCGGCGCGGAAATTGAACCTCACTCCGAAGTCGATCCGCGCCGAAGGCGAATTGCTCCGCACGACATCATTTGCCAGGACTCCACCATTTCCCGATCGCTGGAAGTTGGATGTGCCTACGTGATTGTCTGCGGACTGCGTCGGAATCAGAAACCTGGAGTCAGGGTGGCTTTGACTTTATTAAGCTCATTGCAAACCGTCAGAGTTAGCTTTGCCCGAGTTACTCAGTAGGGGCGAATCATCGATCGATCTCATCTTCATCGATGGATGGCACACCTTTGACCACACCCTTCTCGACTGCTTCTACGCCACGCGCCTTCTTAGAGGCGGCGGCTACCTGCTTATCGATGATGTCAATATCGAGCCTGTCTGGCGCGCGACCGATTACCTCTCTTCGTATCCCTGCTATGAGGTTTTCGGCGCCGTGAGTGCGCCCGCCTCCATCTCACTTAAGCAGCGGTTGGCGAAAACAGCACTTCGCGTCTTGCCTTCCCCGAGAAGGAAACAAATTGCCAATCCCGCCTTGGTGAACAGAGTTTTCTCCAAAGCATCCGTTCGCATGCTTGCGTTCAAGAAAGTTACCGATGATCGCCGCGCTTGGGACTGGTATCCCGGTACTTCTAACTCGCGCCCTTCCGTTTCGGCGGAGACGCTTCATGCCGGAGCTAAGTCGCGGAATCGCTGGACGCGCTTTTTGCCGGAGTGACTCTGTTGGCGAAAAGATTTATTCGGCAAAAGAACCGACAAATTCGGAGAATCGTTGACAGGTCGCGGTCCGATGAAAAGGTAAACGGGTGAAGACTCTGATCCTTTTTGTTGGTTGGTGTATTCTCTTCGTCCTTTGCTGGCCCGCTGCTTTACTCGCTTTGGTCCTCTTCCCGATCGTCTGGTTTTTCCTGTTGCCGTTTCGCCTCGTCGGCGTGCTCTTTCGCGCCCTGCTGGCGACGATCAGCAGCCTGCTTCTCCTGCCTGCCCGTCTCCTCGGATGGCGGAGAGCTCCGGCCAGGGCTTGATTGCTCGGGCGGCAGCTCACCCTCCGTCCAGATTAGGACTTGTTCCTAGAGGGAATCTGGATAGCCTCGCCGCCGCATGTTTTTTTTCCGACGAATCGCGCCGGGCCACCCGCTGGTCTGGGCCTTGGTGGGCGCGATTTGTCTGGCGGGCGGAGACTCAACCCTGGGGCAAGACGCTTATCGATCTCCGGCTGCCAGGGAGGCACCGGAAAACGATATCTATCGTCGCGGGAGCTGGGAATTCGGTCTCGAATCCACTTACTCGTTTCAAGTCGTCCGCTTTCCCACGCGTTGGTTCATTCATTACGCGGGTCGGCAGATCAACCCGATCAATTATAACTTTGCCACGCAAATCTTAAGTGCGCGCTATCGACTGACGGGTGTAGGCGGCCCTTGGCTGTTGCGTGGAAGTCTGCAGAGCAGCGTCTCGATCGTCGGGACCGCGATCCTCTCTGGACCGGAAACGTATTTCGCCGGCCTTAGCCCTCGGACTGCACTATGATTTCGTCCAGCCGCGGGCCCGGCTGGTGCCGTACATCGAATTGCGCGGTGGACCTGGCGCGACCGATGCGGACGGCCGGATCTACACCCAGCAGCAGGATCTTACTTTTACCTACGTTTTGAGTGCCGGTCTGCGCTACGACCTTAACCCGAAATGGACCGTTACCATCAGCGCGGTCGACCAACACTTGTCGAACTTCTTCCTGGCGGATCACAACTACGGGGTCGATTCCGCAGGAGTAAGTCTCGGGCTGCTGAAGCGATTCTAATTCACTCATCGGAGAGGCGAATGGAGCGCGCCGCTCCGTCGGCGCGTGTCTGCCTCTCACTATGACGGAGCACCGCGCTCCAAGGCTCAACTCCGGGGAGTCGCCGCACGACCCGGCGTCACTTGGGCGAGGGCTCGTCGCCACGCTACCGGAAGTTGTGCGGCTGGCGTGGCCCAAGCCCGGCGATGCAGATCGGCCTCATCATTCGCGCCCGGAAGCGAACAATGGATCCTCGGATCGAGAATTCCCGCGAGGTGGAGATTTGCGTCTCGCCGCACCTCGCGTCGACTGGCCTGCGCAAGCGCGCTCACTTCGGCTGAGGGATGGAGCTCGTTAGGCACGAGGCAAAGTCCAGCGCGCCGGGCGAAGGCTCCCACATGCTGATCGCCGAGAAGAGCGGTCAACGGAATGGCCAGGAGCCACCCGAGCACGATCGGGAGAAGCCAGAGAAAATAACCTGGCGTAAGCCACCCGGTGAGGACGCTGACGAAGATGCCGATCAGGGTCGTTAGGCCAAACACCTCGCGCGCTTCGCTCCAGGCCGCGCCTTCCTCGCAATCGCGTTGCTGCGCGTGCCATTCCACTTTTTTCCCGAGCAGGCTGAAGAGAACGAATTTCGCATGGAAGTAGAGGAAGACCGGCGCGATTAAAGCCGAGCAGATTATTTCCAGAAAAGCGCTGCCGATCATTTTCCCGACCCCGCCAAATTCCCGCGCGCGTCCGCTCCAAAGCGCGAGACCAAGCGCGAGAAATTTCGGGAGCAACAAGAGGAGCATGGTGAAAGCGAAGAGGACAAGCGCGGTCTGGGCCCGCGCCGCATCGGCAAAGATCCCGTCGCTCAGCGGAGCCGCTCCCAAGTTTTTCACGAAGCCGAGCAGCAGCACGACCACGAGCAGTGGCGAAGCGACGAAGGAAAAAATGCCGTGGAGAAAATGAAAGCGCGTGACCGGCTTAAAACCGCGGGCGAGCGCGAGTGGCCAATGTTGCAGATTGCCCTGGCACCAGCGGCGGTCGCGCTTCAGGTGCTCGACCACGGTGGGTGGCGTCTCTTCGTAGCTGCCGCCGAGGTCGTCGGCCAGATGCACTTCGTAGCCGGCCCGGCGCATCAGAGCGGCTTCGACGAAATCGTGGCTCATCGGCCGCCGCCCGACCGCGCTCCGTCCCGGCAGCTCGGGGAGCGCGCAGTGTTGGATGAAAGGCGCCAGCCGGATGATCGCGTTGTGCCCCCAGAAGTTACTCTCCTCCTGCTGCCAGAAGTTAGCCCCGGCGGCGAAGATCGGACCGTAAAGCGCCATGGAGAATTGCTGCAACCGGCTCCAAATCGTGCGGCCGTTGATCGCCTGCGGAACGGTCTGGAGAATCCCGATGCGATGATTGCGCTCCATCCGCCTAACGAGTTCGACGAGGGTGTCCGCGCTCATCAAACTGTCGGCGTCGAGGCAAATCATATAGCGATACAGGCTCCCCCAGCGCCGGCAAAAATCCGCGATGTTGCCGCTCTTGCGATTGAGAGGAAGCTTGCGCCGGCGATAAAAAACGCGCCCGGCGCTCCCAGTCTCGGCCACGAAACGTGCCCAGGCCTGCTTCTTCCGCCAGCGCCTTTTCGCCGATCGGTGGAATCGCTCAGGACAAAAAATTGAAAACGCTCGATCGCGCCTAACGACTCGAGGGCATCGTGCATCACCCGCAGCCGCGCATAGACCGCGTCAACCTCTTCGTGATAGATCGGAACGACGATTGCGCTCACCGGCAGGGTCGTGAACTCAGCCGGATTGTAGGGCGGGCGCTCCGCCTGCCCAGTTTCAAAGTGGGCGGCTGAACCACACTGGGCAGGCGGAGCGCCCGCCCTACAATCCGGTCGATCGATCGCGACAAGAAAGCCGAAGAAGGCCTGACAAAACCCGATCGCGACATGGGTGAAGAGCAGAGTGAACAACACGAGCAGAGCGAGATTGATCGGCGACCATCCCTCCGCCCCGAGCAGACTCGCTTCGAACGCCGTCGCGATGAACGTGAGCAAACCGATCAGGAGCATAAAGGCCCACCGGCGCTCGTGTTTGTCTTCCGCGACGGCGTGGGTCGTCCAGCCGGCGGCGACTTCGGAATAGCCGAGCGTGCGCTCAGCCGCGGGGCTGTGAAAGTTGCTCATGGCCACGAATCAGGCGGCCCGCCGAAAGATCCGGCGCAGCCAATCGTGCACTGGAAATTCCATCGGCTCCGGCAGCATCGTTGTGCGCTCGATCGGCGGCGTCATCGCCAGCGTTCCAGAGTCGGGCAGGAAACCGAAGAGCGCTTCCATCACCAGCGTGACCGGGTGCTCTTCCGGATTGAGTCGCACTTGGCCGCGCGCCGAAATCATGGCGGAGGCGACGAGCTGGCGTTCCTCGGGGCCGAAGGTGCCGCGCAAAGTCCGGAAATAAGCCTCTGCGCGGCGAAGCGCTTCGCTCCACCGCGCGGGTAGATGTGTTGGATAACTCATGCCTGAGTTTTATCCGACGCGACCTGCTTATGGTTTATTCGATTCGCGGGAAAACCAATGGAGTCGGTATTTCACGTCCAGCTGTTCGCCTGTCCCCGGCAACTTTTCCGGCTGCCAGAAAACGACGACATTGTCGTTGTATTCGTTCGTCGCCGGCAGTTGGAGCAACCGGATCGAGCCCGCGCCCCAGTCGCCAAACGGCTCCACCCGCACGCTCGGTCGGCGGGAGTATTTTGCCTCCGCATCGCGGTAATGCGCCGGGTCGCGATCGCGCTGAAGGAGGGCGAAGCTCTTCGCACTCGTTAGGGGAAAATCTTGCGTCGTCACTTTGCTAACGGTGTTGAGTGGGTGCCAGTCGTCCGTGCCGATGAGGAGACCATCGGAATCATGCACCTCCGGCCGGCGATCGTTAGGCAAAACCGGGTCGTTCTCCCCGCGCCAGAACATGCTCGTCAGTGGTGCGAGCCCGAGCGCCTGGACCGATTTACGGAAGAAAAGGTGCGCTTCGACTTTCACCTGCGTGTCGGCGCCTGGCGTGATCAGAAATCGGTAGGCGCCGGCCACGCTCGGCCCATCGAGCAGGGCGAAGAATTCCATCTCGCGCGCGCCGGCCGCGGGGCGGCAAAGCCAGAATTCGCGAAAGGCGGGAAATTCTTCCGTCAGGTTTTCACCCGTATCGACGGCAACGCCGCGAGCCGAGATGCCGTAAACCTGTCCCTTGCCGAGCGCTCGAAAATAGTCCGTGCCGAGAAATGAAATGACCTCGTCGAGACGGCCCGGGCGATTGAGCGGATAGAGAATGCGAAAACCGGCGAAGCCGAGCGCCTTCTCCCCGGCGAGTTGCGCGGCCGGGAAATCGGGGAAGCGAAAATATTTCGAGCTGAAGGGAACGGCCCGCACCTTTCCGTCGGCCACTTCGTTGATCGTTAGCGGATGATTAAAGAGGTAGCCGGGAGTGAAAAACTGCACCTCGAACGGTTCGCCGCCGCCGTGCCAAAGCGCGCGCTCCCGGCGAAACGTGATGTCGCGATAGGTGTCGTAGTTGAGCTTCCTCAGAACTTCCGGAAGAACGGACTCGTTAGGCTGAAAAGGCGCGGCCGCGGCATCCTGCGCCTGCCTGACGACGTGCTCGAAAACAATCTCCCGCTCCGAGGCCAAGGTGCTCGAAACGCAGAGAAAGAGAGCGCAGAGAGCCGCGCCAAAAGGCGCCGAACTAAAGCGCGACCGCACAGCGTTCATGTCGCTCGAAGACGCAGACTTCGCTGATCCCCATCTCCGACATTTTTGCCGCCAGTCGCTCGAAATTTTCTCCCTGCTGCACATGGGAATGTGCGTCGGAAGCGGTCGTGAAAGGAATTCCCTTCTCCATCGCCCGGCGAATGATCTCGTCGCTCGGATAAAGCTCGCCGACCGGTTTGCGCCAGCCGGCGGTGGAGAGTTCGAGCGCAAGGTCGGCGGCGCGAATTTCGGAGAGGACCGCATCGAGCACATCATGGAAGTCGTTAGTCGGGCGGAAACCGAAAATCTTCACCAAGTCGAGATGCGACATGCAATCGACCAGCCCGCTCGTGGCCATCGCGCGAATCCGTTCGTAATAATCCGACGTAAACTTCGTTGATGTCGCGGCGGGCGAACTCGGCTTCCTCGCCGGCGTGATCGAAAGCCCAATCGCCGCGCAGGAAATGGACGGAGCCGAGGACGAAATCGAGGCGCTCCCAATTTTTCTCCACCCAGTCGCGCCCCGCTGCGGAATGCACCGGGTCGTTATCGAGCTCGATCCCGGCGCGGATTTTCAGATCGGGATTAGCGGCGCGCAGTTTTTCGATTTCGTCGAAATCGACGCCGGCGTGATAACGATCGTGATCGGTCAGGGCGATGTCGCGCAGGCCGATTTTGCGCGCGTGATCCGCCCAAGGCTGGAGCAGAGCCTGCGTGTAGGGCTGCAGCCGATGCACCTGTGGGTGCATGTGGTAATCGGAAAAGAGCTTCATTCGCGAGATGTCATCCTGAGTGAAGCCGAAGGATCGATGATTCGTTAGGGACTGTGCAATTTTTCAGGATCGCAATCTAGGGAGGACAATCTAGGCGGATAATTTAAGAGAGCGCGGGCGGCAGGAGCGGCTCTCACGGCGCGGCGATCGATTTTCGCTTCGCGTCCAGCTCGGGATAGGCCGGGACCACCACCTCGACGGTGAAAACTTTGCCCGGGGAAAGATCGCGGGTCGCGATCGTCTCGGAATATTCGAGATGCTCGTTAGGGTTGACCAGAATGGAGGCTTGCGCGGGCTCGAAGGCGCGGTTGTCCGACCAGCGTGTGACGATGCGCCCGGCCGCATCATGCAGATAAATGTCGATCCTTTGCTCGGTCGGAAAGTTCAGCTCGACCGCTCGCTTGCCGCGGTTCGACAGCGTAACCGTGACCGGCAACTGGCGGACCTCGGTCAGTTTCACCGGCTCCGAAGGGATCTGCACCAAAAGAAGAAGCCCGCGCAGCTTCGGGTTGCGATATTCCGGCACCTTCTCGGAAGAGCTGAAGGGATGAAGGAGGCGCCCGACCAACCCGCGCTTCGGCGCAGACTCTTCCTGCGCCGAGGCAAAGGTCGCCGTGGCGAGGAAAATCAGGGCGGTGAGAAGAGGCGTAGGTCTCATCCGCCCAAAGAGGCCAACGTTGCAAAAGCTGTCAAACCCTTTATGAATCGGCCCATGAGGAAGCTGCTCAGCGCCGCGTTGCTTTTTCTCCTCGCGACTTCCGCGGCAAGCGCCAGCGGGCATTGCACTTTTCGCGTTCACGTGGGGGCGAATCAGAACGATGGCGCCGTCTTCGCGCAACCCTTTCGCTCGCTCAACGGGAAAAGTGTTTTCATCGACCGGACCGCGTGGCTGAGCGAACGCGACGTGAAATCATTCTACCCCTACCGCGCCGCCGACGGCAGCTACGGCGCGCTCCTCCAGCTCGACGATCACGGCCAGACGGTGCTCGATACCTTGAGCGTGGAACGGCGCGGCTCGACGCTTTTCGTTTTCGTCGATGGCCGGCCTTTGACCGAGCTGCTGATCGATCGCCGGGTCAAGGACGGTAAGATTTATCTCCCCTCCGGGCTCACACAGGCCGACATCAAGCTGATGGCGAAGGATTGGAAAGTCATCGGTCGCAAGAAAAAATGAAGCGCTGGCCTTGGGCAGGCGCGCTTCTCTTGCTCTTGATGGCAGCGGCGTCGCGCGCGGAAGAAGCATCGCTCGACCTGGCGTTGCCGACCGATAACCACGCGCTGCTGACTGGGCATTACTCCGAGTTTTATCAGGTCATCGAGCGCAACGTGCACGGCGTCATTTCTCATCCGTGGGAAGGCGGGCAATACGGTTTTGTGCGCGATCCGGAACCAATCGCGGGTGAGACGATTTACACCCGGTTTCACGAAGGGATGGACATCCGGCCGGTGCGCCGGGATGCGCAGGGCGAGCCGCTCGACGAGGTGCGCGCGATCGCGGCGGGTACGGTGGTTTACACGAATCTGCGCGCGGGCACTTCGAACTACGGCCGCTATGTCGTGGTCGAGCATCGTTGGGGCGGTTGTCCCTACTACAGCCTCTACGCGCATCTCAACACGATCGCGGTGACGGCCGGCCAGGTCGTTAGGCAAGGCGAGAAACTCGCGGTCATGGGTCACACCGGAGATGGAATCACGCGCGAGCGCGCCCATGTGCACGTCGAGCTCAACCTCCTCCTGAACGATCACTTCGAGCAATGGCACGACACTTTCTTCAGAAACGAGACGAACCATCATGGCATTTACAACGGGATCAACCTGGCTGGACTCGACCTCGCGCGGCTTTTCCTCGCCCTGCGGGCCGATCCTTCGCTCACCATCCCAGCCTTCCTCAGCCGGGAGGAGGTTTTCTTCAAAGTGATCGTGCCGAACTCGCCTAACTTTGAATTGCCAGGTCGGTATCCCTGGATGATCGGCTCTCCGCCTAACGAGAAGCCAGCTTCCTGGGAAATTTCCTTCGCCCGCTCCGGTCTGCCGTTGCGCCTTACTCCCAGCGCCCGCGAAGTGAGCGCGCCGGAACTTTCCTATGTGAAACCGGGGCCGGTCGATTGCCGCTACCTGACCCGCGGTCACCTCGCCGGGCGCGGAGCGGACGCGCATCTGACCGACAGCGGAAAAGGCTATCTGCGCCTCCTTTCTTTTCCGGACTAACGAATCATGCGGCGCCTCACTCGACGGAAGTTTCTTGGCCTCGGTCTTTGCGCTTTGCCGGCGGTGGTCGGCCTCGATGGCGCCTTCGCGGAACCGACCTGGCTGCGCGTGTCGCGCTTCGAGCTTTATCCGCAACCGACGAATCACTTCGTCCATTTCAGCGATCTGCATTACAAGGGCGACGCGAAATACGCGGCGGAAGTGGTGCGCAGGATCAACTCGCTCGCTCCGGAGTTCGTCTGCTTCACGGGCGACCTCGTGGAAGAAGCGCGCTTCGCTCCGGCGGCGCTCGATTTCATTCGGCAGATTCAACGGCCGGTTTACGGATGCCCGGGCAATTGGGACTACGCGAGCGGCGCGGATTTCAAGGAATACGAGAAAGCGTTCAGCGCGACCGGCGGCGCCTGGCTGGAGGATCGCAACATCGTTCTGGAAAAGCCCGGGATCGAGCTTATCGGGATGGGCCTGCGCGGCGTGCATGCCCTGGGTGAGCCGCAAGCGGTGCGGCGCGTTCTCCTCATTCACTATCCGACCCAAGCCGACCGGCTCGATGGCCGGCGCTACGATTTGATCCTGGCCGGGCATTCGCATGGCGGTCAGGTGCGTTTGCCCTTCTACGGAGCGATCGTGCTTCCTTACGGGGTGGGCCGTTACGATCTGGGCCGCTTTGAGTCGTTAGGCGGACCTCTCTTCGTCAGCGCCGGCGTGGGGACTTACCTGTTGCCAGTGCGTTTTAACTGCCGGCCGGAAATCACGGTGGTCGGGTTGTAGGGCGGGCGCTCCGCCTGCCCGGATTCAATTTGCAAACTGGGCAGGTGGAGCGCCCGCCCTACAAATTCGCCAGCTCGAGCAGCACGTCGGCGTGACAGGGGCGATCGAGCGGACACCAGCAGGCGAGATTCTTCCCGCCGAGCCGTGCGCGGATGGTGCGAAGATCGAAAACCTCGAGGACGTGCTGCCGATAAAGCGCGACCGCTTTTTCGGCGGTGAGGGTGTCGCCGTTGAGTAATTTCGACCCGACAACATAAGGATTTCCCCAAACGGTCGGTCGGCCGACGTAGATCGTGTCGGCCGGCATCCGCCAATCTTTCGCTCGTCGCCTAACGACGCGTCGCGGTCGGCCCCGTTTCATTTGCAAATCTCCGCGCCCCTCATGGGCAGCGCAACGTTGGAGGGACCGGCTGCCCTCCCGTCTTCGGATCCAGCAACGGGGACGCCACGGCGGGCGTCCCTCCATTGCTACTCGGCAGCGGCGTTTTCGCCCGGAAGCGGCTCGCCCACTGAATACCGGGTAAAGCGCCGGATGATGATGTTCTCGCCGATCTCCGCGATCTTGGCCGCGACCAGTTCCTTGATCGTCTGATCCGGATCCTTGATGAAGCCCTGTTCGAGCAGACAGACGGTGCTGTAAAACTTGTCCAGTTTTCCTTCCACGATCTTGGCCATGACGTTCTCCGGTTTGCCTTTGACCTGCTCCGCGTAAATCGCTTTTTCCTTCTCGATCATCTCGGCCGGAACTTCGTCGCGGCTGACGTAGAGCGGCTGGGCCGCGGCGATGTGCAGAGTGATATCCTTCACGAAAGCGCGGAAGCCTTCGTTCTTGGCCACGAAGTCGGTTTCGCAATTCACCTCCACGAGGACGCCGACTTTGCCTTGCAAATGAATGTAGGAAGCGACGATGCCTTCCTTGGTCGCGCGCGAAGATTTCTTGCTCGCGCTCGCGATCCCTTTGGTGCGCAAAAGGGTTTCGGCTTTCTCGATATCGCCGCCCGCCTCGGTCAGGGCGCGTTTGCAGTCCATCATGCCCGCGTTGGTTTTCTCGCGGAGTTGTTTAACGGTTTGGGGATTGATTTCCATGGTTGAAGAAAGTTGTGAGTTCATTTTTGAAAGTGAATGGGATGATCAGCTGCTGGTCGATCAACCGGCAGCGAGTCACCTGCAACTGCCTGCAGTCGTTAGGCGGACACGCCCGCCATCTCGACTTCTTCGCGGAGGCGCGCTTCGCCGCTGGCCGAGACGATCGCGTCGACCAGCTTCTGCAGCATGACGCGGATCGCGCGAATGGCGTCGTCATTCCCCGGGATCGGGTAATCGATCGTCTCCGGGTCGGCGTTCGTATCGACGATGCCGACGATCGGAACGCCGAGACGGCGCGCTTCGTTGACCGCGTTTTGTTCGCGGGTCGTGTCGATAATGATGAGAGCGTCGGGCAGCTTATCCATCTCGAGGATGCCTTCGAGATTGCGGCGCAATTTCGCGCCTTCGCGACCAAGGGCGGCGAGCTCCTGTTTGCCCATCTTTTTAAACTCGGGCGAAGTCTCGATGTCCTCGATGTATTTGAGGCGGCCGATGCTTTTGCGAATCGTGGTGAGGTTGGTCAGGGTACCGCCAAGCCAGCGCTGGTTAACGTAAAACTGTCCGCAAGCGACGGCCGCTTCCTTGACTGCTTCCTGCGCCTGCTTTTTGCAGCCGACGAAAAGAATTTTTCCGCCGCGGCGGGTCACCTCCTGCAGGAAATCGGTCGCGCGCTGCAATTGTTTGACCGTCTCATCGAGGTTGATGATGTAGATGGCGTTGCGTTTTTCGAAAATGAACGGCTTCATTTTCGGGTTCCAACGTTTGGTCTGGTGACCAAAATGGACGCCGGCTTCGAGCAGCTCGGGGACGAGTTCAACGGTATTTGCCATAGGTAAAAAACGCCGGGCCGACCTGGCGCAGCGGACGGGGAAGATGCTACACGGGTCCGGGGAAGGCAACCGCCAATTTCGCCACTTGCAGACTGGAGGGACGAGCTCTGCGAATCCCTGATTTTGAGGCCCGGCGTCCGATCTGGGGCAAGAGCCGCCGTCGCAGAGCTTCGCCCTCCAGGTCCGCCTCGTTAGCGCGGAATTGGTGTTACCACTCGCGGTTGCTGTCGGCGATGAACTGCTGGAGCACAGGGAAATGGAGTTCGCCGTAATTCATCGCGTAAAAGAGGTTGCCGCCTTTGAAAACCAAGGTAGTCGGGATCCAGCTCAACGGCAGCCCGGCGAATTGCTTGATATGCCCTTCGCCGCGCGGGCCGGGATCGGCCAGAATGGTAACGTTAGGCTGATTCGCCAGGCCGTAATTTGCGAGGAGGGCGCGGCCGTCGTCGCCCTTGTCCCAAACGGAGACAAAATAAAATTTCACCGCCGGATTGTCCTTCACGATTTTCGTCCAGCCGCCGCTTTTCAGTTCCGATTTGCAGTTCCCGCACCAAGGAGCCCAGAGGTGAACGACGGAAACGTTAGGCGCCTTGGTTGCCTCGACGACCTGTTGCTCGGCGGGAGATGCGGCGTGCGCGGATGCGCCCACAAACCCAATGACGAATAAGAGCGCGAGGAAATTATGGATGCGTTTCATTGAGAGAACGTCGGAAGAATCGCCGCCAGTTCAATGAAAGTCCGGATTCGGCCGCAGCCAGGAGGAGTCGGGCGTCAGCCCCTTTTCGAGCCCCGCGTTATAAACGCAGACGAACTCGTTCACGATATTCTGCAGGGCTTCGCCATCCTGGGTCTGCTCCTCGCAGCTCCGTTGCGCCTGCGCATCCAAGCCCGGGACCGAAATAAGATGACTCTGCCGCAACACGATCGTGCTCGAGTGGATCGGGTTATAAAGCCGGACCGTGATCTCGACCGGGATATCGCGCAGATAGAACTTAAATTCCGAACGAAAGGACATCGGCTCGCGAATCGCCGGGTCGGTCAATGCTTCGCTGGTGCTCCAACTCATAATGGGGCGAGACTATCGCGCGCCAGTGGCTCGGGCAATTGCAGATTCGCTCCCATTTGACCCGCCGAGGGAACATGCCTACTTTCCCTGCCCCTTTCTGCGGGAACAGTTGCGATAATCGCGGCTGATTTCAACCACCGATCCCCGCGTCGCCAGGAAAGTCTAACCGTTATGTTGCAAATGCAGGATTTGATCGCGAAGTCGATGCGCGACTTCAAGGAGGGCAGCATTGTGAAGGGACGCATCCTGGAAATTCGCCCCCGCGAAGTGCTCGTTGATATCGGTTACAAGTCGGAAGGCATCATTCCGACGGCAGAGTTTGACGACATCGATTCGCTCGAAGTCGGCGACGAAGTCGAAGTGCTCCTCGAACGCCTCGAAAACGACGAAGGCATGGTCGTCCTCTCGAAGGAGAAAGCCGCTTATCGCCAGAATTGGAACAAGATCGCCCAGGTCTTCGCCGGCGACGGTCTGATCAAGGGCAAAGTGAAATCCGTCGTAAAAGGCGGACTCATGGTCAACATCGGCGTGGAAGCGTTTCTGCCGGCGTCGCAGATCGACATCATACCGCCGCGCGATCTCCAGCAGTTCGTCGGCAACACCTACGATTTCAAGATCGTCAAGATCAACGACGACCGCCGCAATGTCGTCCTCAGCCGCCGCGAGCTCATCGAGCAGGAGCGGAGCGAGAAGCGCCAGACCTTCCTCGAGAGGCGTCAAAGTTGGCGACACCGTGCGCGGTGCAGTGAAAAACCTAACCGACTTCGGTGCCTTCATCGATCTCGGCGGAATGGATGGCCTCCTCCACATCACCGACATGACCTGGGGCCGTCTCGGCCACCCGAGCGAGCTGCTCAAGGTCGGCCAGGAAGTGGAAGTCCTCGTCCTCGACATCAACAAGGAAAAAGAGCGAGTCTCGTTAGGCCTGAAGCAGACCCAAAAGAATCCGTGGGACCAGATCGAAGAGCGTTTCCCGGCCGGTCAGCGGGTCAAAGGCAAGATCACGAACCTTGTCCCCTACGGCGCGTTCGTGGAGCTGGAGGAAGGCGTCGAAGGTCTCATTCACGTCTCCGAACTTTCCTGGACGAAGCGCATCATGCGTCCGTCGGATGTCCTCACGCAGGGCCAGGAAGTCGAAGCCGTCGTCCTTGGCGTGAACAAGGAAGAGCAGAAAATTTCGTTAGGCCTGCGTCAGCTCGAAGCCAATCCGTGGGATGAGATCGAGCAGAAATTCACCATCGGCAGCCGGGTCAAAGGCGAGATCCGCAACATGACCGCCTACGGTGCGTTCGTGGAACTGGAAGACGGCATCGACGGCATGATCCACGTCTCCGACCTGAGCTGGACCCGCAAGATCAATCATCCAATGGAGATGTTGAAAAAGGGCGAGGAAGTCGAAGCCGAAGTCATCGACATCGACAAGACCAATCAGCGCATCAGCCTCGGCATCAAACAGCTCTCCGACGATCCGTGGAAGAACATCGACGAGAAATACAAAATCGGCGATCTCGTTACCGGCAAAGTCACCAAGCTGGCCAGCTTCGGCGCTTTCGTGCAGTTGCAGGACGACATCGATGGTCTCGTTCACATCTCGCAGCTGAGCGAAGACCACGTCACGAAAGTGAAAGACGTGCTCAAGGTCGGCCAGGAAGTCGAAGCGCGCGTCATCAAGGTCGACAAAGTCGAGCGCCGCATCGGTCTCTCGATCAAGGCCGCGAATTATTCCGAGGAAGAGCTCAAGCGCGAATCCGAAGCCTTCGATAATCTTCGCCCCGGCGAAGACATGGTCGGCCTCGAGAAAGCGTTCGAAGCGGCCGAGGAAGATTACCGGCCCGGCCAGGGAAAGAAGTAGGCATCATCCCGGGCGCGTTTCGTGCTCAGCAAACTGGACATGCGGAAGCATTCCCCTCCGAAGGGACGCGCTTCCGCGCGTCCACGTTCGAACCCTTAACATCACGACACACCTTATGAATATCATCCGCTCCTCTCGTTTCCTTCTCATTCTCCTGGCTCTGGCCGCATTCTTGCCTAACGGATTCGCCCAGACCGCGCCGACCTTCTCTCAGGTCGTCGTCTTTGGCGACAGTTTGTCCGACGACGGCAACGTTCGGCATCGGCTCGAGGACGACTACGCGATCAGTTATCCGGGCGGCGATTTTAACTACAGCGACGGCCGTTTCACGAACAGCTCCGATACCGACCCCGCTTCCGATCTCTACGCCGGCACCTGGCACGAACAGTTGGAGCGCGATTTTCTCGGATTACCGTCGCCACGAACAGCCTCGATGGCGGAACCGACTTTGCCTTTGGAGGCGCCACGACCGCCGACGGCACGACCTCGCGCACGGTCGTCAACAATCCCTTCCCATTCGGCGGCGGACGAGTCACGGGATCGATGTCGATAACCTCGGCAAACAGGTGGACGACTATCTGGGCGGCAACTCGCCCGATCCGGCTGCGCTCTACATCGTCTGGGGCGGGGGCAACGATTTGTTCGATGACGATAGTGCCGCGAGCGTCACCGCCGCGGCGAACAATGTCGCGGAATTGGTCAAGCAACTGGCGCGGGCCGGAGCGCGCACCTTCTCGTGCCTAACGTTCCGCCGCTCGGCCTCATTCCGCATTACAAAGACGATCCCGAAACGGCCGCGGCCTTGAACGCGGCCTCGGCCAGTTATCGGAGCGAGTTGAACACCGATCTCGACGCGGCCGTCGCCACCCTCGAGGGCGAAGCGATCACGATCACCCTTTATCGTCTCGACGTTTATGCGCTCTTCTATCGGCTGGCCGCGAACCCGGAGGACTACGGGTTCACCAACATCAGCGACAGCGCGCAGGGCCAGAGCGATGTCGACCCCGATGCCTATCTTTTTTGGGATGACATCCATCCCACGACTGCGGGACATTTTCAGATCGCCTCCGCCGCCTTCGACCTTGCTCAACGGCACCGCGCAACCGCCCGCCCAGGCCCTCAATCTTTCCTCGCGCCTCAACGTCGGCACAGGCGACAACGTCCTGATCGAAGGCCTGATCGTGACCGGCAGCGGATCGAAAAGAGTGCTCGTTAGGGGACTCGGGCCCTCGCTCACCGTCGATGGGATGCCGCTCGATAACACCCTGGCCAACCCGCGACTGGAGCTTTACCAGGGCAACACGCTCATCCAGAGCAACAACGACTGGAAAGACACTCAACAAACTGCGATCGAAGCAACCGGCGTCGCGCCGACCAACGACCTCGAATCCGCTCTCATCGCCACCCTTGATCCGGGCGAGTACACCGTCATCTTGCGCGGCGAAAACAGCGGCACCGGCATCGGCCTGGTCGAGGCCTACGATCTCGATACGACCGCGACCTCGACTCTCGGCAACGCGAGCACGCGCGGCCTGGTCGCGACCGGCGACGACGCTCTGATCGCCGGCTTTATCGTCGGGAATGGCGGCAGCGATACCGTGGTCGTTAGGGCGATCGGCCCTTCCCTGGCCGGCGTGGCCAATCCACTGCCCAATCCGACGCTCGATCTTTACGACGACAACGGCGCCATCATTCGGAGCGACGACAACTGGCGCGACGCGCAGGAGTCGCTCATCCAATCGACCGGTCTCGCGCCGACAAACGACTTCGAGTCGGCCATCATCCGCTCGCTCGAGCCGGGGAATTACACGGCTGTGGTCCGCGGCAAAGATGGTGGCACCGGCGTCGCGTTGGTCGAGGTCTATAACCTGCGCTGAGAGCCGGGAATAACGTCGCTTCGTCGTATCGCCCGAGAGCGATTCCGGGGAGGACGGGCTGTGAGCCCGTCGTTCGGTGCAGTCTGCACCGAACAGCAGGCGGCGGCTTGCCTAACGAGACGCTGCCCTAACGGATTACGCAGCGCGCGAAAGGGCCTTGGGCGAGACTCGCCCAAGCGCGACGGGGTGACACCCCGTCCTCCCCGGAAAAAAGGCTAACGCTTTTCGTTAGGCGGAAGCATTCGCCGCCGGGACTGCGACAGCGGCCGGGACGCTCGTTCCGTTGAGCGAGAGATAGGTGTAGCCCTGCAAGCCGCGCTCGTAATCGGCCAGCAGTTTCATGGCTTCGTTAGGCTTGAGCCGGTCGCTCTTGATCGCGGCGTCGACCTGCCGCTTCACCAGCCGCATCAGCTCGATCTTGTCCCATTGGGTGAGCGCGAGGACCTGGCCGATCGTGCTCCCCTCGATCACTTCCTCGATGTACCAGCCGCACTCTTCGTCTTCATCGAGAAAAACGTGCACCTCGGTGACCCGCCCGAACAAGTTGTGCAGGTCGCCCATGATGTCCTGGTAGGCGCCAACCAAAAAGACTCCGAGATAATAGATTTCTCCCGGCGCGATGCGGTGGAGCGGAAGGGTGTCCTTCACATCCTGCAGATCGGTGAACTTGTTGATCTTCCCGTCGGAATCGCAGGTGATATCGACCAGCGTGCCGTGGCGATCCGGCGCAGTCGTTAGGCGATGGATCGGCATGATCGGGAAAAGCTGGCCCAGCGCCCAATGATCGAGGAGCGATTGGAAAATGGAAAAGTTGCAGATGTACTGATCGCCTAACGACGTCTCCAGCTCCTTCACTTCCTCCGGGACGTATTTCAGCCCGCGATGGAGCGCGACGATCTGCCGAGGCCAGTTGCCAGTAGGCCGATTCGATCTTCGCTTTCGATTCGAGATCGAGCAGCCCGAGGCTGAACATCTGCTGCGCTTCTTCCTTGATCTGTTGCGCGTCGTGCAGCGTCTCGATCCGGTTGCCGCGCTTCAATTTTCCCATCACGTCGAGAATATCGCGCAACGGCTTGGGATCGCTCTCCGTCGTCGCGACCGGCCGGCTCTGCACGTCTTTCTCGATCGAGCCGAAAGCTTCCACGACGAGGACGGAATGATGGGCCACGATCGCACGGCCGCCTTCGCTCACAATCGCGGGATGCGCGACCTGCTCCGAGTCGCACACTTCCATGATGTTGTAGACGACATCGTTGCAATACTCCTGCAGCGAGTAATTGGTCGAGCTGTCGAAACTGGTGCGCGAGCCATCGTAATCCACCCCGAGCCCGCCGCCGACATCGAGGTAACCGAGTTCGTGACCCATCTTGGAAAGTTTCGCGTAATAGCGCGCCGCTTCGCGGACCGCGCGCTTGATCGTGGAAATGTCGGGAACCTGCGAGCCGACATGGAAATGGACGAGCTTGAGACAATGGGCCAGCCCTTCGCGCTTCAGCATCTCGCTCGCGGCCACCAGATTCGTCGTGCTCAGGCCAAACTTGGCGTTCTCGCCGCCGCTCGTCGTCCATTTCCCGGCGCCTTTGCTGTGCAGGCGCACCCGGATACCGATGTGCGGCTCGACGCCCATTTCTTTCGCGACCCGCAGGGTCTGCTCGAGCTCCTCGAGTTTCTCGACCACGATGATGACGGACTTGCCGAGGCGCCGGCCTAACAATGCCGTGCGAATAAAATCGCGGTCCTTGTAACCGTTGCAGATGATGAGGCTCTCCGGATCCTGGTGCATGGCGAGGGCCGCGATCAGCTCCGGCTTGCTCCCGGCTTCCAGCCCGAAATGAAACTCCGCGCCCGCGTCCACGATCTCTTCGATCACTTCGCGCAGTTGGTTGACCTTGATCGGAAAAACTCCGCGATAAACGTTCCGATAACCGAACTCCTGCATCGCCGCCGCGAAAGCGCGGTTAACCGTGACGACGCGATGCCGGAGCAAATCCTGAAAACGAATGACAAGCGGAAATCCGAGCCCGCGCTCGCGCGCGTCGTTCACCACCTCGAGCAGATCGATCGAACCGCCCGCTTCCTGCAGCGGTTTCGCGATGACGTTACCTGCCTGGTTGACGGAAAAGTAACCGCCTCCCCACCCGTCCACGTTGTAGGTGGAAATGGCGGCGTCGATGTCCCATTCGGGCTTGTTTTTTTCGGGAGACGGCACGGGCAGGAACGCATATTCAGTCAGTGCGCTCGACATGCAAGCCCCACCGAAAATAAATCAACGCTTCACGCGCGCGGGTATCGCTTTGTTCCGTCATTCTTGTTTTTCCTCGCGGCCCGGGTACCGTCGGCTCGATGAATAAAACCGTCATCGAGGTGCAGGTGCGCGCGGTCCTGCCGACCAGCGGCGGCTGCGCGGTCTTCCTCGGCAACGCCGACAAAGTTTTCATCATCTACGTCGACCAGAGCGTCGGCAGCGCCATCACCATGTTCATGCGCAGCACGATGAAAGAGCGTCCCCTCACGCACGATTTGATGGGGCATCTCATGACCGCGCTCGGGGCGAAGGTCGAGCGCATCATCATCAACGATCTCAAGAACGCGACCTACTACGCGCGCATGATCATTCGCGCCGAAAACGAGCTGCAGCAGAAAAAAATCATCGAGCTCGACGGCCGGCCGAGCGATTGCATCGCCATGGCGGTGCAGCAGAAAGCCTCCATCTACGTCAGCCAGGAAGTCTGGGACGAAGTCGACGACATGAGCGACGTCCTGCGCAAGATGGAGGAGGACGGCATCCGGCCCGAGAGCGAATCGGGCGAAGCCGGTGCGGGCGAAGAGGAAGAGCTGTAGACGCTTCGCTCTCGCTTGCGAGAGACGCGCGCGTCCGACGTCAACGAGTGGCCTCGTCGCTGCGAGTGGTGTTCGAAGAAACACGGACGACACGGCGGTCGTCCCTCCAGCAGATCGAAGCGTCTACACAAACGCTTCCGCAACCGAATCCGCCAGCAAACGACCGGAGCGCGTGAGCACAACGCGCCGCTCGTCGCGCTTCATCAGCCCGAGATCGACAAACTCCGCGATCTCGTTAGGCCAGGGAGCGATCCATTCCGCGGGCACGCCCGATCGAGTCCGCAGACCGAGCGCGATCGCTTCCGCCCGCTTCATTTCCGGCGTCAGAATTTCGTCGCCGGTCGAAGCGCTTTGCCCGGCCAGAATGCGATCGGCATAAGCGCGATAATCGCAGACGTTCTGCCGGCGCCGCAGCCCAATGGTCGAGACGGCGCTCGGCCCGATCCCGACATAATCTTCGCCACTCCAATAAGCGCGATTGTGCACCGATTCGAAACCCGCCCGGGCGAAATTTGAGATCTCGTACTGCGCCAGTCCGGCGGACGCGAGCAGCTCGACCGTGGTCTCGAAAAACGCCGCGTCGGCTTCGACATCGATCCGAAACTCCCCCCGCGCGTGGCGCAGAAAAAAGTCGGTGTCCTCTTCGTAGGTGAGGCAGTAGGCAGAAACGTGATCGGGCTGGAGCGCGATCGCGCGACGCAAAGTTTCCTGCCACTGCGCGAGCGTTTGTCCGGGCAAACCAAACATCAGATCGAGGTTCAGATTTTCGAAACCGGCGCGACGCAAAAGATCGAAGGAACCTTCCGCCTGGGCCGCGGAATGCTCGCGGCCGAGTAGTTGCAGCAACCCATCGTCGAACGACTGCACGCCCAGGCTGATCCGGCTCACGCCCCGGTCGCGCAGGAGCCGCGCCTTGCGCTCGGAGACGCTCCCGGGATTCGCTTCGAAAGTCCATTCCGCCAGCTCCGTCAGGTCGAGCCCGGCATGAAATCCATCGAGGAGCAAAGCCAGTTGCGCAGTCGTTAGGGCGGTTGGTGTCCCACCGCCGAAGAAGATGGTCCGCGGCTGCCGCGCTGCCTTCGCGCTCATCGCAATTTCCGCCACGATCGCCTCGCAAAATCGCGCGGTTTGCGCCGGATCGGCCCGCTCTTTGTAAAAAGCGCAATAGGGGCAAATCCGCGCGCAAAACGGAATGTGCACGTAAATGTGGCGGACCGCTCCGACCGGCGGGCAGTTGTCATTCCGGCGCTCGACCATAGTGTTCACCATCGTCGCTCGCCTCCTTCGCTCAATCGCTTTTCTGGCCGCCAGCGCCGGCCTTTTCGCTCTCCCGCCCGCTCGCGGGCAGACCCCACCCGCGCCCACGCCGCCACCTCAACCGACCCCGTCGGTTGTCTATCGCGCCTTCGATCCGGATGCGATTCACGGTTACGAGGCCGATCCGATCGTCGTTAGGCGAATGGTCAATCAGCTCGTCCTCGCCGTGACTCACCAGTCCGATCTGGCCCGGGCCTGGGGCTCGCTCGTTTCGCCTAAAGACCGGGTCGGGATCAAGATTTCCGCGGCCGGCGGCGAGCTTTTCACGACCCATCGCGACGTCGTCAATGCCATCGTCGATGGCCTCGTCGCGGCCGGCCAGCAGCGCTCCAGCATCATCGTCTGGGATCGCTCGCTCGGCGGGATAAAGGAAGCGGGCTATACCGGGAAGGAAGGTTATCAACTGCGAGCGATCCCGCCGCGCGACGGCTACGATCTCAAGGCGACGGTGTCCGCGCCCTTTCTCGGCAACCTCATCTGGGGCGACCTCGATTACATCGGCGGCAAGGGCGAATCGCCACTCCTCGGCGACAACGTGAACACGAGCAGCGTCAGTCACCTTTCAAAAATTGTCGCCAATGAGGTGACCAAAATCATTAACGTCCCGGTCCTGAGCAACAGCGAGCGCAACGGCGTCGCCGGATGCCTCTACAACGTCACCATTCCCAACCTCGATAACTGGCGCCGCTTCGGCGTGCCTCCGGATTACGGCGCAACCAGCATCCCGGAAATCTACAGCGATCCGCACCTCGGCCCGAAAGTCGTCCTGAATTTAATGGACGGATTGCTCGCCCTCTATGCCGGCGGCCCGCAATCCCAGCCCAACTACGCCCTCATCTTCGACACGCTCTACGCGAGCAGAGACCCGGTCGCGATCGACTCCATCGCGCTCCGGCAGATCGACGAATGGCGCAAGAAACACAGGCTACCCGCGATCGGCCGGACCGGCGCGCAGATCCCCGTCGCCGACCAGATGGGCCTGGGCAACGCGAGCCCGCGGAAGATCGTGATCCGCGACGTCGGGCGGTGAAAGCGATTCTCAAATCCGTCTCGCGATCGTTTTACCTCACGATCCGCTTTTTGCCGCGTTCGCTCCGCGAACCAGTCGGCCTCGCCTACCTGCTGGCGCGCGCGACCGACACGATCGCGGACACGGCGGAAATTCCGGCGGCGATCCGCCTAACGACTCTGCGGCAACTCGCTCGGATCATTGCCGGCGAAGCGGAGTTCAGCACGGCGGCTGAGGCGCTGCACGAATTTGCCGCGCAACAACACGATCGCGCCGAGCGCCGGCTGATCGAAAACCTCGACCAGTGCATCGAACATCTCCGAAACTCGAACGCAGCCGACCGTGACGATATCCGGGCGGTTCTCGATACCATCGTTAGGGGGCAGGAGCTCGACCTGAAGCGTTTCGGCGATCCGGCAAGAACGCACTCGCTCCAGACCGCCGCGGAGCTCGACGAATACACCTACCTTGTGGCCGGCTGTGTGGGAGATTTCTGGACGAAGCTGGGCTTCCGGAATTGCCCGCCGTTTGCCGATCGTGCGCCGGAAGAAATGTCGCGGCTCGGGGTCGAATACGGCAAAGGTTTGCAGTTAATCAATGTCCTCCGTGACCGCGGTGTGGACCTGGCGGCGGGCCGCCGTTATCTGCCGGTTCAAGAACCGGACGTTGCGCTGTGGCTGGCGAGAGCGGAGAAGCAAATCGGAGCGGGAATCGATTACTCTTCCGCCCTAACGAACTGGCGGCTGCGCTTCGCCACTGCTCTCCCGGCCCTGATCGGTACGCGCACGATCGCGCTCCTGCGGGAAGCGGGAGGCGAAGCGGAAACGCGCAAGATCAAGGTGCCGCGCACGGAAATTCGTCGAATCCTGGCGGCCGCTCTGCTCGCCTCGGCTTCCCCGATTGCCCTGCGCGCGCTTCACCAGCGGCTCGGCCGCAAATTGTAGGGCAGGCGCTCCGCCTGCCCAGTTTCTGAATCGGGGCAACCGAGGCGGTCGCCCTACAATCCCGTTCGTTAGGCGGGCGTTTCCCGTTTTACCTCTCGCGCCGCCTTGTCCTCGCGCAGGCCGAGGAAAACCGGCTGGCGCAGCTTCAGATCGCGCGTCCATTCGGCGAATTTTATCTGCGCGACGAAGACCGGTTTGACCCAGGTGCATTTGCGCATCATCGCCGGAGTGATGCCCTGCACCCACGCGCCTCCCTGTTTCGAAGGAAGATCGGCGAAAGGGCAATCGGCCCTTTCTTCCGAGCGGAATTTTTTGTGCAGCGTCGCGAGCAAGTCGCCACTGAACCCGGTCCCGACTTTGCCGGCAAAGAGGAGCTTCTTTTTTTCGTAATAGCCGACCAGAAGCGCGCCGAAATGTTTGCGCGATCCGCCCGGCGGCGTGTAACCGCCGATGACGAATTCCTGTTCGTTGAGCGACTTCAACTTGATCCAGGCCCCGCTCCGCCGGCCGGCTTCGTAAACCGACTCGGCTTCCTTCCCGATGATGCCTTCGAGGCCAATACGCTTCACCTCCTCGAGCAGCGGCCCGGCCTCGCGCCCGAGCTCGCCGGAATAACGCAACGGGTCGCCTGCTCCCTCGCACAACTGCCGCAGAATTTCTTTCCGACTCGTTAGGGGAAGTCGCATCAAACTTTTCCCATCGAGCTGGAGGAGGTCGAAGACGTAGTCGTAGAGGGGCGCTTTTTCCCGTTCCATTTCGCGGGCCTGGAGGAGCTGAAAGGAAGAGCGCCCCTTCTCGTCGAGGGTGACGACTTCGCCGTCGATTACGCATTCGTCGCAAGGAAGCTGCGCGATCGCCTCGGCGATCTCGGGGAATTTTTTCGTGAGGTCGTTTTCGTTCCGCGAGATCAGCTTCACCTTCACGCCCTGCTTAAGAGCGAGGACGCGGAAGCCATCGAACTTGAGCTCGTAAATCCATTCCCCGCGGACCGGCGCAGTCTCGACCAGCTTCGGTTTCATTGGCTCGATGAAACGCGGCTTGGCCGACGGGAGAGCCTTAAGCGCGGCGGCTGCGACTTTTTTTTTAGGCGCGTTTTTTTTCTTCGCGACGGCTTTGCGCACCCGCGCACGCAGCGAGCCTGCTTCGCTCTCGTCTCCCGGCCGATTCGATTCCCATTCCGCGTCGCGATCCTGCGCGATCTGCTTCATCGTGCGGCCGGTCTTGGCCGATTCGTCGTCTCGTTTTTTCGAGATCGGTTTGACGTCGGCGTCGCTTTTCAAAAGAAGCCACTGATTTTTCCCGCCGTCGCTTCGGGTGCGGATCAAAGCCCAATCGCCTTTCGCCTTCTCGCCCTCGAGGACCAGGTGGATTCGGCCGTCCTTGAGCGCTTCGAGCGGTTTTTCGCCGTGCACGAAATAATTACCGCGATCCCAGACCATGACAGTGCCGCCGCCGTAGTTGCCCTTCGGGATGACGCCTTCGAAATCTTCGTAGTCGATCGGGTGATCCTCGACCTCGACCGCGAGATGTTTTTCACCCCGCTTCCATGGGAGACCTTTGGGCACCGCCCACGATTTCAGGACGCCGTCCATTTCCAACCGAAAATCGTAGTGCAGCCGGGTGGCGTCGTGTTTTTGAATGACGAAGCGCGACGCGCCGGCGACCCGTTTCGGGCGCGGCTTTTTCGCGCCGCGCGGCTCCGCCGTGACGGAAAAATTTCGCTTTCGTTGGTACTCGGTCAGGCCCATCGCGTCTCCGTCTCCATCCATAAACGAAAATCCCGACGCGCGCACGCGAGTCGCGCGGAGGAAATTTTGTGCGGAAGAAATCGCCCGAAGGAAGCAAATCTTTTGACCAGCGGATTGGCTTTCCCTATTTCTTCCGCATGAAGATTATTACCCTCGCCAGCCTCATCCTTCTCTCGCTCGCGTTGCCGGCGCGCACCGCAACGTCCAGTTACCGAGTGGAGATCAGGACGGAGCTGAAACGGCTCGATGTGAAACGCAGCACTTCCGAGAGCACGGAAACGGCCGAGGAACAATGGGGCTACGTCGTCACGGTCACGAATCATTCCTTCAAGGACATTCCCGATCTGCGGGTCGACTACGTCGAGTTTTCCAGGCACGAACACTTCGGTTCCAAATCCGGGGCGGCGAAAGACGAGCGCACGAGCGGGAGCAAGGCGCTGGGCAATTTGCAGAACAATGGAAAAACCAGTTTCGAGACCGATCCGGTCACGCTCAAGAAAGCGCGGCTGAAAGCGGATTGGTATTACGCCAATGGAGCCAAAGGCAAAGCGAAGGACGAGATGAGCGGCGTCTGGGTGCGGGTATTCTCCGGGAGCGAAATGATCGACGAATACGCCCAGCCCTCTTCCCTGAAGACCCAGGAAAAATGGGAAGGATAAGCGGACGCGTTTGCCTAACGAGCCTTAGAGGGCGTCTAAAAATTCGGGTTGATCGCCGAATTGTAGGGCGGGCGCTTCGCCTGCCTCGATTCCTGCTGCGCCAGAAACTGGGCAACCGAAGCGGTCGCCCTACAATTCGCCCAGTCGAAACCGACTTTTAGACGCCCTCTTAGTCCCAGGTTTCGACCGTTACGGGGGCGTTCTCCTCGAGACGACCGCCCTCGGCGACACGGAGCAACGCATTCGCCCGGCTCAGGCCAAAGAGCGCATGGGATTCTTGGCGACCGCTCAGGGTGAAGATCCCCTCACACAGAACGCCTCGAAAATAGTGTGGCCGATCGCCCGCATTTGAGATCGCACTGGCGAGACGCGCGGGAACTTCCCGCAACCCGAAATGTTCCGGCGCCGCGCCCGCCATTTTGCGCAAGGCTGGCCTAACGAACTTGAGAAAGGTGACAAAGGCCGAGACGGGATTCCCGGGCAAACCGAAGATGTGACAACGGCCGGCCCGGCCAAAAAGGAACGGCTTCCCCGGTTTGATCGCCACCCGCCAGAGATCGATCTCCGCCCCGAGGGCACGTAGGGCCGGCTTGACCAAATCGTGATCTCCCACCGAAACGCCACCGCTGATCAGCAAAACGTCGCCTTCCAAAGCGCCACGAAAAATTTCGGTGAGCCGGGCGAGCTCGTCCGGTGCGTGCTCGACCATCGCGACCTCCGCGGCGCCACCGAGGGCAAGGGCGTGCAGCATCACCGAGTTGCTCTCGAAAATCTGGCCGGGCCGGGGCGTCGTCCCGAGCGGCGCCAGTTCATCGCCGGTCGAGATGATCGCCATCCGCGGTTTCGCGCCGACTGCAATTTTCGCCAACCCTTGGGAAGCCAGCAGTCCGAGAGTAGCCGATGTGAGCGGTTCGCCGCGCGCGAGAATTCTTTGGCCTTGGGCGAGATCGGAACCTTGCCGGCGGATGAATTCGCCCGGCTCCACGTCGCATTGCGCCGTGATCGCGTCACCGTCCCGGACCACGTCCTCCTGCATGATGACGGCATCGGCTCCAGCCGGCAGCGGCGCGCCGGTAAAAATGCGGAGCGCTTCCCCCGGCCCGATCGTTAGGCCGCGATCCGCCCCGGCTGGTTGTTCGCCCACGACAGGCAAGCGAGCGCCGGCCGGGCAAGAGGCCGCCCGCACCGCGTAGCCGTCCATGGCCGAGTTATCGAAGGCCGGCAGCGGCCTTCGCGCGAAAAGATCTTCGGCGGCGAAATACCCTAACGAATCGATCAACGCCATCTCGACGCCGCCCAACGGTTCCGCCTTTGCCAAAACTGCGGCAAGGGCCTCCGCTTCGCTCGTCATCGCACCACCTGATCGCCGACGGCAGGATTCCCCGCCACGATATCCGCGGCGATGAACGGGCGTTTTTGTTCGGGTGAGGCCTTGAGCCGAGCGGTTTCGCCCGAGCGATTCCTCGACCGAAGAGACGCCCCCGGTTCCGGCACGTAAAGGTAGGAAGCGAGATCGATCAAAACAAAACGCGTCTTTTCGTCAACGATGGCGATTTCCCCAATGACGATCGGTCTGCTCGCCACCGACCTCGGGTGCGAGCGGGGAGCACACCCGAACATGAAAAGAAAGGACGCGCCCGCCACCGCGAGCCGGCGACATGGAGTAGAGGGGATAAATCGCATGAGCGACGAGCAAACCTGGATCACGGAGTCATCCAGGTCGCCCGCAGCGATCCGCCACAGAAATTCGGACGGAGCAAGCCTTATCGCCGCGGCGGAACGTAGACCAACTCGAAAGGCTGTTTCTCCAGTGTCACGGTGCCGATCACCGTGTAAGTCGCTGTATCGATGATCGACAGGCTGCCTATCTCAAAAGCATGGTTATCACCCGCGTTGGAAACGTAGAGCTGCGATTCATCTTTATTGAAAGCCGCGAAGAAGGGGCCGTTCCCCGCTGGAATAGTGTTGGTTATTTCCTTAGTCGCGGTGTCGATCACGACCACAACGTCCGAACCGGTAGCCGAGACGATGGCGGCCGAACCTTCCTTGTTAAAAACAACGTTCCACGGTTTTAGCCCCACTGAAATCTTCTTCAGGACAGCGAGGGTATCGGTAGAAATGATCGAAACCGTTCCTTCATTGACGTTAGTGACATAAACCTCGTGTGACTTTGGCCGGACCGCGATTCCGCGCGGCGCGTTCCCGGTGTGAATCGTAGCGAGGACCTGCATCGTCGCAGTATCGATGGCGGTGACGGAATCACCTTCAAAATTGGTGACAAAAACGCGCGTCCCATCCCGCGTAATGGCGAGCCGACGTGGCTGGCGGTCGGCGGGGACTTCAGTCACTGCGTAGGTCGTCGTATCGATCACATCGACCACATTTCGAGAATAGTTCGGCACATAACAGTAACGGCCATCGGGAGTAAAGAGAATGTCGGTCGCAGTCTGACCAGGCGCGTGGTTCATGTCGCCGATAGGGACGACAGTGAGGACCGTGTTGGTCGCCAGATCGATTACCGATACGACCTGAATCGGGTGATGGACGACGAAGAGGCGGGTTCCGTCGATCGTGAGATCGCTTTCCTGGGGCGAATCAGGAACTGGAATCGTAGCGGTAACGGCTAACGTTGCGGTATTGATGACGCTGATCGATGCGCTCCGGAAATTGGAGACGTAGGCATTCCGACCACTCTTGTCCGTGACAATACGAATGGGACTATCTCCCACCGGGATCGTGGCAGCCAACATTCCAGTGCTCTCATCGACGACAGACACCGTGCCCGATCCAGTATTTGCGATAAAGACACGACCCGGAATCGACGCCCGCAGGCCGTCTTCGGAGCTCTTCGCGAGCGATGTTTCGCAAAGACCACAAGACAACGCCGCCAGGGCCAAGATTAGCGTCGCTCGGATCAGAAATGCGAAAGGGCCGCGCCGCGTCCGAGCGAATCCGCGTTCCGCGAAACAGTCTTCCGTCCGTCCTGCACTCCGTTGCCGGTTACTTTTCGTTTTAGTCAGATCAAAGATATCGTTGCTCATGTGGCGCGCATCCTACCTTGGGCAAGGGGCAGAAAGCAAGGTCAAATTGCGCGCCCAAAACTCGCAAAGCGATTAAAGGGGAGACGAGGCGGCGGTTGACGAGCGAGAGGCGATCTCGATATTCTCGACTTCGACGACGGAGCTGGTGAGGTGGCTGAGTGGTCGAAAGCAGCGCTTTGCTAAAGCGCCGTACCCCAAAAGGGTACCGAGGGTTCGAATCCCTCCCTCACCGTTTCCCTCTTACAAATGCAAGGATGGCAAAATGCATAACGTAGATGCATAACACGTCCAGCGATGTTTCCCGATGATCCACAGCGACCGGCGACGTTTGGCACAACTCCGTTGGGAAACTTGAAAGGAGGGCGGATCGTTCCTGAAAACGATCCAATGCCAAAAATTCGCCTGATCGCCCTCAACGGCGGAAACGTTTGGAGCGTGTCGCCTCCTGCCTCCCGATTTCGACATTAACGGAAGGGTTGCGAAAGCACTGATTGCGGTAATCGGCAATGGCGGAAGGATTGTCAAAAACACCTTCGAGCCGCGTCCCTACAGCAAGAAACGAATAGATTAGGTTCCGGTGAATTAACGGAAGGGTCAACGATTCTCGGAATTGACCCCAGCTGGCGTCTAATGTTCCTATGCACCCGGGACGCCTTCAGACTGCCTTGCAAAACCTGGTGGAGGCCATCCGGGAGGTTGAAAACGAAGTCGCAGCACTACGGGCCGATCATGACCCGCTCGCTTCGCACATCTTCGTTTCGCGCCGTCAATACCGGAATGTTCACGCAACGAAAAGCGGCAAGCGCCCCGAGGTGAACGCCCGCCTCAGCTTCAACACAGCATGCGAACTTGGCTTCGCGGAAGTCTTGACGAATGGGAGCGACTAATGGGCACCATCGCGAGACGTTAATACAGCCCGATTGATGGAAAGAGCCGTTGCGATCCGCCGGGGCGCATGGGCTAAACAACGGCGGAGATTCGACATTTCCACCTACAGAGCGCAGCAGTGGAAATTTATCGTTGAGATCGTTGACACCACGCTCTGGCTGGGATGGCTATTTCCCAAAAACAAACGGGCAAAACAGACCAAGAACGCGATTTCGTGTCAATCTTGCGACGAACGAGCACCCATGAAACCTGAGTGGATAGCGTAGGCCGGCTTTCTGGCCCACCTGAGCAGCAATGGGGTCGCACGCGGAGGCCCCGGGCCCGTTTTCCAGAATTGTGAACAGCACCGAACGATGACTTCCCCGCACCGAAGTCCTCTACTCTTGCAGCCACCTTCGCGCCTGCGCCAGTTTATCAGGCGGGAAAAACTTTACCGGCGCGCGGCGAACACCTGCTCCGGCAAAAGCAAGCGCCAAGACCTCCCAGCGTGCCTCGGCAACGATGGCGATCTTTGCAATTTCACCGCTATGCGACAGCAGGAAATCGAGATCGTCCCAATCCGCACCGCGCTCCCAACCCTCAAAATCCTCGAGAATTGTGAGAAGACGCGGTTTCGTACCGGCGTCAATCTTGCCTGCCATACTTTCTTGTCCGGTGGCGAATTCAGATTGCTTAAGCAGTCCACTCAGGCGCAGCACGCAGATGTCACCGGGCTCGTAATCGATCTTTGCAGGCATTGTCTCCTCGTATTTCTGCCAGCGTTACAACCTTTCCAGAGTCGAAGCAATTGGACCTTGGTCCTACTGCGGGCCGGGTTGAAAAGCCGACTACCGAAGGGGCCTGAAGAAATTCGCTCCTGCCTCCCCATATAGGCCCAAGGTCCAATAGCGGAATGCAAATTGATCGGTCATGTTGGACCCAGCACGACGGCAAACGAATCGCCAAGAAAGGCAAGCAGCTATGAAATCACTACGTTCTCAATCTAGATTTCGCGCGAATAAATTTCATCGTGCGATCGTCATCGTCTGCGGCAGCGCGGCCCTATCGTTTGGCCAGACTGCCTTGCTGGCCCAGGGACAGCCAGCTCAGCCGCCGGCGGCCGAATCGCAGGTCATTACGACAACGACAAACGAAGACTTGACCAGTCCGAAAATCCCTAACGACCAACTCGACTCCCTCGTCGCGCCCGTCGCCCTGTATCCCGACCCCCTACTCGCGCAAACCCTCGCCGCCTCCACCTACCCGCTCGAGATAATCCAACTGCAGCAGTGGATGGACCGGAACAAGGATCTGAAGGGCAAAGCGCTAAGCGACGCAGTCGCCAAACAGCCCTGGGATCCAAGCATTCAGTCCATGGTTCTGGCGCCGGAGGTGGTGCAGCGCCTCGCGGGCAACATCCAGTGGACGACTGACCTGGGGAACGCTTTTCTCGCTCAGCAGCAGGATGTGATGGACGCTGTCCAGAGGATGCGGGCAAAGGCCCAAGGCAAAGGCGCGTTAAAGACGAGCCAGGAACAAGTGGTCGAGACGAAGACAGTAGAAGGCGGCAAGCAGGTAATTATGGTGGAACAAGCCAACCCGGAAATTGTTTACGTTCCTTCCTATGATCCGGCTGTTGTCTATGGCCCGCCCGCCTATCCTTATTATCCATATTCCTATCCCGGCTACTATCCGGGGATGGGGTTAGCTTTCGGCACCGGCCTTATTCTTGGAGCAGGCATCTCGAATAACTGGTGGGGCAACTGCAACTGGGGCGGCGGCGACATCAATATTAATCGGAACAACAATTTCAACCGGAATACCAACATCGATCGCGGACAAGTAGGGCAAGGTAACAGCTGGCAGCATCGTCCGGAGCATCGCGGCAACGCTCCATACGGCGATCGACGAACGAACGAAAAATTTGGGCAAGGCAACCGCGGGCAAGCCAACCGTGGGCAAGCCAACCGCCCGGGCCAAGGTGCCGGCAATCGTCCTGGCGGCGGAGGTGCAGCGACTCGGCCCGGTGGCGGAAGTAACCGACCTGGTGGTGGAACTGCTGCAAATCGTCCCAGCACTGGCAATCGGCCGAGCACAAAGCCGGCGAATCGCTCTAGTGGCGCCAATCGAGCGAGCACGCGACCAGCTAGTCGCCCTAGCGGAGGGAGTAGCGCGAATCGCATTGGCAACCAGAATCTTGGGGGCAAACCCAATTACAGTTCTCGCGGCGGTGGCAGCTTTGGCGGCGGCGGCGGCGGAAGCGCGGCGCGCGCAAGTAGCTCCAGAGGTGGACACAGCATGGGAGGCGGCGGGATGAGCCGCGGCGGCGGCGGCAGTCGCGGCGGCGGCGGGAGGAGGAGATGAGCAGCACTGCAGGAGAAACACCAATGAAAGCACAAACAAACATCATGACTTCAACGAAACTCCTCGCTTCAGTGATTCTCATTCTCGGCTGCGTGACACTATCTTTACGCGCTGTTCCAGAGGCGAAACAAGACGCGCCGGCAGGAGCGAATCAGAAACAGTTCGATAACCCCAAGCAAGCAGCGGACAGCCTGGTGCAGGCGGCAGCGACCTTCGACGTCCAAGCCTTGGAGGAGATTCTCGGACCCGGTAGTGCAGATATCGTCAGCTCAAACGATCCGGTGATGGATAAGGAGCGCGCCGCTGATTTCGCGGCGAAGGCCAAGGAGAAAAGCTCCGTCGAACCTTTTCCGAAAGACCCCAACCGCGTCATCGTTACCTTCGGCACTGATGATGACGAGTTACCGATCCCGCTCGTGAAGAAGAAAGGGAAGTGGATGTTCGATACCAAGGTCGGTCGCGAAGAGATTCTAAATCGCCGGATTGGGACTAATGAGCTGGACGCGATCGCAATTTGCCGCGGCTTTGTCGACGCTCAGGAGGAATATTCCCTGGAGAAGCACGACGATTCGAAGGTAAATCAATTCGCACAAAAGGTTATCAGCACGCCCGCCAAACATGATGGTTTGGCCTGGAAGAATGAGGATGGCAGCTGGGGCGGCCCGGTCGGAGAAGCGATCGCAAAAGCGATTGAGCAAGGTTATTCGAAACGAGATCAACCATATCACGGCTACTACTTTAAGGTGCTGAAACGGCAAGGCCCGGCGGCTCCCATGGGGCAGATGGACTTCGTCGTCGAAGGCACCATGATCGGCGGATTCGCCCTCGCGGCGGCCCCGGCTCAATATCGTGTTACCGGAGTCCAGAGCTTCATTGTCGGGGCGGACGGTGTCGTCTATCAGAAGGACCTCGGGCCAGAAACGTTAAAGGCCTTTGAGGCCATGGATCGCTACAACCCAGATAAGACGTGGAAGGCGACCAACGACGAGTGGCCGGACGAAGACGAGGATCAGGGCGCAACGCAATAGTGTGGCTTTATCATGAATAAGGCCGTTTTTCTTCACCATTCCTAACAAGAGAAAGAGCCCGATGATGCTGTAAAGAGAGAGCGGCGCGTCGAAAACCCAGAGCGTGGCGAGCCCGCCGACGACCGCAGGCACGACCGCGGGTAGCAAGACCGTGATAGGATGAATGTAGCTCCCGTAGAGAATGCCGAGGATGACATACATGACGAAGAGCGCGCCGATGAGCAGCCACGGCAGCGACGCAAGCATCTGGCTTGAGTCGCGTCGCTTTGATGGGCGAACTCACGGCCTCGCTCGCGCACGAGTTGAACCAGCCGCTGACCGCGATTGCCAGCAATGCCGCGACCGGGAAACGTTTCTCGCCCGCGGCGCGCCCGACATCGCAATGTTCGGGGAACTGCTCGACGATGTTTTTGCGGATGCGCGCCGCGCCGGGGACATCATTCACGGCATCCATCACTTCGTTGCGCAAGGGCGAGGAAAACCGCCGCGTCGTTAGGCTGAACGAAGTGATTCTCGAGGTCCTGCGCCTGCTCCATTCCGACTTGCTCGAGCGCGCCACTACGGTGGAGACGCAGTTCGATTCCGATCTCGCCCCGATCGAGGCCGATCCGGTGCACCGGCAACAGGTGTTGCTCAATTTGATCATGAACTCGCTCGAAGCGATGCAGCAAACGCCTCCGGCCGAACGGCGCATTTTCATCTCCACTTCCGGCGACAACGGATTCGTCGAGGTGAGTGTGCGCGATCACGGCGTCGGCCTTCCGCCTAACGACCCGGACAAGGTTTTCACCCACTTCTTTTCGACCAAGCGGGAAGGAATGGGTATGGGACTAACGATTGTGCGCTCGATCGTGGAAGCGCATGGTGGAGAACTCGGCGCGGAAAATCTGCCGGATGGTGCGCGCTTTTTCTTCCGCCTGCCGAGCCTTGGGCATTGAAAGAAAATTCTTCCTTTAAAATGGCGGGGACGGCGCTCGCCGTTTTCGTTGGTTATTATCTTGGCGCGAAGATCGGATTCGGGCTCACCTTCCATCCGCATCCTGTCTCCGTCCTTTGGCCCCCGAACGCAGTCTTGCTCGCGGCGCTCTTACTTTCGCCAACGCGCACCTGGTGGATTCTGCTCGTCGCGGCATTTTCAGCGCATTGGCTCGTGCAACTGCAGAGCGACGTTCCGCCGCGCATGATTCTTTGCTGGTTCGTCAGCAACTCTTGCGAAGCGCTCATCGGCGCGGGCAGCATCCGTTATTTGCTCGGCCGATCGGTGCAGCTGGATCGTCTTCGCAACGTCGCCGTCTTCTGTCTCTTCGCCGTTTTTCTTGGGCCGTTTCTCTCCTCGTTTTTGGATTCAGCTTTCGTCGCCATGAATCACTGGGGACAGGGTAGCTACTGGGAAATCTGGCGCATTCGATTGACCTCCAACGTTCTCGCCGAGCTGACGGTGGCGGCGTTGATCGTGACTTGGGCGACTGGCGGATTCGCCTGCCTTCGACGGCTTTCGGGTCGGCGACTTCTGGAAGGCATCTGCCTTCTCCTTGCCTTGATCACGATCAGTTATTTTCTCTTTAACGGGATGGCGGCAGGGACGGATTCTGCGCTGCTTTACGTTCCGTTGCCGTTCTTGCTCTGGGCCGCCGTCCGCTTCGGCTCGTGCGGGGCGACGGCGGCGATCTCGGCGGTGGCATTTCCCGCCATCCTCAGTGTTGCCCATGGGCACGGTCCCTTCTCGGAAAAATCGGCCGAGCAAAATGCGCTCTCCGTTCAGGTCTTTTTGATCTTCCTCTCCGTCCCCCTCCTCTTTCTCGCCGCGATCATCGAAGAGCGTGACAAAGCGGAGGAGACCTTGCGCGAACGTGAAGAGCGCATCGGGCTGGCCGCGGAATCCGCCAACCTGGCGCTTTGGACGATCGATTTCCGCCGGCACGAATCGTGGATGAACGAGAAGGGACGCGACCTCTTTGGTTTCGCGCCTAACGAGCGTCTCTCGCGCGAAGTTTTTCTGGCCCGGGTGCATCCGGAAGATCGCAAAGCCGTCGACGCCACGATCGAAAACGCTCGCGCCGGTTCGAAAACGTTCGAGGTCGAATATCGGCTGCTTCGTCCGGACGGCGAGACGCGCTGGCTGATCTCGCGCGGCCGTTATTTGCGCAACGAGCGCGGCCAGCTCAGCGAACTGATGGGCGTGGCGATGGACGTGACCGCGCAGGTGCAATCGAATTTGGAACTGCGTCTGCAGCGTGAGGAGATGGCGCGTTTGAGCCGGGTGGCGTTGATGGGCGAACTGACCGCCTCACTCGCGCACGAACTCAATCAACCGCTGACCGCGATCGCGAGCAACGCCGCTGCGGGAAAGCGCTTTCTCGCGCGAGGCGCGCTCGACATCCAAATGTTCGAGGAACTGCTCGACGATATCTTCACCGATGCGCGACGCGCCGGCGACATCATTCACGGAATCCATCACCTTGTGCGCAAAGGGGAAAGCAACCGGCAGCCGGTCAATCCTAACGACATCATCGTGGATGTGCTGCGGCTGTTGCATTCCGATTTGCTCGGGCGCGCCACCACGGTCGAGACGAGTCTGGCTCCCAATCTCGCGCCAGTTCAGGCGGATCCGATTCACCTGCAACAGGCGTTGCTCAACCTGATCATGAACTCGCTCGAGGCGATGCAGCAAACGCCTCCGGCGGATCGGCGCATTTTCATCTCCACTTCCCGCGACAACGGGTTCGCCGAGGTGAGTGTGCGCGATCATGGCGTCGGCCTTCCGCCTAACGACCCGGACAAGGTTTTCACCCACTTCTTTTCGACCAAGCCGGAAGGAATGGGAATGGGCCTAACGATTGTGCGTTCGATCGTGGAGGCGCATGGCGGAGAACTCGAGGCGGAGAATCTCGGCAATGGGGCGCGCTTTTTCTTCCGCTTGCCTCTTCTCTAAAATGTTGGCATAGCTTCATTTTTCAGGAACAACCCGACCCCAGTGAGCATCGCTCAAGAACTCGTCTGCGCCGTGGATGACGACCAATCGGTTCGTCGCGGGTTGCGGCGTTTGTTCAAGTCGGCCGGTTACGCGGCGGAAATGTTTGCCTCAGCCGAAGACTATCTCGCTCGCCAACCTTTCGACGGCCCGACCAGCCTGATCCTGGATGTCCGTATGCCGGGATTGAACGGTCTGGATTTGCAACAAGTGATCGAGGTGCGCGGAACCGGCGAACAGATTGTTTTCATTACCGGCCATAACGACGTGCCGAGCTGCACCCAGGCGATGAAAAATGGGCGCGGTCGATTTTCTCATGAAACCCTTCGACGACACCGAATTGATCGAAGCGGTGGAGCGAGGTTTGGATCGTGCACGGGACTTCCTGCGCAGCCGGACGGAAAGACGCGCGGCTCGAAGCAGGATCGACAAATTGACGCCGCGCGAATTTGAAGTGTTGCGCTTTGTCCTTATCGGCTTGCTCAACAAGCAGATCGCCGCCGAACTCAATACCGCGGAGAAGACGGTCAAAGTTCATCGCGGCCGCGTCATGCAGAAACTGGGGCTCAACTCCGTCGCCGATCTGGTCCGCTTCTCGCAATCCGCGGGCGTTTCTCCGGCTCGTTCGGATATGGGACTAAAGTCCACTATCCGGCTCAACTAGATCGCATAGGCTGAGCTTGGCTCGTCGGATTCACCCGCGAGGTGGACGATGGGCTGAGCGCATTATGCCTAACGAATCGGCAGCCAGAGAAATAGTTTGCCTCGTCGATGACGACCTGGCCGTCCTCAAGTCAATCGGCCGGTTACTCGCCTCCGACGGACTGACCGTGCGCGCCTTCAGCCAGCCGGAGGCCTTTCTCGAGCACGTCAAGGATCATGCCGTGCCGGTGGTCATTCTCGACATTTGGATGGAGCAAATGACGGGACTGGAAGTGCAAGCCAGGGTCGCGAAACTCTCGCCCCAAACCCATGTCATCATCATGACCGGACGCCAGGATCCGGGAGCGCGCGAAACGGCGATGGAGTCCGGCGCGACGGCGTTCTTTATCAAGCCTTTCGACGACGAAGAATTTCTCACCGCCGTGCGTGGCGCATTGGCCTCGCCGCCTAACGAATGAAATCGCAGAAAGAGATCGAAGAATCCTTTCATGCGGGCCAAACCCGGATTCTCGAGATGGTCGCGGCCGACGCGCCGCTGCCCGAGATTTTGAAAAGCGTCGTCCTTCTGATGGAGGCGCAAGCCGAAGGAATGGTCTGCTCCATCCTGCTCCTCGGCGCCGATGGCATCCACATCCGTCACGGCGCCGCGCCCGGATTGCCGGCGGAATATGTCGAAGCGGTGAATGGCGCCCCGATCGGTCCGCGCCATGGCTCCTGTGGGACGGCGATGTTCCTGCGGCGGCCGATTGTCGTCACCGATGTGCTCGCTGATCCGCTCTGGCAGGATTACCGCGAGCTGGCGAAAATCCTCTGCCTGCGCGCCTGCTGGTCGACGCCGATTCTCTCGCCCAAGGGCGACGTCCTCGGATCGTTCGCGATCTATCGCAAGGAAACGCGCGGCCCGCGTCCAGAAGAGTTACGCCTGACGGAAGTGGCGACGCACATCTCCGGGATCGCGATCGAACGCCAACGCGCCTACGAAGCGTTGCGCGAACGCGAGGCGCGCATCAACCTCGCAGCGGAATCGGCCAACCTTGCCTTCTGGGTTATCTATCCGGAGCGCAATACCGCCTGGATGAGCGAAAAAGGCCGCGCCATTTATGGCTTCGATCGCAAACTCCCGCTGACGCGCGATTTGATCTGCTCGCGGATTCATCCCGACGAACAGGCGGAAGTCCACGCCGCGTTCGATCGTGCGTGCGCCACCCACGGAATTTTCGAGTCGGAGCATCGGCTGGTTTTGCCCTACGGCAAGACCCGCTGGGTGATCACGCGCGGTCGTTGTTTGGAAGATGAGCACGGCAGTCTGGTCGAGCTTATCGGCGTGACCATCGACGTCACCGCGCAAAAAGAGTCAGAGTTGCAACTGCAGATCCAACGCGAAGAGATGGCGCATTTCAACCGCATCTCACTCATGGGCGAGATGACGGCATCGGTCGCGCATGAACTGAATCAACCCCTCACGGCGATCGCGAACAACGCTGCCGCGGCCCGCCGTTTTCTCGAGCGCGGCAACATCGATCCCGTCCTGCTCCGCGAACTCCTCCAGGATATGGTGGCCGACAGCCAGCGAGCGGGCGAAGTGATCCGCGGCATTCACAGTCTCGTGCGGAAAGGGAAAAGCGTTCGAGGCATGCTCGACCTTAACGGGGTGATCGCGGATACGGTCCGATTGGTCGGCTCGGATGTTGTCCTGCGCGAAAGCGTGATCGCGACTGAGCTGGAGGAGGGCCTTCCTCCGGCCGAAGCCGTTCCCGTCCAAATCCAGCAGGTCCTGCTCAACCTGATCATGAACGCGCTCGACGCCCTCGATATTCGCCCGCCGGCCGAGCGGCGCATCGTCATCAGCACCCGCTCGCTGCCGGGAGACCGCGTCGAAGTGAGCGTGCGCGATTTCGGAACCGGTTTGCCCAAGGAGGATCCCGACCAAGTCTTTGATCATTTTTTCTCCACCAAAGAGGCGGGGATGGGCATGGGTCTTACGATCGTTAGGTCGATTATCGAAAACCACGGCGGCACCATCACCGCCGAGAACGCGCCCGATCGCGGCGCGCTCTTTTCCTTCGTGCTCCCGGCCGCGCGCAAACATCCCCAGAGCCAGGCAGCATGACTCACTCCGAGGCACCGCCCGAGATTTGCCTGGTCGATGACGACGTCTCCGTGCTGAAATCCATGGCCTACCTGCTTGCCTCCGATGGATTGAAAGTGCGCGCTTTTAGCAAGCCGGAAGAATTTCTTGTCCATGCTTCGAGTCACCCTGTCTCCGTGGTCGTTACCGACATTTGGATGGAAGCGGTGACTGGTCTGGAAATCCTCGCGCGGATGTGCGCGATCTCGCCGCGGCCGCGTGTCATCATTATCACTGCGCGCGACGATCTCGCGGCCCGGGCCACCGCGATGCAAATCGGCCCCGCCGCCTTTTTCATCAAGCCATTCAACGACGAGCAATTTCTTAGCGCGATCCGGGAAGCTCTCTCGCAGGCTACACCGAGTAAGTGAAGGAGCGCTCGTGGGACTAAAGTCTTATAGACGACGACTTCCCGGCCGGGCAATTTGTTTCCGACAAATCAGGCAACCAACCAGAACGAGAAAGGAAAATCGATGAAACACCCATTCAAACTCCTCAGTGCAATTGCGCTCCTGGCCCTGGCCGTAGGCTGTGCCAGCACCAACACCGCGAAGACGGACATGTTAACGGCGGCAGGCTTTAAGCTCGTCACCGCAGATACTACGAAAAAGCAGGAGCTGCTGGCTACCCTGCCACCAGACAAGCTCACTCTCATTACCTGGAAAGGGAAGCAGTTCTACGTCGAGCCGGCTGCCAACAATCAAGCGTATGTGGGGACGGCGACGGAATACCAGACCTATCAGCAGCTCCGGCTGGCGAAGCAAATGTCCAACGATAACCTCATGGCCGCGCAAATGAATCAGGATGCCATGATGCGTTGGAACGCCTGGGGCCCGGGCCTCTACGGTGGCTTCTACGGACGCGGTTTTCGCTAACGGTTGCTGATTATCGGCGCCGAAAATCCGTCCACTCGTTAGGCATCCTTGGACACATAGATCACGAATCTGGAGGAACAGGAATGTCATACAAACTTCCCGAGCACGTTCTGTTTCGGAAGGCTTACAACCTCATTCTCTGGAAGCCGCGCGGCATCCTGGATGACTCGATCGTAAACGAGATCATCGCGTTCATCGAGACGGCGGAAAAGAGGGCGAGCCAGCCGTTCAATCGATTTTCCGATTTGTCGGCGCTCGATGCGGTTGATTTGAACTTCAGATTTGTCTTCGACGTCGCCTTGCACCGGCGTCTTACCTATGCGTCACAGCCGGGTGTCAAATCAGCCTTCTACGTCACAAGCCCGACGACGGTTCATTACGCCAAGCTGCATAAATTGCTGACTGACCGCTCCCCCCTCGGCGTTTCCCTCTTTACAGAATCCGCCGCGGCGGCGCAATGGCTGGGCGTGCCGGTAGAAGCGCTGAAGCAGGAGTAGCCGAGCGGCCGCCGTGTGCCGTCAGATTGGAGCGGAGGAATCCTCCGATATGAATTTACTCCTCGTTTACTTTTCCCTTAGATTGCATCCCTCCGCGTATGCGACGAGACGATCTCATGTGGCCAGGGGTCTTCACTCTCTCCCCAGATTCCTGCCACGCAGTGTCGAGAATCCGGTTCGTTAGGGCTTCGGAAGGCCTAGCGCTGCACTGGCGCGTGGGCAGTCGCGGGCTCCTCATTGCCGGAGCGGAAATGAGCAGGGGCACACTCAACTGGCCGCTCGTCAGCGACGATGGTGGCGCGCTTTTTACAGTTTGCCTGCCGGAAACGGCGGCAGTTGGATTGAAAGCGGCGAAAGTAAACTCATGAGTTGGGTCACATTCATCTGGGCTTTGGTCGTCGGCGCGTGTGCGACCATGGCGTTGCCTCATCTGCTCATCGGGATCAGGCACCGGGCGTGGGAAAATCTGCTCTTCGCCATCTCGGCGCTCGCCGTCGCCGGCATTGCCTTCGGAGAGCTGGCGATCATGCACTCGCGGACGACCGGGGAGATCGGCCGGGCCATACAATGGACACACCTCCCGGTCTTCTTTGTCGTTGTCGGGATTGTCGGTTTCGTCGGCACCTATTTCGGCACGGGGCGCCTCTGGCTTGGCCTCGCAGCCTGCGGGACGCGGCTCGTTACTCTCTTCATCAATTTTGCCTTCCCGCCGAATGTGAATTTCCGCGAGATCACTGGTCTGCGGCACTTTCGTTTTCTCGGTGACACGATCGCGATGCCGGAAGGCGTGGCCAATCCATGGACGCGCCTGGGAGAACTCAGTTCGCTCCTGATGCTCGGCTTCGTGATCGATGCGTCAGTCACTTTGTGGCGCCGAGGCGGGGCAGAGGCTCGCCGGCGCGCGCTCTTCGTCGGCGGGAGTGTTGCCCTCTACATCGTGTTGGCAGCGGGAATAGCGGCGCTGATCCACGCCAGGGTGGTCTCAGCTGCCCTACCTGATCAGCCTTCCGTTCCTGGGCGTGATTCTGGCGATGGGCTTTGAACTCAGCTACGACATTCTGCGCGCCGCGCAAACCGCGCGCCAGTTGCGCCTGAGCGAGGGCGCGCTCCGGGAAAGCGAGGTGCGCATGAGTCTCGCCGCCAGCGCCGGTAATCTCGGCCTTTGGATGTGGGACATCTCGCGCGACGACGTTTGGTTGAGCGAGAAAGCGAGAACGATGTTCGGCTTCGCGGATGCGACGCCAATCAACCTTTCCAGCTTTATCGCCGCCATCCACGTCGACGATCGCGAACGGATGCGGGAGCTTGTCCAGACCGCCCTTTCACGCGAGGACGAGTATGAGAGCGAGTATCGGATCGCGGGGCCGAATGGAGAAACGCGCTGGGTCTCGGGTTATGGCCAGGCAGAGTTTGACGAGCAGGGCAAAGCGATCGTCATGCGCGGTGCCGTTCGTGATGTCACCAAGCGCAAGCTGGCGGAGGAAGCGTTGCGCGAAAGTGAGGCGCGTTTTCGCACCGTCGCGGATGTCGCGCCGGTCATGATCTGGATGGCGGGCCCGGACAAGCTCTGTAACTTTTTCAACAAAGGCTGGCTGGAATTCACCGGACGCACAGCGGCGGAAGAATTTGGCAACGGCTGGGCGGAAGGGGTGCACCCGGAGGATCTCGAACATTGCCTCGATGTTTATAGAAGGGCGTTCGATGCGAGAGAGTCCGTTTACGATGGAATACCGCTTGCGGCGTAAGGACGGCGAATACCGCTGGATCCTGGATACGGGCACGCCGCGGTTCGATGCCGCGGGCTCGTTCGTTGGTTACATCGGCTCGTGCCTCGACATCGGCGATCGCAAACAGGCGGAGCTGGATAGTCAGCTTCAATCGATGGAGCTCGCACGCGTCGGGCGCGTTGCTTTGATGGGCGAACTGGCGGCTTCTCTCGCGCATGAAGTGAACAATCCGCTCGGCGCCATGGTGACCAATGCCAGTGCCGGACAACGGATGCTTGCCCGAGGACAATTGGGAACCGAGGAACTACGGGAGTTGCTCGCCGATATCATCTCGGACGGACATCGCGCGCGCGAAGTTATTGAAGGTATCCGTATCATGGTGCGCAAGACCGAAGCATCGAGCGCGCTCATCAGCATGAATGAAGTCACCCGCGACCTGCTCCGCATCGTGCGGGCGGATGCGACGGCACGAAAGGTGACGCTGGTTGCGGAAGTGGATGCGAATGCGGGCGTCGTCCTGGGCGATCGCGTGCAGTTACTCCAGGTGCTGCTGAACCTGACGTTGAACGCCTTTGAAGCGGTCAGCGTGGTGCGCGCGGAGGCGCGCCGCGTCATCATCCGGGCCGAGCGGATGCACGATCGCCAGATCTGCGTAAGCGTGCGCGACAGCGGACCGGGTTTTCCGGCCGGAATTGTCGATCATCTTTTCGAGCCATTCTTTTCGACCAAACCGGAAGGAACCGGGATGGGATTGGCGATCGCGCGCACCATCATCGAAGCACATGGGGGCACGCTCGCGGGAGAAAATTGCGAGGATGGCGGCGCGATTTTCACCCTTTGCCTGCCCGACGCAACGGCCGCGAAGTCGGAAGCGGCGTAATCGCACGCGACTGGCTCATGGTTGTCCTTCGATTCAAAAGGTGGCGAAAACCTCTGTCGGACGTTCTGGGTGTGTAGGACCAAAGTCCCATCTGCTTCCGTGACCCAATGTCCTAAAGTGGACGTCGCCCTTCCACATGATGCCGACCGCAGTTCATCCTCAAAAAGTCCCGGCCGACGCGGATTCCAAGGTGTGCGCCTTCGAGAAGGCCTCTGTCTGCGTGCTCGATGACGATCCTTCCATGCTCAAGGCATTGGATCGCTTGCTGAAGTCGGAGGGCTTCAAGGTGGAAAAGTTCAGCCGTCCTGCGGACTTTCTTTCCAACATTGGCAAGGCGCTGTGTCGGGTGGCAATTCTCGACGTTTGGATGCCGGACATGAACGGGCTGGAAGTGCAAGCGATTCTGCAGAAGGATTCGCCGGAGACGCGCATCATCTTTATCAGCGGCCGCGACGACCCCTCCGTTCGCCAGAGCGCTTTAGAAGCGGGCGCTTTTGGTTTCCTCTCGAAACCGTTCGACGACGAAGCCTTGCTTCAGCTCGTGCGCAAGGCTGTCGCGGCCTAACGAACCATCCGGTGCGGCGATCCGCGCTCCGAAATCGGCCCCGCCGGATCAGGGACGCTTCGTAGGACTAAGGTCCCATATTCGAGTTCTCGAAATTTCGCAAGATTCCGAGGGATGCGATTAAGACCAATCCTCGCCATGAGTCTCACCGCCGCTCTTTTCCATTGCCCCGTAGTCCTCCTTGCCGCGGTCGATGCCAATGGAAATACCACCCCGGAAGTGGCGGGAACGGAAGCCGGAGTCGATCAAGCCGCAGAGCTGGCCAAGCAACTTCAGAACCCGGTTGCCAGCCTGATCAGTGTGCCCTTTCAGAATAACTTTGATTTCAATCTCGGCCCGAACGACGACGGCTTTAAGTACACGCTCAACTTTCAGCCGGTCATTCCGGTTTCGCTAGGCAAGGATTTCAACCTCATTATCCGCACCATTGTGCCGTTCATTTATCAGGACGATGTTATCCCCGGCACCAGTCAAAGCGGGCTCGGAGATATCGTGCAGAGCTTCTTTTTCTCACCAAAGAAACCGGTCGGTGGTTTGATTCTCGGTTATGGACCGGTCCTGCTTTACCCGAGCGCGACGGATTCGTTGCTCGGCGGCGAGAAATGGGGAGCGGGTCCGACCGGGCTCGTTCTGAAACAAACCGGCGGCTGGACCTACGGCCTGCTCTTCAATCACATCTGGTCCTACGCCGGCAGTGACAATCGCAATTACGTCAGCGCCACTTTTCTCCAGCCCTTCATTTCCTACACGACAAAAACGAAGACGACGTTCGGCCTGAACACCGAATCAACCTACGACTGGCGCAACAGCCAGTGGACCGTCCCGATCAACCTTTCGGTCAGCCAGCTAACGAAGATCGGCAAAGTGCCGGTTCAATTCGCACTCGGCGCAAAGGTCTACGCCGACGGTCCGAGTGGCGCGCCCGACTGGGGACTGCGCTTCGTTGTCACCCCGTTGTTCCCCACGAGCAAGCCGAAGCCGGGAGCCGTCCCCGGAAGTTTCGCAAAATAATGATCGGGGTTCGGCAGCTCCGGCATCCATAAGACTAAGGTCCCATAGTGCCGATTCGCGATTCGGCTCAATCTGCGCACCAGCAATCTCAGAAGTAAACGAAACCACCATGAAACGAACCAGGCAGCCCATCAATCTATTCACTCTTATCGCCATTATCTTCGTCTCGGCCACGGCGTTACCTGCGCGGATCCAGGCCGCGAGCGCCTCTGAGATCGATCGTGCAGCCCGGAGCGCGTTGCGGGATCTCTACGCGAACAACTCGAAGGCAAAAACCATCGGCAGCCGCGCTGCCGCGATCCTCGTCTTTCCGAGCGTCAAGAAAGGCGGATTTGTCGTGGCCGGCCAACACGGAGACGGCGCCCTCATCAGCGGCGGTCGCACGATCGGCTATTACCAAACGGTGGCGGCTTCCTACGGGCTGCAAGCCGGCATCCAGAAGTTTGGTTATGCGCTTTTCTTCATGAATCAAAAAGCGATGGCTCACCTGCACGATGGCGGCGGTTGGGAGGTGGGCAGCGCACCGAGCCTGGTTGTCGTCGATCAAGGGGTCTCGAAATCACTCAGCACGACGAACCTGAAGAAAGGCATCTACGCCTTCTTCTTTAGTCAAAAGGGTTTGATGGGCGGCCTTGGCTTCCAGGGATCGAAGATCACGGAAATTCATCCGAACTGAACATGAATCGACTAGCGCCTAAGGGCCGTCTCGGTCGCGCGTTACTGCTCGCGGCGTTTATTCTGCCGGCTGCCAATTGTCTTTGCCGGCTCCGAGGCAGCGACGATAAGTCCGCTCTCCGTCTCCAGGCCCCGGTCTGGCGACACTCCCGCGCCATTCGAGGTCCGCATCGGTCTTCCCGGTTGGCTATCCGGCTTGTCAGGCGATTTCGGCGTTCGCGGAATCGTTAGTCCGTTGGACGTTGGCTTCACCGATATTCTCCAGCGATTGGATGCGATCTTCGCGCTCTCGGCTTACGTGCGCTACAACCGCTGGGAATTCTTTGCGGACGGTCAGTACCCTAAAGCTCTCCGATTCGGTCAGACTTCCCGGACTGCTTTTTGATCGAGCCAACCTCGAAGTCGAATCCGCCTTCGTGGAAGCGTTCGTGGGTTATCGGGTGATCAACTGCGAGAAGGCATCGCTCTCCCTCTTCGCCGGCGGGCGCTATAACTATATGAGCGGAGATCTGCAGATTTTCGATGATGGCGACCCACGCTTTCCCGCCCTGCGCCAGCGCCTTGGGATTCCCGCCAATCTCAGGGTCTCCGGTTCGAAAGACTGGGTTGACCCAGTCATCGGAATTGCCGGCAAAGTGCGGGTCGCGAAACCTGTCGACGCTTTACGCCAAGGGTGATATCGGCGGCTTCGGCGCCGCGTCCGACTTCACCTGGCAGATAGGAGGCGGCTTGGAGTTTCAAATTACCCGGTGGCTCTATTCGGACGTGGGCTGGCGCTACCTGAAATACGACTACACCTCCGGAGGCTTTACGAATAAGACCGAGTTGAACGGGCCTTTTATCGAGATGGGCGTCAGTTTCTGAGCGAACCAAGCGAGGCATAGATAACAGGTCTCCGAATACGAAACTGAATGGCAAAAAAACTATGAAAAGAAAAAGCGTTCTCGCCGCCGCACTTGTTTGCGCGCTGGCACTTACAACTCGCGGCCAACAGCCCGAAGAGGTCACGACCGACACCGGCACAATGGACAAGGAAATGGCCGGGAAAGCATTTCCCGCCAAGCCGCCTTACTCGCCCTACGCCGGCCGCACGTTCCCCACGCGCCCGTTCTTCGGCGACACGCATCTGCACACCTCGCTCTCCTTTGATGCGGGCGCTGCCGGTTGTCGGCTTGGACCGAAGGAAGCTTATCGCTTCGCCAAAGGCGAGCAGGTCACGGCCTCCAGCGGACAGCCGGTGAAGCTCTCGCGCCCGCTCGATTTCCTCGTCGTCGCCGATCATTCGGACAACATGGGCTTCTTCACCGACTTCCTCGCGGGCAAGCCGGAGCTGCTCGCCGATCCGACAGGCCGGAAGTGGTATGACATGATCCAGTCGGGCAAACCCGAGGAAGCCCAGAAGGCGTGCTTGGAAATCGTCTTTGGATTCGCCCAGGGGAAATTTCCCAAGGCACTCATTTACGCTCCCGGCACAGCCGGCTTTCGCTCGACCTGGCGTGAGATCGTCAAGGCGGCGGATGAAGCCAACGATCCGGGACGTTTCACCGCGTTCATCGGCTACGAGTGGACCTCACTCGTTAAGGGAAACAATTTGCACCGCAATGTCATCTATCGCGACAACGGCACGAAGGCCAGCCTGGTCGAGCCTTACACCACCACGCCGCCGCAGGGCAGTCCGAATCCGCGCGACTTGTGGAAGTGGATGGCCATGTACGAAGAGAAGACCGGCGGGGACCTCCTGGCGATCGCGCACAACGGAAACCTGGGCAATGGAACGATGTTCCCGATCATCGAATCGTTCACCGGTAAGAAAGTCGACAAGGAGTACGTCGTGACGCGGGAGAAATGGGAGCGCCTCTACGAAGCCACGCAAATGAAGGGCGACGGCGAGACCCATCCGTTTCTCTCGCCTAACGATGAGTTCGCCAACTTCGAGCGCTGGGACAAAGGCAACCTCGACCTGAGCGAAAAGAAGAAACCCGAGATGCTGGAGTTCGAGTATGTCCGCTCCGCCTACAAGAACGGCCTCAAGCTGGAAAAGGAGTTCGGCGTCAACCCCTACAAGTTCGGCCTGGTCGGCAGCACCGACTCGCATACCGGTCTCGACTACCGCCGACGAGGACAACTACTTTGGCAAGATTACCAGTTCTGAGCCGAGTGCGAAGCGCGCGGAACACCCGTTCATGAACAATCCCGAAGCTCGGGCTCAAGATCATGGGCTGGGAAACTTCCGCGTCCGGCTACGCGGCGGTGTGGGCGCAGGAGAACACGCGCGAATCCATCTTCGACGCGATGAAGCGCAAAGGAAACCTACGCCACCACCGGCCCACGCATGGTCGTGCGCTTCTTCGGCGGCTTCGACTTCGAAGCCGCGGACGCGAACAACCGGATGCCGGCAAAGATTGGCTACACCAAAGGCGTGCCGATGGGCGGCGATCTCCAGCAGGCGCCTGCCGGAAAAGCGCCAACCTTCCTCGTCGCCGCGCTGAAGGATCCGATCGGCGCTAACCTCGACCGTTATCAGATCATCAAAGGCTGGCTCGATGCGAAGGGCGAAACGCATGAACAAGTCTTTGACGTAGCTTGGAGCGGCGATCGCAAACCCGATGCCAAAGGCAAGCTCCCATCCGTAGGCGACACCGTGGATGTGGCGAACGCGACCTGGACGAACACCATCGGTGCGCCTGAGTTGATCACGGTGTGGAAAGACCCGGACTTCGATCCCAACCTGCGCGCTTTCTACTATGGCCGGGTTATTGAAATTCCCACGCCGCGTTGGACCGCCTACGACGCGAAATACTTTGGGATCAAGATGCCGAAGGAAGTGACGATGACCGTGACCGAACGCGCCTACACTTCGCCGATCTGGTACACGCCGAGCAAGTAACCGCGAGCTGGAAAGCGCGATGAAAAGAGTCCTACGCGAGCCGTTGCTCCATTTTCTCCTGCTCGGAACCGCGATCTTCGCGGCCTACGGTTTCTTGTCGAAGAGTAGCAACGATGAGCCGGGAAAGATCGTCATTTCGGCCGGGCAGGTGGCCGCGATCGCCGAGAATTTTACCCGCACGTGGCGGCGGCCACCGACCCGGGAGGAGATGGACGGATTGATCCGCGATCGGGTGCAGGAAGAAGTCTATTGCCGCGAGGCGATGGCGCTCGGATTGGACAAGGACGACAGCATCATTCGCCGACGACTCCGGCAAAAGCTGGAGTTCGTTACCGACGACGTCGCTGCGCTGGCCGACCCGACTGATAACGAGTTGAACGCCTATCTGAAAGCGCATGCCGAGACGTTTCGGGTGCAGCGGCAGTTCACCTTCAGTCAGGTCTATCTCAATCCTGAACGACATGGCGAAAACCTCGTGCAAGACACCGCGGATTTGCTCGCGCAATTGCAGCAGGCTGGTGAGAAGGCCGACATTTCCGAGCTAGGCGATTCATTCCTGCTCGAGCACAAGTTCGAGTCCTTGCCCGCGGGCGAGGTGGCGAAACAGTTCGGGGAAAAATTCGCGGCCAAGCTGACCCAGCTCCCGTCCAGCCAGTGGGTTGGACCCATTGAATCCGGTTACGGCGTCCATCTGGTTTGGATCAGTGAACGCACGGAAGGACGAGTGCCTGAGTTGGCGGAAGTGCGCGAAGCCGTGCGTCGTGACTGGGCCAATACTCGCCGGCTCGAGTCGAACGAGAAATTTTATGCAGGAATTGCTCAAGCGTTACGTCGTGACGATCGAGCGCCCGACGGCCAGCGGAGGAGAAACGAATCGCAGCGGCAAGGTAAATGAAGCGCCCGCTGCTGCTCTTCACCTTCTGTCGCGCGCGTTCGCGTCCGACTCTCCGGGCGCACGAGGTGCGACCGGCTTATCTCGAATTCCGCGAGACCGGACTCCGAGACCTACGACGTGTTTTGGAAGGTGCCGGGGCAGGGAGAAAATTTGCGCCTCGGAATCTACGTGGAGCTTCCCGCTGGCTCCACGAATGTCACCGCGCCGCGAGCTTCGATGGCGAACAACGCCTTCACCGAACGCTGGACGATAAGGCGAGCGGGCGGACTAACGGGCGGCACGCATTCATATCGCCGGTCTCACCGCGACGATGACGGACGTGCTCGTGCGTTTGGAACGTCTCGATGGCTCCGAGCAAGTCACGCGGCTGACGCCGTCCTCTCCCTCCTTCATCGGTGGAAGCCGCGCCCCGCGCGCTGGAAGTCGCCCGCACTTACTCGTGTGCTTGGCGTCGAACATATTCTGACCGGGATCGATCATCTTCTGTTCGTGCTCGCGTTGCTCATCATCACGGGCGGCGGATGGAAACTGGTCAAGACCGTCACCGCCTTCACCATCTCGCACAGCCTCACGCTCACGGCGGCCACGCTTGGCTTTGTCCATGTGCCGCAACGCGCCGGTCGAGGCCGTCATCGCGCTCAGCATCGTCTTTGTCGCGGCGGAAATTGTTCGCCTCGATCGCGGTCTCGAAAGCATCACCTCGCGCGCGCCCTGGCTGGTGGCATTCACCTTCGGGCTCATGCACGGGCTTGGCTTTGCCGGCGGACTTGAGTGAAGCCGGACTGCCGGCCGGCCATGTTCCGACGGCGCTGTTGTTCTTCAGCGGCGGCGTCGAGGCCGGCCATTTCATGTTCATCGGCGTGGTCCTGGCGTTCATCGCCCTCGTTCGCCGCATTCGCATTCCATTCCCGCGTTGGGCCGAACTCGTTCCGCCCGTACGCGATCGGCTCGTCGCGATGTTCTGGGTCATCCAGCGCATCGCGATGTTTTAAGTGAAAAAGCTGCTGACAATGACCGCAATCATTGAAGCCGCAACCGGCTTCGGCTTGCTGGCGGCGCCCGCAGTCCTCGCGCAGTTGCTGCTTGGCGGAACGCTCGATACACCCGCCGCACTGACGGTAGCGCGCGTGGCGGGAGCTGGACTACTCGGACTCGGTATCGCCTGCTGGCTAGCGTCACGCGACACGGGAAGCCGCGCGGCGCGAGGGGTAGTCGGTGCGATGGCGTTTTACAACGTCGTCGCCGTCGGCATTCTCGCTTTCGCCGGCATCGGATATGGATTGCGCGGTGTCGCACTCTGGCCCGCAGTAATTCTTCATGCAGTCATGACCGTCTGGTGTGTTGCGTGCCTGCGGCGCAAGTCGGGAGGTATCGGTGGAAATTGACAGATATCGAGAGAGTAAAGTACCGCCCGTTAACCAAGGGTGGACTCTGCGACTCCTTGTTGCGTACCTCCGAAACGGCCTACGGCGTATGGGACCAAGGTCCAATATCCCGGCCAGAGAGATTTTGACATCTTTGTCGTCGGGCTGCTATAAGCTCACGCGATCAGGCCCGCCTCCATTACGTGAATCGACACTGACTCACCCTGAGGAAACCTATGAGAATAACAAGATGAAGACTACGCCGAGAAAGCTAATCCTAATGGCGGCAGTGTGCATTGCCGCCACCTTCCATCCGGGCAGCATGCTTGCGCAGGCGCCGCCGGGGCAACCACCACCCGCTGCGCCCTCTGCACCGTTGCTTACGCCCGATCAATTGCAAAATCTGGTCGGTCGCATCGCACTTTATCCCGACGACCTGGTCGCGTTGGTGCTGCCGGCGTCGACGACGCCGCTCGACATCGTGAAAGCCCAGCGTTTTCTGGCCGCTCAAGCAAAGGACAAGAGCCGCAAGCCCGATCCGTCGATCTCCCAACCAGTGGTCAATCTCATCACCTATCCCGATGTCATCGCGCTTATGGGCAACGATCTCGACTGGACGGAGGCGCTCGGCAATGCAGTGACCGCACAGCAAAGGGACGTGCTTCAAGCGATCCAGGTTTTTCGCCGCAAGGCGCAAGACGCAGGCAATCTGAAGACCGACGACAAGCAGGTCGTGGTTGTGAAGCAGGATGTCGTGCAAATCGTCCCCGCGAAGCCCGATGTGATCTACGTGCCGCAATATCAGCCCGCGCAGGTGGTGGTCGTGCAGCCGGTGCCGGCAGTGACTTATGTAGCGACGCCGTATCCCGTTTACTATCACCCGGTGGCCACGGCGACGGCCGTCGTCGCGACCGCCGCGACCGTGGCCTATGGCCTCAATTGGGCTGGCGGAGGAATTTACAACGCTCCTTATGCTGCGCATTACAACCATATCCAGGACGAGCGCATGGATTACGCAAACAACGCTCGTGAGGACTGGCAGAGCCATGCCAATGACGCCCAATCTCAGCGCCAGCAGTCCGCCTCACAGAACCAGGGGCAACGGCAGCAGACGAGCACGTCGAACCAGAGCCAGCGGCAGCAGTCTGCACAGCAAACGACTTCGGCAAATCAGACCCAGCGGCAGGATGCAGCTTCCGGCGCGCAGTCCCAACGTGCGACCACGCAGGGGCAACGGCAGGAATCGGTCAGCGGCGCTCAAACGCAGTCCGCGTCCGCGCAAGCTCAGCGGCAAAGTGCCGCGCAAGGAAGCCAGGCGCAGCGCCAGAGCGCGGCGTCCGGCAGCACGCCGCAAGGCGCGCAAAATTGGCAGGGCGGCGGTGGCGCAAGTCGACGGGGCGGACAAAGTCAAGCTGCCAGGTCCGGTTCGTCCGGACAGTTTGGCGGGCGCCAATCCGGCGGAGGCTCGGGAGGTGGCGCATTCGGCGGCATGTCGTCGGGCTCTAAATCCCAAAGCTTCAGTCAGCGTGGCGCACAAAGCAGGTCGGGCGGAAGCCGCAGCGGCGGCGGGCGACGTTGATAAACACGAAACTTAAACAATTCATACAATCATGAAAACGCTCCTCATTTCCCTCATTTTAACAGTCGCTTGTCTGCGTTGTGCAGCCCGCGCGCAGGAAACTCCCGCACCATCCCAGCGCGTCTTCGAGACGCCGGTCGAAGCGGCGAAGGCCTTTGTCGCCGCTGCCAAGACTGGCGAGAATGCGCCCTTGCTCGAAATCTTCGGCACCAAACACCGCGACCTCATCGGGTACTGCCGATGCCGCGCGCGACCGTGAACTGCGCGCGCGTCTTGCCAAAATGGCGGAGGAGCGCCAGCGCTTGCGCGTTAACGACGACGATTCGGTCACCATGGTCGTCGGGGACGAAGCCTGGCCCTTCCCAATCCCGCTGGTGAAGACGGACGCCGGTTGGCGCTTCGACACTGATGCCGGGATCGACGAAGTGGTCAACCGGCGCATCGGTGAAAACGAACTCACCGCCATCGCCACTCTGCGGGCCTATGTGGATGCGCAGCGACAATACGCCGCCGAGCCCCGCGACGGCACGGAAGTGCGGCAGTTCGCGCAAAAGGTCCAAAGCTCGCCGAATAAAAAAGACGGCCTTTACTGGCCGACCGATAAAGCCAAGGGCGAAGAACCCAGCCCCGCCGGCCCTGAAATCAAGGACTCAAAGACGCCGTATGCCGGTTACTACTTTAAAATACTCACCGGCCAGGGCGCCGCGGCCCCGGCAGGCCATTACAGTTACATCATCAACGGCAAACTCATTGGCGGCTTTGCGATGATCGCCTGGCCCACCGATTACGGTAAGACCGGTGTCATGACGCTGGTCGTGAATCACTACGGCGACGTCTATCAAAAAGACCTCGGCCCGAAAACGGCCGCGCTCGCCGCCGAGATGAGCGAATACAATCCCGACTCAAGTTGGAGCAAGGTGACCGACGACTAGGCGTTGACCAAACGCACACGCTTAAAACTCTTCCCCCGAGGTTATCGGCCTAGAAGCTCCACAGCCTTGCGCAGCGGTGCGCTGGAAACTTTGATCATGCCGTTGAACGGATGGTTCATTTCGAGAATCAGGAGAATCGCGCCGGACACGGACAAGGCGCTGATCAGAAGCACGATAATCGCGGTGATATTGCGCGCTGCCAGCAGACCGAAGAAGATGTGGAGCATGGTGAGCCAGAAGAGAAGCACTACGAGGAACGTCACCGGGATTGTGTGTTGGGCTTGCGCGATTAACAACCAGCGGGCTTCCAGCATATCGCTGCTCAGTTTCTCAGCCTCGGAACGCAACTCGCGCTGAATGTCGGTCGTCGGTGTCAGCTCGCGAATCTTCGTCTGCAGCGATTCCATTCCAGTGTCCCGCTCGAAGCCCTTGAATCCCGATCCCTCCGTCTTTTCGCTTGGCCAGAACATCTCGATCCCGGCGATAACGGTGTTGCGCAGTTGCGCGTGCGCATCTTTTGTCTCCGGGCCATAGTTGGCCAGAGCGCGATCGAGCAGGATAATTTTCGCGGCGCTTTGCGGGATCGCGGTATCCACCGCGTCAAACGTATTCTCCGCCGAACTGATGAGCAGCCCTAGCACCAGGGCGCCCAGCGTGGCGATCAGGCCGGTTACAACCTTCACGGTGTCCCTGGAGTTATCGCGCAAATGCCCCTCCCGCAGTAGAGGGCTTAGCAGCAGCCGAGCACCACTCCGCCGAAGATGCACCCGGCGCTGATCAAAGGATTATCATGCGGCCATGGCCATCTGGTGCATCGCGTGTCTGATTCGCCGCCCTCAAGTAACCTAAACGAGAAACACCAGTGCTACTTGACGAGGCACCAGACCGTCTCGCATTCTAGTCGGAGGTACGCTCAAAGAAGTAACTACGAAAGCAACCATATGAATCACTTGAAAACGTTAAGATGCGCCGGTGCGACTCTGGCGCTGGTTATCGCGTTAATGGGAAGGTCCCGCGCCGAACCGCAGCGCCGCGATCTCGCCGCGATCAAAGCAGAACAGGCAGCGCTGACTCCAGCGCAGGTGCTGACAGACCTCAAAGCCGGCAACGAACGCTTCACCTCGGGCAAAACCAAACCGCGCGATATGCTCCACGACCAGCAGACCACCGCCGCCGGTCAGTATCCGCACGCCATCATCTTGAGCTGCATCGATTCGCGGGCACCGGCGGATGTCATTTTCGACGCGGGCCTCGGGCGACCTTTTCAATGCTCGCATCGCCGGCAACATCGCCGACGAAGATCTCGTCGGGAGCATGGAGTTCGCCTGCGCCGTCTCAGGCGCGAAACTTGTGCTCGTCATGGGCCACACCAGTTGCGGCGCGATCAAGGGCGCGGTGGACAAAGTTGAGATGGGCAACCTCACCGGCCTGCTGAAGAAGATCGAGCCCGCCGTCGCCTCCGTGCACGACGTGCCGGGTGAGCGCACCTCGAAGAACGGAAAATTCGTCGAAGCCGTCGCGGAAGCCAACGTCCGGCTGACCGTGGAGCGGATCCGCGAACTCAGTCCGATCCTGCGCGATCTGGAGACCGCTGGTAAGATTCAAATCGCCGGCTGCATCTACGATCTCGAGACTGGTCGGGTGCGGTTTCTTCCGTAAGGCCGGCGCAAGATACAAATGAAAGGAAACGCAGTCGAATGCACGTTGGACTAAAGTCCCATTGGCAAAGTAGGCTCCGAAAACCAGTTTGCTTTTCGATATGCTTCACCCGCGCAAATTAGCGATCCCTTCGATCGCGGTATTACTTGTCGCCACCGTTCATCTGGTCGCCGGCGAATCTCCCAAGGTTCCTCCCGGCATGGTGTGGATTCCAGGCGGCGAGTTCCAGATGGGAGCGGTCGTGAACGGCCATGGCAGCGGCGAAATGCCGATGGCGTCGAACGATGCGGAGCCGCTTCATCCCGTGCGCGTGGACGGTTTCTGGATGGATAAGACAACCGTAACCAATGCGGAGTTTGCCAAGTTTGTCGCGGCGACCGGTTATGTGACGGTCGCGGAACGCGCGCCGACCAAGGAGGAATTTCCCGATGCGCCGGCCGAGAATCTCGTCGCCGGCTCTGTCGTCTTCACGCCGCCGGATCACGAAGTGGCGCTGAACGATTACTTTCAGTGGTGGAACTATGTCAAAGGAGCGAACTGGCGCCATCCGACCGGCCCGGCGAGTGACGTTAAAGGCAAGGATGATTATCCGGTCGTGCAGGTCGCCTATCCCGATGCCGAGGCTTATGCAAAATGGGCGGGCAAACGGCTACCCACCGAGGCCGAATTCGAACGTGCGGCCCGCGGCGGCCTGATGGGAAAGACTTATGTTTGGGGTGACGACTTCCGTCCCGATGGCAAATGGATGGCTAACACCTACCAGGGAACATTTCCGGTAAAAGATCAGGGTGGTGACGGCTATGTCGGGCTCGCGCCGGTGGCGAAGTTTCCGGCCAATGGCTACGGCCTTTACGACATGTCGGGCAACGTCTGGCAGTGGTGCAGCGATTGGTATCGGCCTGATTACTACGCGAATTTGGCCAAAGCCGGCGGCGTCGCCAGCAATCCGAAAGGTCCAGACACGCCGTTCGATCCGGCCGAGCCTAACGAGAAAAAGCGGGTGCAACGCGGCGGCTCCTTCCTTTGCAATCCTCAGGTACCTGCTCGCGCTACATCGTCGGCACGCGCGGCAAAGGAGATGTCAACACCGGCACCAACCATCTCGGCTTTCGCTGTGTCATCTCTTCGGACCAGCGAGACAAATCCAACTCGGAGAAACTAACCAGACGATGAAACTCCCAGGAGAGTTACTCGTGCTACTCCCGGCGGCGGCTTTAACGAAACCAGAGCCAAGGCTGAAGCTCCTGCCCACACCGACTCCGGAACTAGACAAACAAAACAACCATGAAAACCAAAACCGTCGTCGTCGCCCTGCTCGCTTGCGCGGGCGTGGCCCTAAACCTACTCACCCCGCCAGCCTTCGCGGCTGAACAGGATCCCACCACCGATGTTGGAACGCTCGACAAGGAAGCCGCCGCGAAGGCTTTTCCGGCCAAGCCGCCTTACTCGCCTTATGCGGGCCGCAATTTCCCGACGCGCCCGTTCTTCGGCGACACGCACACGCACACGTCGTTCTCGATGGATGCGGGCGCCTTTGGCTGCCGGCTCGGGCCAAAAGACGCTTATCGTTTCGCCAAAGGCGAGGAGATCACGGCCTCGAGCGGACAGCGCGCGAAGCTCTCACGGCCGCTCGATTTTCTGGTCGTGTCGGATCACTCGGATGGTTTCGGATTCTTCCCGCAATTGATGAGCGGCGATCCCGGGTTGCTGGCGACTCCTCAAGGCCGCCAATGGTACGACGAGATTCAATCCGGCAAAGGCGCGCAGGCGGCGATTGATATCATCACCAGCTTTGGCAAGGGCCAGATGCCGAAAGGATTTCCACTACCCGGGACCTCCGCGTATCGCTCCGCGTGGGAGGAGACGATCAAGGCGGCGGACGAGGCGAACGACCCGGGCCGGTTCACTGCTTTCATCGGCTACGAGTGGACCTCGAATGCCGGGGGCAACAACCTGCACCGGAATGTCATTTTTCGTGACGATGGAAGGAAGGCCAGCATGATCGAGCCGTTCACCACCCAGCCACCGCTCGGTAGTCCCAATCCCCGCGACCTCTGGAAATGGATGGCTACTTGCGAAGAAAAAACCGGAGCCCAAATCCTCGCGATCGCGCACAACGGTAATCTGAGCAATGGGCGCATGTTCCCGATCATCGAGTCGTTCACCGGCAAGAAGATCGACCGCGCCTACGCCGAGAACCGGATGCGCTGGGAGCCGCTCTACGAAGTAACGCAGATCAAGGGCGATGGCGAGACGCACCCGTTCCTTTCGCCTAACGATGAATTCGCCAACTTCGAGCGTTGGGACAAAGGCAATCTCGACCTGACTGAACTGAAGAAACCGGCGATGCTGGAATTCGAGTATGCCCGCTCCGCATTCCGGAACGGCCTGAAATTGGAGGCCGAACTCGGCGTCAATCCCTACAAATTTGGCATGATCGGCAGCACGGATGCGCACACCGCTCTTCCCGCCGTCGAGGAAGACAACTTCTTTGGCAAGACCTCATCCTCCGAGCCGAGGGCGGAGCGTGCGACGCATCCGTTCGTGAAGACGGCCAAGGCCACGATCATGGGCTGGGAGCAGACCGCGTCGGGTTACGCGGGCGTGTGGGCCACAGAGAACACGCGCGAGTCGATTTTCGACGCGATGAAGCGCCGCGAGACCTACGCCACCACCGGCCCGCGCATGGTTGTGCGCTTTTTTGGCGGGTTCGATTTCGAGGCCGCGGATGCGAACAACCGGATGCCAGCGAAGATCGGTTACACCAAAGGCGTGCCGATGGGTGGCGACCTCACGGCCGCCCCGCAGGGCAAGGCGCCGACCTTTCTCGTCGCCGCGTTGAAAGACCCAATCGGCGCGAACCTCGACCGCTATCAAATCATCAAGGGCTGGCTCGATGCGAAGGGCGAGACACATGAGAAAATCTACGACGTAGCATGGAGCGGCGACCGCAAACCCGACACTGATGGCAAGCTGCCACCAGTCGGTAACTCCGTCGACGTCGCCAATGCTACGTGGACTAACACTATCGGTGCGCCTGAGCTGATCGGCGTCTGGAAAGATCCGGAGTTCGACCCTGGCCAGCGCGCCTTTTACTACGGCCGCGTCATCGAAATCCCGACGCCGCGCTGGACCGCTTACGACGCGAAGTATTTCGGCATCACGATGCCGAAGGAAGTCCCGATGACCACGACTGAGCGCGCCTATACATCCCCCATCTGGTACACGCCGTCGAAGTAGTCGCCAGGGATCACGCCCATGAAAAGAATACTGCACGAGCCGCTGCTGCATTTCCTTCTGCTGGGGGCGGCGATTTTCGTGCTCTACCGCTGGGTATCAAAACCCAGCGGAACCGAGCCGGGAAAGATTGTCATTACGCAAGCCCAGATCGCGGCAATAGAGGAGGGTTTCACGCGGACCTGGCGGCGTCCGCCGATGCCCGACGAGTTGGAAGGGTTGATTCGGGATCGAGTGGAGGAGGAAGTTTATTGCCGCGAGGCGATGGCGCTCGGGCTGGACAAGGACGACCTTGTGATTCGCCGCCGCCTGCGGCAGAAGATGGAGTTCGTGACCGACGGCGTGGCCGCGGTGGCGGAGCCGACAGACAAGGAATTAAGCGCTTATCTGCAAGCGCATGCCGACACTTTTCGAGTCCAGCGGCAGTTGACCTTCAGCCATGTCTTTCTCGACCCGCAGAAGCATGCCGAGACGTTAACGCGTGACACCGCGGAACTCCTCGCACAGTTGAAGCGGGCAGGCGGCAGGGCCGATGTCTCCGCGTTGGGCGACCCGTTTCTGCTCGATCACACCTTTGTCGCCTTGCCGAGCGGCGAGGTGGCAAAACAGTTTGGAGAAAAGTTTGCCGCGAAGCTGGCTGGCCTTTCGTTAGGCCAGTGGCAGGGACCAATCGAGTCCGGTTACGGCGTGCATCTGGTGTTTGTCAGCGAGCGCACGGAAGGACGGGTGCCCGCGCTGGCCGAGGTGCGCGATGCCGTGAGACGTGAGTGGGTTAACTCCCGGAGACTGGAAGAGAACGAGAAGTTTTACGCGACATTGCTCAAGCATTACGTCGTAACCATCGAGCGCCCGGAGGAGAAACGAATCGCGCAGGCAAAGGTGAAGTGAAACGGGCCTTCCTATTCTTTCTGCTCCTCGCCGCATCCGCGTCAGGGCTTTTCGCGCACGAGGTGCGACCAGCCTATCTCGAATTGCGGCAGACGGCGTCGGAGACTTACGACGTATTTTGGAAAGTGCCGGGTCTGGGAGAAAATCTGCGCCTCGGAATTTATGTGGAGCTTCCGGCCGATTGCACCCGCCTTACCCAACCGCGGGCAGAGATGCAGAATAATGCTTACACCGAGCGGTGGACCATACGACGCCCGGGAGGTCTCAGCGGGAGTACGATCCGCATCGCTGGACTCGATGCGACCACGACCGACGCGCTCTTCCGCCTGGAACGTCTCGACGGCAGCGCCCAAGTGACACGACTGGCCCCATCCGCGCCATCCCTGGTGGTGGAAGCGGCGCCGCGCGCGCTGGAGGTTGCCCGCACGTATTCTGTCCTGGGCATTGAACATATTCTTACGGGCATTGATCATCTCCTGTTCATCCTCGCGCTGCTCATTATCACGCGCGGTGGCTGGAGACTGGTGAAGACCGTCACCGCCTTTACGATTTCTCACAGCATCACGCTCACCGCGGCGACCCTTGGCTTTGTGCACGTGCCGCAACCGCCGGTCGAAGCCGTCATCGCGCTGAGTATTGTCTTTGTCGCAGGAGAAATTGTGCGGATGGATCGCGGGCTCCCCAGCATCACCGCGAGAGCGCCGTGGCTCGTCGCGTTCAGCTTCGGGCTCATGCATGGACTGGGCTTCGCCAGTGGTCTAAGTGAGGCCGGGCTGCCAGTCGCGCATATCCCAACCGCCCTGTTGTTCTTCAGCCTTGGCGTCGAGACCGGCCATTTCCTGTTCATCGGCGTGGTGCTGTCGTTCATCGCACTCGTTAGGCGCATCCGCCTTCCGTTTCCGCATTGGACCGAGTTCGTCCCGCCTTATGCCATCGGCAGCGTCGCCATGTTCTGGGTCATCCAGCGCATCGCGGCTTTTTAAATGAAAAGCTGCTGACCATGACCGCGATCTTCTCCGCGAGACAAGATCGAAAGAACTGAGAAACCTGGATCACCAAAGAAATCAAGACCAAGAAAACTAACCAATGAAAATTACTCTCGCCTCAGTCGGCGCGCTCGTGAGCGCGTTGGCATTCACGGTAACCGCGCGGACGCAGACTCCGCCGAAGATGAAAATGACGACGGAGATACCGCCGCAGAATCACTACGCCGGACACGGTCGAGACGCGGCTCGGCACGCTCAAATTCTTTGACGGCTTTCCCGATGACGCAACGGTCGCGAAGGTTTATGACAATCTTGATTTCGAGCGCGGCGTGCAGGCGTTTCTTACCGCCATGCCGGGCGCGTCAGTGAATGCGTTGCGCGAAGGGTTTCGTAGCCAGGGCGGGACCAACAACCAGACCGTGCTTATCTTTGCAGATTGATTTGCGCAACCAGAACCCCACTAAGACCGAGTTATCACACGCCCTCTCGCCCGGTTAGGCCTTTCTCCCGACGAGCGCGCGCCACTCGCTCAATGGCCGGTACAAGAAATCTGGCCGCGGGCTATCGGCCAAGTCGGCAATGAACTCCAGCAGATGGCCATCGGGATCTCTGAAAAATACAGCCGCCGCTGGCATCCAGCCGTGGACGATAGGTTCCTTCATCGGGCCTTGCACAGGGGCGCGAGGCGGATGGATAGGCTCGATCCCACGCTCGCGCAGCCAAGGCACCATATCGTCAACGTGACTCTCAGCCACGCGGAAGGAGATGTGGTACTCCGCGGCACTGCGGTGAACAATAGTGTCGACACGGAATAGCCCGAGCATCCAGCGGGCACGTTCGTCGTTGTAAAGAAGCAGAGCACTCGATCCGCCGGTCGCGCCAAAGCCGAACTCGAATCCGAGCTTGTCAACGTAGAACGCGACTGCGCGATCCAGGTCAGTCACAGGAAGGTGCACCTCGTAGAGACCAAGATGCAGATATGGCGTCATCAGGCCTAACGAAAACAAGATGAGCCCCGGCGGACGAGAATGGAACGGACTGGCAAGCCGTGACATAGACCCCAGGCCGGAGGCGGAACGAGTCGCGCGAGTGAATCAACGCGCGTCGCTCGGTGTGAATGGAGTGGACTGTCAAGCCACGACATAGACGTTAGCCCAAAGGGTATGGGAGCAGCGCGACCATATCAAAGTGTGGAAATCATCTCAAAAGTGGAGCGTACAGCGGTCCGCTAGCCCGCTCGCGAAAGCTTTCGGAGTTCGCTCCATCGTTTGGTTAGGTCTCGGCGAGCACGGCGTCGACGTCCGAGACGAACCCAGGAGGAAAACCAATATGTTTGGCTTTGCGCCACCAGCTCTCGCCACCCGGCGTTCTGAGCAAGGCGCCCAAGAGTGCTCCAGCTGTCGCTTCGAAAGTCCCCTTCGGAAAGATTCCGCGCTGCGTTCTGTCCCAAATGTGAAAAGCCGCCCAGGCGTTTTCCTGTAACATCTGCTCCAGTCGAAGCTGATCGGCTGCGTCCAGCGGGCTCTCCCCATGAAGGCCGGCGGTCATCAACTCCGCGATGTCGCGATGCTTGGCGATGGCCATGCGAATCACGGTCCACTGCTCCATGGTGGAGTTGTGTTCGTTCCGCTGGAGGGCGGCCGTATTTTGTTTGATCTGTAAAGCAACAAAAATCAAAGAAGCCACCACGGCCACCGAGGCAACAATTTGTGCCAGATAGGATATTTGTTCGAACGACATCGGTTTTAACGTTCCGTGGACCTAACGAGGACAAGATGAGCCACTACTGGCGAGAGCGCGCGTGGCGGAGGGAGGTGAGGTTGGAGTCATGGGAAACTTGGTCGTACGCCGGCCAGCGGTTGGCTGCATCGTATGCCTAGGCCTCATGGCTGGCTCGCGCTCTGGTCTCGACTATACCCTGCCAATTTGTTGTAGAGCCACGCAAATATGGCACCGCCGACCAAGGCGTCGAAGAACGCATATATTAAGCCTATAATGCTGCCGATTGGAGAAACCGTATAACCACGATACAACCTGCCAATGAATGTGGCTTCTCCCGTCGCGCCATCAAATGCAATGAGCCACCAGGTAAGAAGAAAGAGACCCAATGCCCAGAATATGCCGCAAGCCAGGGCGAATGATTTGATGTTCAGTTTCATATTCAATTTCCGTTTGTTGCTATTTGTGTTTGTGATGAAATGAGGCCTAACGAGACCGAGCTCAGCCACGACGAGCGAGAGCGCGCGACGCTGCGGGTTGAATGGGTTTAGTCATGTGAAAACAGGGCAGTACGACGGCTCGCCGTCGGCTGCAGCGATCGGTTAGGTCTTCTGGGCCTCATGCAGCTCAGCTAATCTCTCTCGGTATGTCTGCGCCACGTGCGTTTGGCGGTAGAGGGAACGCGTCCGCCGTTGTGCAATTCCACCCTGGCCCGCAAATCCTTCGTGAAGCCGACGTAAAACTGCCCATCTTTGAGCGATCGTAGCACGTAAACGTACCTGTAATCCCTGTGCATAATCTTATCTCACCGGGTGAATTGCCCGAGCAGCTCCTGCGCGGTACGGATGTCTTGCCCGGCTTCAAAGCAGGTGGGTCGCGAAACTGTGCCGGAAGGTGTGGCAACTTGCCGCTTTCGCGATGACGGCACTCCCGGGTCGCCAGCTTGACCGCGTTTTGCAGATTCTTTTCACCGAGGTGGTGGCGACGCCGTTGGCCGCTCCGCGGGTCGGCAGATACCAGTCAGTGTAGGCCTGCTCAGTGCGGATGCTGTAGTGCTTCAGGCGCAAATGCCAGCGGACGCGGTCGAGCAGTTTGGGCGCGCGGGCGTCGTTATTGTGGCTGCGAACGCTGGGCGACGAGATCGGTGGGGGCATCAGAAGACGTTTCTATGACCTTGGCGGGCGGCAGGCAATAGGAATCTTTCGCCGATTTTTCCGCCGATCCGAAGCGGCTCGAGGGAGACGAAACAGCCAAGCCGCTTCCTGACCAAACCTTTGCCGATTTTTTCCAGTATCCTTCGCCATGAGGTTCTTTCGGTAGGAGTTGAACTGAACTGAGGTCAAAACGTAGGCGCGGGGAACAAGTGTGTTGTCGCGGCAAAGCTTTTCAGGCCTCCACCAATCCATGGCGGACTGCGTAGCGGGTGAGCCCGACGGCGGAACGGAGCTGGAGTTTGCCGAGAAGATTGGCGCGATGGGTTTCGACGGTCTTGAAGCCGATGCCGAGCTGCGCCGCGATTTCCTTGCTCAATCGGCCCTCGGCGATGAGGCGCAGCACCTCGGTCTCGCGCGGGCTGAGCGCTTCCATTTCGCCGGTCGCGGCGGCGATCTTCTCGGCCAGCTCGGTGATCTGGCGGGAACGAAAACGGTGACCGCGCTGGAGCGAGTCGAGCGCGGGGAGCAGCTCTTCGGCGGCTTCGCTCTTGAGCAGGCTAGCCGCGCACCCGGGAACGAAAAATCGAGCGAAGGGTCGGCGCCGGCTCGGTGTCGACGAAGAGGAGAATCTCGACCTCGGGAAGCCGTTCCTGTAACTGCGTGGCGGCGGCGAGGCCGGCAAGGAGCGGCATCCGATCGTCCATGATCACGATGTCGGGCCGCAGGGCGAGGGCTTGCGCGACAGCTTCCTCGCCGTCGGACGAGGTCCCACAGATTTCCCGGCCCGGTCGATGGGTCAGGATTAGGGCGCCGAGGCCTGCGCGGACTATCGGGTGATCGTCGGCGACAAGAATGCGGGTGGGTTTCATTCCGGGAGGGGCACGGGCGGGCGGATCATCTTATGGCCGCGCGCCACAGGTATCTAAGAATGGCGGAAAGCCGGCAAGCTTTTTTGTGAGTTTCGTTTTAAAAGACGCAACTGCGGAACCTTTGGGCGAGCGGGCTGGGAGGAGCGGAGGCTTGTAGGGCTCGTGGCGGTGTTTCTTCGGGCGGGGGCGAGTGAGCAACCCCGCTTTCGACGCGTTCTGCCGGCGGAACAAAGTAAGCGATAAGCTATTCGCGTCTCGAAAGTCCCGCCCGTCCAACTGCGGCACGGATTGATTCAATGTCTTCGACATCCCGTTGTGCCTGGCTCGTCACGTCCTTTGTCGCCCGCCACCCATCAGAAGTGACCGCGTTAAGAGCCGTGTTCATCGCGGTTACAGCAGCGTCGCAGAAGATTGCTTGGGCCGTGTCCAGGGTGCTTTCAAAAACCCATATCTGGCCTTCATCCAAGGGCGGAGTTTGGGCGACTTCGAACTGTTTAATTGAAGCCGCCCGGAGACGGTCCTCGTTTTTGAAGAAGCGCAAGATTCGCGGAATGGCCTCTTCCCACCTGTGCGGAATCGCGAGGGTCACCTTGTTCATTTCCCAATCCTACTCATACGGAGTGACGATTCAATCATGGGCGATTTTCCTGGCAATGAACCTCGCCCCGCCCATCGCCCGCCGGCAGCCGCGGGTAAATCGGACCGCGAATCACCGTCTTTACGTTTCCGCTTCTCCGTCGGCCCGAGTACATTTGCGCGCGACGCATCGCTACTTTCGGGCGGAGAAAATCAAGACAGAGATCTTTTAACCGTCTGATTGATTTTTGCGAAGCCGGCTCGTCACGCGCCGATGCCATGTCGTAGGTCTAAAATCCCATAGCGTTCTCTCCGATTGTCGTTCAGAGTGGAGCAATGAAGACGAAGATCTGTCACTTACTCGCGATCGTATCCTTCGTGTGGATTGCTGCGCAATCCGACGCTGCAACAATCCCCGCCGGCGCCACGCTGGTTGTGCAAACGCTCCAGCCGATTTCTTCGGTTGACGCGCCGGGCACACTCTTCCGGGCGCAGCTTGCAATACCTATTACCGCAAATGGTAAGGTCGTCCTCCCGGCCGGCACCAAGCTCTCGGGGAAAGTAGTGACTTCAAGGCGACTGGCCTCCAGTTCGCAACGACTCACCGTCAATCTTACCGAGATACAATTCGGCGGACGCGCCGTGCCGATCAAGACGACAGGGGCGATCCTGTTGGAGAACAACAGTTTTAAGACCCGTAGTGGCGTTCCTGTTTCGCGTGCTTCCTATCAGGTCGCCTCCGGAAGAAAGATGGAGTTTCGATTGGCTAAACCGGTCAATCTTTGAGTCTTTCCTTCGGTAGTGGCTTCTCCGTGAAACTGAGCCACTACCTTTCCTTCGCATAAGACCAAGGTCCCATAGTCGAGCCGGGCGTGTTTTGATTGCTTACGGCATTAACTCTTCACAAACATGAAACTCACTGTCCGCCACCTCGTTTTATTCGCCATGTTGATCAGCAGTGCCGCCATTGCCGCCGATCCCACCATTCAACCAGTCAAGCCGGATGAAGCTCTCGCGCGGCTGAAGACTGGCAACGACCGATTCGCCACGAGCAAAGTCAGCGACGGCAAACCGGTGGCCGCGCGCCGGGCAGAGACCGCACAGGGGCAGCATCCCTTTGCCATCATTGTCGCCTGCGCTGACTCGCGAACGGCGCCGGAAATTGTCTTCGATCAGAGTATCGGAGACCTCTTCGTCATTCGCACGGCCGGCAATCTGGTCGATGACTACGCACTGGGCAGCATCGAGTACGGCGTCGAGCATCTCGGCACTCGACTCATCGTCGTCCTGGGGCATGAGCGCTGCGGGGCGGTGACGGCAGCGCTGGGCGGCGGGTCCGCGCCGGGTCATATCAATTCGTTAGTCCGCGATATTCAGCCCGCCGTGGCCGCGAGCAAGGGGCGAGCGGGTGACGCGCTCACTAACGCCATTCACGAAAATGACGCGGAGGTGGCGGCGAAGATTCGCAAGGAGGCGGAATTCGGCGCGCTCGCCTCGCAGGTTCGGATCGTCGAAGGCTACTACAATCTCGATACCGGCAAAGTCGAGTGGGCCGCCAAGTGAAGCGATCGAAACGGGGCCGCGCACCTCTTTGGTGTTTTTGGTACGACTTTGGTCCAATAGGCCGGCCTCTGCCGGAGTGAGAATCTGCTGGTCAATCAACCAAACAACAGAGACAGAGTGATTACGTGTCATTTCGACCACGCGCGGCGCTGACGTTGAGGGTTGGCGGGGCGCGGTCGACATGAAGATAAAGTAACAAACGACCGAACCAGCCGAGAATCCCACGGGTAGAATTTCTTCATCATCACCATGAACGCAGGACCACCGATTCACAACTTCCGCTCACGGCGTCGCGCGGGGGCGATATACCTTCTCGTGCTGCTCGGCGCGGCATTGCTCCCGCAATCCGCGCACGCCTCGTTATTCAAAGGAGAAACGCTCGATGCCGTCGCCAACGGCATCTCGTGGGTCGCGATCGTGATTGCTCCGATCATCGGGATCACGATTTTTTGGCTCGTCCACATCCTGCCGGAGAAGATCGCTCACAAGAGAAAGCATCCGCAGACCCGGCTGGTCCAGTGCCTGTGCCTGATGTCGCTTGTCTTCGGCGGAATCCTCTGGCCGCTCGCGTGGATCCTGGCTTACTCGAAACCGGTGCTGCACAAGCTCGCCTACGGGACCGACGTGGATGAATCGCTCGCCCACCCCGGCGAGGCGAAGGAGGACAAAAGCGAGATCGAGCAGCTGCGCGCGCGCCTCGCCGAACTTGAGCTGCAGGCCGGCCGCAAAGGAGGGCACGCGTAATGGAACTTATCCTGCTGATCATTTATTCGACCATCGTCTGGTTCATCTTCTTCAAGAAGAAATGGCTGCCTTGGAACATCACCAGCCAGGTCATTGTGGTCACAATTCCGGTGATCATGCTGGCGATGATTATTCTTTTCATGAACATCGTCGCGCCCTCGTCGAGTGATGTGCGGGCGCAGAATTTCGTCATCCCGATCGTGCCGCGGGTGAGCGGGCAGGTCACCGAGGTGCCGATCGAGCCGAATCGGCCGATCAAGAAAGGCGATGTGCTCTTCAAGATCGATCCCATACCGTTCGAGGCGGCGGTTCAGGCAGATGAGGCAACGCTGCTCGGACTCAGGGATCAGCTCAAGAACAGCGCAGCCAAGAAGGCCGCGCTGCTTCCGCGAATCGACCTGGCGAAAAAGCGCGTCGAGCAATTCACGGCGCTCGCCGCATCTGGCGCCGGGAAACGAGCCGACCTGGAGCAAGCGCAGTCTGATCTTGGGAACCTCGAAAGCGAATTTCTCGCGGCGGACGCGACGGAATCGCAGGCCAAAGCACAAATCGTCAAGGCCGAAGCCGACCTTAGAAGTGCGAAGTTCGATCTCGAAGGGACCACCCATGTTGCCCCGGCCAATGGCCGGGTGGCGAATCTGGCGCTGCGCCCAGGCGTGCGCACCAATCAGTTTGCGACTCAGCCGGCCATGAGTTTCATCGAGGAGGATGATCCCTGGCTGCTGGCCTTTTTCAGCCAAAACGAATTGCGCTACGTGGAGCCGGGCAACGAGACGGAAATCTACATGAAGATGTACCCGGGCCGGATCATCAAGTGCAAGGTGGACTCCATCCTCTGGGCCACGGCGCAGGGCCAGATGCCGATCAGCGGCAACCTGACCAGCACCGGCGCGACCGCTGCGCCGGAGGAGCGCATCGCGGTGCGCCTGCTCCTCGAGGGCAAGGACAAGGGCCTCTTCCTTGCCGCCGGCGCACGCGGCCAGGGCGCGATCTACACCGAGCATGGGAAATTCCTGCACATCATCCGCAAGGTCTTCGTCCGTGTCTCGACCAAGCTGGATTGGTTCGTTGCGAAGTTGCACTAACGCACACGCATGAATACTCGAACCTTTCTTAGCGTTGCTGCGTGCCTTGCGCTCGCCGGTTGCGCACTCCATCAACCGCCCTCCGGCGCTAATATCCTGACCGACGCGGCGCGCGCGCAAATCCCCGGCCAGTGGAGCGGCGGCCATCGCCGCGGTGGAGTGCTACCGAATTGGATCAGCACTTTCGACGACCCGGAGCTCACTCGGATTGTCGAGGAGGCGATCGTAAGAAACCCCGACCTACGAGCCGCAGCGGCGCGCGTGGAAGCGTCCCGCTACGCAGTCCGCGTGGCCGCTGCGTCGCTCTATCCGCGCATTGGCGCGAAGATTCTCGGTGAGGTGCAGGGGCAGGAATTGGGAGGCGACCTGACTCGCGGCATCGAACCGCCGAGCCTCGGCGGAATCCCTGGCGTCGACAACGGCGGTGGCAGCTACCCTCGACACCAGTGTGGATTCATCGTCGCAGCGCGGAATTTATGGCCTCGGAATCGGCGCCGCGTGGGAGGCTGACGTGTGGGGCCGCGTGCGCTCGAAAAAGGCAGCCGCGCAGGCCGAAAGCGACGCGCTCGCCGCCGACTACGAATTCGCCCGGCAATCGCTCGCCGCGGCAGTGGCCCGCGCTTATTTCTCCACCATCGAAGCGTCGCAACAGGCCGCGAACGCTCAGGAAATATTGAGCTATTACAGCGAGGCGACCAAGCTCGCCGACGCACGCAAACAACAGGGCCACGCGAGTGACTTCGACCTCGCGCAAATCAAGGCGCGCACCGCCTCCGCGCAGGATGCGCTTTACGTCGCACAATCCGCGCGAGCGCAGGCGATCCGCGCCATCCAGGTTGTGACCAGTCACTACCCTACCGGTCGCCTAACGACGCGCAGCACCTTTCCCGATCAACCGCGAGCCGTACCCGCTGGTCTGCCGGCGCAACTCCTCGAACGACGCCCTGATGTGATCGCCGCCGAGCAGCGTTTCGCCGCGGCCTTTCATCGCGTAAACGAAGCGCACGCCGCGCGCTTGCCGCGGTTTGCGATCAGCACCTCAGGCGGGCTGGGCACCGCGCAGCTCATCAGCGTCGGTACGCTCGACGCCGTCACTTGGAGCCTCGCGGCCGGGATTACCCAGCCGATCTTTTTCGGCGGTGAACTGAAGGCCGCGCAGGACATTCGCACGGCCGAGCAAAAAGCCGCGGCCGCGAGCTATACCGCAACTGCGTTGCGCGCCTTCGAGGACGTGGAAAACGCGCTCGCTAACGATTACTACCTGGGCAAACGCGAAGGCGCGCTGACCGAAGTGGTTGAGAATAGCTCCACCACCGTGAGGCTGGGTGGCGAGCAACTCGAGCAAGGACAGATCGACACCTTCACTACCCTGCGCCTTGCCGGAGAAAACCTTGCCGCGAAGATCCAGTTGACCCAGGTCCGCGCCTCACGCTTGCGCGAGCGTGTGAACCTGTACCTTGCGCTCGGCGGCGATTTCAAAGGCACCGGCGTCTCCGGAAAATAGCAGATGACGTCTGAGTCCGCGCAACGGTTCGATCTCATCGTCATCGGCGGCGGACCGGCCGGAATTTGCGGAGCGAATACGGCGGGAGTTTTTGGCAAACGCGTCGCGCTCGTGGAAAAACTGCGCGAGGTCGGTGGCGCGGGAATCAACACCGGCACGATCCCGAGCAAGACTTTGCGCGAAACCGCGCTCGCGCTTTCCGGCTTGCGTGCGCGCAAGCTCTTTGGCGTGGACCTCTCGCTTCGGCGCGAAGCGACGGTCGCGGACTTCATGGGGCACAAGGAGAACGTGGCGGCGCAGGAACGCCGGCATCGGGAAGGTCAACTGCGGACGAACAAGGTCGAGACATTTCACGGCGCGGCCACGTTCGTCGATCCGAACACGATACGCGTTGCGCCGGACACGTTGCTGCGCGGCGACAAAATTCTCATCGCGACCGGGTCGTCGCCCGTCCGGCCGCCGGAGTTTCCCTTCGAGCATCCGCGCGTACATGACTCCGACGGAATTCTCGAGATCGGCGCGCTTCCGAAAACGCTGGCAGTTATTGGCGCCGGTGTGATCGGCGCGGAGTATGCCTGCACCTTCGCCGCGCTTGGCGTTGAGGTGCATCTGATTGACGGACGCGATTCGCTCCTCGGTTTTCTCGATCGCGAAATTTCCGAAAACATCCAACGCGCGATGAGCGAGGCCGGCATCCGTTTCATCTGGAAAGAAAAAGTGACGCGTTGCGATGCGCCACCGACGGGCGATGTCACTCTCACGCTGACTTCCGGCGCGGAGCTCACAGTCAGCGACGTGCTGGTCGCAGCGGGACGGCAGAGTAACACCGCCGATCTCAATCTTGCCGCCGCCGGCCTCACTCCGGGAAAACGCGGCCTCATCAAAGTGGATGCGATGGGCCGCACTGAAGTTCGGCACATCTTTGCCGCGGGTGATGTGGTCGGCGCGCCCGCCCTCGCGGCCACCGGGATGGAACAGGCACGATTAGCGGCGTGTGCCGCCTTCGAGATTCGGCAAAAGGAATCGGCGGCGCCCATTCTCCCTACCGGCATTTATACCATTCCGGAAGCGAGCATGGCCGGGCAAACCGAGGAATCTCTGCGAGAGAAGAATATTCCCTACCTGGTCGGCCGCGCCCGTTACGCCGACAATCCGCGCGGCCAGATTATCGGCGACGAGCACGGTCTTCTAAAACTGATCTTTCGCCGAGAAGACATGCGTCTGCTCGGTGTGCATGTCGTCGGGGAACAGGCCACCGAAGTCGTCCACATCGGTCTCATCGCCATGCTCGCCGGAGTAGGCGCGAGCGTCTTTAACCGGGTTTGTTTCAACTACCCAACCCTGGGCGAGCTTTATAAGTCCGCCACCTACGATGCGATCTTGAAACGCGATGGGCGCGTCGCCGACGAGAACAAGTAGACCACCATTCCGTGACCAACGAAGACCGCTCGCCCGAGGTCGAGACCCCGATCCAACGACTCGTTAGGCCGTTCCAGGAGTTCGCCGACCTGGAAGCCTCCGGCGGAATCTTATTGATCGGCTGCACCGTGCTGGCGCTCCTCTGGGCCAACTCGCCGTGGGCCGGCAGCTACTTTCATCTCTGGCACACTGACCTCACCGTCGGTTTCGCCGGCAAGCTGCTCTCCGAGCCGTTGCATTTCTGGATCAACGACGGCCTGATGGCGTTGTTCTTCCTCCTCGTCGGATTGGAGATCAAACGAGAGATGCTCGTCGGTGAGCTGGCCTCGTTTCGCAAAGCCGCGCTGCCGATCGCGGCGGCGCTGGGTGGAATGATCGTTCCCGCCAGTCTCTATGTTTTGTTAAACCATGGTGGACCGGGTGCAGCCGGCTGGGGTGTCGCGATGGCGACCGATATCGCCTTTGCCCTCGGCGTGCTCGCGCTTCTCGGCGACCGCGTGCCGACTTCGCTGAAAGTCTTCCTCGCCGCGCTCGCCATCGCGGACGATCTCGGCGCCGTGCTGGTGATCGCGTTCTTTTACACGGAACAAATTTCCTGGCTTAGTCTCGGCGTCGCCGGTTTGTTTTTCCTCGCATTAATCGCGGCCAACCGAGCCGGGGTGCGGCATCCGTTAGTTTACGTGGTCCTGGGCATTGGTCTGTGGCTCGCTTTTTTGCAATCCGGCATTCACGCGACGGTCGCTGGAGTCCTGCTCGCGCTCACCATTCCGTCGCGTCCGATCGAGCCCTCTCATGGCGCCGACTCCAAACTTCTGGCGCGCGCTGAGGTGCCCGCGGAATCGCTCATGTTGCGTTTCGAGCACGGGCTCATGCCATGGAACAAACACGTCATCATGCCGGTTTTCGCGCTGGCGAACGCGGGCGTAGTCCTCGGTGCCGGCGCTGCGCGCTCGCTGATCGATCCCATAAGCCTCGGCGTGATCTGCGGTCTCGTTCTCGGTAAACCAATTGGGATCGTGCTGTTTTCCTGGCTGGCCACGCGGAGCCGGATAGCGTCGATGCTGGAGGGCGTGAGCTGGCGCCAGGTCGTTGGGGTCGGGATGCTGGGTGGCATCGGCTTTACCATGTCTCTCTTCATTGCCAATCTGGCTTTTGGCGATACACCGGCAATCGAGACGTCGAAGGTGGGGATTCTCGCGGCTTCAGTTTTGTCCGCGATCGCGGGCGTGGTTGTTCTCATAAAAGGAGATCGGAATCGCAACGCGCCGTTGCCCGTAACTCCGCCCGGCCATGGGACTAAAGTCCAATATCCGGCTCCGGGAGGTTTCGCCATGGTTGTCATTGCAGATAAATGCCGAACGACAACAAATCAGTGAGGTCGATGGCAGCAGCTCCGCGGAGGAATTTGTGCAACCAGGCAAAATGGAATGGTGATGGCTGAGCCCCGAAGAAAATGGATCGAGCCCGTCGTGGTCGTGATCATGGCGTTAACCACTTTGTGCACGGCGTGGTGCTCATACGAATCCGCCGCGTGGACCAGGCGGAGCAGTGGGCTGATGAACGAATCTTCAGATTTGGAGCGACGTGCCGCCCTTCTCGATGTGCAGGGCAGCCAGGCGTTGATCATCCACGCCTCGATGTTCATGCAGCTCCTGGCCGCGCAGCACTCTGCTAACGAAAAGCTCGCGAGCTTTTATGCCGAGCGTTTTCCGCCCGACGTGAAGAAGGCCTACCAAACGTGGCTCGCGGGAAGACGACGGGGAATGACCCGCGCGCAAGGCGAGCCGTGGCGTAGTCAATCTCTCAGTCTCATCGTCATGCTTATCTCGCACAGCAGATTGATCTCGCTGGTCGCGAGCATGGTTGTCGCGGGAGCTACTGCGATCGGGGGTGAAACCCCGAAGGGCTTGACCGGCATGGTTTGGATACCGGGCGGCGAGTTCAAGATGGGCCCGGTGATCAACGGGAACGGTAGCCATGAGATGCCGCTGGCCTCGAATGACGCGATGGCCAACACGTATCAGGGAAAGTTTCCGGTAAAGGACCAGGGCGAAGACGGCTACGTCGGGTTGGCGCCGGTGGCGAAGTTTCCACCTAACGGATATGGTCTCTACGAAATGTCGGGGAATGTCTGGGAATGGTGCAGTGACTGGTATCGCCCCGATTACTACGCGGCTCTGATTAGGGCGGGCAGCTTCGCGAGTAATCCTCAGGGTCCAGACACGCCTTTTGATCCGGCTGAGCCTAACGAAAAGAAGCGGGTGCAGCGCGGCGGTTCGTTTCTTTGCAACGATCAGTATTGCTCCCGCTACATCGCCGGCACCCGCGGAAAAGGAGACGTCAACACCGGCACAAATCATCTTGGTTTTCGTTGTGTTCAGACAGCCGAAGCCCCGCGACAGGCGAAGGCGAACTAGAGGGAAGAATAAGAAGGTCAAGTTGACCAGTAGTCGCGCAGTAATTCGTGAGACTAAATCCGGCGCCGATAAAAGGGCGCGGGCACTACCAACATTAACATATGAATAAATACATCGCAGAATTCATCGGAACCTTTTTCTTTATCCTAACGATCGGCTGCACAGGCATCGGCGCCGGGGCCGGCGTGATCGCGCCGCTCGCCATCGGCGCAGTGCTCATGGTCATGGTCTATGCCGGCGGCCACATCTCGGGCGGCCACTACAACCCGGCGGTCACGCTCGGTGTTTGGATTCGCGGCCGGGTGATGGCCACCGACGTGATCCCCTACATCCTGGCCCAACTGGCCGCGGCGGTGCTGGCGGCGATCACGGTGAAGTTTCTCCGCGCCGGAATCGTCGTCACTCCGATCGCGCCCAGGGTGCTGCCGGCGTTGGTGGCTGAGTTTCTCTTTACCTTCGCTCTCGTCTATGTCGTGCTGAACGCTGCCACGGCAGAAGGGACTTCGGGTAACTCTTTCTACGGTCTGGCCATCGGGATGACAGTCATGACGGGCGCGTTCGCTGTCGGCGATATCTCCGGCGGGGCATTCAATCCAGCGATCGCCGTGGGGATATCCATCCTCGGTATCTCGGCCTGGAGTCACCTCTGGATCTACCTCCTGGCAGATTTTGGCGCGGGCGCGGCAGCCGCGCTTGTCTTTCAACTAATCAATCCGCCCGCCCAGAGCACTCCGATCGCCACAGACGAGCCGCCGTACGAAACCCCGCAATAGCGATTCATAAGACGCGCTCGGATGAGAGGTATGGCGCAATTTGTTAAGACGACGCTCCTCGGTGGCGCAATGTTCTTGTTGCCACTCGTGCTCGTCTTCGTGCTCTTGCGCGAAGCGATTCGGCACCTCGCCCAACTCGTTGCGCCGGTCGTAAAGTTACTCCCTGCGCAAGCCGTCGGCGGCGTGGCCATGACCCATATCGTGGCAGTCATCATCCTGGTCGCAATCGCTTTTCTTGCCGGCCTCGTCGCGCGTCCTCCGGTGGGCACGCGACTAAGTAAAGCGCTCGAACATCTGATCCTAAAGAAGATGCCCGGCTTTACGTTGCTCAAGAGCATCACCGGCCAGGAAGGAGATGCGACCGATCCCGCCGCCGCGACCGTGGCGCTCGCGAACATTGATGATGCCTGGCTTTTCGCTTCATCATGGAATCGCACAAGAACGGTATGCTCACGGTTTTCGTGCCAAGCGCGCCGACACCTACTGCCGGGTCACTCTATTTCTTGCAGGAAGAACAAGTAAAACGCCTCGACATCCCGGTGAGCGCGGCGATCAAGTGCATAATGCAATTAGGAGTTGGCTCACGCGGTTTGGTGAAGTTGAGTCATTCGTTAAATCCCGTTCACCCGTCTTCATGAAAAAGATCGGACTCATCGCCCTAGTGGCGTTTCTGGCCGGGTGCGCTCAGATCGCGACGGTTAAGCAGACGAACCCGCATTTCGCTCCGGGCGGCGCGCAGGAGCCGCAGCTCGCCTTCGCCGAACGAAAATTAGTCGCTGCGCGAAAGGTCGAGCAACATGACCCGTCGCAAGCACTCGGGGATTACCTGGCCGCCGGCGAAGCCGCCGCGGAGCAGCTGCACGCGCATCCATCCGATAAACAAGCGCGTGATCTCTATGACTTTGCCGTCGGGCGTTCGATCGAGGTAATCGAGGAAGGACGGCTCGATCCGTGGCACCGTACCGCTTACCGTTTCGTCCCCGAGAGGAACGTACCTCTCTATCTACAATTCCACACCCCGGTCCCGACCGCGATCCTGCCACCTATCAGATCATCCCGGCGGATAGCGTGATTGTTGGCGGCACCTATTTCACCAAGCGCATAACCACGGCCGGCGTAGGAGCCCCCGTCGTCGCCGTCCGTCGCGAGCCCATGTCGGACTACCGAAAGACTTTTGCCTCGCGTCGAATGTATGCCGCGGCTACCGCCGTCATCCGCTTCCACCAACATCAGGCCCAGATCGATTTTATCGACCCCTTCTCGACGGATCACGTCATCCTCGATGGCGAGACCTATCCCCTGGCGGCCGATTACACGGCCCCGCTGGCAATTGGGTTGACGACTGAACGCCCGGAGAAGCTCGGACTCATTCGGCTCCTGCGCCCAGAGAAATACGCCAGCACTGCGCGGCTGACACGTCTTCAGCCCTACGATCCGAAGCGCATCCCCGTGATCTTTGTCCACGGTTTACAGGATACGCCGGCGAGCTGGGCGCCGATGATCAACCAACTCCGCGACGATCCAGTGATTCGGCGTCGTTATCAGTTATGGGTTTACAGTTACCCTAGCGGTTACCCCTACTCCTACTCCGCGGCTCTCTTCCGCCGGGAACTGGACGCGATCGCGCGCACATATCCCGATCGAAAAAAGATTGTGCTGGTCGGTCACAGCATGGGTGGAATGGTCAGCCGGCTGATGATCACGGATGCAGGAGATAAAATTTGGCTCTCCTACTTCGGCAAGCCACCCGCGCAGACAAATATTCCGGCGGAGGATCGCAAGATCTTCGAAGAGGCCCTGATCTTTAACCATCGCCCGGAAGTGGAGCGGGTGATCTTCATGTCCACGCCGCATCGCGGAAGCGAGCTCGCCGTCAATTGGATAGGTCGGATTGCAGGGAGCCTTGTACGCATACCGCTGACGGTAGCGAGCGTACCGCTTACCGTCGTGTCGTCGGCTGTAACTAACAATGCCGCTGCTGCCCCGTTGCCTCTCAAACGCCTGCCCAATAGTATCGACACGCTTTCTCCGAAAAACCGGTTTGTCCTGGCCGTGAACAAGATTCCGATCACCCCGGGAATTCCTTATCATTCCATCATCGGCGATCGCGGACGCGGCGACACGCCCAACAGCAGCGACGGCGTGGTCGCCTATTGGAGCTCGCATCTCGACGGAGCGCAGTCTGAGCTGATCGTCCCATCAAACCACAGTTCGCCGCGCAATCCGCAGGCGATCGCCGAGGTAAAGCGCATTCTTAGGCTAAACGCTCGATCTCAATAACCCGAGGCCTGACGAACAATACAGTAATGACATTCTACCTTCCTTTCGCGCGATCGGTGCACGCCTTCCGGTGGTGTCTGGCACTCTGCCTTCTGCTTCTACCCGCTTGTTCCTTCGTAGGTTTACGACGCCAGGTAAAAAGTCTGGAAGCTCATGGTGCGATCACGATTCAAGTGGTGCCGGCGCCGGGCACAAGCGTACCGACCTACGCATTGGCGTGGATTATGAAAAATGGTCGACCAAAGGCATCGGTTGGCTTTCAGCGGGTTAGGCCCGATGGCTTTGCCTCCTTCAGTTTGCTCGCCGACCGCACCTATCGAGTCGGCGCCTTTACCGACGAAAATGGCAATCGCTCCTATGACGCCGGTGAGCCGCTCGCCATTCTCAAGGAGGTTAAGCCTCTCCTCCTTGATGATCCCAACGTCCAGCCCAAAATCTGGAAACTGACGTTGCGGCGCGATTACGGCCTGGCCCCGGGAACAGTCATTACCATCCCGAAAGAGAGCGAAGGGCTCGGAGGTAAGTTAAACGTCGCCTTCGGAGAGGTGGCATCGCTTGACGATCAGCGCTTCGCCGAGAAAGCTGGCAGCGGAGGCTTGTGGCGTCCGCTGGATTTCCTGATCGGCAACTCGTTAGGCATCTATTTTGTCGAACCGTATGATCCGCGACGGATTCCAGTCCTCTTTGTTTACGGCATCGGTGGCAGTCCGCAGGACATGCGCTATCTCATGGAGCACTTCGATAAGAGGCGCTACCAATGCTGGTTTCTCAATTATCCGAGCGGCATGCGCCTGCAGCGGGTCGCGCGGGCAACGGCGGCGGGCCTGAAGATTCTCAAGCAGCGTTACGCTTTTAAAGAGTGTTACGTAGTGGCCCACAGCATGGGCGGACTCGTGGCGCGGGCGGCGATCGATTCTGAGGTGCAATTGTCAGGGATGAACTTCATCAGGAAATTCGTCACCATCTCGACTCCGTGGGGCGGTCATCAGGCTGCCGGGACCGGTATCAGACATATGAAAAAACCAGTCCCCTCGTGGCTGGATGTGGCGCCGAACAGCGATTTTCTGAACGCGATCTACGCCGCCCCGCTGCCCAAGGGGACGACCTTTTATCTGATCTACGGTTCGAAGGAAGGCGGTCCCTTTTGGCTTAAAGGCGATAACGATGGCGTTGTGACTGTTGCCAGCGAAACCGATCCGCGCATCAAGAGAGAAGCATCGTCCGTGACCCACTTCCCTTACGGGCACGTAGAAATTCTGAGCCAGAGCGACACCTTGGCCAAGGTGTTGAATTTATTGCGTTGATGCCTCACTCTACCGTGCAGAAATTTACTGCCATGCCACGTCGCCAACTTCTTGTCGTAGTCATCACTGTCCTCAGCGTGCTCGGTTTGCATCTCACCCGCGCCGCCAACTTCACCAAGGGTCGCAGCGTCGCGCCCTTCGCTGACAACCTCAAACCGGGCGATTACCTTTGGCATCCGGAAGTCTCGCCCGCCGGGCCGGTGGTCGTCCTTGTCAGCCTGCCGGATCAAGTCATGTATGTTTATCGAAACGGCGTGCGAATCGGACGCTCGACCGTCAGCACCGGGAGCAAAGGCCATCGCACGCCAACCGGCGTGTTCACCATCCTGCAGAAGAAAGTCGATCACGAATCAAGCATCTACAAAGGCGCGAAGATGCCTAACATGCAAAGGCTGACCTGGTCAGGTATCGCGATGCACGCGGGTCAGTTGCCCGGCTATCCGGCATCCCACGGCTGTGTGCGGTTACCGGAGGAATTCGCGGCGAAACTTTACACCGTGACCAAGCTCGGGACTACCGTCATCATCGCAGACAACAAGTCGAGCCCGGTCAACACAACGACACCGGGCCTGCTTTTCGCAGGCTCGAAGACTCAGACAGGGCCGATGGCTGCCGGCTTTACCTGGACGCCGGAGAAGGCCTCGAGCGGGCCGGTATCAATCATCGTGAGCACTGCCGATCGTACCGGCTATGTCTATCGCAACGGCGTGGAGATCGGACGCGCCGCTATCGGCGGCGTGGAACGGCTTTCCGGGACGCACATTTACTCTGCACTCGCGACGGTGGATGCCAACGGGAAGCGTGATTGGATTTCCACGGCGAGCGTCGGCGGGCGCGCGCCGAATCTTTCGGAGCTGGCTGACAAGGTGAGGCTCGCTCCGGAGTTTCTCAGCCATGCGCGCGCGCTCATCACTCCGGGTACGATACTCGTTCTCACCGATGCGCCGGTCAGCAGTCGCACTCAGAGCGCGCCGGGATTCAACATCCTTACGACTCAGCCGAAATAGAATTTTCTTCCCAACAACGCCGACAACATCAACCTATTCTATGCTAACCAAACCTCTTCTCATCGCGTTCAGCGTGCTGGCGACGAAGGCGCTCGCGCAGGTCGACATCACGCCATCGCCGACTCCTACTCCTACTCTACTGAAAGCACCTTCGAATCAGCCGGCGAGGTCGACGCAACTCTGTTCATCCCGGCAGACTTGATGAACGGGCCGCTTCATACGGTGGGAGCGAAAGCGAAAAACGACGGATTGCTGAATACTTACTTCCTTTCCTCAGGCGACCGGACCTTTGAGGTAACAACCGGCGGCGCGTTGCGCACGCGGATCCGCGAGATCTATGCCATTAACAAACTGCGCGGGATGAGTAAGACGGACGAGTTCGGCAAAGCGATGGCGAACGCCGGCAAACAAAAACTCGAAAGCGTAGAAGGTATCGTGCGCGATCCGTTTGGCACGATCAAACGCGTGCCGCAAGGCGCCTCGCGTTTCTTTGGTCGCATCGGCGAGAGCCTGAAGGGCGGCGGCGATAACAGTGAAGGCAGGGCGGTGCAAAACATTACCGGTGTGCAAAAGGCGAAAGTCGCTCTCGCGGCCAAGCTCGGCGTTAGTCCTTACTCGACCAATCAGGAGTTACAGGAACAGCTCACCAACACCGCGCGTGCCATGGCTGGCGGCGGCTTCATCGTCAGCGCCGCGACCGCGGTCGTGGGCGGCCCGGCGATGACGGTGCTGAACGTGAACCAGACCCTGCAGCAAACCCTGGTTAACTCTACGCCCGACGATCTGCGCATCATTAATCGCAAGAAGCTGTTTGCACTCGGTGTCAGTCGCGAAAACGCGGATAAGTTTCTCATGCATCCCTGGTATTCGCCCTGGCATGAAACTATCGTGACGGATGCACTCGCTCGCATCGGAGCTGACCCGACGGCGTTCCTCGAAAAAGCAGACGAGGCCCTCACCGAACAGGACGCGGACTACTTTCAACATCTTGCGCAAATCCTGGCACGCTATCACAAAACAAAGGCGAAGCTGCGTTCCATCCGAATCTCGAGTGGGATAGTTTCCGCGATGGACGCGAACGGGATCCTGGTCATACCGCTTTCGTGCGATTATGCGATTTGGAGCGCGAACGCGGCCGGTCGCGTGGCGGACTTCACTCAACTCGCGCAAAGCGAAACTGAGATCAAAGGTCTGGCCTTATGGGTGGATGGGAAAGTTTCCGACCGCGCGACTCAGGAACTAACTAGTCGCAAAATCGACCTCGCCACTAACGTGCTCGATGGACTCTCTAAAGCGGGATCCCAGTAATAGCTCTTCTTTGCCTCCCGTTTCGTCAATTTGCACTTCGGGGCGGCGCTCTCGACGATCACCCTCACGGTGCCAGCCGTCCTGCTGATCACTATCTTTACCGAAAACGCTTTCATGCTCGGGCTCTCGCCCCCCAATCAAATCCCTCCTCGCTACGACTCCGCTGCTCGCCGCCCCTCACCTGCGCGACCGGTCGCACGAACATCCTGAACGGCTTCATCCATTTGCCCATCTTCCTCGTTTACGTCGACTTGATTTCCGACTGAAAGGCGCCTAAGCCCAAAATCCCATTTGCAGCCAGTGAGCGATTACGGGATAGGTTAAAGAAAGCACAAGCAACTTCATGAAAACGAAACCCATCGTCGTCGAACGAGTCACCACTGATTCGAAACTGTTTGCCCACACGCGCTGGGACGTGATTCCGGTCGCGGCCGGCCTGCTGCACTGCGCTTACTTCTTCGGGATGTTTTACCTTTTCCCGCGGGTGCCGCTGTGGGTGATGATTATTCTCGGTCTTATCTATTCGATTAGCATCTCCTGGAACATCAACGGCATCTCTCACAACTTCATTCACAATCCTTATTTCCGTTCGCCGTTACTCAATCGGTTGTTTAGCATTTTGGAATCGATCACGGTCGGCTTCAGTCAAATCTTTTACGAGTGCATCCACATGCAGCACCACAAGGGCAATGCCGATCTGCCCGATCAAAATGGAGACACGGTTGACTGGATCTCGATTTATAAACATGGCCACGATGGAGCGGCGGAGCATCCGTTCAAATACGCGTTCTTTAGCTTCTTCCGCGAGGATCCGAAGACGGTGTTCAAGGAACTGAAGCGCAAGGACCCGCGCGAGGCTTTCTGGGGAATCCTGGAGCTAACTCTTTTTGTGACGACGTTCGTGATCCTGGGCATTCTCAATTGGCGCTACATCTGTTTCCTACTTCCGTTTTATTACTTCGGTCACAGCCTTTCCTACCTGAACGGATATTACCGACATTACGGCGGGAATCCGGACGAACCGCTGGCCTGGGGTGTGAGCAGCTACGAAAAGCTATATAACTGGACCTGGTTTTACAATGGCTACCATGCCGAACATCACTTCCGGCCAAAGGTCCATTGGACACGGATGCAGGCCTTTCGTGATCAGATTGTGGAGCAGCAACGCGCCGCCGGTGTGCGCGTGATCAAGCCGCCTCATGCGCTTGGGTTCCTTGATCCCAGTCTGCCGCCACGCGATGGGAACAGGTCGATGCACGAAGAGCCGCGTCCGGCCTAGGCCTGGTTCGCGCAAGATCAAACGACCCAAGGGTCGACCGAAATGAAAGCCCTCGGGGCATGATGCGGAAGGTATTCCGTTTCGCTCTGGCTTCCCTGGGCTGGCTTGCTTGCTTGTTAGTGACGGCATGGGCAGCAGGCGCGCTCTACTTCGATCTGCCCATCGCGTGGCTGCGCATCCCTCTCACCCTCACTTACGGCTTGGCGATGTTAACCGTAGTGCTTCTTGGGCGCGGTCGTTGGCGCGCAATGGGCGTGGTTGCGGGAAGCTTTCTTGTCGTGCTCGCGTGGTGGTGCACCATCAAGCCAAGCAACGAAGGCAATTGGCAGCCCGACGTAGCGCAACGCGCGTGGGCCGAGATCGACGGCGACAAAGTCACGTTGCATAACGTTCGTAATTGCGACTACCGAACGGAGACCGATTACACCACACACTGGGAAACGCGCACCGTGCGCATCTCGCAGATCACGGGCATTGACCTCGCCATCAATTACTGGGGCTCACCGTGGATCGCGCATCCCATCGTCAGCTTCCAATTTACCGATGCGCCGCCCGTTTGTTTTTCCATCGAGACGCGGAAGCAAATCGGCCAAAGCTACTCCGCTATCCGCGGCCTCTACCGGCAGTTCGAGTTGATCTACATCGTAGCCGATGAGCGCGATGTGATCCGCGTGCGGACGAACTACCGCCATGGCGAACAGATCTATCTTTACCGCACGACCGTAACTCCCGCGCAGGCCCGCGAGCGCTTCCGAGAATATCTGAATTCTCTCAACCAAATTCGCGACCACCCGCGCTGGTATAACGCGATCACGACGAACTGTACGACCAGTATCCGCGACCAGCATCCCGCGGCCGAACGCATTCCGTGGGACTGGCGCATCCTGCTCAATGGCAAAGGCGATGAGTTGATGTTCGAGCGCCACACCATTGTCAGCGCCGGCCTTCCATTCTCCGAGCTTAAAGCGCGCAGTCTGATTAATCCGCGCGCCCAAGCCGCGAACGCGTCGCCGGACTTCTCGAAGCTGATCCGAGTTGGATTGCCCTCGCCCGAAAACAAAAGCGAGAAGACGCCGTGATTGACTGCGTCGTGCGCACCCTCGTAGAACAGTCGAAATTGGAACCGAGCATGAAAAGAAAATATCAAAACGTCATTCGTAATCTGACCGAGCAACTGCGATGCGCCTTCATCGTTCTTGCCGTCGTCGCCCTGAGCGGGTGCGCGACAAACAAAAACCTGCAACCGGACCAAGCCGCTACGAGCGGGGCCGGTGGTTTCGACGCAGCTGATGCCAATCATGACGGGAAACTCTCGCGCGACGAAGCGAGCGATTTCCTGGTGAACGAAATTTTCGATTCGCGCGATGCGAATCATGACGAGAAAATGACCAAGCAGGAATGGACTGGGGGCGACCCGAGCCGAGCCGCCGACTTTGAGAAGCGCGATGCAAACCATGACGGCGTCGTCACGAAGCAGGAAGCAATCGCCTACGGCCGCGCGCATGGCATTGTGAAGAAGATCATGAGGGAGGCCGATACAAATCACGACGGTTATCTCCAGCGCAGCGAGGTCAAAGCCTATTACGCGAGTCGGGAAGGGTCGCCGCGTTAATCCGCGGGACACCGCCTAAGTCCGAGGTCCATTTCAAGCGGCGGATTAGAAGTCGACCGGTCGTATTCGCCGCAACCGGGAGGAGGTCGCCAATTCGGGATCGGCTGCTGCCCGGGTTCCAGCCGCCTTTCCGGCCAGACGGCGCTAGAAGGAAATTTGCGCGGCCACTCCGATGTTCGGTGAAAAGACGTTGTAGGATTGCCCGCCCGCATTGGAGTAATTGCCGAGGAACGCGAGGGACGCCCCGATGCTTACGTATTGGTTAGGCGTCCAGGCGACCGCGCCACCCAGGCTGATGTTCACGTCGGTGCGGGAAGACTTCAGCGGATCGTTCGTGTAGAACTGCACCTCAGGCCGGAGGTAAGCGGAAATCTGGATTTGGTCGATCGGACGATACAGAGCCGTGACACTGGTGTAGGGAGCGATCCGGTCAAAGGCGGAGGAATCGCCGTTCCGGGAATAAACTCCCGTGGTGCAAAGCAGATAAACCGGCGAGTGCCCGATGGGAAGAACGTGATTGAGGCTGAGATTGGCCAAACCGTAACGATAAAACTCTCCCGCCGAACCGCGCGGCGTATAAAGCCGGGTGCCGCCATAAGAGCCGTCGATGAACCAGGTGTCGCTCCGATTCAGGTCGTACTTCAGATCGAGCTGCAGGGTCTGGGAATCGAAGTCGAGCCGGGAGAAGCGCGAGTAACGAAAGAAATTCTGCTCGAAGGTGAGCCGGGGAGTGAAATCGCGCACCGCATAGGGCACGAAGGAGACGTCGAAGCGGCCGTTCCAGAAAAACGCGTCCTGCTCGCCACTCTGTGAGAGAAAGGCGTTGGTCGTAAAATTGAAGGTCTGGTTCGTCGAGACGGTAAACATCTTCGGTCGCGGGGTGCGCGCTACGAGATCGATTTCGCCGAGTGAGGGGTCGGAGATGCGAAAGGGGGCTGTTCCCTCGGGCGCCACTGTGCCTCCTCGATTAGCCAGGTCGCCTTGCGTGGCAATCTGCGCCGACTCCTGCGCCTGCAGAGACGAAGAGAGTGCGAAGCCAGCGCTAACCACCGACATGGCGAGGACGCGGGACAGGAACATGGGCAAACGGACTGAAAACATAATCATGATTTTCTTAAGACGACTAAAACAAAAGAAGGTCGCGGGCTAGCCGCCGTGCGGGACCTGCACGACCACCTGAGTACTGTTCTGCTGATTGGAGAGCGTGCCGTGGATGACTTGCGTGTTCCCATTGGGATCGCTCACCGTGAGGGTGAAGGCGTCGGAGCCGTTAGGTGTAAAAAAACTTCGCGCGAAAAACGTGTAGTTGCCTGGGCTCAGTGTGCCGTTGACCGCGATATTTTCGACCCGCAGGTTCGGCGGCGCGTCGATGATCGGGCCGACATTATCGTGGTCGAGCCTGGCCTCGGCGCGGCCTTGATTAAAGGTCACGACCGGATTGGCAAAAAACACTTCCTGGTTATCCGGCAGGATGAGATGCAGATCCAAATCGGCGTTGGTCGCCCAGACAAGCTGACCGCGAATCAATCCGTCGCCGCCGACCGGAACAAAATCTCCGCCGCCGCCGCCCATTTCACCGGTTTCCGGATTTGATCCGAGCTGATCCACGCTGGCGTCGAAAGAGTTGTGATTCGGCGCGGTGTAAGTGACCCAGGCGACGTTGGCGGCCTGACTTACCGGCACGGTGGTCGCCTCGACAAATCCGCGGCGCTCATCCGATTGATAATCCGCCACCGCCCGCTGCATTTGCGCCGGATTGAGCAGCGCGCCGCTGAAACCCTTGACCAACGGAGAGGTGGCGAGGAAACGCGGGATGTCGAATTGCACGACCGTCGGCGGCCGGCCGGGTTGCGCGACCAGCATCTCGCCCGCGCCTAACGAAAACTGAAAACTATGCGCCTGCCCGCGACCATCGCGCCAGCTCGAGGCGCCGTGCAGTTTCCCCTCCAACATGCCGAGCATGGTGGTCGCGTTCTCAGGGGTGACCCGCTCGCCCTTCTTGTGACCGCCCGCGATCGAGGTGGAAACAAAGCCGGTCGAACCGGTGATCGCCGCCGTGACCGCTCCGGAACGAATCTCGACCCGGCCCGAATTTGCCGGCTTGGAAAAAAGAACGGCGCCGCGGCCGCATTCGAGCGAGCGCGCCTGGGCGTCGAAGGTGAAAATCGAGTTGGCGCCGATTCGGGCCAGGGTGAGATCGGTAAACTCCAGCTCGGCGCGCGATTCCGTTCCGGTGCGAACGACATTGTCATCGCGCACCACCGCACCCTGGGCGACGGGATGGGCTGAGGCCTGGAGGTTCGGCGCGAGGGTGACGACGTTGAACTTTTGCCGGACTTTGGCCTGCGAAAGATCGGCCGCCTGGGCCGCGCCAACCCCGACCGAACAGAGAAGAACGAACGCGGTGCAAAACCGGGCCGCCAAGGAAATTTTGCTTTTCATAGGTTTTGCGCGGATATCGCCCACACTGGAACTACATGTCAAGCACGAAACCTTTGCCGAGCGTTCGTCCGGTTTGTTAGGAGTGTCTTGGTGAAATTGCGTTTCTCACGTCGCCTTGTTCATGCGCTCATTTGCGCGCTCGTCTGCGGCGCCGTCGCCGGTCTTTTTTGCCTGGAAGCAAACGGCCGGATCGGCGTTAGCCTAACGAGTTGGGAATATCGCTTTCGCGACGCGGTCACCGCTTCCGGGCGTATTCTGCCGCCGGACCCGCGCCTGGTTTTTCTCGGGATCGACAGCAGCTCGGTCAATTTCTCGCAATTCGATCTGCAAACGCTCTACGCCAAGGTGCCCGCGGCCAGTCCCGAACGTCACGCCCTCAACCTCATCGCCGCGGGCTGGCCCTGGTCGCGTGAAGTCTACGCGTTGGTGGCGGAGCGCCTGCTCGCGGCGGGCGCGCGCGGGGTGGTTTTCGATCTGCTTCTGCCGAAGCCGGGCGCGGGCGATGAAATTCTGCGCGCCACGATCGTGCGGCATCCAGATCGCATAGTCTTCGGGGCGAATTTTGCCAACGACGTCATCGGACCCGGGGAGGAATCCCCTTCGCTCAATCTCCCGACCGAGACGGCCATGCCTAACGACGACCCGAAAAATCCCGCGATCGGTTACGTCAATCTCTGGCCCGGTTTCAACGGCGTGATCCGTTCCGCGAGGTACTACACCACGCTCGAATTATTGCTCGCCGAGATGCACGGAGTCGAGCTGGCTCCCCCCGCCAAGGTCGCGCTGGACACGCCGACCTCCCTGGCGGCGCGCGGCGCCCGCTGGCTGCGCGACCCTGGCCTAACGAATCCGTTTCAAGCGCGCCTGCTCCGGTTCAGCGGGCCGCCCGGGACCTATATCCCGATTCCGCTCTACCAGATTTTCCTGCCCACTTATTGGAAGGGAAATTTCGGCAACGGCGCGCTCCTGCGCGACAAGGTCATCGTCGTCGGGCCGGCCGGAAACTGGGCGCACGATGAGCACCCGACCGCGTTTGGCTTCATGCCCGGACCGGAACTGCAACTCCAGTCGATCAACGCTTTGATTCATCACGCCTTTCTCCGGGAATGGCCAGGCTGGTCGACCTACGGGCTGATCGCAGCCGGCTGCCTCGCCGCTTTTCTTCTCACCGTTCTCATCGTCCGCACCTCGCTGCGCGTCGCCGCTTTCGTCCTCCTCGGGGCGGCTTTTCTTTTCGGGGTCAAACTGGCCTACGATTACGCTTCGGCGGTGGTGCCCGGCATTCCGCCGGCTCTCGCCTTTGCCCTCAGCGGGCTCGCTTCTTTCATCTACGATTACACCCGGGAGAAGATGGAAAAAATGCGCGTCCGCCGCACTCTCGAGTCCTACGTCTCCAAGGAAGTGGTGCGCGACATCCTCGATAACCCCGCCAGCTATCTCAACGCGCTCGGCGGGCAGCGCACGAGCTGCGCCCTTATCATGACCGACCTGCGCGGCTTCACCACCCTCTCCGAGCAGATGGATTCTCACCAACTCGTTAGGCAACTGAACGAATATCTCTCCCTCATGGTCGAGGACATCTTCGCCTTGCGCGGATCGATCGATAAATTCATCGGCGACGCCATCCTCGCCGTCTGGGGAAACCTGAACAGCGCCGGGCCGGCGCAGGACGCGAAGGCCGCGCTCCAGGCCGCTCTCCGCATGCAAGCGAGCCTGCGCAAACTCAATGTCGATTGGACGCGGCGCGGCCTGCAAACTTTCGCGATGGGCTGCGGCCTCAATTATGGCGAGGTCGTCTTCGGCAACATTGGCTCGGCCAAAAAAATGGAGCCGACCGTGATCGGCGACACCGTCAACGTGACTGCGCGACTCGAAGGCCTAACGAAAGATTACGGTCGCGAGCTGCTCCTCGGCGAAGCTGCGGCCGAGCTGGTGCGGGATCGAGTACACTTTGCAGTTTGTCGATCGCGTGGCGGTGAAGGGCAAAAGCAAGGCGCTTAAACTTTACGCCGTGGTCGCTCCGGCGAGCGAAAAGATCGAACAGGTCGTGCAGGATTGCCTCGGCACACATGACCAAGCTTGCGCCGCCTATCAGCAACGAGATTTTCAGGAAGCGAGCCGACTTTTTCGGCGTTGCCGCGAGCTTTGTCCGGACGACGTCCTGCCTTCGCTCTACCTGGAACGCTGCGACATTTTCATCGAGAAGCCGCCGCCAGAAGACTGGACCGGTATCTGGGTCGCGGAACACAAGTGACAGGTTGTAGCCGGGGGTGCTGATCCCGGTGGTCGCAACTTCTGCTCCAGTCAACCCCGCCGGGGTCACCGCCCCCGGCTACAACCATTACGGCGCCGCGTCCGCTTCGACGTCGATCGTGACCGTGACCTCTGCACCCACAACCGCGGTGCCTTCAATCGCCTTGCTCCAATTCAGGCCGTAGTCGCTCCGCTTGATCGGATCCGGTCTCACCTCCCAACCGCTGATCGCCGTGCCCCTCATCCCCTTCCCTTTCCCAAGGAACCGGGCGTGGAGCGTGATCTCCTTGGTCACACCGTGCATGGTCAGGTCGCCCACGATGTCGCCGCTGTCGGCGCCGGTTTGCTTCACGCTTTTGCTCTTGAATGTGATCGTCGGATATTTCGCGACCTCGAAGAAATTCGCACTCCGCAGATCCTCGTCGCGGTGCGCGTTTTTCGTATCGACACTCGCCGCGTCGATTGTCGCAGTGACGGAAGATTTTTCCGGATGCGCGGAATCGACCTGAATGGTGCCTTCGAACTTGGTGAAATCGCCGGTCACGTAACTAAAGAAATGGCGCACTTTGAAACTGATCGAGGAATGGACCGGATCGATTTTGTAAGTGTCATCCGCGCGCGCGGTCAGGAGGCTGGCGCAGAGTGCGGCGAGAGCGAGGAGAGGCAGTTGTTTTTTCATGGACTCAGGACGGTAGCGAAGTCCCGCGGCCGGGCGAGAAAATTTTGTCCGAGAAAAAGTTACGGCACGATCGTGAGGGTGAGATCGTTTCCGTCGCCGCCTTCGTAGCCGGCCGGGATGTTGTTGCCTCGCGCCGTCAGAGCGGAGCCGTCGGGCCGGTTCGGGAAAGTTCGCAGGTCGGGTAAAGATTATTCACTGCCTAACGAGTGTCTTGAGCAAGAGCGGGCGGCTGCGCGGCAGCCGGCCGAAGAGCGAGGCCGAGCGCGGCAGCCGGATCGCTCTTCGCCATCGCGGCATCATGCACCCCGACCAGCCGCGCCAGCTCCGTCTCGAAATGCCGGACCGCGCGCAAGGTCGGATCGTGCTCGTGGAGAAAACCAAAGGCGCGCTCCATTAAGTGAAAAAGTTCCGGAGCCGGGTGGTCGAGTTCCGTGCAAATCTCGATCCACTCGACAAAGCAGGAAGCGGCCTGCATGCGCGGATAATTTTCCCGAATGCCCGCGAAGGGATTGCGCAGGACGGCTTCGGTCAACGTATGGAGATTCGATTTGCGGCTGCGCCGGATTTGGATCTCCGCTTCGAAAAAAAGGTCGAGCTTGCCGGCAAAAACGCTCTTCGGGCGCCGCGCGCCACGGGCCACGGTCTCAATGCAGCCTAACGACTCCGTGCACCAGGCGACGATCAGACTGGTGTCGCTCAGCTTGCGTTTGCGGAGGAGAATTGCCCTAGTCGTTTCCATCGATCAGCCGCGCCGGAAGTTATCTCTTTTCGAAGGAACGGGAACTTATTTCCGGCCTGCGAACCGGGGATTTTTTTGCGGGCGTTAGCAAATTCCAGGAGCGCGTTCTTCGCCAAGGTCAACCGGCGGCACCTTCGATCCGGGCTATGGCAAACTGGAAATCTCAAGCTGCGCGACGACTACAAGCGCAGGAATGCGCCGGCTTTCCCCTGAAGAAATTCCACGAGCAATAGCCCGACTATGGCGCGCCGTCCTAAGTCTCCTGCGCGAAATCCTACTCAAGGAGCCGAAACACTGGAACCCAGTCTCCTAGCCTGACGATCAGCCTAACGAATACTGTTTGGCCGCAAACAAGCGGGAAAAGGCGCTCGATTCCGCCTCTTTGAGGCGTTACGGAGCAAGTCAGTTTGAACATTGAGCGCTGAAGGTTCTCAATCTCCAGCAGTTACTTTCTCTGCCAGCCTCTTCGAATGAGAGGGCACAAATGTGTTATCACCGGAATAGTTCGCTGTGATCTGGTGTTTGCCGACGGCGAGGGTTGAGGTAGTCAATGTCGCCTTCCTCCCGTGCAGGGCTCCCGTGCCCAGGATATTGCTTCCATCAAAGAAAGTAACCGTTCCGGAAGGAATGCCCGAGGAAACAAAAGTCGGCCTGAGGGTGGCGGTGAAGGTCACCGGGTCGCCAGCATGGGAGGGATTCTCGGAAGAAGTGAGCGAGACCCGATTGCCGCCAGTGTTAAAGAAGATGGAAGTCGATTGACCGACAAGAATATTACTGGCTGCGATATCGAGCGCGCCGTCGCCATTCAAATCCGCGGCCGACATCGTATCCGGCGATTGCGCGAGATAGGTCAAGGCCGGCTGAAAGGTGCCGTCGCCGTTGCCGCGCAAGAGGCTCACTGTTCCCCCGTCGCCCTGGCCATAATACCCGCCCCCGCCGCCCACCGCGATGTCAGCATTGCCGTCGCCGTCAAAATCGCCGAGAAGACAGGAACGGGGCGCGTAACCTGCCGGATAATTGACAGGCGCTGCGAAACTGCCATCGCCATTACCGAGAAACACAGAAACCGTCCCGTACGAGCTGGAGACAATCATATCCAGGATACCATCCCGATTGATGTCGCCCGTGGCGACGCAAAGGTTGCCTCCGGCAACGGAGTAATCTACCGCGGGTTGGAAGGTCCTATCTCCGTTGTTGAGAAAAACGCTGACATTGGGCGACGCAGTAAAGTCATCCCAATTGAAGTAGGTCACAGCAAGATCGGTCTCGCCATCACCATTGAAATCACCGGTTACGATCGATCGAGGATCGTTTCCGGAAGGATATTGCTGAGGCGTTTTAAAGGTTCCGTCACCACGCCCGAACAAGATACTTACCGTGCCCGGCGCGGAGTTATTCGCCGTGGCCACGTCCAACTTCCCGTCGTGATCAAAATCGGCCAGGACGATTCCCATCGTCAAAGCGGGTGTGACAAAGTCGGTCTTAGGTTGGAAAGTGCCATCGCCATTGCCGAGCAAAACACTGATTGAATTGCCGGCCCGATTGGCCGTCACCAGATCTGCTTTCCCGTCATTATTGATATCTCCGATCGCGACGCCCCACGGATCGGTTCCGGTAGGATAATCCGTCGCCGCGGAGAATTGATCGTCGCCCAGGTTCAAAAAGACACTCACAGTGTTATAACCGGCGTTGGTCGCAACCACGTCTATTTTTCCGTCGCCGTTCAGGTCTCCAGTGGCTTGCGACTGCACCTGGTAGGGAGCGGTCGAGCTCTGTCGAAGCTTGAAAGGTGCCGTCCCCATTGCCGCGGACCACTATGATTTCCGTCGCCTGGTTAATCCCCCATCCGCCGACCAGGTCAAGAATCCCATTCCCACGCAAGTCAGGGATAACTGCGTAAGCATCGCCGCCGTAAATCAGGGGCGCTTTGAATGTGCCATCGCCGTTTCCTTTGAAAACGCTCGTCAGATTGAAACTCGAGAGAACCATGTCTGGGATGCCGTCCCGGTCCAAATCGTCGACTGCCAGGCCAAAGGAAGCGCGCGCGATGGTTCCCCCGCTGGGCGGTTGAAAGGTGGCGTCGCCGTTCCCAAGCAGGACGTTGTATGTGGGTGTGGAGGCGGAGAGAAGAGAGGTCACTACAAGGTCTGCCTTGGAATCACCGTTGAAGTCGGCCACGGCAAGCTGGTAGGGATTTTCACCGGCGGCAAAGTCGCGGTGCGTTTGAAAGGTGCCATCACCATTGCCCAGAAGAACACTGACCACATTGCCTTGGGTTGCGGTTGCCGCCAGATCCAGTCTACCGTCGCCGTTGAAGTCCTGAGCTACCACTGCCGATGCCTCGACGGCGGTCGGGTAGGCAACAGGGGCGGCAAATGTCCCGTCTCCGTTACCCAGCAAGCACACTTACCGACCCGAATCTGCCTGATCGGTTTGCCACCGCGATGTCTGGATGTCCATTGCCGTTAAAGTCCCCCACCGCGAGCGAGTTCGGAAAAACGCCAGCAGGAAACTTTTTCTGCTTCTGAAATGTCCCGTCTCCGTTTCCAAGCAGCACACTCACCACATTGCCACCCGAGAGAGGAAGATCGAAGTAGTCACCCGAGAAGCCCGTTTGTCCGTAATCGGCAGTCACGATGTCGAGATGGCCATCACCATTGAAGTCCGCCACCGCAATTGCCACGGGAACGGCGCCTACAACATAGTCTTGTGGTGCGCCAAAAGTCCCATCCGGATTTCCGAGAAGCACATATGCCGTGCCCGGGTCACCTCCCCAGCACGCCGCCACATCTGGAATCCCGTCTTCATTCAAATCAGCCACCGCCAGGGCGGCGGCAAAGGTCGTGGTAGGAAAAAAAGAAGGACTAAAAAAGCGCGGGACTCCGGCGTGAATGAATGGTGCCGCGAAAAACAAAAGCAAAATCACCAATTTGCTCGTGATTCTAGTTTTGCTTGTTGCCTTACGCTTCGTAGTCATGACTGCTCCTTTTCGGTTCGCCGCCACAATTCTTGTTGCAGAATAAGTCGATTAATTTCGAATCCAACGACGGAGTTGCCGGGGCCGGTCTGCTAGATGCAGTCTGAGGTATCATCCGGCGACTGGTCAATACAAACACATCACTCGACCTGCGAACCCTCCGTCAGGATTGCCGCGACCGAATCATCAGTTAGTCTCCGCTCTGCTGCAGACGAATCCCGCCGCCATGCAAAAAGCTCGCGAAAACCGCGTCCGCCGCTCCGTTTCGCGCGTTCGGTAAGCCGCAACCCAACGCGCAGTCTCAGATAGCGCGAATCTGCGAGTCGGGATCTTCATTTCCCCGGCCGGTTCGAACTTCCCGGAGCCTACGGGGCTCGAACCCGCAACCTCCGCCGTGACAGGGCGGCGCTCTAACCAATTGAGCTAAGGCTCCGAAAGAGACCCGCACCGTAGGATGCCGGCCGCTCCGCTTCAACCGATTTTTCCCGGCCTTCGCTGGCACATCGTTTGCGGCCTGAATCCCGCGGGCGTATCATTTTTATGGAAAGTCTGCACGAAGAGAACAGGGCATGAGCGACGAACGCAATCAGTCAGCCGGCTACGGCGAATCGCCTAACGACGAGGAGCAGCTCAGCCTCCTCGAGGCGTTCGACCGCGCGGTCGCGCTTTTACCGCCGGGAGATTTTGTCCACGCCCAGCTCGTCGCGCTGCGGGCCGAGATCGAGGCGCAGGAGGAAATGGTCGGCGACGCGCGCGAGATGATCGAGAAGCTCGAGCAGGTCATCAAAAAAGTGACCTCGCCGGCGAATCGCATCGGCACTTTCCTCGGCAGCCCGGCGCGCGACACTGCCCAAATCGTGGTCGGCGGGGCGGATTATTATTGCAACGTCGATCCGCGCATCAGTCTCGCGAAATTACAAAAAGGCACGCGCGTCCTGGTCAACGAAGCCTATGTCATCGTCGGTGATCTCGGTTTTGAAACGGCCGGGCCCGTGACCAAAATCGCCGAAGTCCTCGGGCCGGATCGGTTGCGCGTCGGTGCGGAACACGGAACCCAATCGCTCAGTCCTGCAACGCTCCGCCCAGATTGCGAAGGCGTCGCTCAAAGCCGGCGACGACGTGCGGGTGGACGCGAATTATCGCGTCGCGCTCGAGCTTCTCGCGCGGCCGGAAGCGCGCGATCATTACCTCGATGAGGTCCCGGAGCTTCCGTGGGAAAAAGTCGGCGGCCAGGAGGAAGCGCTCCAGGCGATTCGCGACGCGATCGAGCTTCCGCTTTTGCACGAGGAGTTGTTTCAGAAATTCCAGCACGCCACGCCCAAAGGTTTTCTCCTCTACGGCCCGCCCGGCTGCGGCAAGACGCTCATCGGCAAAGCGACCGCTTACAACCTAACGAAACAATTGCGGAGCAAATCGGGCGCCGACATGCGCGAGTATTTCATGCACATCAAGGGTCCCGAGATCCTCAACATGTGGGTCGGCGAATCCGAGCGGATGGTCCGGGAAATCTTCGCCACCGCGCGCGAGAAACGCCGCGAAGGTTACATGCCGTTCCTTTTTATCGACGAAGCCGAGAGCATCCTCGGCACCCGGCGCGCTTCACGTTACTCGAGCATTCTTTCCACTCTCGTCCCGATGTTTTGCACGGAAATGGATGGGATCGATTCGCTCAACGAAGTCGTCATCATCCTCGCCTCTAATCGCGCGGACCTGATTGATCCCGCCGTCCTGCGCCCGGGGCGGATCGATCGCAAAATCAAGGTGAACCGGCCTAACAAACAAGGGGCGCGCGAGATTTATCGGATCTATCTGACCGATTCGCTCCCCTACGATCCGGCGATTTTGGCGGGAGCGGAGTCGACGCAAGTGGCGATCGACGCGTTGATCGACCGCCTGCTTGAGCAGCAATTCGCCAGGCGGGAAGACAATCGGCTCCTGGAAGTCACTCTCCGGAGCGGGCGCAAGGAAGCGCTCTTTCGCAGCGATGTGATCAGCGGCGCAATCATCGCCTCGGTCGTGGAGCGCGCCAAAGCGATGGCGATCAAGCGCTCCATCGCGAGCGGAAAAGATGAAGGGATCAGCGAAGCCGATCTGCAGGTGGCTTACAACGCCGAGTACCTGGAAAACGAAATCCTGCCCGCCTCCGATATCACGGAAGATTGGCTCAAGTTGATCGACTACGACCCGGATAACGTGGTCAAGATTTCCCCCGTTAGGCTAATCGACCGAAGCAAAGCGAAAGCGCCCTCGGGAGTGATCTAGCGCTGGAGGGACGACCGCCGTGTCGTCCCCGTTTCTGAGACACCGACGGGACGGCGCCCGTCCCTCCAGCCGGCCACGCGGGAACTCTTTTCGACATTCGCGCGAGGGCCGCGCGGTTCCGGACATTTCTGTCGCGCGCAGAGCCGCCCCGAGATAAGTAGAACCCCAATGAAGACGTTCCGATATTTCGTTGTCGCCCTCGTGGCGGTAATCGCCACGGCCGCAGCCCAGGAAAAGAAAATGCCCGACCAGGCGCAGCTCGAGAAGATGGCCGCGCGCTTTGTTCCGACCGAGATCACGGTCGACCTCTCGAAGCTTTCGCCTAACGACCGTAAGGTGCTGGCGAGATTGGTCCAGGCTTCCCAGGTCATCGACGGAATTTTCCTTCGCCAAATGTGGCCCGGGAATCCGGCGATGCTGCTCGATCTCGCCGGCGACACCAGCCCGGAAGGCCGCGCCCGGTTGCACTATTTCGTGATCAACAAAGGGCCATGGTCCGCGCTCGACCAGAACGAGCCGTTCGTCGTCGGCGCGCCGCCCAAGCCGGCAGGCGCCGGCTTTTATCCGCTCGACACCTCCAAGCGGATGATGAATGCCTGGATGAAAGGGCTCAACCCGCAAGAGCAGGAACAGGCGAAAGGATTTTTCACCGTGGTCCGCAAGAAGGCGTATAACAATTTTGCCGTCGTCCCCTACAGCACGGAGTACGAAGGCGAACTGACCCTGGCGGCCAAATACCTGCGGGAGGCTGCGGCGGCCGCGACTGAGCTGACTCTACAAAAATTTCTGAAAGCGCGCGCCGACGCCTTCATGACCAATAACTACTACCCGAGCGACGTCGCCTGGATGGAGTTAAAGGGTGCGATCGAGCCCACCATCGGGCCCTACGAAGTCTACAACGACGAGTGGTTCAACTACAAAGCCGGCTTTGAGGCCTTCATCACCGTGCTCGATGAGGGCGAAAGCGCGAAGCTGCAAAAGTTCTCCAGCCAGCTCCAGGACATCGAGAACCATCTCCCGATCGAACCGAAGTATCGCAACCCGAAGCTGGGCGCGCTCTCGCCCATCGTGGTGGTGAATGAGCTCTTCGACGCGGGCGACGCTAATCACGGCGTGCAGACCGCCGCCTTCAACTTGCCTAACGACGAAAGAGTGACGCGAGAGAAAGGCTCAAAGCGCGTGATGTTGAAAAACGTGCAGGACGCGAAGTTTGCCAAAATCCTGCAACCGATCGCGCAGGTCGTTCTTTCCCCTAACGACCAAAAGAATCTCTCCTTCGACGCCTTCTTTACCCACATCGTGGTGCACGAGCTGATGCACGGCCTGGGCCCGCACGACGTGACCGTGAACGGCCGCCAGAGCACGGTGCGCGAAGAGTTAAAGGAAACCTCCAGCGCGCTCGAAGAAGCGAAAGCCGATATCTCCGGCCTCTTCGCCCTGCAATACATGATCGACAAGGGCGTGGTCGATAAGTCGCTGGAACGAACTCTCTATACCACCTACCTGGCCTCCAGCTTCCGCACGCTCCGTTTCGGCACGAACGAGGCCCACGGCCTGGGGATGGCAGTGCAATTCAACTATCTGCTCGATCACGGCGGTTTCACCGCGGAGAAGGACGGAACCTTTTCGGTTAACCCGGCCAAAATCAAAGCCGGCGTCGAGGGACTGACCCGCGAGATCATGACCCTGCAGGCGGAAGGCAGTTATGAGAAGGCGAAAGACCTGACTACCCGCCTCGGCGTCATCCGGCCCGAAGTGCAGCACGCCCTCGATAAACTGGGCAACATCCCGATCGACATCGAGCCGAAGTTTACGACGGCCGAACAACTCGTGCACGAAAACCCTTAACGAGGGAAGGCGGAGGTTTGCCGTTGCGCTCGGCTAACTGTCCAGGCATGACAGCTCAGTGAGATCGCACCACGAGTTGGAAAGAAAGAGGATCAGCGTAACCAGGCGCCCGCCCATGCGAGCGATCAGCGCGCTCCGGCTGTGGACATCGGCTTTACTGAAGAGAGCGGAGAGTGCGTTCTTTACACTGCCGAGCGCTTTACCAGTTGCGGTGGCGATTTCCTGATTTGTCTTTCCCTCGCAGACGAGTCGAATCAGGTCGCGTTCGTGCAGGGTAAAACTGCCGAGGCTTAGCTTCTGATTTTTCCCGCTCGGGAGCAGTAGCGGCCTTCTTCGGCGGATCGAATTCGATCAGAAAAGCCGGTTTACCCATCGGCGTAGCATGACGCACGTGAACCGAGATAGTCGCACCAAGCGAGTTCCGTTCGGGATGCCGCACCGCGAACCGTTCCGCCTTTCCGGTCGCAGGATGGTGCGCCACCGAAGCGTGCCAGCGCTTCTTGAGCTCGGTGCAGGCGTCGCGCAAAGACGCGGGAAGACGAAAGGGCGGCAGCTTTAGCTGTGCGGCCGCGGCCCCATCATTCCATTGCGCGCACAGCTCCCGGGCTCCGCGATTTGCCTCCGCCACGGTGAGATCCCAATGCAGCACACACGCGGGCCGCGCCGGGTCGATGAGGGAATGGAGTTCGCCGCGCACGGCGCGCTCCCTCTCGATCGCGCGGACACGCCGCAAAGCTGCATCGATATGCGGGATGGAGGCGATCAAGTACCGCCACATCGTCATCGGTGAAATCAGGCTTTCCTTCCACGCGGCAGACAGAGAGAACCGCCTCCGGCATTTGCGGCGGATCATCCCAGAAGTACATCGCGATGGCGTGGCGGAATCCCATCACCTGCATGACTTCACGGTAAAAGCGCGAAGCATGCAGAACCTCGTCGGGAGGAAGCGTCTCGCGCGTCCCGATGAGCCTGATCCCCGGGTTCGCCATCAGTATCGGACCGGCAGGGTGATCCTGGAAGAAAACGCCTTCGCGCATTTCACGGGCAAAGTCCCGCCCGCGCGTATCGAGGAAACGGAAAGAAATAAGGCCAGCGGGTAGGTTCTCGATCCGAAGATGGACGCCCGCCATGTCGCAGGTCACCGCGCGTTGCAGAAGCGCGAAAGCGGCTTTGATGAGTGAGTCCCCGTTGATGGCCGCCTGGAGGGCGATGAGTGGTTTGTCGATAGTTCGGTCGAGAAGGCCAGATGATCTGAAGGATTTTTTCATGGCGGAGGTTTAGCAGCTTCCGCGTGAAAAACGCAAACCCAATTAATTGGCAAAATAGCACCTCGTATTTTGTGACTAAAGTTTAGTCGTCCACTACCACGATGATCCCCCATGATCGGGGCTCAGTTCGCCGCATGGTGCGGGCGTCAGTTCATCTCCCATACCCCAACTCGATGACATGAAAATAGGATCCCATTTCAGAATTGTTTCTGGCCCAGGTGTGTTTGTTGCGTTGCTCCTGACAGCCGTCATTGTCCTCGGCGTCAGCGCCCAGACGATTGTAACTCTGAGAGCGATTGAGGCTGAACCCGACGAGATTTCTGCTGAGGCTTCCACCCCGGCGTCGCCCCGGCGGGAAACTCTAATCGCGTTTTCGTCCGTGTCGCACGCGCATCGTTGCGCTCCTTCCATCGTATCGCCGCCTCCTGGATGCCGGGTGTGATAAACACTGAGTCACACCACGATCATAAAGTCAGCATTGCAGTCGAATCTCGCCCAGCAAGAGCGAACAACGCGAGCCATACCAGGCAAATCTTTGCCTGTCCTAAGGCCGCGGCGATAACCGGCGCCCACTCTCGCGCTCGCGGTCCGGCCTTTCAGGCGAAGGCCGCTCGGGATCCGGATAGCGTCACCGCCCTGACCGTTTCCACCTGGACTGGGACGAGCGGAAACTGGAGCAATGCTACGAAGTGGGATAGCAACCCGCGCTTTCCCAACAACGGCCAGCCGAATCCTGGCGATACCTACGACGCCATTCTTTTCAATGGAGCCACCATCACTCTCAACGTCCCGATCACCATTCAGAAATTCACGCTTAGCTCAGGAACTGTGACCGGGTCGAACAATCTCACGTTGAACGATCTTTTCACCTGGACCGGAGGAACGATGAGCGGGACCGGCACGACCAACGCTAACGGCGGTATTCTAATCGATAATGCGACCGTCTTTCTCGATCTGCGCACGCTCAACAACGCCGTTGGGCAGACCGCCACCCTCAGCAACCCCACCCAGATGGTACTTATCCAACGGAGCCACCTTCAACAACAACGGCACCCTTCTGGCCCAAGGCAACAGCGGCTCAGATGGCTTCTTCGATTTCGGTGGCGGAGGACTCTTAACAATTCTGGCACCTTCACCCGCAACACCGGCACAGCGATCTTCTCTATCGGTCCCGGCATCGTCTTCAACAACACCGGTACCGTCAACGTTCAGACCGGCACGCTCTCCTTAGGCGGTGGAGATAACGGTAGCACGACCGGCGATTTCAACATTTCCAGCAGCGCGACCTTACAGTTTGGCAGCGACTTTACTCTCGCGAGCAGTTCCGATGTGGCTGGGGCCGGAACGTGGATTTCAATGTTGGAACGATCAACATCAACGGCACCTACAACGTTACCGGCACCAGTTCCTTCACCGGGGCCACGGTCAATTTCAATAACACCATCACTAGCCTGGGTAGCGGTGGACTGACTATTTCCGCCGGGACGGCCAACTTCGGCAGTAATAACCTGACTCTCTCTACATCATCAGAGCGGCGGAACCCTCGATGGAACGGGAACGATCAGCTCGACAGGCCTTCTCACCTGGAGTGGGGGCACGATGAGCGGGACCGGAACGACTAACGCTAACGGCGGTATTCTAATCCATAACGCCACCGTCTTTCTCGATCTGCGCACGCTCAACAACGCCGTTGGGCAGACCGCCACCCTCAGCAACCCCACCCAGATGTACTTATCCAACGGAGCCACCTTCAACAACAACGGCACCCTTCTGGCCCAAGGCAACAGCGGCTCCGATGGCTTCTTCGATTTCGGTGGCGGAGGGACTCTTAACAATTCTGGCACCTTCACCCGCAACACCGGCACAGCGATCTTCTCTATCGGTCCCGGCATCGTCTTCAACAACACCGTACCGTCAACGTTCAGACCGGCACGCTCTCCTTAGGCGGTGGAGATAACGGTAGCACGACCGCGATTTCAACATTTCCAGCAGCGCGACCTTACAGTTTGGCAGCCACTTTACTCTCGCGAGCAGTTCCGATGTGGCTGGGCCGGAACGTCGATTTCAATGTTGGAACGATCAACATCAACGGCACCTACAACGTTACCGGCACCAGTTCCTTCACCGGGGCCACGGTCAATTTCAATAACACCATCACTAGCCTCGGTAGCGGTGGACTGACTATTTCCGCCGGGACGGCCAACTTCGGCAGTAATAACCTGACTCTCTCTACGATCAATCAGAGCGGCGGAACCCTCGATGGAACGGAACGATCAGCTCGACAGGCCTTCTCACCTGGAGTGGGGCACGATGAGCGGGACCGGAACAACTAACGCTAACGGCGGTATTCTGTTCGATAATGCTTCCGTCTTTCTCGATCTGCGCACGCTCAACAACGCCGTTGGGCAGACCGCCACACTCAGCAACTTCACCCAGTGTTTTTATCCAACGGAGCCACCTTCAACAACAACGGCACCCTTCTCGCCCAAGGCAACAGCGGCTCAGATGGCTTCTTCGATTTCGGTGGCGGCGGCACTTTCAACAATTTTGGCACCTTCACCCGCAACACTAGCACAGCGATCTTCTTCATCGGTACCGGCATCGTCTTCAACAACACCGGTACCGTGCAACGTCCAGAAAGGCACGTTGATGATAGATGGCACTGTCCCCCAATACACCGGCACGGCCTTGACCGGCGGAGTGTGGGGCGTTTTCAACGGCGCTTCTCTTAAACTCCCGACGACCGGCACAGGCATTGTCACGAATCAGGCTGATATCACGCTGAGCGGCGCCGGAAGTAGCCTCACGGCGGGCGGGGGGACCCTTGAGGCCAAGTTGGCCACTAACTCGGGCGCGCTGCGCATACTCGCAGGCAAAACCTTTAATGCTGCCAAGCCATTGACGAACAACGGCATCATCCAAGTCAACGCCGCCACCTTGAGCGCGCCGTCCATCACAGTGTCGGGGATGGGTTCAATCCTCTCAGGATCAGGCACCGTGAATGTGTCAACGGGCCCGCTAACGGTGAATGCGAATGGGATTTTGCAAGGAGGGGATGGAACCACCGGTACCACTCTGACGATTGGAGGCGCGAGCGGTGCGCTCACTCTGGCCAGCAACTCCATCATCCAACTGGCGCTCGGACCCACCGGCACGCATTCGACGCTTACCCGAAACGTGACAACAAGCACGTGGTCTTTTCAATCCAATCAAGCCTTTAAGTTCCTCGACTTGGGAGCTCAAGTCGGAGCGTATAACGACATTATTACAGGATTGAACGGGCTAAGCATCGACCCTTCGGGCTGGACGATAACTAGCCCTGGGTTCGCCGGCACGTTTACCTTCGACGGAACGACGATCGACCTAAACCTTACCGCTGTCCCAGAGCCGGCCACCTGGATCGGCGGGACGCTGGTCGCGATAACTCTGGCATCCGGCGAGCGGCGACGAATCGCACGGCGTAGACGCACTCTCGCCTAACGTCCCCGCTTCGCCGGCCTTTCAGATACGACCCAACCTCTCTTCCTCGGAGGTGATTGGAGATGGCAAAAAGGTCTAGCGACTTAGCACAAAAGAAGGAGCCTAATTCGCAAAATGGCCCTCGCATTTTGTGACTTAAGTTTAATCGCCAATTATTTCGGTCGTTATCAGATTGGAGGCGCGCTCATCGCATGGTGCGCCGAGCGGATTAACTCCTAGAAATACCTAATATGAAAAAGCACCTCACATTCGCTCCTCCTCGCGCTTCTTCTTCAAAGTAGCGCTTTCTCCGATCACCTTCGTTGTCTCTAACTACTGTAGACATGGGATCCACATGACGCAGCAGCCTGCTCCCGGCAGTTTGCGCCAGGCGATTCTCGACGCCAAACTTCGATTCCGACGCCGACACGATCAGCTTCGATATCCCCGGAGGCGGCGTCAAAACGATCAGTCCGATCGTTACCCTGCCCACAATCGTGTATCCAGTTACGATCGATGGCTACACTCAACCGAGCAGCAGCGTCAATACACTGGCCATCGGCAGCGATGCGATTTTGCTGATTGAATTGAAAGGACCGGCGCGACCTCGGTAACGGCCTGACGATCAGTTCTGGCGGCAGTGTAGTGCGTGGGTTGATCATCAACGACGTCAATGGCCAGATCAGCAAGGCCATCCAGCTGGACACGCTGGGTGGTAATCGGATCGAAGGGTGTTGGATCGGCACCGATGCTACGGGCACGGCGGCAGCGGGCAACACATTCGGTATTATCATCTTTGACGGATCCGGCGGCAACACCATCGGCGGCACCACGCCCGATAAGCGCAATGTCATTTCCGGCAGCGCCGGCTTCGGGATTCTGAGCACCGGTGGCGGCAACACGATTCAAAACAATTACATTGGCACAGACAAAACCGGCACCGTCAGCATTCCCAACGACGTCGGGTTCGAAGTATCCCTCAACGGCGACCCCGAGCAGCTGCCCGATCAGATTGGCGGCACCGCCGGGACCAATACCCGGAACGTAATTTCTGGTAACACCGGTGGTATCATCACCCAAAACCCTCGCAACATTATCGAGGGCAACTTCATCGGGGTAGATGCCAGCGGTAGCATGCCCTTGGGCAATGCCCACATCGGCGTCTTTATCGGAGGAGCGGATAACACTGTGGGCGGCCCGACCGCCGCCTCGCGTAACGTCATCTCAGCCAACACTGCTGGCGTGGTCATCAACGGGGGGGATAACGGCGCGGGGGATAACACTACCGTCCAAGGCAACTTTATCGGCACAGACGCGGCGGGGACGGCGGCGCTTGGCAACTCGAGTTTCGGAATCAATTTTGGCAACGACGCGCAGAACACCAAGATTGGCGGCCTGACCGCTACTCCCGGCCAAGCGCCCGGCAACCTGATTTCCGGCAATGGTGAGGCGGGCATTTTCCTGGGCGGCGGCACAGGCAGCGACGCGATGGGCAGCGTCATCCAGGGCAACCTGATCGGCACCGACATCAGCGGCACTGCGGCGCTGGGCAACGCGGCGGGCATAAACCTTGGTGAATCTAATGTCACCACTGGTGGCACGGCGGCGGGCGCGGGCAATGTGATCGCATTTAACGACGGGAACGGCATTTCAGTCCAAGGCACTCGCCACGCGATTGAGGGCAACGCAATCTTTAGCAACGGCCTCCTGGGCATTGATTTGAATACCGACGGCGTCACGCTCAACGATCCGTGCGATGCCGATGGCGGCCCCAATAATTTCCAAAATTTTCCCGTGATCACTTCGGTCACCAACAGCGGCGGCCTAACGTCAATCAAGGGCCATCTCAACAGCGTCGCGAACACAAGATATCGAATCGAATTCTTCGCGAATGACTCCACCGACCCATCCCGCTTCGGCGAGGGCCAAATTTTCATCGGCTTTACCCATGTAAGGACCCGTGCGAACTGCAACGCATCATTCAATGTGAGCTTTCCGCAGATCGGGAGCCGCCAGCGAGTGACTGCGACGGCCACAGATCCAAGCGGTAACACCTCCGAGTTCTCAAAGCGGAAGTGACGTCTGTTCGCCGCGCTGACAAGAGCAGCTGCACAACAATCGATAAACGCCGGAGGAACCGTAGCGTTCCTCGATCAGCGATGACTTCTCCCAAACCGACCAGCACCAAGGGAATCGTCCCTAGCACCAAGTGAGGCCGCGAAAGCCCCTAACAACGCGAGCGACCAACTCCGGGGAGGACGGGGCTTGTAGCCCCTCGTTCGGCAGAGTCTCCGCTGAACCGCTCGCCGCGTAGCGCGATTTATTTTTCGGTGCGCGCCACGGATTGCGCTTCGCGCAAACTGCAGTGGGAGAAATTTTCCCGCTGCGACCGGCTACAGCCCGTCCTCCCTGGAGTTAAAGGATCGCGCGCGTGCTTTGGGCTTCCGGGCGAGAAGTCCTCTGCTTAGGATCGGAAAATGAAGCAAACCTGTCTCTGCGCTCTTCTTTTGGCGGCTGCGACTCCCCTCATTCACGCCCAACTTCCAACCATCCAGCCCACGCCGGATGTTTCCAATAAGGCTTTGATCACGAATGCCACGCCCGACCTTTCCCAGGGTAAGACCGAGTGGGATCGGCGCTGCACTCTCTGGCGGACGATTTCTATCGCTGGCGCAACGAGCAGTATCCCGTCGGGAGCAGCGACTCCGGATTGCATACCTGGGATGATCGCCTAACGGATTATTCGCCGGCGAAAATCGCGGAGCGGGCCAGGCATATCCAGGATCTGCTCGCGCAAGTCAACGCGATGAAGACGGCCGGTTGGCCGAAGGACGAGCGGATCGATTGGATCCTTTTCCGCGCCCAGCTCGAAGGGGCCGCCTTTGACGATCGCGTCTGGAATTCCACCAGCCGCGATCCCCAGACTTATGTGGGCGAATGCAGCAACGGTATCTTTTCGCTTCTAAAAAAGGATTACGACACCCCGCAGAAGCGGGCGCGGGCCGCGACCGCGCGGTTGCGCGCGATGCCGGCGATGCTGGCCAAGGGCGAGAAGAATCTGCAGCAACCGGTGAAACTCTTCGCCCAACTGGCGATCGCCTCCGCCCGCGCGATCGACCCGCTTTTTACCGACAGCCTGATGACATTGGCGAAAGATCTTCCGCCTAACGAACATAAGGAGCTGGTGGAAGCGCGCGATGCCGCCTTGCAGGCGATTCATGCCTATGCCGATCATCTCGAGAGCAGGCTTTCTTCGATGCCGGATTTCACCCCGATGGGCGAAGCCAACTATAATTTTTATCTCCATCACATTCTCCTCCTGCCGCTCGACGCCGCGGAAGTGGAAATGATCGGTCGGGTGGAGCTGGCGCAGTATCGCGCCTACGAGGCCTGGCTGCCCGATCCATCGCTGGCCGATCCGGATCCCTCGCGGAGCAAGAATATTCCGCCGGACCAGGAATCGTTCTTGAAGGCTTATGAGAGCCGCGAGGCGGAGATGATCAATTTCCTGAAAGAGCACAAGCTCGTGACGCTCCCTGACTATCTCGGGAAGTTCGAAATCCGGCAGTTACCGGCCGCGTTCAAGCCGACCAGCCCGGGCGGCTTCATGAATCCTCCCGGTCTTTACGACAAGGATCCGACCGGCTTCTATTTTATCCCGACTTATGACCCGCAATCGAAGAACTTCTACATCCGGGCGGCAATCGAAGATCCACGGCCGATCCTCGGGCATGAAGGCATCCCGGGGCATTTTCTCCAGCTCTCGATCGCGAACCATCTGAGCGACGAAATCCGGCGGCAGAACGGCAACAACGTTTTCATCGAAGGCTGGGCGCTTTATGGAGAGGAAATGCTGATGCGCGAAGGGCTTTATCCCCCGGACTCCGCGTCGCAGGGCCAGGTTTTGCGTCTGGCGCGTTATCGCTCGGCCCGCATCGGAGTGGACGTGAATCTGCACACCGGCAAATGGACCTTCGAGCAAGCGGTGAAATATTTTATGGACGCGGGCGGGCTCGACCACGAGGCGGCGGAAGGCGAAGCGGCCGGGGCGGCTTCCAGCCCGACGCAGAAGATCAGCTATATCGTCGGGAAATGGCAGATCATGCAATTGTTAGGCCGGTATCGCGACAAGATGGGAGCGAACTTCCGCCTCGGGCAATTCCACGACGAGCTGATCAGCCACGGCAGCCTGCCGGTGTCGGTGCTGGAGTGGATCATGCTCGATGATCCGACCGACCTGGATAACGCGCTCAGCGCTGACTCCTCAGGCGGAGCCAAACCGCGCGAATAGCAAACAGCGCGGCGCGGACCCTGGGGAGCGTACGCGAGGGCGCGTGCGCTCCCCGGAGTCTGCAATCGACGCTGAGCATAGTTTGCCGCGCCTGCTCCTAACGATCCCCGCCTAAGTGCCACCACCCGGGCGCGGCATCTTGCGCGGCGTCGCTTGCGGCTCCGGCGGGAGGGTGCGGCGTGGCCGCGCCGTGGGTGTCGGGGTCGCCTGGCTCTTCTTTTGCAAATATTCGAGGCGTGCCTTGCGGTTGGTGGCGTCCTCATTTTTCGGATCGAGGCTCAGCACTTTATCGCAATCGGCGATCCCGTTCGCCAGATCCCCTTTCAATTCGTAGACGTAGCTACGATCGAGATAGGCCGCCTTGTCGTTAGGCTTTTCTTTGATGATCTTCGTGAAATCCGCGATCGACTTGTCGTATTCCTTCAAATTCCACAGGGCGAAGGCGCGCCGGTCGAGGATTTCCGTGTCGTCTTCCTTTTCCTTCAGAACGAGATCGTAATCGCGCACCGCCTTGGCGTACTGCTTTTCCTGCAAGTAGGCAAAGGCGCGGAAGCGATGGGTCAGGACACTGTCGGGCTTGAGCTTTTCCGCCCGATCCAAATCCCGGATCGCGTCTTTGTAATTCTGTTTCGAGAGGTAGACGATGCCACGATTGAGGTAACCGGCCGCGTTGTCCGACTCGGCATTGACCGCGTCGCCGAACGCCTTGATCGCGTCATCCGTTTTGCCCGCGCCTTTGTAGGCCAGCCCGAGGTTGTTGTAGTTATTGGCATCCTTTGGATCGGCTTTCACCGCTTTCTGGAAAAGGTCGATCGCCTTGTCCCACTCTTTGGCCTTGGCAGCTGCGATCCCTTCCTTGCCGTATTTGTAGGCATCGGCTTTGGCGTCCGCCCGGGCGAGCGGCGCTCCGGCGGTCGCGAGGAGAAGCGAGGCGCTCAGGATCAGAGTTCGTTGGAAAATTTTTGTCATCATAAATGTCTCTCAATGATTCGGACGTGGGGGTAGTTTGGCTGCAAAAATTTGCCTGGCAAGCGCAAGCTGGCCCGGCCAGGACGGTTCAGGTGGCAGGCGCAGGCGAGGCCGATCCCGGCTCGTCCACGCGGGTGATGCGCAGAGCGCGCCCGGTTGTTTCATCGATCTCCACGAGCACGCCGCGCAAACGCACCGGACCGTGCGCGATCGGAAAGGCCACCGGAAGATTGGAAATAAATCGCCCCACAATCGGCTCGATCGCGCGCCCGAGAATAGAATTCACCGGACCGCACATGCCCGCGTCGCAGATGAAAGCAGTGCCGTGTTCGAAAATTTGTTCGTCCGCCGTCTGCACGTGGGTATGCGTGCCGAGGACGGCCGAGACCCGCCCGTCGAGATAACGCCCGATCGCGATTTTCTCGCTCGTCGTTTCGCCGTGCGCGTCGACCACGATGACCGGCGTCTCCGCACGCATTTCGTTGACCGCGGCATCGAGAAGCCGGAAGGGATTTTCCAGAATCGGTTGCATGAAAGTGCGGGCCTGCACGTTGATCACGCCGACTTTTCCCTTCGCGGTCTCGAGCACGATCGTGCCGGCGCCGGGCGCGCCTTGGGGATAATTGATCGGGCGCAGCAGCCGCGGCTCGGTCCCGATGAAGGGAGCGATTTCCTTCTGGTCCCAAACGTGATCGCCCGTCGTAATGACCGAGACGCCGGCGCGCAAGAGATCAATCGTGATCTTGGGCGTAATGCCGCGCCCGGCGGCCGCGTTCTCTCCGTTCACGATCGTGAAATCGAGCCCGAATCGCGTCTTCAATTCCGGCAGGCGGGCGATCACGGCGCTCCGGCCAGGTTCGCCGACGACGTCGCCGAGGAAAAGAATCGTGAGCATCGCCGATCATCGTATTAAACTGAAAAATCCCAAGACGATGTTTGCGATCACAGAGCGGTGTGACCGGATTGTTGGCGAGGAAGTGCCTAACGATCTTCCGACCGGCCGCGCCGCGCCTTGTCATCCTGAGCGCAGCGCAGGACCTCACGATCGACCCGAGGTGTGATTTGCGAGGTTCTTCGCTCTGCTCAGAATGACAATGCATTGCTCATGACTCGTTTTTTACTCCTCGCTTGCACCTTCGCCGGTCTGCTTCTCGTCCCCGCCGCCCGCGCCATCGATGAGGAAACGCCTTATCAAATCTCCACCAACCTGAGCACGCTCGGGCGCAAGCCCGATTGGAGCGAGCTGGAAAAATATCAGGCCACCATCACGCACGACGAGTTCGTCCATCTCCTTAACGACGTCTATTGCACACACGGGATGAGCCCCGAGCTGATCGAGGTAAAGCCGGATGAGGTGCGGATTTTGAAGAGCAAAGGCACGCCGGATTATTTTGTCCTTCATTTCGCGAAAGACGACGCCACCCGCCTCCCGCTCGACCGGGGCTGGACCCCGCCAGCGAAGTTGCCGAAACTGCCTAACGACTCCCGTCCGCTCGCCGGTTTCCACATCGCGCTCGATCCAGGACATCTCGGCGGCACCTGGGCGAAAATGGAGGAGCGCTGGTTCAAGATCGGCAAGGCGCGGCCGATCCAGGAGGGCGACATGACACTGCTCGTCGCCAAATTGCTCGCCCCGCGCCTGCGGTCGTTAGGCGCGAAGGTCTCATTCGTCCGCGACACGACCGAGCCGATCACGCCCTATCGACCCTCCGATTTTCGCGAGATCGCGCTGGAATTTCTGAAGCGGGGCGGAGTGACCGAGCCGCGCGAAGATTTCGATGGCCCGGCCGACCCGGAGAAAGAACAAACCATCCGCTGGCAGGAAGAGCTGATGTTTTATCGCAACAGCGAAATCCGGCGGCGAGCCAGCCTGGTGAACTACCGGATGCAGCCCGATCTCGTGCTCTGCCTCCATTTCAACGCCGAACCGTGGGGCGACCCGGCCGCGCCGACGCTGGTCGACGAAAATCATCTTCATCTCCTGGTCAACGGCTCCTATCTGGCGATGGAACTCGATCTCGACGACGAGCGTTGCGAGATGCTGCACAAGCTCCTGAGCCGCTCTTATCCCGAGGAGCTCGACCTCGCGGAGTCGATCGCCCTAACGATGGCGAAAACGACCGGCCTCCCGCCTTATCATTACAAGACCGAGAACGTCACGCCGGTCGGGACGAGCGGCTATGTTTACGCGCGCAACCTGATGGCGACGCGGCTCTATCGCTGCCCGACGGTTTACCTCGAGCCCTACGTCATGAACAGTCACGAAGTCTTCGCGCGCGTGCAGGCGGGGGACTACGAAGGCACGCGGCGGATCAAGGGAAAAAAACGACCGAGCATTTTTCGCGAATACGTCGAGGGCGTGGTCGAAGGGTTGGTCGCCTATTTCAAAAAAGCGCGGTTGTAGACGTTTCGCTCTGCGAAACGCGAGAGCGGCTTGGCCCTCTGCAGCGCAGACCCGCGCTTCGCTCAGCGAAGCGTCTACAGGGCGTCAACGGCGGCGCGCAGATCGTCCAGCGTCACCTCTTCCGAAACGCTGGCCCGGCCGATGGCGTGCGCGACGACAAAACGAATCCGGCCGTTCTCAAATTTTTTGTCGCGGAGCATGGCGGGGAAGATTTTCTCGCGCGGAAAATCGTCGGCAAGCGTGGTCGGGAGCTGGCGACGGCGCAGCGCCGCGATGATGCGGTCGCATTCGCCTAACGACAAGCCGGCCCGCCGCACCGAGATGCGGGCCGCCGCCACCATCCCGAGACTGACCGCTTCCCCGTGGAGCAGGTTGCCGTATCCGGCGGCGTGCTCGAGGGCGTGCCCGATGGTGTGCCCGAAATTCAGGAGCGCGCGCACGCCGGTCTCTTCGCGTTCGTCTTCCGCCACGATCGCGGCTTTGATCGCAATATTGCGCTCGATGAACTCCGCCGGGTCTTCTCGCTCGGATCAGTGGGATCGAATCAAAAAGCCCGGCGTCGCGAATGATGCCGTGCTTGATCGCTTCGGCGAAGCCCTCGTTCCAAATCCGCTCGGGCAAGGAGCGCAGCGTCTCGGTGTCGGCGAGCACGAGTGCGGGATGGTGCAGCGTGCCGATGAGATTCTTGCCCGCCGCAGAATTGACTCCGGTCTTGCCCCCGATGCAGCTATCGACCTGCGCGAGCAACGTCGTCGGTACGGCGACATACGGAATCCCGCGCAGATAAATTGAGGCGACAAATCCAACCAGATCGCTCACGACGCCGCCGCCTAACGACACCAGAAACGACGAGCGATCGAAACCGGCATCGCTCAACTGCTCGCAAAGCGCGCTCGCCTGCCCGATCGTTTTCGACTTTTCCCCGGCGCGATCGTGATCAGCTCGGCCGCGAACCCCGCAGCGCGCAAGCTGTCGATGACCGGCGCGGCGAAGAGCGGCGCGACGATTCGCATCCGAAATGACCGCGCAGCGCTCGCCTGACGAATGACGGCCTAGACGATTCGGCCAGTCTTCGGCAGAATGCCAGGACCGATCAGCGACTTCGTAGGATGCTGGCCGAGCCAGACGCGAACTTCGTCACAGATCTCAGGTTCGCCGGATCGGGATGCCACGGGCTGAGGCAGCGTCGGGCTGCCGGTTGCGCGCGTGTCGCTGCTGAAGATCGTCCACAGGAGGCTTTCGACATGAAGATCAGCGAAGCAGGCATCGATACGCGTGCGATTACTTTGCACTCCACCCGATCCGCTGGAATTTGTCACTGTCACTGCCGCAGCCGACGTGCCGGAAAAGCTCACCGTATTCCCATCGTCCTGAGCCGGCGCAAAAGAATGAATTCGCTGGCTTTCACAATCTGATCTGTCGAAAGACTCCCGATAGTGTCTTTGCGTTGGCGTTCAAGCCCATAACTGACTGGCGCGTTGGCGTCATCCTCCGAGGGCGGCCGTCTATCGAACGGCGACTGAAAAATTTTCCAGGCCGGCAGATACTTTCGCATGCAGATTGCGCCATCCCAGATCGTCGCGTCGGCAGAAAAGAGACGCCGTCGTGATCGTTCAGATACGTCTGCGTGGCGATCCCGATCTGCCGGAGATTGTTTAAATCCTGCGTGATTTTCGCCCGCTCCTGGACGCCGTTGAAAACCGGCAGCGCGAGGCTGGCCAGGATCGCGATGATCGCAATCACGACGAGCAGCTCGATCAGCGTAAAGGCGCCGACAGATTTTTTCAGGCGGGTCCTTTGCATCTGGCGGACCCTAACATTCCACTTTAGCCTTGCGGTAGCGAAATCGGTTCGAAGCGCGCACTTGCTTAAGGGCCGCACCTTTGTCTTAATAGCTTCATGCCCGATCCCGTCGATCCAATCGATCCTGTCGAACCCAAGGCGATTCCTGTCACCGAGGCCGGGACGCCTTCGCATCCGACCTCGACAGGTCTGCCGTCCAATGTCGCCGCCGCCCTCGCCTGTTTTCCGCTGATCGGCGGAATCATTTTCTACCTCCTCGAGAAGCGCGATTCGTTCGTCCGCTTCTACGCCATGCAGTCGATCATCTTCGGCGCGATTTGGATTCTGTTTAATATCGTCTCCTCGATCATCCACGGGATCTTCTGGGCGATTCCTGGAATCGGCCCGCTCTTCGCCGGGCTCTGGGCGCTCGTCTCCGCGCTCGTGCAGGTCGCTTTCCTCGTCGTGCTCATTATCGCGATCGTGAAAGCCTTTAGCGGAGTGCGCTGGGACATTCCGTGGGTCGGCCCGATCGCGCGCCGCCAGACGAACGAACCCCTGTAGACGCGTCCCTCTGGGACGCGCGAGCGCGGTCCTTGCCTAACGAATGCGCTCCCGCTGCCGGCGGCGCTCCCCCTCACGTCTCGCACAGCGAAACGGCTACAACATCACGATAGCACGAGCAGCTTCACCACCGCCTGGTTCAGGATCAGCTCGTGGTCGAGCTGGCTGGTGACGATCTGCAGATTCGCCGCGAGGCAGGCTTCGAGACCGCTGACCAGTTGCTCGACTTCGAAACGATGCGCCTGCATCGCGGCAATCCCGAGGGCGTAGCCGTTGATCGAGCCGTCTTTCTTGCGCGGGAGGTGCGCGGTGGCGTCGTTAGGCAGGCGGTTCAGGGTCGAGATGAAGGAGAAAGGCGCGCTCGGCCGCGGCAGGCGATGACGCTGCATCAGATCCTTGGCCAGAAGCAGATTGCGCACGGTCGGGATGATCGCGACAAGGAGAATGCCGATGGCGGATTCGCCCTGGTCGAGTAACCGCCTAACGAGTCCGAGCGCATGATCGAGGTGACGCGCGGCGAGGGCGTTGCCGAGCTCGAAGATGACGCCGCCGCGCGAGATCGGCACCAGCGTCCGGACGTTCTCCAAAGTGATGCGGCGATCGTCCGCGCTGAGATAGAGGTCGAGCTTCTCCAGCTCGTTGCCGATGACGCGCCTGTCTCCGCCGGTCAGGAGCACGAAGAGATCGAGCGCTTCGTCGTCGAACTGCAACTTGCGTTTCCGGCCTAACGAACGCACGAGGTCGGTCGCTTCTTCCTCCCAGCCGCTCCGGCTGGCGTCGAGCTTGTCGAAGACCTGGAGCTCGGCGCGTTTCGCGAACGCTTTGTAAAAGGTGCGGCGTTTGTCCACCTCGGGTGCGCTGAGGAGGAACTTCACTTCATCCGAGCCGAAATCGGTCTCGAGCGCGGCCGCCAATTGCTCGAGCGCTTCCTGCACGCTGGCGGCGCGGCTGAGGACGTTGTCGCCGAGGAAATTCGCGTTCTTCAGCCAGACCAGTTTGCCGCCGCCAAAGAAAGGCAGCGTCTGCAACGCCTCGATCGCCGAGCGGATGCGGGTCGCGGCCTGGTCGGCGTTATCGGCGCAGCCGTCGATTATTTCCACGCCGAAGTCGCCGGCATCAGCGGGCGCCAATTTCGCGGCCAGCTCGCTCGCCGCGGTCTTCACCGCGCTCTCATCCGAGCCCACCACCGCGTAGATGGAACTGGCGGCGGCAGTGCGAGCAGCGGTTTTGCTTTTCATCAGCGAGTAAAATTCTGGAAGTGTTTTTCGAATTCCGCCATATCGAGAAATTCGTCGCCGTAAACTTCGCGCAGAGCCATCTCCGCGGTCCGGCCTTCCAGAATGCGGTCGACGAATTTCGGAAACAATTCCTTGGGATATTTATTGTAAAGGTAGCGGACGAATTTCGCGCTTGTTTCATAGAGGCTGGCGACGGCATTGAGGTCGGCCGGATAACGCGTCGTCGCCACCAGCTCGGCCACGGTCATGTCGGCAAAGGCCAGTTTGCGCTGATTCGAGCGCGGCGATCGCCAATGCCGCGCGGCCACGCTCGCGGCGCCCATGTATTCGGCGAAGCCTTCGTTCAGCCAGACGGGCCAGCGGCGGCGCCCGTAGATCCGGGCTACGACCGCGTGGGTCGTCTCGTGGGCCAGGGTCTGCGAGTCAAAGCCGCCGCCGGCCGCTTTGACGTTCAGGAAAAGCTCGTCGCCTATCGCCAGGCTGTGCGTCCAATCGGGCGCGTGGATGGCTGCGACGAATTTCTCCCACTCCTTCTCGTCCGCGAAGACGTAGACGTGCGATTTGCGGGTGTATTGATCCTTCGTCGCACCTAACGACTGCGCGACATACCAAAGATCGAACTCGATCTCGCGCGCGATCTGGAGAGCGTCGCTCATCCCGCGATAGTGGATGATGAAATTCTCCGTCTCACCGTGGCGCCATTGCTGCGGACGAAGGGCGAGCGCTTCCTCGCCGGCCCGGCTGATCTGATGATTGGGAAGTTGCTCCCAGCTTTCCTGGCGCAGGGGGACGTCGAACGGCGGTGGGGTGGAATCGGGCGTCGGAGTCGGGGCGGAAGAAAGCGCAGCGCCGGCCGGCGAGCGGCTCGGAAAAGGCCAGTCGTTAGGCTTGGATTGAGCCCGCAAGCTGACCGTCGCGAGGGTGAGCAGGCCGATGGCAAGCGCGCGCGGGGGCGGAGCCGAATGGCGGTAGAAGGTCGGCGACATCGGGAGAATCGCGCAGCGTAATTGCGCGCGAGCACAGTGTCGAACACCGGACCCGTTGGATGTCGCCGAAAAATTAAGGCACTCGCCGCAGACCGCTCGGCGGTCTGGGCGCACCGATCGGATTCAAAAGTGCGTTGTGCGCGTAGCCGATGTCGACGGGAAGATTGAGCACGTCGTTCTGATAGATCTCGATGTATTTCATTCCGTAGCCGACCCCGAGATCAACGCTCTTGCGCAGAATGTGGCCGGCGTCGTCCGGCACCCCGCCGTTGTTGCGATAGGTGCTGTCGCCATAGCAGGAGTCGAGCATTTGCCCGGCGACGTCAGGGCGATTGTCCCAAAGCGGCTGGAAAAGCGTTCCGGTCCCCGGCGCCGGCGGATTGAAGGTCGCAAGATCATTTTTTTGCACGATCAGGCGGCCCGGCCATTTCGCCTTCGCCGCGGCAACCGCGTTACGTGCCACGTAGCTCGCGTCGGAATCTAAATTGCCGGAACCGCCCACAGCGATCGTGACGAATTGGTTTGGAAAAGCGGTCATCGTCGCGCCGATGATCTGCGCGCCGGCGTCGAGCATTTTCGCGGAGGTGTAGCCGGCATTGAACCAGTTCGTGATATCCGTCGAAGTGTGCGGTACGCTCCAGTCTTCGCTACTGGCATTGGCAAAGCTGGTCCAGACGACCTTGATCGTCGTCTTGCCCGTGAAATGCGCGCCTAAGGCCGCGATCATCGCCTTTTTCTTCGCAAGAAAGGTTGGGTCCCAGAAGACCGGGATGGTGGTTGCGGCGCCGTCTTTATCGAAAGTGAAAAACGTGCCGCCGGCTTGCGCGACCGCATTGGTCACCCAGGTCGGTTTGTGCGCCTGAGTGTTGATGCGGAGGAGAACCGGCTTGCCGGCAGCCTCGGCGCGCGCGACTTCCGAGTCGAGGAAACTCCAGTTGTAGGTGCCTTCCGTTGGTTCGAGTTCGCTCCAATCCTGGCGGATAGTGATTCCGTCCACGGATGGGTTGGTCGCGACAGCGTCTCGGAAGGTATTGCCGGCGGGAGAAAGAGAAAAAACGCCGCGCGGGATTTGAGGCGGAAGTGCGGCCAGCCCCGGAATCCCCGCCGGCAGCCCCAGGCCAACCAAAAGGCTCAAGAGGTTGGCGAGAGGGAAAACAAAGACTCCGTGTCTCGCGCGCAAAGTCATCAAATCCATCCCCAAAAACGAGCCGCTTCCATGCCATCGCCCCATAGTTCGTCGCGGTTTCATCATGCACGTTGCGCAATTGTCTTGTCAACCATGTCAGCAAAACATACCTTCCGCTGCTGCGCGTCCCTCTCCGGCCGATCACGATTCGCTGCGCCGGCATCGGCAGAAGATCATGAAAACGATTCATTACCTTACTGCAGCAGGCCTTCTATTCGCCGGGATCTGTCCGCGCCTGGTCGGACAGCAATTTACCAACGTAACGGCGAGCGTCGGCTTCGTGCAGGAGGAGCAGAAGTCATGGGGTAACCCCATCTGGGGCGATATCAATAACGACGGCTATCTCGATCTCATCATTCCGACTCACGGCTTGTCCGTAGCGGGAGGCCCTTTCGTCTATCTCAACAATGGCGGCCAGTCTTTCTCCGATATCCGCTCTACTTGTGGAATAAAACATGGCCCCGCCGGATCACGCGACGACGGCGACTGGCACGGCTATGCCTTTGGCGATTACGACCAGGACGGCAACCTTGATCTATATGTCGCCGAAGGGGCCAAGGCCAAGCAAGGAGGCACAAATAAGCGCGACAACCTTTTTCGTGGCCACGGCGACGGCACTTTTGAGTACGCCAGCGTCGTCGCAGGGTTGGAAATCTCGATGAACCGGGGTCGCGGCGCCTTCTGGGTCGACTACGATAACGACGGGCGGCTCGATCTTTTCGCGAAGAACTACGACGGCCTGAATGTCCTCTATCACAATGACGGCAACGGCAGCCTCACAATTGTGCCGAATGCCGGTGGACTCGCCAATGCCACTCTCGAAAAAGGCGATGGCAGTATTATTTCCTTTGCCGACTATGACAACGACGGATTCATGGATGTCGCCATCACCGGCGATGGAGATACGCAGGCGCTCTATCGCAATCAAGGAGACGGAACATTTGTTGATGTAACTGCTGCGTCAGGCATAACTCCACAGCCTAACGGTAAAGGCATCTCGTGGGGTGACTATAACAACGACGGTTTTCTCGATCTCTTTATCGCTCGCGGCCAGCAGGGTAGCCTGGTGGACGGAGCTTCCCTCTACCGCAATAATGGCGATGGCACCTTTACCGATGTCACAACTTCAGCTGGCGTCGCAATCCTCGCGACCTGCTGGACGGGTGTGTGGGGTGACTACGACAATGACGGTCGGCTCGATCTCTTCGTGACGGACTCGGGCGACACGGGCGACGGTCAGGGCAACGCTAACTTGCTTTACCATAACAATGGCGATGGCACTTTTACCAATGTCGCGAGCAGCGCCGGAGTGGCGATGGCCGACGGTGTCGCACTGCATAAGGGAGCGGCCTGGGGCGACTACAACAATGACGGTTTTCTCGATCTCGTCGTAAAGGACGGAGTTGGCAATGAATCCGATAACGGCACCGGTGCCAAAGGGCTGCACTTTCTTTTTAAGAACAATGGAAACGGCAATCATTTCATTAAGCTCGACCTAAAAGGAGTGCAGTCGAACCTGCACGGAATTGGTGCCGGAGTCACCTTGACTTCTACTAATGGAATGAGTTATCGCCAGAACAACGGCGGAGGCGGCGGCGAAAATGATTCCCAGGGGAGCGAACCGCTCCACTTCGGGCTTGGCGCCGCGACGGAGGCGACAATCGTGGTCAGATGGCCGAGCGGCACTGTCGACACACTTACCCACGTGGCGGCGAACTCAAGCATCGAGATCGTCGAAGGCTCCACCTCGCAATCGGCTCCCCCTCTTATCATCGAACAACCTCGCAATCGCCACGTTCTGGCCGGCCAGCGCACGAAGTTTTCGGTCAAGGCCACGGGCGATGCGCCTTTAAGTTATCAATGGCGGAGAAACGGCGACGATATTACGGGCGCCAACAGGCCACAATACACCACCCCCCCGACCACTCTCGCGGATGATGGTTCGCTTTTCTCGGTCATCGTGAGTAACAGCGTCGGGAGCACGACGAGTCGCAACGCCAGGCTCACCGTCACTTCGGCTCACTAGATCTCATTGATGAGCGCGTCAAACCTTCGTCTGGTTGCGATACTCTCGTTGCTGCTTTCGGTGGTTAGCAGCCGGGCCGCGAATGAAAACTCGGCGTTGGTGTTCGAGAACGCTTCACTCAGAATCTCCCTCGCCCCAGCCGATGCCTCTCTTACCGTCACCGAGAAGCGCGGCGGACAAGTCTGGAAGCAGCAGGTTCGGCCCGGATTCCGTGTCGCGCCCGAAGATCGCAAGGTGACCGCCGACACCATTTCCGCCGATGTCCTGGGTGAACGTCAGAGCTATCATATCACGATCTCTTTCGATAAAGAGTCTCCGGAATCATTTAACCTTGTCGTCGATATCCCTAACGAGCATTACACCGTGGCACCGGGTTATCCTTTCCTTTTCCAAGCCCCGGCGAAAGACTGGTATTACGTTCAGAACACAAGTGGAGAAGGCATGCTCATGCCGCTGGCCAAAGCGCAAGCCATCAACAAGGCCTACAGTTGGAGCGGGAGTCAACCTTGGTGGGGCTTGACTGATCTGAAGCGGGCCATGGCAGCGCGCCTGGATTCATTTCGCAATCCCGAGGGCCGACCGACTCCCGAAGACCGGACGGTTTACGCCGTGCCTTTGCGGATCAACTATTCCTTCTTCGCTGAGGGCGGATACGTTGGGTTGGCCAAAGCATACCGGAATTTCTTTCTGCGTGTGCATCCGGACCTCGCAACCCTCGCCGCTCGCGAAGAGAAACGGCCCGCCCTTTCGAACCTGAAGGACGGAGTCTACGTGTATCTTTGGGGAAAGGATCCGGCTGAAAATCTAGCTCTGGTCAAAGAGATGAAGGCCGCCGGAATCGATCACGGCATCGCCATGGTCTTCGGCAGACGCAGAGTCAGACCGCGCAGCAGTTTGATGGGATCAAAGCACTGGGTTGGACCGCCGGCATGTATCGCATGCCCACGGGCAATCTCTTTCGCGTCGACCGAAATCGCCGCGGTTGGCCTAATGCCATTCTCACGGGGAGGCTCGCTCCCGACAAATTTTACGCCGAGAGTAATCAGAGAGCCTTGGATCGCACCTGCGCCAAATATCAGCTTCCTCTCTGGCTCGCCAAGGCAAAGGAAGCGATCAGCGATTACGGTGTGCAGCTCTTTTATTTCGACACGCTGGTGCACCAATTGGCTCCCTGCGTCGCTCCCAATCATCCCTCCACGATCGAGCAAGACGAACAGGCGCGGCTCGAGCTGATGCAGGAAACGCGCAACCTGGGAACCATCGTCGGCTCCGGGGAAGGACTTAACCCGACCTGGGCCCTGCCTGGGCTGGATTTTTTTGAAGGGCTGATGTCATTGCGAACTTATGCCGATACCCGACTCAGGATACCGTCGGGCGGCTACGAGACCGATCTCGGACAGAGCTATGCCAAGCAAGCGGCCTTTACTCTGGATGAGACTCGGAGAATCCCGCTTTATGAACTCGCTTTTCATGACTATGTCGCAGGGACTTGGAACTGGCGGGACACAAACTTCCAAAGCACGGCCTTCTCGCAGACGAAAGACCTCTTCAATATTCTCTACGGGACAATGCCGATGTGGCATATCGACCGTACACTTTGGGAAGCGCACAAAACAGCCTTCGTCGACAGCTACAAGAAGATCTTCTCGGTGAGGACGCGAATTGGCTTCTCAGAAATGGTGGATCACGGATGGCTGACGGCTGACCGCTCCGTTCAATACACGGACTGGGGCACAGGCGATCGCGTGATCGTGAATTTTGGCGATGCTCAGTTCAACCGGCCTGGCCACGAACCGATCGCGGCCCACTCGTTTACGATCGAAAAGGTAAAATAGAGCCGCCTAACTGGAGCTATGGCGGCAGTCCCAGAGCCGGATCAGAGTTAGAATCTATTGGGGGCTATTGAGATGATAGACTTCAACCAAAGCAACCCCGGTCGTGCCGTTCTTCCCTCGGATCTGGGCCGTGTAAGGCCCCGCGGGTAGATTGGTCAGCAAGATCGCAGACTCGTGCGGATTGGTCGGCGCCAGTCCGGTAGCACGGATAGCGGCTTCATCGGAGCTGGCCCAGTCGTCGTTCGAGGCAATGATGTTTCCGTCACCATCATGAATCTCGAGGATCGGATCGAGCAATGGATCAGAAACCTGATCTGGCGGCAGGGAAGGGCCGATCGCACGGACCAGCACTTGCTCACCCGATGGCGGAACAGGACCGACAATAAAACCACCGATCATCACATCGTCGCCCGTTTCGACCAAACCGCGCGTGCTTGTATTGGCGAGTTGGGCGACTGACTGCGGCTTATCGAAATCGAGGTCATAGACTTCGACTAACGCTACGCCAGTGCCACCATTGTTTCCGCGAACAACCGCCGTGTAGAGGCCACTACCTGGCACGTTCGGATCAAGCGGGGGAAGCGAAGCGACAATGGCTGACTCCAGGTTGCTCATTGGCGGAATGCCGGTGGCATTGATTTCCGCCTGCTGATCGGATTTCCAGTTATCGTTAACTATGATCGTGCCGTCTGGTTCATGGAGTTCCAGAACGGGATCAGCTAACGCCCCTGGTATTGGCGGAGTCGCGTTTCTCAGTGAAGGGCCAATCGCCCGAATAAGAACATTCTTCGGCTCGGTCCCGCCCGTAATAATGAAGCCGCCAATCAAAGCATTGTCCCCAGTTTCCACTTTTGCCCGGGTAGAGATGTTTAATAAATTCCCGGACGGCGTAGGAGTCGGAATAACAGTTGGTGACGGAGTCGGGGGAGGCGTACCTGCGCTTTCTGGAACGATCTCCCCGGTGGTGACTGATGGCGGGGCTGCTCACCCCGCCCGCAATAAGAATTCGCCCATCACTAAGCAGGGTGGCAGTGTTGTTCTGCCTCGGCTCCGTCATGGTGCCAAACAGGCTGAATGTAGCGGTCGAAGGATCGTAAATTTCAACTGTATCGAGCGCTTGCTCCAAGCCACCGAAGACCGAGTTACCTGTCGAAGCGCCGCCGATTTCGAGGACTTTGCCCCTCCAGCGCCCCCCAATGAGAATCCAACTTAATGGCAATATGTCGCTGCCGGGCATGAAGTAAGCCGTCCACGGTGGTGAAAGTCTGGGTATCGAGGATGATATAGGTCCGATGGCATCGTCGTCGAGATGCCTCCAGTCACGAGCACGGTGCCATCGTCCAGCACGGCCGCGGCCTGCTCCGTGCGGCCGGTGCTCATGTCTCCGCGGCGTGTTGATCGTCCAAAGCCCGGTGGTGGGATCATAAACTTCAGCCGTCGGCGTGCCCGGGTCAACCAGCATTCCATTGGGGATGGAAGCGCCGCCCTCTACCAGGACCGTGCCGTCATTAGGATCACCCGGAAGATCAAGAAGCGTAGCCGCATGCCGCTTGCGCTGCACATTCAAGTGACCTGCCTTAAGGTAAAATAGTTAGTCGCCGGATCGTAGACTTCAGCGGAAGTGATCGGAGTCGCGCCTTGCCGTCCGCCGGCCACTAGAACCTGTCCGTTATTAAGTAAGGTCGCAGTGTGAAGGGAGCGGCCATCGTTCATAACAGGGAGATCAGCTGGATTTCAGAAAATATTCATCGACGGATCATAAATCTCGCAGGTAGGGAGGTCGCCGTTATCGCTCTTACCGCCAGTCAATAATACCTTCCATGATGGACGCAGGAGAAGTTTCTGTCTGACTCTTACGGAGCGTGCTGCAAAGACCATTTGTTCTGCGTTTTACAGGTGGCACGCGAGTAAAGGAGTTGTTCGCTGGATCGAAAATTTCGGCTGAAGCAAGAAAAACGAAATCCGTACTGCCGGCAGCGATCAAAACCTTGCCGCTGGTCAACAGAGTTGCTGAGTGCTGGTTCCGACCCACGTTCATATCGGAAATCGCTGTGAAATTGTGTGTCACGGGATCCAGATATCTCAGCTGACTTAAGGGTCTTGTTTCCAGTTATACCGCCGGCCACCAGAACATCTCCGTCTATCAGAAGTGTGGACGTCATGCCTGTCCTGTTCTCCGCCATCTCGTGCGCTTCAGCGTCCAAGTGTTCGCGCTCGGATCGTAAACCTCGTTGGTGTCAAGAAAACCGCTCTCCAGGGTCGTGCCGCCTATCAACCAATACTTTCCCGTTAGGCAGAAGGACCGCATCATGATTCGAGCGATGAAAGAGCATGTGACGCGTCCCGACGAAGGTCTGGGTCGCGGGGTCATAGATATCGACTTCATTGTGCGGGCTTGTGCCGGAGAATCCACCCGTCACCAAGACCTTGCCGTCTTTCAGCAAAGTCATGGCGTGATTGGCCCTCGGGATCAGCATCACAGCCGAGAGAAGAGTAAATTTGGTGGTAGAGGGATCGAATATCCAGGCGTCGCGGGCGGGCAGGCTGCCGACGTAACCTCCGGTGATAAGAACCGTGTCATCATTCAGGCGGACCGCGGCATGGCTCGTGCGATTATCGGGAGAGCTGGCAGCGACGCTGAATATCTGGGTTTCTGGATCATAGACGTCAGCCTGTTTCCCACCCACGATCAAGACGCGTCCGTCGTGCAGCAGCGTCGCGGTGTGCTTGTCCCGTGAGATCGACATTCCGTGCGCCACGGCGGTAAACGTTCCCGTGTCGGGATGATATAGTTCCGCCGACTTCAGCACCGGCAGGCTCCCTCCGGCGTCTCCGCCAGTCAGCAAAACCGTTCCGTCGTAGAGCAACGTTGCCGTGTGGGACGACCGGGGGGTCGTCATGTTTCCCGTCGCGGTAAAAGTCCGCGTTGTGGGATTGTAGAGAAGAGCGGAATCGAGCGTGGCGCCTTCATTCGCGCCGCCGGCAATCAGGACACGCCCCGATGGGAGAAGAGTGGCCGTATGACCAGCCCGTTCCGGAACCAGAGGAATGACTTGAGCATAACCGGCCGCGCTAAAAAGCGTCGCGGCGATGGTTACGAGCAAAGTAATGTAGCGTGTTTTCATGATCAAAAAGCGATGCGGTTACCGAGTCTTGGGATAAGCCTTTCGAGAAGGCGCGACGTGGGAAACGGTGGGATCAGACTGCCCAGTTATTAGAGCATTCGAACGATTCCGTGTCGAGGAAATACTTTCAAAGCAGAAAAAACATTCGGCGCCTGGAAGTGAGGCCCCGCTCGGCCGAGCGAAACTGCGGAAGGCGCAACACTTCCGCCTCGGGCCAGCGCGCGGAACGATCCCGGCCGGCGTGGCGCACCCGGAATCCCGCCGTCGCGCGACTACCCGGCGAGTAATGGGCGAGCAGAAGAAAATCCCTTCCGGAAAAAGGACATCGATAAATTTGAGGACATAGTCGATCTCTTCTGGGAGCAGCGTTTCGCCTTTGCGACCTTTGTCCATGCCCGTTATCCTGAACAGTTGACGGACGCCTTTGCCGAGCGAATTTATGAATCAGGGCGCCAGCCATCTTTGGCCACCCTCGCTTCCCGCAAAAAAGTTAAAACGCACGCGCGAACACGATCAAAACGACTATCCGATACCTGTAGTTTCCTACTATCATCCGGAGCAGGCGGGGCTGTGGGAGCCGAATTTGCCAATCCAGGCAACGGAGGCATGGATGGGAGCGCGCTAGCGAAGCGTTTCTCTACTTGCCATCGCCAATGATTTATTTTTAAGCTTTCGTAATTAGCAGGGCACTTCCCAATGGAAATACCGCAAAAACTCAGGGATTACATAGACGAGAACCGGGCTGGCCAAGTCCCCCTGGTGGACCTTGAAGAGCCACTTGGAATCGATTCGCTCGGATTGATCCGACTGGTGGGATTCATGGAAAGCGATCTCGGTATCCTGATCGAGGACTCCGAACTCCTTGCCGAGAATTTCCAAAATCTCCGCACCATCGCCGTCTTGCTGGAAAACAAGTCCCGCACACAGCGCACCCCTGGTGTACCGGGAGAGGCGGCGTAACAAAATTTGCGACCCTTCACCATTCTACGGCGAGGTAGCCGAGCGCTGCCAGAGCCAGATGGTTCGGGAATTCAATGCAGGTAACCATGATAAAAACCATTTTTTTGATTGATTATGATGGAGGACCAAACTATACACTGATCTTGCCTCGAAATTGTGGAGGCAAAGGTCAAGAACCCACGATTGATCATGGGAAACTCCCGGCGAGTGGCCTACGGTTCCAATCAAACGCCCGTTACTTGAATCAACCATGAAGACCGATGTGCTTATTATTGGCGGGGGCCCTGGCGGATCGGCCGCAGCGATGTTTTTGATCCGCGAGGGGATCCAGCCGCTTATTCTGGAGCAGGAAGAGTTTCCTCGGTTCCACATCGGGGAGTCGCTCACCGGTGAGTCAGCCCAAGTGCTACGGCGACTCGGTCTCGAGGAGGAAATGACGAGGCGCCAATATCCGATTAAACACGGCGTGAAGGTTTACGGGACGAGCGCCGTGAACAGCTGGTACGTGAAAGTCTCGTCACGCGACGCAAATTGGAACCTCTACGACAACATTACGTGGCAGGTCCGTCGGAGCGACTTCGATGCGATGATGCTGGAAGAAGCTGTGAAACGAGGGGCGAGATTGCGTCGCGGCACCGCTCTGAAGGCCCTCGCAGGAGAGGATGGTGGGGTTCGGGGCGTGCTCGTGCGTTGGTCCGATGGTGGGACCGAAGAGATTGAAGCGAAAGTGACGCTCGATTGCTCTGGTCAGGCAACATTCCTGGCAAACCAAAAAGTGACCGGCCCGAAGTACGTGGGCAGCTACGACAAACAGGTCGCCTTCTTCACTCATGTCAAAGGCGCGATCCGCGACACGGGCACTGCGGGCGAGAATGCGAAAGACAACACACTCATTCTCTACCAGAACAAGTTCCATTGGGCGTGGTTTATCCCGGTCGATAAAGAGGTTGTCAGCATCGGGTTGGTCACACCACGCGCTGATTTCCTGGCAAAAAAGCAGACTCCTGAGGAATTCTTTCGCGACGATCTGTTCAAGATCAATCCGGAACTCACGCGGCGCATTCCGAATTTGGAGCTGGTGGAAAAGGTCCACGTCGTGCCGAACTATTCCTACCAGGTCCGGGGATTCTGCGGGAAAGGCTTTATTTGCCTGGGCGATGCCCACCGCTTTATCGATCCGATTTTTTCCTTTGGTGTCACCGTGACGATGCGCGAAGCGGAGCTCGCAGCGCCACTCGTGCGCGACTATCTGGCGGGCCAGCTGCGCGATGAAGAAAATCCCTTTCGCGAACATGAGATCGCATGCGAGAAGGGCATAGATAACCTCGAAGACATGATTGATCTATTCTGGGAGCAACCCTTCGCTTTTGCGACCTTCGTCTATGCCCGCTATCCCGAGCAAATGACAGACGCGTTCGCCGGGCGGATTTATGAATCGGAGCGCCAGCCGTCTCCCGCCATTATGGCCTTTCGCAAAATGTTAAAACGGACCCGCGAGTACGATCAAAACGACTATTCGGTGCCGATCGGTTCACGCTATCATCCGGAGCGGGCCGGTCTTTGGGAGCCAAATTCTCCCATCGAGACAACCGAAACATGGATGGGAGCCCGGTAACCCAAATACGTCCAAGCTTGCTATTTCCGCTCATTTTTTCCTAGACTGGCAACCTCCAAACATCACGACTCATGGAAATACCGCAGAAACTCAGAGAATACATCGATGCCAACCGGGCCGGGAATGTCCCGATCACGGACCTCGATGAGCCCCTCGGAATCGATTCCCTCGGCATGATCCGTCTGGTCGGATTCATCGATAGCGATCTAGGCATCCGCATCGAGGACGACGAACTCCTGGCAGAGAATTTTAAAAACCTTCGCACTTTGTCTGCGTTGCTGGAGACCAAATCCCCCGTCACGGAGATCTCCGCCGCGCCGGATGAGGCGCTTTGAGACACGACGGTGCCGGGTCTTGATAACCTACCTTACACTCGGCGTTCCTTACCGGCAGCCACCAAGCCAGCGGTGCTATCTCCCGGTAGGATGTTGCCGTAACCTGGAAGACGAGTTAGTCGCCGAGAATTTCGGCACCATGCGTGGCTTGAAGAAATTGGTGACCTCCACGTTGACGCAGCCGCGCTAAACGACAAAAAGCGTCGGAGCACGTTCGCGCAACAAACTCTTCAACTCCCGCCTTTCTGCGCTGGACCAAGGCCAAGTTACTTTGCTAGGCCTTCTGCCTTTCCCGCTTTCGGACCATCCAGAAAGCCACCGCAGGCATGGCATCTTCGCCTTCGGTGGCATTAAACACCGCTGACTCCGCCCTATCGATAGCGAAGTAGCTGCCAAAAACCCGCTCAACGTGGGCTTTCAACTGTTCTTCTGTTCGGGCGCCGCGATAGTGCGCGAAGTCGGAACGTTGAAACGTCCCCGCCAAGAGAAGGAAATGACCGCCTTGGATCGTGGCGCGGGCAATGTTTTTCGCGACGACGGGCCACAACTTATCGGCAATTCGATGGAGGCAGCCACGGTCAATCAGGCTGCCGGCCGGTTCCAGCTGTAGGTCTGGATCGCAAAGGTCAGCTACCGCGAACGTCGGGGCGTTGGGCTGCGCCGCCGAGAGCCGGCGGCAGTTCTCGACTGCCACGCTGCTGTAGTCGACACCGAGGACCGCGAAGCCCTGGTCTGCCAGCCAGCGACTCACTTCGCCGTTCCCGCAACCCAGATCGATAATCCGTTCAGTCTTAGAAAACCAGCCAGAGTCGATCGCTTCGATGAACTCTTTTTGCGGTCGCTCGGTTTTCCAGAAAGGATTGAATTCTGGATCGGTCCATTGGCGATCCCATTTTTGCAGATGTCGCCGATGGGCCCATTCCGGAAACCGAGTCTCTAACCAGCCCTGAGTCCGACCCAGAAATTCTCGCAGAGAATACACTCATTAAATGCTGCCTCGCCCGACGGCGAAGAGCAAGGGGATTTGCTCAGGCGCCGACGACTTCTACGTTGCCAATGGTTTTGCGCAGGGCACTGCTTGACCTTAAGTCTGATTCGCGGTCTAAGTATGTCGCGATCTCGAAGTGCCACCCGTCGCGGTCGCCTGCCTGTAACGCCGCACGAGGAAATGAAAACAGATTCGCCTATTGAGCCAAAAGCTATCAGCGCTTTTATTCTCTGCGGCGGTCTCGGTACCCGCCTGCGACCGGTTCTGGCTGATCGGCCTAAATCCATGGCTCTCGTCGCGGGAGTGCCTTTTCTTCAGCTACTGATTGAGAGGCTTAGATCGCAACAAGTGCGCGATATTATTCTGGGAACGGGTTACATGGCCGGATCCATTAGAAGCTTTTTCACCGAAGGCAAACACCTGGGCGTCGAACTCACCTACTCAGAGGAAGCCGAACCCTTAGGAACTGCGGGAGCGGCTAAGAACGCGGAACGTTACCTAAGCGATCCTGCACTGATCTTGAATGGTGACAGCTACGCAGAATGGGACCTGAGAGCGATGCGGACGCTTATGGCAGACAGAGAAGCCGACGCTGTGATGGTGCTGCAGAGAGTGAGTGAGGTGGCTCGTTACGGCAGCGTCGAACTTAAGGGGGATAATCGCATCGTTCGGTTTGTGGAAAAAGGAAGCAAAGCCGGGGCGGGTTTAATCAACGCCGGGGCCTATTTGTTAGACAAGGAGATCGTTCTCGATCTGCCAATGGGCGTCCCCCTTTCTCTCGAGCGGGATGTCTTCCCCCGTTTGCTTCATGGCCGGGTCTACGGCTGGATCGCCGAGGGTAGCTTTATCGACATTGGCATTCCGGAGGACTTGCTCCGCGCTCAAACCCTTCTCGCTCCGCTAGCCCAATCCTCCACAGCGCGTCAACCACACCATCCGCTTCCGGACGACTAAGACAGTTTATCCCAATGAAGCGATGCTCTCGCCTTGCAGACGGCGCCGGTCGATCTTCCCGTTCTCCGTGCGCGGCAGAGAATCCCTGAAAGCTATCTTCTCCGGAACCATGTAGGCGGGAAGCTTCGCCGCGCAGTGCTGTTTCAGCCGCAGCAAATCAACCGAAGCTCCGTCGACGGTCGTGACAACCGCCCAGATCGTATTACCAATCGCCTCATCCGGAATGGGTAGTGCGACGGCCTCCTCCACTTCCGGGTGAGCAATCATGACGGCTTCGATTTCACCAAGCTCGACGCGATAACCCCGTGTCTTAATCATATGGTCCCTGCGACCAATAAAAAGGTACTCTCCGCGCTCATTGAGAGTCACCCAGTCGCCCGTACAATAAAGTTTTTCTTCGCGGCCAACCGCAAAGGGATTAGGAATGAAGCATCCCTGGGTAAGTTCCGGTCGCCCGAAGTAGCCTTGCATGACCGTGGAGCCGCGCGCGTAAAGCAATCCTTCTTGTCCGGGCGCGGTGACTCTGGCGCCGTTGACGTCGATCGCGATCAGCTCGGTATTGGCACAGGCTCGCCCGATTGGAATCGGCGTGGATTCTTCCGCAGACAATGGCTCGACGTCGTAATAGGCGCAGACGTTGGTCTCGGTTGGCCCGTAGAGATTGGCATAGTGCGGATGAGGCAACTTCTCCATTAACGCGCGGAGATGTTTAGTGGGAAACACTTCACCAGCGAAGAGTATCAAGCGCAATGCCTGCAAGTCGCGCTCCGGCAATTTGCCCCGAGCCTGGAGGAGTGTGAGCACCATCGGGACGGAATACCAGACCGTGATTCTTTGGTCCTGAATAAACTGCGAGAGTTGCACGGGATAAACGGCCAACCCTTCCGGTACGAGGCAAAGAGCCGCGCCCGCCTTCACCGCAACGAATATGTCGAAAACCGAGAGATCGAAGTTAAAGGGCGCGTGGTTGGAAAGACGGTCCTCCGAAGTGATCGAGAAAGTCTCCGCAGCCCAATTGACAAAGGTAAGAGCGTTCAAATGCGAAAGCATAACTCCCTTCGGGGTCCCGGTAGAACCAGAAGTAAAAAGAATATAAGCCAAGTCCTGATCGGTCAGGTGGACGACAGGTGGCTCAGTGCACTGGCTGGGCAAAACTTCGGCAAGGGTAAACCATGGCTGAGATTTTGAGTCGCCAGGGAGACGATCGACAAAGAAGAGCTTTGTGCTTGGACAGTCCGTCTCAAGTTCCGAGCCGAGCTTCCCGTGAAGGTCGGCGCTCGTAATCAAAGCTCGAAATTGACATTGGCGGGCAATCTCCGTGAGGCGCGGGCCGGGAGCATTCGCGTCGACCGGAACATAACAGGCTCCAGTTTTCAGAATCCCGAAAATACTGACAATCGCATCCGGCGACTTATACAAATAGATGCCTACTCGGTCGCCCGATCGAACGCCCTGCTTGATGAGCGCGTGCGCGAGTTGGTTACTTCGGATCTCGAGCTCTCCGTAGGTGATAGCCTGATCTAGAAGGCGCACGGCTTCCGCTTCGGGACGGCGCTGGGCGCTGATGGCAAGAAGTTGATGCAATAAGTAAGGCATAGCTGCGAAATGGACGGCGACGTTATCCTCGGGATTTCGGTCGTTCTGCGACTTAGACCCGTGACCCCATACAGGAAAACGCGCCTGCTTTCCACCCGCAATTTCCATTCCGCCAGCAGGGCCGAAGCGGCTTTTTCTTTGCCGGAGGCGGCCGCTGGCTGCGTCCATCGGCACATCCGCGTCTGGGAGCGTTTGCAACTTGACAGCTCCCGTAAAATATTCATAGGATTCGGTTGCTCTTTAGAATCGAACCGCCGATCGGCAAGGGGCCGAGAAATCGCTGCGGTTCTGCAGACGGGTGCGTTCACTGCTGATTTGGGAAGAACATGAAAAAACGACAGGTGATCATTGTTGGCGGCGGTCCGGCAGGCTCTGCGACCGCGCTTTATCTTTTGCAGGCGGGCATCCAGCCCGTGATCATCGAGCGGCAATCATTCCCCCGCTACCATATCGGCGAATCACTCAGCGGGGAATGCCGCAAGGCGATCCAAACGCTGGGTCTCGAAGAAGAGATTCTCACGCAGAGTTACCCGATCAAACATGGAGTGAATGTCTTTAATCCCCACGGCGTACCCTTTTGGGTGGAGGTGAAAAAGCGGTGCCCGGAGACCCATGCCTTGATTCCAACTTCGACTTGGTCGGTCGCACGCAGTAGCTTTGACAAAATACTACTCGATGCCGCTCGTCGCCGCGGCGCAGAATATATGGAATGTGACGCGGTGTCGCCGATTCGAGAGGGCGACCGCGTTACCGGTCTTCAAATTCGGACCGAGCAAGGGGCTTTGGAAAACCTCGCCTGCGAGGTGCTGGTCGACTGTTCTGGCCTGGCTACCTTTTTGGCAAACCGAGGTGTGACCGGTCCGAAAACAAAGGGGAGCTACGCCAACCAGGTAGCCGTTTATTCCCAACTCGCAGGCGTGATCCGCGACAATGGCACCGAGCCTTCAAAGGTAAATGGCAACACGCTCATTTTCTACAAGGAGAAGGATCACTGGGCATGGATGATCCCGGTGAGCGACACCGAGACCAGCCTCGGTGTCGCCGCGCCTGCTGCTTATCTTAAGGAGCGGCGGATGGATAAGGCTGAATTCTTGCGCACCGAGCTCCGTAGCCTGAACTCAGATCTCACGAAACGGATCTCGAACACTGACTTCCTGGAAGAGGTTCGGACGAGCACGAGTTACTCTTATTCTGTGAGCGATTACACCGGGAAAGGATTTCTTTGCGTCGGCGATTCTCACCAATTTACCGATCCGATCTTTTCCTTCGGCGTTTTTCTATCGATCCGCGAGGGGGAATTTGCGGCGGAAGCGATTGCCAAACACTTGTCTGGAAATGAACCTTCCGATGGAAATCCGTTTGCCTCATACGAAGAGGTCAATGCGCAAGGACAGAATGCAGTCCGCGATCTCATCGATTGCTTCTGGGAATATCCTCTCCTTTTCACGCGGATGGCGAGCGGTGCGCGCCAGGACGACATCACTGATCTTTTCGCAGGCCGACTTTATGGCGAAATAGTGGAGAAGAATGAGGCCCGCGCCTCGATGCGGCGGCTGATGGCCACACGACGGGCCGAGATTGCTGCTCGCCCGTCCGCGGCCGCTCCTTCTCAAGCAAGGGAGGAATTCGCCTCCGCTGCAGTCTAAACGTCGGTTTCGTCCGTAAACGCCATGAGTCAGTCTTTCGCCAGCTTCGGCGAAGAGCGGCTGACTCCCAAACCATGAATTTGCCAAAAGAGTCCGCCACGATGAATCAGAAGGCTCTCATTTTTCTGCACATCCCCAAGACCGCGGGCACTACGCTTAATCGGATAATCGAATGGCAGTACCAATCCACTCTCGATCTTCACAATGGATCCACATCGAATCCGGGCCACGGCGGAGCGCTTCAAGACCCTTCCGGAAGAGCGACGCCGGCGCTTCAAAGTGGTGCGTGGGCATCTCTCATACGGCATCCATGAATTTTTGCCGCAAGGCGCGACCTATATCACGATGCTGCGAGATCCAGTCTCGCGCTTCCTCTCGTCCTATTCCTTTATCTTGCGTCGACCGCTCCATCCCCTTCACTGGAAGTTAAAGAAAGCGGGGGTCGGTATTGAAGACTTCATGCAATACACGTTGCATCGTCAAAACCTGCAATGCCGAGTGATTGCTGGAGTTGGAGAAGGCGGAACTTGTGACGAACAGACTTTGGCTGTAGCGAAGGAAAATCTGACCCGCTCATTTAGCGTTGTCGGTTTGAGTGAACGCTTTCAGGAAAGCCTGGTGCTGATCGCGACTACCTTTGGTTGGAACATTCCCTATTACGAGAATCGCAAGGTTTCGAAAGTCCGCCCTGCCCTTGAACCACGGCTAGTCCAAATGATCCAGGATCATAACCAACTCGATATGCAACTCTACGAATTTGGCAGAGAACGATTCGAGAAAGACCTTCGTGAAAAAAAAGGCCAAATGGAAGAGACCATGACTAGCGCTGGATCAATCACAAAGCCGGGATCGATGGAAACTTTCTGGCAATCCACCGTCGGCACTAGCCGGTTTCTCATCAGCAAACTCGCATCCGCACTATGACATCGAGATACCATTTCTTTCCTGGCCGTTACCTGACCGTAGCAGCGTTGACCCTCGCTCTGGGACAAAGCCTGGCCCCCTCCGCCATGGCGAGGAGACAAGCCCAAACAGTTGCTCATTCAACCCTCGAACGTGACCTGGTTTACCGGACCGTTGATGGGCAAACGCTGACGCTCAACCTTTATCGGCCCGACAACTTTTCCGGCGCTCTGCCGGTCGTCGTCTGGATTCATGGCGGAGGCTGGAGCGCCGGTCGGAAAGAACATTGCCCCGCCGTCATGCTCGTGCGCGACGGCTACGCCATCGCAAGCGTTGATTATCGACTTACCGGCACGGCTCCTTTCCCGGCGCAAATAGAAGATTGTAAGGCTGCGGTGCGATGGCTTCGTGCCAATGCAGCCACCTATCACCTGGACGCCGACCGGATTGGCGCATGGGGCTACTCAGCTGGAGGACATCTTGCAGCTCTCTTGGGAACTACGGGCGACGTCAAAGAGTGGCAAGGCAGTGGTGATAACTCGCAATTCTCTAGTAGCGTTCAGGCGGTCTGCGACGTTTCCGGACCAACCGATCTTCTCCGCTTGTTTGAGGATGTTTCGGGCACGTCGGATGCGCGGAATCCGAAATCGGCGAGCGCCGTTGAGGCCCTAATGGGAGGTCCAGTCCAGCAGAACAAAGCCAAAGCGGTCGCAGCCAGTCCTATTCATTACGTTTCCAAGGATGACCCACCTTTTCTGATTATTCAGGGCGATGACGATGGCACGGTTCCTGTCAGTCAAAGTCAGGAATTCGCACAAGCCCTTAAAGCCGCGGGCGTTGACACGGTTCTGGAAATTGCGCGCGGGCGCGGACACGGCGTGGGCGGCCCGCGATTCGAGCCAATAATCAAGGCTTTTTTCGACAAGCACCTGAAAGGTTCACAAAAATGAGCCGCCTCGCGGGCCAAGGTAACCTCAAACGGAGGAACGATTCCGTCTTGCGATGGGTGACAGTCTGCCTCCTACCGCTTACAGGTCTCAGCTCGCTGCGTGCGGAAGACTCATCCCTTCGCACGGGGCTGTGGGTAGTACAGAAGCTACCAGGGGATGAATCGGCCCTGCAAGAATTTGCAAAGAATGTAAATGCCAGCCGCGCGCTTGCCGGCGTGTGTCTTCATATTCCTTGGAGTGCCATCGAGAAGTCTCCCGGCCAACCTGATTTTGATACTTTGGATAAAGCTGTGGCGGTTCTGCATGGAAAGGCAATGAAGTATCAGTTATGCCTAAAGCCCGGGGCGGACACGCCCGCATTCGTTTACAGTCAGGGCGCTCAGTCCTTTTCGACCACCATTACCAATCTGCATCGCCCCAACGCCGGCGCGGTTGTGACCATTCCGATTCCTTGGGACCCAATTTATCAGCGCGATTTCTCTCAGCTCATCGCCCAGTTGGGAAGCCGCTATTCGTCCGATCCCCTCTGCGTGAGCGTGGTTCTGACGTGCGCAAACTTTCTGAGCGCGGAAATGCATCTGCCTAAGACTCAATCGGACCTCGGTAAATGGGCGGCGCTGGGGAACTACAACGAGAAGCTGTTTGACACTTATGGGCGCTTTACCGACGAATGGGCGCGATCATTTCCCCGCCAGGAAATCTCCCTCCACTTATCGAAGGTATTGAATCTTCCAGCCAGCTTTTGCAAGCGGGTCATTGATTTTGGCCTAAGCAAGTATCCTGAGCGATTCACCATTCAAAACTGCCAGCTCACCGGGCGCAGAGAGGACACTGGCATGATGACATATGACCTCGTGCAGGAATACTCTACTCGCGCGCATCATGGTTTCCAAAGTGTCGCTAGCTTATCTCGACCCAATGATAGGATGGGATCGATGGAAATGGCAGCTCTCAACGTTGTTCACGCCAAAGGCTCCTATTGGGAGCTGTGGCATGGCGACGGCTTTGATCCAAAAACATGCGAGGCCATCTCGCGAACATGGGAGGAGGCGAGAGGCCTCGGTTACGACGGTTACAAGAGACTACTCGTGTCAGAAGGCAAGTATCGACATTAACGATGCCTTGCTTCAAACGGGGAATAAGACAACAAATTTGACCACAACAATGCCAGACCAACCAAAAGCAACTGCCAGCGAAGAGCACGTAGGCGAAGATGCGGTTATTTTCCTCCACGTGCCCAAGACCGCGGGCACGACACTCAACCGGCTTATCGAATGGGAATATCCTCTTCTGCAAATCTACTCAGTCGATCCGGTTCTCTTTAACTGGTCCTACAAGCATTTGAGAAACCTTCCTCCCGCGCGTCTCCGAAAATTTCGCATGTTTAAAGGGCACATGGTGTTTGGGCTGCACGAAATTCTGCCACAACCGGCAACTTATATCACGGTCCTGCGCGATCCGGTCGATCGCGTTATCTCCGCCTTTTACTTCATGCGTAACTATAAGCTGCACCCCCTCTACTGGAAACTTCGACGGGAAAATTGGTCGCTCGAAGATTTTGTGCATCGCTCCCAGCGGACGAACGTCCAAAGCAAGATTGTAGCCGGAGCTGAATACGAAACGCCTTGCACGGCGGAAATCGCCGCGCAGGCGATTGAGCATGTTAAGAACGATTTTGACGTCGTCGGACTTTCCGAACGGTTCGAGGAGAGTCTTGCTCTCATGAAACTCCGCTTCGGTTGGAAACTGGCGTCGTATTCCAGCTTTAACGTCACTCGCACGCGACCTAAGAAACGCGATCTTCCGCCAGCGACACTCGATCTCATTGCCGAGAAAAATGCGTTCGACGTCGCGCTCTATGCTACGGCTTCGAAGAAGTTTGACGAAACAGTCTCCCAAAATGCCGCTGAAGTATCGCGCCTCACCCAGGAGCTTCACGCCGCCAAGGAGCGAACCCGAGACCGCGCCAGTTCGATGCTCTTCTCTCTACGCTCAGCCGGCCGGAAAGCTCTGAACCGAGCCTATTCCGCCGTCTGAGCTGTCCGGCGATCTTCTCCGCGACTTTCCTTGATTTGGCTGTGGCCTTCGATCAGGAGGACTTTGGCGCGATAAGTCTCGAAGACGACTCGTGCGTTCTCGTCGAGATACGCCAGGACGTTGGGGCTGGATAGCTTCTCAAAGGAGGCATACGGCGCAAAGACCAGCCAGGTGCGACGGGCCCGATTCGCCACCTCCTTGAGTTCGTTCAAATTCCGGACGACAGGGAGACCGCCAAACTTGTCCGCAAAGCCCGGCTCATCGAGCATCTGATTGTAGGGCACCTTCGACGCCAGAAGCGTATCGAGAAAATAATCTCCCGGCCTGCCCGCGTAATAAGCGTAAACATGAGGAATGCCGGGAAAAACGACATCGCCCGGTTGCAAGTGTTCCTTCACATATCGATCCGCATTCCGGTAATCGTAACGATACATGCCCATACGCGCCATAAGGCCGGGCGTAGCGCCATTGCTGGAGAGCTCGTATTCTTTAAAGACCGATTCGTTGCTCTGCAAGAAGAGAAGAACGAGCAGAGCTATGCCGGAAGCATGCGCACAAATCCAGGCAATTTCAGAATCGCTCTCCCGTCGGGCGAGAGTCACGAGTCGGTCGTAAAGCATGACCACCGCTCCAATACCCGCCAGCACGAGTAAAGGCTGGAAGTAATAACAATATCGAGGGGCGAGAGCGGCCAGGAAATTGGTGTGACAAATCCAAAGCCCTACGAGGATGGTAAAGACGTAACGATATCCCCGCTGTCCCCAGCAAAATGGAAGGCCCAGCAGCGCGAAGACGGTAAAGAAGACATGATTCTCAGACAGCCATAGCTTGTTAACATAAAACATTGGTTGATATGCGGAGGTCAGGAAAAACAGGGAAGGGCCAGTGAGGTTCGACAAACCGGAGCCGACCTGCAGATAGGGGACGGCGGCGATCGTCCGTGAACAATATTGCGCCACGACGACCGCGCCGATGAAGAAAAGACAACGATAAAGATGAAACTCTTTTAACCACCACCATTCTCCCCATCCAATCACCATCAGGCCGAGGAAGAGGCAGGGAAGAAGGAAGGCGCTTCCTTCCCAGGAGAGATAAGTCAGGCAAAAACAGACGGTCGCCGCGCTTAGATATCCGTGGCGCAGAGACCGGGCTTGAAAAGCCTCGTAAAACAACAAAATCGTCAACAGGGCCATAAACTGGCACTGCTGCGGATAGAAGGCATTCTGGGCCCATCGAATGTCGATCGGAAGGCAAGCGTAAACAAAGGCGGCGATCAAACCCGTGCGCCAGTTAAACATGCGCCAGCCGAGCAACCCCATAAGGCCAATGCAAAGCGTTCCCATGAGACAAGCCGGCAGCCGCATCGTCCATTCTGATACCCGAAGAGGCCGGAAAGGGCCAGGGGGTAGGGAACCGCTTCGTAAGTCGTTACCCAGCGGGCTTCGCCAGCGAAGGATGTATAGGGAAAGCCGAGCGTATAAATACCTTTGGATTTTGCCACTAATCCCATCTCGTCATGATCAAAGGACATGAAGCCCAAATTGTGAATACGAAGGCCAAGGCCCAATGCCATGATTAGAACGAGCAAAACATAAGGCACCGCCGTGCGAAAGGAAGCGCGATCCCACTCTAAGACGCGCCGTTTAACCGGCGCGACCAGTCCACCGATGGGAAAGAGATGAAACAGACGGATGCCAAGCAAAGCCAGAATAGCGGAGAGCACCACAGCCGGTGCAAAAGACCATTCCGCCGGGAAGCGAAGGTCGTAATTGGGGAGTAACAAGAGCAACAGGACCGCTATAATGGGGGCATGAAAAAGGGCATCGCAAACCATCGTTCGCCGCAATAGCTCTCCGCCCCTCTTTGCGACGAAAGCAGAGATGATCAGCCACAATGCCATGACGGCAGAGGCCGTAAGGCCGACGACAAGACAGTCGCGTCCGATCGTGGCGAAGCCCGCGCGATCGAGCGGCCGCGCCATCTCCTGCGGGAGAAATCCCCAGGGAGCCGATCCATCCTCTCCAAACTCGACCGCTCGTTGACTCCCTGAGCTGCGAACGCCCACCTTATCACTCACCTGCCAATCCGAATCAGTCTGGAAACGATGCACAGAGCCATCGCCATTAACAAGGAATCCAGAGACGAACAGGCTGGCCGGTTGATGGTCGGCGCGAACCGTCGCGACGATCGAGTTAGACCCCGCCTTTATCCAGTAACTGACGTCAATAGCCTCGAGCGTCGCCTTTTCCAAGACAGATTTGTCAGTCTTCGGCTCTTTTAGCCCAGCCTTTCTGCCAGCCCGAGGCCGCGAAGTCTGGTCTGAAGAACTCTTCTCACCCTGCCGCGATAGATGCGGCAGCCGGCTACCGACCGTCGAAAAATCCATCGCCGACGTAATCAGATGGCCATTGATGACTAAGTCTGCATCGCCGGAGCTTGCGACCTGGAGCCATGTTTCCTGACGGGATCGATCAGCTTGGAGTGAAGTGGAAAACGTCGCTTCACTTGCCGCGTTCTGCGACAGGAGCCAGGAGCCTGTCGGTTCCAACTGTAATAACAGCGGGTTATAGTCAACCCAGGCTATCGGAACAGACCGTCCATTGATCGCCGATCGAATCGCGCGGGGCCACAGTTCATCCTGCACGATAGGAGAAGTCCACTCTTCTGAGCCTTGGACGATGCCGGTTTCGGTTGTGACCCTCCAATGTTCGTCCGAAATAAGATCGGTAACTTTGCCTCCTGCCTGTTTGATCGAGCCACGAAGCAGGAGTTGCGCTGCTCCCGGAAAGGACGTTCGGGAGATCGAGACTGCGATGACGTTGGTGCCTGATCGCAAGCGCTTCTTGATGTCGTAAATCCCGGCGACCCGTGTCTTGACCGATCCCTCGAATGCGACCGAATGGCTATTGACGATGAGTCTGAAGTTATCCATCGCGGCCACTTCCAGCCAGGCTTGTTCCGGCGGCCCACTAAGAAACACTTCGGTCCGAAAATAAGCGATCGGCCCGGGCTCCGCGGGTTCTATCCACTGCGCCTGACCGAAGTCGAGCTGATATTGTCGGTGCCGTGGGGCAAAGTAAGTCTCGAGCACGTAGTAGCCGAGGAGGAGGCCACAGGCAACGACTAGTCCAAGCGACCAGGCCACGGCGTGGGACTTTCGATAGGTCGATGACATGGATAAACTGGAATCCACTGGTTATTCTCCCACTAGCCCGGTCAATGCCCAATAATTCTCGATCGGGTCTGCGAGGAGCGATAGGTTATAATATTTCCGCGCCTCGGCCACCTCCCCCAGCTTGGCATAGGAGTCTCCGCCAAGGGAATAAGCATCACCGAGGAGGGAGTTATGATCTTTAACGATCTTGATGACCTGATCAACCGTCTGCACAGCTGCTTGATAACTCCCAATCTCGAAATATCCGCGAGCGAGATACGGCAGCGAATAGAATTGAGTCGGATCCACAGCCAGAGCCTGTTGCCAATTAGTGACTGCGCTGCCCACTCCGCCTGCCTGGTAGAGCGCCAGTCCAAACATCATATGCAACCGGGCCGTTTCCCGTCGTGCGGTTACTCCAATGGCGCCGCCCGTCTTGGCTGCCGTTTCGAGTTCGAAGATAGCCTGCTCGTATTGATTTGCCTTCTCCAGGTGCGCCGCGCGGCTGATGTGCCGTTCCGGCGAATCCTCAGACACGCCGGAGAGTCTTTGCAACTCGCCGATCGTGGCATAGAGCTCGATATCCTGCGAATGCCAGCTGTCCCAGGTCATCGACTTCCGAAAAGCCGCGATGGCTTCTTCATTGCGCCCTTCTGCCTTATCCAGCGATGCCCGGGTATAGTAATATTGACCAAGCATGGCCGGCGCGAGGACGATGACGAGGGCAGCCAGAGGCAAGCCAAAGAGCGCGAACACGATCGAAAGTTTTTGGTCTCGCAGCCTGATGATCGCGTAACCTCCGAGCAAAAGAGCACCTATTCCAAGACAATACCAGCCTAACCGAAGAAAGGACCATGCTGCGACAAACCGACCCCACCCGCTGTATAGGATGAGCCGCTTCGGAATGTCCTCAGCGACTCCGTAGTTTTGGGGGAGGTAGGTTCTGGAGAAAGCTTTAATTAGCGGGGTTACTTCAGCCTCCTCGGTCAACCGCTGCAGCATCGTCGGTTGGGCAAACGCCAAGTGTGCCGGCGCCAGAGCAAAAATCGTGAGGAGAACGGCCGCAGCAGCTCCCAGGAACCCGGTCGAGAAACGAGAGAAAATAACGCCGCCGATCAAGACCGCCACACCGAGAAAACCAAAGGAAAAGAGCGTTAGATGCGGGATCAAGCCCGCGTCATGGAAGAGCGGCAGTTGCAGACCCTTCAAGTTACGACTGAAGGGAAACTCTACCCACTTGAGAACGGCAGAGAGCAGAACAAAACCGGAGGCGAACAAAAGCAGCCAGTATCTCGCCCAGATAGCCGCGAGCTTTTCACCCCACGATGTCAGCCATTTGATGAGCTTCACGAGTCTCGCTTCAGTTTTTTCGACCAAGACTCGATGAAGGGTGAGATGAAGGCGACACCTTCACGCGCCTGGCGGATTTCATCGGACGAGAAAGTTCGAAGAGCGAGCAAGATGACCACGTAAACAATTCCGGAGAGAATCGCGGCGCCAATCTGAAGAAGGATCGTGACGTCGCTGGCCGCGACAAGCACCAGCGCCATGCCCGCGCCTGCGATCAAAGGCCGGAAAAATACATGGCTCAGCTTCGGCGGATAACCCAACTTCGAAAGCTGATAAACCCAAATTCCAACGATGAGCGTCTCTGCAATGACAAAGGCAACCGCCGGTCCTTTAAACCCCAGGATAGGAATGAGAACGACGAGCAATCCGATGCGAATGCTCGATGCAACACAAGTGCTGACCAGGAACCTCTTCTGTTCGTCGAGTGCCGCAAAGAGGTACTGAAAGATGGTGGAAAGAAAGAATGGGACCAATCCCAGCCCCAAATACTGCATCGCCGGTAGTGCGGGCACGAATTTGTCGCCCAGGGCCAAGTGCAGGATCGGGCGCGACCAGGCGACGAAGAAAGCGGCAAAAGGGATACTGACGAGAGCGAAAAACTTCATGCTCTGCTGGTAGGCCTCGGTGAAGCGGGCCGGCGAAAAATGAGCCGTTCTCGAATAAAGAGGGTAAAGAGGCAAGGCGAGCGTCTGCGGAATAATGCGCAGAGCCATGCTTATCCGGTAAGGGCCGCTAAAAAGACCGACAGTGGTCAGGTTCGTCATCCAAGTGAGAACAAGAATGTCCAATTGCAGCGCTAACTGCCGCAGCATCACTCCGCCACCCAAGGGCAGAGCGGAAACAATAAGCGACTTCCAGAGCGGGGGATCCACGCGGTAGGAGACATGACCATAGACGCGTGAAACCGTGAGATGGTAAAAATACCAGACGACCAGATTCGACGTGACATGAGCGAGGACGAATCCGATGAGGCCCGCGTGCAGCCGAATCACGAGAAGAATCAAACCGAGCAGGATGACCTTTTGTAGAATAAAGCCGATATAATTTAACTCGTTATCCTCAAAGGCGCGGAGGACAGCGCTGTAACCGGCGGAATGAAAGGTCGCAAGAGTCGCGATACTCATGAGGAGGGCGGCGATTTTGACGTCGAACCCAAAGTGCAAGAAGGGAACGATCGCGGCAACGAGGAGGATGATGCCCAGAGAAATGATCCAGATAAGAGTAACCGATGCTCCCACGAGGGAGGCAAAACTGTCGCGATTCTTCGCCAACTCCCGAATCATCATCCGCGGCAGGCCAGCGTCCGCGACCAATTGAAAAAACATGGCGAAGGCAAGGACGAAGGAATACTTACCGAACTCGACGACACTGACCTTGTGAGCAATGGTCAGGATCGTGGCAAGATAAACGCCGCCTCCAATCACGGAGGCCGCGATCCCGAAGACAGCGTTTTTGACGATCCGTTGGGATTGCTTCATTTAGCCCACTGCCAGGACCCGCCGGCTGCTTTCTGCAGGGCTGAGTAGAGGATGAGGCGCCGCGTCTCCAGACCATCGAGATCGTCCCGCTTGGCGATCAGATGTAACTCTTTTTCGATGGAGGTGAGAGGCGGAGCGATTCCCTGTTGCTGTTGCGACCCGACGACCTGTAGGTCTCGCTCGGCCTTGGAGACATCTTGTTGCAACCCCAGGATATTCTGACTCAGGATATAGATTTCCTGATAAGTCTTGACGACTTCAAATGTGACATCATCGGCGACTGAGAGGAGCTTCGCCCGTTCCGCTTTATATTTGAGGAGTTTTGAACGGGTCATGGCCAACTGCGCCCCGAAGTCGAAGATCGGAACATCCACAGTCACGCCCGTCGCATAGACATTCGCGCTCGAGTTACCGAAATCGTCAATGTAAAGAATGGTCCCATCGAGACTCACTGAGGGATAGAGTCGATACCGTTCCAAGCGGTAGTCTTCCTTCGCCTGATCAATCGCGGCCCGCTGGACCTGGAGGGAGGGATGTTGGTTGAGGGAAGAACCCAGCAGTTGACGCGCATCCGGGGGGTCCGGCGGCTCGGGCAGGACCGGATCCAGATGCAGCATATCGGGCGATTCGAGGCCGAGCGCGCGTGATAACTCGATGGATCCGGCCACCGCCTGTTCCCGCAAAATCTTGGCCAAAGACTGCGCGCCGTGGAGCTGACCTTCCGCCAGCTTGAGATCGATGGGCAGCGTCAGCCCCTGTTTGGATTGTTCCTTTGTGATACCGACCATCAAATCCAGCAAACGCACTCGGCGCTCGGCGTATCCTGCCCGGTTCTGCGCCGAGACAGTAGTGATGTAAGCGTCCGTGATCCGGTCAATGACTTGATCCCGCCTGAGCTGACTGGTCCAAGCGAGGCCGCGTTTTTTTGCTTCCTTGCTTGCGATCGCCGGCGCCTTGTTCAGACCAAAAAGGCTTCCGTCCTTGAAGATGGGATAAGTGAGGCGACCAGAGTAAAGTTCCACTCCAGTAGCCCCGACACCGCGACTGGAGCCAGTACCAAGTCCCGGGCCAACCCCCTGGTTGCCCGTATTAACGATGGCAAACTTACTCGTTGGGCTCCCCGAAAAGACTTGCGCCGACGCCGAGCCCGTCAACTCGGGCAAGGTCTTTGCCCTAGCCGCGCGCACTTCTTCGTTGGCCGAAGCCACATCAAACCGACTGGCTTCGAGGGCCGGACTCTCTTGCAGGGCGAGAACGATACAGTCGTGCAGGTTCAGGAGATGAGGACGGGGAGCTTCCAAAGCCTCCTGCCCACGTCCCGCGGAAGGCAATGCGCAAAGGAGGGCGGCGAGCGATCCAACGAAGCTACTTTTGAGGATTCGAGCGCGATGTAGTATGGACTTTGTCATTTTCTTGTAGATACAGCTGACCCACTGTTACCACCTTCTCCCCTTCCTGCAGACCACTGACGATTTCCGTCATGGCGTTGACTACCGCACCGGGCCGAACCTTGCGGAGATTGGCACGATCGTTGTCGTTGACGACATAGATAGTCGCCTGTTCCCCGGAAGGGTTCATGATCGCAATGCTGGGAACTGCGAGCACGTTCTGAATGCTGCGACGGATCCGAACGAATCCGGAAAGACCAGGTTTGAGACGAAGATCAGCATTCTTGATCTCCACATAAGCGGTAAAGGTGCGGGTGACGGGATCGATGTTCGGATCGATCTTCACGACCTTGCCGGAGAAGTTCTCTCCCGGAAAAGCCGGAAAGACGACTTCGGCGTCAAGCCCCACCTGAAGCGCGTGCATCTTCTCCTCCGTGATCTTCGCCGTCATAAGGACGGTATTGAGCGAACCGAGCTTGAGCACGATTTGATCGCGATGGGTTGATTCGCCGGGATTGACTAAGCGCTCGAGGACGATGCCATCGATGGGTGAAACCAGTTTCACATGCTCGAGATCGAGCTCGGCCTGGCGCAGAGTCAGTTTCGCTTTGGCCAAATCCTGCCGCGCTTCGGCCAACGCGATCTCGCTCTTCTCCAACTCGAGCGGCGTTCCCATCGACTTCTGTTCCAAGGCGGTATAGCGCGCGACCTGACGGCTCTGGTCTTTGATCTTCACGTTACTGACGTCGACATACTCGCGGTTCGCCTCCAACTGGGCTTGAATCAGCCGGTCGTCGAGCTTCAGGAGGAGATCTCCCTTTTTCACCAGATCGCCCACCTTCACCGGCACCTCGAGGACATCGGCGTCCACCTGACTCGTAAGCACCACCGTGCTCGATTGTTCGACCGCGCCGCTGCCCCCGATGACCTCATCGAGAGTTTGCCGCTTCGCTACGACCGTCTCGACGGGAGAAGTCGCACCGAGCATACGCGCCTTGCCCGGATTGGTTTCAACCACGTGCACCACCGTGTAAAAGACAAGAAATCCCAGGACGACACAGACGACCAGGAAGATTATCCAGTGAACCGGTTTCATGCGTGAGCCGGAAGGTTCGACAGCAGAATAGTTTCCGTTGCCGCGCCGAGTCGCTCTTTCCTCGCGTTCAGTTTTCGTTTCCATAATGTTAAGACTGACTTGATTCCAGCAATGAAAGATTAGTTCATAGGCGCTTGGCCCAGTGTTGTCGAGACGAAAGAGCGGTTCCGCGCCGCCGGCAACCGCATTGAAAAAGCAGGGAAGAGAGCATCACGGGTCTTAGTGGTCCGCAGCCGCACGGGCAGCCGTGGCATTGGGTGCGGAGACAATTTCGGGCGGTGTGCCCAAGAGCCGACCATAGATGCGCTCGATTTTCCGGCAGATTTGCCGCCAATCGAAATCCGCCAAGACGGTGGCGCGGGCATTGGCGCCGAGTTCCGCGGCCAGCGCACGATCCTGGAGCAACTGGCTGATGCCGCGGCCAAGCGCTTCAAAATCGTGATTCGGCACGATGAACGCGTCGTGCAGGTGGCGCACACCTTTGGCCGCGCCGTCAAAGCAAACCGTGGGCTTTCCCGCGAGCATATAGTTCAAGAGCTTCACCGGATGCCCCGGACATTCCGGTCGCGAAACAACTGTCACGTCGGCCAACGCCAGGTAGCTCGGCAAATCCTCCAGCGCATGCGGCGCGATCCAAATAATCGAATCGGAAATCCCAAGTTCGTTAGCCAATTGTTTGTGTTCGCGCTCATGCGCTTCCGAGACCAAAGGGCTAACCATGAGCAGTAACGCATCCGGCTGCTCGCGCAGCGTCACGGCAAAGGCCCGCAAGAGGTAATCGATCCTCTGAAAGGCGTTCAGCACGCCGGTATACATGACGACCGGACGGCCGTTGATCGGATACTGCGCGCGAAACTTTTCCGGCTCCGGGTGATCAAACAAATCCGGCTCAATTCCCGCCGGCACCATATCCACCTTTTGTTCGGGCACGCCATGTTGGACAAACCAATCTTTCAGTTCCGGAGAAACCGCCGTGATATGATCGGGAAAAATCGGCGTAAACCAATCAAGGGCACGGGCCAGAGCATTCGCCAGGAACACGGGTCGAATAAAGCGATAACCGGCCAGCTCATCCGACATGAGATTAACCGCATTGTAGAGCAGCGGCCGACGCGTGATCCACTTCGCCAGGATACCAACGAGAGCGCCTTCGTAGTTATGAGCGTGAATGATATCCACTCTTTCTTCCCGGATGACGCGGCAGAGCAATTTCAAAAGCTTGAAATCAAAGACGAACTTCTCCGCCGACGGTCCGACCTTTGCATTCCCTTCCGGTCGGAATGGTCCCGTGCGACGGACCTTGGCATGACGAACGCGGATCTCTTCCTGCCCGGTCGGATAAGTCACGATATGAACGTTGTGACCCATTTCCGAGAGCGTGTCGGACATTTCGCGAATGCTGGCCGCGGATCCGTGATTCGCCGGGAACGGACACGCCGCCACCATGGCAATCGAATAGTTTTCCCGAGCGCGGCCCGCTCCGCTGGCAGAGTTTCTCATTTGGCCGCGACCGGCGATTTCAGATAAGGGCTCGCCACTTCTCGCGAAATGATGCGAGCCGGCACGCCCATGACTGTGCAGTTACTTGGGACATCGGCAATAACGAGCGAATTGGCGCCAACCACGACGTTATCCCCGATGGTTACTCCACCCATAACCTTACATCCTGCGCCAAGATAGACGTTGTTACCCACTGTAGGCCATCCCGTTCCCCTGACACTGGCGACACTCACTCCCTGATTAAGGGTGCAACTGTGACCGATCTTCGTGGCGAGAATGAAGATACCACAGAAATTATGCACGATAAGACCCGGGCCGATCTCCGACTCGCGATGGATGTGGATGCCGGTAATCGCCTGGCAAATGGTGTTAGCGACAAGATATACTCCAATTAAGAGCTGGCGAATGACCGGAACCTTTACATCGTAGGACCAGCGACCAAAACGGTGCATGACCACGGCGAAGGTCCCGAATTCAAGGAAGGGAGTAATCCGCTTGCGAAAGAAGGTCTTATCCTCCGGCCGCACGCCGTAACCACGGACCTTGCGGTCGAGATCGGCACGAATGGTCTCAAACATAAGGAGCAATAAGAGGACTTTTCTTTACTCGAGATAACCCAGGGCCTGCAGCCGTTCCTCGACCTTGGCCGATTCTTCATCGGTGTAGCCACTGGGGCGATCGCCGCCCGACGTACCGGAGGCGGCGCCGGACCGGACGGGATGAGCGGCGAGGAATTCAGGTTTGAAAATTTCTTCCAGAACGCGGCCATCCATATCTTCCGGCACCGGAACACCGAGCAAATGCAGAAGGGTCGGGGCCAGATCAATGAGGTGCGGATTCTCTATCTCCGCATTGGTCTTCAGGGCCGGTGCGCGCGCGACCAGGATGCCATAAAGACGATGGGTGCCGCCCCATTCGGAGGTCTCGGAAGGTTTGTGTTCGCGAATGACGAGTGCGGGCTTATCCGTGTCTTCCGGGAAACTTGGCTCAGTCGAGAAAAGGCTATTCTCGCTCCACCAATCCAGCACCAGGTCCGCTCCTTCATTAGCAAAGGGACCGTGAAAGATGTCGTCGCGGCGCCAGACGCGGTTGATGACCGGCTGACCATTACGTGGGTCCTTCAGCTCGGCCAGCTTTGCGATAATCGTATTGACTAACGAATCATAGTCAGCCGGATCAACGATACCCCGGGGTTTGATACCTTTAAGATTAATCCAGATGCTGGGCGGCGAAGCGAGCACTTCACTGCAATAAGCCTTCGTTCGGCTCCAATCGATGCTGGTGAAAGCCGAGTAGGCCATCTCGCTCTTCTTGTGCAGCTTTGGAAAGAGCATCGCCAGTCGACTTTTTTGTCGCGAAGTGAGTGAACTGCGCAGGAGAGAGTAACCCATCCGCATGGCTTTCTTGGCAAAGGTCTGCACGCTGGAGGTAGCCGCCTTCTTGTAATGAAGAAGGCCTAGCTGTGCGAGATAGCGATTCAGAAAAATCGTCCGATCCACGACCGGTCCGCCGCCATGATCGGAGACGACAAAAACCGAGGTCTCGGCCGGAAGTCGCCCGATGATCTGGCCGGTCGCAGCGTCGAGCCGTTCGTAGACCCTGCGGATGGCGTCACCAAACTTGGGCACGAGCTTCGGGTCATGAAGAAAGTGAGTCTTATCGAAGTGCTGCCAGAAGTAGTGCTGCACCGTATCGATGGACATGAAGACAAACATCATCACGTCTTGAGGATGATTTTCCAAAAGATAGAGCGCGACTTTTGTCCATTGCTCATCCATCTGCCGCATCTCTTCCAAGACCTGCCGGCGCCGCTCATCCGTAGTCATGGCGCCGAGGAAACGAAGATCGAGTTGGATTTCCCCGAGAAGTTTGATGAGTTCGTCACGCAAGGCCGGCGGGTGAATGAAAGGACTGTCCGCCGAAGGAGTATCCATCCCGGAAATTTGAAAGCCGTCCAGCGGTTCCGGCGGATAGGTGAACGGAATGTTCATCGTGCCAACGGTGTAACCGGCGTCGTTAAGCAGCTTCCAGACAGTGGGCGAACGGCGCGAGGTCGCATTCGCGTAGTTCATGGCGTAGCCGCCATGCTCGGTTTCGACGAAGTGAAAAATGCCGTGCTTACCGGGATTTTTCCCGGTCATGAACGAAGTCCAGGCGGGCGGGGTGATCGGTGGCAGGATGGATTCCAACCGGCCCGAAACTCCGGCTTTCATGAGCCTGGCCAGATTCGGCAGGCTCCCCTCCTCCATCCACGGGCGGATGACGGTCCAGGTCGCGGCGTCCAGGCCGATGACGACGACTTTCGGATCTTTTTTCATTTCGGGTTGATCATTTATAGACCCGCCAGGTTTCCATACCGGTCGGGTCGAAACGGAAATCGGTCACCGTCGTCCCGAGCTCGCTGAGGCGCTCGCGGACAATGTGGCGTTTATTGAACGGGCAATAGAGCATAAGATGGCCCCCGCCGCCTGCCCCGGTGATTTTTCCGCCGATAGCACCTGCCTTGCGGGCCTCTTCATAGAGCTCGTCGATGCGCGGGGTGCTAATGCCTTTGGCCATTTTCTTCTTCTGCAACCAGCCCTCGTGCAACATGTCGCCGAAGCGATCGAGATCGCTCGCGAGCAACGCCTTTTTCATTTCAATGGCGATCGCCTTCACCTGATCCATCGCCGCCAATGGCTCCGCTTCCTGCATCGTCGCGCTCTTCATCTGGCTGTCGATGATCGGGTCGGCGTCGCGACTGCCGGTGAAGCAGAGGATGAGATTGTATTCGAGTTCGTTGATTACATATGGCGTTAGGCGAAGGGGCGTGACGACCACTTCCTCGCCGTGGAATTCCATGAAATTGAAACCACCAAAGGCCGCGGCGTATTGATCCTGGCGGCCACCCTTGATGCCGACATCGTTGCGCTCGATGTCGTAAGCCAGGCCTGCCATGCCGGCGGAGGTAATGGGCAGCCCGAGCAGTTCCCGAAACAACCCGATCAGCGCGACGGTGAAGGTGGAGGAGCTGCCCAACCCCGAGCCTGGCGGGGCGTCCGCATGCACGAAGAGATCGAAGCCCTCGGTGCGAAACTTATCGAGCTCGAAACGTTTCAAAACTCCTTTGACCAGATCCATCTGGCCGTCGAAGCGAAATTCATGCTCTTCGGTCCAATAGACGACCGTCCCGTAATCGAAAGAGCGAAAGCCGATTGATCGTTCCGACTTCGGCACGAGCGTCGCGTAAACGTAGCGCGAAATCGTGGCGTTGAGCACACAGCCGCCGCGGGTGTCGCAATACGGTGAGACGTCGGTGCCGCCGCCGCCAAAACTGAGGCGCAATGGCGTCCGCGCACGCACCATTTTTATCTCACTGAGGAAATTTTTCGGTTGCTTGTCCATTATTCGCGCGTGCGGGATCGCCTAGCTCTGAAGCACTTTGCCTTCCATGTCCTCGGGAATCGGCAGGTCAAGCAGTTGTAAAATGGTTGGCGCGACATCGACAATTTTAGCCCCTTCAAGCACGCCCGCATGGACCAGGCCGCCAGCGGGCCGGTAGATGATCATGCCATCCTGGGCGTGGTTGGCGCCGTCCGGGCCGGTGTCATTCTCGAAAGTGTGCAGCTTGCCGCCGCCGACGGTGCCGACCGATCGCCAGTAGAGATCGCCGAAGTAAACGATCAGATCCGGCGCGACGCCTCGCACTTCCCGGTAAAGTTCTTCCGGGCGATAGACCTTTGTGCCTATTTCCTTCCCGTTCTCGTCGCGGATGCTCTTTAGGCCGGCAATGAGTTCGTCCCGCACCTTTTCATAATCTTCCGGCGCGATCGTCCCCTGCGGCTCGCGTCCGGCGACGTTGAGAAAAATGCGCGCATAATACCCGCCATCGCCCCACGCCTTGGTCTTCGGCCAGTCGATCTTGACTTTGGAGAGCGGCACTGCGCTCTCCGGTTGTTCCATCAAGGTGAGATAACCGTTCGCGATGAGCCATTCATTCACGCAGATCCCGCCATCCATTCTCTTGGCGCCGTGATCCGAGACCACGAGCAGCTCGGTATCCGCATCGACGAGCTTGAGTAACTCTCCAATTTCGCGGTCCACTTCGACGTAATAATCATGGATGGCGTTCTCGAATTCGTTCCCGGCTTCGTAGAAACGGTGCGCGGGGTCCATGTTATCCCAGAGCGCATGGTGAATCCGGTCGGTTCCCATCTCGACCATCATAAAAAAGTCCCAGTCTTCCCGTTCCACAAGATGACGCGCGAGCTGGAAGCGTTTGCGCGTCATTTCATAAATGTCGGCCAGGATTTTTGCCTTATTCCCCGAACGAAAATCGCGGACATCGAGAATGTATTCGCCGACCAGCCCCTCGATCTCTTGCTTCAGCGCCGGTGGATAGGTGTATTCGCAACTGGTGTCGGGCGTGAGAAAATCCGTCACCATCAGGCCATGCAAAGGCTTCGGCGGATAAGTCCCAGGCACGCCAATGACGATGCTGCGTTTGCCAGCGCGCGAGAGAATTTCCCAGAGCCGGTCCTCCTTAATCGCGAGCGAATTAGCGATAGCATAACGATCATAAGAATGATCGGCCCGATTACGAAAACCGTAGACGCCCAAAAGGCCCGGGCTTTTCGAGGACATCATCACCGACCAGGCAGGCACTGTGATCGGCGGATCGCAGGAACGCAACGTCCCGTGCAGCCCACGTTGATAGAGCGATTTCAGGTTCGGCAACTCATCGAGCCAGCGGTTGAACACCAGATCGGGCTCCATGCAGTCGAGGCCAATGAGCATGACGCGTTTTTGTTTCTTAGAAACAGCCGGCCGCGGCGCCTCCTGCGATATCTGATTAGCGGCAGGCCGAGAGAATAGTTTGGTTAACATGAGGCTTGGTGAAAATCAGGTAACTCGAGAGTATCAAATGAAAGCTGTTGTTGTAGAACCGTTCCTGGTGATGATGGTTTCCCTCTTCTGGATCATCGTCCTTCCTTTCGCCGCTCTCTTCTGCTCCGGGGTTGTCATCTCCGAGAGAGTAGCGGCTCATCAAGCGCGCGCAGCAGGGATTGCGATCCGTCACCCGGGTGAGCCGACACCGCGTTTCCAGCCCTCCCGGTTTGCCTAAAAAACTTCCTGCCGAATCGCGCCGATCCAGCCCCCCATCACTCCACCAGGCACTCCTGACTCGATCGTGAATCGTTCGTGGGCTCCATCGTGAATCGGCAGGAAACAGCCCCCACCCCGGCCCCGACTTTTTCGGCGACACCGTGATGGCGGAAAATCTTATGCGGAATCTGCATTTCCGTGCGGTAAAGGCCTTCCTGTTCGTGGGTGACGTAGCGCAATTGCCGGTAAAGACGGAGCAGCTCCTTGAAGGCCTTGACGATGACCTTCAAGTTCGCGCCCGAAGGTTTGCCGAAGCGGCGGGGATAATGACTTACCTTGACCTCGTGGATGCGCATCCCGAAAGCGTTGGCCTGCGCGAGGATTTCCGTATTTACCATCGCGCCAACCGACCGAATCTGGACGCGATCGAAAACTGAGCGCTGGAAAATCTTAAAGGCGCAATCGATGTCGCGCACTTTCACGCCGAGGACGAGGCGCACGAGCATTTTCCAGCCTAACGCATTGATGAGCCGGTGCGGCGGATCCTGGCGTTTTCCTCGATACCCAGTCACGATGTCATAAAGGTGAGACCATTCTGTGAGGTGGGCGATCTCTTCGAGGTCGAATTGCCCGTCCGAATCGGTGAAGAAAATGAAATCGTAGCGCGCGGCCAGGATTCCACTCTTCAACGCTGCACCGTAGCCGCGGTTATCGACGTGATGAATCGCTCGCACTTCCGGATATTGCTCCGCTAATTCATCGCAGAGCGGCGTGGTCGCATCCTGGCTGCCATCGTTGACCAGGATGATCTCCCAAGTCTTGGCCAGCTTTGGAAGGACCATCCGGGCCGATTCAACCGTTCGCTTGATGTTGGCCTCCTCATTGAAGGCGGGAAAAATAACCGAGAGAGTCGCAGTGGGCTCTTTTCCCTCGGTGCTTTGACCATTCGTGGCGCTCAAAAATCGCGTTGTGTCTTTCATCACTTTTGGATTACGGTTCTAGAGTTTATAGAGTTTCCCAAATTTTGTATATCAAATTGTCCAATCCTGGGGTGAACACCCCGGATTTAGGCGGAGACGAAACCGTGCAGTGGAGGGAACAGCTTTTCGCTCACACCGTCCGGATGGTTGCCCAGGAAAACTTGGACGAACAATAACGCGACGGATTGCTCTTGCTCGCCCATGACTATGAGAAATAGCAAATTTCCCAGAATCTAGCAATGAAAAACGTCGGTTGCCGCCAAATGAGGGGATTTTTTTTGCATGCGGTGGCGACCGCAGCTATCGGCAGCAGGGAAAAAGTGATCGGAGATTAAATCACCATGAGCGACCTAAACGACGTCTTGCAGGAATCGATCAACGCGGCCTGCCGCACCTTCGAATCACTTCGCGAACTGGCGCAGCCGGTCGCGGAGGTGGCCGAAGCGCTCACGAACTGCCTTTGCTCAGGTCACAAGTTGCTCGTCTGCGGCAATGGCGGCAGCGCGGCCGACGGCGCGGATTTCGCGGCTGAGTTCGGTTGCCGTTTTATCACCGATCGGCGCCCCTACCCGGCTCTCAACCTCGCTCAAGGCGGCAGCCTGATGAGCGCAATCGGCAACGATTATGGCTTCGACGAAGTCTTCGCCCGGCAAGTCGCCGCCTTCGCTCAGCCGGGCGACATCCTGCTCGCGATCACGACGAGCGGAAATTCGAAAAACATTCTGCGCGCGCTCGACGAAGGGAAGAGCCGCGGCCTAACGACAGTGGCTCTGCTCGGACGAGACGGCGGACCGGCCAAAGGTCGGGCGCAGATTGAGCTGCTCGTTCGGAGCGACTCAACCGCTCGCATCCAGGAGGCGCACAAATTTCTCCTCCACACCATCTGCGGACTGGTCGACGCGCGCTTGCCGAAGTCTTGAGCCGCGCGCGCTCGTTAGGCGAGCGACGCTCAGGAATGGTGATTCGTTTTGACTTCGAGAAGGGAGCGAATGGCCTCGTCGAGCCGATCGAAATTGATCGGCTTCGTCAGGTGCTCGGAGAATCCGGCGGCGCGCGCTTTGCTGATGTCGTTCTCCATTCCGAAGCCGCTTAAGGCGATCCCGCGCAACGAGCGGGTGGCGCTCAATTCCTTCATCAACTCGTATCCGCTGCGATCGGGCAGCCCAATATCGCTGATCAGAAGATCGAAATCCTCCGCCTGCGCTTTCTCCACCGCCTGGTCGGCGCTGTGCGCGAGCGTGATGCGATAGCCCCGCCGTTCGAGCAGCATCTTCATGCCGAGGCAGGTATCCTGATGATCGTCCACCACGAGCAAGTGACTTTTGCGCGAGGCGGTCTTTCCCGGCGGAGTCGCCGAATTCGGCGCTGTCCGCTTCTCCTTCGCGGGGGTCGGCACGGTATTGAGCGTAATGCTAAAAACCGATCCGCGATCCGGTCCATCGCTTTGCACGGAAATGCTGCCGCCGTGGGCCCGCACCATCTCCTTGGAAATCGCGAGCCCCAGTCCAAGGCCGCCAAACTTTCGCGTGATCGAGGTTTGCCCCTGTTCGAAAGCGTTAAAAATTTTGCCCAATTTTTCCGGCTGCACCCCGATGCCGTTGTCGATCGTCCGGATCTCGATCTGCTCTTCATTGGGATTTGAGGTCTCGACCGAAATGCGGCCGCCGTCCGGCGTAAATTTGACCGCGTTCTTGATCAGATTCCAAAAGACCTGCTGCAGGCGCGCCGGGTCGCCGTCGACATGTTCTCGGGCGGCATCGAGATGAAATTCGAATTCCAGATTCTTCTGCAAAATATCCTGGCGGCAGATTTCGTAGGCTCGCATGAGGGTTTCGTGAATGGAGGTGATCTCGAAACTGAGCTGCAGCTTGCCTTTGGAGATGCGGGTGATGTCGAGCAGGTCGTCGATCAAGCGCGCTTCCAGCTCGACGTTGCGCCGGATGACGGCGAGGGCCTGGCGCACTTCCGGTCCATCCGGCGCCCGTGCTTCCAGCTCCGCCACCATCGCGATGACGGGCGAGAGCGGATTGCGCAGCTCATGCGAGAGGAGGGCGAGGAACTGATCCTTCGACGCATTGGCCGAGATCAACTCCTGGCGCAGGCGAACGTCGCGGGTCTTATCTTCGACCAGGAAGAGCACGCCTTGCACGACCTGTTTCGAATCCTGCAACCGGAGCAGGTTGACGTTGACGAAATTGGTCACACCAGTTCGATCGACGAGCGGTTGTTCGACCAATTGAAAAGGAGTGCCGAAGGTCAGGACTTTTTCGATTGCCTGGCGCGGCGCGATCTCGATGTCCGTATAGGTCGCGTCCCGGATTTCCTTTTCCGGAGGCAGATTTCCAAAACGTCGCGCGATCAGAGCGAAGGCTTCATTGGCCTGGAGAAAACGTCGTGACGACGGATCGATCAAGGCGATGCCGCTCGGCATGTTCGCCAGGATCTTGTCATTGAACATCACTTCCCGGTCGATCCGCGCGGCCGCTTCGCTTTGCCGGCGGTAAACCTTGCTCGCACCCCACGCAATCACCGCTGTGCCCACGATCAACCAGAGCGCGAGCAGCGTCGTTTTTTCCAATAAATCGTGCACCGGCTGATAGGCGATCGCGCGCGGCTGCTCCAACACCGTCGTCCAGCCGGTCGACTCCACCCCGCGCGAAAGAATAGATGATTCCATCTCGCTCGATGTGTCCGGTTTTGTCCGTCCGAATATCATTAAGAAGGGTTTTCCCGGCGCTTGAAGACGCTCCTTGGTTGGGTTCGAAAGTTCCCGAGAAAAGTGCGCGACCATCCTGATCGATGATTTGGCAGCGCGACTGATCAGCGAAGGGGATCGTCGAAAGACGGCGGCCGATGCGCTCGGTCAGAACCGAGACGCCGATGAATCCTAGTGGTGTCGAGCTACCGGGAGCGCGCACCATCCCGACCACATCGGCCGCCGCCCGACGATCGACCAAGCGCGGATGCACCGCCGAGATGTAGACGCTAGGCTTGGCGCGCGCGCCTCCCAGCCAATAGGCCGATTCAAAATCCAGTCCGATCAGGTCCGGCTCCGGCGGGATCGAAGCGATCAGCGTCCCATCCGGCGCGGCCAGGAACATCCCGTCGATCCGCGGATGAGAAAAATAGATCTCGGTGAGCCAGCGCTGGCCTTCCACCTGCGGGAAGGGGCCGCTCAGAATTTGCGTCACCTGCTGGAAAGTCTGGTAGTAATCGACCACCGCGCCCGTGCGGGTGAGGTCATCGCCCACGAGGTGCGCGATGAGTTGGACGAACGCCTGCCGGTCGCGCAGGATCTTGGTTTCCAGGGTGCGGGTCAGGATCGTGTAAGAAACGACCAGCATCATGATCGAGGGCACCCAGCCTGCGATCAGGATGCTCAGGACCACGTTCAAGCGCTCGAAGCGGCCGCGGCTCCCGCTGGATTTCTTGCTTTTTTCTTGCACGATGTCGGTGAGTTTTTGCGCCGTCAGTTTTCGTCTGCTTCGCTGCTGAAGCAACCGGCGAATCGGCCGGGCGCCCTGTTTGTTTCGGCCCAGGTAGCAGCCGCGGCTGCGTGCCCGGCGCCACCGAGATTTGATTTGACGCAAGACGCGGGCGCGGCATCATGTCGCCTCTGTGCGCCTCGTCGGTCGCAGTCATTGAATCGATATGGGAGGAAGCCTTGTGGATGTTATCTGGACGGTCTGTTATCTGAGCGTCCTGATCGGGCTCTCCGGTTACGGATTACACCGGTATTGTATCGTCTACTTGTTCCTGAAAAATCGGCGGCGTCCCCCGCAACCGCTCGCTCATTTCGAGGAATTGCCCGTCGTCACGGTGCAGTTACCGCTCTTCAACGAAATTTACGTCGTCGAGCGATTGCTTAAGGCGGTCAGCGAACTCGATTATCCGCGCGAGCGGCTGCAGATCCAGGTGTTGGACGATTCCACCGATGAAACCCAAGAGATCACGCGCTCCTGCGTGGACCGGCTGACGGAACGCGGCTTCGACGTCGAGCTGATCCACCGCACGGATCGCGTCGGCTTCAAAGCCGGAGCCCTCGAGCGGGGCCTCGCGACTGCGCGTGGCGATTATGTCTGCATCCTCGACGCCGACTTTGTCCCGCAGCCGGAGTTGCTCAAGAAGACGGTCCACTTTTTCACCGACCTGAAAGTCGGCATGATCCAAACCCGCTGGGGCCACCTCAATCGAGGCTACTCCCTTCTCACCCGCGTGCAGGCGATGTTCCTCGATGGTCATCTCCTCCTCGAACAGGTCGCGCGTAGCCGCAGTGGCCGATTCTTTAATTTCAACGGCACCGCCGGCCTCTGGCGCAAATCCTGCATCTCCGCATCAGGTGGCTGGCAACACGACACCTTGACCGAGGACCTTGATCTCAGCTATCGCGCGCAGCTCGAAGGCTGGAAATTCGTTTTCCTCACCGATGTGGTGACGCCGGCGGAGTTACCGGTGGATATGAACGGGTTCAAATCGCAACAGCATCGCTGGACCAAAGGTTCCATCCAGACCTGCAAGAAATTGCTCCCGCGCATCTGGCGCAGCCGGCTCTCGTTGCCGATCAAGATCGAGGCGACTGCTCATCTCACTTCCAACTTCGCCTACCTTCTGCTTGCCTTTCTCTGTCTGCTTCTGCATCCGTCGTTAGGCGGGCCGCAGAGCGGCTGGGTTCGCACCTTCCTGCTCGACGTGCCGATTTTTCTTAGCGCCTCGCTTTCGGTGGCCGTCTTTTATATTTGCGCGCAGCGCGAACTCCATCCCCACACCTGGTTGAAGGAAATTCTGCTCCTGCCCGCGCTCCTCGCCCTCGGTGTCGGCCTTTCCATCAACAACGCCCGCGCCGTTCTCGAAGCCGTCTTCAATCATCCCTCCGAATTCAAGCGCACCCCGAAGTACGGGATCGAGCACAAATCGCAGCCCTGGCGCTCCTGCCGTTACATGCCGCTCAAATCCTTTCTCCCCATCATCGAGATCGCGTTCGCCACTTATTTCAGCTACTTCGTTTGGTACGCGCTCGCCCACGGCCAGTATTTTTCGCTCCCTTTCCTTGTCCTTTTCCAAATCGGTTTTCTCTACGTCGCCATCTCCTCGGTCGCGCAATGGTGGCCTCGCTTCATCTTTGCCGGCGCGCGCGCGAATGCATTTCCTGCGTGACATTTATCAACCTTTTCATTAAGTATCCGCCAATGCTTCTGCGCGCAGCTGCTCTAGCTCTTCTATTTCTTGCTTCTGCGGCGCTCGATCTTCGCGCCGGGACCGATGCCGTGATCATGCCTCCGCGCGTCATCATCAGCGTGCGCGATCAAAAGTTGATGGTTATCGAAAACGGCAAGCGCGTTGCCGTCTATCCGGTCTCCACTTCGAAATTCGGGATCGGCGATCGGTGGGGCAGCATGGCGACCCCGTTGGGCTGGCTCCAGGTGGCGGAGAAGATTGGCGACCACGCGCCGACCGGAGCGGTCTTTCACAAGCGGCGGTTCACCGGAGAGATTCTTCCGCCAAACGCGCCCGGCCGCGATCCGATTGTCACCCGCATTATCTGGCTGCGCGGACTCGAATCGGGGAACGCCAACGCTTTCAATAGGTGCATCTACATCCACGGCACCGCCGAGGAGAAAACCATCGGGAAACCCGCCAGCTACGGCTGCGTCCGGATGTGTTCGAAAGACGTCACCCAAGTCTATGCCCAGCTTCAGCTCGGCGCGCTCGTCCGCATTATTCCCGATTCGCTCCCGAAATTGCCCAAACTGAAGAACCCCGGTAAAGCCGTTTTTACCGCGGAGGCTCCGGAGAAAAAGGCGCAGCCGACCGTCCAGGCCGCAAAGAGGCGGCGCCACGCGAGCGATCGCGCCTAACGAGTCGCGGAAAACGGCGGGCGCCGGCCTAACGAACGCTGGCCGCGGCAAATTTTTTGACCGGGCCGCGCTCGTTTCTATACTGGGTGCTCCCCCGTAACCTCAACCGGAGAATTCTCTATGGCACTCGCAGTTGGCAGCAAAGCACCTGATTTCACCCTTCCCACCAAGACGGCCGACGGCCCGCGACCCATTAGGCTGAGCGAAAATTTCGGGAGCAAGAACACCTTGCTCCTCTTTTTTCCGATGGCCTTCACCGGCACCTGCACGACCGAGATGTGCGGCGTGGGAAACGGCCTGCGCGAATACGGCGACCTCAACTGCGAAGTCTACGGGATCAGCGGCGACAATCCGTTTTCCCAGGAAGCCTGGGCCCAGAAGGAAAAAATCAACGTCACCCTGCTGAGCGATTATGAACACAAGGTGACGAAGGATTACGGCGTCGCCTACGACTCCTTTCTGCCGCAGCTCAACCTCGGTTTCGCCGGCGTGGCCAAGCGCGCGGCTTCATGATCGATAAAAACGGCGTGGTGCAATACGCCGAGATTCATGAGGACGCGCGCGAGCTTCCCGATTTCGACAAGATCAAAGCGAAGCTCGCCGAGCTAAAATAGAGCGCCTCCGCCCGCGAATTGTAGGGCGACCGCTTCGGTTGCCCTGATTCAGAAACTGGGGCAGGCGGAGCGCCCGCCCTACAATCAGAAACAGCCGCATTGCGTCCGCGCCCGCGCAATTTAATCTGAAGGCATGAGTCAGGACACCTTCTCCACCTTGCAGCAGTTCGACGCCGGCCTCGGCCGCACCGGTCGCCTCCACTCCCTCCCCGCGCTCGAGGAGCAAGGCCTCGGCAAAATCTCGCGCCTGCCAGTCTGCATTCGAATCGTGCTCGAGTCCGTCCTGCGCAATTGCGACGGCAAAAAAGTCCAGCGCAAAGACGTCGAAACGCTCGCGAATTGGAACGCCAAAAAGCCGGCTAACGAGGAAATCCCGTTCGTGGTCGCACGGATCGTCTTGCAAGATTTCACCGGCGTCCCGCTCGTCGTCGATCTCGCAGCGATGCGCAGCGCGGTCGCGCGCGTCGGCGGCGATCCGAAAATCATCGAGCCGCTCGTGCCGGTTGATCTCGTCGTCGATCACTCGGTGCAGGTCGACTTCGCCGGCTCCGCCATCGCGCTGAAACTGAACATGGACATGGAATTCAAGCGCAACCGCGAGCGCTACGAATTCCTCAAATGGGGCCAGCAGGCTTTCAAGACTTTCGGACTCGTCCCGCCCGGCATCGGCATCGTGCACCAGGTGAATCTCGAGTATCTCGCCAAAGGCGTGCTCAGCAACGGCGACGTTTTCTATCCGGACACGCTCGTCGGCACCGACTCGCACACCACCATGATCAACGGCCTCGGGGTGGTCGGCTGGGGGGTCGGCGGGATTGAAGCGGAAGCCGGCATGCTCGGACAGCCGGTCTATTTTTTAACCCCTGAGGTCGTCGGCGTGCATCTCACCGGTTCGTTAGGCGAAGGCGTCACCGCGACTGATCTCGCGCTCCACATCACGCAGATGCTGCGCGCGCAGAAAGTGGTTGGAAAATTTGTCGAGTTCTACGGCGAAGGCGCGGCCAAACTTCCCCTTCCCGATCGCGCCACGATCGGAAACATGTCGCCCGAGTATGGCGCGACCATGGGTTATTTTCCCGGTCGACGCCGAGTCGGTCACTTACCTCCGCGCCACCGGCCGGACCGACGAGCAATGCGCCGCCTTCGAAAATTATTTTCGCGCGCAAAAAATGTTCGGGATGCCGAAGAAAGGCGAGATCGACTACAGCGTCGACCTCGAGCTCGACCTCGCGGAAGTGCAACCGAGCGTGGCCGGGCCGAAGCGTCCGCAGGACCGGATCAATCTGCCGGAACTCGGCAGCGCTTTCCGCACTCTCCTCGAGAAGCCGGTCAAAGAGGGCGGCTACGGCAAGAGCAACGGCGATCTCGGCGCGCAGCATCTCGTTAGGCTGAACGGCACCCATGTCGAGGCCGAGGACATGGTCTCGACCGATCGCCCGGAGCAGGGCATCGAACCCGGCGATGAGCAGAACAAAGTCGAGATGGTGAGCAACCGTCCCACACCCGACAGCGGCGACGAAATCGAAGCGGAGAAAGAGCCGGTCTTCGAACGCGGCGAAAGCCGGATCGGCCACGGCAGCGTGCTCATCGCGGCCATCACCAGTTGCACGAACACGAGCAACCCGAGCGTCATGCTCGCCGCCGGACTCCTCGCGAAGAAAGCGGTCGAGCGCGGCCTAACGATCGATCCATCGGTCAAGACTTCGCTCGCGCCCGGCTCGCGTGTCGTCTCCGATTACCTCGCCAAGACTGGGCTGCAAACCTATCTCGACCAACTCGGCTTCAACATCGTCGGCTACGGCTGCACCACCTGCATCGGCAACTCCGGGCCGCTTCATCCGAAGATCGAAAAAGCGATCGCCGAACACGATCTCGTGGCCGCGTCGGTCCTTTCCGGCAACCGCAACTTCGAAGCGCGCGTGCACCAGAGCATCAAAGCCAACTTCCTCATGTCGCCTCCGCTCGTGGTCGCGTTCGCCCTCGCCGGCCGGATCAATCTCGACCTCGCGCACGACGCGATCGCGAAGGACAAGGACGGCAAGGATGTTTACCTGAAGGAAATCTGGCCGTCGTTAGGCGAAATCCGCGACGCCATGCAGTCCGCCCTCCGACCGGAAATCTTCCGCCAGCTTTACCGCGACTTCGCCGACCAGAATCCGAAATGGAACGAGATCTCCTCGAGTACCGGCGACGTTTACCAGTGGGATGAAGAGAGCGACTACATCCACGATCCGCCTTTCTTCGCCGACTTCACGATGGACGTCGGCAAGATCGAGGAAATCCGCGACGCGCGTCCCTTGGGCATTTTCGGCGACTCCGTCACGACCGATCACATCTCGCCGGCCGGCGCGATCAAGGCGAACTCGCCCGCCGGGAAATACCTGCAATCGCGCGGGATCAAGCCGGAGGATTTCAACAGCTACGGCAGCCGGCGCGGGAACGACCTCGTCATGACTCGCGGAACGTTTGCGAACGTGCGAATCAAAAACCTGATGGTGCCGGGAGTGGAAGGCGGCGTCACCGTGCATCAGCCGAGTGGCGAGCAGATGTCGATCTTCGACGCCGCGATGAAATACGCGGAAACGAAAACGCCGCTCATCATTCTCGCCGGCCACGAATACGGCACCGGCTCGAGTCGCGATTGGGCGGCGAAAGGGACGCGATTGTTAGGCGTGAAGGCGGTGGTGGCGGCAAGTTATGAGCGCATTCATCGCTCGAACCTTGTCGGGATGGGCGTGCTCCCGCTCCAATTCGTCGACGGCGCGAATGCGCAGTCGTTAGGCCTGGATGGTTCGGAAGTTTTCAGCATTACTGGCTTGGGCGAGTCGATCCAACCGGGGCAAAACCTGACTCTGGAAATCAAGCGTGCCAAAGGCGAAACGGAGATGGTGCCGGTGAAGCTGCGCATCGATACCCCAATCGAGATCGATTACTATCGGCATGGCGGCATCCTGCCCTTCGTCCTGCGCGAACTCCTCGGCGGCCCGCACTGATGTGGACGTTGGAAAGCCCGGCCGTTGCTTCGCATCCGTTACGGCGCTCTGCGAAACGCGAGACTGGCGCCCGCTCGGTCTATTCTCTCCCGCAATTCAGCAACTCCCGCGCCTTCGAGAGGGAGGCGTCTACAGCGGTGCGCCTGACCACGGCACAAGAGCGCTTCCGCGCCTAACGACAACCTTCGAACCTTCGGCGACGAAAGCGGACAGGGGCGGCAAAGAGAGCGGCTCGACAAATTTTTCCCCGTAAAGCGTTCGCACGTCGGCATCGAATTCCGAATCCACAGCGCGCCAAACGCGCCAGGACGGGTGCTCGACCTGATATTGCGTCGAGCGACTCCGGTACGCGTTGTAGCCCCAGTAGTGCTCGGTGATGAATTCCTCGAGCGAACCCGGCGCGACGAACGCCGGTTGGCCCGAAGTCGTCGCGGCGACGAACTCGGTGCGCCCATGGCGCTGCCATTCGTAACGCAAATCCGTCTGCCCAGCGCGCTCCGTGATTTGGTGGGACATCGGGACGGCGAAGTATGGCTCGCCGTAAATGGTGCGCGCGAGAAACGCGATCGCGCGCCGTGGCACCAATTCCTTCACGAAAGCCACCCCGCGCCGCCAGCCTTCCGGGGCGCGCTGCCGTACGTAAAAGCGCAAATTAACTTCCTCAAAATCGCGATGGAACGGGAAGGCGATCCGGAAAATCCGCGTCCGCAAAAAGAGAAACCCGACGACGCTGACGTAGCAGACGCCTTCGAATTCATCGAGTTCCACGCCCGGCGGCACGAGCGGCGCGAGCAACTTGCGTTCGACCGCATAGTTCAGCATCAGGAGCTGACGCCACTCCGCGCTCAGGAAAATTTTCTGCACGCGCTCCTGCCTAACGAACAAAGGCGCTAGCGACCGAGCAACTTGTCCAGCGTCGGATCGGGAGCGGCGCCGAGGGCGAGCGCTTTCTCGTAATGCCGCTTTGCCAGTTCCTTCGCCGGCGGACTCGATGTGGAATAGACGACCGCGAGATTGAAGTGGGCGTCGGCGTAATCGGGATTGTTCGCGATCGCCTCGAGCATTTCCTTCTCGGCCGCTTCCTGCCAGCCTTTCTGGCTCGCGGTGATCCCGAGATAATTGTGCGCCGTCGCGCTTTTCGGATTGATCGCGAGCGATTTCGTTAACTCCGAGAGCGCGTCATCGAATTTGCTCTGGCGATAATAAACGATCCCGAGAGTGGTGTGGGTGAACTCGTCCTTCGGGGCGAGCGCGATCGCCTTCTTCAGGGTTAGCTCAGCCGCCTTGAGTTTGCCGTTGCGGAAGAAGACGACCCCGAGATTGGAGAGCGAATAGAGGTTGTTCGGGCTCTTCGCCAGGATCTGCTGGTACTCCTTTTCCGCGTCCTTAAATTTTCCGTGATCGAAGCTCGCCTTGGCCTCGCGCGCGAGCGGCATGAGATCGTTAGGCACGCCCGGCTTGAAACCGGTCTCCACCTCCGGCCCGATCTTGTTGCCGCCGCCGTTAGCGACCGATTCGAGCGAGCTTTTCTCCCCGGCTTGACCGCCTGCCTCGGGGGGCGGGCCGATGGTGATCGATCCGCTCGATTCAGGCTTGGCCATCGTTAGGCTGGCCTTGATCGTGCCCGGATTGTTGTCGGAAATGGCCACGATCGGCTTCTTCAGGAGAGCCAGTTCTTCATCGCTCAATTTCGTGATCGGCTCGGCCAGGAGGTGAATCTGCTGGTCGAGCACGTCGGATTTGATCTTCAACTTGTCGAACTCCGCGAGCATCAACTTCTTCGCCTGTTCGCGGCGCGCTTCTTCCTGCCGTTCCCGGATGACGATCCCGCGCAGCATCTGATTCTCCTTCACGAGCTGAGTCGTCTCAGCCGAGCTCGCGCCATTCAGTTTGACGGCGGCGAGCGTGCCGCTGGCCTCGTCGAGCTGGGAGCGCAGATCAGCGATCGTCTTGTCGTTATCCTGATTTTGTTTCTGGCTCGCGACGAGCTGGTCGCGCAATTTCTCCATCTCGATTTTCACGTCGCGCAGCTCCTGCGCTTTCTTCGGTTTGTCGGCGCTGATCTCGCGCACGGTATTGACCGCGGTGGCGAGACGCTGTTGCAAATCGCTGTTCTCCGCGACCAGCGCCTGGACGCGCGCCTGCGCATCGCCCGCTGCCTTCATTTGCTTGAGCGCGTCATCCCGCTCGCGCGCCATCGCATCGCGTTCTCGGGTCGCGCTCACGACCCGCTTGTTCGAGTCGGCCAGCTTCGTGGTGGCCGCGGCGCTCTCCTTCTCCGCCGCAGTGCGGCCGGCCTGGGCGGCTTCGAGCGCTTTTTTCAGCTGGGTGATTTCCCCTTTCAAAGCGAGCGCCGCCTTTTGATCGGAGTTGCCGCTTCCCTGGATGCCGGCGAGCGATTTTTGGGCGGCGGCGAGTTGGTCGCGCACGTCCTGCTCCGCCTTGGAGCTTTTCGCGAGCTCGCTCTTGGCCTGCTCGAGCGCGGCGTCGGTCTCCTGCAGTTTGCCTTTGATTTCGAATTTTTCCTTTTGCGCGGTGTCGATCTGTTCCCGGGAACTTTTCAACTCCGCCTCGAGCGCGTCGACGCGTGCCCGCAGCTCCCGGGTCGCATCCCGGATGGCGGCCTGGGTGTCGACCGAGGGAGGGGCCTGCCCACCGCCCAGCTCGACGCTCGGCCCGGCATGAGTGCCGCCAATCGAGGGCAGGTCGGGCTCCGGAATGGTGGAAGCGGCCGTGGCGTCCGAGAGATCGGTTTGCGTGGAAATTTTGCTTTCCACGCGCAGGATGGCTTCGCCGATCTTGCGGCTGCGATAGTCGACAATCGCCGGTTGCCAGTCGCCGTTGGTCTTCTTCAGTTGTTCGAGGAGCGAGCCGGCAAAACGTAGCTTGGCCAGGGCGGGCTGGAGAAGATTGTCGCGCTCCATTTTCTCCGCCTGCTGCGCGGTCATGTAAGCCTTGAGGAAGACTTCGGAGGGATCGGTATCCTGCGCGAGGGCGACGAAGGGCTGCGCCAAAAGCACGAGGGCGGGGAGAAGAATCAGCCCGAATTTGTTCATCGCCAAGAGGGCGGATAATAGCCGACCCGTTCTCCGCTTGCAATGTTGGCCCGGGTGCCGGGCCCTTTGCCTTTGCAAAAGCGCGCGAAAAATCTAGAGTCCTGCGCGACGGTGGCCATAGCTCAATGGTAGAGCCCCAGATTGTGGTTCTGGCTGTTGCGGGTTCGAGTCCCGTTGGCCACCCCGCTTTCCAATGCGCGGAGCAGGCGAAACCGGGCTTTCAATAAAGATTTCGCTGGCATGACCGTTGCTAAATGAGAACGGCATGATCCTAACGTCTCAAATCTCCCACCAGGACGCGGAACAAAAGACCATCTCCTTCTGGCAGCGCCTGCTCGAAGAGGAAGAGCTGCGCGATTGCGCGCCGCTGGAAAAATTGCTCGCCGGCTGCGAGATCATCGCCGCGCTCGACGGCGTCGATCTCCTCGCAGCCTAACGAATTTGCCTAACGACTCGACAGTCGGCTCCAATCCGGCTATTGGTGCGCCGTTGCGACCATCCGGAATTCCGCATTCCGAATTCGCATTCCGCACTGCAACGGTGCCTGTAGCTCAACCGGATAGAGCTTCTGACTTCGGATCAGAAGGTTGGGGGTTCGAATCCCTCCAGGCACGCTTCCGCCTGTCAGTGCCGACGCTTTCCGTTCTTTCCGCTCAGGGGCTCGAGGTCGCTCACCAGTTCGAGATCAACTGTCCAGTAACCGCCGTTCCCTTTCCAGACGATGGCGATGCGTTCATCTTCAGGTTCGATCGAGATGAACTCCGGATGCGGTACCGGCAAAAGACGACCGTCCGGCATCCGAAGCCCGAAACCGCGAAAAGGTTGGACGTGCAAACGATCCTTGAGCGCCTCACTCGTCATGCGGAGAGCGTAGCGCAGCAGCGCGGATCAGGCGAGGGAAAGACGCTCGCCAATCACCGATAAAGCGCGCCAACGAGGCGGAGCGACTTCTCGTTAGGCAAAACCTGCTGCTCCATCTGGTTCATGACGTAGGCGAAAGCGAGGCCATTCTCCGGATCGGCGAAGGCGTGGCTCCCGCCCGCTCCGGGATGGCCGAAGGCCCGCGGCGAGGGGCCGAAGAGACGACGCGGCGCAGCGGGCGGATCTTGCATGAAGCCGGCGGAAAAAGCGGTCGGAATTTCAAAGACCACGTCGACTCCCGCGGCCAGCGTGGTCGTCATTTGCGCGATCGTGAAAGGTGTGAAATAGGCGTGGCCGTCGAGCGCACCGCCATTCGCCAGCATCGCGTAAAACTTTGCGAGAGATGTCGCACTGCCGATTCCGCCGAAAGAAACGAAAGAGAGGGCGCGGTTCTCCGGCAAGTTCATCGCGCTGACCGAGTGCAAACCGCGCGGTGAGGTGAAGGCTTTTCGCTGAATCGTGCCCGGAGTGGCGAGAGCCTGGTAGAAAGCATCGCGCGGCGGCGCGGTCGCGGCTTTCGCAGCGTAGATCGTCGCGACCCGGTCGTTTTCCTCGGGCGGCAAGCCGATCCAGATGTCGAGCCCGAGGGGTTCGGCGAAGATCTCGCGCCAGTAAGCGCCGATGGTGCGGCCATCGATTCGCCTAACGAGTTCGTCGAGCAGAAATCCGAAGGTGCGGGCATGATAGCCGTGCGCACTGCCCGGCGGCCAAAGCGGTTTCTGTTTTTCCAGCGCCCTAACGACCGCACCGTAATCCGTCACCTCGGCCACCTCGTCCAGCGCGACCAGCCCTGCCTGATGAGAGAGCAATTGCGCGAAAGTGATCCCGTCTTTCCCGTTCTCCGCGAACTCCGGCCAAAATTCCGCGATACGCCGCTGCAACGTGATCTGTTTTTCCTGCAGGACGTGGAGCAGGCAGGCGCTGCCGAGTCCTTTGGTCGCGGACCAAAACAAAACGATAGTTTCGTCGGTCCAGGGGAGCTCGCGCTGCGCATCGCGAAAGCCGCCCCGCAACTCGAGCACGGAACGCCCGTCCTGCCAGATCGAGACGGCGGCGCCGAGCTCGCCGAAACGGCGAAAATTTTCCTCGAAGAGCGGCTCGATCCGCTCAGCCAGAGCCGCCGCGCGCCTCGGCATCAGAGCTGAATCCGCCTAACGACCAGTCTAGTAATCCCGGACGTAGGGATATTTGGTTTCGTTCCCGAGCTCGGGCGGAAATTCGCTGTAGCCGCGGTGAATCCAGGGAATGTCGCTCCGCAAAACCGGGTAGTAAGTCTCTTTGTAAACCGGAATCGGCCAGAGCAGCGCCTCATAAAATCCCACTCCGAACCGGGCGAAGGCGCGCCCCGTCCCGCGAATCACGCCGTAGCTGGCGGCGGCCGCGTTCCCTTCCTCACTGTTCACTTTGCCGATCGTGACCGGGATCTCCGTCCAACCGAAAAGCACGTTCGAGATGCCGCGCCCGAGTTTCCTCGTCGGGCCATAATCCGCCGCGGGCGGATCCTGAATATCGGCCCAGGCCGAGCCCGCAATTCCCAGGAGAAAAAGGAGAAGGAGAAAGCGTCTCATCACAGCAAGAAAGTAAAACGATTCGTGCCCCGCATGGCAATACTTGTTTATCGGCGCGGAGGCTTCGGCCGGCCCTTTGTCAAAAGAACCGAAACAAGAATCGTGACGCCAAGGATGGTGACGATGACAAGAAGCGACAGCCAGTTCGGCACATGCACCCACCGGTCGGTAATCATCTTTGTGCCGACAAAACACAGGATCACGGCCAGACCAACGCGCAGATAAATGAAGCGGGTGACAAGATTGGCGAGAAGGAAATAGAGCGAACGCAGCCCAAGGACGGCGCAAATGTTCGAGGTGTAGATGATGAAGGTGTCCTGCGTGATGGCGAGCACTGCGGGAATGGAATCGACCGCAAAAACCAGATCCATCACGTCGATCACGATGAGGACGAGGGCCAGCGGCGTGAGCATCGTGCGGCCGTTAATGCGGGCGCGAAAGTGCGGCCCATGATATTCCTTCGTCACCGGCACGAGGCGGCGCGCGGTCCGCAGGATGATATTATTTTCCAGCTCCAGCTCCTCGGATTTGCCGAGGAACATGCGCAGGCCGGTGACGATGAGAAAAGCGCCGAAGAGGTAGAGGACAAAATGAAAGCGCGCGACCAGCGTCACGCCCAGCCAGATCATGAGCGCACGCATCACGAGCGCGCCGACGATCCCCCAGATGAGAACCTTATGCTCGTACTCCGGCGGCACCTGGAAGTAGGCGAAGATGAGGACGAAGACGAAGATGTTATCGACGCTGAGCGAGGTACTCGATCAGGTAGCCGGTAAAAAAATCGATCCCCTGATCCGCTCCCTGCCAGTGCCAGACGACAACGTTAAAGGCGAGTGAGAGCGCGATCCAGATGAGGCTGCGCCGAATCGCGCTCGGCAGGCTGATGGTGTGGGGCCCGCGGAAACTGCAGAGGTCGACCGCCAGTGCCGCGAAAACTCCCAAATGAAATGCGATCCAAAACCAGATGCTGACCGACACGAGGCGCTAGATTTCCACGGGACGCGGCCCCCGGCAAAGGGAATCGGAAAACGCAGGCTGGTTTGCACGAGCGCGAGGGGTCGTGCATCGTCAGATCGTGGGGACACAGTTTAATCTATGGATGCAGAGCTGCAGAAGTTAGTCGACGCCGGCAAGCTGACGACGGCCGGGGCGGAGCAGCTGGAACAAATGAAACCGGGCGCCTTCTGCCTGCACAAGAGCTGGGGTTTCGGGCGGGTCGCGGAATGGAATCTTCTCCTCAACCAAATCATCATCGACTTCGAGAAGAAGAAGGCGCACCCGATGCAGCTGCAATACGCGGCCGATAATCTCACCCCGATCCCGGCCGGCCATTTCCTCGCGCAAAAAGCGAACGATCTCCCCGCGCTGAAAAATTTACTGAAGGAAACTCCCGCCGCCGTGATGCGGAACATCCTCGAGAGCCTGGGCGGAAAAGCGACCCAGACGCAGATCAGCCAATGGTTGTTAGGCGATATCTTCAGCGAGCCGGAATTCAAACGCTGGTGGGACGCGACCAAGAAGCTGCTGAAGAAGGAAGGCCATTTCCTCATCCCAACGAAGAAGAACGACCCGATCGAGCTGCGCACGTCGGCCATCTCGCATGCGGACGAGCTGCTCACTTTTTTCGAGCAGGCGCGCCAGCCGAAAGAGCAATCCGCCGCGCTCGACCAGATCATCAAGTTCCATCACGACTTCAAGGATCCGGAGAAGCAGTTGCAACCGCTCGTCGACTCGATCGAAGACACCGCGCGTCGCAATCAGCGGCTCAACCCCGCGATGGCGTTCGAGTTCGTCATCGGCCGCGACGAGTTGCTGCAGCGCGAGCCGAAACTCCACACCACCCATCCGGACCTGACCCTCGAGCGCCTGATCGTGGCAGAAGAACCGCGCCTCGAAGCGATTCTGCCGAAACTTCCCTCTGCCAAGGAGCGGCACGTTTTGCATGCTCTCCCGGCTGCGCTAGGCGAACGCTGGGTCGCGCGCGCCTTGCAATTGATGCAGGGGAGCAACGCCCGCCTCGTCGGCCAGATGCCGCGCGTCTTTGCCGAGAACGCCAAACAGGACGAGCTCCGCACCGCGCTCGATCGCAGCCTGCGCGAACATTCCGCGACGAGCGAAATGCTTTTCTGGCTCTGCAAAAATCGCAAGGACTGGCCGGAGCTCATCACTCCCGAATTGCTCGGCGCGATCTTCTCCGCCTGCGAGCGCGACCAGCATAACGAGAGCAACAGCCGCAGCACGCGCCTGCGCGATTTGCTCCTCGACGATCGCGAGCTCATTCCCGACATGTTCGCCGGCGCCGAGCTCGGCCTGGCCCGCGACGCGATGCGCCGGCTCATGCTCAGCCCGGTCTTTGACGAGCTGACCAAGCGCTCGCTCATGGCGCGAATCATCAAACTTTATCCCGACCTGCAGAGCCTCGTGAGCGGCGAACAAGCGGAAGAAAAGAGCGAAGCGCTCGTCGTTTCCTGGAGCAGCCTGCAGAAGCGCAAAGCCGAGCTGGAAGAACTGGTGAACAAAAAAATTCCCGAGAACAGCAAAGAGATCGGGGTGGCTCGTTCCTACGGCGATCTGCGAGAAAATTTCGAATTCAAAGCGGCCAAGGAAATGCAGGCGGTCCTCATGCGCAGAAAATCCGAGCTGGAGACCGCGCTCGATCGCGCCCGCGGGACCGCTTTCGAAAATCCGGATGTGAGCCAGGTGTCGATCGGCACGATTGTGACTTTGCGCGACACCGAGAGCGGCCGCGAAGAGACCTACACCATTCTCGGCGCGTGGGATGGCGATCCGGATCGCGCCATCATTTCCTACCAAACCGCGATCGGTCAGGCGCTCCTCGGCCATCGTCTCGACGAGATCATCGAGTTAAACGCCGACGAAGACCGCGGTCGCTACGCCATTCTTTCGATCGAACCGGCTCCGCTCGACGTCGTCCCGCCCGAGCCCGAGCTCGAGCCGGTCGCCTGACACTTCGCCGTCGAGCCCGGGCGCCTGTCCGTGCCGGGCCCGCCTAACGATCACGAGCACCATTTCACACTCTTGTCGCCAACTGCCCATCGACGAGTTAATTAGCCGCGATGCAAGCCCGCGGATTTTTCGCCGAGCTAAAACGGCGCCATGTCTATCGCGCTGGCGTCATCTACGTCATGGGCGCCTGGGTCATGATCCAGGTCATCACCCAGACGCTGCCCTTTTTTAACGTCCCCGCCTGGATCATTCGCTTCATCATCCTCGGTCTCGTCCTCGCCTGCCCCGTCGTCCTCGTCCTTGCCTGGGCCTTTGAAATAACCCCGGAAGGAATCGTCAAAACCGAAGATCTGCCGGTCGTCATCCCGCCGCAGCAGCGGGCCAGCCGGCGGCGGATCGACTGGACGATCATCGCCGTGCTCTTCCTCATCATCTGCGTACTCCTCGCGCAGCAGCGCGGCCTCATTTTTCCGAGCAAGAGTCGCGACAAAAGCATCGCCGTGCTCCCCTTCGAAAATTACAGCGACGACAAGGAGAACGCCTTTTTCGCCGATGGCATCCAGGACGATCTCCTGACCAACCTGGCCAAGATCAAGGACCTCAAGGTGATCAGCCGCACCAGCGTGATGAAATATCGCGACAAAGGCGCGCGCAACATCAAGGACATCGGGAATTCGTTAGGCGTATCCAATATTCTCGAAGGCAGCGTCCGGCGCGAAGGCAATCAGGTGGCGGTCAACGTGCAGCTGATCGACGCCCAGACCGATCATCACCTCTGGGCCAACCGCTACAAGCGCACGCTCAAGGATTCGTTAGGCATTGAAGGCGATCTGGCGAGCGAGATCGCGAACGCCCTGCGCGCCACTCTCACCCCGGAGGAAAAAGTGCGGGTGAAACAGAAGCCGACGCAAAATCCCGATGCCTACGTTCTTTACCTGCGCGCCCTCCCCTACGAGCAGGGGCCCGATACCCTTCTCCAGGATTATCATCACGCCGTCCAGCTCTACAGCCGGGCGATTACGATCGACCCAAATTTCGCCCTCGCCCACGCCCATCTCGCCTCCACTTATGCCGAGATTTTCCACTTCCACGAACCGCTCGCGACCTGGGCGCAGAAGGCGAAACGGGAAGCGCAGATCGCGCTGCAACTCGACCCCAACCTGAGCGAGGCTCACTTCGCTCTCGGCCAATGCAGCTACTGGATCGATGGGGATTACCAGAACGCGCTCGCCGAGCTCTCGCGCGCCCAGACGCTCGCGCCTAACAATGCCAACATTGGCCGGCTCATCGCCGCGATCGAACGCCGCCAGGGCAAGTGGAACGAATCGGTCGCCGCTTATCAACGAATCGAAGCACTCGACCCGCAAAATCCCAACACCCTGCGCGAGCTGCTCATCACCTGCACTGCGATGCGCAGGTGGTCCGACGCCGCCCACGCTGCGGCCCGCCTGCGCGCGATCGCGCCCGACTCGGTCGTGGCCAAAGTCCAGACCGGCTACATCGATTTCTGGTGGAAAGGCACGACCACGACGATGCACGCACAACTCGCGCTAATTCCTGCGGAGAGCGATCCCGACGGCGTCGCTACATCCTGTCGCTGGGAAGCTGCCATGCTCGACGGCGCCTACGCCGAGGCGGAGAAAATTCTCCAGGAGACTCCGCGCGACACGATTGATTATCTCAACGGCGGCTCCACCCCGAAAAGTTTTCTCATCGGCTGCAGCGAGCTCGCCCGCGGCGACAGCGCAGGAGCGCGAGCGCAATTCGAGATCGCCCGTCCGCTCTTTGAAGAAAGCGTGCGCGAAGCGCCCGACAGCGCCGAGCGCCACGCCAATCTCGGATTGCTCTACGCTTTCCTCGGTCGCAAAGAGGACGCGCTCCACGAAGGCCGAACTGCGGTAGAGCTAAAACCGGAAAGCAAAGACGCCTTCGACGGCGCTCTCATGCAAGGTTTTCTCGCTTTGATCTATGCCCGGATCGGCGAAAACGATCTCGCCTTTCCGCTGATCGAACGTCTCCTCCACACTCCGGGCGCGGTCGATAGCGCCGACTACAGCATCACCCAGAGCGATCTGAAAAAGCGTTGGGAATGGGAACCGCTGCGCAAAGATCCACGTTTCCAAAAGCTGCCCGTCACTCAGCCTTCTCCCTGAGTATTCTTGCCTAACGAACGGCGGGGTATGCGGGAAACTTTTACGCGGGGGAGGCCAGCACGCGAGAGCGCGCGCTACCCGGAGCGCAGATCGTGAAAGGCGGCGCCGAGGTGATCCAACACGTCGCGCGGGAGAAGCGATTCTTCGCTCGCGTCGCCCTGGCTGATCGCCAGTTCCGCGGCGCGACCGCAAACCCACGCGCCGAGTCGCGCGGCGTCGTTAGGCGAAAGTTTCTGGCCGAGAAGCGCACCACACACGCCGGTCAGGACATCGCCCATCCCTCCCGTCGCCATCCCGGGCGTGCCCGTGGGGTTGTAGCTGAGCGGTCGAGCGCGCCCCGCCACGATCGTGCGGCTGCCTTTCAGGAGCAGAGTCACGTCGTGCTCCGCGCAGAAATCTTTCGCCCACTGCGCGCGCGACCTTTTCTCCCGAGGAAAAAGCCGTTTCATCTCGCCCGGATGGGGAGTGAGGAGGCGCGGACCGCGCATCTTCTGCAAGCCCGAGATATTCTCCGACAAGATGTTCAAGCCATCCGCGTCGACTACCATCGGCTCTTTCGCGTCGCAGATGAGCGTAAGAATTTCCTCCGCATGCGCTTTGCCCAGACCGGGGCCGATTGCCCAAACGTCGATCTTCTCCTGCAGTAAGTCGGCATACGATTTGACCGGCTTGACCATGACTTCCGGCGCGGCCGCGGCGGCCACGATTTCGTAAATTTCTTCCGGCACAAACAGCTCCACCAAACCGGCGCCGGCGCGCAACCCGCCTAACGAACATAAGACAGCGGCGCCGGTAAATCCGCGCGAGCCCGCGACAATTCCAATCCGTCCGAATTGATTCTTGTAAGCGGAATAAGACCGGCGCGGGAGCAGCGCGCGCAAAGTTTCCGGAATGGCGACCTCGTCTCCGCCCGGCTCGGACTGCAAATCTCGCAGCGGCACGACTTCCAGGCGGCCGACAAAATCAAGCGCCGAGTCTGCTACCAACCCGGATTTCGCCGCGCCCACCGTGATCGTAAAATCGGCCACGACACAGTCGGCATCCGCTTCTCCGGAATCGCCATCCAATCCCGTCGGCAAATCGACCGCGAAAACGAAAGCTCGCTCGCGCAGGGCGTTGATCTCCTGGCAGGCCGCGCGGATCGGTTCGCGCAGCGGCGGTTTCGCGCCGAGCCCGAGCAATCCATCGAGCACGATCACGGGTCCGCTTCGCCGATCGCGCCGCCGCAGCTCCCGCAGGGCCGCGAACTTCTCATTCGTTAGGCTACTCAGCTCGGCCTCCGGATAAGCCAGCCGCGTCTCCACTGCCCAGCCGCGCCGGGCCAGGGCGCGCGCCGCGACGAAGGCATCGCCCGCGTTATGACCTTTCCCGGCAAAAACAATGCACCGCCCCGCGCGCGGAAAAAATTTTCGGACCGCGCGCGCGATTCCGTCCCCGGCCTCGTCCATCAAAGCCTCGGCCGAGACACCCCGCGCGAAGGCCGCTTCCTCGGCCGCCCGCATCTGCGTCGACGTGACAATGGGCGAGTGCACTTAATCGTCCGACTTCTTCTTTTTCTTGGTCGAGCTTTTCTTTTTCGAACTGCTCTTTTTGGAATGGCTCGATGATTTCTTGTGCGAGCTGTGCCGCGAAGAGCGGCGGCCATGATGGGAAATGGCATGGCGCTCCGGTTCGGCCCGCACGAAATCGTCATAGCCTAACGCGGAGCCGATGGGCGAGGAGATGTGGCTGAGGCCGGACACGACGGCCCGGTTGTAAGGCGTCGGCTTCCTCTCCACCCCGGCCGCGATCCCGTCCGCCAGGCGATCGCGATAGCTGCTTTGCAAAACGAGCCGCGCTTCGCTCGGGTTGGTCAAAAACCCGCATTCAACCAGGATCGAAGGAATGGCCGTACGCCGAAGGACGAAATAGCCGCGCCGGCGGATGCCGCGATTGTCGGTCAGAGTTCGGCCCACGACCTGACGGTGAATGTTGGCCGCGAGGGCCGCGCTGTCACTCCGGTAATAATAAGTCTCGATCCCGTTCGCGCCGGAGCGCGTCGCCGAGTTGAAATGAATGCAAACGAAGATGGCATCGCGATGGGCGTTGGCGATGGCGACCCGGCCGGAAAGCGTGACGAAGACATCGCTATCGCGGGTCATGATCACTCGATAGCCTGCGGCGCGCAGCTTCTTCGCCACCCGCTGGGCGACGTCGAGCGCCATGGTTTTTTCCGCGACGCGCTGCCCAGGAATGCCGCCCCGATCGAAGCCGCCATGACCGGGATCGATCACCACGGTGCGCGCGCCGGCCGCTTCCACCGGTTGGGCCGGACAAAAAGCGAGCGTGAAGAGGAGCGCGCTGCCTAACGATAAACCGCGCCACCGCGCGTGCCGGAAAAATGCTGCCATCGCTTAGTCTTCGGGCGGCAAATCAGCCGGACGATCGGATAATTTCGGAATGGCCCGGCCCGTCGGAGCGACGGGAACGTCGGGCACGCCGCCGCTGACCGTGATCGTACCATCGGCCATTCGGAGGAGACGCGGGGAGCTGCGGGTTTGCGCGTAACTGGTGTGCTTGATCAACTTTCCATCCAATCCGACGATCGAGTAGGCCCAGATGCGCGGCGCGGCGCATTGCAAAACGTGGAGCTGGTTCGCGCGATCGATCTCGGCGTGCGGTTCGTCGAAAGCGATGACCCGGCCTAACGAGTAGGTGGCGTAGACGAGTCCCTGCGATTTATCCTCCACCCGCACATAGAGCGAGGTGTGATCGGGAAAACGATTGGTCATGAGCGAGTAGGTGCGTTGCCCGTCGCTGCTCGCTCTACCCGGCGCGCCGACAGTTTGCTGCCAGATGGGCCGCGCGGTGGTGACTTCGAAAACCTTGGCCCGTGCATAAAAGTATTTGTTCAGGTCGGCGAAGTAGACATTCGCGCGCACGTGATAAACGCCGAGGTCGCCCACCGGAAAACGCTTGGTCAGGTCGATCTTGCGCGTGACCGAGGTGCCGGCCGCGATCGGCAACGGCGCCTCTGCTGTTTGCACGAGCGGCCCCAGCGTCCGGTCCCCGTTGCCCGTCACTTCAAATCCGTACCAATGTTGATCGCCCTCGTCGCGCAGCTCGATGTCGCGCCCGGCCAGATTGGTGATCGTGACCGTGGCGATGACCGGCTCGTAGGCGATGTATTGCAGCCGCTTGAATTTTAGATCGACCTGAATCTGGGCCTGCGCGGAGAGAGCGACGAAAAAGAGCGCCGCGCAGGTTAGGGTTCGATTCATGGGCGGCTAAAATAACGCAACTCCCCGGAGATGAAAGTTCCCCGGCCGATTGCCCGGGGAAAATTGTAGGGCGGGCGCTCCGCCTGCCCAGGATCAGGAATCGAGGCAGGCGGAGCGCCCGCCCTACAATTTTCGAGTTTTTGGGACCGATATTTCAAAGGTCTATTTTCCCCAGAATTTCACTTTGTCGATCAAACCGGTTTTCTTCGACGAGGGGAGCGGCGGGGGCGGGGCGAGAATGGTTTCGAGTTTCTTCGCTTCCTGTGCCAGGGCGGCCCACTGGGTGATGGCGTCTTCGCCGGAAGTTTGCATTTGATGGATGAGCTTGAGGACGCGACCGCTCCCGGGTAGCGCGGTCGCTTTCGTCATCGGGATGAGCATGCGGCCGACCATCTGGATTTCACTTTGCGCGGGCGAGAGCTGGGCCATGGCCGGGTTCGAGACAGCGACGTCGGCCAGTTTTGCCTCCTCGTTAGGCGTAACGAAAATACGCGAGAGGCGCAGAGGCGCGTGCAGGATTTGATGTTCCTCGAGATGGGCGAGCGACTCCGCGATCGCGCGGATGATGCGGAGCGCGAGCAAGGCCGAGATCGTTAGGCCGCCGGCTTTGATTTCGTAAAGAGTCCGACCGACGACAAATTCCCTCGCATAAAAATAGGTGCCCTGAAATTCTCCCGCTTCGTAGACCGGCAGAATGGCGGGGTGCCGCACGTTGGCGTTGGCGCTCGCGGTGTCGAGAAACTCCTGCGCCCGCTCGGGGATTTCGCGCAGACTGCTGCGCAGGACATGGAGGGCGACCGGCCGTCCGATCGAGGTCTGCTCTGCCTGATAAACCTTGTCCCAAAAGCTCTCCGTTAATTTGCGCCCAACCTTGTAGGTGCCGAATTCCTGCCCGATCAAATCGGGCTCCGGCGGGAGGAGCGACGCCTCCACTTCCGGCTCCGGCGCAACGCCCGGCTGGAGCGCCTGCTCTTCGCGCTCGCGCATCACCACTTCGACGAGGGCAGCGTCCCAACCGATGTCGATCGTCTGCTCCGCCGGGCTGGCGTTGGAGTCGTAGGAAAATTCCGCCGGTCCCCAGTAAAGCATTTCGTAAATCGCCTGGAGCCCGAGCGCGCGCGCCGTCGCGGCGTGGCGCAACTCGCCGTTGCGCAGGAAAACCACGCCCGATTCGGTCCCGGCGAAGAGCTGCACCGCACCACTCTTCCCGCTAAGGCAACACATCTGGAGCAAGTCGACGACATGAAAGGAATTGGGCGCGGCGGGCGCTTCTGCCACTCGCCGGATCGCCTGCAACAGGCGTTCGCCGTCGATTGGTTCAGGAAAAATTTTTGTATTCGCGACCTCGAGCCGTTGCTCGGAAAGTGCATAGGCCGGGAGGAAAAAAGTCTGGAGCCCAGCGCAAAGCGCGCCTAACGAACTGGCGAGGGCGAGCCCATCGATCCCCTCGGCGTCGAGCTGAGTGATGAGCAGATCGCAACCGCCCCCGCGCTCCACCCAGGCCTGCGCGGCGGCGTTGTTCGGCGCGTATTCCACCGCTTCCTCGCTGTACTCACGCACCATTGCCAGTAGTCCGTCACCGATCTCCACATCGTGATGGACGATGAGCAATTGCATTATTGCGGAGGCGCGGTGAACGGCGGCGGGAAGAGATTAAGCAGCCGCGTCGGGTCGGCCCGGACCGCCTGCAACTCATCCTTGTAATAAACCCGCACGATATAACCGAGGTATTGCCGGTTCGTGCTTTCGCTCGTCGGCAGGAGGTCCGCGCCCCCTGTTTTTTTCTTTTCCTCGCGCGTCGCCTTTTCCACCGAATCGGGCACCGGCGCGATCACGCTGCCAGGCGCGGGATAAGTTTTTTTCGGGCGCAAATAAGTCACGTCGAGCACTTCGGTGTCGGTGTTCTTCCAGTCATGGCCGGTCGTGATCCATTCGTAGCTGACATCGGCGTCGGTCAGGACCACTTCGTTGTTGTCGACGACATCGTAGAAGAAGACCTGGATTTTCACCTTGGTGTAATCGATCGGCACGCCTTTGCGCGCCTGCACCCCGACCCGCAGGGTCAATTTGCTGGCCGCATCCGGGTCGCTCATTCGCGTCTGGGTGACTTGAGCAATGCCGAAAACGGAGCCGTCGGGAATGCTCGTGCTGGCGTTAGGCGCAGCTCCGCTGCCCGCTATCTGGCCGCTCGAACCCGGAATCCCCTGCACCGGCACACCGATGCGCAATTTTAAATCCGCCAGCTCGGCGAGCGGACCAGCGGCCGCGCCTAACGACTGTAGTTTCCGCCAGGTGGCGTTGGAGCGGTCGAAGAGCTGCATCGATTCATAAGTCAAGGCCAGCTCGGCCAGGATCTCCGCATTCTGCGGCGCGAGCGCGATGGCTTGTTGCAACTTGGCCACGGCATTGCCGGTGTCGCCCTGTAGGCGGAGCGCTTTCGCCACCTGCAAAAGCTCCTCCGGCACCGAAACCGGCGGGGCGGGAAGGGTTTCCCGTTTTGTTTTCGTCGTGCCGCGCCCTTGCGGCGGAGCGCCGGCCGACGCCGACTTCGGCGGCGCGACCGTGCGGGAGACGGCGACCATGCTCGACTGGGCCGGCGCCTCGGCCTGGCGTGCTTCGCGCGTGCGTTGCCAGTAGAGGACGAGCGCCCCGATCAACTGCGCGAGCGCGACCGCGGCGAGGAGCGCCAGCGCAATCGCGAAGGTTTTTTGCGATCTGTTGCCGTGGGAAAGGGAGATCACGCGCACGGCCCGTTCTCTAACGATCGCGTTGGAAAGTGTCAATCCCGCGGCCGCGAACGCAGATGACATTGGCGAGCCAGGCGACGACGTTGCGCGATGCGCATTCTTCTCACGCCGGACAAGTTCAAGGGCTCGTTAGGCGCGGAGGAAGTCGGGGCGCGAATGGCGGCGGGCTTGCGTGCGGTTCTGCCGCAGGCGGAAATCGAAGTCGCTCCGGTGGCCGATGGAGGCGAAGGCACCGCCGAGGTGATTCGCCGGGCGCGCCGGGGCGAGTGGCGGGAATGCGGGGCGCATGATGCGCTCGGGCGGCCGCTCCAGACGCGCTACGCCTGGCTCGCTTCGGCAGAAACGGCGGTCCTGGAAATGAGCGCGGCGGCCGGCCTGGCCCAGCTTGCGCCTAACGAGCGCGACCCGCTGCGCGCCTCGACCTTCGGCGTGGGCGAGATGTTGCGCGATGCGGCCGCCCGCGGCGCGCGCCAGATTCTGATCGGCCTCGGTGGAAGCGCGACGAATGACGGCGGCTTTGGTCTGGCGCGCGCGCTCGGCTTTCATTTTCTCGACGGCGACGACCAGGAAATATCTGCATCCGTTACCGACTTGCCGCGCCTCGCGAAAATCAAAAGGCCTAACGAATTAGAGTTGCCGCCGATCGTGGCCGCCTCCGATGTGCGCAATCCGTTGCTCGGTCCGGAGGGCGCGAGCCACGTTTTCGGGCCGCAAAAAGGCGCCGGCCCGGAGGCGGTTGCTCTTCTCGAGCAAGCCTTGACTCGCCTCGCCGAGGTCGCGGCGGAGTCGTTAGGCTGCGATCACCGCATCTTTCCGGGAGCGGGTGCGGCCGGTGGCCTGGGTTTCGGGCTCCTCACGTTTTGCGGAGCGACGCTGCGGCCCGGCTTCGACCTCGTGGCGGAGATGATCGATCTCCGCCGCAAGATCGCATGGTCGGAGGTCGTCGTGACCGGCGAAGGCCAGCTCGACCGGCAAACGCTCTCGGGCAAGGCGCCGGCCGGTGTCGCGCGAATGGCGCGCGCGCTCGGCAAATCGGTTTTCGCGATTGTCGGCCAAAGTACGGAGGACAAGGCCGCGCACGAAATCTTCGACGGCGTCTTGACCCTGGGCGAACCGGGCAGGACTGCGGAGTTGCTGGAGGCGCGCGCCCGGGAACTGGCGCACCGGCTGCAGGTCCGCTTCGCCTAACGACCAGAAAGTTTCACGCAAAATAGACAAAACCCGCATTTGGCGGCGTCTCATTCCTAAAAGACCGTGAAGAGGTCATGGAGAGCATCGTTTCGCATGAAGATTGGAAAACCTGTTTCGCACAGCTCAGCCCTGCGCTGCTCCTGTTCGCCCGCCGCTGGACAAACTCGCGGGCCGATGCCGAGGATGTCGTACAGGACGCTTTCGTGCGTTTCTGGCGAAAGGAACGTTCGCTCGAGAATCGCGGCCTGCTCTACGCCACCGTCCGCTCGACCGCGCTCGATCGCCTGCGCAGCGAACATCGCCGCGTCCGGCGCGAAGCGGTTGCCTCGCACGAGCGGCCCGATCATTGCGACCCGGTTTTCGCGCCTGAAGACGAAGGCCAGCAGCTTCTCGCCGCGGCGGTCGAACGTTTGCCTAACGAACAGCGGGAGGTCGTCATTTTGAAAATCTGGAACGAGCTGACCTTCGCCGAGATCGCGGGCGTGCTCGAGATCTCGCAGAACACCGCTGCCTCTCGCTATCGCTACGCGCTCGGGACACTGAAGAAAATTTTACAGCCTCATGAATGATTTTTCCGAGCTCGAAGCCGAACTGAAGAAGCTGCGCCCGGCGCCCGCTTCGGCCGCGCTCGTGCACCGGATCGAACGCGCGCTCGAGGCGCCCGCGGAACAACCAACCGCGGGATTTCTGCCGCGACCGCGGAGCCGCGGCAACGGCTGGTGGTCCTTCGGGCTTGGTCTCACTGGGGTAGCTGCGTTGCTTGTCCTCGGACTGACCTTTTTTGACCAGGTCCCCTCGTCGCCCAACGTCGCGACGCGAAAACGGGAACCCGCTGCGGTCGCCGGTTTCCAGCCGGCTGGGCTCAGCCAGATCGTTTACAGCGGTCGCGACGAAGGCCTGGTTTTTCCGCCTGACGACAGCGGGACGATCCGCCGCCGGCTGCGCTACGAAACGCGCGAGACAATGCGCTGGCGCAACGCCCAGACCGGCGCCTCGGTCCGCGTTTCCTATCCGGTCGAGCAGGTGGTCCTGACGCCGGTTGCCTTTCAATAGATCCCAAAACACCAACAACCATGAAAACTCGAATCGCCCTAACCACCGCATTCGCCGCCTTCCTTCCACTGGCGGTCTTCGCTCAAAACCCCACGCCTCCTGACGCTCCGCCGGCCCCAGCCAGCGCCCCCGTGCCGGCCATCGCGCCCGCCCCACCGGCCCCGCCGGTGCCTGCCGTTCCACCACGGCACGGGATGCATGACGAAGATCGCCCGAAGGAGCCGACGACCTTCCTCGGCGTCGAAACCTCGCGGGTCCCGCGAGTTCTGAGCGAGCAGCTCGGGCTTCCGCGAGGCTTCGGGGTGGTGGTCGATTTCGTCGTGCCGGATAGCGCCGCGGCCGCCGCCGGTCTGCAACAGAGCGACATCATCCGGATGTTAAACGACCAGATCGTGATCGACTCCGATCAGCTCGGCGTGCTCGTCCGCAGTTTCCCCGATGGGACCAGCGTTAACCTCACCATCCTGCGCAAAGGCCAGGAGATGAAACTGACCGCCAAGCTGAAACAAAAACAGGCCCGGTCCGGCCACGGATCGATGGGCTACGAGTATAACTTCGACGGCCTCGACCGGCTCGACGGCCTGAAGGACCTCGATCAGATGAAAAATTTTCACATGCCCGATATGTCGGCCGTGCGTGAATCGGTAGCGCGGGCAAAAAGAGAAGCGTTGCGCGCGGGCGACGAAGCCCGCGCGGCCGCGCGCAAGCTCCGCATCGTCACGACCGACGACGGCACGGTGAAGGCGACACATATCGACCTGGGCAAGGCGCAGATTGTTTTGTCGGATGACAAAGGCGAGCTCCGGCTCGAGACGATCGACGGCAAGAAAATGCTCACGGCCAAGGACGCGACCGGGAAAGTCCTCTTCCACGGTCCGATCGATACCGAAGCCGAGCGGGCCAAGGTGCCGGCGGAAGTGCGAAAGCGTTACGACATTCTCGAACACCAGGATTTGCCGCCGATTCCGCCTAACGAAGAGTTGAACCCGGTGCCGCCCGGGGCTAACGAATCCGCGCACCTGCGCAACGCGGACGTGGAGCGGGCCGAGCTCCCGCCAACCCAGCGCACTGGCTGGGTGCGCGACACGTTCCTGCTCTAGCCGTTTCGCTGCTGCGCTAGCGGTTTCGCTGTGCGAAACGCGAGAGCGACGCGGCGTAAAGCCAAATTCTTTTCCAGCGAGAGCCGCCCTCACGCCTCCCACAGGGAGGCGGCTACAGCGCTTGCGGGAGAGGGCGGCGCTTCTACTATCTCCTGCGCCCCGGCCGCGGCTTGCGCGCGACGATGCCCGACCGAAAACCGCACGCGCCAACTCCATCCGGGGAATCCGCCCCGCCCCCAGCCCGCGATCCCTACGCGGCTTTTCGGTTCAGTAGCTTTGTCTTTTACGCCCTCGGAAATTTTGTCTCCATCGCGGGCCGGCAAATGCTGACCGTCGCGCTGGAATGGGAAGTTTACGCCCGCACTCATTCCGCGACCGCGCTCGGTCTCGTCGGCCTGGCCGCCGCGTTGCCGGTCGTCGGGCTCTCCCTTCCGGCCGGACATTTGGCCGACCGCTTCCGGCGCAAAACCATCATTCTTTGGTCGCAGGCAGCGAGCGTGTTGTGCTCGGTTTGTCTCGCGATCATTTCCTGGAATCACCTCGCGATTCCGCGCCTAACGATTCTGGTCCAGGCCAACCACGGCCTCGCCGCCATCGCCCACCTCTTCGAGCGTCACGCGACTTATCACTTCGACGATCTCTCGCTCCCGCTCATGTATCTCGTCATGCTCATCTCGGGCTCGGCTCGCACTTTTGGCTGGGCGGCGCGCGCCTCTTTTTTCCCGACCCTGGTGCCACGGGATAATTTTGCCAACGCCGTCACCTGGAACAGCAGCATGTTCCAAATCGCCTGCGTGCTCGGACCGGCCACGGCCGGATTTCTCATCGTTAGGCTAGGGTTCCCTTTCGTCTACGCGATCGATAGCTGTTGCGCGCTCGCCTTTTTTCTCCTCGTCCTCCCGATCAAAAAGATGCGCGAATCCAAGCCCGTCACCGGCAGCCCCTGGGAAAGCCTGGCCGCCGGGATCCGCTTTGTCCTCGGCCGGAAAGTCATTCTCGCTGCTCTCACCCTCGATATGTTCGCGGTCCTGCTCGGCGGCGCGACCGCGTTGCTCCCGATTTTTGCCGATCAAATTTTGCACTGCGGGCCGATCGGGCTCGGCTGGTTGCGTGCCGCGCCGGCCATCGGCGCCTTCGGCATGGCGGTCACGATTGCCTACCTGCCGCCGATGCGTCACGCCGGGCGCACTCTGCTTTGGTGCGTGACCGGGTTTGGGCTGGCTACGATCGTCTTCGGGCTTTCCACCTGGTTCTGGCTTTCGCTCGCGATGCTTTTCCTCACCGGGCTCTTCGACAGTGTCAGCATGGTCGTTAGGCAAACGCTCGTCCAACTCCTCACCCCCGATGAGATGCGCGGCCGCGTCTCCGCCGTGAACAATATCTTCATCGGCACCTCGAATGAATTTGGCGCCCTCGAATCCGGTCTGACCGCAGCCGTCTTCGGCCCGGTCATTTCCGTCGTGGCGGGGGGAATCGGCACCATTCTCGTCGTCCTCGCGGTCGGCTTGAAATGGCCGCAGATGCGCAAGATCGGCGCGCTCGATAAAAGTCTCGCCTGAGCCGGCGGTCCGTCTCTCGTGATCGCGCTTCCGGAGAAGCGAGTAATCCGGTCCGCCTAACGAGTGCAGTGGGGCCGGTCCGTGAATCCTGCCATCTTTGCCTCGAAGGAAGAGGAAGCCGGAAAAATGCTCGCCTAACGACCGGGGACGGAGAAGAGTCTCGCGGGATGGGTCGCTTCGCTTGTTTGCTTCGGCTGGCCGCGCTCCTTGCTCTCTTCGGGATCGGACTTGCCTTGGACCCGGCTCGACGAATCTCGGAAGATCGAGAATTAAAGGAGATCGAGCTTTCGAATTGGGATTGCCGGGATTCGCCCGAAGGCACGGCGAAAACGCCGGATGGCCGGGAACGCAATCGCCTGAAGAATCGCTCCGCTCCGAGCTTGCTCCCGACATTTTCCGTCCGGTCGCTGGATATGGTGGCCTTTCTCCAACACGTGGCGGCGTTCGAGGCGCTGACGAAAAACATGCGCCGGAAAGATCTCAGCGCGGTGGCGCGCCAGCAGCTCGGACCGCTGGAGAAAGAGATGGTTTCTTTCGATGGGTATCTCGTGCTCGCCTATGCCGGGCCGCCGGAGACGACCAATTGTGCGAGCGTGGATTTTCACGACTGGCATCTTGAGGTGTTCGACCACCCGCTCGAGCACGCACCGCAGGTGGGCGATCCGACGCCGATCATTTGCGAGATCACGCCGCGGACACAGAACGCGATTTATCGGGAGAATATTCGGCTGCAGGCGCTGGCCGGCTTCATCCGCGCGCCTGACCTAACGATCGAGCCGACCGGCCACCCGGCGCGGAAGATCCGGGTGACCGGTTATCTGCTGTGGGACGACGAGCATAACGGGCGGGCCGACGTCGGGAGCACGATCGGGACGGTGGCGGCGAATGGATTCCACCAACCGTGGCGCGCGACGGCCTGGGAGATTCATCCAGTGATAAAAATGGAAGCGCTCGAAGGAGCGACAGTGCCGGCGGCGACAACCCCACCGGTTTCACCGGTTCCGGCGACGACGCCGAATCCGATCGCGGCGCCAAGTGGAACTCCAGCGCTGCCGCAATCAGTTATCCTGACGCGGCCGGTCCGGATGAAAATTCCCTACGGCGAAGTGGTGCTGCAGCCGGGGACGAAACTCCCGATCGTGTCGCACGACGCGACGACAGTGACGGTGCGTTATCTCGGGACGACGTCAGCGATTCCGATCGCCTCGACCGACCTGCATTAGGAAGTGTGGCGGCGACTGCTGGGCCACAGCGTGTCCTGGACTTTGAAACGGATCCGCGAGGGCACCGCCTGTAGACGCCTCCCTCTGGGAGGCGCGGGTTCGGCGCCATAAGGCTAGCCGCGTCGACACCCGCGCTTCTCAGAGCGAAGCGTCCACAGGCGACGCGCTCCGGCAACCTCGACGATTGAAGTGCATGACACGCTCTAGAATTCCCCGCGGAAGACCACGGAACCGTAGGGCGCGCCGCTCTCGTGATGGTAGCGGACTTCGGTGCGGTGGTAATCGAAGACGCGATACGGGACGTAGCCCCCCTCGAAGGCGAGGGTGAGCGAGGAGGTGAGTTTCCACTCGAGGCCAGCGCCGGCGCGCACTTCCTCGTAGCTCAGCCAGGCGCTGTTTAGCGCTGTGTCGCCATGGCTGTCGCCGAAATCGTCGGGCACGCGAAAGGTATTGGCCTTGATGTCGGCGCCAACGAAAAAGGTGAGGTCACGCGTCGGTGAATACTCGAGGCGCGGAGTCGGGAGGACGGCGTCGAGGGTCCATTGCGGAGCAAATTTCCAACGAATACCGCCGCCTGGGAGGACGGGGAACCGGTCCTGAATATTGACGCCGACGCCGAGGACGAACTGGAGATCGGGGCTGTAGACGTAGGTGCCGCCAAGGATGAAGGGGACGTTGAATTGTTCGCCATCGAAGTGATCGAAGGTGGTGCCGTAAAAGCCAGGCTGCGCTTCCAGCCTAACGAGTATAGAATCGCCGAAGCGTGTATCGAATCCGACGATGGCGTTGACCGCCTGGAGGCTGTTTGGGAGCTGCTGACCGCCGTCTTCGGAAAAGCCAAAGGAGTAGCGCTCAAACTCCGCTCCGGCCCGGACGATGCCGTATTTGACCCGCGGGGTGTAGACGAAGCGCAGGTTGGTGTAGAGCTCGCTGAAGCCGTTGACGTCGAGGTTTTCGCGCCGGACGTCGGAGTCGCCGACGTAGGATTGCTCGACGGAAAATTCCCCGGAAAAGCGAAACGGTGGCGGCGTCTCGGCGGTCGTGGCGTTAACGACCTCCTTGTCGCTCCCGGCGAGCGCGCTCGCGGCGAGCACAGAAGAAACGAACCCGGCGGAGAGAAAGGTGCGTGGGTTCATCGGCCAGCTTCGCGCTTAAAGTCGGAGACCGCCTTTGAAATATCCTTTTTCATCGCGCCCTCGGAGGCGATGCGTTCGATCCCGTGGAGTTCGCCTAACGACGCCGCGGAAATGAAATCGCCCCGCCAAACGAGAGTGGCAGCATGACCCCCGACCTCGACCGGCCAAAGCTGGTAAAGGGTCAGGGCGACATAGTAGCCTCCGCTCGCGTAATAGAGGCCATCGGCCACCTGATAACCGCCGCCCGACATGCCGCGAGTGTAGGATGCGCCGAGGGTGAGGACGCCTTCGTCTTCCACCTCGAGGAGTTCCCAATAGAGATCGGGCTTGAGCGAGCCGCGGCCGCCGACGAGGCCGGTCGAGCCGAGAAAGCCGCTGAACTGTTTGTTGACCGCGCCTTGTTGCCTAACGAGTCCGGAGATTTCCTTCGCCGGCTGGATGGCGGCGCCGCTGCGATCGTAGGGGGCCTCCGCGCTCGCGCCGCCGGACGCGAAATCGTGGGCGCGCTTGGCGAGAATATCGGCCCAGGCAGCGAGGCCCTTTTTGCCGCCGGAGAGCTGCTGCGCCTCGGCCCGGCCGATCTGCAGTGTCGGCGCCACTTTTTCCGTCGCGCTGCTGAGGGTCTTGACGGCGGAGTTGCCGGGCGGGTTGTTCAGTTTCGAAAAATTAGCGGCTGAGGGCGCAGCCGGCAGGTCGGAGTGCAGGTAAACCTTGAGGTCGCGATGAGCGGTGGGGTCGAATTGCTTCATCGCCTTGATCACCTGCGCGGGCGGCTGCGCGACGACGAAGCAGCTTTGCACCGAAAGATAACGCGGCGTGTTCATCGGGGGGCTCGCGGCCGTCTGAATGTCGCCCTTGGCCAGCTCGGCGAGGTCGACTTTTCCGAAGACGGAGAAACTGGCCAGCTCGCTCGCAGGATCGGCCAGAGCGATGGCGGGCAGGGCAAGAAGCAGGAGAAGCGGGAGTGTTTTCATGTCGTTGGCGAAGGTTTCCGACGGATTATCGCATGTCAACGCGGCGGGCGCGCGGTTTGCGCCGCCTAACGGACTGCGCTTTCCTGTGGGAAGCGCACCTGATGACTGAACCCATTGTCTCGATCAACGGCCTAACGAAGACCTTCGGCGATGTCACGGCGGTGCACGATCTCTCGCTCCGGATCGGGCGGGGCGAGATTTTTGGATTCCTCGGCGCGAACGGCGCGGGCAAGACGACGACGATGCGGATGCTCTGCGGCTTGCTGCGGCCCACCTCGGGGCGCGCCTCGATCGTGGGCGGCGACGTCTGGCGCGAGCGCTATGCGGTGCGGGCGCGCTTCGGCTACATGGCGCAAAAGTTCAGCCTTTATCCGGACCTGACGGTGCTGGAGAACATGCGTTTTTTCGCCGGGGCCTACGGCGTGCCGCCGGGCAAAATGGAGGCGCGGATCAAGGCGCTCCTCGTGCAGATGGACCTGGCCGATCGGCCGCACGCGTTTGCCGGCAAGTTATCCGGCGGAATGCGGCAACTGCTCGCGCTCGGCTGCGCCCTGGTGCACGAGCCGCCGCTCGTTTTTCTCGACGAACCGACCTCGGGACTCGACCCGGTGCATCGGCAACAGATGTGGGATTTGCTCTACGACCTGAGCGACAGCGGGATCACGGTTTTTGTTACGACCCATTATATGGACGAAGCGGAGCGCTGCACCGATGTCGGCTTTATCGATAACGGCCGGCTCCTCGCGAAAGCTTCGCCGCGCGCTTTGATGGAGACTTTCAAGGCGAAACTGCTCGAACTCGATGTGAAACCGCTCATGCCCGCACTCGTTAGGCTGCGGGAAACGCCGGGAGTACTCGGGGTCTCGTTGCGGAGCGGGAACCTGCGGATCTATTCGCCGGAGGCGGAGAAGTTACTCGAGAGCTGGGAGCGGGAATGGCCGTTTCCCGAGTTGCGGTTGCATGGACGTCGCTGGGCGGAGCCGGATATGGAGGACGTCTTCACAGCCTACTCGCAGGGTTACGACGCGATGCTGAACAAGGCGGCACTGCCATGAGAGGACGTTATAGCATTCAGGCGGTCGGGAGCGTGGCGAAGAAGGAGTTCATCCATATCTATCGCGATTGGCGCATTCTCGTGCTCCTCCTCATCCTGCCGCCGGTCTTTACGCTGATTTTCGGGCATGCTTTTGAGAGCACTTCGTCGACCGATGTGCCGGCTTTGCTCGAGAATGGGGATCATTCGCCCTTGAGCGACGCTTTCGTTAGGCAACTGCTCAAGGCGACGAGCTTTAAATGGAAACAGAGCGATACGACGAGCGGGAAACCCGATCTCCTTCGCGAAGGAGTGCGGGCCGCGCTGATCATTCCCGCCGGCTGGGGCGCGAGCCTGAAGAACGGCGATCCCCTGCCTCTGCCGCTCTACCTCGACGGCGCCGACACGAACACGGCGAGCGAACTGGAAGGTCGGGTGCAGGAAAGCCTGGGCGATTTCCAGAAAGAACAACGCGACGAGATGGTGGAGTCGCTTCCGGAAGGAGTGATCGATCTGGCGAAGAAGTTGCCGGTCGAAGTGCGCAAGGAATTCGTCTCCTCGATGACGCAATGGAACGTGAAAAAGCATGTCCTCTATAACCCGGAGGAGCGCTTCATCGATTACGTGGTGCCAGGGGTGATTGGGATTATTCTCCAGCTCCTGACCGTGACTCTGACCGCGTGCACGATCGCGCGGGAACGCGAGTCGGGGACGCTTTATCAATTGATGGTCACGTCGCTGCGGCGGAACGAGATTGTGATCGGGAAAATCATCCCCTACCTCGCGATCTCGATCTTGATGATCCTCGTCGTGATGGTCGTGGCCGGCTGGCATTTTCACGTTGTCTTCCATCAACCGGCCATGCTCGGGGTGATCTGTCTCCTCTTCCTCCTTTTCTCGTTAGGCCTGGGGCTGCTCATTTCGGCCTTCTCGCGCACCCAGACGCAGGCGATCCAGCTCTCGGTTTTCTTTCTCCTCCCGGTCTTCGTCTTATCGGGAGCTTTTGCGCCGCTCGAGCAACTGCCGCGCCCGATCCGCTATCTCTCGGAATGTTTTCCGTTGACTCATTTTTGCCGCGCCTTTCGCCTGGTGAATCTTTACCGGGCCGATTTCAGCTTCTACGCCAGCGATCTCGCCTTCCTGCTCATAGGAGCGATCGCCACCTTCCTTGGCGCAGCGCTGCTCCTCAAGCGCATCCAGGAATAGCTCGGGCGCCGTTCTGCAAAACACAAGCTGCAGGCCGGTGCTGCAGCGTCGCTGTTTCAGCGGACTGAGCGGCATGGCCCGAAGCGGCGCCGATTCCGGCGCTGCGGACAACGCGCGCGACAAGTGCTCATCTGGGTAGCGCGCCTGCACGGATTCGTTAGGCGCGGCCTTTTAAGCTACTTCCCGAAACTCGCACGGAACGCTTTGATCGTGTCGAGCGTCTCCTCGGTCATCTGTTTCCGGGCGATGTAACGATCGACCCCACCCAGATAACTGCGGAACGGCGCCGAAACGAAATCGACCTGCCAAACGAGCGTGCCGCCCTCCACCGGCCAGAGCTGGTAGAGATCCAACGCCATGAAATAGGTGTCGGTCGGAAAATAAACGCAGTCGACAAGCTGCCACGAGTCGGCCGACTTGCGGGCCGCGAAGAGGCCGAGCTGCAACGTGGTGTGGCCGCGGACGAGCGACGTTTCCCAGTAGCCAACCGCTTCGTCGGCGGAAGGACCGTTCCCGGTGAGCGGCTTCACCGCGAGGATCGAACGAAAATGCTGGGCCGCTGATCGATTGAGCTTGAGCAATCCCCGAAATTCCGAGCCGGGCGAGACGGATGGGTCGCTGCCGTAGGGCGCCACGGCAGCGATGCCACCGTGCGCGAGGCTGTCGCTGCGCCGGCGAAGGATTTCGCCCCAGGCATCGTTAGCGCGGGCGACGCGGGCCTGGGCAGACGCCACACGTTTCCGCGGAACACCCTTGCGAATGAGAGCGATCTCCGCCGGAGTCAAATGCAGGTCGGCGCCGGCCGCGCCATTCGCGACGTCGTAGGTGTGATCGAGCAGCCAGCGATCGTCGGGCACTGATGGGTCCAAGCGGAGCGATTGAAAAACCTGCCCGGCAGACGGCAAGCTGTACTCACGGTAGAGTCGCGTTCCAGGCTGGTGATGTTTGGTCGGATCCCAGTGCAGCAACCTTTCGCCTACCGCCGCGATCGGCGCGGGGATGAAATAACCGGCTTCGACCGAAATCCCGCGCGCGAAGTCGCCCTCCGCGGCGCGCTGGGTGGTGATCTGGCCACTCTTCAGCTTTGCCAGGTCGACCGGCGGAAGCTGCGAGAGCGACCTCAGGTCCTCGAGAGGCCCGGCTTGCGCGACCGCCGCGATGAGGAGCGCGCCCGCGATTGCGCCCAGTTTTCGCCCTAACGACCGCGGCATTCGCCTAGAAACTCGCCTTCAACTCCAACCGGAGAAAAGGCGAAGGATCGGTCCGAAAATTTTCGCCGGCACGGTGAAAGGCAAAGTGCCGTTGAATGGAATAGCCCGCCCCGGCGTCGACCGAAAAGCTCGAGTTCACCGTGTAGGTGAGGCCGAGGCCGGCGCGGTAATCGGTGAAATCCACCTGTGCCCCACTCAATTTGTGGGGCGTGATGTTATCATTGGTATCGGTGCGGAAGGAGCCGCCGGCGATCTCCCCGCCGAGATAGACATCAAGATTCTTGGTCGGCGAGTAAATCAATTTGGGCTCGGGCAGGACTGCGGAAACGCGCCATTGGTCGCTCGGTATCCAGATTAGGCCGACCAGCGGGATGACCGGGTAACCGCCGCGCAGGAAAGCGGCATTGGCGCCAGCGAAAACGTAAAGCTGGTCCTGCCTAAGGACGAAAATTCGACCGAGCGTGATCGGGATATCGAACGACGAAATCCCAAAATCATTCTGAGTGTAAAAGCCGGGCCGAACCTGAATGAAGGCGCCCACATCCGATCCATGCATGACGTCGATACCGATGACACCGGAGAAGGATTGCAGATGATTCGGCACGGGCGCGCCCGTGCCCCCGAAATCAAAGCGATCGTAAGCGAACCCTACATGCACGTAGAGATCGCCGCTGAGATGGACGCGATGTCCGTACTCGATCTCGTTTTGAATCTCCGCCTGTTTGCCGAAGCTGCCACCGTGGTTGAGATCGCTCTCAAATATGTAGGCGTGTTCGGATGTGAAAAGGTCGAGCGGAACCGTTTCGGCCGTGGTCGCAGCGGTAGCGGTGCCAGCAGCTTTGCCATCCATCTCGGAGCCGGCCCATGCTGGGCTGGCCAGAGCAAGGATGAGGAGCGGAAGAAGGCGCAGAGGAGTTTTCATAAAAGATTTGGATGTCTAGCTCAATCGCGCGATCGGCACAAAGCGGATTTCGTCCTTTCCAGCGAATTCTTCGGGCACCCGACGGCGGAGTGAAAATCGGCTTGCAGCTCTCTGCTGGAATGGGTGCCGCGCCAACGCCGGGAGGGGCTCGTTAGGTCAAGTGTGAAACGGAGCGGCCTGCCTCGCCATTGGTGGGCGACTTTTCCGGCTGCTCGCCATTTTGCTGGCGTTGCTCCGCTTCCTTCATCTCCCGCGAAAGCTTTTCCACCCGCTGGCGCATGATTTTGCCGGCTTTGAATTTTACCGTCGCCCGGGGAGGAATAACGAAGCTGCTCCCCGGCTGGTTGGGATTGCGGCCGACACGCGGTTTCGTCAGGCGCGGCTGAAAGACGCCGAAATTGCGCAGCTCGACCGCAACGTTGCGGGCCAGGCTGTCGGTGATTTCGTCGAGAGTGCGCTGGACCACATCGAACACCTGATGCTGGACCATGCCGGTTTTGTTGCTGATGGAGACGACAATGTCGCGCTTGGTGAGCTTGCTCATTCTGAAAGTAGAATCGCAGCCCGGCCCACGCTTGATCGGATAAAATCGCAGAATAACGATTCGCCGTAAAAGCGGAATTTCCTCCGAAGAGACTCCGCCGCAGTTCGTTTCGACCCAACCGACTCTAGCGATGCGCCGCTTTGGATCCGAAGATTCGAGAAAGCGACTCGCCGAAGGCCGTGCGCGACCGCAGTTCCTTCTTGCGGGCTTTGAGCTGTCCCTGGACGACGCCGATTTTCGTGAAAACGGCATTCCAATCCATCTCCAGGCGGCGCGTCTCGTCACCCGACAACTCGCGCATCCCTCGAATCGAGGTCGCGCGCCGGAGGACGTTCATCGCCTTGCCGGTCAACTCCTCCGCGAGGTCGAGCTCGCCGAAAACGTGCTCGATTTCCTGCAGGAGAATGCCACGGATCTCAGTGAATAGCCGTTCCTGCTCGACGGAGATAATCGGCTTGGACTTGTCCAGCGCATAGGAAATGAAATTCTGCAATTTCTTCCAGCTCTCGGTCTGGAGGGCGAGCAGCCGCAGCTCCGTTTCCAGGTCGGGATCAATCATGATTTTGCGGGGACGCCGCCCAATTCGACCGTTTCATCGAGTTTTTGCAGGTTGTCGATGAGCAAGTGCGGCCAGGGCCGATCGACGGTTTGGATTTGGCTGATAATCCCCTCCTCGAAATAGAATCGGCCCTGGCGCCAGCGGAAAATTTCCGCGACCGCCGCTTCGCCTTCCAGGCTCCCATAGACCGCATGTCGGACGATTCCGTGATGCAGGTAGATTTCGCTGTTGCCGCGGCCAGACTTGAAAGTGAAGCGCCCGCTCCGCTGACCCAGGCAACTCATCTGCAAGACTTCTGCCGCGGAGAATTGATTGAGATTGCCGACCAGAGAATGACACGGATCGACCCCTTCGGCGGGCGTCCCGGTCCGATGCGCAAACGTGGCTACGATCTGGCTTAATTGCTTCCGCAGTTGCCGATCGAAAACGTCGGTCGTGAAAACGGCGATGTGCTGCTGTTCCGCCTGCGACTCCAGCCTGGCCTCGAGCTTCTCGGAGGAGAGGCAGAGAATTTCGAGCGAAGGAAAATGCTGGCGCGCATCAGTCGCTTGCTCGATCGCGATCGCTGGCTCCCCTTCGACGACGAAGAGATCGAACTCTTCGCGCATCAAAATGTAGATCGCCTCGGAAAGGCTGCGCACAATTCGAGTCTCGACCTTTGCCATCGCATCGAAGAACGCGAGAGCGGTGTCCTGGAAAACAGGATCGGCGTTAAGAATGAGCAATCTAGTTTCCACTGGTGCGAAAGCCTGTGATTTACAGCAGGAATCTTGCCGCCGCAGCGCCTCCGTTTGCCATTGGGGCGGGAGGGCGCGAGAGCGAGGCACTTATTTGCGCCAGGCGCGCCGGGGCGGAGGCGCGGCGTAGTGTCCGGGAGCGATTTCATGCGCGGTGCGGAAATGCACTTTCGCGAATTTCCGCAGCGCGTCCGGACCGCCTTGCTCGACGATTTTTCGAGCCGCTTCCTTGATCGGCGCGGAAACGCCGCGGCCGAGAGCCAACCCCGCGCGCTTCCCGTTGCGCTCCAGCCAGTCGATAAAGCCTTCCCGCGCCAGAATCGAGGCGGCCGCGACCGCGAGATCGGATTCCGCTTTCGTCCGCTGCTCCAGCTCGATCGTCTGCCCATGCTGGAGCAGCGCTTTCCTGATCACGCGCTCGTCCGCGAATTTATCCGACAAGGCGCGCGGACAATCCGGCCGTTTCGCGAGCAGATTTTCAATTACGCGCGCGTGACCCCAGCCCAGCAGGTCGTTCAGGTTATCGAACTTCTCGTAGAGCTCGTTGTATTTTTCCGGGCCGATCAGGATGACTTCGAAAGCCACGCCCGGGGTTTCGCGAATCATTTTCGCAAGCGCGTGAATCTTCGCATCCGAGCCGATGCGCTTGCTGTCCTGGATACCGTTCTCCAAAAATCTCCTCGCGATCGGGCGATCGGTGTAAACGCCGGCGATGACTAGCGGGCCGAAAAAATCGCCCTTCCCGCTCTCGTCGATCCCGAAGTGCGGCTCGAACATTTCCGGCGCATGCACCTCCTCGTAACCGAGCCGCGCCTCCCCCAGGATCTTCGGTTCCAGCTCGAAGCTGACGAAATCTTCGATCCCCTTCCCTTGCAGCAGAACCTTCGGACCTTTCTCGTAAACCGCCACGCTCAGCTTGTTTTTCTGCGCGAAAAAAATCGTGTAGGGCTTCGGCGAAAAAGTAAAACCGAGTTCGTCGACGAGATCGCGCAGCGCCGTCACCTGCGCGGAAGTCAGCGGGACGGTATAAGTGTTGAGCGCGGGCACGGCGTGACTGTATCAGAAAGCGTCGGGGCACGATGCTCTGTCATCGCGTGTTTCAAAGCTCGCGACGACAGCGCGTCGCGCTCCACTACGTGCGCGCGGTTTTCGCCTGCTTGCGCACGAGCGAAGTCATTACTCCTTGAATGCGCAATTCGCGCGCCGGAATCAAATCGGGGTAACGCGGGTTTTCGGCTTTGAGATAGGGCCGGCCGCGTTCCGTCACGTAACGCTTCAAAGTCGTTTCTCCATCGATCAAGGCCGCGACGATATCGCCGTTCCTTGCCGTCTGCCGATCCTCCAGAATCACGATGTCGCCGTCGACAATGTGCGCGCCGATCATGGAATCGCCGCGCACCCGCAGGGCGAAAGTGCGCGCGCTGCGCGAGGCGTTCAGCGAATCGAGATCGAGCGCGACGTGGCCTTCGATGTTCTCCTCGGAGAGCGTCGCCATGCCGGCTGGAATTTCACCGTAGATTGGAATGTCGACGACGCGCGTTTTCGGCGCTGAGGTGATGAGGGCGCGCGCTTTGCGAGCGTGGCGCTGGAGAAAGCCTTTCCGCTCGAGCGCGGCGAGGTATTGCATCACCGAGGTCTGGCTCGCGAAACCGAAGTGTTCCTGGATCTCGCGCGTGCTAGGGGTCAGGCCGTTGGCGCGCTGCTCGTTCTGGATGAATTGCAGAATGTTTTTCTGCCCGGGCGTGAGCATTTGAACATGTTCGCAAAAACATCTGGCAACGCAAATTGAAAGTTAGGCACTTTGACGGGGCTTCTCGCACTCGTTAGGCGATTTCCAGGCGCAGGCGCTTCTCGCCGACCTGCTCAAGCAGGCGGGTAAGATAGGAAATTGTGTCGTAGCGCTCAATCAGCCCGGACAGTTCGTTAGGCAAGCCGGCCAACTCCGCTAGCGCTTCGTCGTACTTGCCGCGCAACTGCTTTTCCAGGCTAAGCAATTTCGCCTCCAATTTCGCGCGTTCCGGCAGCAGTAAGGCGCGCGCGAGCGTGCTCGTAGTCTCCGCCTGACGCAGAAGCAGGCGCTCGATCTCGCGCAGCAGGGCGCCGGTATTCCAAAACAACTCCGCCACTGCCGGCGGCACCGGACGACCCGCCGCGAGATCGGCGCCTTCGAGCTTGAGCAAATGCTGGAGCCGCAATTTCGGCTCGCTCAAAACGCGATAAGCCTCATTCATCTCCGCCCCCGGCGCCTCGACTCGGCTGAGCGCGAAATATTTTTCCTTCAGCTTTTCCGGGTCGAGAAACGGCCGCCGCGCTTCCCCGAGAAGCGCGAAGTAATCGGTCATGCCGAAAAACTCTCGCCGCAGGAACAGTGCGCGACCGCGTTCGGGTTCGTCACTTTGAAACCGCCTTTTTGCAGGTCGTCACTGAAATCCAAAACCGAGCCGCTGACGAAAAGCGCGCTCTTCGGGTCGACCACGACGCGCACATTTTGCGACTCGACCATGATGTCGCGATTGGCCGGGCCATCGACCAAATCCATTTTGTATTGCAGCCCGGAACAACCGCCGCCGATCACCGCCACGCGCAAGGCGCCGTGCGCGCGGCCCTGCTTTTGCAGGAGCGAAGTGAGTTTGCGCGAAGCGTTCTCCGTCACTTTGACGAGACGCTCGTTGCCGATCTTGAATTTGATTTCGCCGTTCGGCGCCGGGACGGTGGACACGAGGGAATTTAGGCCGCTTCCAGGCAGGTTGCCAGATGGGTCTGCGCAATTTCCGCCACTTCGCCTAACGACGAGACATGCTGAAACTTCTCCCGCAGCATTTTGCTCGCGGGCATTCCCTTGGAGTAGGCCATGAGCCGGCCGCGCATCGAGCGCATGGCGAGGTCTTCAATTCCGCATTCCTCCACCGCCAGCTCGCAGTGCCGCTGGATGAGCGCCCACTTCTCGGCCGGCTCCGGCGGCGGCAGCAATTCGCCGGTCGCGAGGTAATGTTTCGTCTGGGAAAAGATCCAGGGCGAACTCATCGCGGCGCGTCCGATCATCGCTCCGGCGATGCCCGTTGCCCGACGCCGCTGCGCGACGTCGGCGGCGCTGAAAAGGTCGCCGTTCCCGATCACGGGAATGGAAACGGCGGCGGCGACCTGCGCGATCAAAGCCCAGTCCGCCGCGCCGGAATAACCCTGCGCGCGCGTCCGCCCGTGCACCGCGACCGCGGCAATGCCTAACGACTCCAGAATCTTCGCCACTTCCGGCGCATTAATCGTGGCCTCATCCCAGCCGGTCCGGATCTTGGCCGTAACCGGGAGCGGACTCACCGCCCTAACGACCGCTTCCGCGACTCGGCTGAGGGTTGGGCAATCCTTCAGCAAAGCGGACCCGCCGTTTTTCGCCACCACCTTGTTCACCGGGCAGCCAAAATTGAGATCGATGAAATCCGGCTGCACCCAATCGACCACCTGCCGCGCCGCGTCCGCCATGTGCTCGGCATTTCCACCAAAGAGCTGCACCCCGATTGGCCGCTCGACCGGATCGAAATCGAGATAACCGCGGGTCCGATGGTTGCGCCGGAAAACGCCTTCCGACGAGACGAACTCGGTCACGAGGACATCGGCGCCGCGCTCTTTGCAGAGTTGACGGAAAATTTTATCCGACACGCCCGCCATCGGCGCGAGATAAAGCGGGAAAGACCCGTTGGAAAACCAGGGAAGCATGATTCGTTAGGCAAGCGCGGCGCTATCCTGGAGCAGCCGCGCGACTTCGTTTTGCACCGGCTCCAGTTCGTCGAGATGCAGTTGCGGGTCCGGCACAACGAAGACGTCGCCGGTCTTGGCGTGCTCGTAGATGAGGACGCGGCCCTGCTCGTCGCTCTCGGCCTGGATTTGTTTCAAGATGCGTTTCCGCTCCAGCATGGCGGCGAGGACGTAGCAGGCGTTGGCGTTGGCACGATCCCCAGCCGCAACGAGACGGCGGAAAAGTTCCTCGGCATTTTCCTTCGGGAGCGGATCGGGCGGCGCGGCCGGCGGCGGCTCGAAGCGGGTCCGCCAGAAGGAAAACGGCCGCAGGTTGTCGTTCCGCTGACTCCACGCTTCCTCGCTCAGATCCTGCCGCCGAAAGCCGTTGCCCTCGCGGAAGAGGAGGGTGTAAAAATTTTCGCCCTCGGCGAAAGGCCGGCCCGTCGCGGCGCAAGCTTCCGCGCGGTGTTGGATAGACCATTCGTCGCCTAACGGATTCATGAGGCGCGCAACTTACGCCAGACCCGCGCCGGATTAAAGCTGGGCGCATCGCGATTGGTCGCGCGGAGACGCAGGAGGTAGAGCCCGATCACGAAAAAAATCAGGTTCGGCGTCCAGGCCGCGACGAAGGGCGAGACGCGATCGCCTTCCCCGAGGGCGAGAAACAGGTGGGTCAAAAAATTCATGGAAAAGACGAGGCCGATCGCGACTGCCACACTGGAGAGAATGCCGCGCCGGGAAAAACCGATCCCGAGCGGTGCGGCCATTATCGCGACCACGAAACAGGTCCAGGGCAAAGCCCAGCGATACTGCAAATGCGTCCGAAAAGGAGCGAGGAGCGCCTCGGGAAAATCGGAATTGAAGCGCAGGTAATCCTGCAACTCGGAGATGCCGAGAAATTCCGGCCGCACATTCGCGCTCCCCAAACGATAGGGCGTCTCGCTCCAGCCCGTGATCGTTAGGCGCCGCATCATTTTTTCGTCGGTAATGTTCCCCTTCGCGTCGTAATTGACCACCTTGGCCCGCTCCAGCCGCCAGGCCTTTTGGGCCGGCTCGTAGAAGGCCTCGGTCGCGAGATAATTGCGCACGATGTTGTCGTTCGCGTCCTGCTGCACGATCTGGACCCCGTCGAATTTATTCCGGCCCGGGCGAAAGCGGGAGATGAACCAGGTGCGATCGTCCGTCCGATTGCGAAAGACCTGGCCGCTCACGACGATCTCGCGCTTGCCGCGGTTGATGTCGTCAAAGAACGCTTTGCGCGCCAGTTCGGCATGCGCCGCGAGCGAGTAGTTCAGAGCCAGGGTGACGCCGGTGGTGAGGAGCCCGATCACGAGCAAGGGGAGAATGACTCGCGGCACACTCACCCCGGCGGTCAGCATCGAGACGATCTCGTTCGCGCGCGACATCCGGCCTAACGAAAAGAGGAGCGCGAGAAGAAGCGCCACCGGCAGGAGAATGACGAGGACCTGGGGAATTTGCCCGGCATAAAACTGGGCCGCGGCGAGGAGGGAAACGTGTTCGTCAAAGATTTGCGAGCTGTTGTCGCTGATGTCGAAGATGAGCCAAATGGAGAGAAAGCCCAGAATGCAATAAGTGTAGGGCTGGAAAAAATTCCGGATGATGTAGCGGTCGAGCAGTCTCATTGGGAAAAACCGAATATCGAATATCGCCGTAACGATCGAAGCAACGGCCACTTTGAAATCCGAAACCCGTAACGAAATCGAAGATGAGGCCGGGCTTTCCAATCCGAATAGCCAAACGATCAAAATTCCAGACCGCCGGGCGCGGCCGCGGAAGTTTTGGACATTGCGGATTTTGAATTTCGTGCTTGTTTCGGATTTCGAGATTCGGATTTCGGATTTCCGCGTAAGCTCTACGCGGCATGATTGCCCTCAAAGATTCTCTCGGGAGCGATTTTGTCGAGCGGGTGCGGACGATTTTTGCGCCGGGCGGTCTCCTCGCCAAAGCGCGCAACTTCGAATACCGGCCGCAACAACAGGAGATGGCGGTGGCCGTGGCGCGCGCGCTCGAAGAGGAACGGCACCTCGTCGTGGAAGCCGGCACCGGCGTGGGCAAATCGCTCGCTTACCTCGTGCCCGCGACGCTCTTTGCGCTCGAGCAGCACAAGAAAGCGATCATCTCGACGCACACGATCAATCTTCAGGAGCAGTTGATTCACAAGGACATTCCGATCCTGAAACGGTCGCGAGCGCGGCGACACGCACCGGCCAGCCGGTGCGCTGCCCCGACCGCATGCCTGCGCTCATGCCACCCGATCGTCCTCTGCCGCCCGGCAGGCGCCGGCGGCCATGCGGGGGCATGGGCAAGGTTCGTGCGCGCGACACGGCACGCTGACACGTGCGTCGCAGCCATCGCCGACACCCGGGCGCGCCATAGCCCCCGGGCTGGCGTCCCGTGGGCAGTGTAGCCCACCACCTCACTCCTTCTACAATCAGCGCATGGTCCTCCCCATCGGCCGACCCATCCTGGACGCGTGGATCATCGACGCCGTCCGCACCCCCATCGGCCGCTATGGCGGCGCCCTCGCCACCGTCCGCCCCGACGACCTCGCGGCCCTCGTCATCCGGGCGCTGGTGGCCCGACCGGCATCGACCCGGCCGGCGTCGAGGACGTCGTGCTCGGCTGCGCGAACCAGGCCGGCGAGGACAACCGGAACGTCGCCCGCATGTCCGCCCTGCTGGCCGGGCTGCCGGTCGAGGTGGCAGGTCAGACCGTCAACCGCCTGTGCGGGTCCGGGCTCCAGGCCGTCAACACCGCCGCGCACGCGATCGGCGCCGGCGACGGGTCGCTGTTCATCGCCGGCGGCGTGGAGTCGATGAGCCGGGCACCGTACGTGATGCTCAAGCCGAGGCTGCCTTCGAGCGCGGCGCCGCGGCCATGGAGGACACGACGCTCGGCTGGCGGTTCGTCAACCCGGCCATGCAGGCGCCTACCCGCCGATCTCGCTGGGCGAGACGGCCGAGCGCGTCGCGGACCAGTGGACCGTGAGCCGCGAGCGGCAGGATGCGTTCGCGCTCGAGAGCCAGCGCCGCGCCGCCGCGGCGATCGAGGCCGGGCGGTTCGCCGATCAGCTGGTGCCGGTCTCCGTCCCGGGGCGCAAGGGCGCCGTCACGGTGGTGGATCGTGACGAGCACCCGCGGCCCGACACCACCGCCGCCGCGCTGGCCGCGCTGCGCCCGGCCTTCCGGGCCGGCGGGTCCGTCACGGCCGGCAACAGCTCCGGGATCAACGACGGAGCGGCGGCGCTCCTGCTGGCCGAGGCCGGCCATGCCCGCGAGCTTGGCCTCCGGCCGATGGCTCGGGTGGTCACGACCGCCGTCGCCGGCGTGCACCCGGACGTGATGGGCATCGGGCCTGTCCCGGCGATCCGCAAGGCGCTCGCGCGCGCGGGGCTCACGGTCGCGGACCTGGACATCGTTGAGCTCAATGAGGCGTTCGCGAGCCAGTCGGTCGCGTGCATGGATGAGCTGGGTCTCGATCCGGCGCGCGTGAACCCCAACGGCGGGGCCATCGCACTCGGTCACCCGCTTGGCGCATCCGGCGCCCGTCTCGCCACGATGCTGGTCCACGAGCTGCGGCGCACGGGCGGGCGCTACGGGCTCGCGGCCATGTGCATCGGCGTGGGCCAGGGCATCGCGACGATCGTGGAGCGCGTCGAGGGCTGAAGCCCCGCCCATCCTGGGGCTCGGGATCGGGTCCAGGGAAGAGTTTTCGCGCAGGTGCTGGACGAAATCCATTGCGGTGCGTACGATCGCCCCTGTTCGCGCACCGGGGCCGGTGCGGAGCCAGCGACCCCCGAAGGAGACCGTTTCCATGATCGACGCCACGCCGACGGTCGTCTCGCTCACCGATGCCGCCGCCTCGAAGCTGGCCGAGCTGACGAAGGACGAGGCGAGCCCGGAGATCGGCCTTCGCGTGTACGTCTATTCCGGCGGCTGCTCGGGCTACCGCTACGGGATGATGCTCGAGGACCAGCCGACCGCCGATGACAACGTCCTCCGGCCAACGGCGTGCGCGTCTACATCGACACCAACAGCGTGCCGCTGATCAAGGGCTCCCAGATCGACTACGTGGACACGCTCATGGGCGCGGGCTTCACGGTCAACAACCCCAACGCGGTCTCGGGCTGCGGCTGCGGCTCGTCGTTCCGCACCGCCGAGGACGCGGGCACGGCGCGCTCCTGCTCCCACTGACGGTCGGCCGGGGGCCTGACCCCGGGCTGCTCGTCCGCCGTCGGCTCCCCAGAGCCGCCGGCGTTACGCCTGAACGGTGCGTCTGACGTAGGCTGGAACGCGCCGGGACCCGGCCGGCCGCGCGACCCCCCGACCGGATCCCGAGCCATGCAGATCCCGCTCTTCCCGCTCCACACCGTGCTTGCCCCGGGCATCGCCCTGCCGCTGCACGTCTTCGAGGACCGCTATCGCCTCATGGTCCGGCGCTGCCTCGAGGCGTCCGCGCCGTTCGGGGTGGTGCTGATCCGCGAGGGGAGCGAGGTCGCACCCGTGGACGGGACCGCCCGGGAGCTCGCGATCGCGGGGGTCGGCACCTTCGCCGAGATCCGCGAGGCCAGCCGGTACCCGGACGGGCGCTGGGACCTGCTCGCGGTGGGGACCGGGCGGTTCGTGGTGCGCGAGGTCCGATCGGACAGCGAGCCGTACCTGGTGGCCGAGGTGGATCCCTATCCGGATCAGCCGGAAACGGGCGCGAGCGCGGCCGCAGACGAGCTCGCCGGCCGGGTCACCCGCCGGTTCGTGGACTACCTCCGCCTGCTCCAGCCGAGGGACGGCGAGACGGCGGAACCGATCGATGTCCAGATGGAGGTCGAGGCGGACGAGGGTGACGAGCCCGCGATCTCGACGACGTGCCGCTCGTCGAGACGGACGCCCGACCGGTTCCCATGGACGATGCGGAGGCGACCCGGGCGGCCCTGCGGATCCCGGACGATCCGAGCGCGCTGTCCTACCTGTTGTCCGGGATCGTCCAGGTGGACGCCGGGCGCCGGCAGACGCTGCTCGAGGCCGCCAGCGCGGATGAGCGGCTGCGTGCGCTCGACCAGCTCCTGGACCGCGAGCTGCGGCTGCTGGGCGCACGACTGGCGCCGTTCGCGGTGGATCGGCAGAGCCTCCCCGGAAGCGCGAACTAGGCTTCCCCCTCGGGTCCCACGGGCGCGGCGCGCGGGTCTGGACGGGCGCTAGACCGCGCGCGCCAGGTAGCGGTCCACGCCCTCGGCGGCGGCGCGGCCCTCGCGGATGGCCCACACCACCAGCGACTGGCCGCGGACGCAGTCGCCGGCGGCGAACACGCCCGGCACGGTCGTCATCCGGTCCTCGCCGGTGCGCACGTTGCCGCGCGGGTCCAGCTCGCACTCGAAGGCCCGGGGCAGGGCCGGCTCCGGGCCCGTGAAGCCCAGGGCGAGCAGCACGAGGTCGGCGGGGATCACCTGGGTGGTGCCCGGGACCTCGCGCATCGCGACGCGCCCGTCGGGGCCGGGCTGCCAGCTGATGTCGGCGATCTCGACCGACGCGACATGCTCGTTGCGGCCGATGAACCGGCGGGTCGTGGTCGAGTAGCGCCGCGGGTCCTCGCCCCACAGGGCGGCGGCCTCCTCCTGGCCGTAGTCCATCTTGTAGACCTTGGGCCACTCGGGCCACGGGTTGTCGCGGCGCGCGCTCCAGGGGCGGCCGGGCGAGCAGCTCCAGCTGGCGGACGCTCCGGGCGCCCTGGCGGATCGCGGTGCCCACGCAGTCGGTCCCGGTGTCGCCGCCGCCGATGACGACGACGTCCTTGCCCGCCGCGTCGATCGGCGCCTCGGCATCCGCCCCGCCGTCCAGCAGCCGCCGCGTGTTGCCGCGCAGGAAGCTCATGGCGAGGTGGATGCCGCCGAGCTCGCGGCCCGGGACGGCGAGGTCGCGGGCCACCGTCGAGCCGGTGGCGAGCACCACCGCGTCGCACGTCGCGAGCAGCTCCTCGGCCGAGATGTCGGCGCCCACCGTCACGCCGGTCCGGAAGGCTGACGCCCTCGGCCTCCATGAGCGCGGTCCGGCGCGCGACGACGTCCTTGTCGAGCTTCATGTTCGGGATGCCGTACATGAGCAGCCCGCCGATGCGCCCGGCCCGCTCGAAGACGGTGACCAGGTGGCCCATCCGGTTGAGCTGGTCCGCCGCGGCGAGACCCGCCGGACCCGACCCGATGACGGCGACCGTCCTCCCGCTCCGCGAGAGCGGCGGGGTGGGCGTGATCCAGCCCTCGTCCCAGGCCCGGTCGGCGATCTCCTGCTCGATGGTCTTGATCGCCACCGGGTCGCCGTTGATGCCCACCGTGCACGAGCCCTCGCAGGGCGCCGGGCAGACGCGGCCCGTGAACTCCGGGAAGTTGTTGGTCCGGTGGAGGCGGATCGCGGCCTCGCGCCACTGGCCGCGGTAGACGAGGTCGTTCCACTCGGGGATCAGGTTGTTGATCGGGCAGCCCGAGGCCATGCCGCTGATCAGCAGCCCCGTGTGGCAGTACGGGATGCCGCAGTCCATGCAGCGCGCGCCCTGGTCCGCGAGCTCGCCCTCGGACAGGTGCGGGTGCGCCTCGCTCCAGTCGTGGATCCGCTCCAGCGGCGGCCGCCAGGGCTGGGACCGGCGCGCGATCTCGATGAACCCGGTCGGCCTGCCCATCAGGAGCCGCCGACGCGCGCGAGGTCCCGCGCGTTCTCCTCGAAGGCGGCCATCTCGGCCTCCTCGGGGCTGAGCCCCTGGGCCCGCATCCGCGCCTGCGCGTCGAGCACGCGCCGGTAGTCGTGCGGGATGACCCGCACGAACCGGGCCGCGCTCGCCGGCCAGTCCGCGAGCAGCTCGGCGGCCCGCTCGGACCCGGTGAGATCGCGGTGGCGCTCCAGCAGCTCGCGCACGGCCGCCGCGTCCGTCCTCGTCGCGCGTCCAGGGGCGCGAGGCCGACCAGCTCCGGGTTGCAGCGCGCCGCGAACCCGCCGTCCACGTCGTAGACCCAGGCCACGCCCGCCGGACATGCCGGCGGCGAAGTTGCGCCCGGTGCGGCCCAGGACCAGCACCCGGCCGCCGGTCATGTACTCGCAGCCGTGGTCGCCGACGCCCTCGACCACCGCGGTGGCGCCCGAGTTGCGGACGGCGAAGCGCTCGCCGGCGATGCCCCGGATGAAGGCCTCGCCGCCGGTGGCCCCGTACAGGGCGACGTTGCCGGCGATGACGTTCTCGTGGGCGACGAACGGCGAGCCTCGGGCGGCGCCACGATGATCCGCCCGCCCGACAGCCCCTTGCCGACGTAGTCGTTCGTGTCCCCCTCCAGGCGCAGCGTCAGGCCGCGCGGGATGAACGCGCCGAAGCTCTGCCCGGCCGAGCCCCGGAAGGTGAGGCTGATCGTGTCGTCCGGGAGCCCGGCGCGGCCCCAGTGGCGGGTGATCTCGGAGCCGAGCATCGTGCCGGTCGCCCGGTTCACGTTCCGGATCGGCAGCTCGGCGCGGACCGGCAGGCCCTCCGTGAGCGCCGGCCGGCACAGCTCGAGGAGCGTGGTCGCGTCCAGCGACAGCTCCACGCCGTGCTCCTGGGCCTTCGTCCGGCGGCCCTCGTAGGAGCCCGGCACGTCGGGCACGGCGAGGATCCGGCTGAAGTCCAGGCCGCGCGCCTTCCAGTGGTCGAGCGCCGGGCGCATCTCCAGGCGGTCCGACCGGCCGATCATCTCGTCCACCGTCCGGAAGCCGAGGCGCGCCATGTGCTCGCGCACCTCCTGCGCGATGAAGCGCATGAAGTTGACGACGTGCTGCGGGTCGCCGGCGAACCGCTTGCGCAGCTCCGGGTCCTGCGTCGCGACGCCCGACCGGGCAGGTGTTGAGGTGGCAGGCGCGCATCATCACGCAGCCCAGGGACACGAGCGGCGCGGTCGCGAAGCCGAACTCCTCGGCGCCCAGCAGCGCGCCCACGACCACGTCCCGGCCGGTCTTGAGCTGCCCGTCGACCTCGACCACGATCCGGCTCCGGAGGTCGTTCAGCAGCAGCACCTGGTGGGCCTCCGCGAGGCCCAGCTCCCAGGGCACGCCCGCGTGCTTGATCGAGGTCAGCGGCGAGGCGCCCGTCCCGCCGTCGTGGCCGGAGATCAGGACCACGTCCGCGTGCGCCTTGGCGACCCCCGCCGCCACCGTGCCCACGCCCACCTCGGCGACCAGCTTCACGCTGATCCGCGCCTGGTGGTTGGCGTTCTTGAGGTCGTGGATGAGCTGGGCGAGGTCCTCGATCGAGTAGATGTCGTGGTGCGGCGGCGGCGAGATGAGGCCCACGCCCGGCGTGGAGTGCCGGGTCCTCGCGATCCACGGGTAGACCTTGGAGCCGGGCAGCTGGCCGCCCTCGCCCGGCTTGGCGCCCTGGGCCATCTTGATCTGGAGCTCGCGGGCGTTGACGAGGTACTCGGACTGTGACGCCGAAGCGGCCCGAGGCGACCTGCTTGATCGCGCTGTTCCTCGAGTCGCCGTTGGCCATCGGCTCGTAGCGGGCCGGGTCCTCGCCGCCCTCGCCGGTGTTGGACTTGCCGCCGATGCGGTTCATGGCGATCGCCAGCGCCTCGTGCGCCTCGCCCGAGATGGAGCCGTAGCTCATGGCGCCGGTCTTGAACCGGCGCACGATCGTCTCGACCGGCTCGACCTCGTCGATGGGCACGGGACGGAGGGCCGGCCGCAGCTCCAGGAGCCCGCGCAGGGTCGCCAGCCGGGTGCTCTGGTCGTCCACCAGCGACGTGTAGTCCTTGAACGTCGCGTAGTCGCCGGTCCGGACCGCCTTCTGGAGCGTGTGGATCGTCAGCGGGTTGAACAGGTGGTTCTCGCCGTCCGCGCGGTACTGGTACTGGCCGCCGGGCGGGAGCTGGGTGTGGACGATCGGCCGGCGCGGCGGATAGGCGCGGTCCTGGCGGGCCTTGACCTCCTTGGACACGACCTCGATGCCGATGCCGCCGATCCGGGTCGGGGTCCACGTGAAGTACTCGTCGACGAAGTCCCGGTTGAGGCCGATCGCCTCGAACACCTGGGCGCCGTGGTAGCTGTGGACGGTGCTGATGCCCATCCGGCTGATCGCCTTGATCACGCCCTTGGTCGCCGCCTTGCGGTAGCGGTGCTCGGCCTCCTCGTAGGGCCCGGGGATGACCCCCAGGCGCACCTGGTCGTCGATCGTCTCGAAGGCGAGGTAGGGGTTGATCGCCGACGCCCCGTACCCGATCAGCAGGCAGAAGTGGTGGGCCTCGCGCGGCTCGCCCGACTCCAGGACGAGGCCCACGCGTCCCCGCGTCCCCGCCCGCACGAGGTGGTGGTGGACGGCCGACACGGCGAGGAGCGCGGGGATCGGCGCGTCGGTCTCGTTGTGGCCGCGGTCGGACAGGATGACCTGGTTGTAGCCCTCCGCGATCGCCTCCGACGCCTGGCGGCGGAGGTCCTCGATCGCGCGGCGCAGGCCGGCGCCGTTGTCCGCGACCTTGAACAGGATCGGCAGCGTGATCGTCCGGAAGCCGTGGCTGGCCGGCCCGCCGTCGAGCGCCCGGATCTTCTCGAGCTCCGCGTTGGAGATGACCGGCGACGGGATGCGCCACCTGGTGCGCCGCGTCCGCACCGGGCTCGAGCAGGTTGGCCTCGGGCCCGATCGAGCGGTCCGTGGCCATGATGATCTCCTCCCGGATCGCGTCGACCGGCGGGTTCGTGACCTGCGCGAACAGCTGCTTGAAGTAGCTGTAGAGGAGCTGCGGGCGCTCCGAGAGGACGGCCAGCGGGGCGTCGTTGCCCATCGAGCCGATCGGGTCGGCGCCCGTCGCAGCCATCTCGCTGATGATCAGGCGCACGTCCTCGGTCGTATAGCCGAACACCTCCTGGCGGCGCAGGACGGTCTCGTGGTCGGGCCCGATCACCGAGGCGGGCGCCGGGAGGTCCTCGAGGGCGACCAGCGACTCGCGGACCCAGCGCTCGTACGGCCGGGCGGTGGTGATCGCGGCCTTGAGCTCGTCGTCGGGGACGATCCGGCCCTCGGCGGTGTCCACCAGGAACATCCGGCCGGGCTGGAGGCGGCCCTTGGCGATCACGTCCTCGGGCGGGATGTCCAGGACGCCGGCCTCGGACGCCATCACGACGCGCCCGTCGCGGGTCACCCAGTAGCGGCCGGGCCGGAGCCCGTTGCGGTCGAGCGTCGCGCCGACGCGGATGCCGTCCGTGAACGCGAGCGACGCGGGGCCGTCCCACGGCTCCATCAGGCACGAGTGGTACTCGTAGAATGCGCGCCGCTCGGGGGACATCGACGGGTCCCGGCTCCAGGGCTCGGGGACCATCATCATCATCACGTGGGCGAGGCTCCGGCCGGACAGGTGGAGCAGCTCGAGCACGTTGTCGAAGATCGTCGTGTCCGACCCGTCGAGGTCGATGGCCGGGAGGATCTTCGCGAGGTCGTCGCCGAACACGGACGAGCGGAACGTGGACTGGCGCGCGAACATCCAGTTGACGTTGCCGCGGAGGGTGTTGATCTCGCCGTTGTGGCTGATGTAGCGGTACGGGTGGGCGCGTGACCAGGACGGGAAGGTGTTGGTCGAGAAGCGCGAGTGGACGAGGCCGATGGCGCTCTCGAAGGCCTCGTCCAGCAGGTCCGGGTAGAACGTCAGCAGCTGCGACGCGTTGAGCATTCCCTTGTAGACGATCGTCCGGCACGACATCGAGGGGATGTAGAAGTCGTCGCGCCCGGGCAGGGCGCTGCGTCCGACCGCCTTCTCGATGAGCCGCCGGGCCACGTAGAGCCGGCGCTCGAAGGCGAGGTCGCCGTCCGGGCCCGGGCCGAGGTCCGCCGGCCGGGCGATGAAGGCCTGGACCATCACCGGCTGGCTGGCGCAGGGCGGTCTGCGCCGACGCCGGTCGGGTCCACCGGCACGTCGCGCCACCCCAGGAGCGCCAGGCCCTCGCCCGCGAGCGCGGCCTCGAAGCGCTCGACCGGCGCCGGCGCGGCTGGTCTCGTCGCGTGGCAGGAAGACCTGGGCGACGCCGTAGCCCGCGGTCGGGAAGCGCGATCCCGGCCTCGGCGGCGGCGATGCCCAGGAACCGGTGGGGGAGCGCGACCAGGATCCCGGCGCCGTCGCCCGTGTTCGCCTCGGACCCGCTCGCGCCGCGGTGCTCGAGGTTGCACAGGACGGTCAGCGCGTCGCGCACGATGGCGTGGGAGGGCCGCCCGGCCAGGTCCGCGACGAACCCGAAGCCGCACGCGTCGTGCTCGGTGGACGGCTCGTACAGGGTACGGGTCTGGGCCACGGCTGCTCTCCGCCTGCACCCGCTCGTGGGGTGGGGGGCGGAACGCTACGCAATCGATCAGCCGGGGCAGGCACCGTGGGAGTGATCGTTGGGTTGCCGTTCGGGGTCCGGTGGCGCGATGGCCGGAACCGTGCGGTCTGCCCCAGCGGGATGCCCAAACCTTGTGCGCAACGCACAACGCGTAGCCGCGGTCCGGCCGCTCCGACCCCTGGCACGGTGACCCGGTTCGCGCCGCCGCGCACCTCGATCTCGAGCCGGTCGGCGGCCGTCTCGGCCCCGGTGTCGCGATCCGTCCCGGGCTCCACGCCGCCACCCCGTCGAGGGTCGCCTTGCGGTAGCCGCCATGGACGCCAGCACCGTCGGGGTGCCGGCCGGCCGCGCGACCAGCACGTCGCCCACGCCGCCCCGGATCCGCACCCGGACGATCCCGGCCGGCGCCCCGAGCGTGAGGTTGACCGAGCCTGCGCCGCCCTTGAGGTCGACGGCTCGAGCCGCAGGCCGCGCAGGTCGCCCGGCAGCGCCGTCGCGCCGCCGCGCAGCTCGATCGACCACGGCAGGGCGGCGTTGAGCCGCAGCTCGGTGGCGTCGCGGTTCCAGTGCGCCGACGCGTTCAGGAACTGGTCGCCGACGCGGGCCCGCCAGTCGAACCAGGCGAAGCGCGGGTAGCGGATCGTCACCACGCCGTCGCGCACGCGGGCGCTCGGGATCGCGCCGCTGAATCGGGCCCGGTAGAGCTCCGCGCCGAGGTCCGTCGCGGCGCCGATGGTCACGCCCGGGGCGCCCGGTCACGAACACGAGCCGGCCTGCCGTCGCCGAGGCGACGGGGGCGCCCACGCTGGCCGTCCGGCGCCGCCATGGCCGGCGGTCCCCCCGGGCCGCCGCACCGGACGGGATGCCGGCCGCGAAGGCCGCGAGATACGCGTGGACCGGCGCAGGGCCGCGTCGTCGAGGGCCTCCAGGGCGCGCCGCCCCGCCGCCTCGAGGGGCTCGTACGCGCGGGCGACGGCGGACGCCCGCTCGCCTGCCGGCTCGACGATGACGCGCCGGCGGTCGGCCGGGTCGGCGACACGGCGCACGAAGCCCGCCTGCTCGAGGCGGTCGACCATGCGGGTCGTTGCACCGGTCGTGAGGCCCGGTCAGCTCGCCGATCCGGCCGACGGGCATGGCGCCCTCGAGGGCCAGCGCGGTGAGCACGTCGACATCGGTCGCCGCCAGGCCCAGCCGCTCCGCCACGGCCTGCGCGTAGGCCACCTTGCGGGTCGCGATGTCGGCCGGTGACGCGGAGGATCGCGGCGACCAGCTCGTCCCGGGTGAATTCGGGGCTTGACACGGTGGCTCCTCGTCAGGCTAGTATCTGCACAGCGCAGAGAAATGCTAGCGCAGCCGATTGACATCCGCAAGGCTACCGCACTGGAGGCACCGACCGTGCACCTCACGAGAGAACAGGCCGACATCGTCGCGCCCGGGATCTGGATCACCTTCCTGCTCGTGCTCGGGTTCTTCGCCCGGCCGCTGCTCGTCCCGGGCGGCGTCATCAGCACCTTCGTCCTCGGCATCTTCTATGCGGCCCGGGACGCCTGCGAGCCATGACTGAGCCCGTCATCGAGACGCGCGGGCTGCGCCGCACGTTTGGCAAGAAGGGCGAGATCGAGGCCGTCGCCGGCGTGGACCTGCGGGTCGAGGCCGGGCCGATCTTCGGCTTCCTCGGCCCCAACGGCGCCGGCAAGACCACGACCCTGCGGATCCTCGCCACGCTCCTGCCGCCCTCGGGCGGCATGGCCCGGGTGATGGGCCTCGATGTCGCCGGCAACCCCGAGGAGGTCCGCCGGCGGATCGGCTACGTCGCCCAGAGCGGCGGCTCGGACCCGCGGATGAGCGGCCGCGGCGAGCTCGTCATGCAGGGCCGCCTGTTCGGGATGTCACGGGGCCGCATCCCACGAGCGGGCGGCCGAGCTCCTCGCGGCCGTCGACCTCGCGGACGCCGGCGACCGCCCGACGGACACCTACTCCGGCGGCATGCGCCGCCGCCTCGACGTCGCCATCGGCATGGTCCACCGCCCGGGCCTGCTGTTCCTCGACGAGCCCACCACCGGCCTCGACCCCCAGGCCCGCGCCCGCATGTGGGACGAGGTCCGGCGCCTGCGCGCGACCGGCACCACCGTCTTCCTCACGACCCACTACCTCGACGAGGCCGACGCCCTGTGCGACCGCCTCGCGATCATCGACCACGGCCGGATCGTCGCCGAGGGCACCGGACCCGAGCTCAAGCGCGCGGTCGCCGGCGACGTCGTGACGATCGGCGTCGACGGCAAGGCGAGCTGGTGGCGCAGCTCCTGGCGGCCCAGCCCTTCGTGCGCGAGGCCGGCTTCGCCGACGGCACGGTCCGCCTCTATGTCGACGACGGCGAGGCCAGCCTGCCGCTCGTCCTGCGCATCCTCGACGGCCAGGGCCTCGCCCCGCAGTCGCTCGCCCTCCACCGCCCCAGCCTCGACGACGTCTTCCTCCGCCAGACCGGCCGCTCGCTGCGCGACACGGCCGCCTGAGCGTCCCCCCAGCTCCGAAAGGGTCTCCGATGCGCGTCTTCCACGACACCTGGCTCGTCTTCCGCCGCTCGCTCGGCCTCACCGTCCGGCAGCCGGCCTGGCTCGATCGCCGGCGTGATGCAGCCGTTCGTCTACCTCCTGCTGTTCGGGCCGCTCCTCAACAGCCTCTCGTCCGTGCCGGGCTTTCCCGAGCGGCGGCGCGTTCAACGTCTTCGTCCCCGGCCTGCTGGTCATGACCGCGCTGTTCGGATCGACGTTCGTCGGCTTCGGCTTCATCGACGAGATGCGCCACGGCGTCGTGGAGCGGATGCGGGTGACGCCGATGAGCCGCACCGCCGCCGTGCTCGGGCGGACCCTGCGGGACGTCGTCGTGTTCATGGTCCAGGGCCTGATCCTGGTCGTGCTCGCCGTGCCGTTCGGGCTGACGATCGATCCGGTCGGCATCGTGGTCGCCTTCGGCCTGCTGGCGCTCATCGGGCTCGTCCTGGGGCCGATCTCCTACGCGATGGCGCTCGTCATCGGCAGCGAGGACGCGCTGGCGCCGCTCACCCAGGCCATCGCGCTGCCGCTGCTGCTCCTGTCGGGCGTCATGCTGCCGATGTCGCTCGCCCCCGACTGGCTGCAGACGATCGCCTCGTTCAACCCGCTGTACCACGCGACGCTGGCGATCCGGGCGCTGTTCAACGCCCAGTTCTCGTCGCCGGACGTGGTGACGGGCATCGTCGCGATGGGCCTGTGCGCCATCGCCTCGATCTGGATCGCGTCCCGGACGTTCAACCGCGCCACGGCCTGACGTCGGGCGCGGGCGTGCCCTGGCCCGCGGCGCGGGGTGCCGTCCCCGCGGGCCTTCCCGTCCCCCGGCCGTGGTCTCAGGGACCACGGCAACGCCGCTGACCGACCGTTCCGGGGTCCAGCGGCCGGTATCGTGGCCTGTGGCGCCACGGCCCGGCCCAGGCCAAGCACGGTCCCGTGGTCCACGGGACCACGGAGCGGGATCCCGAGCGCCCGGTTGCCCGCGCCGGCGATTTCGTGGCCCGTGGCGCCACGCCCGATGTGCGCGACACGTGCGTGCCGTCCCGGCCGGCGATGTGGCTGTGCTCATGCCTGCTGCGACACGTGCGTGCCGTCCCGGCCGGCGATG
>CAWBXU010000005.1:0-7196 GCA_963792775.1 uncultured Verrucomicrobiae bacterium | reverse complement strand
AAAATTCTCCCGGTCGAGTTCGAGGCCGCGCTCATGAAAGGCCGGCAGAACTATCTTTGTCCGCGACGGCTGGAACGCGCCATCGCAAGCGCGACCGAACTTTTTAGCACGACCGAACAGTCGGACCTCGCGCGGCTGGCCGATTGGGCACGGACGACGAGCGACGGGACGCTGAGCGATTTGCCGGCCGAACCGGATCCGAAAGTCTGGACGCAGGTCTGCAGCGAAGCGCACATCTGCACGGCGAAAACTTGCGGGCAAAATCCGCGCTGTTTTTTCCAGCAAGCGCGCAGACGCCTGCTAGCGGCCGACGTCGTCGTGCTTAATCACACGCTCCTTTTCATGCTCCTGGGCAACCCGGAGGAACAGGAAGAACGCGAGGAAGGCTATCTTTTCCCTAACGACTTCCTGATTTTCGACGAAGCCCATACCGTCGAACAAGTCGCTTCTCGCCAGGTTGGGATCGGAATTTCGCAATACGGTCTGCGCGCCACGATCCAGCGACTCTACAACGCCCGGACCAAGAAGGGGCTTTTCACGGTTACGCGCGACGCCGCGGGTGTGACTCTGGCCGCGTCGCTCGTCGAGGAGGCCGATCGCTTCTTCGCGAAAATCGACGAGCGCGCCAATTTCAAAAAGGGCCGCGAATGCCGGGTGCGCGAAGCCGATTTCGTGGAGGACCAAATCACCGCGCGACTCGCCGGCCTGCAGACGCGGATCATCGAAGTCGTACGCAAAACCGAGGACGAATTTCTCAAGGCGGAACTGACCGAGCTCGGCCGACGAATCCGCGACGCGCGCGAAGGGATCGGGATTTTCCTGCAACAAAGCGCGGAGGAATACGTTTACTGGATCGAGCGCACCGGCCGGGCCGCGCAAAATATTACGCTGAACGCCGCGCCGATCGACGTCGCGCCGGTCCTGCGCCGAATGCTTTTCCGGGACGGCTGCAGCAGTGTGATGACGAGCGCCACGCTCGCAGTCGGCCGCCCCGATCTCGCTTATTTCCGACGCCGGATCGGCGCGGATGAGGCCGAGCCGCTGCAACTCGGAAGCCCGTTCGATTTCCAGACCCAGATGAAACTTTTCGTGGTGCGCAAAATCCCCGACCCGCGCGACGCAGCCTACGGCGCCGCGCTCGCCGAATGGGTCGCGCACTTCGTCGCGGACACGGACGGGCGCGCCTTCGTTCTCTTCACCAGCTATCGCGTGATGCAGCAACTGGCGGACGAGATGAAAGATTTTTTCGTTAGGCAAAAAATGAATCTGCTCGTGCAAGGTAAAGGCGCGCCGCGCAGCCAGCTCCTCGACCAATTCAAAAACACACCGCGCAGCGTGCTCTTCGGAACGGACAGTTTTTGGATGGGCGTGGATGTTCCGGGGGACGCGCTTTCCAATGTCATCATCACACGGCTCCCTTTTGCCGTACCCGATCATCCGCTGATCGAGGCGAAGCTGGAGTTGATCCAGGCGCGCGGCGGCGATGCGTTCACGGAGTTTTCTTTGCCCGAGGCGATCCTGAAATTGCGCCAGGGCGTCGGCCGCCTGATCCGCACGAAAAGCGACCACGGCATCGTCGTCATTCTCGACAACCGGATCGTGACAAAAACTTACGGCCGCGCTTTTCTTAGGGCGCTGCCCGAATGTCCGGTGAAGATTCTTTAAGCTTCAGCCGCGGACCGACACGGATTAAACACGGATCGCAATGTTGGAAGCAAAAGAGGTGCATCCGGAGAAATTGCTCCACCGTGAAATCACGGAGAAAATTATTGGAGTAGCCTTCGACGTGCACCGGGAGTTCGGCTATGGATTTCTCGAGCGCGTTTATCAACGAGCGTTGCAGGTCGAGCTGATCCGGCGCGGTGCGAAAGCGGAAATCGAAAAGCGATCGCAGGTTCGCTACCAGGGAAACGTAGTCGGCGATTACGACTCTGATCTGATCGTCGACGGATGTGTGATCGTCGAACTGAAGGTAAATTCTCAGTATGATCGACGCGACGAAGCACAGTCCTCAAGGCTACCGGCATCCGCGTCGGGCTCCTGCTTAATTTCGGTCGAGCCAAGGTCGAGTAACAAGCGCCGAATCTACTGAATCCGTGTTTCATCCGTGTCGATCCGTGGCCAATCAAATCTGCGCTTCGCCGCCGCCGGTTGTGCGCCATCCATCTCTCATTACTCTTCTCCCGTGAAGCCTTTCATTCTGGGGCTCTGCGTGATGGCCGCCGGCGGTTTCTTCGCGGGCGTTATCTTTGATCATTTTGCCCTAACGAATCAGATGCCTGCGCGCACGGCAACGAGCGCGCCCGCGCCTCAATCAGTCGCTGCGGCCGGCAAAGATGGGAGCGACCTGCCATCGTCTGGCTCAACCAAAGCGACCGCAAAAGGCGCCGGCCCGGTTTCCACCGCATCGGTGATTGCGGCGATCAAGAACGCGCTGGCCGTTTCCTCCGATCGGCACGGCTACGTCGAGTTGAGCAAGCTGATCGACGGGCTCGACCCGAAGGAAGCCCGGCCGGTGATCGAAGCGATGCAAACTTTGCCTAACCAACGCAAGAAATTGATGCTCATCTCGATGCTCTTCTCGCGCTGGGCCGAAGCCGATCCGCAGGCCGCGCTCGGTTACGCTCAGACCACCGGGAACATTACCGAACGCACCCGGATGGTCTCCGCCGCCGTCCGTTCCTGGGCAGAGAAGGACGGCAACGCCGCGCAAGCCTGGGTCCTGCAACTCCCGCCCGGCCAGGAACGCGAGCGCGCCCTCCAATCGGTTGTCTCGGCGCTTTCGGAAAAGGATCCGCAATCCGCCTTCAACCTCCTGCAAACGCTCCCCAACACGAACACCGGGCGCAATCTCTATTGGGCGATCTTTTCCAATTGGGCGAACACCGACCCGGTGACGGCCGCGGCCCGCGCCGCCCAGTTGCCGCCCGGGACGGCGCACGATAATGCGCTCCAGGTCGTCGCCGCCACCTGGTCGAACCAAAACGCCGAAGCCGCCTACGCCTGGGCGAGCGGCCTGCCTGCCGGTCAGGGACGGAACACCGCGATGCAAAATATTCTCGCCAATTGGGCGAACACCGATCCGCAGCGAGCCGCTGCCGTCATTTCCGGATTGCCGCCCGGCGCGGCGCGCGATCAGGCGGCGGCCAACGTCGCGCAGCGTTGGGCGCAAAACGATCCCGCCGCCGCGCTCGCCTGGACGCGTGAGCTGCCGGCGGGCGAAGGCCAGCGGCGCGCCATGCAAAATGTGCTCTCCAGTTGGGCGCAAACCCAGCCGACCGCGGCGGCGGATTTCGTCGCCGCGATGGCGGCCGGTCCGGCCCAGGAAGAAGCGGCCAAGTCGATCGCCAATCAGCTGGCGAATTACGATCCGCAAGCCGCGGTCGCCTGGGCGGAAAAACTTCCCGAGGGCGCGACCCGCCAAGACGCGCTCACCCCCATCATCTCGCAATGGAGCCAGTCCGATCCGGCGGCCGCGGCCGACTTCGCGATGAGCCATAGCAGCGGCGACATGCGCCGGAGTTTGCTCGAGACGATCTCGCGGCAATGGGCCCAGACCGATTCTGACAGCGCGCTGCAATGGGCGAATAATCTCTCCGACCCGGCGACGCGCACGGCCATTCTCCCAAGCATCATCTCGGTCGTGGCGGAGAACGATCCGCGGGGCGCAGCCCAGCTCGCGAGTCAATTGAGCGGTGAGGCGCAGACTGAAGCGGCCAGTTCCATCGCCTCGCAATGGGCCACGAGCGATCCGCAGGCGGCCAGCGCCTGGGCCGCAGCATTTCCCGAGGGCAAAACCCGCGAGCAGGTCTTTCAAAATCTGGTCAACCGCTGGGCCGGCACCGATCCGGCGGGAGCGGCCGCCTGGCTCGGTCATTTGCCCGACAGCGCTTCCCGCGACCAGGCGGTCATCGCCTTCAGCAATCGGATCACAACTTCCGATCCGCAGGCCGCCGCCCAATGGGCCTCGACCATCGGGGCAGAAGGTCTGCGCAACAGCCAGACCGAAAACGCCGCGCGCGCCTGGCTCAAAACCGACCCGCGTAATGCCTCCGCCTGGATCGCAAATTCGGGGTTGCCCGACGAAACCAAGACGCGGCTCCTGAATCCAAACGGGTAATTGGCCTAACGATTTCGCCTAACGCTCCTCCGGGGCGCTTGCGATCCTCGAGCGCCGCGACCTTGCTCGCGCCCTGAAGGTGGAGGGACGACCGCTGTGTCGTCCGTGTTTGAATCGAGGACGGGACGGCGCCCGTCCCTCCAAGGCATGTTATGTTCATTTGCACATGTCCGCGCACCGCTCTAATTTCCGGGCGTGCAACCCGAACTCGCCGCGGAAATTTCGCCCATCATCGCCATCCTCCACAAGTGGGGCGTCCACACCCTGGGCGACCTCGCCGCGCTCGAGCGCGATCAGCTCAGCGCCCGGCTGGGGCCGGCCGCCGCCCGGCTCTGGGACCAGGCCACGGGAAAATCGACCCGCCTTCTCCGGCTCGTTAGGCCAACGGAAATTTTCGAGGAACAGCTCGAATTCGAGCACGAAGTCGAAACCGCCGAGCCGCTCCTCTTTGTCCTGCGCCGCTTTCTCGAGCAACTCGCGCTTCGCCTCGGCGTCCATTATTTGGTCGCGCGCGATCTCACCTTCGGCCTTACTTTTGCCGATCCGCCCAAGGACGGATTCGCCGGGGCGAACAAATCGCGCTACGAACATCGTTTCCAAATTCCCGATCCGACCAACTCGGTGGAAATTTTGTTCCGTCTCCTCCAGAGCCATCTGGAAAATTTCCGGGCGGAACATCCGATCGTGGCCGTCGCCCTCGCCGTCCAACCGGACCGGCCGACCCGGCAACAATTCGATCTTTTCGAAACACCTTTGCGCGATCCGAGCCGGCTGCACGAGACCCTCACACGGCTCACGGGATGGTTAGGCGCGGAGCGGGTCGGCAGGCCGATCCTGGAAGATTCGCATCGGCCGGATGCGTTTCATCTCGAGCCGTTTTCCTGGAATCTGGCGGATCCGCCTAACGAACTCGCGCCGAGATTCGGTCCGGCCTTGCGCCGCTTCCGCCTGCCTTCTGCCTCCTCCTTCGATCCCCCGGTCGTTGCGCGGCAGGGCCCTTACCTGACCTCGGGTGATTGGTGGGATGAGAAAACTTGGGCGCGCGCGGAGTGGGATGTGGAGTTGGCCGATAGCGCGGTGTGCCGGGTGCAGGAAGACCGGCCGGGATGGGTCTTGGAGGGAATTTACGATTAAAAACGATCGAACGATTACGAGCACGATTAGGACACGAGCACGAGTTGGGAATTCCCGCCTCTCGTGCTCGCCTGCTCGTGCTCGTGCTCGTAATCGATCCGACCTTGTATGTCCTACATCGAGCTGCACGCCGCGAGCGCCTTCAGCTTTCTCCGGGGCGCGTCCTTTCCCGAGCAATTAGCCGAGCGCGCGGCGGAGCTGGGAATGACTGCCGTCGCCCTGCTCGATCGCAATGGCGTTTATGGGTCGCAGCGTTTTGCCGTCGCCTGCCGCGAGCGTGGAGTGCGGCCGATCACCGGCGCCAGCCTAACGATGGCGGATGGCGCCATTCTCCCCGTCCTGGTGGAAAATCGCGCCGGCTACAAAAATCTCTGCGGGCTCCTGACGGAAGCACATCTGCGGAGCGAGAAAGGAAACTGCTCCGTTCGGTGGGAAGAAGTCGCGAAATTTCGCGACGGTTTGATCGCGCTGCTGGGGAGCGCACGCGACTCGCGTGCTGTTTGTGGCGACTCGCCGCAAACTTCTTGCCTGGCTACGGGTGCGAGCCACCGGGCCGTCCGGCGAGTCGCCGGACGGAGCACGCGAGTCGCGTGCGCTCCCCGCAGTCCTGCGGACCACGCTCAAGTTTTGCTCGAGATCTTTGGCCGCGATCGCGTTTATGTCGAGCTGCAGCGGCATCTCGTTAGGGGAGAAGAGCAAAGCAATCGCCAGCTGATCGATCTCGCGCAACACCACCGCCTTCCGCTCCTCGCCACCAATGGCGTCCAGCATGCCACGCCGGCGGGCCGCGAAGTGCTCGACGTGTTTACCTGCATCCGCGAACACACCCACCTCGACGCCGCCGGCACGCGCCTAACGAAAAATGCCGAGCGCCATCTGAAGAGCGCGGAGGAAATGAAAGCGCTCTTTCGCGATCGACCGGATGCCCTAACGAATACCTTGCGCCTGGCCGAGCGGCTTGAGTTTTCTCTCGAAAACATCGGCTACGATTTCCCGGATTATCCGGTGCCTGATGGTCATTCGATGGATTCCTTCCTCCGCACGATCGTCCTCTTCGGCGCGCAACAGCGTTACGCCGCAGTCAGTAAAAAAGTCCGGAAGCAACTGGAGTTCGAATTGGAGCTGATCATTCGGCTCGGCTTCTCCGGCTATTTTTTAATCGTCTGGGACATCGTCAATTTCTGCCGCGAAAACGACATCATGGTGCAGGGCCGGGGAAGCGCGGCGAACAGTGCGGTCTGTTATTGTCTCGGGATCACGCCGGTCGACCCGGTGAGCAGCAATCTCGTTTTCGAGCGTTTCCTGAGCGAAGGGCGGAAAGGCTGGCCCGATATCGATCTCGATCTGCCGAGCGGCGACCGCCGGGAAAGCGTTATCCAGGAAGTGTATCGCCGCTATGGCAAACACGGCGCCGCCATGACCGCCAACGTCATCACCTATCGCGGGCGGAGCGCGGCGCGTGAGATCGGCAAGGCGCTGAACTTTTCGCCGCATGTGCTCGATCGTTTTTCGCATCTCTTCGCGCACGGCGATTTCCCGCACACCCTGGAGCTGGAGGCGCAGATCGAGCAATCCGGTTTGCCGAAAGAGCATCCCCGGATGCCGGCATTCGTTAGGCTGTATCGGGGCATCTACGGCTTGCCGCGCCACCTTGGGCAGCACTCCGGCGGGATGATTATCTGCCAGGGCAAACTGAGCTCGGTCGTTCCGCTGGAGAATGCCTCCATGCCCGGCCGGGTCGTGGCGCAATGGGACAAGGAGGACTGCGAAGATCTTGGGATCGTGAAGGTGGACTTGTTAGGCCTGGGGATGATGGCGGTGATGCAGGATACCTTTACTCTCTGTCGCGAGCGCGGGCGGCCGCTCGATCTCGCCCATCTGCCGAAGGATGACGCCGCCACTTTCAAGATGATGCAGGAAGCCGATACGATCATCCAAATCG
>CAWBXU010000004.1:0-159531 GCA_963792775.1 uncultured Verrucomicrobiae bacterium | reverse complement strand
CGCGCGCGGCAGATTGATCTGCGTGGTCATGAGCCGGTCCGGCACAAATCCCGGATCGGTCGCGCGCAGATTGGCGAAGCTCCTGATCAGCAACCCGGAGCCGGTCAGGAGCAACAAGGAGAACGCGACCTGCGAGATGACGAGCAGCGCGCGCAGTCGATGACTCTGCAGACCGCCGCTCGAACCTTTCGCGCCCTGCTGCAGCGTTTCGTTGACGTTCGGCCGCGAGATTTGCAGCGCTGGGATGAGCCCGAAGAGAAGCGTGCTCGCGGTCGCGAGCGCGAAGGTGAAAACGGCGACGCTGCCATTCACGCGGATCCGACCGAGATGCGGCAGCGCCTGCGCCGCGAGCGAACCGAGCAGATCGACGCTCCACCAGGCCAGCAACAGACCCGCGATCCCCCCGGTGAGCGCGAGGAGCAGACTTTCGGAGAGCAATTGCCTAACGACCACGGCACGGCTCGCGCCGAGTGCGGTGCGAATCGCGATCTCGCGGCTTCGCGCCGCAGCCCGCGCGAGGAGCAGGTTGGCGACATTCGCGCAGGCGATCAGGAGCACGAGAACGACCGCGCCCGAGAGGACGAGCAACGCCGGGCGGACGTTGCCGACGACGTCGTCGTGCAAGGTGACGACGGAAACGTTTTCGCGACCGGCGTTCGACTCCGGATATTGCTGGGCGAGGTGAGCGCCGATGGCGTCCAACTCCGCAGTCGCCTGCGCGATCGAGACATTCTTTTTCAGCCGGCCGACGAGGCTGAGGAAAACCGCGCTGCGAGTCTGCGCGTTCGCGCCGATCAGATTGTTGAGGGGGATGGCGTAGTCGACGTGCTCTTCTTCGACTGGAAATTTCCAGCCCGGCGGCATGATTCCGAGGACGGTGTAACTGCGGGACGAAAGCGAAATTTGCTGCCCCACGATCCGGCGATCGCCGCCGAAAGCGCGCTGCCAGAGCGGATAAGTCAGGACCACGACCGCCGCGCCGGCTCCGGGACGATCTTCCTCCGCAGTAAAGACCCGGCCTAACGACGGCTTGATTCCGAGAACGTCGAAAATCTGCGAACTGACAGCGACGCCTTCGAGGGCCTGCGACGTCTCCGCCTGGTTCAGCACCGCCGCGGCGCGGGTGTAGGCAGCGAGTGCCTGGAAGCTCTTATTCTGGTCACGCAGGTCGGCGTAATTCGGATACGAAAAAGCGTCGCGGTCGCCAAACATTCCGCCGGTTTTGCCCCAGACCGCGACGATCTGATTTTCATTCGGGAACGGAAGCGGCCGCAGGAGCATGGGCTCGATCACACTGAAGATCGCGCTGTTCGCACCGATCCCGAGCGCGAGCGTGACCACTGCCACGAGGGTGAAACCCGGAGCCTTAAGGAGCATCCGAAAGGCGTAGCGGAGGTCGGTCAGCATAGTCCTCTAGTCGTTAGGCAGAGCGTCTCGGGGAGCGCACGCGGTGGCAGCTCGAAGAGAAAAGTTCGGGATGGCGGGTCGCCATCCCCAGCACGCGGGTCGCGTGCGCTCCCCCAGAGCGTGCTCGCCAAGCCTTTCGTTAGGCAAAACGCTCATTGCTGCGCCGTCTGGTGGTCCGCGGAGATGATCTCGATCGAGCCGGCGCCGCTGCGCAGGACGAGTTTTTTGCCGCCGCCGTTAAGAGTGGCTTTGAGCGAGTCGTCGTCCGAGCGGACGTTCGCCATCGGCAAATCGCTCCGCACGCTGCCCGCGCCGGTCTCGGCGTCGATCGTTAGGCCAGCGTTCGGCGGAGTCATGACGGTGATCGCGCCGGCCGAAGTCTCGAGGTGGATGTCGTTCGAGACGGTGGCCGGGAGAATGGCCGAGATCGCGCCGCCGGAAGTTTCCGCGTTCAGTTTTCCACTGATGTTGGCGAGCCGGAGTTTGCCGCCGCTGCTGTCGACCTTGGCGTTGCCAGCCAGATTCAACACCGTGACGTTGCCGCCCGAAGTGTCGGCGTCGAGGTCGCCGCGACCATCCGTTACCTGGATGTGGCCGCCGCTGGTATCGAGGCTGGTTTTACCCTCGCAGGCCATGACGTTGATGTCGCCGCCGCTGGTGTCGGCATGGATCTGGCCGTGAATTTTCTCGAAGTGGAGATCGCCGCCGCTGGTATCGGCCTTGATCATGCCGGTCAGGCCAGTCGCGGTAATGCCTCCGCCGGCGGTGTCGAGGTCGGCGTTAAAGGTGGCGGGGACGCGAATGCTGTAGCGGCCTTCGGTGCTGTGACGGCCCAGCATGTTCCAAAGCTGCGAGCCTAACGATTCGTGTTTGCGCGTGGCGCGGACGATGACCTTGTCGCCATCGGTCGTGACCTGAATCGGCGCGGCCTTGAGATATTCTTCCTCCTTCGCCTTCGAGGAGGCTTCGATCCTGCGATACGCCTCGATCACGACCTTGTCGTTGTCGCCGGGCAGGACTTCGATGGAGCCGAAATCGACGTCGACCACGATGGTGCCGCCGGGTTGGGCGGCGCGGGTTTCGTGGATGTTTTCTTCGGTGGCCGCGCTCGCCGAGAAGGAAGCAAGACTAACGAGTGTAAGTGTGGTGAGCAGTGTTTTCATAGGAGTTGGGATGTTATTGGAAATGGCGGTGAGGAATTTTCATTCGCAGCGCAGGGCGACCATCGGATCGACCCGGGTGGCGCGGCGCGCAGGCAGAAAGCAGGACAAGGCGGCGACGAGGGTGAGCAATCCCGCGACCGAAAAATAGATGGTCGGGTCGAGCGGATTGACCTTGAAGAGAATGTTCTTGAGCGCGGCCGCCGCGACGACGCCGAGGAGCAGGGCGACGCCACCGGTGCCGAGAACGAGACCGATCGCGAGCTGCCACGCGCCCTGGCTCATGACCATCCGCAAAATGCGACCGGCATCCGCGCCGAGCGCCATGCGGATCCCGAACTCCTGGGTGCGTTGATTAACCGAAAAACTCATCACGCCATAGAGGCCGACACCGGAGAGGATGAAGGCAACGAGGCCGAAGACGCTGAAGAGCGTCGCGATCACGCGGTTGCCGGAGAGAATGTCGTTATGAAACTGCGCGGGTGTCCCGGGGAAATACGTCGGCAGGTTTGAATCGAGTGCGGCGACCGCTTTGCTCAGCACCGGTCCCAGTGTGTCGGCGCGAACCCCGGCACGTGGCCTAACGACGACGGTGGCAAACTGCGTGGCCGGCGATGCGCCGAGGAGCGGCATGTAGAAGCCGGCGGCTTCGGTCTGTTGATCGAACGGGCCCTGCATCAAGGTGTCGGGGACGACGCCGACGATCGTGCGCCACGGTTGTTCTTTGCCAGGATTGAAGATGCGCACGCGATGTCCAAGCGCGCTCTGGCCGCCCCAATGCTTGCGCGCGAAGCTCGCGTTCACGATTGCGACCGACTGCTTCGAATCGCTGTCGTCGATCGTGAAATCGCGCCCGTCGAGAATCTTGAGGCCAAGCGTGGTGAAGTAGCCGTCCGAGACAGACTCGAAATTGCAGCGCGGACGATCGCGATCGGTCTGATAACTCTGCCCATCGACCTCATATTGCCCGCCCGCCGCGAAGGTCATTTGGAAGCGATCGGTCATGGCCGCGGCGTCGAACTGCGGATTGGCGCGGAGCGCGCGCACGGCGCGCTTGAAGAATTCGCGGCGCGAGTCTTCGGTCGGATAAGTGCCTTCCATCAAGGCGAGGCGGGCGGCGTAGAGGCCATTATCGTCGTAGCCGTAATCGAGCTTGGTTTGGTTGCGGATCGATTTGATCTGCAAGGTCGCGGCGATGAGGAGCGCGGCGGTGAGCGCGATTTGCCCAACCACGAGCACGCGCGTGAGGACATTGACGAGACGACTGCTGTTGCCGCGGCCGCCTTCTTTCATGATCTCAGCCGCGTTCCCGCGCGAGCTGAGAAACGCTGGGACCAAACCGGAGACGATGGTCGCGACGAGGGTGATGGCGAGCGTGAAGACGAGCACGCGGCCGTCGATGGTGAACTTCCACCAGTAAGGCGGCGGGAAGGGCGCGGCCTTGACCACTTTGTCGAACATGTCCGTGCCCCAAAAGGCGAGGAGCGTCCCGGCGAGCGCACCAAAGATCGCGACGACGAGACTTTCCGTGAGCATCTGCCTAACGAGCCGCCCGCGCGTCGCGCCGAGGGCGCCGCGGATGGCGAGTTCCTTGGTCCGCAAGGCCGCGCGGCCGAACTGCATGTTCATCACGTTCACGCAGGCGATGAGCAAGACGAGGATGACCGCGCCGAGCATCGCCCAGACGATCTGCCGCAGTTGCACGGGGGTGAAGGCATTGATCAGCGGCAACACACTGGCCGAGGTGAAATTTTGATTCGTCTTCGGATTGTCGGCCGCGATGTTGCGCGCGATCGCGATCATCTCCGCATTCGCCTGATCGAGCGTGACGCCTGGCTTGAGCCGGCCCATGACCGCCGGTGCGCGACTATTCGCCCCGAGGAAGAGTTCACCGCGCGGGGTCGGCGGCCATTCGTTGTAAAGCGGTGTCCAAAGTTCCTCCGAAATCGGAAACTCGAAGCCGGGGGCATCACGCCGATGATCGTCGCGGCCTTGCCGTTAATCGTGACGCCTTGCCCGACAATGTTCGGATCGGCGTTGAAATCGCGCCGCCAGATTTTATCGCCTAGAATCGCTGTCTTCGGTGAACCCGCCTTGTTGTCTTCGGGGGTAAAATCGCGGCCGAGGACCGGCGACACGCCGATGATCTTGAACAAGTCGTTGGTCACGTAGGCGCCGGTGTAACGCTGCGGGTTGTTGTTGTAAGTGACGTTGATGGTCGAGCCGTTGAGATAGCCGGCCATCATCGCGAACGATTTCTGCGCCGCCTTGATGTCCTCGTAATCCTGCGTCGCGGGAATGTTGCCGTTGCCGAAGTTGTTGTTCTGATCGCTCGCCTTCGGATCGATCAACCCGACGCTGACGAGCTGTTCCGGATGCGGAAACGAAAAACCGCGCAGCACAATGGCGTTGACCACAGCGAACTGCGTCATCGCGCCGCCGATGCCGAGCGCGAGCACGAGAATGGAGAGGAGACAAAAGACTTTGTCCTTCAGCAGAAGGCGAAGTCCGACACGAACGTCCTGAGTGAATGAGTCGAGAATCATGCTGATTTCCCTCGGTTGCCGTCGACGATCCAACCGTCGCGCAACTGGATGACGCGGTTGCCGTAGGCGGCGTTGGTTTCGGAGTGGGTCACCTGGATGATGGTGATGCCCCCGTCGTTCAGTTTCTTGAAGAGCCGCATGATGTCCTCGGCCTGGCCAGAATGGAGATTGCCGGTCGGCTCGTCGGCGAGGATTAACTTCGGTTTGGCGATAATCGCGCGGGCGATGCTGACGAGCTGTTGCTGGCCGCCGGAGAGCTGGCGTGGGTAGAGGTCCTTTTTCCCGACGATGGAGAAACGGTCGAGGGTATCGGCGACGAGGGCGGAGCGTTCCGACTTGCTGTAATGCCGATAGGAAAGGGGAATGTCGAGATTCTCGTAAACCGTCAGGTCGTCGAGCAGGTTGTAGTTTTGAAAAACGAATCCGATCTGCTCGTTGCGCAGGGTGGTGCGCTCTTTTGGCTTGAGGCGGTGAACCGCGGTTTCGTCGAGCGTGTATTCGCCCGTCCAGCCGAAATCGTGCATGCCTAACAAGTGCAGGAGGGTCGATTTCCCGGCGCCCGACGGGCCCATCACGGAGACGAAATCGCCTTCCTCGACGTCGAGATTGATGTCGCGCAGGACATAGGTGAATTGCTGTTTGCCTAACGGGTAAGACCGTTCGACGTGGCTGAGCTGGATGAGTGGGCCGGTGTTCATAATTAACCTCGTCCGAGGGCGATCATCGGGTCGGCGCGAGTGGCGCGCCGGGCCGGGATGTAGCTGGCGAAGAGCGCGACCACGGCGAGCACGAAAGTGACGAAAAGGAAGGTCGGCAGATCGAGCGCGCTCACTTCGTAAAGGACGGAGCGCAAGACCGGCATGCTCAGGAGCGCGACGATCAAGCCTAGAAGCGTGCCGGCACCGATCAGGAGCCCGGCGTGCGAAATGACGAGACGCAGGACGTCGGAGCGCTGCGCACCGAGGGCCATGCGCACGCCGATCTCATGGGTGCGCTGGACGACGAGAAACGACATTACGCCGTAGATGCCGACGGAGGCGAGGACGAGGGCGATGGCGGCAAAGGCGGCGAGAAGCGCGACCGAGAGTTTGCGCGGCGCGACCGAGTCGGCGATGACCTGTTCGAGGGTGCGGACGTTGGCGAGCGGTTGGGTGGGATCGATCGCCTGCACTTCGCGCCGGATCGCGCTCGTTAGGCTGAGCGGATCCTGCGTGCTCCGGACCGTCAGGATCATCGAGGAGTAGGGCGCCTCCGCGGAAGGGACGTAGTAGATCGGCGTGAGCGGTTGATCGAGCCCCTTGTGATGCACGGAGCCGACGATGCCGACGATCGTGGCCAAGGCCCGGCCTTTGCCGGTGTAAATTCGAATCCGCTTCCCGATCGGCTGCTCGTTAGGCCAATAGCGCTGCGCGAGGGCCTGATTGATGACGACGACGTAGGGCGCGCCGGCTTTGTCCGCGGCGGTGAAGAAGCGTCCTTGCAGGAGTGGGATTTGCAGGGTTTTGAAGTAGTCCGGCGAGATGATCCGGAGTTCCTCATCGGGCGAAGGGTGCGCGTCATCGTACATCTGGCCTTCTATCCCGAAAGAGGCGTCGGTGTTGCTGCCGCTCATCGGCAGAATGAGGGTGAGACCCGCGCTGCTCACCCCGGGCAGGTGACTCACCCGGCGCTCGAGCTCGGTGAAAAAGCTGACTTGCGATTTATCATCGGGGTAACGGAGCGCCGGGAGCGAGATCTCGGCTGTGAGGACATTCTTCGGATTGAAACCGGGATTGACGTTTTCCAGCCTAACGAAACTCTTGAGGAGCAAGCCCGCGCCCGTGAGGAGGACGAGAGCGAGCGCGACCTCGCCGATGACGAGGCCATTGCGGAGGCGGTTGTGACGCCGGCTCGAAGTGGAGCCGCGGCCGCCTTCCTTGAGTGCTTCGGTCAGGTCGGGCTTACCGGTGGCGAGGGCAGGGACGAGCCCGAAGATGAGACCAGTGCCAATCGCGATCGCGAGCGTGACGAGAAGGACCGTGCTGTCGATCTGCACTTCGCCGAGGCGCGGGATGGTTTGAATGCCGAGGGTTTTGACCAGTTCGATCGCCCAGATGGCGAGAAAGGTTCCGGCGATGCCGCCAAAGATGGCGAGGACCACGCTTTCCGTCAGGCCTTGGCGCAGGAGTCGGGCGCGACTTGCACCGACCGCGACCCGAATTGCCATTTCGCGCTCGCGCGCTGAGGCCCGAGCGAGAAGCATGGTGGCGAGGTTGGCGCAGGCGATGAGAAGGACGAGCGCGACCGCGCCGGAGAGGATCAAGAGGAGCGGCTTCATTCCGCCGACGACCTGCTCTTTGAGCGGATAAATCGTGGCGCCGAAGCTTTCCGTCTGCGCGTAGTTATCCTTGAAGCGCTGGCGCATTGCCCTAACGACGGTCTCGATTTCCGCCTGCGCCTGCTCTGGTGAAATGTGTGGGGCGAGGCGGCCGATCACCCCGTAACTGCGCGAGCCGCGCTCTTTCATCTCCTTGTCGGTAAAACCGACCGGCTGCCAGATGTCGGCCTGCTGCCCGAAGCGGCCTCCGGTCGTGTTGAAGAGCGCGAGCGGAAACTCGAAGGTCGCCGGCATGATCCCGACGATGGTGTAGGTCTTGCCGTCGGCGACGAGCTTGCTCCCGAGAACGCGCGGGTCGCGATCGAACTTCCGGCGCCAGAGCCGCTCGCTGATCATGAGCACGTCGTCGCGTCCGGGAGCGCATTCTTCCGGGCGGAAAGTACGGCCGCGAATGGGCTGCACGCCTAACAATGGGAAAAGATCGGCTGTAACGGTGGCGCCGAAGACGCGCTCGGGCGCCTCGCCTTCCGCGAGGTTGTAGGTCGCGGTGGTGAAGGCGGCGAGCTGATCGAAGCTCTTGAGCTGCGCTTTGTATTCGAGGAACTCGGGCGGCGAAACCGGAATAGCGTCGAGGTGCTGATCTTTAAAATGCTCGAAGAGGAGAACGAGGCGTGAAGGATCTTCGTAAGGCAGCGGCTTGATCAGAAGCGCGTTGACGAGCGTAAAGACAGCGGTGGTAGCGCCGATCCCGAGCGCGAGCGTGACGATGCCAAGAACCGCGAAGAGCGGGTTCTTGATCAGGAGACGAAGAGCGAGGCGAAAATCATTCATAGCGGAGAGCTTCCAGCGGGTTCAGGCGGGTGGCGGCGCGCGCCGGGATGTAGCTCGCGACGGAGCCGACGAGGAGAAGAACAAGACCGACGAGGATGAAGCTGAGCGGATCGTGCGCGGAGACGCCGTGGAGCGCACCGGCGAAAAGTTTCATGAGGAACCAGGCGCCACAGAATCCAATGGCGAGCCCGATTCCGATAAGGCGAATGCCGTGACCGGTGACGAGCCGCATGACATCGCCGTATTGCGCGCCGAGCGCCATGCGCACGCCGATTTCCTGCGTCCGTTGCCTAACGGAATAGGAAATCACGCCGTAGAGACCGATCGAGGCGAGAAAGAGCGCGAGGCCTCCGAAAATGCTGAAGAGCGAGCTAAAGAATTTCCGTTCCCAGAAAGTCTCCGCGACCACTTCGTCGAAAGTCAGAACGCGGTAAATCGGCAGGTCTTTGTTGACCGCCAACACCGTCTCGCGCGCGACCTTGGCGAAACTTTTCGGGTCGCCCTTCGTGCGCATCGCGACCGACATGAAGCGGATGTCCGGCGATTGCGCCTCCGGGAAATAGATCGCAGGCGGAGCAGCGGTGCGGGTGAGACGATTGTAAACTACGGGTGCGACGACGCCGACGATCGTGGCCCACTTCGGCTCGGCATCGGCTCCTTCGAGAATGCGCAACCGCCGGCCGAGCGGATCGCTTTTGGGAAACCAGTTGCGCGCGGCATCGGCATCGATGAGCGCGACGCGCGGCGCATCCGCGTTATCGGCCACGGTGAATCCGCGCCCTTGCAAAACCGGGATGCGTGCCGTCGCGAGGAAGCCAGGAGTCATGATGACCTGGCTGGCGTTGCGCGCGTCCTGGAGATGCGCGGGTTTCGGCTCGCCTTCGAGCATCATCGCGCTATTCCCGACCCCGCTCGGCGGCAGGCTGGTGATCGCGCCCGCCGCTTGCACGCCGGGAATGGCGGCGATCTTCGGAATGAGCTGCTCGAAAAAGCGCCGGGGCGTCTCGGCCTCGGGGAATTGGGTTTCCGGCAGGCCGATGCGGAAGGTGAGAGTGCTGGAAGTATCGGCACCGATGCTGGTGTGCTGCAGATTTTTGAAGCTGCGGAACATGAGCCCGGCGCCGACGAGCAAAATGAGCGCGAGCGCGACTTCCGCGACGACGAGCGCGTTGCGCACGCGCTGACTGCGTGCGCTGCCTCCGCCGCCCGAGCGGTTGCCATCCTTGAGGACGTCGAGCAGATGCGGTCGTGACGCCTGGAAGGCGGGCAACAAACCCACGATGATGCTCGAAGCCGCGCCCAGCCCGAGCGCGAAGGTGAGGATTCGCCAATCGAAATCAAAGCGAATCAGGCAGGGAATTTCCGAGGGGACACCGGTCAGCATCAGGTCCACGCCCCAGACCGAGAGAAGCAATCCGAGGCCGGAGCCGGCTACGCTCAGGATCAGACTTTCCGTCAAGAGCTGGCGCACGATTTGCCCGCGGCTGGCGCCGAGCGCGATGCGGATGCCGATCTCTTTGGCGCGAGTCGCGCCGCGGGCGAGGAGGAGGTTGGCGACGTTGGCGCAGGCAATCAGATGGACGAAAAGCACCGCGCCCAAGACAAGAAGCGTGAGGGTCTTGAAATTGCGCGTCATTTCATCGCGAAACGGGCGGACGCGCGCGGTCGAGCCGGCGTTGGTGTCGGGATATTCCGTGGCGAGGCGGGCGGCGATCGATTCCAGTTCGGCGCGCGCCTGGGGGATGGAGTAACCTTTTTTCACCACTCCAAAGCCATCGAGGAAGAACTGTCCGCGCGGATTTTCCTTCTCGCTGAGCTGGAGTGGCAACCAGATGTCGCTGACTTCGGGGAAGCGCCAGCCGTCGGGCATCACGCCGATAATCGTGGTTTGCCGACCATTGATCGGAACGACCCGGCCGACAATGGTCGGGTCGCCCGCGAATTGCTTTTGCCAGAGACTGTAGCCGATGAGCGCGACGGGCGGCGCGCCGACGCGATCCTCTTCCGGACGGAATTGACGGCCGAGAATCGGCTGCACCCCGAGGGAGGAGAAGGCGTCCGCCGAAATCTGCGCTCCGAAATAGCGCACCGGCTTTTCGCCGTCGGAGACGATGACGGTTAGCTCCTGATACGCGCCGAGGCCATCGAACGTCTTGGCCTTTCGGTATTCGAGGTAATCGGGGAAAGCCATGCCGTCGTGCTCGGGCTGCTTGGTGAAAAAGTGCGAGACGTAAACGAGCCGGTCCTGATGCTTGATAAAAGGCATCGGGCGCACGAGGAGGGCGTTGACGGACGAGAACATCGTCGTCGAGATGCCGATCCCGAGAGCGATCGCCAGGATCGCGATGATGCTGAAAGCCGGCGTCTTGACCAGCGTCCGAACGGCAAACTTAGCGTCGCGCCACATAACTTTGGCTCGGTGGCGTGGGCGTGGATTGTTCCCTTCGCGCGCCGCGCGCGAGGGTGAGAAAACGGTGAGCGCGATGTTGGCCGCCAGGAGAATTAGAATGAGGAGGGCCTTGACCGTTCCTCCATTCAAATTATCCGCGCGCATCGGGCGTTCCCTCGTTAGGCGTTAGGCGGCGATTTTGTCTTCCACGACCCGGCCGTCGAAGAGGTGAATGGTGCGATCGGCGTGTTCGGCAAAACGTTGGTCGTGCGTGACCATGCAGATGGTGGCGCCGCCGGCGTGGAGTTCCTTCAGGAGATCCATCACCGCTTCGCCATTGCGCGAGTCAAGGTTGCCGGTCGGTTCGTCGGCCAGGAGGATGGCCGGCTTGCCCGCGAGGGCGCGCGCCACCGCGACGCGCTGCTGCTGACCGCCGGAGAGCTGACTCGGCAAATGTTTCGCGCGATGAGCCATGCCGACGCGCTCGAGCGCTTCGTTGGCGAACATTTTGCGCTCGCTCGAAGGCATCCCACGATAGGTCAGCGGCAGCTCAACATTTTCGAAAACGGTCAGGTCGCCGATGAGGTTGAAGCTTTGGAAGATGAAACCGATCTCGCGATTGCGGATGCGCGCTCGCTCCGGGAAGGAGAGGTTCGCGACCTCGCCGCCTTTGAGCGAATAGCTGCCGTCCGACGGCGTGTCGAGCAGGCCGAGAATGGAAAGGAGCGTTGATTTGCCACAACCGGACGGGCCGGCGATGGAGACGTATTCGCCGGTGCGAATGTTGAGGTGGATGCCGGAGAGGGCATGCGTCTCAACTTCGTCCGTCAAAAAGACTTTGGTGACGCCGTCGAGGTGGATCAGGGTTGGGTTTCCGTTATTCATAGTTGGTTGGTTTAGGTGTGAGGTTGTGAGAGTCGTTAGGCGGCCGGCTAGTTGAGCTGGATGCGATCGTGCGAGTCGTAGGCGCTGGTGTCGGAGAGGATGACCTGGTCGCCGACATTGAGGCCGCTCAGGATTTCGATCGTGTTAACGGAGCTGCGGCCGAAATGAACCGGGGTGCGGACAGCTTCGCCGCCAGTTGTGAGTTTGAAGACGCCGACGGTCGCGCCATCCTGGGCAAAGGCTGGTCGGCCGACGTAGAGAACGTTATTGAGACGCTCGAGCTCGATCGTGCCGTCGACGCTGAGGTCGGGACGCGCGCCTTTCGGGAGGGCGCCGTCGAGCGCGACATCGACCGTGACGGTTCCTTGTTCCACCGCCGGATCAACGCGGGTGACGTGGCCGGGAATGACGCCGTTGCGGGTGTCGATCGAGGCCGGCTGATTGATCTGAATATCTTTCGCCTGCGTTTCCGCGATCTTGATCTGCGCTTTTAATTTCGTCGGGTCGGCGACGCGGGCGATGTTGGTGCCGGGGATGACGCGCTGGCCGACTTCGACCGGGAGTTGCTGGAGCACACCGGTCATGCCGGCGCGGACGTGCAGGTTTTCGACTTCGTTCAGGCGCATCTGGGCGGAGGCTTTGAGTTGGTCGACTGCGGCTTGCTTCGAGGCGAGCTGCGGCTCGATCGAATCGCGGGCAAAAGCGAGCCGCTTGTCCTCGATCGCATCGCGGCTGGCGAGTTCGTCGCGCTTGATGATCGAGGTTTTGTATTCGAGATCGGCGATGAGGCCGTTCTTCTTCAGGTTGTCGTTCGTCTCGGCTTCCATCTTGGCCTGCTGATATTCGGAGTGCACCTGGGCGGTGGTGGATTCCTGGTTGAGAAGCTCCCGTTGCAGCGTCGCCCGCAGGGTAGTGAGCTCGGCTTCACCGGCCTTCTCTTGCAACTCGGCGTCACGCGCGGCCTGCTGTAGCTCCGGGCTGGAGAGTTCGACGAGCAACGTATCCGGCTCGACATGCGCGCCTGGCCTAACGACGATTTTTTCGACCCGGCCATCCTTGGCCGCGGCGATCCAGCGAATGTCTTCGGGCACCAACGTGCCGAGGCCGCGCACCTGCCGGAGCATGGGGCCGCGCTTCACCGTGTCGATCCAAACCGAAGAGCGATCAACGCTCGGCGCGGCCGGTTTCAACCGCGAAACCACGACGCTGATCACGATGAGCGCGAGGATCGAGCCACCGATGATCATCAGGCGGCGCTGGCGTTTTTTCTTGGCGGCGCCGACCCGCGGAACGTCCATGGAATTCGTGGGCGCAGTGAAGCCCGCAGGTCGTGCGGGCTTGTCTCCCGGTAATACGGGCTTGTCGCCGGGAATCACTTCGAAACTACGCTGCTCCATTTGCTCGATCGCTGCCACCCTTTAGAAAAGGGCGACGCTGTGAATCATCAGCGCGGCAACCGCCTGGCCGCCGTTAACGATTGCCAACAGTGCCGCGGCGCTGAGCGCGGCGAAAACCGCCGCGTCGACCGCGAATCCACGGGGCGCTTCCTCGGCGAAATAATCCTTGCTGATTTCGCTGAAGGCGGGGCTGTGAAATTTCGCCGGAGCGCCGCAGGCGCCGCGCAGGCAGCTGCCTTGGAAATTGTGGTCAACTTGCGGGAAGCTCCGGGCGGTGCGCAGGGTGCGCTGCTCGGACTGATGCCGCTTTGTCTGGCTGAGAGTGTGAGTCGTGTTTTTCATTTTCATATCTCCTGTTTCTATTGAGATGCTTTGGATCTCGATTTGGATTCAGGAAATTTCCTTTCGTGGCCAGCCCCTATTGCAATGCCCGTGCCACCGAATTTTATAATTTATAAAGCACTGATGAACAGCGATTTAAGAATATCCAAAAAATTCGGCGAACCCGCCGATCGCTTCGGCCTTGGGATTACGCTGTCCCGATTTCGGGATCATCTGCCTCACTTGTCATGCCAGATCGTTAGGCGAGCGACACACTCCTCCCGTGATCGCGAGGTCCCTCGCTTCGCTCAGGATGACAAGTTGGGAAAAACAGCGCGAAGAGTCGTTAGGCCCTAACGAGGCAGGCGGAGGAGCGCTTCGACCCCGCGCCGATTTTGCCGATTCGTTAGGCTGAGGGAGCCGCCGTGCGCCTCGGCGATCTGCCGGCTGAGGGCCAGGCCGATGCCCGAGCCGCCCGGTTTCGTGGTGAAGAAAGGGACAAAAAGGTTGGCCGGGTTCATCACCCCAGGACCTTCGTCGCGCACCATCACTTCGGTGCAATCGGCAATCGCCCGCCAGCTGATCGAGACTTCGCCGCCGGTCTCGAGCGAAGCGTCGACCGCGTTATGCAGGATGTTAATGAGAAGCTGTTCGATCTGCGCGGCGTCCGCTTCGATCGTGACGGGTGCCCCGTCGACGATGCGGACGGCTAGCCGTGTCTCGAGGCCGACGACCCGCCTGACGAGCTCGCCGAGATCGACCGGCTCCTTCTGCGGCGGAGGAAGCCGGGCCAGCCGCGCATAGGCCTGCATGAAACGGCTAAGCGATTCGGCCCGGGCCGCGATCACATTCAAACCGCTCTGGGCATCATCGCGCCAATCGGGGGGCGGCGGATCGCGCCGGAGGAGCGATTCGAGGCTGCCCGCGATCGACTTGATCGGGGCGAGCGAATTATTCATCTCGTGCCCGAGCACTCTGACGAGTCGCTGCCAGGCGACGCGTTCCTCCTCGCGCAAGGTGCGACTGAGATCGGTCAGGACGAGCAACTCATGCGGCAAACCGTGTTCGCGAAAATTGCTCTTGCGCACGCCCCAGCGCCCCGAGCCGCCCGGGAAGCTGAGGGTGAGCGGCGCGTCTTCATCGGCATCGAGGCAAACGGCGAGCCCCAGGTCCTGGGCGCGACGCCCGAGCAACTTGTCGATCGACTGACGCAGCAGATTTTCACCGGCGCGATTGACGAGCCGGAGTCGGCGTTCGGGATCGAAGGTAAAAACCGCGACATCAATCTCGGCCATGATGGTGCGGAGCAAGGCGGTCGCTTCGAAAGCGCCGAGTCGCTGCACGCGCAGGGTTTCACCGAGCTGATTGATCTCGAGCAGGACCTCGCCAAGGGCGTCGTCCGCCCGCGCCCCGCGGGCGCGGATCGAGTAATCGCCTTCGCGCAGAGCGGCTAGCAGGTTGCTCATGGTCTGGAGAGGACGAACGGTGTGCTCGCGTGCGCTGGCCAGGAAACCGAACGCGCAACCGGCGATCACCATCGTCAATGTCCAATCGACCTTGGCGCTGAAGTCGCCGAACCAAAGCAAGGCCAGCGCGATGATCATGGCGGGCGCGCCGGCCATGAAGGTAAGCCAGCTGAGCCGCCCTTCGTGGGAAAGATGCCGCCGCGGTTTGCGGGCCGGCTTCATGGCCGGGGGCGGTCTTTTTCGGACTCGTTAGGCTCAAAGCCCATAATGCTGGAGGCGCCGGTAAAATGCGCTCCGGCTCAAGCCTAACGATTCCGCCGCTTTGCGCGCGTTGCCGTCGTGGCGGGCGAGCGCTTTCTTGATCAGGAACGCTTCCACTTCCTCGAGGCTCATCTCTTCGAGCCGGGGCGAACCGTCCGAGATTGTCGTTAGGCCGAGATCGTTCGCCTTCAACTGCGAGCCTTGCGCCATGAGAACGGCACGTTCGATCACGTGATCGAGCTCGCGGACGTTGCCCGGAAATTCGTGGCGCATGAGCGCCTCGTGCGCGGCCGGCTCGAAACCGGTCAATTTTTTGCGATAACGCTCGGCGTGTTGCCCGAGGAAAAGCGCGGCGAGCGGCGCGATGTCTTCGCGGCGTTCACGCAAAGGCGGGAGCGGGACTTCGATCGTGTTCAAACGAAAGAGGAGATCCTGCCGGAAACGGCCGGCCGCGACTTCATCGTGCAGGTTGGCATTGGTCGCCGAAATGATCCGGACGTTGGCGTGCAAGGTTTTCGAGGAACCGACGCGCTCGAACTCGCCGGTCTCGATCACGCGCAACAACTTGGCCTGCTGGCTGAGGGGAAGGTTTGCGATCTCGTCGAGAAAGAGCGTGCTCTCATCGGCCAGCTCGAAGCGGCCGGCGCGGTCCGTTTTCGCATCGGTGAAAGCGCCTTTGACGTGGCCGAAAAGCTCGCTCTCGAAAACCCCTTCGGACAAGCCGCCCATGTTGACCGTGATCATGATCTTGCTCGCGCGGGCGGAGAGCGAATGGAGGGCGCGCGCGACAAGGCCCTTGCCGGTTCCGTTTTCGCCGGTGATGAGGACGTTCGCGTCCGAGGGCGCGACCCGCGAGATCAACTCGATGACCGGCCGCATGCGCGGTGATTCGGAAATGATGTTCGGCATCGTGCCGCGGAGCAGCTCGTTTTTCGCTTCCGCCCGCTGACTTTTGCGGAGCGCGCTGCCGAGCGCGATCTGGGTGCGGACAATAGTGAGGAGACGGTCGTTATCCCACGGCTTGGGAACGAAATCGCGCGCCCCGAGTTTCATCGCCTCGACCGCGAGATCGATCGTTGCCCAGGCGGTCATGACGACGATCGGGAGGTTTTCGTCGAGCGCCTGGATGCGTGGAATGGCCTCAAGACCTTCCTGCCCGGAGGTGGTGTCGCGGGTGTAGTTGAGGTCCATCATGAGAAGGGCGTAATCGCGTTTCTCGAGTGCGTTGAGGGCTGCGCCTAACGACGTCACGGCGTCGGTCTGATAGCCCTCGCCCTTGAGCAAAATGCGCAATGCTTCGAGCACATCGCTCTGATCGTCGGCGATGAGAATACGGCTCACGGGATAACGATGAACCGCATTTCCGGCGCGGCGTCAATTTCCTCCCCGACGCGGGATTCGTTCAAGAAGACGAAAATCGGGTCAATCTGCGTGGTGACGGGGAGCGTTTTCGCTCGGGTTCTTCGAACTTAAATTTTAAGAGTCGGACGCGCCGATGAAAACGTTCGTCATCTTTTCCGTTTTCGTCTTCTTTTCTTCAGACTTGGCGCTGGTGCAGTCAAAATCACGCGAACAGAGTGACCGCCGGCCGATTCTTTACGACAACATCACAAGGGGTTCGACGAAGAGTGATCGCCTCGCCGCACAAATATACTCGCACCAGTTCCGCGTACTCGAGGTCACGGAGAAGGACGGCTTTCAGAGCGGAAGATTGAAAGGCGAGTGGTACGAAATCAGAGATCCGCCTTCGATTCGCCTCTGGGAGATCCCGGGAAGAGTGAAAGTGGTTTTCGGCGCGACGGTCTCGGGATCATGGGGCATCGCGATCGTTAGGCGCGATTTCGCGGTTGTGATCGACCGCGATGTCAGGCAAATAGCGGGCCGGCCAAAGTTTCGCCGCGCATGAGCGTGCACACTCTTCATCTCATTATCGTCTTCGGTCTGGTGGCGCTGGTCTTCACCGCGTTCCTGCGCGAATGGCTCTCGCCCGATCTGGTGGCGTTGAGCGCGCTCGGGGTGCTGCTCGTGACCGGAATCCTGAGCACGGATGAAACCCTGACGGTTTTCAGCAACAGCGCGCCGATCGTGATCGGTTGCATGTTTGTCCTCAGCGCCGCGCTCGAGCGAACCGGTGCGATCGATGCGCTCGCCCGCGTCTTTCTTCGCCTGGCTGGGGCGAGCGAATTCCGCGCCCTCGTTGTCCTTTGCCTCTTTACCGTTCCGCTTTCCGCCCTGGTCAACAACACACCGGTCGTGGTGGTCTTTCTCCCGGTCGTGCTGGCGCTGGCCCGCAATACGGAACTGAAAGCTTCGCGCCTGCTCATTCCGCTTTCGTTTTTCTCGATCCTGGGCGGCACCTGCACGCTCATCGGCACCTCGACCAACCTGCTCGTCGACGGCGTCGCCCGGCAGCACGGGATGAAGCCTTTCGGGATTTTTGAGATCACTCCTCTGGGCGCGATCTACGCCGCGATCGGGGTGGCCTATCTGCTCCTGATCGGGCGCAAACTTCTGCCGCGGCGCGAGACGCTCGCCGCGCTCATTGGCGGAGGCATGACGCGGCAGTTTCTCATGCAGGCCGTCATCCCCGAGGCGTCGCCGCTGGTCGGGAAGACGATTTCCGAAACCGCGCTCGTCCGTTTGCGCGAAGCGCGCATCATCGACGTGAGGCGCAACAGCGTGCGGGTCGAAACGCCGCTGAACGAGCACCGTTTCGAGGCGGGCGATCAGTTGCTCCTCGAAACGCCCGTCGCCGGCGTGAAAGGAATTCGGGAAATGCCGGGTGTCGTTTTCCAGTCCGAAGCGGAGCTGGGGGTCGAGAGCACGGGCACGCGCCAGGCGATTCTGATGGAAGGAATTATCGGCAGCCGCTCGACTTTTGTCGGCCGCACTCTGCGCGATCTCAATTTCCGCCAGCGCTACGGCGTCCTCATTCTCGCGCTGCATCGGCAGGGGGAGAACCTGCGGGAGAAATTCGAGGACGTGCACCTCGCCTTTGGCGATACCCTGCTCGTGCAAGGGCCGGCGGAAGGGATTCAACGGCTCATGCAGGAGCGCGATTTTCTCAATCTCACGGAGCCGAAGCAGCGGGCGTTCCGCCCGCACAAGGCGCCGCTCGCGATCGCGGCGATCGTCGGCGTCATGCTGCTGGCCGCGATCAATGTCCTGCCGATCGCGGCTCTCGCGTTGCTCGCTGCGCTCTTCGTCGTGATCGGAAAATGCCTCGACCTGGAAGAAGCCTACGAAGCGATCGAGTGGCGCATTCTTTTCATCATTTTCGGGATGCTCGCGCTCGGCAAAGCGATGGAATCAACTGGTGCAGCCCATCTCATCGCGGGCGGCGTGACTGGCGCGGTCGGCCATTTCGGACCGGCGGCGACTTTGTCGCTCATGTATCTGGTGGCGACGTTACTCACGGAGTTGATCAGCAACAACGCCGTCGCAGTGCTTCTGACGCCGATCGCTTTCGAAATTGCCGCGACCATGGGAGTGGATGCGCGACCATTCTGTATCGCGGTCATGTTCGGCTGCAGCGCGAGCTTCGCCACGCCGATCGGTTACCAAACCAACACTTACGTCTTCGGCGCGGGCGGGTATCGTTTCGCCGATTTCCCGAAAGTCGGCGCGCCGCTCAATTTCATTCTCTGGATCGCGGCCAGCATTCTCATTCCGATCTTTTGGCCGTTTGTGGCGAAGCCGTGAGTCGTTAGGCGGAATCGCTCCCGCGCCGGAGCAGGGTGTAAAGCACCAGCTCTTCTTCGCGGCCCGATTTCGCGTTGTGTTCTCGCACGTTTCCTTTGCAATGCATGCCGACCTTCTTCATGACGCGGCCGGAAGCGGGATTGCGGATGAAATGCCGCGCATGGACGCGCTCGAGATCGAGATCGGAAAAGCAGTAGCGGAGGAAAAGCCGCAAAGCGGCGGTGCAATAACCGCGACCCCAAAACGGGCGTCCGATCCAATAGCCAATCTCGCCTTCTTTGCGTGCGGGATCGATCTGGACTCCGATGCAACCGATCAGGTTGAAATCCGGCCTGGCCGTGACGGCAAGAACTGCCCCGATTCCCTGCGCGAAGCGCGCTTCAGTTTTTGCGATCCATTCCTCCGCGGCGCCGTCGGGATAAGGATGCGGAATGGTGAGCGTCATCTCGGCGATCGCGGCGTCGCCGGCGAGGAGCTGGATGGAGCTGGCGTCGTTAGGCGCGATTCGGCGGAGCACAACAAGGTCGTCGGATAACTGAGGATGATTCATCGGTTGCTCAACCTTGGTTGGCTGCGCGCCGGTGAGATGTAACAAACCGAATCGGGCCAGCAAAGATTTTCCCGCGAACCGACCCGGACTTGGGCTGGTTGCGATCCCTACATGAACCCCTGAGAGTCATTCGATGAATCCGACCCTCTTTCGTCTCGCCGCGGCGCTTTGTTTTCTTGCGGTCGGGCTGGGCGCATTTGGCGCGCATGCGCTCAAGGATACGTTGGCCGCCAACAACACGACGGAGGTTTGGAAAACGGCGGTGCTCTATCATTTTGTGCACGCGCTCGCTTTGCTCATCCTGGCCGCGCTGCCGAACGCGAGCCGGGTTGCTCCCTGGCTTTTCGTGAGCGGGATTATTATTTTCAGCGGCAGCCTTTACGTGTTGGCTTTGACGAACATCCGCTGGCTTGGTGCGATTACGCCGCTCGGTGGGCTTTGTTTTTTGGCGGGTTGGTTGTTCCTCGTTATCTGGCCGCCCCGCTGAAGGCCGTCTCGATTAAGCGCTGCAGCTCTAAGAATACCTGTCCTTAGTCGCTCAGCCGATATATCTCGACCAACGCCACACCCGTCGTGCCGTTCTTGCCGCGCACGATGGTGGAATAAGCCCCGGGCGGAAGGGTCGAGAGGATCGCCGACTCGGCATCGCGGCGAGGAGGCAGACCGGCGGCTGTGATGTCAGTTTGCTGCGCGTCGCGCCAGTTGTCGTTCGAGGCAATAAGGGTTCCGTTCCCATCGTATAACTCAAGGGTTGGATCCGCCAAGGCACCATTTACAGGCAAGGATGGACCGAGCGCGCGCGTCAGGATCCGGCCGGATTCGCCCCCGAGAATAATCACGCCACCTATCAGGACGTTGTCCTCGGTACCGACCAGACCCCTGGTTGAAATGTTGGCGAAAGTGGAGTCGCTGCCCTGGTCCAGGTCGTACAATTCCACCAGCGCAATCCCAGATCCGCCCGCCGAACCTTGCACGATCGCGGTATATGCTCCGGGATCCAAGGTCGCAACAATGGCCGACTCTTTGTCGTTCTTTGGCGGAATCCCGGTGGCGATGATTTCGGCAGCCTGGTCGCTCCGCCAGTTGTTGTTCGAGGCGATGAGAGCGTTTACGGAGTGTAACTCCAACGTCGGATCCGCCAGCGTGCCGGAAAGAGGGAGGGAAGGACCGATCGCGCGGAGAAGAACTTTTTTCGGCGCCGAACCAGTGATGATGAATCCGCCGATCAGCCCGCCGTCGCCGGATTCTACGCGCAGTCGGCTGGAAAGGTTGGCCAGGGAGGGCGGTCCCAGCGCGCCCGGCGCCAGATCGTAGCCGATCACATCCAGGGCGGTTGCCTCAGGTGAAGAGAGGGAGACATCGGCGGCGCCGCCTGGGCAACCAAAGGCGTCCTGGACCAGTGGGTGCGGCACCGGACAAGTCGGCGTCAGCCAGTCTCCGGCATCGCCTGCGGGATCCTGGTTAAGTTCAACCACGTGAGTGACTCCCTGGTCGAGAGACAGGTAACGCGCGCCGATGGTAGTGGTGTTTCTGCCTAAGGGCGCCCCCCAACTGAAGAGGTCCTCCGGTCGGAGATCACTCTCTGGCGGGGAATTGCGAATCAGGTGCGATCCCAAGCCGAGCACCTCATCCATTTCGTGCTGGTCGGCCGTCAGCCCATCGTAGTTCCCCTTCACCGGAGGCCGGACAAATCGCAAAGGATAATTTGAGTTAAACGTAACGATACCGTCGAAGGGGAGGCCGCCGCCCACTCCACCCGGGTAAGGTTCCGGCGGCGTGTCCAGTCCGATGGCTCTTCCCGCAGCGCTCGTGACGGTGATGTTAGTCGAGAGCACACTTGTGGGAAGACTCGCGTTAGCTGTCGCGTCGCTCTGGGTCGAAGCGTCCGTCTTCAACGCCGAGATATAGGTGTGCCACGGTATCGAATAAAGAAGAGAGTCACTCCGCGAGATCGCGCCCGGGGGGAGGGCAGTGCCATCCGGCGCGGTCGCGGCGTAGCGGAAAAGGATTCGCGCCGTGATGGGATCCTTGAAAAGCGTTTGATAGAGCGCGATCGCGTTGCCCACCATGGCCTTGATGGCAGGGCCTTTTGAGCTGCTGTTCACGGAGGAATCGTAAGTCGGCGTAATGACCAGACCGGCGCTGCTATTCGTGGCAGCACTCATTGTCTCCGAATAGCTACTCTGGCCAGCCGCATTAAAGCTCCTGACTCGGTAGTAGTAGGTCGTATCCGGCTGTAACTCACTCACGATCCGGAAAGTCGCCCGGCCGGCGTCCAGGTCATGGTAACTGTTCACGTAACTGGTAAAGTTAGGATCGGTCGAGACATCCAGGCGATAGCTCGTGGCGCCAGGCACCGTATGCCAGGTAGCCAGAAAGCTGCTCCGGGTTGGAGCCATCGCCACGGGCGGCGGTTCCAGAACGTCACTCTCCAGTTCATCGCCAGCCGGTACAACCGCATCGGCTTCGAGCGCGGCAGGTGCAGAATCCGACAAGGTGACATGCGTGCCGGAGAACGGCTTGTCTGAAGCGAGCCGGAAGGGAGAGTGATAGGGCTCATCTTTCCCGGACGGCTGCTTTGCCAGAACGGAACCGATCGGAAAAACGGCAGTCGAGACAGTGAGGCAGACGATTCGATAAACCGTCGCGCGGCGGAGGGTGGAACTGTTCATCGGTGGCTTGGCGGGAACAAAAAAATATAGGCATTTCGCGCAAAAAAGAAAAGCGCCGGTTGGCGCGACGCAGTTTAGCTGCCCGCGAAACGATGACATCGCCAGGCGCCGCGTTCGCGGATCGTAATTTGAAGCAGACCCCCTGCGCCCATCTTGTCACTTGCCTGAATGCTTTCCCGTGACGCAGCGCTCTGCTATCATCCACCCTTACGGATGCTCGCTCTCGCTGAAACCCAACGCGCTTTCGCGACGGTCGCGGTTTTTCTCGCGACCTTCTTCGTTACGCTTTCGATTGGGCGATTCCTGAAACGGCGCGCCGGAGTTCCCTTCGGCGTTTTCTTTCAGCTTTTCGCGCTCGCCCTGGCTTTCTATGCTTCGGCCTGGGTTTACGGGGTCGATCTGCGCTGGCGCAATCACGCAGGCGCCGCGCTCACCCTTCTCAGCACGGGAGTCGTCATCGCCTTGGTCGATCGCTACCTCTGGGATCTCTATTTCGAACAGCGACGCCAGACGGTTATCCCGAAATTTCTCCGCGAACTCGTCGCCCTGATCATTTTCCTGATCGCGCTGCTCCTCGTCCTGAGTGTCGGTTACCATGCGGAGAGCCAGTTAAAATGGCTGCTCTCGGGCTCGGGTCTGATCGCGATCGTGTTCGCGTTTGCGACCCAGAACATGCTCGGCGGAGTCATCGCCGGGATGTCGCTCCAGATCAGCAAGCCCTACAAAGTGGGCGACTGGCTGCACGTGGATGATCGCTTCGCCGAGGTCATGGAGATCAACTGGCGCTCGACTCGACTGCGCACGAACGACGCCATTTATCTCGATATTCCGAATAACGAGATCATCCGGCACACGATTGTGAACCTGCATTATCCGCAGGAGCTGCATGCCATGCGCATCCGGGTGGGAACCGATTACAACAGCGCGCCGAATAAGGTGAAGGACGCGCTCATGCACGCCACCCTCCATGCTGAAGGCGTGCAGGAGGAGCCGCCGCCGAAGGTGTTCCTGGTCGATTTCGCCGATTTCGCGATCATTTACGAAATCAAGTTCTGGATGCTCAGTCACCAGCGCTACAACGATATCTGCGACGCCATCCGGACCAATATTTGGTACGAATTCCGGCGTCAGAAAATCACCATCCCATTCCCGATTCGCACGCTCGAGTTCAACCGGAAGCGCCCGGTCCAGCCGCATGAGGAACACAGTCGTGCTCGCACGATTCTGGAGGCCGAGCCGCTCTTCACCTGCCTCACCGAAACGCAACTGGAGTCGCTCATCGCCGGTTCGCGCACGGTGCATTTCGGTCGCGGGGAACGCTTGATCGAGCAGGGGGCGGAAGGTTCTTCGATGTTTGTCCTGCTTGAGGGAACGGCGCAGGTCTCAGTCGCGCAAAACGATGCGGCGATCCGCGTCGGCTTGCTGCGGGCAGGCGATTGCTTCGGAGAAATGTCGCTTCTTACCGGCGAGCGTCGGACGGCAACGGTGCGGGCGGAGCACGATTGCGAAGTGCTCGAGATCAACAAGGCGGTGATGGCGAAGCTCCTGCGCGACTCGCCCGATTGCGTGACGCAGCTGAGCGAATTGCTCGCCCGGCGCAAAATGGAAACCGAAGGGATCGTGAAAGACGTGGCGCAGGACGACGGCAAAGAGGCGCGGGAGGACCCGGGCCAATTTCCTGCGGCGGCTGCGCGGATTCTTCGAGTTGTAGCCGGGGCTCCGCCCTCGTGCTCTTGCTCCTATCAGTTGAGGGGCAAAGCATGAGCAAGGATTCGGAGGATGATCCGGTCGAGCAGGGGCACGATTACGAGCACGAGCACGAGGGCGGAGCGCAGGGACGAGCGAGGGCATTAAGCGGTTGCCAGAGGGGTAAATCCCTCTAGAGTCCACCACCTTATTCGCCTTCTTATGACCCTAGCTCTTTCCATTCTCGATTCCGGTGTCTGGCTTTCCATGCTTTGTGCCGTGGCCGGCCTCGCCTTCGCCTACTTTCTCATTCTCTCGGTCATCAAGGCCTCCCCCGGCAACGCACGGATGCAGGAAATCGCCGGCGCCATCCAGGAAGGTGCGAAGGCTTATCTCAATCGTCAGGTCATGACGATCAGCTCCATCGCGGTTGTCATTTTTATCCTTCTCTTTATCTGGAAAGACCACGCCACGGCGGCTGGTTTCGTGATCGGCGCGGCCTGCTCTCTCGCCGCGGGTTTCATCGGGATGCGCATCGCGGTCCTGGCCAACACCCGCACGACGCAGGCGGCGATGACCTCGCGCACCGCGGCGATGCGAGTGGCATTTAACGGCGGCGCTGTGACCGGACTTTTGGTCGTTGGGCTGGCGCTTCTCTCGGTCGGTATTTTCTACACCGTGGCGAGCAGCATAATCGGTCACGACCTCGCGGTCCGCAGCCTCATCGGCCTGGCGCTGGGCGCGAGCTTGATCAGTGTCTTCGCGCGATTGGGCGGCGGCATTTATACAAAGGCGGCCGACGTGGGCGCCGATCTCGTGGGTAAAATCGAGAATACGCTCGACGAAGACGATCCGCGCAATCCGGCGACGATTGCGGATAACGTGGGCGATAACGTGGGCGATTGCGCCGGAATGGCCGCCGACGTTTTCGAAACGTACGCGGTCAGCCTGGTTGGTGCGATTCTGGTCGGTGCGCTCACTTTGGCGACCACACCGGCGGCGGTGATTTATCCGTTCGTCCTCGGGGGCATCTCCGTCCTCGGCGCGATCTGCGGGATCCTTTACGTCAATCTGATGGACGGAAAACCGGGCGGCGTCCTGATGGGCGGGGTGATGGCGAGCGCGCTCGTCTCAGCGATCCTTTTCTGGCCGGCGACACACCTCCTTTTCCCGAAAGGCGTGATCATCGCGGACGCCTTCCGCTCGGCGAACGATCTCTACTTCGCTTCTCTCGTCGGGTTGCTCATGACCGGCATCGTGGTCGTGATCACGAATTACTACACCTCGATGGGCTTTTCTCCGGTCCGTAAAATTGCCAAGGCTTCGGAGACCGGGCACGCTACCAACATCATCGCGGGCCTTGCCATCGGGCAACACGCCACCGCCCTGCCCGTCGGCTTCATTGGCCTGGCGATTTTGTTCAGCTTCCATTTCGCCGGGCTCTACGGCATCGCCGTCGCTGTCATGAGCATGCTCTCGATGGCGGGCATTATCATTTCGCTCGATGCCTTCGGCCCGATCACCGACAACGCCGGCGGCATCGCCGTCATGAGCAATCTGCCGAAGGAAGTCCGGGCCGTGACCGACGATCTCGACGCGGTCGGCAACACGATGAAAGCGGTCACGAAAGGGTACGCGATTGCCTCCGCTGGGTTGGCGGCTCTCGTCCTTTTCGGTTCCTACGTGGAAGAACTGCGCGCGCACGTCACCTCGAAGGGGTTGCCGTTCCATTTTCAATTTTCGCTGACCGAACCGAAGGTCATCATCGGACTTTTCATCGGTGGTTTACTCCCGTTTATCTTCACGGCCTTTAGCATGGACGCAGTCGGCAAAGCGGCTGGCGCAGTGGTGCGCGAAGTGCGCCGGCAGTTGACCGCCAAACCCGGCATCCTCACCGGCGAAGACAAGCCCGACTACGGCACCTGCGTCGATATCGTGACGAAGGCCGCCCTGCGCGAGATGATCATCCCGGCGCTTCTGCCTGTCGCGTTCGTGGTCGCGGTGGCGGTGATCAAACCGCTCGGGCCGATCGTCCTTGGTGGTCTGCTCGTGGGCACGATCGTGACCGGGTTGTTCGTGGCGATCGCCATGACTTCGAGCGGCGGCGCCTGGGATAACGCCAAGAAATATATCGAGGAAGGGAACCTCGGCGGGAAAGGCTCGTTCGCGCACGCCGCTTCCGTGACGGGCGATACGGTGGGCGATCCCTATAAAGACACCGCCGGTCCGGCGATCAACCCGATGATCAAGGTGGCGAATATCGTTGCCATTCTCATCATTCCGATTTTCTTTTAAGCATTACCTAACGACAAGGTGATCGATCCTTCCAATTTCCAGCTGGTCCCGGCGCCGCAGCGGGAAGCCCCCACTGTGCCCGACCCGAGCGCGAGCCCGTTCAAGATCGTGGTCGATCCGCAGATGCGTCTGCAATTGCGCCGCGCTTTGATCGATCTCATCGATAACCACGACGAAGCGCTCGCCGCGCATTATTCCGACGGGAAACTAAACCTCGAATCCTACAAGGAATACATCGAGGTTTTCGCCCGCAGTTTGAAGGAAACGATGGGCAGCCCGGAAGGCGTTTCGTATCTTCTGCGCGCGGTGGGATTCGACGTGCCGCCGGAAAAAGTCAATCTCCAGCCGGACCTGCGCTGGAAGAGCGCGCCGCCAGCCTAACGATCTTCGCGTTTTCCCAATCCCGGCGCACAGTCCGCGCCCAGGATTTTTTTTCGTTCGCGAAAACGCTTGTCTCCGCGCCTTTGGTCTGAGAAGAATCGCCGCACTTAAGAAATGGCTACCGTCCTTTTGATTGAAGACGACGCGGAAGGCCGCCGCGCGACGAGCGAACTTTTCCTGCGCGAAGGATGGGAGGTGCTCGAGGCGGGCGACGGCGAAATCGGCGTTCGGCTGGCTGAGAAACATCGGCCGGAGCTTGTCCTCTGCGATCTACTCATGCCGAAGTCCAACGGTTTTCAGGCTTGCCGCCGCATCCGGCAGAAATTGCTCCGGACAAAGATCATCATCATTTCCGGGCGCGATTACGGGATCGACCGCTCCAGCGCGCTCGAGGCCGGCGCCGACGAATACATGGTCAAGCCGGTCCTCTGGGAGAATTTGCTCGAGGTGATCGAGCGGGTTATGCCGGCTGATAGCCAGCGAGCCGCGCCGACTTCGAACGTGCCGGACTTTGTGCTTCCCTCGACCCGGCTAAGATTCTGGGGCGTGCGCGGGTCGATTCCCGTCCCCGGCGCCTCGACCGTGCGCTATGGCGGTAACACCAGTTGTATTGAGCTGCGCGCCGACGGCGAGATCATCATCCTCGATGCCGGCTCCGGATTACGCCTGCTGGGTAATGCGCTCGAAGAAGAATTCGGGTCGAAGCCGATCAGGCTGACGCTTCTCATCACTCACACGCATTGGGACCACATTCAGGGGCTGCCCTTTTTCCTGCCCGCTTATAAGGAGAAAAACACCCTGCGCGTTCTCGGCTATGAAGGCGCCCGCAAAGGACTCGCCGCCATCCTCGCCGGGCAAATGGAGACCTCGTTTTTTCCGGTCAGCCTGCGCGACATGCCGAGCGCGATCGGCATCGAGGAGCTGAAAGAGATGGAATTCTCCATCGGCAAAGTGAAGGTCCGGTCGCGATTCGTGAATCATCCCGGCATCTGCGCGGGCTATCGTCTCGATACCAGCAACGGCTCCGTCGCTTACCTGCCGGATAACGAGCCCTACGGTTCCTTAAAAGGCGTCCGGGCTCAAAATGCTGAGGCCAACGTCGACGACGCCCGCGCCTATGCGGTCGCGGAGCGTGCCAAGCTGGTTGAGTTCCTCGACCGGGTCGACGTTCTCGTGATCGACGCGCAATATACCGATGACGAATATCTGGAGAAGGTCGGCTGGGGTCACGGCTCCTTGAGCAGCGTGGTCTCACTCGCGCTCGACGCCAACGTAGGCAAGCTCTTCCTTTTCCATCACGATCCCGAGCACGACGATGAGAAGATGGATCAGATCGTCGAAGCCGCGCGTACTCTCATTCTGGAAAGTGGCAAGTCGGTGGACGTAGACGCCGCTCGCGAAGGCACTGAGGTCTGGCTGGGGGCGAAGGTGCGGCCCGAGAAGTCAACCGCGTAGAGCTTTGGTGAAGCGGACCAGCTCGACCGCGACCTGATCGATTCTTTTCCTGACTTTGTCATCGACCAACCCGCCGTCGTCGTCAAAAGCCGCGGCCGTCGCGAAAACGAAACGCGGAATGATTACACAGTGGAAATCGAGCATAAGACTGTTGGCGTAAGCCATGACCGACATATAACTGCTCATGCCGCCCGCGGCGCAAAGAAAGCCGACAACCTTGTCATCCCAGGCGCTCCCCGTTAGCTCGATCATATTCTTGGCCGAAGCGCTCACGTCGTAGTTATAAACCGGCGCAGCCACGAGCACGCCATCAGCCGCCTCGATCGCTTTTCCTAACTCCTGGGCGGCCGGCTGCTCGTAACAGGCGTGAGCATCACACAAAGGGAGGTCGAGATCAGCCAGATCCAGCCAGGCGCAGTCAACTTCTAGTTTCTGGAGGTAACTGAAGGCCGCCTGTCCCATCGCCCGGCTCCTGCTTGCAGGATTGCCGCTCGTGCTCACGACCAGATATTTGTGCATGCCAGGAGTTAGAGCCAGTGGCGCCTTTTGAAGTAAATGAGTTGTCCGATCCCGATCGTGAGCATAACGAGGAGACAAACGCGTAACCATAAGGCTGCGCCAGCTCCGGCATATGGGCGAAATTCATTCCATAGAGGCCGGCGATGAAGGTCAAAGGAATGAAGACCGAGGAGATAACTGTCAGGACACGCATGATTTCGTTAGTGCGAAGGCCGATACTCGAGATATGCACCTCGGTGAGACCGGAGAGAACGTCGCGATAACTCTCCACCAGGTCCATCAACTGCACGCTATGATCATAGCAATCGCGGAGATAGACCTTGGTCTCAGGCCGGATTAACCCAGGCTCATCGTGCACAAGGAGGTTGGTGACATCGCGCAAAGGCCAGACCATCCGCCGAATCTGGGTCAGGGTCCGCTTGTGCTCGTGCAGGCTGCCTACCGGGCGAACCAGCGGATTGTCGATCAGCTCGTCCTCGATCGTGTCGATCTCCGCCCCGATCGATTCCAGAACCGGATAGTAATGATCGATGATGGAGTCGAGTAAGGCATAAGCCAGGTAATCAGACTGAGCATGACGAATGCGACCTTTACCGCTGCGAATCCGCGCCCGCACCGGCTCAAAGACGTCAAAGTCACCTTCTTCCTGCAAGGTGATGAGGAAAGACTTACCGAGAAACATGGATACCTGCTCAGCGCGTATCTTCTGGTCGTGATTGAGATAGAGCATCTTTGAGACGATAAAGAGATAGTCATCATATTGCTCCACCTTGGGGCGCTGACTGGTATCGAGCACATCTTCGAGGGTGAGGGGATGAAGGTTGAAACGCTCGCCGAGGGTGCGCAGAACAGTTAGGTCGCTTAGGCCATCGATATTGATCCAGGTCACAAGGTCGTTGCTCAAGTGCGGGAGCAATTCTTCGCAGCCAACATCGACGCGTTCTTCGAGGCAATCCGGTCCGTATTCAATCATGGTGATGACTGGTGGTCCGGTGGAAGCACCTTGTGGCAGCTTGAGCAAACCCGGCGCCTCACCGGGCACCACTTGTCGTCTTCGTTTAAACATGGCTTATGGTGGACTTTTTCCGCTCCGCAGAGCAAGCGCGAAGCTCCGGCGGCTCATTTGTGCTGGGCGACGATGAGAGCGGATTCATCCCGGCGCCAGCGATAACCGAGCCCAAAATGAAGCTCAGCGGGATGACTCGCCTGATAGAGGGCCTGTAACTGCGGCTGAAAGTATTGTTTAAACAGGTCGATCGGTCCGATGTAATTGCCAAAGAACCGCAGGTCCCATTTGGCAGGATCGAAAGCCGTGATCGGAATCCCGGAATCGTCCTGGATGATAAGACGGCTGTGCGTGAGCAGAAAGTCGCGGGAAGCGGAGAAGCCGGATTCGAACATGAGATAAGAGGCCGATTTGAGGAGGCTGACGCCGAGACCCTGTTGCGCGCAAAATTTCATAAAACCCGGCTGCGAGCGGATCGCGTCGTCGGAGAGATCGGTCGTGAAATAGTAGAGTGTCTGCGGCGCACTTCCGGGGGCGCCGGTAAACGTGATGCGGACCCCGGCAACAACCGCCTCGCTCTTCGAGGTGGAACCCGGCGCGGTGATCCGCGGATTCCCATTCTTATCGAGCGCGATGAAGGTGATGTCAGTGATCGACTTATCGGCGCGGGCGAGAAAGACATAGAAGAGAGGCAGCGTCCCCTTGAGATTGTCGCCTTGCAGATCGGTCTTCATGTCTTTGGTGATGAAAAAACTGAAGCGCAGGACGGAGTTGAGCGCCGTCTCGAAGTCGTGCAGGACCGGGCTCAGGGCTGGTCCGGCGAAACGCCCGACATCGGGAAGCGGCCCGATCGGTTCCGTGCCCGCAAGGATATAGGTGCTCGCGTTTGGAAAAAACTGGTTGGCGTAGAGGAAGTCGGGTCCGCTGAAGAAATAGAAGACGACCGGGACTGGACCGCTCGCCGCGGGGAGATAGTTAGCCTCCCATTCTCGGATGCCAGTGAATTGGCGGGCATTCATTTTCGTCCAGGCCTGATCAAAAAAAACGGCGTGTTGCTGCCACGCCTGATCCTGGGTGAGAGGGAGCAATGGCGAATTCGGCGCGGGCGGCAGGCCGGCGAGAAAACGCGCGGTGTCGTTCACTGACCCGCCCACGATCGGCGTCGCGAGCGGCGCCGGCGCGGGCGCGAGCGGGGTCGGAGAAGGCGGAGCCGGCGGTAGCGGTTGCACCGGAAGGGCGCGGCGAATCTGCGGCTCGACCGCTGGTGTTGGCGCCGGTTGGACGGGCAGCGCGCGCCGGATTTCCTGACCCTGGGCGATGGCGGCGAAGGCGAAAAGGCCCAGCAGAAGCCGGGTCTGGCGGTTAAGAAGTTGCACCGGAAAACAACCTATACTCGCTAGGCCGAGGAGCGGGCATGTCGCGCTCGCAATCCCAGGATCTCGTTCAACATCCGCAGACTATCGCGCACGATGTGTACTTTGCTGCCTTCGGTGTGATCCCAGCGAACGGGCCGTTCCATCAGGCGCAGTCCCGCTTCCTGAGCGAGAAAGAGCAATTCCACATCGAAGCCGAAGCCATCGACACAGGCCTGCTCGATTACGGGTCTGGCCGCGTCCATGCGAAAGGCTTTAAAACCGCACTGCGTGTCGGAGAAGGGAAGCCCGGTCGTTAGGCGAACGAGCCCGTTGAAAACTTTGCCCCCTTGCTCGCGTCGCCATGGTTGCCGGTGCCCGATCAACTTGCGGTCGAGCGCGCGTGAACCGAAGACCACGTCGTAATTGCCGGCTTCGATCGGGTCCACGACCTTGGGGAGTTCAGAGAAGGGCGTGGACAGATCCGCGTCGGTAAAAAGCGCGATCCTCGCCTTACTCGCGAGCAGCCCGGTGCGGACGGCGTGACCTTTCCCTCGATTCTGCGGCGAACGGACGACCCGCGCCGGCACCGCCGGTTTGCGGGAGAAAATCGTCTCCGCCACTTCCGCCGTCCCATCGGTCGAGCCGTCGTCGACCACGAGCAGTTCGCTCGACGGACGGTGCGCTTGCAAGTAAGCCAACATCGTCGGCAGAGTTTCGTTGAGCCGGTGCGCCTCGTTGTAGGCCGGGACGACGACAGCAAGCTGGGGCCTCTCCATGCCTAACGATGCCTAACCGAGCGCCCCAAAAGCGAGTCCGAGGCCATAGGTCACGACCGCCTCGAGCACGCCAACCATGGTCATTTCCAAACCCGAAGCCCACCATGAGCGAATGGTGATGAGCGATTTGACCGCGCCGACCGCGAAGTGCGCCAGAATGCTAACGACGAAGGCCGCGACCACGGCCGGAAAACCGCTCATGAAAAAGAAGGGCACGATCGGGATGAACGCCCCGACCGCAGTGGAAAGAGCAGCGGAAAAAGCGGACGTCCATTGGTTCGGAAAATGGTGCTGCGACAAACCGAGTTCACTTTGCGCCATCGCCTGCACCATTTGCTCCGGCTGCTCAGCGAGACGTTCCGCCATGCGCTGCGCTTCTTCCGCGGCAAAACCCTGGAGCTGGTAAAAAAGCGCCATCTCTTCGATCTCTTCCTCCGGGTTTTCCTCGACCTCGGCTTTCTCCCGCGCGATCTCGGCTTCGTAAATTTCCCGCTCGCTCTTGTTCGCGAGATAGGCGCCCGCGCCCATCGAAAGCGACGATGCCATCATCCCGGCGAGTCCCGAGATGAGGATGTAATGCTGCTGGTTATTGGTCGCGCCGGCTACACCGGAGACGATCCCGAAGACCGCGCCAAGGCCGTCATTGACTCCGTAAATCGCGTCCGCCACCCAACCGCCGCCACGGCCGTGCCAGCGTTCGCGCTTCAGAATGGTGTCGAGCAGACCTTTCGGGCCTAACGACGGCGGCGCAGCGCCCATCGTGTTGAGAATGCGGGAGTGGGCTTTTTCTTCGAGCGCGGTCTGGCGTAGAAATTCCTTGTCGTCGTCGTTAGGCGCGAGGTCGCTCGCGCGCTGCGCCTGATAACGTTCCTTGTCGCGATCTTCCGCTGCTTCCATTCGACGGATCGCGACGTCCGCGCCCGCCGCCTTGTTCCACCAATGATTAAGTCGCCGGCCCAGGGTGTTTTTCAACACCGGCGGCTCGGCTCCGAGTTCGTGCAGTTTCTTTTCCCAGCGCAAGGCGTGGCGCTCTTCCGCTTCCGCCATGCGGAGGAGAATGCCGCGCCGCTTCTCATCCGGCTCATTTGCTGCGAGATCGCGATAAACCAACGCAGTCTCCCGCTCCGCCTGCCAGTTGGCGCGCAGGGCGGCGATCGCATTTTGATTTTCCGGTTTCATCCCGCCGCTTTATTAGCTGCTTTCACTTCGTTTGTGCAACTGCGCGTGCAAGGCCGGGCGCAGGTTTTTCTTTCGCCTGTTGCGCCGTGATCACGACCGCGACCGATCCGATAATGACGGCGGCGGCGAGCGCAGTCCGGGCGCTGAGAGTTTCGCCGGCGAAAAGCGCGCCGAGCAGGACGGCCACGACTGGATTGACGTAAGCATAAGTGGCGACCTTGGCCGGGTCACAATTCCGGAGCAGCCAGATGTAAGCCGTGTAGCCGACAACCGCGCCGATCAAGACGAGGTAAACAAACGCGCCTAACGACAACGCGGTCACCTTGTGAAACGCGAAACCGCGTCCTTCACCATTCGCCAGACCCGTGACGAACATGAGCGCGCCGCCGCAGAGCATGGTTTGGGCGGAAGAGAGAAAAGGCGACGCGGTGTTGCTCGCCCGGCGCGAGTAGAGCGAGCCGATCGACCAGACGAGCGACCCGAAAAGCAAAATGAGCATGCCCGCGCCGAGATGACCGGAAGCGCCGGCCGGCGGACCGGTCAACGCTGGCCCGACCAAAATTCCAACGCCGAGAAATCCTCCGGCCAGTCCGAGAAGAACGAGCGGGCCGGGCCGCGGCGCGGAGCCGGTCATCCAGGCCAGGAGCGCGATGTAGATCGGGACGGTCGCGACGAGGAGCGAGGCCAAACCGGAAGGGACCCATTGCTCGGCGAGCGTGACCCCGCCGTTCCCGCAAAAAATCAGGCAGGCGCCGACGACGAAGGCCATCCGCCATTCTGCGAAAGAGGAGCGGCTCGCGCTCTGCCCGCGCGCGATCCCATACATGATGAGGCCGGCAAAGATAAATCGCGCTCCGGCCATGAGAAGCGGCGGAATCGTTTCAATCGCGAAACGAATCCCAAGATAAGTCGAACCCCAGATGAGATAGAGCGCGGCGAAAGCGGCGATAATCGCGAACCTGCGCGGCGGGGCGGGCGACGCTGCGCTCACGAAAAGCGATCTTCCGTCCAGGGGTCGGCCGTGTTGCTGTAGCCGCGCACTTCCCAGAAACCGAGTTTGTCCTCCGCGGCGAAGTCTATTTGCCTAACGAACTTGGCGCCTTTCCAGGCATAGAGTTTCGGGATGATGATGCGAGCCGGGCCGCCGTGTTCGCGCGGGATCGGTTTGCCGTCGAATTGCGTTGCAATCAGGACGTCGTCATCGAGGCAATCGGCGAGACGGACATTGGTGGTGTAGCCGTCGTAACTGGTGAAGAGAACGTGCGCCGCTTCCGGTGTTGGCCTAACGAGATCAGCGAGGGTGAAAAAAGCGATCCCGCGCCAGCGACAATCGAATTTGCTCCAGGTCGTGACGCAGTGAAAATCGCTCACGTCCTCGAATTGCGGGAGGGCGTTGAATTCTTCCCAGGTAAAGGTGCGCGGCTCTTCCACCTCGCCGCCGACTGCGAGGCGCCATTCGCCTAACGAGATCTCCGGCTTGATCCCGAGATCGAGGACGGGAAACCCACTCGTTAGGTGCTGTCCCGGCGGGAGGCGATCTTCCGAGCGCGTGGCCGGTTTCGCTTTCCCGCTCATTTTGCGGGCCCAGCGCTCCTTGCGCTCGATCAGGCTGGGATTGGGACCCGCCACAACGAGGTCAACTGCCGACCTCAGGTCGTGCCTTGATGAGGCGAATGGCGTCGCGCAATTCCGCCGCGCGTTCGTAGCGTTCGCCCGCAACGGCGCGCTCCATTTCGCGCTCCATCACTTCCAGTTTGGAGAGGGGTCGTTTCGACCGCACCTCGGTTAGCCATTCATCGAGAAACGCAAGCTCGGAACTCTTCGCTTCCAGCTCCGGGAAGGAGGATTGCTGGTAGAATTCGCTAATTCGATCGCGGCCTTCTTCGATCGCGCGGATGGCGTCGGCAAACTGCCCATCGGCGAGCAGGATCGAAGCCCTGGCCCGAGTGTTCATCATCAGGACGTAGGGGCGAAATTGTTGAAAACTCCAGGCCAGATCCTCACGCTCGGAGTGTTCGTCGACGAAGGAAAAGAGATCGAGATTGCGCTGCGTATCGCGAATCACGGCTTCGAATTCATCGATCTGAAAAAGACTAAGATAGCGGTGGTAATACTGGATGCCTTCCTGTTGCAACTCGCCGCATTGCTCGGCCGATAACTCGTAGTCGTCGCCGCGATCGGCGGCCCGGGCGGCGCGGCGTTGATGGTAAGCAAGGAGCGACTCACAGTTGTGGGGGCGCAGGCCGTCGGGCCGGCCGTCCATCTCCATCTGGAGAAGGCCGAGGTCGATCCGGAGCTGCAGTTTTTCGCGCCCATCGAGGCCCGGAATTTTCCGGACTTTGATGGTGCCGTTTTCGTGCGGCCAATCGGTCAGGAGCGAATTTAGATCGAGGCTCATGTCGGAGAAACAATCGAGTCCGCCTTTGCTTTGTCAACGCAAGCGGAGCGCGCGGCTGCTTCCCGCTTGCAGAGCGGGAGCAAGCTGGAAGTTTGCCTGACGATGGAAGAAGAGATCGACGCTTTTATCCGCTTCCTCGCGGTTGAGCGCGGCCTTTCGGAGAATTATCAGCTCTCCACCGAACGGTCGTTAGGCGAATTCGCGCACTGGTGCGCGCAGCGGAAAAAAATCACCCGCCCGCGCGAGGTGGGGCTGCCTCTGATCAGCGAGTACCTGGCGGAGCGGAAACGAGCCGGCCTTTCCGCCTCCTCGATCAAGTTGATCGTGGTCGCGCTGAAGATTTTTTTTCGTTTCGGGACGGCGCGCGGTTTCGTTAGGCGCGATCCGACCGACGCCTTGAGCCTGCCCCGGATCGAACGTTATCTGCCGGAAACGCTGAACGAATTGCAGGTCGAACAGCTCCTCGAAAGTGTCGACACCGCCGTGCCGCTTGGCTTGCGCGATCGCGCGATGCTCGAGTTGCTCTACGCCAGCGGGCTGCGCATTTCCGAACTGGCCGGCGCGAAACTGGAGAACCTCCAGCTCGAAGAAGGCTTCGTGCGCGTAACCGGCAAAGGGAACAAGACGCGCATCGTTCCGGTGGGGAAAAAGGCCTGCGCCGCCCTGGCGGCTTACCTTGCGGAAGAACGGCCCGGACTCGTTAGGGCGAGAAGCGGGAGCGAAGTTTTCCTTTCCGTGCGCGGCTCCAGACTAACGACGGTGCGCATTTGGCAGATCGTAAAGGCGGTGGCGCGGCGTTCCGGGCTGGAGGTGAACGTTTATCCGCATCTGCTGCGGCATAGTTTTGCGACGCATCTGCTCAGTAACGGCGCGGATCTGCGGATAATTCAGGAAATGCTCGGGCATGCCGACATCGCGACGACGCAGGTGTATACCCACGTCGATCAGCAACGTTTGAAGGCGGTGCATCACAAGTTCCATCCGCGGGGCTGAAAATAGGTCCTATAGGACCCATGTGACTTATAGGACCTGTCTACTCGCAGAAGAGCGCGATCGACGCGGTGTAGCCGTGCAGAAAGCTCGCATTCCCGATCGGACCGATCTCGCCATTGCAGAAGAAGCCCGCGCTCGGGAGCGGCCCGAAAATTTCCGCGAGTGTTGCGGCGTCGTGGTTAGGCACGCCGAAAAAATTGCGGCCCCGTCCGTTGCAGGAAAAAACCAGCGAGGCAAAGGGCGTGCCGAGGCCGTAGCCGTTATGCTGCGCCAGCTCGACGAGGTCGGCGTGGGCCGTGATTTTGTCCCGCAGTTGGTATTGCAAAGTCTGGCCTGATCGAACCCGGGCGCCGATCGCGACCGCGCCGGTATCCGGATCGGCGCCAAGGAGGTTGCGGACGAGAAAATCGCCCCGCTTCAGATCGGCGACGTATTCGGAGGCGGCGAGGCCGGCGAAAAGATTGCCGCGAGCGCGCTCCTTTTCGTCGTCCGCCAGGGCGTTGAAAGTTTCGCTCAAAACCTGATAGGCGGGTCGCGAGCCCATTTCGTAAACCAGGTTCTCTTCCGCGCGGGTGATCGTGAACGGCTCGCCCACCGGTTTGCATCCCTGGCTAACGATGGTGCGGAGTTTTCTGCCCTGCACCGCGAGGGCAAGGACAGCGGCGTCGGTCGCGCGACCATCCAGCAAAAGCTTGTGCTCATTCGGTTCGCTGCCGCCGCTGGAAAGCCCGCCGATGCTCGGCGCATGCGGAAAGGCGACGTTCCATTCCGCCAGCCAATGCTCCAGCTCCGGCACGAAGGGATTAGCCAGGATGATCCAGGCATCGACTTCATCGGGCGTGAGACCGCTTTCCATTTGCCAGTAGGCCGGGCCGGTCGATTCCTCAATCTGCGCCGCGCTGATCAGGATCGGCGTAAGGGTGGTCTTCGGTAGCCTAACGAGAAGAAGCGACATCCCGGAAGCGCCTTCGGCTTCCTGGTGGCTGCCGATCAATCCCGCGCCGACCGCGCCGACGAGCAGCGGAATGCGGCCGTGCAGCCGGATCAGATCGAGCACTTCCTCGATCTGGGGCAGCCAGTCGGCCGAGACAAAAAGAAAGCCACAAGTGGGCTGGCCTCCGCAATCGGCGAGAGCTGCTTCCGCCGCCGCGGCGACCGCGCTTTCCTGGAACGGGCCAAGCAGAAGCCGGGAACCCGCGCATGCATCCATGATTCCTTCAAATCGTCGATGCGATGCGGATTGTCGAGCGCTTAGCGGCTCGCGGCCCGGAGAAAAAATGCGAGACTTGGCGATGAAGAAGTTTTTCGGTGTCCTTCTCGCCGCTTTGGTCATCGCCCTCCTTCTCTGGGTCGCGTTACGTGTCGAACAGGCCCATCGCCGCGTCTCGGTGGAGGAGCTGTTGCCGAAAACGACGCTTCTCCTGGCGCACGCCCCCGATCCGAAAAAGACCCGGGAAGAATGGCGCGCGAGCGATCTCTATGCGATCTGGCGGGAGCCAACGGTGCAGGCCTGGCTGCAGAAACCGCTCGCGCAATTAAACTGGAATCATCGCGGCGGGGAAACGCTGGACGAATTCCTGCAACTGGGGCCGACCGATGGATTCCTCGCTCTCACTTCGCTCGAGAATAACGAGCCGAGGTTCGTCGGCGGATTCCACTTCGACAAGGCGCCCGCGACGGTGCGCCGTTTCATCGAGGAGCGTGGGGCGCATTGGCTGGCAAGGCTGGGGGAGGTCCGGCGCGAGACGGTGCCCTACGAAAAGCATCAGATCGAAACGATCCATGCCGGGCGTCTTGTTCTTGCCAGTGTTTACGATCGGGAATGGTTTTTTGCGGCGAACGACCTGACGGCGCTGCAGGCTCTGCTCGATCGCGCGGATCGGCGGACGCCGAAGAAAAACGAATCGCTGCGCGAGAACGAAGCTTTCAAGAGCGCGGCGAAACATCTCCCGGCCAGCTACGCGGTGATGTTCTTCCTCGAGCCGCAGCCTTTCCTGGAAAAGTTGATGCCGCTCATCGCGATGACGGGCCAGCCGGTGGCCAGCTCGCAACTGCAGCGGTTGCGCGAAGTGCGGAGCGTGGCCGGCACGTTCGGTTTCGATAAGGGCAAAATGAACGAGTCGGTGTTTGTCGCGATGCCGCGCCCCGGCCCGGATGAGCAGCTCATCCGCCCGTCGCTGGCCACGGCGAGCAGCGATACATTTTTTTATTCCGCGACGCTGAGCCATTGGCTCGCCGCCTGGCCGTTGCCGGCCTCGCCGGGCTGGCCGGCGTTGCTGCAACAGGCGGGGAATTCGCTGGTCCAGCAGGGAATCTCGCGGGAGGACCTGGCCGCCGCCTTCGGCGATGAGCTGGAGTTGATCGGCGAATGGTCGGCGCAAGCGCACTGGCCAACGCTCACGCTCACGCTGCCGGTGAAAGACGCGGGACGCGCGCGGAAGATCGCGGACGCTCTTGCCTCCGGGGAGCTGGCCGGCTCCACCTGGACCCGGACGGAGAAAGAAGGTGTCACTTATTACAACTTGGCCGGATTCGGCGGCTTCGTTCCGGTCAGTCCTGCGATTGCCGTCTCGGACCGGAAGCTGATTGCGGGATCGGATGCCGCCACGGTTGAAACCGATATCACCCGAAAGACCCCGCCGGCCGAGGCGTTGGAAAAGAGCGCAGTATTTCGCGAAGCCAGCGGCCGAGTGCCTGCCACAGGCTCCGCGTTTAACTACATAGACACGCGCCTGCTGTTCGAGCGGGCCGACGCGGCGTTGCGTCCGCTGCTCTTGATGAGTGCGACGATTTATCCCGCCTTGGGCAAACAATTCAACGCCGCGAACCTCCCGCCGGCCGACGCGATCGCGAAGCACCTTTCGCCAATTGTCATGTCGCAGCGTTACACAGGCGACGGCTATCTCAGCCAGTCGGTCGGGCCCGTCACTTTCAACCAAGCGACTATTGGGCTGGCCGGTGCGGCGGGGGGCCTCTATATTTATCTGCAGAAAGGACTTAACCCCGGCCGCCTGCTCGCTCCGACGCCCGCGGCGGCGGCGACTCCCTCCCCGCCAATTCCATCGGCCACGTCGTCTGCAAGTCCTCCGTAGCCACGGATTTCGCACCGAGCGAGTTATTTTTTCGCGCGGATGAGAAAACTGCTGCGGTTTTTGCGAGATATGTTATCCTCAGCGCCCTATGGCCATCCTAAAAAAGAACGCATTCTCACGCCGTGTGCCGGATCTCGTTACTGAGGAACTGGTAGCGGTGCTCTCCCGACGTACTTCCTTTGAGTTCAAGCAACTTTTTGAGATCCTGCACGAGAATCTTCGGGCCCGGAACGCTGCCAGCGGTGGTGAGGAAATGCTGCGCCTGCGCGCCTACGAGAAATTGCAAAATCTGGTCGCTCGCGGGATGGTGAAAAAGACCGGTAAAAAATACAAAGGTCTCCCCTCGGCCCTGGCCAAGGCTCTTATTCCTCCGACCGGACACCTTCCGACTCCTGCGGCGCGCTAGCTTTTAGTCAGCCTCTCAGGTAACGAGGTTTCCAGCATGATCCGCGAATACATTCCCGTGCTTCTGCAGATCATCGTAGCGGTGGGCTTTGCCGCCGGCGCCCTGGTCGTGAGCGTGCTGCTCGGCCAGAGCGGCCTGCGCACCCGAACGAAAGACACCGCTTACGAATGCGGCATGGTCGCACAGGGCGAGGCGCAACCGCGATTTAGTGTAAAATTCTACCTGGTCGCGATGCTCTTCATCCTCTTCGACCTGGAAATCGTCTTCATGTACCCTTGGGCGGTGGTCTATCGCGAGGTCATCGGGCACAGCCACGTGATTCTTTGGAGCATGCTCAGTTTCGTCTCGATCCTGATGGTCGGCTACGTCTACGCGCTGAAAAAAGGCGCGTTCGACTGGAAAAACTAGCCTCCGGCAAAGGCCGCACTGGCTGACGCGATCGCGCGGCCGTTTCCTACTTGCGCCGCCGTCGCGCAACGCCTAATAGCTAGCCACTCATGGTTCACCATATCGGGCTCTACAAATTGAAGCCGGATGTCAGGCCGGAAGACACCGAGGAGATGATGATGAACGCGCGGATGCAGCTCCTCAAAATCGACGAGGTCCTGAGCATCAAGTGCGGCAAACGCGTCGACCCGAAGGTGCCATGGCCCTTTTTTATCGCGATCGATTTCGAGTCGATGGATAAGCAGGCGATTTTTCGTGAGGACCCGATTTACATCAAGTTCGTCGAGGAAGTGATCAAGCCCAACACCTCCGATTACCTCGCGCTCGATTACGAGATGGACCCGGGTAAGGACGTCAATCTTTCGTAGAAGCGTCGGGTTGAGAGGTTGAGGAGTTGAGCGGTTGAGCGCTTCCAACCGTTGATCCTCTCAACTACTTAACCCCTCAACCTCTCAACTCCTTGCATTTCGCCTATCTCTACTCGCGCTACCCGGTCGTCTCGCAGACCTTTTGCGACACCGAGATGCTGGCCCTCGAGCGACGGGGCTGGTCGTTTGAGATCGGCTCGATTCATCCGCCGCATACCAGCCTGCGGCACGAGCACGCGGCTCGGCTCGAGGCGCCGATTTACTATGCGCCGCCCCAGGAGATTCTAAAAATCCGGGAGCGCCGCGCGCAGGAAGATGGCACCTGGCCAATTGCGCTCGTCGCGCGGCATGACCAGCGCTACGGACCTTCGGCGAAGGCGGCTTTGCGCGCGCGAAACGCGCTTTACTTCGCCGATCTTTTCCGGCGACACGGCGTCGAGCATTTTCACGTCCACTTCGCGAATCGGGCCGCGCAGACCGCGCTTTTCGTCAAAGCGGTCTCGGGGATTCCGTTCAGCGTGACGGCGCACGGCCAGGATTTCATGGTCGATCTGGGAAGCGTGGAACTGCTGCGCGAGATTTGCGCGGAAGCGGAATTTGTCGCCGCCGAAACCGATTTCAGCAGCGGACTGCTGCGGGAGCGCTGCCCGGATGCGGCGGCCAAGATTCATCGCGTTTACAACGGGATGGACCTAACGAATTTTCCGGCGCTGGCTTCGCCTGTCCTTTCGCCTAACGAACCAGTTCGTATCCTGAGCGTGGGGCGGCTGGTCGAGTTTAAGGGTTTCGCTTATCTGCTCGAGGCCTGCGCGGAGCTGCGGCGCCGGGGTTGCAATTTTCATTGCGAGATCGTGGGCGACGGCCCGCTCCGCGATAGTCTCTCGCAGCAGATCGAGCAGCTGCAGTTGCAGGAGCGCGTGGTGCTCTCCGGCGCGCGGTCGCAGCAGGAAATTTTTGCGCGGCTTCGGACCTGCGAAATCTTCGTCCTGCCATCGGTCGTCGATCGGTTCGGGGCGAGCGACATCTTTCCCACTGTCATTCTCGAAGCGATGGCTTCGGGACGTCCGGTCGTGGCGACAACCGTGGCCGGGATTCCGGAGTCGGTGGTGCACGGAGAAACCGGTCTGCTCGTTCCGCCTAACGAGCCCGCGCTCCTGGCCAACGCACTCGAGGGATTGACCCAGAATGCGCCTTTGCGGAGCCAATTCGGCGCGGCCGGTCGTGAGCGAGTAGAACGAAACTTTCAGGTTGAAACGACAGTCGAGCCGCTGGAACGACTCTTGCGTGAGGCATCGTTAGGCAAGACCCGCCGAGCGACTGCGCCGCGGAATTCGGCGCCCGCTCGGGTGGCTTACCTGATCGATTGCTGGCCGGACGACGAGCTGCCCGATCTCGAAGCGGAACTCGCGCAACTGGAAGCGCGTGGCGTGCACATTATTCCTTTCGTGTGCCGCGTTTCTCCGTCCACATCGCCGCGGAACGAGATCGCGCTGGAGATGCAATTCCTCCCGGATGCGCTTGTTCTGGAAGCGGAATGGCAGCAGGAGCGAGCCCACGCGCGTGAGCTCGAAGCGGAACACGGAGCTTCAATGCAGCGGGTGCCCGGTGCGCTATTCCTAGAGCAGGCGCGCTACGCTTTGATGCTCCGAACCTTGCTCGCGCGGGAGAATATTTCGCACCTTCACGCGACCAGCTCGCGCGCGCTGGTCGGGGCGTTGCTCGCGAGGAAACTGCTACCGCTTACTCTGAGCGTGGCCGTGGAAGTGCATCCGGCGCTCCCGCGTAATGCGCTCAAGGAAGCTTTGCGTTACGTGGAGGGCGGACGAGTTTTCGATCCACGACTCGTTAGGCAAGCGTCCGGATCCTTCATGGTCGAAGCCGCGCCCGGCATTCTGGCGCGAATGAAGTTGGATCGGAGGGAGAAATTCTGGCAGGAATGGTCGGAGCGGCTGATGGGTTGGAGCGGAGTCAGTCGGGACTCTTAATTTTGCGCATGAAAAAGAAGGCAATCTTGCTCGCCGGCGGCGCTGGCACGCGGCTCCATCCGCTCACCAAAATCGTCTGCAAACAGCTCCTGCCGGTTTACGACAAGCCGATGATTTGTTATCCGCTCGCCACTCTCATGCTCGGCGGCTTGCGCGAGATTCTTGTCATCTCCACTCCAAAGGACGTGCCGATGTTGCGCGATTTCCTTGGCGACGGTTCGCAGCTTGGGATCCGGCTCGAATACGCGGAGCAACCCGAGCCGAAGGGGATCGCGCAGGCCTTTCTCATCGGAGCGGACTTTGTCGGAAACGAGGGCGCCGCGTTGCTCCTCGGCGACAATATCTTTTACGGGAAACTCGATTTTTTCCGCGAAGCGCTCGCCTTGAAGAGTGGCGCCTGCATTTTCGGCTATCAGGTGCGCGATCCGGAACGCTACGGCGTGGTCGAGTTTGGGGCCGACGGCCGGGTCATGAGTCTGGAAGAAAAACCGGCGCAACCGAAGAGTCACTACGCGGTGCCGGGGCTTTACGTTTACGATACGAACGTCGTCGAATATTGCCGGACCCTGCAGCCCTCCGCGCGCGGCGAGTTGGAAATTACCGACCTCAATCTGCTCTACCTGCGGAAAAACTCACTCCACGTCCGGCTTCTCGGTCGTGGGATGGCCTGGCTCGATACCGGCACGCAGACGAGTCTGCTGGAAGCGGCCAATTATATCGCCACGATCGAACATCGCCAGGGCCTCAAGGTCGCGTGCCTCGAAGAGGTCGCGCTCCGGGCCGGGTTCATCGATCAAGCCCAGATGAACCGTTTGATCGATCGACTCCCGAAAGGCGAGTATCGAGACTATCTTCGGCTGGTTGCGGACGAAGAAACGCCGCCGCCGCTCCTCGGGGTGATGGCCTAGGGTAGGGCAGCCAAATTGCCTGCGGAGTGGGCGTTCGGATTCTGTTCTGAAACACTCGTCCAGGGAGAGATCTGCCGTTCTGGAAATTATAACAAACGGCATGTGGCTTGCTCTTTTCTGAGCAAGTGACCACGCCTGCCCCGCAACGTCCCGCCGCCTTCCGGCAGTCCGCTTTCACCCTTCTCGAAGCGGTCATCGCCATCAGCCTGATTTCTATCAGCATGACCGCTTTCACCATGACGATGAGCCGGCTCAATGAAGCCGCCAGCGTCGCCCGCAATGCCACCGGGGCGGACGCGGTCATGCAAAACCAGATCGATTTGATCCTTTCTGATGGGCCCTTCAATCCGCAGAAAACAAACGAAGATGGAACGCCGCAGATCCCGCCTGAGCTGGTCGTTGGCACTCACGTGACCAACAACGTCCCCATTTATCGTGAGCCGGCCAACGGGATCGTCGTCGCCGGGACTTTGACCACGACGGTCGTGGACATGAGCGCCGTGCTGGGTGGAATCACGATGTCGTTATATCGAGCCGACGTGCAGATCTCCTATACCTACCGGAGTCGAAACTACGTGCTCAAACGCAGCACGCTTCGGGCTGCCGACATATGAAATGGAACGACGGAAAAGGGCGTAGCGGGACGACGCTACTCGAGCTGAGCATCGCCATCGGACTGATCGGGGTCGTAGGGCTATCGATCTATTCCATTCTCAACGTGGGTATGATCCTGGGCGCGAAGAATACGGCGGTGAACACCGCACACCAGCAGGCCCGCATCGCCATGCTGCAACTCGTGCAGGACCTGCACTCTGCGGTCTCGCTCCCTGCGCTGACGGACGAGAACTCCGTGCCGTTACCCAGCCCCTCGCCAGGTGTGGCGGCGGCCGGCATATCCTTTCAACTTTGGGCGGCTGGTCCCTACCAAATCTGCGCCGACGCAGCGGCCGATTCCACTGTCATCCAAATCCAGCTTTCGGCCGGCGATCAGGTTCCCAAGAAAGGCGAGCGGATCATCGTGAAAAGCCACGAGATCGAGCAAGACATAGTTTCTGTCACCAATCTCGGGAGCCACAAATATAACGTCGAGGTGGGCGCTCCCATAGGTGTCGCCATCCAGGGAACGGGCGCACCGACTTCCTATAACATCCCGTGTTTCATTGCCGACCGCTGCTCCTATGTGGTCAAGAATGGGGCGCTGGAGTGGCACGGGCCGACCAAGAAGAAGGCTTTCGCACAGCTCGGTAACGACATCATTAGTCCCACGCCCTTCTCCATCCCGAGCACACCGGCCGGCGCGCTCTACTACCGCTTCGTCGCGGCCATCGACCTTTCCACCGAAGACAGTAAGTCATCCAACCGCGGCTTTAAGTCCGCCAATATCCTGCTCAACGGCCAAGTGCCGATGCGAGCTCGACTCACCACCTTCCAATGAAACCTTCCAACGCTCTCAGTCAGGCCGGATCCGCCTTAGTCGTTGTCCTTTCCGTGATCGCGACTCTTACCGTCACAGTGGCGGTTTCGATGGAATACACCACGACCGTCCGGCGGCACGTCCAGCGAAGCGAAGCCTTGCAGGCTGCGATCACCGTCGGGGACGGCGTTCTGGAGCATGCTTTCTCCTACTGGCGGGAAATCTGCCGTAGTAACACCGATGCTTCGTTGCACAGTAGCTCTTTCCTGACCATTCCTCTTCCCACGCAATCCCAGTTTCCGGATGTGGCGGGGTTCACCGCGCAGCGGGCGGCCGGCGGAGTCGATACCAGTCAAAACCCGACCGTCTCGAATTTCCAGGTGTTGGCGATTGACCCTGAGCTAAGAGTGGTCGACGACGCTTCGCCATTGGTCCCGGCGATCGGACAATCTCCGGTGACAGCGACCTACTCTTATTTGGGACAAGCCGACGTCACCTTGCCGGTACAAGGCGCAAATATTACGGCGAAGGTTCGACGGGTTTTCCAAAAGGAACAGCTCTCGCCATGGAACTGGGCGATTTTCTATGTCGATCCACTCGAAATCCAGCCGGGCGCACTGATGAACATAACCGGCTGGGTGCACACCAATGCCACCCTATATACCGGTCATGACTTACTCACTTTCCAGAGCAAGGTCACCTATGCGACCGATTGGGTGGTGGGATTCATGCCCGGTGATTCGCGCGCCCCGCATGGAAGCGGCCCGGAAACGCCTACAAATCCACACTATTCGGCGAGTCTTCCTCCGGCTTTCGATGTGGCCCATCAGCCTTTTGGATTAGACGCTACCCGAATCTTTACGACGACGGACACGAATCCAAACAACGACAGCTACCACGAACTGATTGAACCTCCGACCGCCGGTTATTCAGATCCGCTGGCCGGCAAACGCTACTACGATCAGGCGGGAGTCAAGGTCCTCATTGATGGCAGCAACAACATCGTCATCATGGATCACGATGGAAATACCCTGAATTCCAGCAGCGCCGGAGTCGGCGGAGTTCTCTACAACACCTTTCACGCCGCGATTACGACCAACCAGACCATCCAGGACAATCGTGAGGGTGCGTCCGTGCGTCTCGCCACTCTGGATATGGGAGTGGTGAGTAGCGCCATTCGCAGCGGAGCGCTGACTCCTTTTAATAATGTCATCTATATTAGTGACACCAGTGCGGGCGCTACCGGCGGTGGCCCAAAACGCGGAATTCGCCTTAAGAACGGCGCGATCATGCCGGACGCGGGTCTTACTGTGGCCAGCCAGAACCCGGTTTACATTCAAGGAGACTATAACACCGGCGGGAGCAATCCCCCTTCTAACTCTGGGACTTTCAGCCAACCGCAAGTGAGCGGCTACACACGCCAGCCCTGCGCGGTGGTGGCAGACGCAGTGAACATCCTTTCCAACGCCTGGAGCGACTCCAATTCATCGTCCAGTCTGACCTCGCGCAACGCGAGTAACACAACCGTCAACACCGCCATCGTCTCTGGGATTGTCCCGAGTACGAATAACTATTACAGCGGCGGCGCAGAGAATTTTCCGCGCTTCCTGGAAAACTGGACTGGCAAGACCCTGACCTACTACGGCTCGATGGTAGAGCTTTATCAAAGCCAGCAGTCGATCGGCCGTTGGGGCAGCGGTAACGTCTATAATCCACCGAATCGGCAGTGGTTTTTCGACACAAATCTCCAAGTCTATACCCCACCCGGGAGTTTGCCGGTCTATAGCTATACGAAAGGCAGATGGTTTCTCGCTCAGTGAGCAGGTTTCTTCGCGGCGGGTATCGAGGCGGTCTCTTGGGAGCCATGGCCGGCCTGTTTTTCTTGTCCTCGATATCGGCGGCAGATGCCGAATTGGATCTCTCACCCAGACTGGAACCTTTCGAGCTGGAAGGAGTGAAGCTGCCACAACTGGCATTTAGCAACGGGACTAGTCATGAAGCCACCTATCAACCGCCGGCTGACTGGAAGTATTCTGGTGGGAAGGACTATCTCGATCTTCTGCCGCAAAACTTGGCTCAGGCGAAGGCAAAGGTGGCGAAATGGCTTTCTCCTTTCTCCTTTGACCCGGAAGGGCTCAAGCAGCTGACACAAAGGTTTGTCGAATCGCTTCCGGAAGGTTCCGAACAGGTCAAGGTTCAGTCGGAAGAGCTGAATCCGCTGCAAATAGATGGTCACCAGACCTACCTTGTCCAAATAACCTACGTTTACTACGGGGAGAAATATGCCTGTTATGCGCTTCTGCTCGACCGTAAGGCTGGGCCGCTTAGCTTTCGTTTGATCTGCCGGGCGGCAGACTACGACAACCTGCGCGCGGCCTTTCAGAAAAGCCTTTATAGTTGGCAGAACCTGTAGTGACTCTCAGATAGGGTCAGGCGCGGCTTACCTCGCCGCCGGAGCCGGCTGCTCCCGCAGAAGATGATCGGTATCCGCAAGCAGGCGGGTAACCGCATCTGCATCCGTCGCGTCGTAGTAGCCGCGAATGGCGCCTTTGCGGTCCACCAGAACGACGCGAGTGCTATGGACAGGTTCCCCGTTGTCTTCCGTGCCGGCGGCGAGTTTGAAGCCGTCGCGCGAAAGCCGGTAAATGGTGCTCTTGTCGCCGGTCAAAAATTCCCAGCGCCCCGGCTGAGCGTGCAGCTTCTCCGCATAGTCTCGCAAGACCGCCGGGGTATCGTGAGCGGGATCGACGCTGAAGGAAACGAGCTGCACATCGGTGTCGCGGAGCGGCTTCTGCGTCTCGCTCATGCGGCTGCTGATCATGGGGCACGGCCCCGGGCAAGTGGTGTAGATAAAGTCGGCGATCCAGATTTTTCCGAGCAATTGCTGCGAGCCGAAGGAGTGACCGTTTTGGTCGGTCAGGACGAAGGCCGGAACCGAGCCTAACGTTGGCAACGCGTGACGCCGGAGACGCGAGACTTCTGCCTGCCTAAGGAAAAAAAGACCCGCCGCAGTCAGGAGCGGAATCAGGATGAGAGTCAACTTCCAGGCGATCGCACTGGGAGAATGCGGCGCCCTGGTGGGCGAGACGGGCGTGATCGTTTCGGCGCTCATTGTTTGGTCAGGACTAACGCCGCGAGAAGCAACGGCAGATAGGTAATCGAGGTCAGGAAAAGCGCGCGTGCGTTTTGCGGCGTTCGTTCCCGATGAAACCTCATCGCCATGGCGACAAACCATCCACTCAAGGCAAGGGCGATGGGAAGATAGACGATCGTCGTTAGGCCAAGATAGGTGGGCAGGCCTGCGATGATCAGGAGAAGGATGCAAAAGAGGACGCTTTGACTGGAGCTGCGCAGCCCGGTCTCATCGTCGCCCGACATCATGCGAAAGCCGGCCCGGGCGTAATCCGCGCGATACATCCAGGCGAGAGCGAAGAAGTGCGGCATTTGCCAGACAAAGAGGAGCGCGAACAGACTCGCGGCACCGATGTCGAGTGTGTTCCCGGCCGCGACCCATCCAATCACCGGTGGAATCGCACCCGGAATCGCCCCGACCAAAGTGTTCGCGGTGGTGATTTTTTTCAGGGGTGTGTAAGCAAAAAGATAAAGGACGATCGTGAGAGCGGCGAGAAACGCGCTCAAGAAGTTAACCGCGAAGGCGAGGTAAACGACGCCGGTGAGGCCGAGCAAGGTGCCGATGATGAGTCCTTCGCGTGGCCGCATCCGACCAGCCGGAATCGGCCGCATGCGTGTGCGATGCATGATGGCGTCAAACTTGTGCTCCCACCACTGATTGAGCGCGGCGGCGCCGGCGGCGGCGAAGGCCGTGCCCAGGACCGCATTCGTTAGGGCGAGAAAATTCATCGGTCCCTGCCAGCCGAGGTAAAAGCCGACCGCGGTCGTGATCAGAACCAGGATCGTTAGGCGGGCTTTCACCAGTTCGGCGAAATCCGCCATCGTTAGGCTGCGCCCCAGCGGGATGACAGAGGGCTCGATCACGGCGGCCTTCACGCGATTCTTGCCTCCGCGTAATCAATCCTTTCCTGGGCGGGAATTTCTCCAAGAGATTGCAAGCGCAAGGCGAGTGCGGCGATAGCAACACCGGTGACAAAGGTGATCGCGCCCACCGCAACATGCGCGGTCGCGATGTCGGCTGCCTTGTTGCTCCAGATGGTCCAGGCGCCGAGCGCGATCTGGGTAATGACGAGGCAAAGCCAGAAAGTCGAAAGTCGGCGAAAAGCGAAGGCGTTTTCTCGCCTAACGAGAAGCCAAAAGCCGAGAATGCCGAGCCCGATCACGAGCGCGCCGAAGCGGTGCGCCATTTGCAGCCAGATTTGCCCGGCGGTCACGTCGGAGAGGGCGACGCGATCGCGGGCGGCATTGATCCGTGCGATCGCGACGGGATCGGTTCGGGGAATGAGCTGGCCGTAGGCGAGGGGAAAATCCGTGATCGAAAGATCGCGATGCTGATGGCGCATGGTGGCGCCAAGTGCGAGCTGCACGTAGATGATCACCGAGACGATAATCGCGGCGCGCGCCAGCGAACGGCCCTGCGCAATTGTCAACCGCGGGAGCCGCTGCCAGATCGGCGAGAGGGCGAGGGCGATGACCACGAGCATGGCGAAGAAAGCCTGGGCGACGCAGGCATGGAAGATACCGATCTGATCCTTCATCAGGGTCACGCGCAGACCGCCGAGGACTCCCTGCAACACGACCATGCCTAACGATGCCCAGCCTAACGTTTTCACCCAGCGCTCGACTTTCGAAAAAGCGAGCCAGAAGGCGAGAAGGATGGTGAGGAATCCGACGGTCGAGGCGATGAGGCGATGGGTGTGCTCGAAGAAAATTCCGCCGACCCATCTCGAGACGGGAAAGAAAAACATGTTGTAGCCGAAGGTGGTCGGCCAATCGGGCACGGCGAGGCCGACGCCTTTGCTCGTGACCATGCCGCCGCTGCAGATGAGGAGAAGCGTTGCCGCCGCGGTGAACCAGGCGAAGCGGCGCAGAAAAGGATTGGGATCGGCGGCAGGCGTGCGCATCAATTCATGGTGTTCCGGCGCGAAACCGGTCCACTTCCTTATCCGCCGCTGGGGTTGGCTGTCTTAGGTGCGCCTGGAGGCGCGACGGTCCCGGGGGTCGGGCCGACCGGGGGCTCACCCGGCGGACGCTGCAGCGGCGGCGGCGCGCTTTGGCTGCCGGAAAGTTCCTTCCTCTCTTTCAACCATGCCTGGTAATCATCCGGAGTGTCGACCACGAGCATCCCTTTCATCCCATAATGCCCGAGCCCGCAAAGCTGTCCGCAGACGATCTCGTAGTTCCCGGTTTTCACCGGCTTGAACCACATCGGGATGATCTGCCCGGGAATCGCGTCCTGCGCGATGCGCATGCCGGGAAGACAAAAATTGTGGATCACGTCTTTCGACGAGACATCGATGATGACATTGCGATCGATCGGGACGTGCAATTCGCCGAGCGCGACGAGGTCGTCCTTCCCGGCCGGATCGGTGGGATCAAGACCGAGCGGATTGGAGTTCGACACCAAATCGACTTCGCGCCGGCCGAAAACACCGTCCGGTCCCGGGAGGTGGAAATTCCAGTTAAATTGCTGGCCGACCGCGTGGACGAGAATGGCATCTTTGTCCGCGGGGAAAGCGTTGACCCGCTTGGCCCAAAGCGGAACCGCGAAACCGATCAGCAGCACCGCCTCGATCAGGACGACCGCGAACTCCAGATGCGTCGAGATTCCGCTGGTCACGCCTTCGTGGCTCGCGACCGGGTTCCGGCTCTTGCGGAAACGACAGAGCACGTAAACGAAAAAGGCCGACCACCCGAGGAAGAGCGCGCCCATGAACCAATGGGAGAACTCGATGATGTGATCGATCTGATAGCCGTGCTGGGAGGCGTTAGGCGGCATCCCGAGAAATTCGTTGATCAGCGCCAGGCTAGTCATATTTCTCGAGATCCTCGTCGATCAGTTGCTCGTGCGGCTCGAGCGGCATACTGGCGTGCCGCCAGAGATGCACGCCGAACGCGCTCACCCCGCCGAGGACCGACATGACCGCACCGATCATCACCCAGATGGCGATCGCCATGTGCGCGGTCGCTTTGGAATCCTTCGCGCCCATGCAGGTGGCGCAGGCCAGGGCCTGGCCAGTGGGCGAGGCGAGGACGATCGCGAGGAGGACGAATAGTTTCTTCTTCATCAAATCAAACGGAGCCGTTTCATCTTCCGCCAAAACCAGCAGCCGTAAATGATGAGCGCGACCGCGGCCGCAAAAGAGAGGACCGCGCCAATCGTGTAAGAGGTCGTCCCTCCCATCTTGTTGACCCAAAGGCACCAAATCCCGCAGCCGAACGCGAGCAGGGTGGAGAAGGTAATGAAAACGATGTGAAACGCTTTGAGCGACATTTAGTGAACGATCGGATCGTACCAGGCGAGGTAAGTGAGCCAGAACAAACCGAAAACGAAGATGCCGGTGAAAATCAGGACCCGGTAGATGAGTTTTTTCTCGGCCGACAAGTGCATGAAAATGTAGGCGACGAGGCCGGCTTTAAAGGCCGCGAGGAGCATCGCCACCGCGACGTTGGCCTTCTGCGAACCGAAGTTGACGTAGGAAAGGAAAACCGTCAGCGCGGTGCAAAAGAGGAGCGTCCCGCCGACGAGAAGATAACCGCGCACGTGCTTGCTCACGTCGTGGTCGTGAGGCGCGTAGTGTTCCGTCTCGTGTTCGACCGGCGCAGTGTTAGGCGGGTTGTTCATCGATTAGAGCAGATAAAAAAGCGGGAAAACAAAAATCCAAACCAGATCAACAAAATGCCAGAACAACCCCGCCACCTCAACCCGATTTGCGAGATGCTCCGGGTTTTGCCGGTAGGTTCTCCCACCGAAGAAAAAGAGATAGGTGAAAACGATCACGCCGCCGAGGACGTGCAACCCGTGCAGACCAGTGATGGTGAAGTAGGTCGCGAAGTAGGTGCTGTGCGTCGGTAAAAACATCGTCGCACGCTCCACGTCGGCTTTTTCAACGGTCGCGATCTTCTCCGTCGGCGGCACGTAGAGGAAGTGGGGCCGATCCATCTTCGGGTCCGTCGGATCGGTGTAAACCTGATCGAGCGCGATCTCGTATTCTTTGATTTTGGGATCGTTCAGCGCGGCCTCGTTGTGCAGATGGCCGGTAATCTCGACGCGCGGCGGGAGCCCTTCGGAAAGCAGATGCTTGTTGCCGAGATACTTCTCGTACTTCTCCAGCGGAGCTGGTTTTGATGTAGGCGCCGAAGTGATCGTATTTTTGCGGCCACTCATAGCCGAGCTTGACGACGAGGAAGATGATTCCGCAGAGAATCGTCACGGCCATGTAAATCTTGTAGCGCGCGTAGCGCCGCATTTTCAGCGAAGCCCAGGCCAGCACGACCGTGACCGACGACGCGATCAGGATGGCGGTATTAAAAGTGCCGACCGGGACGTTGAGGAGACCATGCGGCCAATAGCCGGGCTCGGCGTCGAGCCGGAGGAAAATGTAGGCGGAAAATAAGTCCGCCGAAGAGCATCACTTCCGAAGCGAGAAAAAGCCAGATGCCGATCTTGGCGTTCCAGAGGCCGGTATCCGGCCGGGCGGTGACGGTGTAAGGAATTTCCATGAGCGAGAGTCGTTAGGCGTTAGGCAAAGTCGGTCCCTAATGGCCCAGCGACATGGTCGGCTCGGGCAGAGAGCGTTCGTTAGGCTGGACCGGTTCCGTCTGCATGGTGTAATCCTTGGCCCGGCCCGGCAGGCTGTATTCGTAAGGCCCGCGATAGACCACCGGGGCGACAAGGAAGTTCCCATGGGGCGGAGGCGAGGGCGCGGTCCATTCCAGAGTGGTCGCTTCCCACGGGTTGTCATTCACCTTTTCGCCGTGCCAGATGCTCCAGAAGAAATTGATGATGAAAGGAATCTGGGCCAGGCCCATCACCCAGGCGGCGATCGAGATCGGCAGGTTCCAATGGAAACCGCTCAGTCCCCAGACCTTTTCCGCGGCCAGGTTCCAGCCTTGTCCGCCGTCATACCAACGGCGATGCATTCCGAGCATGCCCTGCAAAAACATCGGCAAAAAGATGCAATTCATGCAGACCAACGAGGGCCAGAAATGCACCTTTCCCCAGAAGTCGTTCATCTTTCGCCCAGTCGCTTTTGGGAACCAATAATAAATCCCCGCGAAGACCGCAAAGATCGTCCCCGGCGCCACGATGTAGTGGAAGTGCGCGATCACGTAATAGGTGTCGTGCAGGTATAGATCGGCCGTATTAAACGCCAGCGGGATACCCGTTAGGCCGCCGATGCCGAACATCGGGAGAAAAGCCGTCGCGAAAAGCATCGGCACGGTGAAACGGATCGATCCGCCCCAGAGCGAGATGAAAAACGCGCTCAAAATAATGACCGACGGGATCGAGATGATCATCGTCGTTGTCTGGAAAAACGCGCTCACCACCGTGCCCATACCGGTCAGCCACATGTGATGCGCCCAGACGATGAAGGAGAGAAAACCAAGAACGAGCGCGGCGAAGACGAGCGACTTGTAACCCCAGAGCGGCTTGCGCGTGTTGTTCGCCAGAATTTCCGCGACGATCCCCATGCCCGGCAGGATGAGGACGTAAACTTCCGGATGGCCCAGGAACCAGAAAAGATGCTGCCAGAGCAACGGGCTGCCGCCGCCGCTGATCGAAACGGCCGCGCCATTTACGACCAGCCCGCTCGGAAGAAAGAAACTCGTCCCCGCGACCCGATCCATCAGCTGCATCACGATGGCTGATTCGAGCGGCGGAAAGGCGAGGAGGAGGAGAAAAGCCGTCACGAATTGCGCCCAGACGAAGAACGGCAGGCGCATCCAGGTCATCCCCTTGGCGCGCAGCTGAATGATCGTGGCGATGAAATTGACCGCGCCTAACAACGACGACGTGATGAGGAGAATGAACGCGATCAGCCACATCGTCTGGCCATTAAAAATGATGTGATACGTCGGGCCTTTATCCGCGATATCGGAGAGCGGAGTGTAGGAAGTCCAGCCGCCCTTGGCCGCGCCGCCGGGGACGAAAAAGCTCACGAACATGATGATGCCGCCAAAGAAAAACGCCTGGTAGCTCGCCATGTTGATCTTCGGAAAAGTCATGTCCGGCGCGCCGATCTGCAGCGGGACGACAAAATTGCCAAAAGCGGCAAAGGCCACCGGCACGATACCGAGGAAGATCATGATCGTGCCGTGCATCGCGCCTAACGAGTTGTAAAACTCGGGCGTCATGACCCCGTTCGTCATCGCCCCCTGGCCGAGGACGTTCTCGATCAGCGTTCCGATCACTGGCAAGCGGGTACCGGGGAAGGCGAGTTGCCAGCGCATCAACATCATCAGGCAGAAACCGAAGAGCAAGAAAATCAGCCCGCTGATGCCGTACTGGATGCCGATCACCTTGTGATCGGTCGAGATGATGTACTTTCGCCAGAAGGGCAGCTCGTGATGATCGTGCTCTGCGTGGTGGTGGGGATCGTGCGCGGCGTGATGTGAGACGGAAGAAGTAGCGTCCATAGATGATTGCGAACTGACACTCAGTATGCGGCGGAAGTTTTCAAGAGAAAAGCCGGAAATTTTGCCGTTGCCCTGCTGATTTTGGAATTGCCGCCCGCCGCGTGCTCTGAGAAGACAGCGCCATGAAATGGATTCTCTACCTCGCCATCCTCATCGGGGTGCTCGTCGCGGCGGTCTTCGGGATCGGTTACGCGCTCCCCGCCAAAACCACCATCACGCGCTCGATCACCCTGAAAGAAAAGCCGGCTACGGTCTTCGCCACGCTCGCCGATGTGCAGCATTTCGCAGAGTGGAATCGCAACACCGAGAAAGTGGAAATGCTGCCGCCGGTCAACGGCAAGGAAGCGACCAAGCAGACCTTCAAAGGCGGCATGGTCATGACCATCGTCACCGCGGAGAGCGATCCGCCAACTCATCTCGTTAGGCGCTTGGGCGATCGCCGACGGGCCGTTTCGCCGGCTCCTGGACCTATGATCTCACGCCGGCCGAAGACGGCGGCACGCAAGTGAAGTTGACCGAAGTCGCGGAATTCAAGAACCCGCTCTTCCGCGTCATGACGAAGATCTTCGGCCAGACAAAATACATGGATCAACATCTCGAAGATCTGGCGAAGAAATTCGGCGAGACCGCGAAAGTTGAGTAGGTCGTCGGCGCGCTGTCGTTAGGCGAGAACGCTAATGCGATTCGTGGGACATGCGTCGAAGCATGTCTCCTCGCGGAGGGACGAGGCTTCCGCTCGTCCAGCTTCGAGTCGTGCCACGCGTACAGCTGACGCGCGACCCGTATCAGATGATCGTTCAAGCGGTCACTTGCGCGACGGAGAATAGCCAGGGCCAGGAAGGCCAGTTTCGGGTGACTTTTGTCACTGGAAGAGTCGGGTGTTTCACATCGATCCTTCATTCGATAAAGCGGAAACCGGGACGTGAACCCGCCATTTGGGGAGAGGGCTTGCTGGAGTGATTTTTTCTGCTGCTCCGCTAGGGCTGTTGCAGAAGTTTCTGGAACCGTGGGTCGCTCCGAAGCGGGTCCCATTCCCAGCGGTACTTGAGATCGTTAGGCGTGATGCTGTAGTCGACGCTGTCGACCGCGCCCGGTATTTTCAGGAGCCGCTCGATCAACGCGATCGCCTTGGTCATTTTCCCCGACCCGCGCATAGATCAGGGCCAGATAACATTGCATGATCGCTCCGTCGATCGCGTCTTTCGCCGAGCGGTTTGAGTTCGACCGCGAGCCGGCCTTCGCGGATTGCTTCGTCTCGTTTGCCCCATGAAAGCGTAGAGCAGGCCGAGATTGGCGTGGCGATCGGCGGCGCCGGCTGCTTCCTGCGCTGCGCTCTCAAAGACCGGGAGCCGCGCTGGCGAAATTCGCCGCCGCGGCCGCCCGATGGCCGCGCGCCACGGCGGTCATCCCGGCGAGGAAACTCTTCGGCTGCAGTCCGCCATTGAGATAGGAAAATTCCGTCGTCCGGCGAGCCTGAGGGAGCGTCGCGGCTGTCACGAAAATCCCGGCGCAGCATCGCGCTTTCCCAGCGAACACAGGTAACGATCCCGTCCGGATCTTCGCCCGGAGGAACGTCCGTCGAGCCAGCGCTGGCAGGGCGCCGGTATCGCCTTTCCACATGAACTCGCACGTAGCCGGATTGGATTTTTGCCACGATCGAATCGGGCGCGACAACGCGGAAACGCGCCGCCGGCCTCCGCCGCCTGCGGCCAGCGCCGCAGCGCGGTGTTAGTGAAGAGGACATTGCGAATGACGTTGGGGTTCTGCGGATCGAGTTTTTCCATCCGCTCGATAGATCGCGAGCGCTTCTTCCCAGCGACCCTGGCGCCGGCGAATCGCCGCGACGTAGGCGCCGATGTTGCTGTCGTTAGGCAAACGCCCGCTGCGCGACGGGCAAACTCGGCCAGGGCGCGCTCGTAGTCCTGGTCGAACCAGTAGGCGCATTGGCCGAAGGCGAAGTGCGCCTCACCCAGCTCAGGCTGGAGATGAAGCGCGGCGTTTGCTTCCCGCCGGGCGCGATCTTTCCAGGTGTCGAGCGGCTCGTAGAAGTGGAAAATCTCCGCGCAAGTGGAAGCGAGATGTGCGCGGGCCAGGGCAAAATCTGGGATCGAGCTGGATCGCCTGTTCGTAGAGGGCGACCGCCTGCTGATAATCCCCCAGCAAAGTGTCGGGGCCTTGTTCGTAGGGAAGGGCGCGAAGATAAAGAAGGTAAGCGTCGGGATTGGTCGTCGGCCGGGTCGCCATCGCGCGCTGCTCGGAGCCGCTCAGCTTGGCCCGCAGCGTTTCGGCGATGGCTTTCGCGATTTCGCTTTCGACCGCGAAAACATCGGTCGATTTGCGATCGTATTTCTCCGCCCAAAGATGGGAATCGCTTTGGGCATTGATCAATTGCGACGTTGACTCGCACCTGGTCGCCTTCTCTCTGCACGGTGCCTTCGAGCATGTTTGCGACCTCGAGCTGTTTCGCGATCTCGAGCAGGTTGGGAGGCGCGCCCTTGTAGCGCTGGGTCGAGTTGGGCGAGATGACTTCGAGATCGGCGATCTTCGCCAGGTTGGTGATGATTTCCTGCTGAATTCCATCGCAGAAAGATTCCTGGTCGTGCGCTTGGCTCAGGTCGACAAACGGCAAAACCGCGATCGACTTCTTGTTAGGCGAAAACGGCTGTAGCGCGAATAATGAAAGTAGGCGGCAACGGCTGCAATCGCGACCCCCGCAGCCAGGGCAAGCCAGGTGGCGCGGCGAGCATTCCTGTGCGCGCCGGAGCCCGCTCCGCTCTCCAGCTCTGCTTTCACTTCGCGGAGATCGGCCAGCATTTCGCGGATCGTCTGGTAGCGCTCCGCCGCGTCTTTGCGCAAAGCTTTTTCCACGATGGCCTGCAAAGTAGATCGGCACGTCCGGCACGACGCTCGGCCAGCGGCGGCGGTTCCGTTTTCAGAATCGCCGCGATCGAGTCGCTGGGCGTCGCGCACCGGCGAAAGGCGCGGCTCCGTTCACCATTTCGTAGAGCACTACTCCGAGGCTCCAAATGTCCGAAGGCGCGGACGCTTCCTGCCCGCGCGTCTGCTCAGGAGACATGTAGGACGCGGTGCCGAGGAAAAGCCCGGCCCGAGTCTTCAAGTGTCGCGTCCGGTCCGTCTCGGAAATGTCCGCGGCGAGCGCTTGCTCGGTCAGCTTGGCGATGCCGAAGTCGAGCACCTTCACGTAGCCATCCGGGCGCCACATGATGTTCTCCGGCTTGATTTCGCGATGGACGACGCCGTCTTGTGCGCCGCCGCCAGAGCCGAGGCTACTTGCACGGCGACATCCAGCGCTTCGGGCAAATTCAGCCGGCCTACGCGCCAGCGCTGTGCGCACGCGTCACGCCCTCGATGAATTCGGTCGCGATGAATTGCCGGCCTTCGTCTGCGCCGATTTCGTAGACCGTCAGGATATTCGGATGGTTCAGGGCGGAGGCGGTGCGCGCTTCGGTCTTGAACCGGCTCAGTTGCATTTCGTCCGCGGTTAGATGCGCCGGGAGAAGCTTGAGCGCGACTTTGCGGCCGAGCATTTCGTCCCGCGCCAGATAGACCTCGCCCATCCCGCCGACGCCGAGGAGGGATTCGATCCGATAATGGCCAAACGCTTTTCCCGCCAGCGCGCCGGTCGCGTCGCTGACCGAGCAGTTCCGGCGCGACGGCGAAGGCTGGCGCTTCGATAAAATCGTGCGCTTCCTCGTAGGAAGTGAGCAGCGAAACTCGACTTCGCGCTGGAGCTCCTCATCGCCGCGCGCAGGCGTGCATCGAGGTAAGCGGTTGCGTTCCTCCGGCGTCCGTTCGGAGGCGCGTCTGAAAGAGATCGTTGATCTTCTGCCAGCGCTCAGGCTTCATCCGGTTGCTTCTCGCTCAGCTCCCGGTAAAGCCACGCCTTGGCCATGTTCCATTCCCGTTCCACGGTGCGCAGGGAGAGATTCGAGAAACATCGGCCGTCTCCTTCGCGGTCAGGCCGCCGAAATAGCGCAGCTCCACGATCTGACTTTTTCGCGGATCCTGCGCGGCCAGCCTTTCCAACGCTTCATCAAGGGCGAGTAATTCTTCCGAGCGTGTGTCGGTGACCGAGGTGCCGTTTCATCCAGCGTCACACGCAAGGCGCCGCCGCCGCGCTTGAGCGAGAGCCGTTCGCGCGCGTGATCCACCATGATGCGCCGCATCAATTGCGCGGCGGCCGCGACGAAGTGGTTGCGATCCTGCCAGAGCGGCTTGGACTGATGATCGGCCAGGCGCAGATACGCTTCGTTGATCAGCGCCGTCGTCTGCAAGGTATGCCCGGGGCGTTCCCGGCTCATGTAATGGTGGGCGAGGCGATGCAATTCCGGCTGGACCAGCGGGATCAGGCGATCGAGCGCGTCGGCGTCTCCGCGGCGCCAGTCGCCGAGCAGTTGGGTGACCTCTTGTCGTGAAGGAGAGGACGTAGTCATGCAATTGGCTGGCTCCGCTCAGCGTATCATGCCGCCAAATTTTCTAAAGGAGCTTGGGCGTTTGGAAAAGATTTTCGTGGCGGGTTTCGAGCGCGGTTTGCGCCTTATCAGATAGACCAACTCTCCCATCTGAAAAAAAAACGACACGACGATATGATCACCGTAATCAACCCTCCCTACTCAACAAGGAACCTTCCTCCTCTTTCCGTCCTCCTCCTTCTTTTCGCCGCGCTTTTCGTCATCGCGGCGTGGAAAGTTTCGGAGACCGACAAAAATAAAATGCCGCAAGCCGTGCCCTCCGAACTGAGTCGGCCGGCCGAATCTTCCCCGCCTGCTCCCACTCCGGCGAAGTCGCCTTTGCGGGTCGATTCCGAGGAGAATAAATTTGCGCCTCCGGCTCGATCAACTCTGGCCAATTCTACTGGGCGGTACCGGCACCAGGCGGTGTCGTTAGGCAGCTCCACTGCCGCCAATCGGGCACCGCACAGAGCGGCACGCTGATCGGCAGGCGAGCGATTTTGTGACCGAGGTGCGGCAAGCGCTCTTCGCAAACCGATCGGTTCCCTAGATCAATTTCCGACGCCGTTTGTTTCTTCTCGATCTGCACGTCGCGCGGGCGTCGGAGCACACGCAAACTCTCCTCGAACAAGTCGCGATTGATCGCCTGCGCTGCCGCGGCGCCCTGGCCGGCGTGTGATTCGCAACTCGTCAGCGCGACGGGCTTCACGCCGCTTTGTCTTTGCTCTTTACGCGGCGATCCCGACAGCGCGGGCGAGTATTTGGTCGCGAGCAAATTTATGCTCGCCTTCGTGGGGTGCAGCTGATGTTCTTTAGACGGACTTGATTGCGAGCTTCGCCATGATTCAAGGACTTCGCACCGCTCTTTATCCCGCGCCGAATCTTGCCCAGGCCAAAGCCTGGTATGAATCGGTCTTCCAGCAAAAGCCTTACTTTGATGAGCCGTTTTACGTCGGGTTCGAGATAGGAGGATTCGAGCTGGGCCTGGTGCCCGATCTTTCGCCGGGCGAAGTCGGCGCCAAAGCCCTTTGGGGCGTCGATAACCTCGAGAAGGAAGTTGAGCGCCTGCGCGATCTCGACATTACGATTAAGGGCGAGATTCAGGAAGTGGGCGGCGGGATCAAAGTAGTCGATTTGGCCGACCCTTTCGGCAACCTCGTCGGCCTGATCGAGAATCCAAATTTCGATGCGAACAAAGTCCGTTAGTGAGTTACTCGAGGCTTTCTATCTGCAATGGTTACCGCTGATCTCATCTTCATGAGGGAGTGCAGGTGAACGCTTTGCTCTGGCATGCATTTCGGGACGCGCTTCTGCCCGGCGCAATTGCCGGCTTCGTTTGCATTTTTACGAGCTGGCTCTGGATGGGTGTGATTTTTCATCGCTATCAAGCGCTCACCCCCGATAGTTGGCGGACCGAGAACAACTTTAGCTACGCCTTGTCGTCGGCTATTCATCTTCTGGCCGCGATCGCGATCGCGACGCTTTTTCTTCTCGTAGTGGCGAAGGGCGGCGACGGTTTTTTCGGTGCGGGAATCCTGGGCGGATTGCGCTTCGGCGCCCTCATTTGGCTGGCCATGGCGGCGCCGCTGGCAATCGATGCGGGCGTTTTTATCCGGCTGCATCCGCTGGTCGTGGTCGGTCAGCTGCTTGACTGGCTCACCACGTCGCTTTTCGCCTGCGCGATTACCGCCGTCTGGACCGGCCGATAATTCCAGAGTCGGTTACCCGTTTAAGGCGTCGCCGAGGGAGACGCGGTCGGAGCGACCGGCGCGCCTGCGGGAACGACTCCGACTGCAGCCGCAGCCGCGGAGGGCGAAGAGCCGTTCCGACGGGCGCGGTCGCGCCCTTGGGACCGGATTCAACTGCGCCTTCGCATCGGCCGCAGCCGTTTGCGCGGCGGCCTTGACCGGGAGTGGACTCACCGCTTTTCCCGGCTCCGGCGGTGCGCCTGTTTTGGCGGCTGAAGTTTTCATCAGCTCCTGGCGAACGGCGGAACTCGAGGTGCTCTTGTGCGCGTAGAGGACCGAGAGGGTGAGCACGACGATGAAGAAGATGCTCGCCAGCCAGGTGGTGATCTTGGTCAGGACGTTGGTCGTCTGCGCGCCGAAAATATTTTCCGTCACACCGCCGCCGAAAGCCGCGCCGAGTCCTTCGCTTTTCGGGCGCTGCATCAGGATGACGAACATCATGAGCACTGCGACGAGCGCCTCAAAAACGAGGAGAGAATTGATCAGGATGTTCATCGGGACGGGGAATATGGCCGAGTCGAAGGATTTGTAAACGGCGAAGGCGCGACGCCGGCGCTACGGCCGCACCGGCACCTTGCGATGGACCCAGACACTATTCACGATGCCGAGGCCAAACATGATCATGAGTGCGAATGAACCGCTGTAGCTGATGAGCGGCAACGGCACGCCGGTGATCGGCAAAATCGAAATCGTCATCCCGACATTTTGGAAAATGTGGGTGAAAACGAGCGTCGTGATGCCGATGACGAGAAGTGTTCCAAAGAGATCCCCCGCCGCGAAAGCCACGAAGAGGCACGTCAGCAACAAAAGAGCAAAGGCGCTGAGCAGGACGATGCCGCCGACAAAGCCCCACTGTTCGCCGATGGCCGAGAAAATGTAGTCGTTATGAACGGCGGTCGCAGGGAGGAAGCCCAGCTCGATCTGCGTATTGGGCGCTTTGAATCCTTTGCCCGACCACCCGCCCGACCCGATGGCGATAAGAGATTGATTGATCGCCCAAGCCGAGCCCTGCCGGTCGATATCGGGATTGATGAACGCAGTGATCCGTTCCTGCTGATAAGGCTTGAGGACGACGGTGTAGGCAAGGGGAAGAAACGCCAGCACGATGAGCACGATGCAGAGGAGATATCGCAGCGGTAGTCCACCCACGTAGAGAAGCGCGAGCACCACCGGACCCCAGATTATGCATTCGCCCAGGTCCGGCTGGAGCAGGATGAGCAGACACGGCGCGCCCACGATCGCGCCGCAAAGGGTCAGTCGCAGCATCGGATGCATCTGGCGAAATTGGCTGAGAAACAGCGCGACCACCATGATTCCCGCGACGATTGCGAGCTGCGCCGGCTGGAAATTAATCGGGCCCAAATGCAGCCAACTGCGCGAGCCGTAGACTTTCGTCCCGATGAATCGCGTCAGGATGAGAAAAAACAGACCGCCAAAATACATCGGGAGCGCGCCCCATTTGATCCAGCGATAATCGATCAGGCTGGTGACGATGAAGGCGAAAAAGCCGACCGCGACCCAGTTTGCCTGTTTGCGCCAGAAATCGAGCGTGGCGGCATCCTGCCGCATGTAGGTGGCGCTGTAGATGGCGACGATCCCGAAGATGGCGAGCGCCAGCATGTTAACCAGCAGGAGCCAGTTGAGGCCGAGGAGTTTTCGAAGAAACGGAGTCATTGTTTCGGCGCTTTTTTTACGTCCGGACGAGTAAAGATGGCCGAGACGGGAGGGAAGTCCAGCGTCTCAGCCCGTTAAGGAAATCTTAAGCTGTAAATATATCGTAATCAGTATTTTATTTGGATCACTAATAATTCATGGAGGGCAATCCTTGTCACCCCAGCAAAGCAATTTTAGAATGCTTCCAGCTCGCGAGAATCTTCATGGCAAAAAAAGCGAAACGAAAGTTGTCCCGGCCGACGCTGCCTATGCAGCGGCTGCTGAATTTGCCGCACGAAGGTCGCTATTTCGATCTGCGCCGAATTTTCGATCGAGTGAACGAGCGTCACTTCCGTGGGCGCTTGCGCGGTTATGAAGTGACTTGGGGTCGACGACGACGCCAGCGGCCGAAAGAATATTTTATCTTCGGCACCATCCAGGAAGAAGACCGCGTCATTCGGATTCATCCGCTCCTCGATCAGCCGTTCGTGCCGCGGTGGTTTTTGGAATACGTGCTCTACCACGAGATGCTTCATTCCGTCGTTCCCGAAGAAACCGATTCGGCCGGCCGCCGTCGCGTCCACACGGAAGAATTTTACCGGCGCGAAAAAGCCTTCCCCGGCTATCGCCGCGCTCGGCGCTGGGAAAACGAAAACCTCGCTCGCTTCTTGCGCTAATGTAGACGCTTCCCTCTGGGAAGCGCGGGCACAGGCTGATCCGCCCCGGTGCGAAGCCAATCTCACGCTTCCCACAGGGAAGCGGCTACATTAACGAACGTCTTCCGCCGCCGGCCGGTTGTCCAAATCAGACGGAGAGGGTGTCGTTGCTATGTTTTTCTTGATGAGGTACCAGAGCGCGGTCGCGAGCAGGAGGGAGGTCAACTTCGCGCGCCAGTTGTTCAGGATCATCTTCTTCATAATTGCGATGGAGCAGGACCTCGCCGAGGCGTTGTCGGAAAGTTTCCGGGGTAAAATTGCGCTCGATCCGACGGCGATAACAAATTGAAATCGCCCCCGTCTCTTCCGAGACGACGATTGCGACCGCATCCGATTCTTCGGTGATGCCGAGCGCGGCGCGATGGCGCAAGCCGAGGCTCCGATCGAGCGTCTCCCGCTGGCTCACTGGAAAAATGCAGGCGGCCGCGGCGATCCGACCGTTGCGCACGATCACGCCGCCGTCGTGCAGGGCCGATTTCGGATGGAAAAGCGTAAGGAGCAGCTCGGTGGAAAAGGCCGCGTCCACAATCACGCCGGTCTCCTCGTAAACCTTGATGGAAGTATCGCGCTCGATCGCAAGGAGCGCGCCGAACTGCTTGTTCGCCAGTTGCGTCACCACCTCGGCCAGGTCGTGAACCGTTTCGCGTTTCTCACTCGTTAGGGAAAAAATCGGGTGACCGCCGAGCTCGGCCAGGCCGCGGCGCAATTCCGGCTGAAAAATCACGACCAACGCGACCGCGATGAAGACCGAGAAACTCCGGATGATGAAACTGATCACGACCAGGTTCAGCATTTGCGAGATGAGTGTCAGGGTGAGGAAAACGATCGCCAACCCGGTCAGCACTTTCGCCCCGCGCGTCCCGCGAAAGTAAAGGTAGCCGTAATAAATGACCACGCTCAGGAGCACGATCTCGAAAGCGCTGCGCCATTTATCGAAGAAGATCTGAGTGATTTCGTGAATCGTCATCGGGCGGCAGCGAGGAGCGCCTCCGTGGTGCGAAGCGCATGGGCATTGGGCACGACATCGTGGACACGCAGAACGTGTGCGCCGCGCTCGCGCAGAAGCGAAGTCATGGCCACGGTGGCGTCGCCGCGGGCAAAAGGAGCGCCGGTGATTTTGGCGAGGAAGGATTTGCGCGAAACGCCCACCACGATCGGGCGATCGTTCACCCGCAGGCGCGAAAGGTTGGCGAGCAGCTCCAGATTTTGCGTCGGCGTTTTGCCAAAGCCGATCCCGGGATCAAAGGCAATGCATGTCGGATCGATCCCCAAGCGTACCGCGAGGGCAAACTGCTGTCGAAAAAAATCAGCCACCTCCGCCACCACATCCTGATAAGTCGGGTTGAGCTGCATCGTCTCCGGCGTGCCCTGCATGTGCATGATGATGAGGGCCGCGCACTTTTCAGCCGCGAGCGCAAACATTCCCGGGTCGCCCCGGCCGCCGGTGATGTCGTTGATGATGACGGCCCCGGCATCGAGCGCGGCCCGCGCGACCGAAGCTTTCCAGGTGTCGATGGAAAGATGCGCGGGTACGGTTTGAGCGAGCTCCTTCAAAACCGGCAGGACGCGCTCCTTCTCCTCGTTAGGCGAAACCGGATGCGCGCCAGGCCGGCTCGATTCGCCGCCAACGTCGATGATCTCCGCCCCGCTCCGGCTCATCTCCTGGCCATGCCGCACTGCAGACTCGGTCGCAAAAAATTCGCCGCCGTCCGAGAACGAGTCGGGCGTGACATTGAGCACGCCCATGAGCAGAGCCCGATTCGTTAAGTCGATGACCTTTCCGTTCACTTTCCAAGTCGCCGCGGTCATCAGGAGTGAGACTATCACAGCCTCCGCAATATTCGAAAGCTGCTCGCGCCGTTTCGCGTTTCCAATCCGGGCCGGATCGCGAGATCGGAAAATTGTCTACTTTCAATCGCGCCGCTTTCCTCCATGCTCGCCCATCCGCGGATGAGAAAAGAAGCCGACCTCAAAACCAGAATCCTCGCCCTCATGCAGGCGCCGAAATACCGGCCCCTCGATAAGATCGAGTTCGCCCGCGCCCTCGGGATGAAGAGCGACCAGCGCGGCGCCCTCAAGCAGTCGTTAGGCGAGCTCGAGCGTGCCGGCGAGATCGCCCGCATCCGCAAGAATCGTTACGTCCTCCCGGCGGAGGCCGATCTCGTTACCGGCAAGCTGCAGGTCCATCAGGCCGGCTTTGCTTTCCTCGTTAGGGAAAATTCCGACGAGGGCGACATCTTCGTCGCCGCCGAAAATACCGGTACCGCCATGAACGGCGACCGCGTCGTCGCTCGGATCACTCGCGATGCGGCCTATTCGCGCGCACGCAGCGGGAGCAATCGTCCCGAGGGCCGCGTCATTCGCATCCTCGAGCGCGCGCATGAGACGATGGTCGGGACGCTTCAGCAGACCCGGAATTTTCACTACGTCGTGCCGGACGATCCGCGCATCGTGCACGACGTTTACGTCCAGCCCCGACCGCTTGCGGGTGCACCGCGTGCGCCGGTCCCGGGCGACAAAGTCGTCGTTAGGCTGGAGCCGTGGGAATCGCGCCACGTCAATCCCGAGGGTGAGATCATCGAGCTTCTCGGGCGCGCTTCCGATCCGGGGGTCGACATGCTCTCAATCATCCGGAAGCATCATTTGCCGACGGAATTTCCCGACGAAGTTTTGGCCGAGGCCGAGCGCGTCCCGGAAACAGTCGATCCCGGCGCCTATGGGGAACGGGAGGATCTGCGAGAAAAATTCATCGTCACGATCGATCCGGATGACGCGCGCGATTTCGACGACGCGATCCATGTCGAGAAACTCGCCGGCGGCGACTGGGAACTCGGCGTGCACATCGCCGACGTCTCCGCTTACGTCACGCCGGGGAGCGCGCTCGACCGCGAGGCGCTGCAGCGCGGGAACAGTGTTTACCTGGCCGACCGAGTCATTCCGATGTTGCCGGAACGCCTGAGCAACGGCGTTTGCAGCTTGAATCCGAGCGTCGTTAGGCTGACGCATTCGACCTTCATTCGCTTCGCGAAAAACGGCGCGCCGAAAAGCGCGCGCTTCGCCCGCACCCTGATCCGGAGCGCGCATCGGCTGACCTACAAGGAGGCCTATGCCATTCTGCAAAAACCGCCTAACGATAAGCTGGGCGAGCGTCTTCACACCGCCTGGGCACTCGCCGCGATCCTGCGCCGGCGTCGTTTTGCCAATGGCTCACTCGATCTCGATTTCCCAGAGATCAAGGTGGTGCTCGATCGCAAGACCGGTCGCCCGCTGCGCCTTGACCGGGTCGAGAACGACGAATCGCATCAGCTCATCGAGGAGTTCATGCTCGCGGCCAACGAGGCGGTGGCGCTGGAGTTGAAAAACCGGCTCGTCCCGACGATCTACCGCGTGCACGAAGACCCCGATCCGGAGAAGCTGGCGGAATATCGCGAGCTCGTTCTGAGTTACGGGCTGCAAGTCGGCGACTTGATGAATCGCCGCGAATTACAGCGCCTGATCGAGTTATTCCGCGGCACGCCCGAGGAGCAGGCGCTGAAGATCGGGCTTCTGAAAAGCCTGAAGCGCGCCCGTTACGCCACCCAGCCGCTCGGTCATTTCGGCCTCGCGAAAAACAACTACACCCATTTCACCAGCCCGATCCGGCGTTACGCCGATCTCGTCGTGCATCGCACCCTGGCCGATCGCGGCGGGCGGAGCAGCGCTCGCCGAAACGTCGCCGAGCTCAACGGCATCGCCGAACACATCTCGACGACCGAGCGCGTTGCGGCCGACGCCGAGAACGAATCGGTCAAGATGAAGAAGCTGGAGTTTCTCCAGGAGCAGGTGAAGGCGGAAAATCCGCAGGTCTTTCGCGCGGTCGTGATCGAGGTGCGAAACTACGGGCTGCTCATCGAGCTGCCGGACGTCCTCCTGACGGGTCTCATCCACATGTCGTCGATCAGTGATGACTTCTACATTTTCGACGGTGCGCGGCGGCGTCTGATCGGGCGGCAATCGAAGCGCGTTTTGGCCGTCGGGGAGGTGCTGCGGGTGGTCGTGGCGCGGATCGATATCTTCAAGCAACAAGCCGATTTCGCGATCGTAAACGACGAGCCGCCCCGGCTCCAAAACAGACCGTCGCCGCCGTCGTTAGGGCAAAGATTTCGCTTCCATTTGCCGGCTACAAAGTTGTAGCATCAGGGCCGTCGAACATGGACAGCATTCTTGAATCAAGAGAGCTGCAGATCGAGCGGAAGCAATTCGCGATCGACCTGCGGGAGAACGGCCGCGGCAAATTCCTCCGCATCACGGAAGACAGTCAGGGTCATCGCAATGTCATCATCGTGCCGATCTCCGGAGTGGATGATTTCGCCGATGCGATCGACGACGTGCTCGCGTCGGAGCCGGCGAGTTAAGGTCGACCGGCTGTAGCTGGGGCGCTGACCCCGGCGACGAGAAGTTATCGCAGGACTCATTGCGTCGCTGCTTTACGGCCGGGGTCGAAGCCCTCGGCTGCAGGCGCCTCGGTCGCGTTGACACCCCGACCTCGCGCTTTAGCTTGCGCTTCCGCGACCTTTTCGGCTCTCTTTTTCACAATCTCATGGCTGCCAAGACCAAATCTTCCCGCTCCAAATCCGCTTCGAAATCGAAAGCGAAATCCGCCAAATCGCATCGCTACGTTTACTATTTTGGCGACGGCAAAGCGGATGGCGCCGGAAGCATGAAGCCGCTCCTCGGCGGCAAGGGCGCAGGCTTGGCGGAGATGACGAGGATTGGTCTGCCGGTCCCGCCCGGGTTCACCATTACGACTGAGCTCTGCACTTATTACTACGAGAACAAGCGGACTTATCCGCCCAAACTCGAGGCCCAGGTCGAGGCCGCGCTCGCCAAAGTCGAGAAGTCGGTCGGGAAAAAACTCGGCGACAAGGAGCAGCCCTTGCTCGTCTCGGTGCGCTCGGGTGCGCGCGATTCCATGCCCGGAATGATGGACACGATTCTCAACCTTGGGATGAACGACAACGTGGTCGAGATCGTGGCCGACAAGTCGAAGAACGCGAAGTTCGCCTGGGATTCCTACCGGCGTTTTCTGCAGATGTATGGCGACGTTGTGATGGGTGTGCAGAAGCGGCCGGGGGAAGATCACGAGCCCTTCGAGAGCGTCATCGAACACCTCAAGGACGAGCGTTACGGCAATCACCAATTTCCCGATTCCCAACTCAACGTCGACGATCTCAAGGAGCTGGTGCAGCGCTTCAAGGATTTGATCAAGGAGCGGACCGGTAAAGCGTTTCCGCAGGATCCGAGGAAGCAGCTCTGGGGCGCGATCGGCGCCGTCTTCGGCTCGTGGAATAACGACCGCGCGATCGTTTACCGTCGCAAGTACGGCATTCCGCACGAATGGGGCACGGCCGTCAACGTGCAGACGATGGTCTTCGGTAACATGGGCGACACGAGTGCGACCGGCGTTGCTTTCACCCGCGATCCTGCGACCGGCGAGAAAGTTTTCTACGGCGAATATCTGATTAACGCGCAAGGCGAAGACGTCGTCGCCGGCGTCCGCACGCCACACCCGATCGCCCATCTCGCCAAGGAAATGCCGGCCGCGCACAAGTCGCTCCTCAAAGTGCGCGATCTTCTCGAGAAGCATTTCAAGGACATGCAGGACTTCGAGTTCACGGTTGAAGACAACCGCCTCTTCATCCTGCAAACGCGCAACGGTAAACGCACCGGTCTCGCCGCCGTCCGCATCGCAGTCGAGATGGTGGACGAAAAATTGATTTCGAAAGAGGACGCGATCGCGCGAATTCCGGCGGATTCGCTGGCCCATTTGCTCGCCCCGATTTTCGATCGCAAAGCCATCGCCGCGGCGAAGAAAATCGCGAGCGGTTTGCCGGCAGGTCCGGGTGCCGCTTCGGGCCATGTTGTGCTCAGCGCGGAGGAAGCGGTGAGGCGCGCGCATCGCGGCGAAAAAGTGCTTCTCGCGCGGGTCGAAACCTCGCCCGAAGACCTCCGCGGGATGATCGCAGCCGAGGGAATTCTCACCTCCCGCGGCGGCGTTTCCTCGCACGCGGCGCTGGTTGCGCGGCAGATGGGCAAGGTCTGCGTCTGCGGCGCATCGGAGATCCAGATCGACTACAGCAAACGCACCCTGACGGCTTCCGGCGTGACTTTGAAGGAAGGCGATCACATCTCGATCGATGGAACCGCCGGGGAAGTCTTCGCCGGGGAATTAACCACCGCGCCTTCGGAGATCGTGCAGGTGCTGGTCGATCGCTCCCTCGACGGCAAAAAGAGCGCGACCTACCAGCAATACGCCAAGCTCATGGGCTGGGTCGATCGCGCGCGCGAGCTCGATGTGCGCACTAACGCCGACACGCCCGAGCAGGTGCGCAACGCCGTCGCCTTCGGCGCCCAAGGCATCGGCCTGTGCCGCACCGAACACATGTTTTTTGGCGGCGATCGGATCGACGCCGTGCGCGAGATGATTCTCGCCGAGGACAAGGAGACGCGCGTGAAAGCCGTCACCAAGCTGCTCCCTTATCAGCGCGAGGATTTCGTCGGCATCTTCCAGGCGCTCGACGGATTGCCGGCCACGATTCGCTTCCTCGATCCGCCGCTGCACGAATTTTTGCCTAACGAGAGAGAGCAGCAGCTCGATCTGGCGAAGAAAATGAACGTGCCGGTCGAGAAAATCGCGCGCCGGGTGAGCGATCTGCACGAGTTCAACCCAATGTTAGGCCATCGCGGCTGCCGGCTGGGGATCACCTTTCCGGAGATCTCCGAAATGCAGGCTCGCGCGATCTTCGAAGCGGCCGCCGAGGTGCAAAAGAAAGGTAAAAAGGTCCGGCCGGAGATCATGATCCCGCTGGTCGGTTTCCCCAAAGAGCTCAAGCTGCAACTCGAGATCGTGCATCGGGTGGCGGCCGAGGTGGCGAAGGAAAAGAAAACGAAGTTCAATTATCTGGTCGGCACGATGATCGAGATTCCGCGCGCAGCCTTAGTCGCGGATGAGATCGCGAAGGACGCGGAGTTTTTCAGCTTCGGAACGAACGATCTCACCCAGACCACGCTGGGAATGAGTCGCGATGATTCCGGCACTTTCCTGCCTGCCTACGCAGAACTGGATATCGTCGCGAATAATCCTTTTGCGGCGATTGACCAGAGAGGTGTCGGCCGGCTCATGGAAATCGCGCGCGATCTGGGACGCAAGACTCGGCCTAACATTAAGCTGGGTATCTGCGGCGAACATGGCGGCGAACCGTCGAGCGTGAAGTTCTGCCATAAGCTGGGACTCGACTACGTGAGCTGCAGTCCGTTCCGCGTGCCGATTGCCAAGCTGGCAGCCGCCCAAGCCGCCATCTAGATCACTTGTGCGAATGGGCAGGGCCCATGCACAAGAGTTATGATAACTCATGAGCAAGGCTTTCACTCGCGAGGATAGCGGCTTACCCGAGCAGCCGGAGCCAATCGAGCGTGCCGTTACGTTGCCGGAAGGGGCGCGCAACTATCTCACTCCCGGCGGCGCGGCGCGGATGCAGGCCGAGCTGCAAATGCTCGGCGAGAGCGCGTCTTCCAGCCTGACGGAAAGCGAAAAAGCGACGCGCGATCGGCGCATTGATGAGCTACAGACCATTTTGCAAAGCGCGGAGGTGCTCCCGCCGCCGCCGGAGCCACACGATCGAGTCCGCTTTGGCGCGAGCGTGACGGTGCGCGACCGGGCGGGCGAGGAAATGTCCTACCGGATCGTCGGCGCGGATGAAATCGATCTCGACCAGGACTGGGTCAGCTGGGTCTCGCCGATCGCGCGTGCCCTGCTCAACGCCCGGCTCGGTCAGAAAGTGCCTTTCAAGTTTCCTTCCGGCGAGACCGAGCTGGAAGTGATCCGGATCGAATACCAAGCACTAACGACCGATATCCTCGTTCCAGAGCGCGGGATTCTCGGCAATGAATTTCGTCATCATCGCGACGCATTCCGGCAGATCGAGATCGATCACTTCCACGCCGTGACTGCGCATGAACTCGGGCGCGCCCGGAAAGGTGCGACTCTCCCCGACGATCACTTTGCGAATCCCAAACTGCACGACCGCGCCGCTGCAGAGATAGCAGGGCATGAGGGTGGAATAGAGAACGGTGCCGCGGAAACTCCCGATTCGCCCGGCCTGGCGCAGGCAGTCGATCTCCGCGTGCGTCACCGGATCGCTCTCCTGCACCCGTTTGTTATGTCCGGCCGCGAGCAGCTCGCCGCCGCGCGCAAGGGCTGAGCCGATCGGAATCCCGCCTTCGCCGAGACTCTTGCGCGCCTGCGCGATCGCCACCTGAATCAATTCGGTTTCCGTCATGGGGATTCGTTAGGCGAAGCTTACACCTTGCGCTCCGCCCGGCAACGCCGCGATGGTCCGGCGTGGCCCGAACATTTGCAGACTTTTCGGTAGGCGATTGCCTCGTTTCCAAGACCCAAAAAATTTCGAAAGCGGAAATCATGGCCTTTGCGCGGCAATTCGACCCGCAGGCTTTTCACCTCAAGACCAAGCCCAAAGAGGAGAGCCTTCTCGGTGGAATCGCGGCCAGCGGCTGGCAGACGGCAGCGATCTCGATGCGCCTCTTCGTGGAAATGATGCAGGTGACCGGCGGCATGATCGGAGTGGCGGTCGATGGGTTGCGCTGGCCGCGCGCGGTGCGTCCAGGCGATTCGCTTAGGGTCGAAATCAAGATCCTGGCCGCGCGTCTCTCCACCAAGCGACCCGGCTACGGCGTCCTGCGTTATCGCTGCGTCACGCGAAATCAGGAGGATGAAATCGTGCAGCGTTTCCTCGCCACGGCGATTCTGCCGGCGGCGGCCCGCTCTTCTTCCGAACCGGAAAAAAAGCCGCGCAAGAAGAGGCCAAAGCGGAAGAGTTGAGTTTGGGCGGTGAGGGGATCGAACCCCCGACCAACACGGTGTAAACGTGCCGCTCTACCGCTGAGCTAACCGCCCGTGCGCGCTCCGACTTTTAGTCCAGCCGCCGCGCCCTGTCGAGCTGGCCGCTGCAGGCTTTACCTTGCGGGTCTCTCACGCTAAGAGGGGGCGATGGCTGGCCCGACCTCTGAATTGAGTAGCGCGCAAACCGCCGCCGCCTCTCTCCCGCGGCGCTCGCTTTGGGCGCGAATTCGCGGCAGTCGATTCCTTTTCATCAGCATCCTGGTGCACGTGCTGTTCGGGATTGGCGCGGCCATTTACGTCGTGCAGGTCTACAGCCCGCAGCGGAAGCTGACCTTCAAAGGCGGCCCGCCCTCGCCTAATCATTCCGAGCGCGCCCTCGAGCATAAAGTGCAGCTCGCGAAAAAGCAGAGCACAATGAGCGCGCCGGCGATTAACAAGCGCATCCTCACCACCGGGATTGCGAAAGTGACGCTGCCCGACATGCCGGCGATGCCGAAATTGAACGAAGCCGCCCCGATGAAAATGGCGGGTGTGGGCGGCGCCGGGATCGGAATGCCGACCGCGATGAGCGGCACGGAAGGCAGCTCCGGCGGGGGCGGGCCGATTTCATTTTTCGGCTTGCGCGAAAGCGGCGGCGGCTCCTTCGCCGGCACGCTCTACGATTTGAAACAATCGCAAACTCATCGCAGCACCGACATGACCGAAGAAAAGTACGGCCAGATCGTGACCGACTTCGTGAAAGGCGGGTGGAACGAGAGCGCGTTCCAAAAATTCTATCGCGCGCCGCAGACGCTCTACAACGTGCAGATTTTCACCCCCTACATGAAGGCCGACGAAGGCCCGAAAGCGTTCCACGTCTCGGGCGAAGTGAAACCGAAGCTCTGGCTCGTGCTCTACAAAGGCCGGGTCTCGCCGCCGGAAGCGGGCACTTATCATTTTGTCGGGGCGGGGGACGATCTGCTTATCGTTAGGTTCAACGGTCAGATCGTGCTCGACGGTTCCTGGAACGGGCATGGCGTTTCCAGCATCGCGGCGAAGTACGATTACGGCTTCAGCAAGATTCCGAATCAGTTCGTCAAAGGCCCGGCCTTCTCCGTCACGGTCGGCAACTATTACGACATGGAGGTGCTTATCGGCGAACAACCGGGAGGAGAATTTTTCGCCGATCTCCTGATCGAAAAAGACGGCGCGAGCTACCAAAAGGAAAGCCACGGCAATCCGATCCTGCCGATTTTCCGCGTCGCGGAAGGCAAGATGCCGGCCTTGCGCTCAGGCGAAAAGTTGCCTCCCTACGCGCCTAACGGACCGATCTGGCGAGCCGAAGCAGTCAAGCCGATGGCCAAGCCGTAGACGGCTTGGAAGGCGCCGCCCTCTACTTCAAATTGTCATCCTGAGCGAAGCGAAGGATCTCTGATTCTCTCCAGGCTTATCAGCGCGGAAATAGACCTTCGCTGCGTTCAGGATGACAGTGTGAAACGAAGACGGTCGGTCCATACCTTCGGATTTTCACTTTGCAGAGCTAAGTCTGTCCGATCCAGGTCTTCGGCGCGACGTCTTCCCATCGTTCGCGAATCTGCGCATACTCCGCTTCGCTCAATGGACCGGCTTCGAGCAGGCGCGCATTTTCCTCCCAGCGCTCCGGTTTGGTCGTACCGACAATGGCCGTCGCCACGCCCGGAGTCGTTAGGGTAAAGCGCAGCGCAATCGCGACCGATTTCGCGAGATCCGCGCTTTCAAGAAATTCGTAAGGCAGTTTCCGCAACCGGTCCCAGTAGGTCTGATGATAGGAATTCGACGGCTGGTGCCCGGTCTTCCAGGCCGCGTTCGCGATCGGCCGCTTCGCGATCACTCCCATCTGCTTTTCCCGCGCGATCGGCAGGACGAGATCGATCGCTTCCTGGTCCGCGATGTTGATGGAAAGCTGGAGCGAATCGAACGCGCCGCATTCCGCCGCGTAACGCGCGGCGTGACTGTCGCCGCTGTAGCCGATGTAACGGGTGTAGCCTTTTTCCCGGGCGATCTGAAGCGCCGAGATGGCGTCGCCCTTTTTCAAAACCGCTTCCGGACAACTATGCAAATGGACGAGGTCGACCCGGTCGGTCCGGAGCCGGCGCAAGCTGCGTTCGATGCTCTCGAGGAGCGAATCGGGCGACCAGTTCGGGCTGCCCTCGACCCCGTACGGGTGGCCGCATTTCGTAAAAAGATAAAATTCCTCGCGGCGCTGGCCGGCCGTCTTGCCGATCAACTCCTCGCTCGCGCGATAACACTCCGCCGTGTCGATCACGTTGAGGCCGGCATCGAGCGCGCTGCCTAACAACTGTTCGACCGTGGCCTCGTCAGCTTCTTCGTTCCCGATCTCGGCGCCACCGAACCCAAGCACCGAAACCTCCATGTCGGTCCGGCCGAACGGTCGCTTCTCCATTGGAAAAAACTAGAGCGCGCATTCCCCCTTGTCATCCTTGTAGACGCTTCGCTCTGCGAAGCGCGGGCTTGCGGGTGGACCGATCTCTGAGCAGCCGTGTCGCCCTCGCACCTCCCAGAGGGAGGCGTCTACAACTGAGTGCGGCCGTGGCCGCGCGCGATCTGGCCGATGATTTTGGCGCGCAGTTGTTTTGCCATCGCCGGGGCATCGCGCGGCGCGACGATCGCTACCATCCCGATGCCCATGTTGAAGACCTGATACATTTCCTCCGTCGGCACTTTTCCTCGTTCCTGGAGAATTAGGAAGATCGCGGGCACTTTCCAACTGCCAATCTCGATCACGGCGTCGCAATCGTTAGGCAAGACGCGCGGGAGGTTGTCGATCAGCCCGCCGCCGGTGATGTGGGCCAGGCCTTTCAACTTTCCGTTAGGCACTTTGGTCAGGAGCGGCTGGTAGTTTTTATGGGTGCGGAGAAGTTCTTCGCCTAACGATAAGCGGAGGCCGTCGAGTCGAGCGGATGGTTTCAGGCGCAGTTGTTCGAAGAAAATTTTGCGGGCAAGGGAGTAGCCATTCGTATGCAGACCGTTGGAGGGGAGGCCGAGGATGATGTCGCCCGGTCTGATGCGGGTGCCGTCGATCATTTTCGCGCGATCGACTACCCCAACAATGCAGCCGGCGAGATCGTACTCGCCGGCTTTGTACATCCCGGGCATCTGTGCGGTCTCGCCGCCGACGAGCGCGCAATCGCCCGCGCGACAGGCCCGGGCGAAACCGCGCAGGATTTGCTGAAAGACGCGCGGCTCCAATTTCTCGGCGCCGATGTAGTCGAGGAAAAACAGCGGCCGCGCGCCGAGGACGGCGATGTCGTTGATGCAATGGTTTACGAGATCCGCGCCGACGGTGTCGTGGCGATCGAGCGCGAAGGCGATTTTCAATTTCGTACCCACGCCGTCGATGCTGCTGACCAGAACCGGCTCGTGCATTTTGGAGAAGTTCGGGGCGAATAGACCGCCGAAACCGCCGATCTTCCCGAGCACCTCGGGGCCATGCGTTTGCCTAACGAGCCCGTGGATTTTGCCCTTGAGGCGATTGCCCAAATCCACGTCCACGCCGGCGCGGGCGTAAGCTTTTTTCTTCCTTGTCATCCTGAGCGCGCGAAGGACCTCGCGAACGTTCGGGAGGTTCCTCGCTCTGCTCGGAATGACAAGTTGGAAATCGCCGCTTTACTCGACACGGCGGCGCGGGTTTACCAAGACGGAATGCCAGAATGCGCAACCCCGAGTCGACGCGCCGGATTGCCTCGGGTGTCCTTCGGTTGAGCCTGGACATGCTTCCACGACGGCCAGTTTCAAAGGTCAGATTGCGCGGGGCTCTTGCAGGAAACTAAAAATACCGATATAGTTTCCTTAGTGAAAGCATCGCACAAGTTAACGGCGACGGCTCGAAGGCGGACCAAGGGATCCGGAAAATTCTATTCGCCTGCACGACCGGCAAAGAGGAGAGCCCCCAGCGGCAGTGCCCTCCGCCCGCTCCCGGTCCATGCTCGCATCCTCGCCGGAGCGCGCCGCCATTTTTTCTCCCACGGTTTCCGCGGCGTAACGATGGACGACCTCGCCTCCGAGCTCGGCATGAGCAAGAAGACGTTCTACCAATATTTCGCGAACAAGAACGCGCTCCTCGAAGCCGTTCTCGAGGAGAAGTTCCGGAGCGTGGATCTCGACCTTGCGACGGCGATCGCGGATTGCGGGAAGAATTTTTCCGTCTGCCTGCACCGACTCCTCAGCGCCATGCAGCGGCAGACGCAGGAGCTGCAGCCGGCTTTCGTGCGCGATATGGAGCGGAGCGCGCCGGATCTTTTTCGGCGGGTGCTGCTACGCCGGCGGGAAATCATTCAGCGGCATTTTGGGAAGCTGCTTTCCGCAGGGCAAAAGGCGGGCCTCATACGCAAGGACATTCCGCTCAACGTCGCGATCGAAATTCTAATCGGGATGACCGAGGCGATCGTGAATCCGGCTAAAGTGATGGAGCTGGAGCTGACCCCGGGGAAAGCATTCTCCACGGTCATCGCGATCTATCTCGAGGGAATGATCACGCCCAAGGGGAGGCGGGAACAATGAGGGGTTCCTGCCTAACGAGTCGCTTGCTTCTCCCGGCGGCGCTTTTGTTCGGATCTTGCCTAACGAGTTGTCAGCATCAACCCTCCGATCGCGTCCAGGGATATATCGAGGGCGAGTTTGTTTACGTGGCTTCTCCGTTGCCGGGCGCCCTGCAAAAACTGCACGTCCAGCGCGGCGCGGAGGTCAAAGCCGGCGATCCGCTTTTCGAATTGGAAGCCACGATGGAAACGGCGGCGCGTGACCAGGCCCGCGCGGCGCTCGTCTTGTCCGAGGCGGAGTTCAAGCGGCAGGAACAAATGTACGGGAGCGGCGTTTCCGCGGCGCAGGAACTCGATCGCGCCCGCTCCGCGCGCGACCAGGACCAGGAGCGCCTCCGCCAGGCGGCATGGAATCTCTCCCAGAAAGCGCAGCGCGCCCCGCGCGCCGGACTTATTTTCGACACCCTCTATCGCGAAGGAGAATGGGTGCCGGCGAATCGCCCCGTCATCTCGCTCCTCCCCCCGCAAAATGTGAAGCTGCGCGCTTTCGTTCCGCAGGATCGGATCGGCGCGATTCACGCCGGCGATCCGGTGCGCGTTTTCGTCGATGGCGCGGCCGGACCGGTCGCGGGGAAAGTGAGTTTCATCTCGCCGCGCGCCGAGTACACGCCGCCGGTCATCTACAGCCGGGAGAGCCGGGGCAAACTGGTCTTCATGGTCGAGGCGGTCTTCGAGCCGGAGGTGGCGGTAAAGCTGCACCCGGGCCAGCCGGTCGATGTTGAGTTTGGCTCCTGAAGTTTTTTCCTGACAATGCCTAACGACTACGCGATCGACGTCCGGGGAATGACGAAACGCTTCGGCGATTTAACCGCGGTCGATCACATCGATCTGACCGTGCAGCGCGGCGAGATCTGCGGATTCCTCGGGCCGAACGGGAGCGGCAAGACCACCTTCATCCGCATGCTCTGCGGGTTGCTCCGCGCCGATGAGGGCAGCGGCACCTGCCTTGGTTACGACGTCGTCGCACAGAGCGAAGAGATCAAGCGCCAGGTCGGTTACATGACGCAGCGCTTCAGTTTTTGGGAGGACCTCAGCATTACCGAGAACCTCGATTTCGTGGCGCGGATGTATTCGCTCCCGAACCGCAAACAGGCGGTGCGCGAGAGCATCGAGCAGCTCGGGTTGGGAGAGCGGCAGCGGCAGCTCGCGGGCCATCTTTCCGGCGGGTGGAAACAGCGACTCGCTCTGGCTGCCTGCCTGATTCACCACCCGAAACTCCTCCTGCTCGATGAGCCGACCGCGGGCGTCGATCCGGAAGCGCGGCGCGAATTCTGGCAGGAAATTCACCGGCTCGCGGGCGAAGGGCTGACCTTTCTCATCACCACTCATTACATGGATGAGGCGGAACGTTGTCATCGGCTCGCTTTCATCATGCGCGGGAAACTGCTCGTCCACGGCAGCCTCGCGGAGGTGATCGAGAAAGGCACGCCTAACGACATGGTCGGTGAGCGGGCCCGACCTGATCGAGCTTGCGGAAAAATTGCAAGCCCGGCCCGGGATAGAGCAGGCGGCGGCCTTCGGCAACACCCTGCACGTGAGCGGTGACGATGCGGCCGCGCTCGAGGCCGCGATCGCGCCGTTCCGGAATCCGCCCTATCACTGGAAGCAGATCGATTCCGGGCTCGAGGACGTTTTCATTCATCTCATGGCGAAGGCGCCGAAAGGAAAAGTCGCGGCATGAGAAGGCACCGCTGGTTTTCGCCCGCCCGTTTCTGGGCCATGGTGGTGAAGGAATTCATCCAGATGCGGCGCGACCGTTTGACCTTCGCGATGATGATCGGCGTGCCGCTGATGCAGCTCATCCTCTTCGGGTTTGCGATCAACGCCGACCCAAAACATCTGCCCACCGCCGTGATCATGGCCGACCGCGGCCCTTACGGCCGCACCCTCCTGAGCGCGCTGCAGAACAGCGGCTACTACGCATTCGTCAGGCAAGTGCGCACCGAAGCGGAGGGAGCGAGATTGCTCGCGCGCGGCGAGGTCCAGTTCGTCGTCAATATTCCTGAAGATTTTTCGAGAAAACTCCTCCGCGGCGATCGGCCGGCGGTCTTGATCGAAGCCGACGCGACCGATCCCGGCGCGACCGGCAACGCGCTCGGTTCGCTCTCGGTTCTGTTCAATCAGGCGCTGCGCAACGACCTGAAAGGGCCCCTCGATTTTCTCGCGCCTAACGACAACCCGGTCGAGCTGCGGGTGCACGCGCTCTACAACCCGGAGGCGATCACGCAATACAACATCGTGCCCGGGCTCATGGGCGTGGTCCTGACCATGACGATGGTGCTCATCACCGGCCTCGCCATCACCCGCGAGCGTGAGACCGGCACGATGGAAAATCTCCTCGCCATGCCGACCCGGCCGCTCGAAGTCATGATCGGGAAAATCGTTCCCTACATTCTCGTCGGCTACATCCAGATTGGGCTCATCCTGCTCGCGGCGCGCTTTCTCTTTCAGGTGCCGATGAGCGGGAGCGTGGTTCTTCTGCTCGCGGTCGCGTTTCTTTTCATCGTCGCCAATCTCGCCATCGGCATCACCTTCTCGACCGTCGCGACGAACCAGCGCCAGGCGATGCAGATGGGCATGTTTTATTTTCTGCCCAACATCATTGCTTTCCGGGTTCATGTTTCCCTTTCGCGGGATGCCGCGCTGGGCGCAGATGATCGGCGAGACGTTTCCGCTGACCCATTTCCTGCGCATCGTGCGCGGGATTCTGCTGAAAGGAAATCGGCTGCCCGATTTGTCGCAACAGCTCTGGCCGATCGCGCTGTTTGCGGTCATCGCCGTCATTCTCGGCGTGAAGCGGTATCGGCAGACGCTGGATTAGCTGTGGCGCGAGCTTCCAGCTTGCGAGATTGAGACGTGCGCCACTGGGGCGGCCGCTTAGCGAAAGAAACACGCAAGCTGGAAAGCTCGCGCCACTACTTTAGCCCGGCGAAGAGCGTTGGCTGCGCTTCGGTGGCGAGGGCTTTGGCCCGGCCTTCGCGCTTTTCCATGATGAATTTGTCCAGCTCGGGATCGACCGGGAGAGGATAATTCCCAGAGAAACAGGCGAGACAAAATTCGTTCGCCGGTTTCCCAGTCGCTTCGATCATCCCTTCGAGATCGAGATAGCCGAGACTGTCGACCCCCAAATATTCGCAGATCTCCGGCATCGTTTTCTGGTTCGCGATGAGCTTTTCCGGATCGGGAAAATCGATCCCGTAATGGCAGGCGAAACGATGCGGCGGGCAGCTCACCCGCATGTGCACCTCCTTCGCGCCGGCCTCGCGCAGGTTGACGACGCGCGCGCGCGCGGTCGTTCCCCTAACGATCGAGTCGTCCACCACCACGACGCGTTTTCCTTCGACCGCTTCCTTGATCAGATTCAGTTTCACCCGCACGTCGAAATCGCGGATGAGCTGGCTCGGCTGGAGAAAGGTGCGCCCGATGTAGTGATTGCGGACGAAGGCGTGCTCGTAGGGAATGTTCAGTTCGTGCGCAAAACCGAGCGCGGCGTAATTCCCCGAGTCGGGCACCGGCACGACGATGTCGGCTTCGACCGGAAATTTTCTCGCCAGCTGGCGTCCCATCTCGGTCCGAACTTTGGCGACGTTGATGCCGCCGATGATGCTATCAGGCCGCGCGAAGTAGACGTATTCGAACATGCAGAAGGCCGGCTTCTCTTCCTTGAAGGGCCATTCCGAACGGATCCCATCCTCACTGATGATGAGGACTTCGCCCGGCTCGACCTCGCGGATGAATTCGGCGTGGATGAGATCGAAGGCGCAGGTCTCGGAGGCGAGGACATAGGCGCCGTCGAGTTTGCCTAACGACAGCGGCCGGAAGCCAAAGGGATCGCGCACGCCGATAATCTCGCGCTCACTCATGATGATGAGTGAAAAAGCGCCTTCGATCCGGCGCAGTGCGCTGAGAATGCCGCTGCCGTTACTCGACGGTCGGGCGAGGAGATGGAGAATGATTTCGCTGTCGGCAGTGGTCTGGAAAATGGAGCCTTTGCTTTCCAGTTCATCGCGCAGGATGTCGGCGTTGATGAGGTTGCCATTATGCGCGATGGCGAGCTGGCCGCGGAAACAATCGACCACGAAGGGCTGCGCATTTTTTAACGTGCTCGAGCCGGTGGTGGAATAACGGGTGTGGCCGAGGGCGCGCGTCCCCTGGAGCCGGGCCAGTTCTTCCTGTCCGAAGACCTGCGAGACCAGCCCCATGTCGCGATGCAGCTGAAAGCTCGATCCCGGGCCTTTGTTCGTGACGATGCCGGCGCTCTCCTGCCCGCGATGTTGCAGCGCGAAAAGTCCGTAATAGGTCAGGACGGCCGCATTCGGGTGACCGAAGACGGCGAAGATGCCGCATTCGTGCATCGGATAAGGCGGTTGCGGTGGGATGAATTCGTCGGAAACCATCGGAACGGAAACGATACTCATTCCGCGATCACCTGCATCTCGTCGCGGCCGGAAATCAATTCCAAACAAATGACGCTGCGATGCTCCAGGCGAGCGGCGTGATCGCCGTTGTCGCGCGGCGCACCGATTGGAGGGACGACCGCCGTGTCGTCCGAGTTTCTGAATTGCGGACGGGACGGCGCCCGTCCCTCCAGCGTTGTCAGCGGGAGACCAATTTCGGCGTTCGCTCTAGACCGAGAGTTCCACCGTCGCCTCCGCCGTGGCTGGTCGGCGGATCGCCGTGGCGCGGCAATCCGGGCAAATCCCGTGGGTCGATTTCACGTCGTGCTGGCGCTTCATGTATTGCTCGAAAGTGACCCAGTCGCCTTCCACTTCGACTTTTCGGCACCAGGCGCAGACGCGGATGAAATGCTCGAGAAAACGGAGCCGGCGAAAGACCCAGAGCGTGGCGCTGATCACCGCCGTCGCGAGGAGGAGAACGCAGATCGTCTCAAACCAGTATTCCGATGGACGCGGCGGAGTCTTGAGCGCGCCGAAATAACGAAACGGCACGTCAACATATTCGTCGAGCCAGATAACGGCGAGGACTGCGCCGAAGCCGATCAGTTCGAGCGCGAGAATGAATTTTTCGTAGGTGTGTTGCTTTTCCATGGCACGCGTTCCTTAGGAATTTCCGACGATTCGGGCGATGGAATTAAACCAATCGTCGTGGATCTCGGCGACCGGCCAGCGCAAGGTTTCGCCTCCGGCTGCGATCGCCAAAGCGTCGCCGCCGACGGTGCCGAGCCGCTGCGCGGGCACTCCGCGGTCCTGAAGTAACTGCATCACCGTGTCTGCCGTTTCGCCGATGGTGGATATGACAACGCGCGATTGCGATTCGTTGAAAAGAAGGCGAGCGAGTGGCGCATCGCCGGCGGCGCTGAGGTCGATCTTGGCCCCGAGCAGACCGGCGGGATTGAAACAGCATTCCGCCAGGGCGACGGCAAGGCCGCCTTCGCTGCAATCGTGCGCGCTGCGGATGTTTCCGCGCTGGATCAACTCGCGAAGCGCATTCTGCATCGCGATCTCGCGCCGGTAATCGAGCCGCGGCGGCCGGCCGGCTTTGAGTCCATGGATAACCTTGAGAAATCGCGAGCCGCCCATCTCGCTGCCGAAATCGCCTAACAAAATGATGACGTCGCCGGCGGCCTTGAAGTATTGCGTGGTGATCCATTCCTCGCACTCGATCAATCCGACCATCGCCACCGTTGGCGTCGGATCGACCACGCCCGCGGGGCTTTCGTTATAAAGCGAAACATTCCCGCCGATGACGGGCGTGCCGAATTCGCGGCAGGCTTCCGCCATGCCTTCGACCGCTTCGCGCAACTGCCAGAAATTTTCCGGTTTGTAGGGATTGCCGAAATTGAGGTTGTCGGAAATCGCGAGGGGGACGGCGCCGGAACAGGTCAGATTACGAGCCGCCTCGGCCACCGCGATTTTGCCGCCTTCGCGTGGATCGAGCCGGCAATAGAGCGAATTGCAGTCGGTCGTGGCGGCGAGAAACTTGTTGGCCGCGCGCAGATGAAAGACGGCCGCGTCCGATCCCGGCCTAACGACGGTGCCGGTGCGGACCATGTGATCGTACTGGCGGTAAACCCAGTTCTTGGAAGCGATCGTGGGGTCGCGCAGCAACTGTCGAAGATTTTTAACCGCAGAGGACGCAGAGGACGCAGAGATTTCTTTTAATAAGTCTTCCTCTGCGCTCTCTGCGTCCTCTGCGGTCAATTTTCTTGCCTCGCGCGAATAGAGCGGCGCCTCGTCCGCGAGCGGTTTTGCCGGAATTTCCGCCGCGACCGCGCCGTCGTTCAGCACGCGCATCATCCCGTCATCCGTCACGCGGCCGATTTCGGCGCAGGGCACATCCCATTTCTCGAAAATCCGCCTAACGACATCTTCCCGGCCTTTGCGCGCGATGATGAGCATCCGCTCCTGCGATTCGCTCAGGAGCGTTTCGTAAGGCGTCATCCCGGTCTCGCGCTTCGGCACTTTCGCGAGGTCGATCTCCACGCCGGTGCCGCCGCGGCTCGCCGTCTCGCAGGTCGAACAGGTGAGCCCAGCCGCGCCCATGTCCTGGATGCCGGCGACCGCATCGGTCGCGAGCAATTCGAGACAGGCTTCGAGCAGGAGTTTCTCTTTAAAAGGATCGCCAACCTGCACCGCGGGCCGATCTTCGCGCGACTCTTCCGTCAGTTCGCGCGAAGCGAAAGCCGCGCCTGCCAGGCCATCGCGGCCCGTCTCCGCTCCGACGTAAAAAACAGGATTGCCCACTCCGCTGGCCGCGCCGCGCGCGAGCTGCTCGTGCCGGAGCGAGCCGAGGCAAAAAACATTGACCAGTGGATTGCCCTCGAAGCTTTCGTCGAAATAAATCTCGCCGCCGATCGTGGGCACGCCGATGCAGTTGCCGTAGTGCGCGATGCCCTCGACGACTCCGGTAAACAACCTGCGGTTGCTTACCAATGCGGAATGCGGATTGCGGAGTGCGGAATGATCCTCGCCGCCAGAGGCGGCCTTTCCCGATTCCGCATTCCGCCTTTCGCCTTCCGCATTTGCACTGATCGGGCCGAAGCGGAGTGAGTTAAGCAAAAACTCCGGGCGCGCCCCCATCGTGAAGATGTCGCGAATGATTCCGCCGACGCCGGTTGCGGCGCCCTGAAAGGGCTCGATCGCGCTTGGATGATTGTGCGATTCGATCTTGAAACAAACCGCCCAGCCGTCGCCAATATCGACCACGCCGGCGTTCTCTTCGCCCGCCCTAACGAGAATGTTCGCGCCGGTGGTGGGGAATTTCTTCAGCTCTTTCCGGCTGTTTTTGTAGGAGCAATGCTCGCTCCACATGACCGAGAAAATGCCCAGCTCGGTAAAGTTCGGATCGCGTCCGAGAATTTTGCGGATGCGCGCGAATTCGTCGGTCGTTAGGCCATGTTGCGCGACGACTTCGGGAGTGACTTTTGGTTCGCAATCAACTGCGGGCATGAGAAGCGCACGTTAGCTGCCTCGCTCGGCGACTCAAATCATGCGTTTTCTGCAGCGGGAGTCTTTGCTAATTTCACCGGGTGGATCTTTCGACCCTCGCCAACGTCGCCACTGCGCTGACCGTTTTAACCGGGGTTGCCTTTGGCCTGATTGAAATGCGTCGCGCCCGTCGCGAGCGCGAAGAACGCGCCGCCTTCGCAGCCGTCCAGGCGTTGATGTCGCCGGAGTGGATGAGCTCGTCCATGATCGTCGCGGCGATTCCCGATGGAATCACGGCGGCAGAAATCGAGGGCGATCAGCGGATGCTGGAAGCCGCGCTGAAAATAGCCACGATCATGGAAGGGCTGGGCTATTCGGTCTTCGCGCGCATCGTGCCGCTCTCAGTCGCGGACGATTTAATCGGCGGAATGGCGCGGATCGCCTGGCGCAAGTTTCAGCCCTTCGTCGAAGTGGAGCGCGAACGCACCGGCACACAAAAGAGCTGGGAATGGTTTCAATGGCTGGCCGAGCAGTTGGAACGCCACGGCACGAGCAAAACAAACCTCAGACTTGGCGCGCCGACTGCCTATCGCGACTGGAAGCCATAGCGCCTTGCTTCTCGTTAGGCCAGAGCCCGGGAGTTTGCGCTCGAATCGCGCCATGAATTTCTCATAGTCAAGCAATGGACCTCGGGACGATCGCCAACGTGGCTACCGCGCTTACCCTCATCGCCGGTGTCGGATTCGGTCTGGTCGAAGCCCAGCGTTCGCGGCGGGCCCGCGAGGAGCGCGCCACCTTCGCTGCGATTCAAGCGATCCTCACGCCCGAATGGATGAAGTCGATGCTGGTGGTGCATAACATACCGGATGGCTCGAATGCGTCGGAGATTGAAGCAGACCCGCGCGTCATGGAGGCGACCCAGGCCGTGGGAGTGATTCTGGAAGGGCTGGGGTATTCGGTCTATGCGCGGCTTGTTCCCTTGCAAGTGGTTGGAGATTTGATGGGCGGGACCGTGCGTCTCGCGTGGCGCAAGCTGCGCCCTTACATAGAAGAAGAGCGGCGGCGCACTGGTTCGCAGAAAACCTTCGAATGGTTTCAGTGGCTGGCCGGGCAACTGGAGCGACGTGCTCCGGGCAAAACGAATTTGCAGATCGGGGCGCAGGAAGCCCACCTCGACTGGGAGCCGTGATTTCGCCTAACGAACGCGCCTAACGACTCGCTCAGCGCCCGAGGAGAATGAAAATGCCGGCGATCAGCGCCACTATCGCGGGTAGAATGCCGAAGGGCAGACCGGTCAACCCGATCAATCCGACCAGGATCAGGTAAACCGCGAGCAGGATCATTCCGATATTCTTGTTGAAGGTCATGGACGCATCCTGCGGAAGAGCGCGGCGGGTTGCACGCCTTATTTCCGGGCCGGCGATCTGCCGGGGTCGAAAAAAAGGTAACTCCCGCTAGGGCACGACCGTCAGGGTGAGGTCGTTCCCGTCGCCGCCGCTGTAGGTCGCCTGGAATTTATTTGACCCACTCATGATGACGGCGCCATCCGCAAGGTTCGCAAATGTGCCCGCGATGGCTGTCGCCGAGTTGTTGAGGATAACGGTGAAGACACTTCCGGTCGGTAATTCCGCGGCGTTACTCATCAGCTCGAACTGCGCCGCGCCATTGATCGTCACGCCGTTCGCGATGACCGAATCGGCCTCGCCCGGGTCATTCAGTGCGCATTGGTAAACGCCATCCGACTTGAATGTCAGCGATCCCTGCATGGTGAGGGTGGCAACCTCGGTTTTCCCCGCACTCGGGGCAAGCGTCGCGCCCGCGTTCTGGCCATCCCCGATGGTGACTGCGCCGCTGATGATTCCGCCGCCTCCGAGGATGCCGCCATTTACCTGCACAGGACCGGTGCCGCTCGCGCTCCCGTCCGAGTTAGCCACTTCCAGAATGCCGGCGCTCACGGTTGTGCCTCCGGTGTAGGTGCTCGCGCCTTCGAGCGTCAGTCTTCCGCTGCCGATTTTGGCCAATGAACCGGGCGTGCCGCCGACGCCGCCCCCGTTCTCCTGGATCACTCCGGCATAGCTTGTATCCAGGTTATTGCTCCCCACGGTCAGCTTATGTGACGCGAGATAGACTGGTCCGTCGCCCGCGAGCGAGCCGATCGTCACGCCTACCCCGCCCGTGAGATAGCTGATGTCGAGGTAGCCATTGCCATGGAGTTCGACGTGCGCTTCTCCTCCGTCACCGGTCCCTTGGAAACTGATGAAGCCGCCTTCGCCGCCATTGCTGCCGCCGTTGGCGATGAGTCGCGCCTGCCCTGCGGTCGTAGCCTGCGAGAAGCCGATATGTCCTCCCTGGGCTCCAGCGGCTGTTCCGCCAGCCATGACGAATGTCGCGTTACCGGCCGTTGTGATGAGTCCCGTGAATGAATTTCCAAAGAAAAACGCGTCGGTCCCGAACGCGCCTGCTTTCGCCCCGCCGCCCAACTCGAAATACGCATCGCCGCCGGTGGCGCCGTCAGTAAAGAAGGCTTCCGCCGGATCGGCATAGCTCGCCGATGATCCCGTGAAGAGGAATCGGCCATTCCCAGCCGTCGCAAGGCCGCTGAAACCAATGGCACCGGCGCCTCGATTGATCTTCTTTGCGGGATTGATCACGAAGACCGCGTCCGCTGCGCTGGAAGAATCGTAAAAGGAGACGCCCCCGCCTTCGCCGCCTTTGTGATGAGCGCCATCCACGCGCAATCGAGCGTTGCCGGCGGTGGAGTTGTCGTGAAAAACAATTGCGCCTCCACCGGTTTCATGACCCGCGCGAGCACCCTCCACCACACCAAGGGCGTTCCCCGCGCTCGCGTTGTCGTCAAACTCGATCAATCCGCCATTCGTCCCGATGTGGGTCGCGCCGAATACCGCGAGCAGGATTTTACTCCCGACGGTTGCGGAGTTTTTGAAAAAGAGCGCCGACTGGTGGCTGATCGAGCCAGTCACGACACTAAAGCGCTGCACGACCGGTGAGTTATTCGTGATGCCTGCGCCACTGATGGTGAGGTTGATATCCGCCCCACCGCGCGAATCGGCGCTGATGTCATACTGGCTGGCACCGGGATTGAAAATCACGCCGTTCACCTCGGTCGCGGTGGCGGAGAGGGTAATGTCGGTGACCGCAGAGCTATCGAACGTCGCGATATCGTCCGGGCCATTCGGAACCGTCTGGGGGTTCCAGTTTGCGGCCGTATTCCAGTCGGCTCCGGTTGGATTAGTGCTCCAGGTAGCGCTGCCGGCAACGACCGTTTGGTTCAGGAAAAGGATGATGACGCAGGTCAGCCCCAGACGAATAAAACGAGACGCTTTCATCGGCCGAGTATAACAAGAGCGACTCACCCACAAAGAAAATCTGGGCATGGCCGATGGTACCCTTGGTTTCGTGTCCTTCCCGTTTTGGTCGCTCGCCCTACCAGCGGAAACCGAAGCCCGTGAACGGCTGATAATCCGGCGCGTCGTCGCTTAGACCGAAATTGCAGCCGAGATCGATCTCGGCGTTAGGCAAAATCTGATACACCAGCCCGGCATCGAAAAAGAAGGCGTGGCTCGAATCCGAGCCGGCGTGGTAGAGGCTGTAAAATTCCCCATATGCGCTCAGCTTCTCGGTCCCGAGTGTATGCGAGATAAGAACCGCGTTCAGGAAGGCTGGGTCGTAGCCGTCGTCCGCGCCGTTGCGTACGAAATTGACACCTGTCTCCAGTCCGAGAGCGAAGCCGCCCGGGAGCGCGATCGCGAGCGGCACCCCGAGCCCCCCTTCGATCGAGTCATTCCCCAGATCGTTCGTGTTCGTAGGGAATTTGAGAAACGGAATCAGGCCGAAAGAGACCTTCCCGCCGTCGTTCCCGAAAAGGTTGATTTTGCTCTGCACGATGAAATCGCCGAAGCCGTTTTTCGTCTCGGCCTGGCCGGTGGCGCGATCCTCGATCCGCAGGTGGACGTAATCGGCGTAGGCCAGATCGAGCTCGACATTATTCGTTAGGCCGATGCGGAAATTGATTGGGGCGACGTTCCACTGCCGCACCCGGGTGCCGTCGCCCGGTTCGTCGAAGAGATAGCTGATCGCGCTCGTCTCAAAGTAATAGTGACCGGCATCCACCGTGTAAGGTCCGAGCGACTGGCTTGGCCGATCGGCCGAGAAACTGCGGAGCGAATTCTCCGGCGTGGGATGAAAGAGATTGTATTGGCTCTTGTCGGCGGCCTGGCTCTGTGGGGTAGTCGTCACGGCCGAGGCGGAATCATCGGCCGAGCAGACTGGCGCCGCGCCGCCGAGAAAGAGAAGAAGAAGAGCAGAGAAACGTTGCATCGTGGCGACGAGGCTAGCGTTCTCGAGGGACCAAGCCAATCAATAATGGACGGCAAGAACGTCAGCGCCGCTTCCAGTCTTGATTGTAGTTCGGGCTGATTTCGCCACAGCGTGGTTTGAGTTAGAGTCCGGGCTCTAACATGGCCATTTCCGATCTGTCGGCGCTTATCCAAGACGCGCTATTCTGAGCGATGCGCGTGCTCATTGCCGACGACGAAAAAGGCGCTGGAACCACCTTGACTGCGCTGGTCGAGCGGTGCGGCCACGAGGTTCTCCAAGTTGTCGGGTCGGGCTGGGAGGCGATCCAGGCCTACAGCCGCCTCAAGCCCGACGTAGTCCTAATGGATTATTCCATGCCCCGCCTGAATGGTGCTACTGCCTCCCGGATGATTCTCTCCAAGCATCCCGAGGCGAAAATCATCCTCGTCTCCGGTGTTGCCTCCGCCGCCCAGTTGGCGAATACCGGTGTGGCTGCGATCCTTTCCAAGCCGGTTGGTCTCGACCAACTCTATGGCGCGCTCTATGACGCCGCGCCTCCCCGAACTCACCCGCCCGAGCCGACAGTCTGATTGGATTCGCCGGGAGGAATGGCGAAAAAAAATCCGGGCGCCGGGATATCATGCTAACCATCTCTTCAACACGCTAAGCCGTTTCGCGCGCCACGGACCGGATCGAGTCATATCCTTTCCGTGAGATTATTTGGAGTAAGAGTGATTGCAGACTAGACCTTGCGGCCGAACTTCTTCTCCAGTTCGCCTAACGAAATCTGAATCATGGTCGGGCGGCCGTGCGGGCAGCAGTAGGGCAGGTCGCAATCGAGCAGGTCGCGGATCAGTTTTTCGACCTCCTGCTGGCGCAACGGGTCGTTCGCCTTGACCGCGTGGCGGCAGACGGTTTTCGCAATCATGTCTTCGCCCAGACGCAGCGGCGAGGTGCTGTGGCTGGCCGATTTCAGGCTGTCGATCACGTCTTGCAAAAGCCGCGCCGGATCGGCGCCGCTCAGAAAAGGTGGGAGACTTTCCAGCTTGAAAGTGTGCCGGCCGAATTCTTCCACTCCGAGCCCCATCTTTTGCAGGGTGGCGAGATTGCGCTCGATCCATTCCGCATCGCGCGGCGCCAGCGAGATGACCTGGGGTAGAAGCAAACGTTGCGAGGGCACGCCCTGTTCCTCCATCCGGCGGCGCAGCTCTTCGAACAGGATGCGCTCGTGCGCGGCGTGTTGATCGACCAGGACGAGGCCCTCGGCGTTTTCCATCAGGACGTAGAGTTTGTTCAAGACGCCGAGGATTTGGAAACGATGCGCCGGCACGGTCGGCCTTGACTCGTTAGGCGGGAGACGATTGTCGCGCAGGGCCGGCCCGGTCGAGTCGATCGCGAAGGCGGGCTCCGGATCGAGCGCCGGCGGGAGCGGCACAGTCGGCCTAACGAATGGCGGTTCCGCCGGGGGCGGTCCGCGGAATTGCTCCTGCCATGCGCTCCGATCACTTTCCAGGGTCCGCCGGATCGCCCTCACGACCGCTTCGCGCACGCCCGCCGGATCGCGGAAGCGCACTTCGCGTTTGGCCGGGTGGACATTCACGTCCACTTCCGCCGGATCGAGCTCGAGGAAAAGAAACGTAACGGGGAATTGCCCTTTCATGAGCGCGGTGTGATAGCCCTCTTTCAAGGCCGCGCCGATCACCGGGCTCTCGATCGCGCGGCCGTTCACGAAAACGAATTGCTGGGCCCGGCTCGCCCGGCTCACCCCGGCCTGGCCGATGAATCCGCTTACCCGTACCCTTCCTTTTCGCGCTCGTTTCCACTTCGAGGAGGCGCGCCAGAAGCTCGCTGCCTAACAAGTCGCGAATCCGCTCGCGCAGCCTCTTCGTCGCGGGCAGCTGAAAGACAAGCCGCTCGTCGCGCAGAAAGGAAAACGCGATCTCGGGGTGGCCGATCGCCTGGAGATTGAGCTGATGCTCGATGTTGCGCGTCTCAGTATTTTCGGAGCGAAGGAATTTGCGACGCGCCGGCAGATTGAAAAAAAGCGAGCGCACCTCGATCTGCGTGCCCGGCGCCTCGCCGCCGTCGCGCGCGGTTTCGAGCTTGCCACCGGCGACGAGCACTTCCGTCCCGGCGACCGCGTCCTTTTCCCGAGTCGTTAGGCGAAAACGGGAGACGCTCGCGATGCTGGGAAGCGCTTCGCCGCGGAAGCCGAGCGTGCCGACGGTCGCGAGATCGGCCGCCGTCCGAATCTTGCTCGTGGCGTGCCGCTCCAGGCAAAGAAGCGCGTCGTCGCGATCCATCCCGGTGCCGTCGTCGGTCACGCGAATGAGGGAAATGCCGCCGCGCCGGATCATGACTTCGATCGATTTCGCGCGAGCGTCGATGCTGTTTTCGACCAGCTCCTTTACGACCGAAGCGGGCCGCTCGATCACTTCCCCCGCTGCCACCTGGCTGGCGAGAATGTCGGGAAGAAGACGAACCCGGCTCATGCAGGATTTTAGGCGCTAAGCCGCGAAGAATCGACTGGGGAAATCGCGCGACCAATGGAATGATTCCGGCATGGAGACAGAGCGTGATTACGTCCTCGGCACGCACGAAGAGGAGTTAGCTCGACTCGGCCTGCAACATCGGGTCTGGCGTCCGGTCGTCCTGGAATGCTGGCAGAAGGCCGGCATCACGATCGGCAGCCGCGTGCTCGATCTCGGCGCAGGGCCGGGTTACGCCACGGTCGATCTGGCGGAGATCGTCGGTCCGTCGGGTGCGGTGGTCGCGCTGGAGCGCTCGCGCAATTTCCTCCGCGCGATGGAGGAGAGGTGCCGCGCCCGCAGCCTAACGAACGTGCAGACGCACGAAGCCGATCTCATGACCGACCAATGGCCCGCGGGTGATTTCGATTTCTCCTGGTGCCGCTGGGTCGCTTCCTTCGTCTCCGATCCGCGATTGCTCGTGCGGAAACTCGCCGGGGTGATGCGACCTGGGAGCGTCGCCATCTTTCATGAATACGGACATTACCTGACCTGGCGTTTCATCCCCCGGCTGCCGAGCCAGGAACGTTTCGCAGAAGAGATCGCAGCGAGCTGGAAAGCGGCCGGCGGCAAAGCGGATATCGCGCTCGACCTGCCGGGCTACCTGGTGGAGAACGGTTTTATCGTCCGCTCCGCGCTTCCCCGGATCTATTGCGTGGGTCCGACCGAACACATGTGGCAATGGCCTTCCACTTTTGTCGGGATCGGTCTCGCGCGCTTGCGCGAGTTGGGCCGGATCGATGCCGGCTTTGCCGAGGAGGTGGAGCGAGACGTGGCGGCGGCCGCAACCAACCCGAACGCCTTGCTCGTGACCCCGCTCGTCCTCGAAATCGTCGCGGAAAAAATTCAATAGCCCGGCAGTTCGAAATCGTCGCTCACGAAACGCCGGATGAGGAAGTCGGTGACTGGCCGGAAGAGTGAAGCGAGGTGGAGCACCTGATCGCGCGCAAGTAATCCCAGGCGGGTGCGCGGCGCGAAGCTGCTCGCGAACTGTGCCGCGGATTGTTGTTTGCGCTCGATGAAAGGGCGGAAGCGTTCTTCATAAGCGCGAAAAGCGGCGCGATAATCTCCCTCGGCCCGCTCCAATTCGTTTCTTCCGGAGCGAAGACCGCGTCGCGCACGACCGAGTGCAGGCCGTCGCAGCCGATCACGAGATCGAATTTCCGCGGTGGCGCCTTTACGAAGGCCACCTCGAGATTTTCTTCGCGCTGATCGATCGCGCTAATGCTGTCGCCGAAGTGCACCTCCACTTTGTCGGCGATGAGATCGAAGATCGCTTTCGCCAGGTCACCGCCGCGCTTCGCCACTTTCCAGCCGACACCCCAGAAGTCGATCATGTAACCGCCTTCCCGAAAGGCGGGCGCGCGCTCGACCATGACCGGTGCGAAGCCTCGCTGCAGGAGCCAGTAAGCCAGCGCCGGCCCGGCGATGCCGGCGCCGGAAATGAGAATCGTTAGGCGTTTTACCGCGCGGTTTTCCCGGCTGAACCCAACCTCATTGGCACGCAGCCACGAATGAATTTTGAGGGGCATTGCTGCGTCTCATTACTCATCATGAAAAAATCTCTTCTCTTATTGTTCGGCTTTGCCCTTTGCAGCGGCGGTTGCACAGCTTACGTCGCCGGCCCTCCGCCCGGCCCTGTTTACGGCGGACCGTCGGTCGGCGTGGTCGTGGAGGATCGCCCCTACTATACGCACGGCCCTTACTATGTATCGCGCGGTGCCCGCTACGTCTGGGTGAACGGCCACTATGGGCATCGTCACGGTCAGCGCTACTGGGTGCACGGCCGCTACGTGATTCGCTAAGCGGCGCCGGACCGAGGGCGTGGCCGTCAATCGCGGCGGCGCGCCCACTCGTTAGGCCAGGGCGAAAATGCGCGACAAATGGCTGCGCAGCGCAGCCGCGTCGAAGTCGTTGCTCCGATAACCGAGGTAGCCGTCCGGTCTGACGAGGGCGATCCCGCCATTCGTTAGGCCATAGGCGGCGTGAGCGAGGCCGCTGAGGTCGCGCAGCTCCGCTTCCTGCCCGGTTTGCCCGCGAGCGATCCGGTAAATGTCGAGCGACTCGTTAGGCAAGCCGCCCAGCGCGCTGCTCAGGGCCTGGGTCTGCGCCGCCGCCGCCTCGCTCGCCCCGAGAAAGAGCAGGAGAACGTGGCGCGGCTCGCGCAACAACTCGAAAATCCGGCGCGCTTTCCCTTCATCATCGCGCAGCTCCGCGTCGGGCGCGCGATCCCCCGCCCGCGGGCTTCCTTTCCCGCGCTGCTCCACGATCGGGCTTTGCCGATAGTTGACGTCGAGCTCGCAGAGCCGATCGGCGATTTTCTCCTCGACGAGGTTGAGCCGGCCGACGACGGGAAGAACAAAATCGCGCACGCTTTGCGCGAAGGAATTGCGCACCGTCGCCATCCGGGTGATGCGATCGGTCAGGTTGAGCACACCGCGTGCGACCGGCTCGCGCTCGAGCTGGTAGCTGCCGAGTAACTGCGCCGGCGCGCGACCGCGCAGGACGAGGGCCATTTTCCAGGCGAGGTTGAAGGCATCCTGGATGCCGGTGTTCATCCCCTGACCGCCGGCCGGGCTGTGAATGTGAGCCGCATCGCCCGCGAGGAAGACGCGCAGCTTGCGGAAGTCCCGCACTTTGCGGTGAGAAATGTGGAAACGTGAAATCCAGACTGGATCGCTCAGGCGGGCGTTGGCCGGCCCGCGCTGGTTCGTTAGGCTTTGCACCTCATCGAGGGTCGGCTCGGGAAGGTTTTGTGCGCGCGAATCGGGCGGAATGTTGGCCACGATTCGCCAACGATCGTTGCCGAACGGAATGAGGCCGAAAATCCCGTCCGTTCCGAGGAAGAGCTGGACGTGCTCGCGATCGAGCGCGGTCTCGATCCGCACATCGGCGAGGAGAAAACTCTCGTCGTATTGCCCGCCCTCGAACTCCATCCCGAGGGCGTGCCGGGTCGTGCTATGGGCGCCGTCGCAACCGATCAGCCAGGGCGTTTCCACGTTTTCGAGGTGGCCATCGGGGTGTCGCAAGGTGGCCTGCACCGCCGCACTAGTCTGATCCAGCGTCGTTAGGGCGACCTCCCGCTCGACCTCGATCCCGAAGGTGGCGAGGCGCTCGGTGAGGAGCCGTTCGGTTTCCGATTGGGCAAGACTAAGGACAAAAGGGAAGGGGCTCGCCACCGAGGTGAGATCGATCGCGGCGAGACGCTCGGCGCCGTGATGCAGCGCGAGACCGCGCAGGCGCAGGCCGGGGGCGAGAAATCGGTCGGCGATCCCCATCGCGTCGAAGACTTCGAGGGTGCGAGGGAAAATGCCGAGTGCCTTCGAGGTCTGCGAGCGCTCGGGCGCCTGGTCGATAATGCGGCAGCGCACGCCGTGGCGCGCCAGTTCGCAGGCCATCGTTAGGCCGACCGGTCCGGCGCCGATGACAAGCGGCATGGGATTGTCAGATGTCATGGGTTAACCATATCACACGGGCGCGATAAGTCGGGGAGCCGGCAGGGTCTCGTTACGGCGATTGTAGGGCGGGCGCTTCGCCTGCCCCGATTCACCTCAGAAACTGGGCAGGCGAAGCGCCCGCCCTACAATCGCCGGCGGCGCTGGATCAGAGCTTCCATTTCTTCGGCAGCTTTTGCTTCAACGTTTCGACTGGCGCGAAGAGATCACCCATTTTCTTCACCCGGGCGACGGTTTGCTCGCAACGGAAGGTGAGCATCTGGCCATCTTTCTTCTTCAAGGTTTTCGCAACCTCTTCCCAAGTGACCGGCGTCGATGCGGTCGGCTGCTCTTTCGCGCGCAGGGAGTAAACGTTCACGGTCGTTTTGTGTTCGTCGTTCTGGCTCCAATCGACGAAGATTTTTCCTTTGCGCAGCGCCTTCGCCATTTTCGAAACGACCTTTGTCGGATGCTCGCGCTCGAGATGCTCGGCGAGGGCGCGGGAGAGCGCTTTCGTCTGGTCGTAGGTGACTGGCGTGTTCAGGGGGACGTAAACCTGCAGACCTTTTGAGCCGGAGGTTTTTGCCCAGCTCTTCAGCTTTAATCCGTCAAGAATTTCGTGCAGCCAGAGGCCGACTTCGCAACACTGCACGATGTCGGCCGGCGCGCCCGGGTCGAGATCGAAGACCATCATGGTGGGGCGCGCGACGTTGCTCTTGCGCGAGAGCGAGGTATGCAGCTCGATGTCGGCGAGATTGGCCGCCCAGACGAGCGTGGGCAAATCCTGGGCCAGGCAATATTGCATGTCGCGCTGATTGCCTTCGCTCCAGACTTTGGCCGTTTGCACCCACTTGGGCCGATGGGTTGGGCAATTTTTTTCGTAGAAAAACTCGGCTTCGACGCCGTTGGGATAACGCTTCATCGTTAGGGGACGATCCTTCAGATGCGGCAACAGGACGGGCGCGATCTGGATGTAGTAATTGATCAGCTCGCCCTTGGTAAAGCCGGCCTTCGGATAAAGGACTTTGTCGAGATTTGAGACCGCTAGCTTGCGCCCTTCGACTTCCAGTTCGGCTTTCTTGCTCATGGGAGAAGATGAATTAGGAACGCAAGAACGCAGGAAAAAATTTGGAAAACGGAAGAGGAGTGGAAGCCGAGAAGATCAGGAATGAATTAGAAAGCAGGAAAGCAGGAAAAAATCGGAGAGAACAATCCGGTTATTTTCACTTTCCTGCTTTCCTCCTGATTCATTCCTTCTTCCTGCCTTTTGCCGATCCCGGGGTGAACCACTTCACGCCTAACAATCCCGCGGGTGCGCCGAAGATTCCGGCGAAGATCGCGCTGAAAACAATCTGCATGATCAGCGCGACCCAAAACGAAGGCGTTAACCAGTCGTGCACCGACTCGACGAAGAGGCCAAAGATCAGGTCCATGTTTTCCACTTTCCAAAGCTGATAATGAAAGACCTTCCAAACCAAATCGTAGATCCCACTGGCCAGGAGCATCCCGTAAAAGGCGGTATTGAAACCGAGCTGTGCGCCGTCCTTCGGCTCGAGCCGCCCATGCGACCAGCGGATCGCGAAAGCGACCGCCGCGAGCGCGCCGAGGACCTGCGCGACGATGAAGAGGTCGCGCAAATACGGGAGGAGCGCGATCGCCGCGGTGAGGACGATCCCGAGCAAAAGTGGTGGCCGCAATTCCGCCTTGATCGACTTTTTCCAGTCACTCATCCCAGGCGGTGATTCGCCGCTGCAGCCGAATCCTCACGAGAAAAAGCGTTCCGGCGAAAGCATCGGCTGGGGCTGACAGATGCGCGCCACGCAATGCTCCCAGGTCTCGTGTCCGCTCAGGATCAGGATCTCGACCCGCAAAAAATAGATCGGCACTTCCGGTTTCGTTAGGCGAGGGAAGCGGACGGCGTCCTTTTCCGTGGTCACGATCATGTCGACGTCGCGGCGGACGCAGCGATTGATGAAGCTCTGCAGCTCGGGCTCGCTGTAGCGATGGTGATCGGCGAAATGCTTCGCCAGCTCGATCTTCGCGCCCAGCCTGCGCAGGCCTTCCTCGAAACTTTCCGGCACCGCGATTCCGCAAAGGGAGCCGATGTAAGTATTCGTTAGGCGATCGAGCGGGAGCTGCTCGCCGGTGTAGACGTCCTGGAGGTAGAGGGGCTGGTGGGCGCACTCGATGATCTCGGCGGTGCGATTGTAACGCCGGATGCGCGCGATCAGCTCGTCGTTAGGCTGGCCCGTGCTCTTGGTGATGAAGATGTAGCTGGCCCGGCGCAGGTTGCGGCGGGGGCTCGCGCAGGGTGCCGCGGGGAAGGAGAAACTCGTTCCCGAAAGGCGCCTGTCGATCGATCAGGACGATGTCGAGCCGGTGTTTCAAGTGCAGGTATTGCAGGCCGTCGTCGAGCAGCAGGGTGTCGGCTTTCATCTCGCGAATCGCGTAGAGGCCGCTCTTCACCCGGTCCTTGTCCACGAGGACGATCACGTCCTTCAAATTTTGCGCGAGCATGTAGGGCTCGTCGCCGGCGGTGCGGGAATCGAGGAGGAGCGACTGACCGTCCGAGACGATGCGGGGCGGATCGGGCGCCTTGCCGCGAAGGCGATCGAGCCAGCTGCGCCGGGAAGGTTGGGCAACGCTTTTGTAGCCGCGGCTGAGAATGGCAACACGGCGGCCGCCGGCCTGCAGGGCGCGCGCGAATTTTTCCACGACCGGCGTCTTGCCGGTGCCGCCGACGGTGAGATTGCCGATGCTGATGACGAGGCAACCGAGGGCGCGTTCGCGGAAGATGCGTTTGCGATAAAGAAAAAGGCGCAGCTGCACGATGCGCGCGTAGAGCAACGACATCAGGTAAAGGAAACCGCGAAGGACCGCGGCGCGCACGCCATTCGCTCGACCGAGGATGACTTCGATCGCGAACTCCTCGAGATTTTCCAGCCAGCGGCGCATATCAAATGCGGAATGCGGAATGCGGAATGCGGAATGGGGCGAGGCGCCCGGCGCGGGAATGAGCGCTTCGCTCTGCGCAGCGCGAGAGTGGCATCGCCGGGTCTGTTCCCCTGCACCGTTCCCTCCGCGCTTCGCACAGCGAAGCGGCTACAACGCTAGCGAGACCTGTCATCTTTTGGTTGGCCGGATGTTCGCGCGCCGCGGTTGTCGGCCGTGGTGATGATGGTGCGAGCGCCGCGCTGGCCGGAGGCGACAGAGCATCGCGGCGGCGATTTTTTCCGAAGCCGCGCAGGGTGAGGCAGGCAATGGTGGAACCGGAGCCGCTCAGGAAACCACCGAGCGCGCCGGCCTCTTCTGCGGCGGCGATTACCAGCTCGAGAAAAGGAACGAACTTTGCTCGAAACGGCTGGTGCAGATGATCGCCAAACACTCCGCGCAACTTTTCGTAGCGGCCGCTCGCCAGGGCGGCGGTGAGCGCGCAGGCGTTGGCGCACGAGGCCACCGCCTGGCGTCGATCGATCTCGTTAGGCAAGACCGAGCGGGCGGCGGCGGTTTTCACTTCAAAGGACGGGATGAGAAGGACGAAGCGGAGCCGCGGATCGAGCGGAAATTTTTGCGGCACATTCCCGCTCGTCACGACGAAGCCGCCGAAGACCGCGGGGGCGGCGTTATCGGGATGACCCTCGAGCTCGGCACAAAGCCGGAAAATTTTCCCCTGCGCGCACGGCCGCCCAGCCAGTTCATTCAATCCGCGCAAGACCCCGAGCCGCACCGTGACGCTGCTGCCGAGACCGCGCGAAACGGGCACGTCGCCGACGATCACGCAGGAAAACGGGAACGGTTCCGATCCCGTCGCCCGGAAGAATTTTCGCGCCGCTTGTTTCGCCATGGGCGGAGCGACGGTCTCTTTCGCTCTCGCGACGGTAACGTCGTTGTAGATTCGCAAAGCCACTCCGAGGCAATCGAAGCCGGGGCCGAGATTCGAAGTGGTGGCAGGAACGCGCACCGTGATCTGTTGCTTTTTCAAAGGTTTTCATCCGAAGTTGCATCCGGACAAGCCATGGCCGCCTTGATCTTAACGCGACCTTCCCGGGCGGCAAGACGCGCCCCGATTCGGCGATGAAAGATTGGCTCGACCTGGCCGTGGTGCGCGATTTTGCGGCGGAAAAAACGGACGCCTACCGGCTTTGCACGAAGCGCGACGGCTGGGCGGAACGCTATGGAGCGGATGCTCTGGTTTCCTACAAGACCGAGGCGACGCGCGATGACTTGTGGTGCGAGCTGGATGACTGGGCGCGTCTCGCCGGTTTCGCCTTTGAACGCGTTTTCGCGCGTTTTCTTCCGAAGCAAAATTCCGAGCGGAACCCTCCGGGTACTCCTGAGCGGCTCCTCCGAGGGATCGCTCGGGCGCACCGTGCTCGAGCGCGGCATTTGTTACGGGCTCGATTTCGGGGCCGGTTATTCGGCCGGTCTTTTTCTCGACCAGCGCGAGAATCGGCAGTTCGTTAGGCGGGCGGCTCCGCGCAACACTCTGAATTGTTTCGCTTACACCTGCTCCTTTTCCGTCGTCGCTGCGCTCGGTGGCGGCGCCACTCTGAGCATCGACCTTTCCCGCAAGTCGCTCGAGCGCGGGCGCGAGAATATCATGCTCAACCGGCTCGCGACCGATCAGCATCGCTTCCTCGCCGACGACGTGATGCGCGTCCTCCCGCGGCTCGCGCGCAAAGGCGAGCTCTTCGATTGCATCATTCTCGATCCGCCGACTTTTTCCCGCTCCCGCACCGGCAAGGCCTGGCAGGTCGAGGCGGATTTTGAGAAGCTTCTGCTCGCGGCGCTGGAGGTGGCGACGCGTGATGCGAAAATTCTGCTCTCGACTAACTGCACCCGGTTGAACGAACGCGCACTCGAGGTCATGGCGCGTTTTTGTCTCAAGGCGACGCGGCGCGCGGGAAATTTCGTCCGGCCGCGACCGTTGCCGGATTTTCCACCGGGCGCGGGTGCGAGCTCGCTCTGGCTGACTGTGCGTTGAGAATTTTGGGAAGCGCACTACGGTCTCACCATCCGAAGTTAAGAATATGCAACCCGATCAAATTGCCGACGCACCAGAAGACTTTGCGCAACGCGGAATCCGCTACACCCAGGAGCAGTGGAGTGAGATCATGGGGCAGACAGAGGAGTATGTGCGGGCCAACCCCACCCGGGCCCTCTGCTACGGAGTAGCGGCCGGTTTTCTCCTCGATCGGCTCCCGATCTTCCGCATCCTCGGCGGTCTCCTGCGGCTGCTCCTGATAGCATTTAAGCCAGCCGTTCTGATATTCGGGGCATCCAAGCTCTACCAGATGGTGCAGAACCGGGAGTAACTCGCTCCAAGGCCCCTAAGAGCGCAAACCTGTGGCGGCGGTCTGTGACCGTCGCGCGCTCTGCAATCCGCGTTTTCGGCGGTCACAGACCGCCGCTACAATGTAGCCTTCCCTTTCCCTAAGCGGGAGGTTGCCAGAGGAGAAAAGGCTCGGCGCCTGCCGGCCTGTTTGATCTCCATCCGGCTGGTATTTCTTCTACCGTTTTCCAGCCCAGACACTCGACCCGATTTTGCGAAATCGCGGGCGCGATGAGATTGGCCCACTCGCCTCGGATAAGCCGGACGAGGTGCTCCGATTTTATCCCGGGTTCTTTGATCTCTGCGATGAGAGGATGTTCCGCGCCCTGGGCTTTCATCCTGAAGGCGAACAAGCCGGTCACGAGGCTCATTATTTCATCGGCTCCGGCCGGGCGTGGCGCGGTTGATAGACACCCAGTTTGCCGCCTCCTGGCAACACCAGCTGCGTGACCAACCCATAGCGCAGGTCCTGCACCGGATCGCACGCGATGTGATGCTTCTTGAGTTCGGCGATGAAGGTGTCGAGATCGTCGCACATGAGATAAAACTCATGCACCCCGTTTTCGTCCGACGGGTGAACCGCGACCTCGGCCGGCGGCAAGCCGAAGATGAGCCAGCCGTGGCCAACATCGACGTGAGTCAGTTTCAAGACATCGCGCAGGAAAGCGCGGTCTGCTTCAGGGTTAGTGCTGTAGATGATGGAGTGAGCGCCAGTGATCATGCAGGCCCGGCATGCTAGGAAAAACAATTCCTCCCGGCAAGACCCGTCGCGATGCCCTGCTTAAATAAGTAAGGCCGACATGAGGGCTGGTTTGTGGTTATCGGCGAAAAGCGAAAAACGCGCGGACTGTTAACCGGCGCGCGTTGCGACCGCCGGCTCACCGGTCGGTCTCGCACTCGGTCGTTTCGGCGCGCGGCAGCAACGCGGCCTCGCTGTGGTTACCGGCGGCGGAGGCGGCGCAGTTGGCAGCCTGTCACTCCTTTTGCAAAAAGGTCGGTAAGCCCGAAACAGCAGTGCGTTTGATGATGAAATGAGACCGATCTGTCTCATTAATGCGCTCGCGGCTGCGGATCGCCGCTTCGTGTGACGAAGCAGAGCTTAGAAGACAAATGCGTTCCGAAGCGGAAGCTTGGGCACGAGGGCTCAAAGAAAAACCGCGACGAAAATCTCTCCGCGTCACGGCCTTTCCTTGATCGGATCCGATACGGCGGATCCTGTATGTTCGCGAGGGATGACGCAATTGCCTGCCGTCTCCTTCTATGTGTAGGATTGACCGTGCTTAAAAAGATTTTCTTTTTCGTCACGATATTGCTGATCCTCCTAATTGGCGCGTTCTTCGCCATCGGCGGCATGCAGTTCCTGCGCGTTTTAGTTATCGGTCCGAGGCTACCGCGAACGCCCTCGGCACCAACTCCGGCGAGCGATCTTACCTATCTGGGTGCGGCAGTTGTCGCTAACGAACGCGGTCCTGAGCCTGAAGCGTTCCAACGTTTCAAGCAGATCATCGATCGGGCACAGCCTCCCCAAACTTCTGACGATTTGTCTTTGATCGCGTCGCAGGCAGAAGCAGCCCTTGGCAATGCTCACTCGACACTTTTGTCGCCGGCCATGCGCCAACTGCCGATACGCTTGTGTTGGCTGAGCGACGCGCTCATCGTGGTGAAAGCCGACCGAAAGCATGGGGATCTTCTGGGGCGCAGGATTTTGACAATTGGAGGGCGTCGTCCAGAAGAGCTACTCAAGGGAATGAAGAAATTTGTCGGCGGCGGCACGCCGGGATGGGTGCGTTATCGCAGCGAGTATTTTCTCACTGCGCCGTCGGTTCTGACCGTGCTCGGCGCGGTCGTGGATGGCGATGTTGTTGAGTTAGAACTCGTGGATGCGTCTGGCATGAACACGAAGGTCCGCCTCGCCAGTGACGAAGCGATTGCTCCGGGCGATCCGTTCCGCGATTGGCGTCACGCTTTGCCCGGCGACACGCACTATGGCACTGAAGGTTGGTCAACGCTCCTGAGCTCGTCGCAAGCGTTACCGGTTTATCAGCAAGAGGCGACGCGGTCGCTTTGGCTGCACGATCTTAAGGCTAACGATGCGCTCTATGTCCGCGTTAACGGGAGTTTAAATTCGAAAACAGAGACTCTCGCCAAATTTGCGGAGCACGTGACCACAGCAATGGGCCGCGATCGTCGCTCAAATGTTATCCTCGATCTCCGTTACGATTTTGGCGGTGACTACACGCTTTCTCTTCCTTTGGTAAAGGGGATTGCGAACGCGCTTTCATCGGGGGGACACATCTACATGATCACCGGGCCGAATACATTTTCGGCCGGGCTTATCAGCGCGACCCAAATGAAGCGCTTTGCGCCACCAGGCTCGTTGACCATCGTCGGCGATGACGTCGGTGATACGCTGCGCTTTCGAGCTGAAGGCTTCGTTATCACGCTGCCCGCGACTAAGATTGAGGTTTATGTTCCGAGCGCATGGGATGATGTCGGCAAAGGATGTGGCTTGTTCGATGACTGTTGGCCGCCCAACAAGTTTCTTCTTAAAGGGGTAGGGACACTTGAACCCGACATTCGCGTTGCGAATGATTGGGCATCTTATCGAGAGGGCCGCGACCTGGTTGTGGACGCAATCCTTTCCGACATTGCGAATCGTAGCACGGGCCGTCGATGAAAATCAGCGGGCGGTGTGAGCTCCAGCATCAGTTGCCTTCGTAAGCCTTTTGCAAGGTGGCGAGGTCGAGCTTGGTCATGGTCATGAGTGCCTGCATCACGCGTTGCGTCCGGGTCGCGTCTTGATCCTGTACCCAATCCCACAGCTTTGTCGGCACCACCTGCCAGGTGAGGCCGTATTTGTCCTTGAGCCAGCCGCATTCGATGATCTCGCCGCCGTCGGCCGGGAGCTTCTCCCAGAAGTGATCGATCTCTGCCTGGGTCTCGCAATTCACCACGAAGGAAACGGCTTCGGTGAATTTGTATAGCGGACCGCCGTTCAGGGCGACGAACGGCTTGCCATCGAGCTCGAAGCTGACCGTCATGACCGTGCCTTTTTTTCCCGGCGCGTCTTCGCCGAAATAGGTCGTGGCGGTTACCTTCCCTTTTTTGAAAACAGAGATGTAGAAGTTTGCCGCTTCTTCCGCCTGGCCATCGAACCACAGAAATGGAGTTATTTTTTCCATGTCGGGAAGTTTGTCCGGCGATCGGTCGACTGGCAAGAGTTAGCGATCAGGAAGGCCGCAAAAGCCAGCTGCCGATGTCGCTCAGTCGGGTGCAGCCGCAGAGCAGCATCGCTTCATCGAGTTCGCGCCGCAGGATCTCGAGGACTTGCAGGGCTCCTTCTTCACCGGCCACACATAAGCCCCAAAGCACCGGCCGGCCGACCAAAACCGCCCGCGCTCCGAGCGCGATCGCCTTGAGCACGTCGCTCCCGCGCCGGATCCCGCCGTCGATGTATATTTCGCAAAGATCGCCCGCCTCTTCGACCACCGCAGGCAGCACCTCACAGGTCGCCGGCGCGGTGTCGAGCTGGCGGCCGCCATGGTTCGACACCACCAGGCCTTTTGCTCCATGCTCCGCCGCGCGGCGTGCGTCGTCGCCCCGGCAGACTCCTTTCACCACTACCGGTAACTCCGTGCAGTGGCACAGCCAATCGAGGTCGTCGAAGCCGAGGTCCGCCTTGAAATTTTCCCTGACGTAGGCGGCCAGACCGGAACCTTGCACCTCGGGCAGTTCGCCGCGACCGAGCGGTGCGAGATTTTCTACCACGAGACCTTCCGGCAGCCGAAAACGATTCCGCGAATCCCGTTCCCGCGTGCCGAGGCCGGGTGCGTCCACCGTCAGAACGATCGCTTCTGCACCGGCCGCCTCGGCTCGTTGCACGAGCGCGCGAGTGATTTCCCGATCCTTGTAGACGTAGAGTTGAAACCAGCGCGGGCTGCCGCCCTGGGCGAACACTGATTCCATCGCGGTATTGGAGAGCGAACTGAGAATGAACAAAGTCCCAGCCGAACAGGCGGCTCTTGCAGTCGCGATTTCGCCGTCGGCGCAGGCCAGTTTGTGAAAGGCGGTCGGCGCGACCAGGACCGGCATCGAGACCGGCTGACCAAGCACAGTCGTCCGCAAATCGCGCGGGCCGACTCCGGCGAGGACACGGTAGTAAAGCTTCAAGCGGCTCCAGGCGGCGGTGTTCTCTCCGAGGGTGAACTCATCCAACGCCCCGCCTTCGTAATAATCGAAAGCATCCTGCGCCGTCCGGCCGCGCGCGGCACGCGCATAATCAGACACATTGAGAAGGAGGTCGGAGTTCACGCGTTTTGGAATCGAAAACCTGCTCAGCTCAATGAGTGCCAGGCGCAGGTCATGGAGAAACTGAGTTAGGCAAGGGCCCGCACCTTTTGGTTCATTCTCCTTCGAGACGAGGCCCGGAGACTTAGCCCAGGTGACCCCGTCTATTCCTCGTCGAGAGTGAAGCCGATCTGCACGGTCACCTGCCAGTGATCGATCTTGTTATCGACGATGTGGCCGCGCGTCTCACCGACTTCAAACCAACGCATGTTGCGCAGAGTCTTGCTCGCCCGCGCGACCGCGTTTTGCACCGCGTCTTCCATGCTCACTTTGGACGAACCGACTAATTCCACCTTTTTGTAAACGTGCTCGCTCATGCCCGCAAAGTCGGCCTGCCGCCGCAGAACTCAAATGTGAAGCGATGATTCTAGATGCGTTTCGCGGCCTGACTGAGCGCAACCCCATTTACAGAGCGCGCCTCTTCCCGCTAATCTCCACCCGCCATGACCGCTACCGCCGAGCCTGAAGACGCCGCGCCGCTCACCGGCGAAGAACACATTCCAGATTTCTTCGGCCATCCCCGCGGGCTTTGGTACCTCGCCTTCACCGAGGCCTGGGAGCGCTTTTCCTTCTACGGGATGCAGGCGCTGCTCGTGCTCTACATGGTGAAGTATCTCTTGCTGCCCGGGCACATCGGGCACGTGATCGGGTTCGATAGCTTCCGCCGGGTTTACGGTGGGATCAGCGGGCAGGCGCTCGCTTCGGCCATCTTCGGCACCTACACCGCGGGCGTTTATCTCACGCCGATCTTCGGCGGGTTCCTCGCCGATCGCCTCCTCGGGCGACGGCGCACGGTGCTGCTCGGTGCGCTCACGATGGCGGCCGGGCACTTTCTGATGGCCTTCGAAGGCGCCTTTCTCTTCGCGCTGCTCTGCCTCGTGCTCGGCTCGGGGATGTTCAAAGGGAACATCTCCAGCCAGGTCGGCTCGCTTTATCGGCCTAACGATCTCCGGCGCGCCGATGCGTTTCAGATTTTCTATCTCGGCATCAACGCCGGCGTGATCGCGGCGCCGCTCATCGTGGGGACGCTCGGGGAAACGGTCGGCTGGCATTACGGCTTCGCGGCGGCGGGGATCGGCATGTTGCTCGCAATTGGCATTTATTTAGCCGGCCAGAAATATCTGCCGTCGGGCCAAGTGCGGGTGCGCACGACGACCGCGCCGCGCGCGCCGCTCACGGCCCGCGATTGGCGCGCCATCATCGCGCTCGTTCTCCTCATCCCGGTGCTCGCGGTCGCGATTGTGCCTAACAATGAAATCTTCAACGCCTACCTCGTCTGGGGCGACCGGCAGTTCGACCTCGTCTTCTTCGGCCACAAGCTGCCCACCACCTGGCTGATCACTTTCGACGCCGTCGTGAGCGTGAGTTTTCTCGCGCTCGTCGCGCTTTTTTACCGTTGGTATGGGAAGCGCTGGCGCGAACCGGACGAGGTGACCAAGCTCATCGTCGGTTCCGCCTTTTCGATCGCCGGCACGCTCTGCCTCGTCATAGCCGCCGCCACGCAGGTGCCCGGCCACAAAATCGGGCTCCTCTGGCCGGTCTGCTTCCACATCATCAACAGCATTGCTTTCGCGCATCTGTTGCCGATCAGCCTCGCGCTCTTCGCGAAGTATGCGCCGAAAGCGGTCAACGCCACCGTGATCGGGCTTTACTTCCTGGCCTTCTTTTTCGCGAATAGTCTCGTCGGTTGGGTCGGTGGCTTTCTATCGAAGATGCCGACTACATCCTTCTGGCTCATGCACACCGGCTTCGCGGCCGCTGCCGGGCTTTGCTTTGTCATCTTCAAATTCGTGGTCGGCCATTACCTCGAAACCGAGCCGGATTGAGATAAATATCAGCCCTCAAGGATTTGGCTGTGCGGTCAACTTTGCGTTGAGCGGTTCCGCCCGCTGGTTAGGGTGATTTCGCGCTCATGGAAAAAAACATCGAGTCTCATCTCAAGGAAACCCGCGTTTTCAAGCCCGCCGCTTCCTTCGCGAAACAGGCGCACATTAGCAGCCTCGAGAAATATCGCCGCCTCTATCGTGAGTCGATCAACCGTCCGGATAAATTCTGGGCGCGCGAAGCGAAGGAGCTGAGCTGGCAGAAGCCCTGGAAGAAGGTCCTCGAATGGAAAGCCCCCTTCGCGAAATGGTTCGTCGGCGGGAAACTGAACGTAGCCGAGAACTGCCTCGACCGGCATCTCAACGGCCCGCGCCGGAACAAGGCCGCCATCATCTGGGAAGGCGAGCCAGGCGAAAAACGCACGCTCACTTATCAACAACTGCATCGCGACGTTTGCCGTTTCGCCAACGTCCTGAAGCGAAACAAAATCCGGAAGGGCGATCGCGTCATCATTTACATGCCGACCATTCCGGAGGCGGCGATCGCGATGCTGGCCTGCGCACGGATCGGCGCGATTCACTCTGTCGTCTTCGGCGGGTTCAGCTCGGATAGCATTCGCGATCGGATCGCGGATTGCGGCGCGACCGCGGTGATCACGGCGGACGGTGGTTATCGGCGCGGCGCGATCGTGCCCTTGAAGCACAACGTCGATGAAGCGCTTCGCGGGAAGACTTCGATCAAACGCGTGATCGTTTTCCGGCGAGCCGGGAACGAAGTCCATATCGAGGAAGGGCGCGACGTCTGGTGGCATCGCGAGCTCGAATATGTCGATGCGCATTGCCCGGCGGTCGGCCTCGAGAGCGAGCACCCGCTTTACATTCTTTACACGAGCGGCTCGACTGGGAAACCCAAGGGCATCCTGCACACCACGGGCGGTTATCTCGTCGGCAGTTATACGACCTGCAAATACGTCTTCGATCTGCGTGAAGAAGATATCTATTGGTGCACCGCGGATGTCGGCTGGGTCACGGGTCATAGTTATGTCGTTTACGGTCCGCTCGCCGCCGGCGCGACGACTTTGATGTATGAAGGCGCGCCGAATTGGCCGGAACCCGATCGCTTTTGGCGGATCATCGAGGAATACGCCGTCAGCATTCTCTACACCGCGCCTACCGCGATCCGGGCCTTTATTCGTTGGGGCGACGAATGGGTGCGGAAACACGACCTCTCGTCTTTGCGATTGTTAGGCTCAGTCGGGGAACCGATTAATCCCGAGGCCTGGATGTGGTATCACAAGACGATCGGCGGCGGCCGTTGCCCGATCGTCGATACCTGGTGGCAAACCGAGACGGGCGCGATCATGATCACCCCCTTGCCCGGCGCGACTCCGACGAAACCGGGCAGCGCGACGCTGCCATTTTTCGGCGTCGACGTGGCGATCGTGGATGAGAAAGGCATCGAAGTCGGGCCAAACGTGGGTGGGAAGTTGATCGTTAGGCGCCCATGGCCCTCGATGTTGCGCAATATCTATGGCGACAAGGCCCGCTACAAAAAACAGTACTGGAGCGAATACAAAGGCAACTACTTCACCGGCGACGGCGCCCGTCGCGACAAGGATGGCTACTTCTGGATCGTTGGCCGGATCGACGACGTCCTTAACGTCGCCGGTCATCGCCTCGGCACATCCGAGATCGAGAGCGCACTCGTTAGTCACGCGAAGGTCGCAGAAGCTGCGGCGGTTGGCCGGCCCGATGAAATCAAGGGACAAGGGCTGGTCGTCTTCGTGACCTTGAAGTCTGGGGTCAAGCCCACTCCCGCCCTGAAGGAAGAACTGCGCGGGCACGTCGGCATACACATCGGCGCGATCGCCAAGCCCGACGAAGTGCGCTTCGCCGAAGCCCTGCCGAAAACACGCAGCGGAAAAATTATGCGCCGCCTCCTCAAGGAAATCGCGAGCGGCAAAACCGTCACCGGCGACACCACCACGCTGGAAGATTTCAGCGTCCTGGCAAAGTTAAGCAGCGCCGAGGAATAGCAGCAGGCGTAGGGTTACCCGTGAGTTTCATCACTACCGGATTTCGCGAGCTGGCGCTGAAGGTGCGCCGCCAGCGCACCCGCCTCGCTCTGCGCCATGAGAAACGGCATCTCCAGAAATCGGAGATCACGCTCGGCCGCGAAGGGACTTCGGTGGCAGCCAAGTTTCCCGAAGTGCGGGCCGAAATCGTCGCCTTGAAAAAGCTCGAGCAGGAGCAACGGGAGTTCGCCGTCCGCATCGCCAAGATTGAGGAGGCGCTCAAGCAGATCGACCAGCAGCGCCAGGATAATTCGCGCGAACAGGCGGCCGCCTTGAGCAAACTGGAGGAAGAAAAGAGGCCGCTAGTCGAAGCACGCAACGAAGCCAAGACTGGGGCCGAGAATTGCGCGAAGGAATTGGCGGCGCTCGATCGGCGGCTCGCGGACAACGAGACGGCCGACCAAAATTCCCTGAAGAAGCTCTCCACCCTTCAAGCGACCGAACCGCCGCCAGCCGACTTGCAGGCTCAGATGGATCGGATCGCAGCCGAGCGCGAGCAATTACCGAAGGAGAAAGCGGAGATCGTGCAGACCCGGCTCGACAGCGCGGAATCGTGCAAGGTAGCGCGGGAAAAACTCTCAGCGGCAGATACACTCGTCGCCCAGGCCGAGAAAAATATCGCGAAAGTGCGCGGCGAATTCGAGGCGCGCGACCGTGCCCTGAACGAAAGCAGTCGCGCACAACAGGAAGAGGTGCGGACGGCGCGGCAGCAGCATCAGACCGTCGAGGAAAAGAAAAACCCGGCCTATCTCAACATCGGCCGGCACCTCGCCTCCGCCGGCATCGCGCCGCCGAATGCGCCCCACCTCCTCGCCGATGTGCAACGCCGGCGCGGCGCGGTGGAGCGTCACGCGGAGCACAGGCGCGAGCTGGGCGAGCTCTCCGGACAGATCGATAAACAGGAGCTGCGGAAGTTTTATTTCACCGTCTTCTCGATTCTCTTCCTCCTCGCCATCATCCTCCCGCTCGCCTCGCAATCACCGGTCAAGCGCGACTGGCTGCCGCAGGACACGGCCGCGATGTTTTCCCTCAATCCCGAGCAGCTGACGCAAAACAAGTTTGTCCAAACCTGGCAAAAGGAACAACCGGACGTCTGGCGAAAAGTGTTTACCGGCCTCGTCGGATCGGCCGTGCACACCCCGGCGCTCGACCTCGGGAAAGATGCCAGCCGGGTGACTCGCGCGGAGACTTTCGGCCCGAACGGTGAGCAGCAGGATTACGTGCTCGTCGAAACGCGCGGCGATATCGGACCGGTCCTGCGCGCGATTTCGACGGACGAAAGTTTTAGCAAGACAACGGTGAGCGGACTGGTCGTTTCGTCGCGCCCGGATGTCTCCGTGGCACGCGTCGGCCCGAAAACACTTGCGGTTGGTTCGTTAGGCGAAGTCGATCATCTCGTCCAGGTGCGGCTCGGAACGGAGCCCGATTTGAAGGTGGAGGATCCGTTGTTGAAGGAATTCCAAACCCTCGATCCGGATAGCACGCTGCGCCTCGTCCTGCGCAGCCCGCAGGATTTGAGCCGCCTTTCCGACCCGATCTTCCCGCCGGAGCTGCTCGATGCCGCGACACTTCTTGGTTTCGCGGTCGTTCTCGATCAACCGAACAAGGCGCATCTTCTCCTCCGGACGAAGGACGCCGCGAGCGCGAAAGTGCTCGCGGCCAGCCTGCAGAATGAGCCGGGGCGCTGGCTCACCCTGCCCGGCTCCGACTTTGTCCTGGCGAAGGACGCGCCCAAAATTGAGCAGAAGGAAGCCGACGTCGATCTGCACTTCGAGATCCCGGATGGCGCGGCCCGGCTTCTCCTGCAACGCCTCGCCAAAGTCCAGCCCGCGACTTAACGAATGCCGCCTCGCTGCGAAAACGGAGTCCTCTCTCGAGCGCAGCGCGCTTCCCATTCGCTCATCTTTCTCGGTCTGGTCGTCGCCTTACTCGCGCTCAGCCCGATTGCCGGAGCCGCTCCCAGGTATGACAATCTCGTCGATATCCGCTCGGTTGATCCCACGATTCGCGTCGACCTGCGTTATGCCACACCTGACAATATTACCGGGCACGCCCTTTATCCGCCGGACATGCCTGCACTCGTTAGGCCGAGCACCGCGGCCCGCCTGGCCAAGGCACAGGAGTTTCTCCGCGAGCGCCATTACGGACTGAAAATCTGGGATGCCTACCGCCCGCTCGCGGCGCAGATGGAGCTTTGGAGGAAGACCCACAACGGCGCCTACGTGGCCGACCCGGAAGCCGGCAACGGCTCGCTTCATACCTGGGGCGTGGCGGTCGATGCAACCTTGGTGGACGAAGACGGCCATGACGTGGCGATGCCGACGAAGTTCGACGAATTCAGCGAGGCGGCGAAGCTTCGCTACCATGGAGACGACCCCGCGATTAAGTTGCATCTCAAGTTGCTCCAGACCGCGATGCGACACGGAGGCTTTTACGGGATGCCGACCGAATGGTGGCATTTCGTGGCTTATGATTGGAAAAAATACGCTCCGATTCGCGAGGCGAGGAAGATCGCCGATTAGTTGCAGTTACTTGTAGGACAGACGAAACCATGATCGCCACACTTAGCCAGGACCTGAGTCAGCCCGAATACGTTCACGTCTTGCTCAACCCGCTTCCGGTGTATGGGCTGCTCGTTGCGATCATCGGACTTCTCATTGCGCTCTTCCAACGGAGCCGCCCGGCGCAGGTCGCGATGCTCGCGCTCATTCTTTTCAGCGCGGCGATTGCCTGGCCGGTGGTGCATTACGGCGAAGCCGGTTACGATCGGGTTCTTTCCCTAACGGACGATCAAGGGGCGGCCTGGCTGAAGGCGCATATGCACCGGGCGGACGAATTCATCTGGTATTTTTATGCGCTCGCCGCTCTCGCGGCCGTGGCCATTTTTGCGCCGATGAAATGGCCCAAATCGGCGACGACGCTCACCCTGGTCACGCTCCTGCTCGCCTGCGTGGTCCTGGCGATGGGCGGTTATATTGCCTATGCCGGCGGGCGCATCCGCCATCGAGAGTTTCGCAACGGGCCGGCGCCCGTTGTGCCGGTCGCGCAGGACGAACATTGACGCCGTGCGTGTCGATATCATCACGCTTTTTCCTGAGATCTGCCGGGTCCCGTTAGGCGAAAGCATGATGGGTCGCGCGCAGGAGACTGGTGCGCTCGCGCTGCAGATTCATAACCTGCGCGACTGGACGAGCGACCGTCATCATGTCGTCGATGATGCGCCCTTCGGAGGCGGGCAGGGGATGGTGATGAAACCGGAACCGATTTTCGCTGCGGTCGAGTCGCTCCGGACGGAGGCGAGCACGGTCGTGCTGATGACGCCGCAAGGCCGGCGCTTTAGTCAGCCGCTCGCGCAAGAATTCTCGACCAAGGAACATCTTATCGTCATCTGTGGACATTACGAAGGGATCGATCACCGCGTAATCGAACACCTCGTCGACGAGGAGATTTCGATCGGCGACTACGTCCTGACGAACGGCGCGATCGCTGCCGTCGTCTTTGTCGATGCGATGGTCAGGCTGCTGCCCGGCGTTCTTGGCCACGAGCAATCGGCCGCGGACGACAGCTTCGCGTCCGGATTGCTCGAGGGCCCGCACTACACGCGCCCGGCGGAATTTCGCGGGTGGAAGGTGCCCGATGTTCTGCTCTCCGGTCACCATGGGGAAATCGCCGCCTGGCGGAAACGCGAGTCGGAGCGCCGGACGCGGGAGAACCGCCCCGATCTCCTCACCTAACGAACATAAGGCAATGTGTTGGGCCCTGGTTCACTTCAGGCGGAAAGGACAAAGCTGTTGCCTTCGCTGTCCTTGAAGATGGCGTAAGTCCCCCAGGGTTGCTTCTGCGGTGGGCCGCTGAAAGTCACACCGCGGTCACTCAGTTCGGCATACGTCTTGTCGATGTCGTCGCAGGCATAGGAGATATTCATGAAGCTGCCGATGCGCTTCTCGTCGCCCTCGGCCGTGAAGAGGACGACGCGCGTCTCCGCCTTGGGCACGCGCAGTTCGATCCAGCGTTGCTTCTCATCGAAAGGTTGGTCGGTGATGATGGTGAAGCCGAGTTTCTCGGTATAGAAATCGAGCGCGCGATTTTGATCGGCCACCGGGATGCTGACGAATTTGATTTGTTTGATCATGGCGCCTGGAAGTTAGGTCTGCCGCCGTCCGCGCGTCCAGCCCGCCGTGGGCCCGGCATGCAGAAACTCTTGTCCGTTTAAAACTATAGCGGTAGAAAAGGCCGTGCCTCGTTTCCGCGAAAGCATCCCGGTGGATGACTACGTCTTCGACGTTCTCATGCGCGACCTCGTTGGACACGATCGCCAGCCCGCGGCCTATCTTGTTTACCTGCACCTTTACGGACGAGCGGCCCGGCAAAAGTGGAAGCCGGTCGAGGGAAGTTTACGGACAATCGCAGAAGCGACCGGTCTCTCCAAGAGCGCCGTCCAGACCGCGCTCGAGACCTTGCGTCGGCGCGAATTGATTCGCACGAGCACGGTCCACGCGACCTCGGTGCCGCAACATCGCGTGCTCCGGCATTGGCGATGATCATCGGCCGCGGGATCGGCTCGGGATGACGATCGGAGCGCCCATCTGAAAGGACGTCTTTCAGGGCGATTGCGCTCCACACGGAACCAATCGGATGAGGAGCGCCGATTGGTGAAGAACAACTAGAAAGAAATCTTATGGGTCTATTCAACACACTAATGTCAAAAATTTTCAGTCACGCCTCGAGCAGCGCCGCGCCCGCTTCCACGAATGCTCCGGCAGCAAACGCTCCGGCCAGCGCTCCCGCAACCGCAGCTTCGTCGTCGACGCCGGCCATGCCCGCACCGGTCGCGAGCCCAGCCCCCGCGCCGAGCGCGACGGCCGCGCCCGCCCAACCGGTCGATGTCGCGGCAATCCTCGACAGTCTCGCGGCCAAGAACTCAGAGAAGCTCGATTGGAAACATTCGATCGTGGACCTGATGAAGCTCGTAGGCATGGACAGCAGCCTGGCCTCACGCAAGGAGCTCGCCCAGGATCTGCATTACAGCGGCGATACGAACGACTCCGCAGCAATGAACATTTGGCTGCACAAGGAAGTGATGAAGAAGCTGTCCGAGAACGGCGGGAAGATTCCGCAAAACCTTCTCGATAAGTAAACGAGGCGGGTTTCCAATCTCTTATGCTCGTTAGGCGAAACGGGTCGAGTGGGAATTAGGCGCGGGCGGTTGCCCTAGCCGACGCGAGGTTAGACCGGGTTTTGGCGGCTGAGGAGGACCTCGGCGATGTCGAGCACCTTGACGGTTTCGCCGCCGGGCGCGCTCGCCATTCCGTCGGTCATCATGTTCAGGCAGAATGGGCAACCGGTCGCGAGCGTCCTCGCGCCGGTGGCGATGGCTTCCTCCGCGCGCAGGCTGGAAACGCGTTGCTCGGGCGGCTCCTCGAACCACATCCGGCCTCCGCCGGCACCACAGCAGAACGTCTTCTTCCCGTGCCGCGGCATTTCGCGAAAGCTAGGGTCGTTAGGCGCGCCCAGGACCGCGCGCGGCGCAGTCGTCTCGCCGTTGACGCGAGCGAGATAACAGGGGTCATGCAAGGTGATCGGCTTGCCGTCCGCCGCGCCGGCGTTGAGTCGACCATCGCCGATCAGTTCGGCGAGCAGACTCGAATGATGTTGCACTTCGTATTGGCCGCCGAATTGCGGGTATTCGTTCTTCAGGGTGTTGTGACAATGGGGACAAGGGGTCACGATCTTCTTCACCTTGCGACGATTGAGCGTTTCAACATTGATCTGGGCGCGCTCCTGAAAAAGAAATTCGTCGCCGATCCGTCGCGCCGGGTCGCCTGTGCAGGTCTCCTCTTTCCCGAGCACGGCGAAGTTCACCCCCGCTTCCTTGAGTAACTGCACCGTGGCGCGCGCGACCTTCTGCGCGCGGGGATCGAAAGAGGCGGCGCATCCGACCCAAAGCAGATATTCGAAATCGGGATTCGATTCCGCGGTCGGAACATCGAGACCTTCCGCCCAGGCAAAACGCTCGCCGTTAGGCCGGCCATAGGGATTGGCCTGGTTGCCGATCTGTTGCAGCGATTTTGCGGGCGGGCCGGAGAGTTTGCCTTCGCCGATCAAATCCCGCCGCATGTCGCTGATCAGGTCGACGTGCCCGATCAGGACCGGGCATTCCTGCACGCAGGCCTGGCACATCGTGCAAGCCCAAAGGGTTTCATCGGGGATCGTAGCGTGGACGTCGCCTCCGCCTAACGACATTAAGGCGCGCAGGTCTGTGACGAGAGCTTTCGGAGAAAGCGGTTTGCCGCTGGCGAAGGCGGGACAGGCTTCTTCGCAGCGTCCGCATTCCATGCAGGCGTCGAGGCTAAGGAGCTGTTGCTGGTTGAAATGGGCCAGGTCGTGCACGCCGGTCCGCCCAGTGGTTTCGACTTCCTCCATCGTTAGGGGAACGAGCGCGCCCATCGGACGTTCCGGTCGGGCTGCAATGTTCATCGGGCCAGTGATGACATGAAGGAAACGATTCACCGGAATGGTGGCGAAGAATGCGGCCACCAGAATGGTGTGCACCCACCAAGTCACGAGGTGCATGTTTTTGGCGGTGCCGATGTCGATCCCGCGCAACATCGTGGTGTCGATCAGCCAGCCGACGGTGGACCAATGCGCGAGCCAAGGTTGCACCTGCGTGTAGTGCATGCGCAACGCCTCCACGGCAAAGCCGGTCACACCGAGGGCAAGGAGAATTCCCAGCAACCACCAATCCCGCCAATTATGCCCCAGGCTGGGTGGCCGGTGAAAGGCACGGCGATACATCGCGAGCAAGCAGCCGACGCAAAAGGCGACGCCGAAGACGTCCATCGTCAGCTCGTAAAAGAGATAGTAATAGCCGTGATGGAAATCGTAGGGACCGTCATGCGCGATCCCGAGAAGGGTGGTCCCGATCGTGAGGACGACGAAGCCGCTGAAAAGGAGCAGATGAAGAAGCGCGCCGAGCGATTTCTTGTGCACCCGCTTTTGTGCGAGCGCGTAAACGGTGAGCCGTTGCAACCAGACCCGCGGACTCCTCTCGAACCCACCGGGCTGGCCCTGGCGCCATTGCCGAACATGGTCAAAGACCTGCCAAAAAAGCCAGCCGATGCTCGCCGCCATCATGGCAAAGAAGAGCACCTGCATCCACGGCGCGATGTTTCCGAAAACCTCGCGGGTGGCGTTTTGCACTTCGAGCGGAGTGCCCATTCTCGTTAGGCCTGGCGGATGGATTCGATGAGCTGCGGGACGAGCTGGTGCAGGTCCCCGACCAAGCCGTAAGTCGCCATTTGAAAGATGGGCGCGTCGGGGTCCTTGTTGATCGCGACGATGATGCGCGAATCCTTGATCCCGGCGAGATGTTGGATGGCGCCGGAAATGCCGAGGCCGATGTAAAGCTCGGGCGCGACGATCTTGCCGGTTTGCCCGATCTGGTAATCGTTAGGCACCATTCCGGCGTCGACCGCGGCGCGGGTCGCGCCGATCGCGCCGCCGAGGGCATCAGCCAGTCCGCCGACCAATTTTTCAAATGTTTCCGTGTCCTTGAGCGGCCGGCCGCCGGCGACCACAACGCGAGCTTCCGTCAGGTCGGGGCGATCGGAGACGCGCTCTTCGCGCGAGACGAATTGGATTCCGTTAGGCAAAGCGGCGCTGTCGAATTCGAAGCGCTCGATCGGAGAAGCCGCGGCAGAGTCAGCGGCCGGCGCAGCGAAGGCGGTAGCGCGGACGGTGAGGACGCGGCGTTCACCTTCCAGCTTGACCAGCGCGAGCATGCTGCCGGCGCTGATCGGCCGGCGGAAAACAGTGGCGCCATCCGCCTCTTCGATGGCGAGGACATCGCTTAGCATCGGCGCGTCGAGCAGCGCGGCAGCTCGCGGCAGGATGTCTTTGCTGAAAGTGGAGGAAACGGCCAGCAGAGTTTGCGCTTCGTATTTTCGCGCCGCTTCCGCGATGACGGTCGCGTAACGATCGGCCAGCGGTTGCTCGAAGGCAGGATCGTCGGCCACGATGACCGCGCTCGCGCCGTAGGAAACAAGCGAGTTCGCGACAGCATCCAAATCATGGCCGAGAACGAGCAGCGCGTAATCGCCACCGAGCTGCTGCGCGAGGGTGATGGCGTGGAGCGACGAACGCTTGGCCTGCGCACCGTCGAGTTCGATCAGGACGAGTGACTTCGGCATCAGAGAACCTTCGCTTCCTCTTTCAATTTTGTAACCAGCTCCTCAACCGATTCGACGCGGGTGCCAGCGCTCCGCTTGGGCGGGCGTGAAGTGGAGAGAGTCGTCGTTAGGGGCCTAACGTTTACTCCCAGTTGCTCGCAAGTCAGGACTTCGATTGGTTTCTTGCGCGCCTTCATCAGGCCCGGGAGCGAAACGTAACGCGGCTCGTTCAGGCGCAGATCGGTTGTGATGATCGCAGGCAGGTTGACCTCGACGACTTCGAGGCCGGCGTCGGTCTCGCGCGTGCAGCGGGCGCGGGTTTTTCCATCAAGAAATTCAATCTTCGAAACGAAGGTCGCCTGCGGCCAGCCTAACAATCCCGCGAGCATCTGTCCCACCTGGTTAGAATCGTCGTCCACGGCTTGCTTGCCCATGATCACTACCTGTGGTGATTCCTTCTCGACGAGCGCGCGGAGAATGCGCGCAATCGCGTAAGGATCGAGCGCGCGCGAATCATCGATCCGAATCGCGCGATCGACGCCCATCGCCAGGGCGGCGCGGACCTGTTCGTCGACTGCGGCCTGGCCGATGGTGACCCCGACGATTTCGGTCGCTTCGCCGCGTTCGCGAATGCGAAGCGCTTCTTCGATCGCAATCTCATCAAACGGATTGATGACCGACTTCGCGCTCGCGCTCGTCGCGCCCGCGACAGGCACGTCGTAGGGATCGGGGACGCTCTTGAAAACGACCAGGATTTTCTCGACCGGCTGCGTCACAAGCCGAGAAGCGAGGCGACGATGTTGCGTTGGATTTCGCTCGTGCCGGAGTAGAGCTTGCTCCCGATCGCGTCGCGCAATTCGCGCTCGATTTCGTACTCGGTCATGTAGCCGTAACCGCCGTGGATCTGGATTGCGTCCTCGGCGCACTTCACCCAGCTGTCGCTGATCTCGAGCTTGGTCATGGCCGCTTCCATGTAGACGGCTTTGCGCTGGCCGGCGAGCCAGGCGCAATGGTAAAGGGTGCGCCGGGCGCTCTCGATCCGCATCTTCATGTCGACGATGCGGGTCGCGACCATCTGATATTTGCCGATTGATTGGCCGCCTTGCTTGCGCTCGTTGGCATAACGAATACAGGTCTCGAGCAGGCGTTGCATGGAGCCGACGGCGCTGGCCAGGATGCAGCCGCGTTCCCAGGTCATCGAGCGGGTGAAGAGCCAGCTCCCGCCACCTTCCTTACCGAGGAGATTTTCGGCCGGGACTTCGCAGTCGGTGAAAAAGACTTCCGCCATGGGCGAAGTGCGCACTCCCATTTTTTCGATCTTATGGTTGGGATCGAATCCGGGCATGCCTTTCTCGACGAGGAACGCTGTGATCCCTTCCGGGCCGCGCGTTTTGTCGATATTGGCGAAGACCACGAGGACGTCGGCGACCGGCCCGTTGGTCACGAATATTTTGCTGCCGTTGAGAATGTATTTTTCTCCTTTTTTTATCGCGGTCGTGCCGAGGCTGAAGGCGTCGGAGCCGCTGTTCGGCTCGCTCATGGCGTTGCCGCCGATCAGGCTGCCGTCGCAGAGTCCGGGGAGGAATTTTTTCTTCTGCGCCTCGGTGCCGTTGTAGACGAGCGGCGTGACGGCGGTCCAGAGATGGGCGTTGATCGAGAAGAGGAGGCCGTTGTCCTTGCAGGCGTAGCCGAGGCGCTCGAGCGCCGCGACGGTCGTGAGCGGGTCTTGGCCGAGGCCGCCAAATTCAGTGGGAACGGGCAGACCTTGTATGCCAAAGCCGCCGCACTTTTTCCAGGCGTCGTGGTTAAAAATGGCGGCGCGATCGTTCGCCACGACATCGTAATCGAGCTGCTCTTTGCCGAAACGGCCGACCGCGTCCAGCAGCTCTCGTTGTTGATCCGACCAGGAAAAATCCATCGTCTTGAATTCTTAAGTTGGCCCTTGGTTTGTCTCTTTCATCCCGCGTGATTTTTCAGCAAGGCCGGTGCCGTGGGCCGCGCAACGCGCGGGCGGAGCGTGAGCGGCGATCCTACGAGCGGGCCGCAGAACGGTCAAGGGAGGCGCGGCTTGAGATCGCTTTTCCACTGGACGCCAGGGAGCTACAGTGACGGTCATGTCAACGGCCCGGCGCAGACGCGAAAAGGAAGCACTGCCGCCCCTGTGGCGCTGCCCAAAGTGCAGACGGGAATTTGCCAACCGCAACCAATCGCACGCCTGCGGCCGGTCCCGGCTGGCCGATCATTTCCAGGGAAAACCGCCACAAATTCGAGCGCTCTTCGACGCGGTCGTGGCGGCCGTGCGGCGCATCGGGCCGGTCCGGATTCTACCGGAGAAAACCCGGATTGCGTTTCAAGTGCGAATGTCCTTCGCGCAGGTGACGCCGCGCCAGAAATGGCTGGATGGCCACGTCGTTCTCGCTCGTCGGCTGGAGCATCCGAGGTTCCGGCGGATTGAAACTTTTTCGCCGCGCAATCACGTGCACGTTTTTCGGTTGAGCGAGCCGGGCGAGATCGACGGCGACTTTCGTGCCTGGTTGGCAGAGGCCTACCGCGTTGGCGAGCAGCGGCACCTGCCGCCGCGGAAAAAATTGCCTAACGAGCCTGCTGGTCGATCGCCAGGTAATCGTGGCGCGGCGGGCTGAAGGTATCGAGCACACGGGTCTGCTCGATCGTTTCCACAGCATGGGGAACGTCGCTCGCGAGATAGAAGGAGTCGCCGGTCGCCAACTCGTGCGCCACGCCCGCTACGATGAGGCGCATGCGGCCTTCGAGAATGTGGACGATTTGTTCCTGCGCGTGGTGATGCTCGGGCAGGCGGCTTCCGGCCGCCAGGGTAGCCAACATCTGATACATCGTCGCGCCGTGCACCAGGGTCTGGCGCTTAATTCCCGGGCAAATTTCAATCTGCGGACTTTCGGCTTTCATCTTTTCAAAGCTATCCGCGAAGGGAGATCCGGGCGATACACAATCTTCCCGCCCGCCTCCAAAACCCCGGCGCGCTCCGGGCGCGTCAACGGGCTCTGCTGCGCGGGAGCGTTCTCTAAGCTTGCATTTCGCCGCCGGTTCGTGCGGAATGCCCAACTTACCCGATGAAATCGAGATACCTGACCTCAGCTTTCCTTGCCTTATGCTTCACGAGCTGCGCGTCATCCGAAGTGGCCTTTACCGGGTCGCAGATGAATCAAATCCGACCGGGCGTGACGACCGAAGCTGAATTGGTCGGCTTATTCGGGCAGCCCGATACCAAGCTGACTACGTTCGCGGGGAGTTCGAGTATCGCCTGGTTTCGCTCCCCCGGACCTCCGATTTCCGGTTACCTTCCCATCGTCGGCGTGTGCGCAGGCGGTCTCGATCTCAACGTGCAGGAACTTCACGTCCTGACCGGAATAGGCGGGCGCGTGATTAGCTTCAGCCTCTACCAGTCGATGGGCGAAGTGAAGACCGAGCAGCGCCTGGCAGCCTATCGAATCGCCAACTACGGCAAATAGCTCAGGCCTTTTAATCGGCCACGCCTAGACCGCCTGCATTTCGGCGGCCTGCGGGAGCGGGGCTGTGGGCGCGAAATGGGTCGCGGCCGTATCCTGCAGAACGCGTTCGAGCATGGCGAAACCGATCGGCTTCTGGAGCACGCCGAGGGCGCCGGAATATTGGGGCGCGAGATCGGGCCGTTCGCTTTGTCCCGAGAGAAACAAGATGCAGCCGGTCCGATCCTCGCTCAGGATATTGCGGCAAGCGGTCAGGCCGTTGAGTCTCCCCATGGCGTAATCCATCAGCACCACATCGGGTTTAAGCCGGCGATAAGCGCGGATCGCATCCAGACCAGAGTGGACGACGGCGACGACTTCGTGTCCACCCGTTTGGAGGAGCTCAGCTAGTTCCAGCGCAAACGTTTTCTCGTCGTCCGCAATAAGCACGCGCACGTCGATAAGAAGAGAAGGATTCGTGCCTTCCGCGAGATAAATTCGCATCGCGGCGGCTGCTTTTTACGAACCGAATGTCATCCGCGGGCGCGGCGCAACTCTTGCTTTTCAAGGTCTTACCCTATGAAAGAGAGTTTCCGGATTCTTGCTGTGGAAGACGAAACCGCGGTCGCTCAACTCCTCGCCCTCGTCCTCGGCGGCCCCGCCTGTCGGGTCACGACGGCCTGCGACGGAGCGCAGGCTTTGGAAAAAGTCGCGTCCGCCTCGCGTCCCTTTGACGCGATCATCACCGATCACAATATGCCAAACATGACGGGCCTGGAATTGGTCCGCCGCCTGCGCGCGGAAGGATTCTCCGGGAAGATCGCCGTCCTCTCGGCCCATCTCGGTGAACAGAATATGCGCGCCTACAAGGAGCTCAGGGTCGACCTGATGCTCTCGAAACCCTTCGACATCGACGAGCTGCGCCACGCCATGGACGTGCTCGCGAGCGAACATTCCATCGCAGCCTAACGAGCCCGGCCGCCGGTCTCCCTAATGCGTCTGCCGCGGCGCGACGACAAGGTCGAAGGTCTTGAGCGTCCCATCGGGGTTGTCGCCGGTGGCGTTGGAGTTGTCGGCCGCGGAAAAATAAAGCCGACCGCCGTAGAAGGCGAACCCACTGTAGTCGCCGTAATCCACCCCGCTGCGTGCATCGTCGTCGTTTGAGGGCGCGGCGGAGAGCCGGAGGTTGCGCTGGAAACTGCTTCCGCCATTGCGGCTGACTGCTCCATAAATCATGACATCGTCGTTAGGCTGACCGTTCGTGTCGCCGCGATTGTGGTCGCCGTGGTCGTTGCGCGCATCATACCAGGCGATGGCGATTTTGCCCGTCGTGGGATCGAGCGAAATCTTCGGGTTGAACTGACTGTTCGTGCCGGTGTCGTCATTCACCCGCAGAGGACTGCTCCAGGTCGCTCCGTTATCGTCGGAATAGCGCAGTTGAATGTCGGTGTCGTTGCTTTCCTGCGGCTCTTCCGAGACATAAATGAAATAAAGTCGGCCGTTGAACGGCCCGCCCGTCCGATCCCAGGCCAGCCCGCACTCTGCGTCGATCGAGCGCCCGGATTGCGCGGGAATATAATCGAAGCCGCCCACGTTGGTCGTCTGCAAAACTTTGGCCGGCCCGAACCCCTGCGGGCCGAGGCCGTCGGGATCGAGCGCGCCATAAATCGTGGCCGGTCCCTCGCCGCCGGTTGGGTTTTGGTAAACAACAAAGACCTGGCCATCGGGCCCGATCGCGGTGTCGCCGTAGTCGCCGCTCCGGTTGGAGCCGGGGATGCCTTGGGCCGGACTGAAGAGCCCGACCTGGCCCAATCCGGTGACGGCCGCGCCGCTAGCCTGAATGCTGCCGTCGAAAGAGGTCCAGGAAATCCAAACGCTGCCACCGGCGGCCGCGATCGAGGGTTGATCGCCGCTAACTGTCTGGCCAACCGCGGCCAGGCTTTTCCAAGGCATGACCGGCAAACCAAACGGAAGCGAAGTGAGAAACTGGAGCGGCTGAAAAGTTGCGCCGCCATCGGTCGAGATCGCCATTTTCACCGCGATATTCGACGAGAGATAGGTGAGGAAAATATTGCCGAACTCATCCGAGGCGAGTTGAGCGTCACAGCAGGCCGAGCCGAGCGGGCCGCCGTTCGCAATCACGTCGTGTTGCCAGGTCCCTCCGCCATCGGTCGTCCAGCTATGGGAAAGTCCGCCGGTCTCCAGATTCGAAACGGTCGTGATCAGCATCGGATTCGCATGGCTGACCGCGAGCGCCGTCTCGGCTTCGTTTCCAGTTTTCATGGTGACGTCGACTTCTTTCAGGCCACTGCCGCGGCCGGCCTCGACCGGCAGGCCCTGACCGAGGACGCAAGAGAGAGCGATCTGGAGGCAGATAACTAGTAGGCCGGCAAATCTTTTCATGGCTGGGGATGATGCTCTGGTCCTCGGCACGGTCGCAAGGCCATTTGGTTTAGTGACAAAAATGTAAGGCGGCAAACCGTTGGTATTGAGGTGCAAATCTGTGGTCGATCTGCACCGAGTGGGTTCGTGGCATTCTATTCGACTTGGGATACGGTGGCCGATGCCCAGGGCAACGATCGACAGGAAGGCGAGCCCGGAACAGGAGCTGGCCACGCGCGACCCCAGACTGGCCGCACTTATTGCAAAGGTTGGACCTTTTCCGCTGCCCTCAGGCACTGTCGTTAGGCCGTTCGACGCCTTGGCCAGGTCGATCGCCTATCAGCAGCTCAGCGGCAAAGCCGCCGCCACCATTTTTGGCCGGGTTCGGGCGCTCTATCCGGGCAGGAAATGGTTTTCGCCGGAGCTGATCATCGCCACCCCGAATGAAACGTTCCGTGCTGCCGGACTTTCCCGGAACAAGACGGCGGCAATCAAGGATCTCGCCGCCAAGACTCTGGATGGGACAGTCCCAACCCGGGCAGCCCTAAATCGCATGAGCGACGAAGAGATCATCGCTCGACTAATTACCGTGCGCGGCATCGGCCGTTGGACGGTCGAGATGCTCTTACTCTTTCACCTCGGCCGCCTCGATGTCTGGCCGGTAGACGACTTGGGAGTGCGCAAAGGTTACGCGAAGACTTTTCGTAAGAGGAAAATACCGACGCCGAAAGAACTTCTCCGTCTGGGCGAACGCTGGCGACCTTTTCGCTCCGTCGCCGCGTGGTATTTCTGGCGCGCGCTGGAGTAGAGTTAGCAGGGGAGAGTTAGTAACAGTTCTGTTACTTATCTCTCTCACTTGGCCATAGGCGACTCATAGTCTCAGGCACGAGTAACGGTTTCGTTACCGAGCGGACCTTGTGCGGGAGTTGAAGGAGTTAAAGGCTCGCGGCGTTCATCAACCAAAACGTCAGTTTACTTTAAGGAGTTACCTATGACAGAAAACAATGGACAGTTAGACAATAGTTCACGCACGGGTTTGGAATATTTCCAGGAGCGGCTACCCGCCCCGAATCCCATGGCCCGGCGCTCTTTCCTGCGCAGTCTCGGTCTCGGTGCCGCACTTTTGACACCGGCGGCAGGTATGATCGGAGCGGCCCGCTCAGCGCGCGGGGCCAACTTCGGTCGGACGGCTCCGACCAGCGGAGACATAGATATCATGCGTTTCCTGGCCGCAGCCGAACTTATCGAGGCCGACCTGTGGCAACAATATACCGAGCTGGCGACGGGGAATGACGCCTACATGGAAGCGATCGAAGCGATCGACGACGATTTCCCTCAGTACATCGCTGATAACACTGACGATGAGCTGAGTCATGCCGCGTTCCTCAACGCCTACATTGCTTCAGTCGGCGGAGAGCCAGTTAATCTCGATGCCTTTCGGACGCTCCCCAGCAGTCAGGCGACCGGGGCGCAACAGATCGGGCGCTTAACCAACCTCATGCGTCTAACGGTGGATACGAGCTGGTGGATCCGGATTCGGAGCGATCAGAACCCGGACTTCGGCGCGACCTTTCCGCAACTGATCGAGATCGTGAACCGGGCGGCCATCCCGCCGCATGACTTGCCCAGTGGCTCGAAGCAGATTCAAGCGATGGCCAATACCGCGGCCTTCCATTTCGGGACCATCGAGCAGGGAGGCTCCAGCCTTTACACTTCGATGGCCGAGAAGGTGAGTGACGTCACCGTGCTAAGAATCGTCACCAGTATCGGAGGAGTGGAGGTCTATCACTTTGCGATCTGGAGCGATGGCGCGGGGAACGTCCCGGAAGTTTCGGTTCCTGGTCTGGTCTTTCCGGATATCGAGGAGGCGTTCGACGGCGATCCGTTGCGCCAGAAGTCGCTGATCATGCCGGAACCGTGTGAGTTTATCGATGCGAGTCTGCCCGTCTGTTCGGTCATCCGTCCCAGCCGCCAGCCACTCGCGGGCGCGAAGGCGGCGCTCAAGGCCCTAACGACATCAGGACTTTTCATCGGGCAGAGTTCCGACTTCCTGCGCACCTTGCATGATCTGGCAGCGGCGGCGGACGCGGCGCGCAGAAACCTGTAACTGATGGCCACCGCTTCAGCGTAAAGATTCCGCATCATCGCGGCCGCCGGGCGACTGCTCGCCCAACGTCTTCGTCAGGCGCGCCGCGATGTTGCTGGAGGAAAAGGCTCGGGTTAAGCCAGCCGCGCGTATCCTTGCGGTAACCGGCGCCGACATACGGCGTGATAAACTCGCGAATCTCAAAATGCAGATGCGCGAAATATCTTCCGCCGCCCGTGCCGACGGTCGCGATCTGTTGTCCGCGCCGGACTTTTTCCCGCGGCACGACCAGAATTTCGCTGCACGTGTCCGTAAAATGACTGGATGTATTTGCGCGCCCCGTTCTCGCGGTAGGCGTGGAGGATGATGATCACGTTGCCCCAACCCGGCCCACCTTCGCGGGCGGCGATCACCTGGCCGTCAGCGATTGCGAAGACCGGGTCGCCGAGATCGCTGTTTTCGCCGCCGATCCCATTCAGGTCGTCGCCGAGGTGATTGTTTTGAGTAAAAGGTTGCGCGTTGTAAGCCATCGCGCCGTGCTCGGTGCCGAGCGGGAAATCGAAGCGCGTCGCGGTGGGCAGGGCGACGAGGTCGATGGCCGATGGGAGGACGAGCGCGCGATCGAGGTTTCGACCGCCGAGCAGTTCCGGCCCGACGCGCCAGGCGAGATCTGCCAGCATGCCAACCAGGGCGAGAAGCGCTGCGGTCGCCACCCAGAGCCAGGGCCGGCGCGTCCGCTTTTCGTTAGGCGGCGTCTTCTCTCCTTGCTCGCTCATCGCTTCCTCCGTACCCTCGCGCCATGAAAGTTCTCGTCACGGGTGGCGCCGGATTTATCGGTTCTCATCTGGTCGAGAAGTTGGTTGGCGAAGGGCACGAAGTCGCCATTCTCGACGACTTCAACGATTTCTACGACCCGCAAATCAAGCGCCGTAATCTCGCCGCGGTCGCCGATGCCGTTCGCATCCACGAAGTCGATTTGCGGGATGGCGCGGCGGTCGCGCAAGTCGTCGGTGGCGGAAAGTTCGAACTCATCATTCATCTCGCCGCGCGCGCCGGGGTGCGACCATCGATCAGTCAGCCGCAACTCTATTACGATACAAACGTCGGCGGCACGTTGCACTTGCTGGAAGCGGCTCGGCAGAGCGGCATCGAACGATTTATCTTCGCCTCGAGCTCGTCGGTCTACGGCGTTTCCAAGACGGTGCCGTTCTCCGAGGAGCTGCACCTCACCCAGACGATCAGTCCCTACGCGGCGACGAAAATCGCGGGCGAATTCCTCTGCTCCACTTATTCGCACCTTTACCGGATGCGGATCGTCGCGCTCCGCTTTTTCACCGTCTATGGCCCGCGGCAACGGCCCGATCTCGCGATCCACCATTTCACCCGACGGATCTGGAGCGGCAAACCGATCGACCAATTCGGCGACGGCACGACGCGGCGCGATTACACCTACATCGACGATATCATCCAGGGCGTGACGGCGTCGTTAGGTTACGAAGGCCCGCTCTTCGATATTTTTAACCTCGGCGAAAATCAAACGATCGAGCTGAAGGATCTGATCGCGGCGATCGAGCAGGCGCTCGGGCGCAAGGCGAAGATCAATTACCTGCCGGAGCAACCCGGCGACGTTCCGCTCACCTGCGCCGATATTTCGAAAGCCCGGCGCCTGCTCGGTTACCGACCGCAAACCGCGCTCGCGGTCGGTCTTCCACGTTTCATCGAGTGGTTTCATCAGGTCCGCGATTCGGCCTGATTTGCTGCCGTCCAATCCGCGCTCGGCTTCCGGGCTTGCATTACGCAGGGCTCGGGAATAGTTATTGCGCGATGCCGGGAGGCTGAGGCCTCTGCCTCCTTCCCGCGGTCATCCGGTTTTTCGAAAGAATGATGCAGGTGAATTTGTCCACTCCGACCAGTTTGCCCCACCGGAGATCGCATGTGGACAAGCTGAGGCCTGTCCGAGTTTCCCGGCCCGATGAGGCGAAGTTTCCGCCGGCTGCGCAGACTGCTCTTGAGCTGCTTGATTGGACCCTTCGGGGTTCGCGCGCCATGGACCGTGCATCGCGTGATGCGCTTCGCCCGCAACCTAATTGGATAAAGAACGAGGATTATTATGAAATCTCAATCCCCCGGGAGAAGCTCGCGGCGCCCACGCCGTGGCGGAACCCGACGGCGGTCCGAGACGCGCGGTCCACGCGCGGTCTCGAAAGCTCCCGCAAAAAAGAGCATTTGGCAGAAGATCACGGCCTTCTTCGGAAGCGCCGATAGCAAAACCGCGAGACACGCCGTGGCGGCCGAGCCACGGAATGGCTCGTCGCCTGGGCGTAATGGGACCCCGCAGCGTGAACGTGAGCGCAACGTGCGCCGGCCCGAATCGGTCGAAGTGACGACGCCGCGACTCTATGTCGGCAACCTCTCCTTCGATGCGAGCGAGAGCGACCTCTTCGAGCTCTTCAACGGCGTCGGCCAGGTGCAGAACGCCGAGGTCGTCACCTACAAACACAACCAGCGCTCGAAAGGTTTCGCTTTCGTCCAGATGCAATCGGTCGAAGAAGCGAAGCGCGCCGTAGAGGAATTGCACGACAAGGAATTCCTCGGCCGCAAGCTGGTGGTGAGCGGCGCGAAGTCCGACAGCCATTCGCGCGACTAAACCGTCCGCCTTGTTATTAACCGGGAGATCTGACGGCGATCGCGCTGCGGATCTCCCGGTTCTTTTTTTTTGACCGCAGAGGACGCAGAGAGCGCAGAGTTCGGAAAAATCAGGCAGCGTCATTTCATCAAATCCGTTGCTTAATACGCGGCGACACTCTCCGCGGTTTGGTGGATTCTACAGTTAACTTTTCTCTGCGTCCTCTGCGGTGAAAAATCCCTTTTACATCGTCGGCCCGACTGCGAGCGGGAAATCCGAATTAGGCGCTGAAGTGGCGGAACGCTGCGGCGTGGAAATTATCAGCGCCGACGCTTTTCAAATATATCGGGGCCTGCCCCTGCTCACAGCGCAGCCGGACCGGGCGATCCTGCGAAAAGTTCCGCATCATCTCATCGGCGACGTCCCGCTGAGCGACGAGATGAGCGCGGAGAAATTTCGCGAAATGGCGCTGACCGCACTCGCCGAAATTCACGCGCGCGGCAAGCGCGCGCTCGTTGTCGGAGGGAGCGGACTTTACCTCAAGGCGCTGACTCACGGCCTCGCCCCGCTCCCGGCGGTCGATCCGCGTTTGCGCGCGGAACTGAACGCGCTCCCGCTCGACAAACTGAATTCGCGTCTCGCCGCGGTCGATCCGTTAGGCGCAGAAAAGATCGATCGGCAAGAACAAGCGCCGAATCGTTAGGGCGCTGGAGATTTATGCGCAGACGAATGCGCCCGCGTCCGCCCAGCGCCGAACGAATGGCAGATGAGGTCGCTCCGACACTGCACGGCGTTTTCGTTTTTTATGAACGCGACGAGCTCTACGCCGCGGATCGATCGCCGGGTGGAAGCGATGTTTCGCGACGGGGTGGTCGAAGAAGTTGCGCGCCAGAGGCAACTCAGCGTAACCGCCGCAAAAACACTCGGTCTCGAACAGATTCATCTCCTGCTCGAGAAAAAGATGAGCGAAGCCGGCTGTATCGCAGCGATTCAGCAGGCGACCCGGCGCTACGCCAAAAGACAGTTGACCTGGTTTCGCCAGCAACCTAATTTTGAACCGCTGAATTTATCTCTGTTGAAGGACCACGCAGCAGCTGTCGATTGGATCCTGCAAAAAGCCGAGCGCTTCTTTGCCTCCGCTGAATGATACTGACCCAACCGCAGCGGAAACAGGAGCGCGTCCTCCTCATCGGTCTCGAAAAAGAAGGCGTCTCGAAATGGGATTTGCGTGATTCGCTCGAGGAGTTGGCCGAGCTGGCTAACTCCGCCGGTGCGGAGGTGGTCGATACCGTCACGCAAAAACTGCAGAAGCCGACCGCGCCTTTCTACATCGGCAAAGGAAAGGCCGAGTTGATCAAGGAATCGTTTCAGGATCAGCAAATCACCTCGGTCATTTTCGATAACGAACTCTCGCCCGCGCAGGGGCGGAACCTGGAAAATCTCTTCTCGCGAAAAGTGCTCGATCGCACTCAGCTCATCCTCGACATCTTCGCACAGCGCGCACGCAGCCGGGAAGGCCGTCTGCAGATCGAGCTCGCGCAGCTGCAATACCTGCTTCCGCGCCTAACGAGAATGTGGACGCACCTTTCCCGCCAGACCGGCGGGATCGGCACCCGCGGCCCCGGTGAAACGCAGCTCGAAGTCGATCGCCGCCGCCTCCAGGAACGGATCGCGCGTCTCGAGCGCGATCTGCAGGATGTGCGCAAGCATCGCGCCATTCAGCGGCAGGGGCGGAAGCGTCATCAATGGCCGGTCGCCGCGGTCGTTGGCTATACCAACGCCGGCAAATCGACCCTGCTCAATTTGCTCACCGGCGCCGGCGTGCTGGCCGAGGATAAACTTTTCGCGACGCTCGATCCGACGACGCGCAGTTTTCTTTTGCCTAACAAACAGCGCGTGCTCCTGACCGATACGGTCGGGTTTTTGAGAAAACTGCCGCACACTTTGATCGAGTCGTTCAAGGCTACGCTCGAGGAAGTGGTCGAGGCCGATCTTCTCATTCACGTCGTCGACCTGAGCCATCCGCGGGTCGACGAACAGATGGAAGCGGTCGACGCCGTGATCAAGGAACTGGGCGCATTCGGCAAGCAGAGCCTGATCATTTTCAACAAGATCGATCTCCTGCAAAATCAGGAGCTGGTGAACGTTTACCTGGAGAAATTTCCCGGGAGCGTCGCGATCTCGGCCCGAACCGGAAAGAATCTCGACGAACTGGTCCCGGCCTTACAAAACGCGCTGAGCTCGTGGCGGCTGCGCGCTCGCTATCGTCTGCCGGTGAGCGAGGCGGCGCTCCTCGCCGAAGCGCACCGGGTTGGTCACGTCCTCGAAGTGCAATACGAGGGCGATCACACTTTGCTCGTGGCGCACGTCCCGCCGCAGCTCGAACAGAAGCTCGCGCCTTTCCTGGAACAGCTGTGACCTGGTATGCGCGCTGGATGGAGCGCCTTGGCCTAACGACGCGGCCGCGGCTGCGCAAACTGATTATCGCGGTCATCGGCACGACCGTGATTTTGTTCGGGCTCGCCCTGATCGTGTTGCCCGGCCCGGCGGTCGTGGTGGTCCCGCTCGGCCTCGCCATTCTCGCGACCGAGTTTGCCTGGGCGCGGCGGCTGGTGAAACGCGGCGGAGACATCTGGGCCCGCTGGCGCGGAGGCAAAACAAACCCATCCCGCAACTCGTTAGGCGATGACGCGATCTGAACGCGCCCAGGAGTTGGTCAGGCTGCTTCCGAAGGTGTATCCGGACGCGCATTGCGAGCTCGATTTCAAAACGCCGCTGCAGTTGTTGGTCGCGACGATTCTCTCCGCGCAATGCACCGACAAGCGGGTCAACCTGGTCACGCCCGATCTTTTCAAACGCTACCGGACCGCGGCGGATTATGCTGCCGCGAAGCCAGCCCAATTAGAGAAAGCGATTCAATCGACCGGCTTTTTTCGGAACAAGGCGAAGAGCATTCGCGCGGCTGCGGCCGCGATCGAGAAAGAGCACGACGGGAAAGTGCCGCAGACGATGGCGGAACTGAACGCGCTCCCGGGGGTGGGCCGCAAGACAGCCAATGTTGTCCTCGGCAATGCCTTTCAAAAAGACGAAGGCATCGTGGTCGACACGCACGTGGCGCGGCTCTCGGAGCGGCTTGGCCTAACGAAACAAACCGACCCGGTCAAAATCGAGCAGGAGTTGATGAAACTGATTCCGCGCAAGGATTGGACGAACTGGAGTCACTGGCTCATCTGGCACGGCCGGCGCCGTTGCTATGCGCGCAAACCGGATTGCACGAATTGCGAGCTGCTCCGGCTTTGTCCGGCAGGCCCGAAGTTTATCCGTCGCGGCGAGGCGCGGGCTTCAGCCTGAGTTTTTCTTGCTGATCTTGGAAATGGTCGCGGCGGTTTGCTCGGAGCGCTTGCGGAGGCGCTCGAATTCCTTCTGGAAATCGTCCAGGTCCTCGTCGCTCAACGCCTCGAGGTCCATCAACTTGTTGCGCGCGCCCGCCATGCTTCGGATCAACTCATCGAGTTTCAACTGAACCGCGCGCGAGTCACGGTTCTGGGTGTTTTGAATGAGAAAGACCATAAGGAAGGTGACGATGGTCGTGCCGGTGTTAATGATCAGTTGCCAGGTGTCGGAGTAATGAAAAATGTGGCCGGTTAATGCCCAGATGACGATGATCGAGACCGCTGCCGATGAAAGCCCAGGCCGAGCCGAAGACAGCGGAGGTTTTGCGCGCGGCGACACGGAAGGCGTCCTGGATGCGGCAGAATAAATCGCGCTCGAGATCTTTCGCCTTCTTCGCGGTCTTGGAAGTGTTCGCCATGGCAATGATTCCATCGCTTGAGGAGTCGCGAATGCGCGCCTCGGTCTAAGTTTCTCTGCATGATTTTGCCGTCGCCAGACCTTTTGCATCTCAACCTCGATGACGCCTGGCCGGCCGATCTCGGGCTGGCGACGCGCGATCTGCGGGGCTGGGGACCGCGCCTGCGCTTCTCCGCGCCGGTCCGCGAGATCGCCGCTTTCGATCGGGAGATGGGGGCGAATCTGCCGCCGTTTCTGCTCTACGGTTCGGGCGATTTCCACCATCTCACCGCTTTCTGGGTCCGGCGCCAGACGCGCCTAACGACGCTGGTTTCATTCGACAATCATCCTGACTGGGACCGGCGCCCGCCGCGCTGGGCTTGCGGCGGCTGGGTCAATCGCGCGCTAGAATGGCCGCAGATCGAGAAGGTGAGCGTGTGGGGTTGCGGGAACTTCGAGTGCTGGTGGCCGGCGCAAATTTTCGGGAACCGGCGGGCGGAACGGACCGGCCGGCTCGAGGTCCATCCCTGGGCGGACGAGCGCCGCGGGAAGGAACGCGAACGGCGGGGCGCGATTTTCCGGGAAGATTGGCGGGAGAAATTTGCCGGGTTCGTTAGGCGACTTGGCACCGCGCAGGTTTATGTGACGATCGATCTCGATTGTCTGCGCGCGGAGGAAGCCGTGACCAATTGGGAAAGCGGCCGCTTCAGCGTCGAGGATTTGGTCTGGGCGCTTGAGCTGCTGGGGCCGCGGATTGGAGCGGGAGATATTTGCGGCGCCTGGTCGCCGGCCGTTTATGCGCGGCGGAAACAACGCTTCGCCGCGGAGTTCGATCATCCGAAGCTGCCCGCACGCGATCCGGCGATCGTTAGGCAAACAAACCTGTCGGCGCTCCGCCAGCTTCTGGCGGCGCTGTAGACGCTTCGCTCTGCGAAGCGCGAGGGTGACTCTCAATTGGCCTGGTGAGAACTGCGCTCGCGCCTCCCAGAGGGAGGCGTCTACAGGCCGCATCTAGCTCAATGAGACGAGGACCACCCCGAGCGCGATCACGATCGACCCGATCGTTAGGCGCAGAGTCAGTTTTTCCTTCAAAATAAAAGCGCCGGCGAGCGCGATCAGAATGACGCTGAGCCCCTGAAACGGAAAAAAGTAGCTGAGATCGAAGCGTTGGAGCAGCCCGATATTGATGAAGAAATTCGCCGCAAAGGCGCCGATCGCCACCGCGAACACCAGCGTCGCGCGAGGCCGCGAGAAAACCGTTTGCGCCATGATATCCATCGCGTGCTTGAGCAGGATTTGGCCGGCGACGAAACAGCTCACCGTCACGAAAATCAGCAGTCCGGCGAAAAGTGTCACAGCTTCTCCTCCAGTTTGGCCGCCGGTTTCGCCACGATCATGAGCCCAACGAGGACGAGGGCGATGCCGAGCCAGCGCTTCGGCAAAATATTCTCCCCAAGAAAAATCCAGCAGCTCAGCGGGACGAGGATGTGCACGGCCTGGCCGACCGGAAAAGCAATCGTTAGGGGAAGTTTTCGCAGGGTGGCGAGCCAGCTAAAAAGGCTGATCACGGAAGCGAGAATTCCCCACCAGACCCACACCGAGCGCAGCCCGGTTAGACCGGTCCACGACCAGGCGTTCGCCGGGTTGGCGGTCGCTTCCGCGCCGAGCTTGAGGAAAATATCCGCGGCCGTGCCGAGGAGGACGCAGATGGCCAACTGCACCCACGGATTGACGAACCAGCGCCGGGCCGAACCGATCACGACTGCGCCTCGAAATGCCGGGGCCGCACCATCTACAATTCGTGGGCGTTGGGAAATTGCCGGAGAACAGGATCGTGCCGGGTCGGCTGGAGGAAGCGGAGAGCGTGGCGGAAGATCGGATTGAGCCAAGCGCCAGTGTGCATGACGTAAAGATCGAGCGGGACCAGCTCGCAGCCGAGGTGGAGCTTGGGATCGTAGTTCAGCGGGCTGCTGCAATAGGAATGCAGACCGTGCGCCAGCGCCCAGCTGATGATGTCGCGCAACGTGTAGAAGTAGAGATGAAGATCGAACGCGACCCGATAATCGAGTCCGAGGTAGTCATCGTAAATCGTCCCGTCGTGCACGAGGCAAAGACTGAAAGCGATCGCCTTGCCCTCCTGCCGCCAGACGAAGAACCGCGTCCGGTCCGCCATCTCCCGGCCGAGGCCGCAGAAATATGCCGGGGTCAACTTCTCAAAGTGCATCTTCGAGCGGGCATGCACCTGGAGGTAGAGCGGGTAGAGCTCGTCGATCACATCGCTGACATCGGTCAGCACTTCGCACCGGATCGGAGCGCTCAGCGCGGTCTGGCGAAACTTGCGCCGCAAATTCTTCCGGGTCGCTTTGCCTAACGACGCCAGGTATTCCTCGAAGTCGACATAATCCAGGGAGAGCCGCGTCATCGGCATGCTCGCGATGCGGGTGTAGCCGTTGCGGGAAAAGCTGCTCAGCGCCTCCCGATAGTGCGCCGAAAAATCCTTCAAGACGATGAGCGGGGCGCGCGCTTGCCGGGCAAAATCCTTCAGGCAGGAATGGAGCGCCTCCGCCACCCAGGCCGTGTCTTCCGGGTGACAAACGCCGAGATGCCCTTCGCCCGCGGCGCAGCCAACCATGAGGGTTTTCATGGTGAGAAAGCGCGGGAAATTCTTTCGGATCCGATCGATCGCAGCGCGCAGGGGACCGGTTACGCCCTCGGTCAGGTTTTGCCTAACGAAAAAGAGCGGCTGGATCGCCCGGACCTCCCGATCCGTGTCTTCCAGGACGAGGAAAAAATTATCAAAATCGTTCTCCAGGGTCGCGTCGATCAACTCATAGAAACGATGATCCTTGCACTTGTCGCGAAAGGCCTCGTGCCAGGCAGGGCAGCCCGCGAGTTCCGCCAGGGTCACGACCTTGGCATAGCCGTCCCGGATCCGGAGAGGAGTGCCGGACGGCCGACGCAAGATGCGCGTTGGAGTAGGAAGAAGGGCGCAGCTGGGAATGGCTACTCAGTAACTGGGGCGGCCGCTTTTTTCAAGCGCGCGAAGGCGCGCCGCTGGGCTCTAGGATTCGTCGTTCGTGGGCTGGTCGTCGCCCGCGGTGGAATCGACCCGCAAGATTCCCGTGCGGATATTGATGTCGCGCTGCGGGAAGGGGATCTCGATCCCGGCTTCGCGGAATTTCTTGTCGATCGCGAAATTCAGATCGCTTCGGAAACGGGCCGGCCGATGGCTCATCTCGTCGCTCCAGGCGATCAGCTCGAAGTTGAGCGAGCTGTCGCCAAACGCGACGAAGAACACGCTCGGCGCCGGATCCTCCAAGGTGTGAGGATTTTCTTCCGCTGCCTCGACCAATTTCTTCCGCACCAACTCCGTATCGCTCCCGTAAGCCACCCCGACTGGGACACGGAAACGCACCCGCGGATCGCCGTAAGTCCAATTCGTCACCGGCGAGTCGATGAACTTCTGGTTAGGCACGATCGTGGTGATGTTGTCGTTCGTCACGATGACGGTGCTGCGCGCCCGAATCTTCTGCACCTGACCGGTCACTCCCGCGACTTCCACCCGATCGCCGATCGTGATCGGCCGCTCCGCCAGGATGACGAGGCCGCTGATGAAATTGCTCGTGATGTTCTGCAACCCGAAGCCGACGCCCACACCGACCGCGCCCGCGAAAACCGTCAGCGCCTCGAGATGAATCCCGGTATTTTGCAGAACGATGAAAACGCCGACGATGAGGACGAGATTGGAGGCGATCTGCGAGATCGCGTACTGCAGCGAGCGGTCGAGGCCGCTGTGCACGAGGAAGCGATTGAAGAGGAAACGTTTCGTCCGCGAGGAAATCCAGAAGACGAAAAAGAGCAGGCCGACGAGCAGGAAAATCTGCAGCAGGCTGATCGGCACACCGGGGAGCGGCGCGCTCCAGGCGAGGGGAATGCCGAGGCCATTAATCGCTGCGACGGTGAAGAAAACCAGCGCAACGACGCTCAGGATCGTCGTGATGATCGCGACGAAATTCGCGTCGAGCTTGAAGCGGCTAAGGAACCGCCGCACCGGTCCGCTCTGGACCAACTTGGCGACGATCAGCCCGAGGACAACCAGCCCGACGAAGGCTCCGATCCCCAGGATCGAGACGTGATGGCCGGCGAGATCGAAGATCGGGTCGCTCAGCCAGAGAAGATTCACGCGCTATTTTCTCCGGCGAATGCGTGCCCGCAACCCAGGGAAACAAAAAACACCGCGACGCTTTTGTAGGGCGGGCGCTCCGCCTGCCCAGGAGCTGAATCGAGGCAACCGAAGCGGTCGCCCTACAAAAACAAAAAACACGGCCGCAGCCGTGTCTTAAGTTGTCCTCGCGCGACGCAAGCCGGCAGGTGCCGGCGGCCCGGTTATTCCTTGGCGCTGGCTTTGTCTTCGATGTACTTCACGACGTCGCCGACGGTCTGCAGTTTCTCTGCGTCTTCGTCCGGCACTTCCACCGAAAATTCTTCTTCAAAGGCCATCACCAGCTCGACGATGTCGAGCGAATCGGCGCCGAGATCTTCGATGAACGAAGCGGTCGGGGTGACCTGTTCCGGGTTCACTCCGAGCTGCTCGACGATGATCTCTTTAACTTTTTCTTCGATCGGTTTATCCGACATACAAATTATTCTCCTTGTTGGCTTGCTGTGGGTGACGGCTTAAAGGTGCCGCGACCTGTTGGCAACTAAATTAATTGGGCCGCTTGTCAATTTTTTCGCTCCGCGCGAGCCCATTTTCAAGCGCGAAATCGACCGCCCATTTTACATCTGCGCGCTTGCGAGTACAGACACAAATGTCCGAGCAGGATCCGGCTTCCGACCTCATCGATCTGAAAATGCTCCCGGCCTGGGCGACGGAATCGCCTAACGATAATCGCTATGCCGATTTCGCCGGGGAAGAGCAGGCCGGGCCGGGCCAGCGGGAGCGCCGCGGCGGCGAACGGCGCGAACGCGGACCGCGTCCTCCGCGACGCGACGAGCCGCGCCGCAACGACCGTGGCCGGGAGAATCGACCGCCCCCGCGCGCGGCACGGCCGGCGCCGCGACCGGAGGAATATGCCGCGCCTCTCCCGGCGCTCGATGTGCGCTTTGTCCCGGAGGCGCGCGCGCTCGAAAACGTGCTCGCGCAGATTAAGTCGGGGCATCTGGCCTATTCGGTTTTTTCGCTCGCCCGGATGTTCTTGGAAAAGCCGGAACGCTACGACGTGCGCCTGAAGGCGGAAAGCGGGGCGCTCTTTCAGATCGGCGCCGACGGCCCCGCGGCGAGCGATCGCCGGCTGCTCGAGAACGGCGCTTTCCCTAACGAGAAGGAAAACTTCTACCGCGTCGAGGTCACCCAATCGGAACCGATCAAGGGCAACTTCACGAGCGTGGCGCGGGATCGGCTGAGCGGGACATTGTTAGGCCCGACCAACCATCATGCCTACCAGCAGAAGTTGCGCGGCCTTTATGAGCAGCGCTTCAGCCGCCGGATGAGTTTCCCCGATTACCAGCGGCAGATCGAAATCGTGAGCGATCCCGAGGCGGTTGAGCGCTGGAAAGAAGAGGCACGCAGCGTCACCACCTACACGACCTCGAAAGAAGAGCCGCCCATCACCTTCAACAGCGCGGCCGAGGCGGAGCGGCATTTTCGCCAGAATTACCTGCCGGGTTTGCTGCGGGAAAGCGCGGAACTCACCGTCGACGGCGTCGTCAGCCGGCGCCTGCCCGATCGGGAGCTGAGCCGCGCGATCGAGGATGCCTGGGCGCGCGAGATGCGTTCACCTTCGAAAATGATGCAGGAATTGATCAGCGCTTTTCCGGCTAATGGCCTTCATCTTTTCCGCCATCGCAAGTCGATGCTCTTCGTCGCGCCGGTTCGGCCGCGGCCCTTCAGCCACGCCGGCATGTCGGTGTCGTCCTCGATCGGCGCTTTACTTCGGGTCCTGGCTGAAAATCCCGAGATCAACCGCAAGCAGTTGCTCGAAAAAATGGTGCTCACATCGGAAGGCGAGGCCGCCCCGGCCGATTTCGAAAAGAAAAAACTCGCGCTCGCTTCCGACCTTCACTGGCTGATCGGCGAAGGACACGTCATCGAATTCAATGACGGCCTCCTCGATCTGGCACGCGCGAAAACCGCGCCGCCGAAGAAGAAAGAAAAGACCGCGTCCGCCCCTCGTCCCGGAGAACCAAGCCAGCCTACCGCGACGGTCGCAGAGACGCCCGAGGCCTTGCCGGAAGCGCTCGAGCCGAGCGCTCACGCGGCCGGGATGCGCCGGAAGCGGCCCAGTCGAGGGCAAACGCGGTCGAGGATATGACGGAAGCGCCCGAGTCGAGCGCAAACGCGATCGAAGACGCGCCGGAAGCAACCAAGTCGAGCGCAAACGCGGTTGAGAATTCGGCAGAAGTGGCCGAGTCAGAGACGGAATCGCGCGACTCCGCGGTGGAAAAGATTCAAGCGGACCCCGATCCGCAACCCGACGGAAGCGCGCAGCCTTAGGCTGCGATCAGACCGGCTTTTTTCAACGTCGCGTAGGCGCCGTTTTTGTTGATCGTCTTCAAGCCGCGCGCGGTCAGTTTTACGCGCACGAACTTTTTCAACTCCGCTACCCAGATACGCTGCACGCGCAGATTAGGGCCAAAAGTGCGAGGCACATTCTTCGTCACGTGACGACCGACGCCGCCCTTTTTCTTGGCCATACCGCGGCGGTGAATCACGCTGCCGCGCGAAGGTTTCGATCCAGTGATGCTGCAAACTTTTGACATAAGCCGGGTGGGAGGAGCGCGTAAAGTGCCGTCGGTCGCCCGGGTGGTCAAGCGTTTCTTCGCCGGCCTGCTCTTTCGTCGGCCCGTAACCTTTCGAGGTTGAACAGGGGTGGCAAACCGTGGTCAAATCCAGTTTCGCCGGGTTACGCGCGATCAGGCGCTTCTTTTATGAACCAGAAAAATCAATCCAAGCTGCGGATCGGAATTGTTGGAGCGGGCGAAATTGTGCGCCGCCGTCATCTCCCCGCGCTCCTGCACAATCCCGATGTCGAGGTGGTGGCGATCTGCAATTCCACCTATGAGAGCGCGGACAAGTTTTGCCGCGAAAACGCGCCTCACGCCACCCCGATGCAAAACTGGGCCGAGCTGCTCGGCTTGAGCGATCTCGACATCGTCTGGATCGGCACGCCGCCTTACATGCATTCCGCCATCAGCGTCTCGGCGCTCGAGGCAGGGAAGCATGTTTTTTGTCAGGCGCGCATGGCGATGGATCTGATCGAAGCGGAGGAAATGCTCGCCGCGGCGAAGCGTTTCCCGGCGCTCGTCACCATGCTCTGTCCGCCGCCGCACGGCATGCGGGGCGATCTGCTCGTGCAGAAATTACTCGCCGAAAAAGTCCTCGGCCGCCCGCACCATCTGCGGCTGCAGAGTTTGAACAGCGCCTTTCTCGATCCCGACGCGCCGGCGCATTGGCGGCAGCGCGTCGAGATGAGCGGGCTGAACACGCTCACCCTCGGGATTTACGCGGAAGTGCTGCAAAAATGGTTCGGCGACATCACCGGTCTTTTCGCTTGCGGCAAAATCATTCAGCCGATCCGGCAAGGCTACGAAGTGATCATTCCTGATATGCTGACGGTCCTTTGCACTTTCGCGAACGGGATGGAAGGCGTCCTCGAATTCAGCGGGATCGACGCGCAATCCCCGGCTGATCGGCTGGAGGTTTACGGCGATCTCGGGACGCTGACCTACGATTTCGGGTCCGACATCGTGCACACCGGCCAGATCGGCGATCGCGCCTTGCACGTGGCGGAGTTAACCAGCGACCTCGAGACCGACTGGCACGTTGAGGACGACTTCATCGCGGCGGTGAAATCGCGCGGCCGCATTCGGCCGCATCCCGATTTCGAGGATGGCGTGCGCTACATGCGCGTCGTTCAGGCAGTGGCCGATTCCCGCGCGCGCGGCGATTGGGTCGCGATCGAAAGCGGCGCGGGCGTTTTGGCCTAACGAGGGGCGGATTGGCCGGGAGTTGGGGGGCGGGCCAGGCAAAGAAACACGGACGACACGGCGCTCGTCCCTCCAACTACAGCATCGACCCGCGGAGAATGAACAGCGCGAGGCTGAAATAGATTATGAGACCGGTCACGTCCACGAGCGTGGCCACAAATGGCGCCGAGGAAGTCGCCGGGTCCGCTCCGAGCCTGCGCAAGATAAATGGCAGCATCGAACCGGAGAGCGATCCCCAAAGGACGACCCCGATCAACGCCACTCCCACCGTAATCGCCACGAGCAACCAGTGCGGTCCGTAAACCGACGAAAATTGCGCCCAGACCGCCACGCGCAAGAACCCAATCCCGCCGAGCACCAGCCCCAAGAGCAATCCGGCGATCACTTCCTTGCGCATCACCCGCCACCAGTCGCCTAACGTCACTTCGCCCAGCGCCATCGCGCGGATGATCAACATCGAAGCTTGCGAGCCAGAATTACCTCCGCTCGAAATAATCATCGGGAGAAAAAGCGCGAGCACCACCGCCTTCGCGATCGCGCCCTCGTAATAAGCCCATCGCCGACGCGGTCAGCATTTCTCCAAGGAACAAGACGACCAGCCAGGTCGCGCGTTTCCGCACCATCCGCCAGAGCGGGATGCGCATGTATTGCTCTTCCATCGCCTCCATGCCGCCGAATTTCTGGATGTCCTCGGTCGCTTCCTCTTCCGCGACGTCGAGCATGTCGTCGGTCGTGACCAGCCCGACGAGCACTCCGCCGGAATCGAGCACCGGCAGCGCGCTGCGGTCGTATTTGCGGAAAGTGTTGAGCGCCTCTTCCTGCGAATCCGTCACCGTCAGGGCGACAAAATTTTCATCCATCAGGTCGCTCACTTTTTTGTCGAGCGGGGTGAGGAGGAACTCGCGGATGCGCAGGTCGTCGAGCAGTTTCCCGCGATCGTCGACCACGTAGAGGACGTTGATCGTTTCCGAATCGCGCCCGTTTTCGCGCACGTAATCGAGCGTCTCCTTCACCGTCCAGTCGGCGTTCACCGCGATCAGGTCCGGCGTCATCAAACGGCCGACGCTGCCTTCCGGATAACCGAGCAGCGCCTGCGCGACGCGCCGTTCTTCCGGCGTGAGGAGCCGGATCAACTGCCGCGCCGCCGCGCTCGGCAGCTCCTCGAGCAGCGCCGTGCGATCGTCCGGCGACATCTCGTTCAGGATCCCGACGACCTGTTCCTGCGCCATCCCGCGGAGCAGTTGTTGCTGCGCCTCGACGTCGAGATATTCGAAAACATCCGCCGCCAGCGCGTGTGGCAGGATGCGGAAAATAATGACCTGCTCGCCCTCCGGCAGATCGAGAATGATCTCCGCCACATCGGCTGGCGGCATCTCGGAAAAAAGCTCGCGCAACGCGGTGAAATTGCGCGCCTCGATCAGGCTCTCGATTTCGGGCAGTAGAATTCGGCCGACCATTGTTAGGCAAAGGCTGCGACCCGAGGAAGGTCACGAGCTTGTAACACCCTCCCTCGCACGGTGCAATGTCGTAGCCAGGGGCGTTGACGCCGGCCGGTCTGCGTTCGCATTCTACCACCGGCGTCATCGCCCCCGGCTACAACCGCCGCCGAGTCCAACTTGGAATTTTCGCGAAAGGGGTCTAACTAAACCGGATGAGTTCATCTCCTGCGGTGCCTTTCATCCGGCGCGAAATGGGCCACGACGGTGTCTGCCTCCTGACCTTTGACCGGCCCGAATCGGGAGCCAATATCTTCGACGCCGCCACTCTCCACGACCTCGCTGGTCACCTCGATTTTCTCGAAAAAGAAACCGCCCTCAAAGGCGTCATCGTGACCTCGGCGAAGAAGTCGATTTTCATCGCCGGCGCCGATTTGCAGACGCTGCTGCGTCAGGCTCAGACCGGCGAAATGCGCGCCTTCATCGCCGAGGGCCAGCAAATATTTAACCGCTTCGCCGCGCTCAAGGTGCCGACCGTCGCCGCGATCCACGGCGCCTGCGCGGGTGGTGGCTACGAGATCACGTTGGCCTGCGACTATCGCGTCGCTTCCGACGCGCCGGCCACTCGGATCGGATTGCCGGAGACGACGCTCGGGCTCGTCCCGGCCTGGGGCGGCGCGACGCGCCTGCCGCGCTTGATCGGACCCGAGAAAGCGGCCGAGGTGATTTTGAAAGGCAAATTGTATCCAGCGCAGGAAGCGCTCAAGCTCGGCCTGGTCGATGAAGTGGTGGCGCCAGATAAGTTGCTCGAGGTCGCTCGCGAAAAAATCTCCGCCGGAAAGCGCAAGCCTGCCGCACCGCCTTCCTCCGCTGCGCCGATCGACGCGTCCAAATCGCAAAACCCCGCTCCGGCGCGCGCCGCTGAAATCATCAACCAAAGCCTAACCAGTTCGCTCGAAGACTCGTTAGGCCGCGAGCTCGAGGCGATAGTCGAACTCGGCGAAACCGAGTCGACCCGCAACCTGATCCGCAATTTCTTCCTCGCCGACAAATACAAGAAGAGCCCGTCGAAGACGGCACCGGGCGAAAAAGTCGTGCACGCCGCCGTCATCGGCGCGGGCGTGATGGGCTCGGGGATCGCGCAATGGCTCAGCTCGCGCGGCATCTCTGTTATCCTGCGCGACGTCAACGCCGAGCAACTCGATCGCGGTCTGGGTAACATCGAAAAAGTCTACGGCGAAGCGGTCAAACGTGGCTTGATGAGCGAGGAGAAAGCAAAGGAAGGCCGTTCGCGCATTGTCGCTTCGGGGAATCCCGGTCCGATGCGCGAAGTTCAGATAGTGATCGAGGCCGCCTCCGAAAAGATCGAAGTCAAACGAGCCATCTTCCACGACATCGACAGCAAGATCGACGACACCGACATCCTCGCGACCAACACCTCGGCGCTCTCGATCAGCGATCTCGCCGCGCAAACCAAACATCCCGGACGCGTCATCGGGCTTCATTTTTTCAACCCGGTCAGCCGGATGAAGCTGGTCGAGGTCGTGATCGGGAAACAGACTTCCGACGAAACGAAAGAGCGCGCCCTTTTCTTTGCCCGGCAGATCGGGAAATTGCCGGTGGTCGTTAGGGACAGCCCTGGGTTTCTCGTCAACCGCGTCCTCTTTCCCTACCTGCTGCACGCGGCGGAATTGTTTGAGCAGGGCGTCGACGCAAAGGCGATCGACGACGCGCTCGTGCAGTGGGGGATGCCGATGGGACCGCTGCGCTTGATCGACGAGATCGGGATCGACATCACGGCCGACATCGCGGCCACGCTCGAGCAGTCGTTAGGCGAACGCGCCCGCACCCCGGCGATCCTGCAAAAGATGCGCGAGGCGAACTTGCTCGGCCGCAAGACCGGCGCCGGCTTTTACAAATACGAGGGCAAAACGCACTCGCCTAACGAATCGATCGGGCAGTGGCGCCAGCCCGCGAACGCCGGGAACGTGCCGCACAATCTTGCCCTGCCGCTGATCTACCTGATGGTGAACGAAGCCGCGCGCTGCCTGGAGGAGAAGGTCGTCGCGACTCCGGAAGATGCCGATTACGGCATGATTCTCGGCACTGGCTTCGCGCCTTTGCGCGGCGGGCCGCTCCGGTTTGCGGATCATTTCGGCATTTCGAAAATGGTCGCGGCGGCCGGGAATCACGGCGGCAAGTTTGCGCCCTGCGCGCTCCTCGCGGAGCACGCCAAGAACAACACAAAATTTTATGAAGACACCGCTCGAAGCGCCTGAAAAACAAATCGCAGAAGAAACCAGCGCCAAGGCCGCCCCGGCGGAAGCGCAATCCGTCATCGACACCTCGAAAATGTCGGAGGGCAAACGCGCCGCCCTCGAGCTCGCGGAGAGCTCGCGCGATCCGCTCGATGAACGCGGCAGTTTCGCGAGCAACCTGTTCATCGGGAAATTTAACTTCGAGCGCATCTTTCCCTACCCGGCGCAGAGCGCGGAAGATCGAGAAAAAGGCGACCCGTTCCTGAAAGAGCTGCGCGAATATCTCGAGAAAAACGTCGATGCCGACGAGATCGACCGGACCGGCGAGATCCCGCAGAAAAACATCGACGACCTTTTCGCGATGGGCGCTTTCGCGGTGAAAATCCCGACCGAGTACGGCGGGCTCGGCTTGTCGCAAATGAACTACGGCCGCGCCGCCATGTTGCTCGGCAGCTGGGACGCGAACCTGACCGCGCTCGTCTCCGCCCATCAATCAATCGGCGTCCCGCAGCCGTTGCTCATCTTCGGCACCGAAGAGCAAAAGGCAAAATATCTCCCGCGCGTCGCGCGCAAAGAAATCTCCGCCTTTGCGCTCACGGAAACCAACGCCGGCTCCGACCCCGCGAACATGAGCCTGACGGCGGAACTGAGCGAGGACGGCTCGGCTTACATCCTGAATGGCGAGAAACTCTGGTGCACGAACCTGATCAAAGCCGGCGTTCTCGTCGTGATGGCGAAAACGGCGCCTAAGATTGTGAAAGGCAAGGAGCGCAAACAGATCAGCGCGTTCATCGTTGAGGTCGATTCGCCTGGGCTCGAGATCACTTATCGCTGCCACTTCATGGGCCTGCGCGCGCTCTACAACGGCATTGTCAAATTCACGAACGTCCGCGTTCCGAAGGAAAATCTGATCGCGAAAGAAGGCCAGGGTTTGAAGGTCGCTTTAACGACTCTCAATACCGGCCGCCTAACGATCCCGGCAGCGTGCGTCGGTTTGTCGAAGCGCCTGCTCGAAATCTGCCGCAAGTGGGCCGGCGAACGCGTGCAATGGGGCGCGCCGATCGGTCAGCATTCCGCGATCGCCGGGAAAGTCGCGGAGATGGCGGGCAACGTCTTTGCGATGGAAGCGATCACGTTCCTGACCAGCGCGATGGTCGATCGCAAGGCGGGCGATCTGCGGATCGAGACTGCGATGTGCAAAATGTGGGCGACCGAAGCCACCTGGCGGATCGCCGACGAAGCGATGCAGGTGCGCGGCGGCCGCGGTTACGAGACGGCTGCATCGCTCGAAGGCCGCGGCGAGGAAGGGATTCCGGTCGAGCGTTTCCTGCGCGACTGCCGCATCAACATGATCTTCGAAGGATCGAGCGAAATCATGCGCCTCTTCATTGCGCGCGAAGCGCTCGATCCGCATCTCAAGGTCGGCGGCGCCATTTTCAACACCACTCTGCCGACAGCGGAGCGGGTCAAGGCGCTGATTTCGTCCGGAAAATTTTACGCCAGTTGGTATCCGAAACAGTGGACTCTCGGCGTCGCGGGCGACCTCGAAAAGTTGCACGCCGACTTGCGGCCGCACATTCGTTATGCCGCGGGCGCAAGCAAAAAACTGGCCCGCGGATTATTCCACGCCATGACGCGTTTTGGTCCGCAGCTCGATCGCGAGCAGTTGCTCCTCGCGCGCTTCGTCGCGATCGCCACGGAACTTTTCGCGATGAGTGCGACCTGTTCGTTCGCCCAGCACAAGATCGAGAGCGGCGAGCCGGCGGAGGAAATTCTTTCGGTCGCGACCTACTTCTGTCGCTCCGCGAAAATGCGGATCGCGAAGGAGTTTGCCGGCATCTCGGAGAATGCCGATCGGGCTGGCTACGATCTCACCCAGGAGTTGCTCGCCGGGAAGCACGCCGATCTCCGCAAAGGAATCGTCTAGGAGGGCGTCTAAAAAGTCTTTTCCGATGGGACCAATTGTAGGGCGACCGCTTCGGTTGCCCGGTTTCACACTTTTCAGAAACGGGGCAGGCGGAGCGCCCGCCCTACAAATCACCCGCGCGCCGCATTTTTAGACGCCCTCTTAGCTAAGGAGGCGCGCTCGCACGAGCGCGCTCTTGCCTAACGAACGTGGTGGCCGCCTCCGCTTTTCGTTAGTCGCATTGACCAGCCTGCGCCCCCCGCTTACCCTGAGCCCATGAGTGCGCCATCCATACTCACCGAGGCGGCTCCCTCCAGCGGCCCTGCCCGGGCGAGCAAGAAACCCAAAACCCAAACCAAGTCCCGCGTCCTCGATCAGATCGCCGAGCATGTTTTGCTCGACGGTTTTCGCATCGTGATCGACCTCCAAAAGAGTCAGGGTTCTTATCTCTACGACGCCGCGCACGATCGACGCCTGATCGATCTCTACGGATTTTTCGGCTCGAACCCGGTTGGTTTCAATCACCCGCACTTCGATCAGCCGGAGGTGAAAGCCGACCTGCTGCGCGCGGCGGAGATCAAGATCGCGAACTCCGACGTTTACTCCGAAGGCTACGCCCGTTTTGTCGAGGCGCTCTGGCGGGTCGTCGGGATGCCGCCGCTCGAGCGCATGCTCTTTATCGAAGGCGGCGCGCTCGCGGTCGAGAACACGCTCAAGGCGGCGATGGATTGGAAGGTGCGCAAAAACATGGCCGCCGGGCGCGGCGAACGCGGCACGGAGATTCTCCATTTCCGCCGCGCTTTCCACGGCCGCAGCGGCTACACCATGAGCCTCACGAACACTGATCCGGTGAAGACCGATCTCTTCGCCAAGTTCAACTGGCCGCGCGTCTCCGTTCCGTTCATCGACTTTTCGTTAGGCAAGAAAGAACGCGAAGCCGACGTCATCGCGCGCGAAAAGAAAGCGGAAGAGGAGATCATGCAGTTCGTAAAGGACCGCGGCGTCGACCTTGCGGCGATCATCATCGAGCCGATCCAGGGAGAAGGCGGCGACAATCATTTCCGCGGCGAATGGCTGCAAACGCTCCGACGCATCTGCGATGAAAACGAGATGCTCCTCATTTTCGACGAAGTGCAGTGCGGCATGTGCGCGACGGGCAAGAACTGGTGCTGCCAGCATTTCGGCGTCGTGCCCGACCTGATGGCCTTCGGGAAAAAAGCGCAGGTCTGCGGGGTCATGGCTGGTCCGCGTCTCGACGAGGTGAAGGACAACTGCTTCCGCCTCCCGAGCCGGATCAACTCGACCTGGGGCGGCAACTTCACTGACATGGTGCGCTCGACTCATTTCCTCCAGATCATCGAGGAGGAAAACCTGGTCGAGAACGCTGGAATCGTCGGCGAACATTTCCTCAACCGGTTGCGCGAGCTGCAAAAAGAAAACCCGATCATGACCGCGGTGCGCGGGCGCGGTTTGTTCCTCGCCTTCGATCTGCCCGATCCGGCGACGCGGAATAAGATTTGGAAAGGTCTCTTTGACGGCGGCGTCCTCGCGCTGAAGTCGGGTGAAAAGGCGATCCGTTTTCGGCCGGCACTCGACATCACGACGGAAGTGGTCGACGAAGCGATCGAGCTGATGCGCGTGCAGATGAAGCTGTAGCCGGGATCGGTGATCCCGGCCCGCCACGATCATTATGCAGAACGTTCTGAAGAATCTTGGTCTGACCGACGGCGAAAATCACGGCGCCTTCTCCGGCGAATGGCACGGCAGCGGCCCGGTCCACGAAAAGATTTCGCCGGTCGACGGCAAGTTGTTAGGCAAATTCCGCACCGCCTCGGCGCGAGGATTACGACAAGGTGATGAGCCGTGCGCTGGAGGCGTTCGAGCAATGGCGCGTCACGCCGGGTCCGGTGCGCGGCGAAACCGTGCGCCAACTCGGCAACGCCCTGCGCGAGCAGAAGGAAGATCTCGGCAAACTCGTCTCGCTCGAGTCGGGCAAGATTCTTGCCGAAGGCAAAGGCGAAGTGCAGGAGATGATCGACATCTGCGATTTTGCCGTCGGGCAATCGCGCATGCTTTACGGTCTGACGATTCAATCCGAGCGTCCGAATCATCGCCTGATGGAACAATGGCATCCGCTCGGCGTCGTCGGCGTGATTTCCGCCTTCAATTTCCCGGTCGCGGTATGGTCGTGGAACGCGGCCCTGGCGGCGGTCTGCGGCGATGCCACGGTCTGGAAACCTTCGGAGAAAACGCCGCTCACCGCCATCGCCGTGATCAAGATCGCGGAGCGCGTTTGCCGTGCGACTGGCGCTGATCCGGCTATTTTTACCCTCCTCATCGGCGACCGCAAAGCGGTCGGCGAACCGCTCGCGGCTGATCGGCGCATTCCGCTCGTCTCGGCGACCGGATCGACGGCGATGGGAATCGCAGTGGCGAAATCGGTGCACGGCCGGCTCGGACGGAGCATCCTGGAACTCGGCGGCAACAACGCGCTCATCGTCTGTCCGAGCGCCGATCTCGAAATGGCGGCGCAATCGATTTTCTTCGGCGCGGTCGGGACGGCAGGCCAGCGTTGCACTTCGACGCGGCGCGTCATCGTGCACGAGTCGATCGCCGACAAGCTGCGCCAGAAACTTTTGGCCGCTTACAAGTCAGTGCCGATCGGAAATCCGCTCGACGAAAAAACTTTGATGGGTCCGCTGATCGATCGCCAGGCGGTCGACACCGTCCTCGATTCAATCAAGAAACTGAAGGCCGAAGGCGGCGAAGTCCTTTACGGCGGCGAGCGACTCGACGGCGAACAATATGAGGGCGGCTGCTACATGACGCCCTGTCTTGCGAACGCGAAACCTGATTACAAAATCGTCCACGACGAAACCTTCGGGCCGTTGCTTTATCTCCTGACCTATCGCGATTTCGATGAAGCGATCGCGATCAATAACGGCGTGCCGCAGGGCCTGACCTCCGCCATTTTCACCAACGACGTCCGCGAAGCGGAGAAGTTCCTGAGCCCTGCGGGAAGCGATTGCGGCATCAGCAACGTCAACACCGGCACGAGCGGCGCGGAAATCGGCGGGGCTTTCGGCGGCGAGAAAGAGACCGGTGGCGGGCGCGAGAGCGGGAGCGATTCCTGGAAGATGTACATGCGGCGGACGACGAACACGATCAATTACTCGACCGAGCTCCCGCTCGCCCAAGGCATCCGATTCGGCGGCCCCGACGAAGGCAGCGCGACCGCCTGATCGCATCCGACATTTCGGGATGCAATGATAACGAAGTCGTTAGGCCAAACCCTGGCCTGTCTTGTTCTGCTCCTGCTCGCGACCGGTTGTCGTCACACCGGCAAACTTTCGCCCGAGCTCGAGGCGCGCTTTGCCAGGGAAGGTATCGTTAGGCGAGCGGACGATCTCACTTTCCGGCGAACCATCCCGGCCGGGCAGCGTGATTCCGGCTGGAGCGAGAGGCGGGCTTCGATCGTAGTCACGCAGCAGAGCGTTTTTCTGCATGTGAATGGGAAACCGCTGGTTGAGATCACGCCGCGCTCGACCGGCTTCTACGAGGTCCATCGCGATCATGATCGGGTCAGCCTCCACGCCGGAAGCGGCAAATCGGCTGCGATCTGGGCCTTCCATCCGCCGGAGGACGCGGAGGGCTGGGCGGTCGATATCCGCGCCGTGATCAAGAAGGCGAAGATTCGTTAGGCGCACCCGGGTAAACTGGCGAGCCGCTGACGTTGAAAAGCGGAGCCGAATCGTTAACCTAGAACGCGCTTTCGAGGAAGTTTCGGGGCGCTCAATTCCCTCACCGCGCGCAGGATGCGCGAAGCCTTTGAAACTATGAACACGACGACAATGCAAGCGCCCGCTGAGGCGGAGGATCAATTCAACTGGCCGCTGTGTTACGAAGCGGAAAATCTTCTCCTCGAGCGCATCCAGGCCTTCCTCGAGCAGAACAGTTTCGCGCGGATTCTCTCCGAACGGATGCGCGACGAGACGGGCACGCTTTTTATCGATTGGGTCGATCATCTTGTGCTGCCGATGTCCGATCAGCCCGCCCTGCGCGCGGCCGGTTTCACCGAAGATCCTTCCGGCGAAAATCGCGAAAACCTGAAGGCGCTCTGGCACCCGAAAGCGATGCTGCCGCGCGTGCTGCTCGCGGCCACGAACGTGAAGTATCCGCCCGCGCTCGCAATTCGTCCCGAGTTTGTGGCCGATTTTGCCGCCGCCCACGGCATCATGAACGAGATCGAAGGCGAACCGTGGGCGCGCTTTCGCAAATTGCTCATTTACGTGGAAAACGGCACCGAATTTTACGCGATCGAGCGGCGCGGCTATCGCGGCTACATCCCACAGGCGCCGGACCTGAAGAAATTTCTCGCCGCGCGCGAGCTCTGGCAGACGCGCCGCCGGCGCTGGGATGGCGACGCGAAGGGTTACGCGCTACTCGCTCGATCGTTTACAACAGGTGATCGATCTCGTCGGCCGCGATCTCGCCTGTCATCTCGTTTTTGAGGAAGAGAGGAATTATTGGCAGAAACGCAATCGCGCCGGGATCGAGCAGAAGCGGCGGCAGGATTCGTTAGGCTTGGGCTGGGCGAATCACGATCACCACACCTTCCGCTCGTCGCGGAAACATTTCGTCGATCTCATGAAAGCGTGGGACATGCTCGGCTTCCACCGGCGGGAGCGTTACTACGCCGGGGCGCAGGCAGGGTGGGGCGCGCAGATCACCGAGCAGCCGATCGAAGGCATCACGGTCTTCAACGATGTCGATCTTTACTCTGACGAAACCGAGATTGATTTCTCCACAAAACCTCTGCCGCCAGAGGAGAAAAAGCTGCGCACGGTCGGGCTCTGGGTTGGGTTGCATGGCGAGAGTTTTCTCGATGCGGGAATGCATCACCTGGAGTGCCGTTTTGATTACGCACTCCTTCGCGAGCAACTCGCCGCGGCCCATATCAAGACGATGGCGCCGTTTTCCGATTTTCCTTTCCTCAAGCAGGCTTTCACCCAGGGCGAGCGCTGGGTCGTGCGGCCAGAACGAATCACCAGGCTACTGACGAGAGTCTCCTCACCGACGAGCAGGCGCAGAAGTTCGCGCGCGAAGGGGCGATCGGAAGTCACCTGGAAAACCTGCAACGCAAAGGCGGCTTCAAAGGTTTCAACCAAAAGTCCGTCAGCGTCATCATCGAGGCGACCGATCCGCGCAAACAGGACGCGGTGCACAAGTGGGCCTAACGAGCGTCGCGATCTGGGTCATCGCGGGCGCAGACATTTTGTCGTCTTGAACCGTCGAAGCGCGGTGACGGACCTCACGCGCCGCATCCCGAGCGAGCGATCGCGAGCGCGCACCGCATTCTAAAAAAGGGCGGGCGGCTCGTCATTCTGGACTTGCTGAGCCATCGCTTCGAGCGCGCGAGCGAGCTTTACGCGGACCAGTGGCTCGGCTTCAGCGAGGTGCAATTGCATCAATGGCTCGAGGAGGCCGGCTTCAGTAAATTGGAAGTCACGGTCGTGTCGCGGGAGAAGAAGAGTCCGCATTTTCAGACGGTTTTCGCGACCGGAATCGAGGAGCGCGCGGCTTCGACCCGGCGGATTGGCTGCGAGGTCAATTCAGGGCCGCTCGATGCCGAGGTGAAGGAGGCGGCCGGCTCGTGCGGGCTTTCGGCCGGCCAGGCGTCGCAGTTGGACGATTCGATTCGAAAATTGTTTGCCGCCGCGCGCAGCGAAACGAGGCGTCGACCGGGTTGGTCTTGAACCCGGAGACGAACGCCATCGCGTTGCCGTTGCCGCCGCCCATGGCACGGTAATGCGCGAGCAGAATCTTCGCGTCTTCCTGCTGGCTTCCGCCCAGCGCGCACCCGATCGAGTCGAACCAAAAGAGCTTGGCCGCCTAGATCGCCTCGAAGGAAAGGTCTTCGTATTTCAGGGCACACGCCCATTCGGCGATAGTGTAGGAGAGCAGTTTCTTCGCGTCGGTTGCTTAGTGTGACATGGCTTTGTTCGTTGGTTCAGGAGCTTGATCGGGCTTGGCCATTTAAGCGCCGAGGGCGAGCTCTCGAGTCGGAATAAGATTGACCGCCCAATAAGTTCGCGGCCCGATGGAGCGATGAAAACAAAAACGTTATCCACCAGCGGCTGCATCGCCCTCCTTTGCGCTGCCCTGCTCACCACCGCAGCGGCGGCAGATCCAGCACTCGAAAAGAAAATTCGCGACCTCGACGCCGAATGGGCGGCGGCGGCCTCCGCCGGAAATGTCGACAAGACGGTTTCTTATTACGCCGACAACGCCGTCGTTCTGCCGCCCAACGCACCGGTCGCAAATACGAAAGAGGCGATTCACGCGCAGTGGAAAAAAGATCTCGAAGGCATGGTCAGCGGAAGCTGGAAAGCGACCCGGGTGGAAGTCGCGGACTCCGGCGACATGGCCTGGGTGAGCGGCACCTTCGACTGGGTCTCGAAAGACGCCAGCGGCAAGAAGGTGACGGATCACGGCAAATATCTCGAGGTCTTCCAGAAGCAGGCCGACGGGAGCTGGAAGTGCACCGCCGATTGCTGGAATTCCGATCTTTCCGCCACGCCGTAGCGTCGCCATTTCAGCCGCCGGGCGGCGGGAGTCAATGACTGCGCCTAACGAGCATGAGTGATTTTGCTGAGCTTGCCACGTTCGCCAATCGCTACGCAGAGGCGTGGTGCAGCCAGAATCCCGAGAACGTGGCGGCGTTCTTCGCCGAGAACGGATCGCTCCACGTGAATGACGCAGCGCCGGCGATCGGGCGAGCGGCAATCGCGGAAACCGCGCGAGGATTCATGCGCGCTTTTCCCGACCTGATCGTGACGTTCGACAAGCTTGAGCGGCAAGGAGATCGAACGGCGTTTCACTGGACGTTAACCGGAACCAACACGGGACCGGGCGGCACGGGAAAAAAGGTGCGCATCAGCGGCTATGAGCTTTGGACGATCGACCACGACGGATTGATCGCGGAGTCGAAAGGCCACTTCGATCATGCGCCGAATATGAACGCCAGCTCGAGCACGGGAGCGGACGAGCCATGACAGCGGCATGAACCTCGCAGACCTCGCTAATCTCGGACAGGTCGTGGGAGCGATCGGCGTCATCATCACACTCGTTTACCTCGCTCTTCAAATTCGGGGCAGCACGAAGGTCGCGAGCGCTCAGGCGCGTCATTCTCTCTCCGAGTTCATCCTGCGCGTTTCCATTTTTCGAGCCGAGCACGCCGATCGATTTGCCAAGCTTGAAAGCGGCGTGGAACTCACCGCGGGAGATCGTTACTTCCAATACTGGAGTCATGTCCAACTCCTCCTGCACGCCGAGACCTATTTTCATCATCACGAACTGGGACTCATGCCCGACACCCACTGGCGCGGGTATGCGCGCTACATGTCGGGCTACGTGGGATCGCCGGGATTCCGAGAAGTCTGGGACGATATTGGCCCCAGCTTCTCGGAAGATTTTGCCCGCTGGCTCAATGGGCTGATCGCCAGCCACTCGAGCGCCTGACCTACGCGGTCGCGTGATCGGCGACGGCCTGCGCGACTTCGAGCTATCGGCGCTGTGCTCGCGCCTTGGCCAGCGCCAAAATCGACAGCAACGCGGGCCACTCCAGTATTTCAACAGTCTCCTAGACTTGGGCAGATAGTTCCCCTAGTAGATTGCTCGTGCAGCGACGCGATCAAATCTGATGCAAAGGCGAGCGGCGATCATCACGGCTCTCCGAACACCTGTCGGTCGGCACGCGGGCGCATTGGCGTCGGTTCGCCCCGACGATCTTGCCGCCCACGTCATCAAGGCCGTCGTGGCGCGATCCGGCATCGACCCCGCATTGATCGAGGATGTCTACTTCGGCGCCACCAACCAGGCCGGCGAGGACAACCGCAACGTCGCGCGCATGGCCGCGCTGCTGGCGGGCCTCCCCGTGTCCGTGCCGGGTTCGACGGTGAATCGCCTCTGTGCGTCGGGGCTGGAAGCCGTCAACATCGCGGCGCGCATGATCGAGGCGGGTCACGGCGATGTGTTCATCGCGGGCGGCGTCGAGTCGATGAGCCGTGCACCTTATGTGCTGAGCAAGGCGGAATCCGCGTTCGACCGGTCGCAGCAGATCTTCGACACTTCGATCGGCTGGCGCCTGGTCAATCCTCGCATGGCGGCGCTGCATCACCCCTTCTCCATGGGCGAGACCGCCGAGAATGTCGCCCGCCAGCACAAGATCAGCCGGGCGGATCAGGATCAGTTCGCGCTGCAGAGCCAGCAACGGTGGTCGGCGGCGCACCAACGCGGGCTGTTCGCCCAGGAGATCGTGCCCGTCGAGATTCCGCAGCGCAAGGGCGCTCCGACCCTCGTCAGCGTGGACGAGCACCCGAGGCCGGACACGACGCTGGAGAAACTCGCCAAGCTGAAACCCGCATTCTCCAAAGACGACCAAGGCACGGTGACCGCGGGCAATTCGTCGGGTATCAACGACGGCGCGGCGGCATTGCTGATCGTGGAAGCCGGGCTGGCCAAATCGCTGGGTCTTCAGCCGATCGCCTTCATCGGTCCGAGCGCCGCGGCCGGCGTCGATCCCGCGTTCATGGGGCTCGGACCCGTGCCCGCGATTCGCAAGGCGCTTCTGCGCGCGAAACTGACGCTCGACCGCATCGACCTGTTCGAGTTGAACGAGGCGTTCGCCGCGCAGGCCCTCGCCTGCCAGCGCGAGCTGGGCATCGACAACGCAAAATTGAACGTCAACGGCGGCGCGATTGCGATCGGTCACCCGCTTGGTTGCAGCGGCGCCCGCCTGGCCACGACGCTGATCCACCAGATGGCTCGCACCGGCGCCTCGCGCGGCATCGCGTCGCTCTGCGTCGGGGTAGGACAAGGCTTGGCGACGGTCTTCGAACGGGAGTGAGTTTGGAAATGGGCCTGACGGTCAGATCGTTTGCACCGAGCAGGAAGATTGCGGCCCACGGTGAAAAAAGCTAGAATCGAGTGCGATGAGCGTCGAACAAATCAAGTCCGCGATCGCAGAGTTGTCCCTGGAGGAACGGGCTGAGCTAGCGGCGTGGTTTCACGGCTGGGGTGACGACGAATGGGACGCGCAGATGAAAGCCGACATCGCCTCTGGCAAGCTCGACCAGATTCTGCGCCAAGTGGATGAAGATGTCCACGCTGGGCGGCTGCGCGAAACGCCGTGATTTCGCGGACAGAAGCGCGCTTCTGGCGTCTCTTTGAATCGTTACCCGCGGATGCGCAGGCGCTCGCCCGCGAGAAGTATCGGCTCTGGGCGCGCGATCCCTTCTACCCATCGATGATGTTTAAGCCGCTCGGGAGAAACGTCTGGTCCGTTCGCATTGGCGATCACTACCGCGCGCTTGGCAAACGCTCAGGTGACCTGATCGTCTGGTTTTGGATCGGAACGCACGAGGAGTACAACAACTTCCGCTTTTGAGCTGCGCCGCGCAGGCCCTCGCCTGCCAGCGCGAGCTGGGCATCGACAACGCAAAATTGAACGTCAACGGCGGCGCGATTGCGATCGGTCACCCGCTGGGTTGCAGCGGCGCCCGCCTGGCCACGACGCTGATCCACCAGATGGCTCGCACCGGCGCCTCGCGCGGCATCGCGTCGCTCTGCGTCGGGGTAGGACAAGGCTTGGCGACGGTCTTCGAACGGGAGTGAGTTTGGAAGTGGGCCTGACTGTCAGATCGTTCGAGCGCTGAAGACCGTCTATCTCCCGGCAGCAGATTTCTGCTCGCGGATGATCTTCGCCAGCGCTCGCAGTGACCCATTTACCGCTTTTGCGCTCGGGAAGGCGCGGGCGACGTCGGGTTCCAGCACGACAACGTTGGTTCCTTGCGCATAACGCCCAGCGTATTTGCCACGCGTCCCGTCGGCGAAATCGTATTCCGGCTGGATGTCGGGATCGATTTGCTTACCTGGTTTTTTCATACGTCCGTCGTTCGCGCCTGCTCGCAGGTCGAGCGCTGATGATGCGAATATTGTCGCCTCTGTCGGTGTGAACGACAACTAGCAACTTGCCACGGTGGGACCGGCCGATTGTGACAAAGCGCTCCTCGTCGTGAGAATGCGTCGGGTCCAGAATCGTTAATGAAAGGGAATCAGCGAAAACGGTCGAAGCGTGATCGAATCTGACGCCGCCTGCCTGCCGCGCCTCGTCATCTCTGAATCAGTCGTTTGATTCGTTTACGTCCGAAACCGGTCTTCCAATCTTTCTCCATCGCAACGGCTTCTTCGCGCGTTGAAGCGCATTCGTAGAGAGCGATGCGAACGGGACGATTCCTCTTGGTCCACTCAGCACCAGCACCGCGACAATGTTCGCGCCATCTTTTGAGCAGCTTCTCGCAGTGACCGATGTAAATGCTGCCGTCTTCACATTCAATCGCGTAGACGTAGAATGGACTTTCCAGCACTGGCGCAGGTAGGTGCTTCGTGGCGTTGGATCGCGCCTTCTTCTGGTCCCATTCGAACGTCAGCGACATCGGGGAGTATCATCTGCGATTGCGCACGATTGCCAAGCCCAGTTCCTCCTCCGGCCGTTTGTGAAGCGTGAGGCTTGATGCGCTCGCCGGCCTCGACTCCTGCACCCTTCGGGCTGCGCTTCGCTCCGTCTATGTTGCAGCATCCCCATGCCGCTCCATTGATGCAGTCGTATGCCCTCGACTCCTGCACCTGGCGGCTTCGCTTTGCTCCGTCCATCTCGCGGCAGCCCCATGCCGCTCGATTCTCCTTGCGCGTCAGCTCTTCGCCCCGCAACTGCGGGATGATCGCTTCGAATTCCTCGTCGATCTTCGGCAGCTCGCTTTGGTTCAACCCCGGGGAGCGCGCGCGCCATCGCGTGCTGGCGAGTGCGCCTCGCGCTCGCGAACTTTCTCTTAACGGAACCGAAGACCGCACGCGTATTGGCATCCTTCTTCTCCCAATTGGGGAGCCGCTCTAAGCGCGCTCGACCGCTTTAAGCGGTCGAGTCTACAGCTTACGGGGGGCTTTCGATGGAGGCTTGGTTTGAAGACAGTCGACGTCGCGCTTCCCGGTGAAGCCGATCAGCGACGCGTTCGGGAGAAGTCGCGCAGATTGCGCGCAAGTCCGTCGATTAACTCGTATTGGCTGCGATGCGCTTCTGCGCGCGAAACTGACGCTCGACCGCATCGACCTGTTCGAGTTGAACGAGGCGTTCGCCGCGCAGGCCCTCGCCTGCCAGCGCGAGTTGGGCATCGACAACGCAAAATTGAACGTCAACGGCGGCGCGATTGCGATCGGTCACCCGCTTGGTTGCAGCGGCGCCCGCCTGGCCACGACGCTGATCCACCAGATGGCTCGCACCGGCGCCTCGCGCGGCATCGCGTCGCTCTGCGTCGGGGTAGGACAAGGCTTGGCGACGGTCTTCGAACGGGAGTGAGTTTGGAAGTGGGCCTGACTGTCAGATCGTTCGAGCGCCCGGTGCCTCTGCAACGCGTCTCATTCTGCCCGTGATTCGAAGTTCGGGAAATCCATCTCTCTCAAATTGACACCAGCGTCGCTCCGTGATTACATTCATACACCCGCCATTATTACGACGGGATTTAAGATTGTCTGGATATTCATTTTTCGAGTGTCTGATCATAAGCCTATCAGTGTTTACGATTTCACGTTTGTAAGAGTGCAAGATTGTATGGCTTTCGGTTTGTTAGAGTCTGGGTGTTTCTGGGTTCGTGAAAACTCCACAAAAAGGAGAATCGAATGCGAACAGCACTCAATGAAAGACTCAGTTATGCAGTCGTCTTTATTGTCGGATGCCTGCTAACTCGTTTTGCCTCTGAGCTTCTTCCGATGATTATAGTCGGAATTTGCTGTAACTGGGCATACGACTTTCTGAAAAAAAGCAATTAAGCAAGACACCCGCAGAAGGGTGGAAAAGCGCGTGACATTCACGCGCTTTTTTTTATCTTTAACAAATGATCGTCGCGGACATAACACGGGCGTATGACGCAAAGGAACGCAGACTTCTTGAAGTTTTTCGAGAGTATGCGGCGCAGCAGTCAGCCACGGATTTATTGGTGGTGTTGCTTAACCGACAACGATCTGCAGTAGTGCCGATGGAGCCAGCGATAGAAATTTTGTCGATCGCCGATGGAAGTGGATTCCGCGAAAGTACGGGGACGCTGTCTATACGAATTTAGTGATTCCTAGATTGAGATCGCAGCCGGAAGACGTTCTCGAGGTTATCTCGTTCCATCCCGCAGTTCTCGGATTAGGCTCCCAGATTCCGCTCGAAAAACTTTCGTCTTTTATTTTCACACCGTGGAGCAGAGTCTTGGGAGGATCTGTCCGGCCTGCGAATGAGGCCTTTTCACTATCGACAGAGGAGATATTGAGATGCCTTAAGGAAGTACATTTCGCTGAGCCCAAGAGGTATTCGTAAAACTGGATTGAGAACGCTGCTCGAAAGCCGATCCGACGCCTTCCAAAAATCAGGAAATGCACCAAGTATCTCGCAAATTGTCTCGCTAGGTAAGGATCACGGAATTCTCGAGGTTGATGACAGTTTAGATCGGTCAAACCCGACAATTCATCTCAAACCGAGCGAGGTAGGAGTCATTAGGCCAGGAGAAAGCCCTGCGAGGGAGTTTCCAGGAGGAGTTGTACCGCTGCAAACAACCTCCCGATCACAACCACCGTCCGAGAATTCTCCTTCGTTTACCGCGACCCCGCAGATTGCCCCGCTAGCGACCAAGGAGTTAACTAAGCTCCAAAGATTCTTCAAGATACTGCGCGATGCTGAAATGGGACCTTTCTCCACAGAGCGCGAACGACTGTATCAAAAGGTGTCGGAACTGGCTGCTACAAAATCCCTTTCGGGAATACTATAATCCGCAACGCGGTCTCTTGGCTAAAAGCGAACTCTGATAAGCACTATGGGTGGGACGGAGTCGAAAAGTTTCTTTTCAACTTGCTTGGACGACAAAAGGTTCTTTTGGATAGCGACGGCTCTCCAATTGATCCAAACACGTTAGAATCAACCAATACCCTCGTGGACCGAATCGCAGAGGATTTCCAAGACACGCTGGATAGCGAAATGATCTTTTGTATTGTCCAAGTCGCCAACGATGTCGAGGCGCGGGATTACGGAGACATACAATATCTTATGTATCCGCGTGATCCGGAGAGCGGATACGAGAGGGTTTTAAAACTCTTCACGATCCTTTATTCGGCTAACCGAATCTTTAATAATGGCCGACTGATACAAGCCCGGCCCGCGAGTTAATCGATCCCTGGCGAACTTCGCCCCTTGTTAGCAAAGCGACGGTCTACGACGATCGGCGGGGTCGGTCCGTGCATATGTGCGACATTCACCGGTCCGCGCTCGCTCGCTTGCCGCCGAATCGCTAACGCCGCTTGCGGATGTCGGCGACCCACTTTTCCAAGGATTCAATATCCGCTTTGAGTTCCGCCGGCTCGGCACCGGCGCACGTGCGGCAGCGGCTTTATCGTGTCCTGGAAGCCATTTGGAGCATTTCGTCATAGCGGCATCAAGGATTTGGCAATCCTCCTGCGTGATGTCGGCTATCGTGTCGATATGTTGCGTCTGTACACCCGGTCGCGAACCGCTCGACAACTCCACCAAGAAGAACTTCTTCGAGGGCGCGTTCCCACGCTTCTCGCAGCAATCCGTAGAGATACGTGGCGTCTTTCTCATAGGCGGCCTGATGGCCCTCGCGGTGCAGCTTTTCGGCGGTTTGCATCTCGTTTTTCAAATAGCCGATCTTCTTTTTGACGGGCAGCGCAACCCACGGCAGTTCTTCCGCACAAACGCCCGCGCCTTTCGATAGCTGCCGAACGTGCTGGTCAAGCTGAGCGACGCTCTGTTCCTCCGCGAATTGCTTGAGGAGCAACAGAAAAACGATGTCGTGGGTAAAGACGATCACCTGGCGCGTTTTTGCTTCCTCTACCAATCGTCGCCGCCAGACGCCCTCCGCCATCTGTAGTCCAGAGATGAGATGGGATCGTCGAACACGATCCCGTGAGGGTCGTTCTTGTGGTATCAGTTCGGCGAAGAACGCGGCAATCGAGAGACAACGCTGTTCTCCTTCGCTTACAACCTTCGGCAACTCGACGCCGGTGCCCGGACGTAGTCAGCTTGTGATACAGGTACTCCTTCCGCACCGCCTACTTCTTTTAGCTCCACCTCTACATGGCGGAAGGCGAGATTTGCGAGCTCATCCTGAAACCTCTGCTTCAGCGTCTGAGTCACAGCGACGCGAGTGACTGCGCTACTCTTATTCGTGATTGTCTGCGTCTTGGTTTCGTCGATGCAAAGGCCGTATGCAGCGTATCGCTTTTTGCGCTCGATCTCGTCCAGCACCACCTGTTTTCGCAATCCAAGCACTTTCCGGGCGCGCAGCTCCTGCGCCTCGGTGGTCATCTTTTTTTCTTGCCTCTTCGCTCGGCTTTGGCTTCGGACTCGCAACCCGCGCTTCAGTTGATTTCCCAGGCTTCAGCGTCGCTCGCGGTGTTAATCAGAGCCCTGGCAATCGTCCGGAAGGTCTTCGTCTCCGGTTAATGCCAGAACCACAGACTGGCGGCGTTCTTCATTCCTTGCGAGCGCCGACATGATCGCGTCCGCCACCGCTTCATGATCGATACGAATCTCCTTCAGTGTTTCATCTGCAGCCTCGGTTGTAACCTGCAATTCAATGAACCCCTTTCGCAGCCTTGCGAATCTCTCTCTGGCCTCCCGTAGTTCGCGCTCCACCGTCGATACGATGAACGCCTCAAACTGTGAGAGGCGCTCGCGGCCTTCTGCATCCAGATTCTGCTGGCATAAAACGCAAACCGCGCCGTTATCCACAGCTGGAAACGTTTGTCCAGGGTAAGCCTCCTCCTGTGAAAACTGACGGGCGGACTCCCAAAGAGCCGTCCAAACTTCCGAACCTGTCCCGTCGAGCACACCCGCGGGAAACGTGAGCCCGCGTAGCCGTCTAGCCTCTTCGCTCTTCCGGCGACCTTGTCAGGATCCCGCGTGTAGACGTCCCCCAGTGATGGCTTCGTTGGAGAGCGCAGTTTGATTTTCGCGAGATGCCGCGCCAAAGCTCGCACTCGCCCAGCTCGAATCGTGAGCTGTCGACTCAACTTCTTCGGGTCGTTCGCCTGTAGATCGAGAAGCGATTTTTCAAGCAACGCAAGCCGCTCTTCATCTTCTGCGCTCAGGGTCGCGAGTGCCTCCACTGATTCAGGTCTCGTGAGAGAGCTGATGTTAGTAACAAGCTTTGCGACGGCTGTTCCGTCACCAACCTCGGCCTGCACAGACGTTAGCGCGTTAGAAGCCAAAGCCCGCTGTTCGCTCTCCAGCTTCGCGCGGACGACCTTGCAGGCTTTGACGAGCTTGTCGAACAAATCGAGACCGAACGGTCGGAATGCAACATCCGTTTTCTCGGTGAGATATACGGAGGCGCACTGAGTATCGAAGACGCTCACACGCGAAATGAATTCATCTCCGCCACTGCCGCTCCACTCTCGAACATCTTCTTCGGACCCGACGCGGTATCTTATCGACACCGTCGGCGTCGGCGGCGCCACACCGGAGACTACGTTACCCCAGATCTTCTCCTGTCCTCGCGCGCGACAGGCGCTCTTAAGAATGCGGATATAACTCCGTCTTGCCAGCGCCGTCTGACGCCGTAGACCAACGTTAGGTTCGGCGAGAATTTGAGCGTCTGGCTTTCGGCCAACGCGTTCACGCCGCGATGATGTAAGATGGAAGCAAGCGAGACAGGCGCCATACGGCGAATGTCTTCCGGCACATGATCCTCGGTCAGCGGGACGGCATCCCCAGGTTCGGCAAGCCCGTGAGTGCTTTTGCAGATATCCGTCAACGCATTGATGTCCTCCATCAGACAGGTCGCCGTTTACAATCAAACGTCGAAGCGCGTCACGCTGCCACTCAGGACGATCCACTGACCACTCCACGATTTGTTCGAGCACCGTCATTCCCGCATCTTCAGGATG
>CAWBXU010000003.1:0-264747 GCA_963792775.1 uncultured Verrucomicrobiae bacterium | reverse complement strand
TAGCTTCGGGAACAAAGCGAATGCCGTCGCTGTGCAATAGGACTCGGGAAAAATATTCGCCATCGTCGTCACTCAGTAAGCGGGTATCCCAGGCTCCGGCAGTCTCTGTCAGATCACGGCTAACCAGCCATGTCGCGGTCTGCATAAATATGTTGTAAGTAATCTTGCGAAACAGCCATTCCACAGCAGAGAGATTTTCCCAGAGCGATGTCGGCACGAACTTGGTTCGACTGACCCGATGAGTAAATCTCCCCCAAGCCGATGAGAAAGCGGTCCGCGAGGATGCACCATTCCTTAATTGTTCCATCTGCTTCGATATCTTATCCGGTGCGAGAAGGTCATCTGCATCGAGCCATTGGATGTAGTCGCCTTGTGAGAGGGCTAAAGGCATGGTTGCGTGCTGCCGCTGCACCGGCATTGTACTTGGTGACAATGGATACGTCTCTTGATGCAAATGTCTGTGCGATGGACCGTGTCTGGTCCCGCGATTCGTCGTCGACGATAATTATCTCCTTGCGCGGCCAGCTCTGTGCAAGGGCCGATTTTACGGTATCAGCAATCGTTTTTTCCGCGTTGTAGGCCGGAATCAGAATTGAAACGAGGGGTTTCACGGGACTGAGGTCAACGAAATGCAGCTCGGAAATTGCCGATCGGATTCACTTCCCGGCCGATGGGTAGAACAGGAATTTCGCGTAGAAATAGGCTATTCCTTCGCTCAGCACGTCTCTCACCCCTTCACTGTAGCGCCACCAATGCGTTTGGTCGTAATCTGGATTGGGGACCGCAATAATGCCGACCTGCACACTTTTCCCAAATGCCTCTTCGAATAACAGGCGGGTGCGTCGGGCATGCTCGCCCTCTGTTAAAACATTCATTTGATGGACCGGCAGCTTGTGATCGTTGAACCAGTCCCGCAACGCGACTGCGGAGCCATATGTTCGATCTCGCTCCAGGACACGCGAAGGCACCATCTGCACGAACTGCTCCGGAACGCCCGCCTTCCGCAGGCGAGCGGCGCCAACGCTGGCGGTTGTCTGGTAATCGTTGACATAGTGGCCAAGTCCCGACACCGGGCCGCCGGTGGCGAATACTCGCGCATATCGGCCAGCTTTGAACTCTTTGGCAGCCGCAACGATGGCATATTCATGAACCCAGCCTTCAACTACGAGCGTATCGGCTTTGAGAGGCATGCTCAAGGCAAGGAAGGGCTGAATGTTGAAAAGAAGGAGAGATAGAGCAAGCAGGAAAATACAACCACTGACCAGCCAGCCCAGCCACGTCAGGCCCCACCGCTCTTTTCGTGCAATTAGTCTCCAGATTTCTTTGCTGTCCTCCACGTCTTCGCGACTCAGTGCATGCATCCATTGCCGGCGGCAGTTCGCTAATGCTTGCTTGCCGTCCTAAGGGGGGCGAAAGATCGTATCCCCTTAAGCAAGTTGAACATCATTAGCGCGGTCCGGCGAGTCGGCGGGAAGAGCAGGGTGAAGGCGAGGCCAGCGACCGAGCCTGCTGCACCAGAGACCACGACCTGTGTCAGTGGAGCAGAATGGGACACTCCCACGCACGTCACCTTGGTCACTGCAAAGACAACCAGCCAAATCGGAAGGTGCTCGAGAAATCCCGCCCAGAGATCCGCCGTTCGGACCGGACCGGAGCGACCGGCAAGGTAGTTCAGAATAGGAAGTTGAATCAAAAGACACGAGATGGAGAAAGCCACCGCGATACCGACTGGGCCATAGGGCAGGCCGCCCAAGAACGCCAGGACGGAGAGCAATGATTGTGCTAACCGACCTTTCAAAGCATCGCGACCGCGACCCTGGCTTGTAAACAGCCACTCCGAGGCCTTGGCCAGCGGAAAGAAGAGCGCGACCAGCGTAAAGCCTGCAACAATCGCTTCCGCTCCTTCCCATTTTGGACCCAGAGTGACCAAAACCAACGGTCGGACCAGGGCAAGAAACAATCCCGTAAAGAGAAAACCCGTCAGAGCAATTGCGCGGTAGACCTGAAGAAAAATGCGTCGATACCTCTCTGGTTGCGACTGCACCCGGGCAAGGGCGGGCTCCAGAACGGCATCAATCGGACGGAGGAGCTGCTCGAGCGGCCGCATTAACAGAACGGACGCTCGCGAGTAAAGCCCTAGTGCGCCGGCCCCGAAAAAGCGGCCGACCAACAAACCGTCGCTGCAGCGCGCCAGAGAATAGGCGAGATTACCGATACTCAGGTTGGCTCCGAACCCGATCAAAGGCATCGTGCTACCGTCTCGTGTTGGCTTCTGCGGGCGCCAACCTGAGACCGTCCAAGCGAGCAAGCAATTGACCGCAGCCGTTACCATCAGGGCGCCGACCAGAGACCAATAACCATAGCCCAGTAGTGCCATGACGATTCCCGTACACGATCCGGCTGACACCGATCCTAATTCTACTCCGGCCTTGGCTTTGAACCGCATTCGCCGGCTGAGCAGCGCGAGGTGTTGGGCGGTAAACCCGGCGAACAAAAATGTCATTGAGAGAACCACCGCTATGTCCTTTACCCGTGGCTCGTGGTAGAAAAACGCGAACGCAGGCGCGCAAGCCATCAGGATTATGGTGAGGAGGCCACTCACGGCTACGTTGATCCAGAATAGATTGGATACCTGAGCGTGTGTAATATGCTGCCGCTGGAGCGTAACGGTGGACAACCCGGTGTCGGCAACCATTCCAGCGACGGCCGTAACTGTCGTCACCATGGCGACAACGCCAAATTCCCCAGGCGTAAGTAGTCGCGCCATGGTCATCGTATAACCCAAGTTCAAAAGAAACCGCCCAGCCTGCGAACTGACCGTTACGACGCCGCTTGATACCGTGCGCTCTTTCAGATCGTCGAGGAGGTGATCTGTGCTGAAGTGATGCTCCTTCGTCCACTCCTTTCGAATGGAGGCCTTCTTTGGTCCCGCAAGCGCTACGGCTGCGGATGTCGCATCCCTACCCTCCTCGCAATTTGTCAACTCTTCCATGTTATCGTTGAAGCGGTCAGCCATCGCTGCCGTTGCCGCAAGAGTATTACCTGTGCGAAGCCAGGTTTTCGCTAATTCCGATCGAATTGCACGCCACAATGCCTGCGCACCATTAGCACGCGTCGACCTTGATACCAGAGGCTTCATCTTCCCCGCATGGACAAGCCCGACACTAGGCAGCCGGGAATAAAATAAACAGGCTAAGCAGAACGGCAGATCCGCCGCCAAGTGTCTTCAAGTCGCCTGCCGTTTGCGACGATTACTTTATGATCTTCAGACCCGAAGGGGTTTGGGGAGTTGCACTGGGAGTCGGAGTCGGAGTAGGATTCCCTGTGTCATCCCGACCCGGATAAGGATAAGTGTAGGGTGTAAAAGCACCGTCCAGGCAGACCCGTTCCATTGATATAATTTAGAGTCAGTCGTATTCCAGAAGCCGACGTTCACCTTTGTCGGATGGATTGCGTTCATTTGCGTGGTAGTTCCCATCCCCGTCCCCGAGGTGCCGTCGAAACTCGGCTTGTTGCTAAAGAAATCCCTGTCGGCATGGATGACATCGGTGGAACCTGCGAGCACGATGAGAGCCGCCAAAATTACCGCCGTTCATAGGTATTCCCCGCTTCGTAGCAGGGAGCCGATGCCTGCGATGGCGGCGCGACAGGCGGCGAGTCGGTCCAGTAATAGGCGTCCGCCCCGCGCCCAACCTGATCGCTGATCGGATAACCGTAGCTGTCGGTGTTGCCGTCAGATGAGGAATGGCCGTGCCGTAGCCGTAAATGTATCGGGAGCAATCGACCCAAATTCCGTTGAATTGCCAGTTCCCGTGAGGGTATTATTCAACGCGATCATCTGACCCGAACGGCAGCGAAACGGAGTCTCGTTTTTCGTTAACGTTTTGCTGCTGCACGATATTGTCAGTGATCACAAGGAAGTAATGTCCCTCGTTCTGTGACCCCGTATGAAGCTTGGAGTCAGTGTGGGTCATCGCCGATGCCATGCGTATTTATCGTCGCGTCAATCATGGTGTTGTGCCGGATTGTCATGTGACCGCCAAATTGCAAATCGATCATGTTTTCGCCAGAAGGATGATTTGGGTCATAGACTTAAAACGGCAGTTCTCAACGAAGATGTCGTTTGCACTGCCGGGATAGGAGACGGTATCCACGTTCGCCCAAATCCGGCGACCATAGTGCTGGTTAGTGCCGTTGCCGATGTCTCCGTTGTTGTAAACTCTGGTGTTATCGAACAGGCATTCGTAAACCGACCCGATAGGCTCGGGAATGTTCGTGCCAGAGTTTATCCACACTCCGAGCAGTTTTGCGTTGGCTGCCGATAAAGTGACAACGCCGAATATTTGACCGTTCCACCTCTCTGGTCAGGACAGGCAGAGCTTGTGCTCGTGCTGGTGCTGGTCATTGAATACCTTGGATGTCTGATCCGGCTTGTGCGAATCTCAATAGCCCTCCTCCTAATCGACCTTGCACGGCCATGTTCCCGCCGTAGCTTGGATACAGGTTCCTGCTCCCGACAATAATGTGGAGCTTTTGGTCAACGTGATCTGTCGAGGTATGGATGAACATCGCTGTCTGCCACGATCACGGTATCTCCATTGTGGTGCCGGTACGTCTATTTAGGGCCTGAAGCGCGCCGAAAATCGGCGATGTTGTGCGTCGTCGCCAATCCCTTGCTGGCGAAGAGGAGCACGAAGGCAATAACACAAGCGTCGAACTTCAATCCCCTGATAATAAACGCTCTAGCGGATCTCTGAAATTTCATTTGGGATGGTATTTGGAGCAGATGGAATGCCACGCTGGGCCGGCAAGGTGGACAAGCCGTTATCCGAAAACGATCGTCCCACGACGATGACGATGAACGACGTCCGACAGACCGCTCAGCGAAGATTTGTGTTTGCCTCTTGATTCAAGATCGAAGCCGCCGAGGCCAAGGGGCGAACAGGACAGATGGATCTCCATGCCTGCATTACTGGCAAAATCGTGGCCTCGGACTTGCGCGCGCATTTCACAATGTCTTCGAAAAAAACAGGACTACAACCAAAAGCCGTCGGCGTATCGGAAATGTCATGCGTCACGAGAACCAGCCATCCCTTGGCAGCACACGTCTGAGCAATAATTTCTTTCACCTCTTTTGGGCGTTGTCTGCTCTTTTCGAGGAAAAAGGACTTCACATAGTTCCGGTCAAGTTCGTCAACATTGAATGTCTGTCCGCCGCCCCGGCAAACAGCAAACCGGCTGCCCGCCGCGCGCTTTACACCGGGGTTTGGACAACTAATCGGATACGACATTGTTTCAAAGAACACTCCTGGCAGAAGATGTTCCAACTCTTCCTGATTACGATCCAGGGATTCGCCGAATGTCCGAGCGTCTGTATCCCACGCGTGACAGTGGTCGAAGGTGTGGGATCCCAACTCGTGCCCCTCTAATATTACATCCTCCAATCGATTAAGGTCCACGATCCTTCCGGTCGGTGCCACCGTACCTGCCAGCCCCAAGGAAACGTAGTATGTGGCACAAATATGAAACTCCCTCAGAATCGATCCGCCCAACGCTGCCGCGGATGTTGGAAAATCATCAAATGTAAAGGAGATGATAGGCCGCGAGAGCTGAAACGAACAGGGCCGTCGGGCGACCCGACGGCAAACTTCGCGTCGACAGCGCAGCCGGAGCCGGGAAATGCGTTGAGCGAGCCTCACAGATCCTCGCTAGCTTGCTCTGAGCCAGGCAAAGTCGTGCATTTGTGACAAGGTTTGGGCTTGGTGGCCGCCTCGGCTGGGTGGCCGCGGTGCTGGAATATTGGCAACGAGGCAACGCTAGGTTTTTGGGCCACGGATTGGCACTGCTGCCGTAATGGATGCGGAGCAACGGCCGGGCTTTCCAACACGGATAACAAGATGTTGGAAACAGCATTACTCAGTGTCATAAAAGCCACCGGCATCAGAGCCGAATTGCTCGTCACCTTCGGACGATCGAAGGTCGAGGACTAGCGCCTCGTCTTCTGAATCGGTGTTTTATCTGTGTCCATCCGTGGCAAGAATGAGTCTTTCTTCAACGGTCTGAGGCGAAGCTTCGCTAGCGGTTACGGGAATCAACTCCGACTCATGACGCCTTTGGCAATTCTTCATCGATAGCAACCGTTTTGTACGCTATCGACGGATGGCTGCCCAACGTCGCCAGAACCAAACAACACCACACTATACCAAGCCGAAAAAAGCAGGTTTCGGAGAAATTGATGATAAGAGCCATCATAATCAGGGCAAACAAGGCACGCGAAAAGGCATTTTCATTTGAAAAAAGATTCGCCGCGCGCCAGCTCGTGAAAGTCAGATATCCGCCGAGGAGCAAGCATCCGATCAGTCCACCGTCCAGATACATCTCTATATATCCACAGTGCGCGGTGTTCATTTGGAAATTATGGAACTCCTGCCAAACGGAAGGACCTTTTTCAAGCCAAAAGCTGAAAAAGCCACAACCGACCAGAGGATCAGTATGTTGATCAAGAACCGCGCTCCAGATCTTCGCTCTTTCTGTGAAAGTGACATCGCGACCAAGGGACTCGATCGAGCGGGGCAACCGCTACGGTCCACACCGAGGTAATCACGAGCCCGACAGCCACAGTTAGAAAGACGCATTTAGCAAAAAGCGCCGGCGACCGCGAAACTAACTTACTCCTACCGAGCAAGAAAACCGCTGCGCCAATCAAAAATGCGAGGAGCGACGTTTTACTCTGGGACTGCCACAACAAAAACATCGCCATGACGAAAATAATGAGCGTAGGTGACAATCGCGTTCGAAGTCCGGTAGAGTTGCGAGATCGCTGTGGCTCAAGCATATCCCAAAGAAGGACCAAACCGTAGAAAGCACAAACTTCGCCGAGTGAGTTCTTTTGAGTCGTAACGCCCGTCACCATTCCAACGCCACTATTCCCGTACTGACGGCCGTAATGCGGGAACCATCTAATAAGGACTTCTGACACTGGAAGCAGAACCGTCGCAGACCTCATGGCAAGCATCTTAAAAGCACCGGCCGGATTGGCTTCAGTCAGAATCACCAAAATAATCAGCGATGTTGCCAAACTCCTTGGACAATCGCTTGAAGGTAACGAAAGGGTAGATTGTCCAAACAATACTGACGACAAAATAGAGAAAGAGAACCAAGAATGCTGGGTTTAGCGAAGGCAAACGATTCCACCGAAATCCGCGGCGATTCAGGATGATGAACGCTAGTGCGATCAAGGCAAACTGGACGCTTGCATCGAGGGAACTGCCTTCTTCGCTTCCCCCGCCAGCGCCGCCAAGCCACCGTCCTATGGGTCGAGAGCTGTAGATGAGGAACCAAAGCAACGGAACCCAAAGGCTCCGGAGGCATGCGGCCCCTCCTGGCACTGTCCTGACGCAGCAACCAGGCCGTGAGCCCTGCACAAAGTAATAGCGCAATGTGTCCCATTCAAAAAGCGTGCGCGACCGCTCGACCGACCTTCACGTCCGATGAGCCGCGATCGGCTCTCGCTTCGAGCGCCATTTGCCGGTCCAATTGGGCAAATACCAGATCCATAATCCGACAAGTCAGAACGATCTCGCGATACGATATCGGCGGCGATCCATCGTTTGCAATGGAATCGTAAAAAGCCTCAATCAGATGTTTCATGCCCGCCTTCATATGAAAATCATTTTGAAAAAAGAGCCTGAGATTGCGTCCCACGTTCGCAAGATATTGCGCGGTGAAATTCACGGATGGCAGGACTTTTTCGACGTAACTCTTGTACCTTGCCCCACACAACTTGATCACCGAATGCTCATCATCGTCCAAGACCAGACCATTAGCTGGGCCATAAAGCCTAAATTGATGAAGCGACGGGCGCATTTGCGAAGAGAATGTAAAATAAGCACTCGGACCCCCTTTATCTGCAACGATTACTCGGAGTTCGTCGAGTATCTCTTCTTCGCCAAGTTCCCGTAGCAGTTCACTGACGAAACCGTGCGCAATCACGGTCGGATTTTCCGTTTTACAGTATTCCGCAATCCGCACAATGCCGTGGCTAATGATGTTGTGCAGGAGCTTTCCCGGTAATCGCCGTACCCAGTGCTTGGAATCGCCAACTAATGCCTTGGCATAAATCCCTTTCAACTCATAGCAGTAGTAGCTCTCCATATGAATTGGAGCTCCACCCAGATAGCCCTCACGGACAAGGTTGCGAAAACGAATCGCCGCATGAGTGAATTGGGCGTCGTTTCCAACGGTCACCTGCAAATTGCGTTGCTCCGCTATTCGGATGAGTTCTGAGGCTTGAGCGGCGTCGACGGTGAACGGCTTTTCGACGTAGATGTGGCAACCGTGTTCCAGGCAAAGCCGACCGAGCTCAAAATGACTTTGTGGTGGAGTCGTGATATGAACTACGTCCGGCTGCGCCTTTTCCAACATTTCTTCAAGGTTGTTGAAATGCGCCCGAATCGGGAATCGCTCGAACAGCTGTTTCGCCATCAGTTCTTCCCGGTCGCAGACAGCGACAATTTCACACCCGTTGATGTATTGTAGCTGCTCCGCGTGGGAGTCAGCGATCTTTCCGCATCCAACGATTGCAGTCTTAAGCATGCTGGTTTCTGTTGCTGGCGGCCTTAAACAGCAACCTCAATCCTTCCGCGGTGGAGACCCGCTGATGCCAGCCCAATTGTGCCTTTATTTTGTCATTGATCGGAATATTGCCTTTCCAATAGGCATGCCAGGCGAGGCGATTGAATAACGGAGGTAGCTGCCCGCGCGACCAATCGGCATATCTCTCCCATAGGTAGCAAAGCAGATAACTAAGCGAATGAGGCACGTAAAGAGAAGCGAAGGTTTTGACTTCGCGCTTGTAAAGGCGCAGGAACTCTTTGCTGGATGGCAGATCATCGTCCACGACATTGAACACTTCGCCGTCCACCCCACGGACCAATCCTGCAAGGACAATAACGTCGGCGCAGTTGTCCACGTAGGTGAACGGAATCTTGTTGCCACCGCCCAGATGGAGAAACACGCCGAAGGTGCCGAGACCGACGCGCCCGGTAATACCTTCCTTGCCTGGCCCGTAAACTGCCCCCGGGCGGACCAATACATACGGGACGCCGTGTTTCCTACCGTATTCCTCGACAAGCTGATCCTGCCTAAGTTTCGCAAAGCAGTAGGCCTCGCCCCGCAACTCAGGTCGTTCTTCGACCGGCGCTGATTCATCCAGTATGTTCCCATGCGGCTTATTCCGGTTGGAATAGACGGCAAAGGAGCTAATGCTGACAAATCGCTTGAGTGAACCATGAGAGACACAGGCGTCGAGCAAGTTCCGGGTTGTCACAACGGAATTTGCGAATGCATCGGGAAAAGACTTCTCGCCAGTCCCCGCGGCAAGATGGTAAACCACAGCTACATCCTTGGTCGCGGAACTACAATCTTCGCGCGAGAGCAGATTTCCATTAATCACCTCAACCCGAACTCGGCTGCCATAGGGCAAAGCGACAGCCCCAAGCTTGTCAGCTTTTGTATGCGATCGGACCAGACAACGGATGTTTTGAAATCCATATTCCAGTAAAGCCCGGACGACTCTCGTGCCGATGAAGCCAGTCGCACCGGTGACAAGGATTGGCTCTTCGACTCCAATAATCGTACCTTTTGATACTCGAATGCTATCCCGCATCATCGCCGTCCGCTATTCCGTGATGTAGACTTCTTTCACGACTCCTAGATTGAACCAGGCGAGAAGTCGTCCTATATGGTCAAAAAGGCTAATCAGGTACTTCATAAACATGTGGTGTCCCGCGAGAAAGAGAATTGGCAGCGCCAAGACATAAAGCGGAACAGCGAGCAAGGATTTGAACAGATTACGGAGACGACCCTCTGATTGACCAAGAGACATCCTCCCGCGCAAAAGCGCGCGCCGAAGCAAGAACGATCGCTTCCATCGAATTGGTGGACGGATTCATACGCGATTGCTTCATCGCACCAGGCGAATCTGCTGCCGGCACCGATCCATCTTCGGAATAAGTCACGGTCTTCGCCACCGCTACCAAACTGAGGTCTAAAAATTTCGGCGTCGCCCTGCAAAAGTGATCGCTTAAACAGGAGGTTACCAGTCCGGCCCTCAGTCCAATCGATGATAAAGCCCGTCTCGTGTCGCGGCCGATCATGAAACCGGCCTTTTTTTACCCAATTTGGCGGCTCTTCTTTGTAACTCGGGACCACCGGCCCGAGCACGCCGTCGACACTTCGTTCGACACAGGTCCTAAATAGTCGCAAAAGCCAATCTTCAACAGGCAATTCATCGTCATCAATGAAAGCAACGTAATCACCATCGCTATGCTCAAGTGCTCTGTTCCGGACCAAGGCAATGTTTCTCCGGTGCTCGACACAATAAGTGATCTGTCAGCTGACTAACCGGAGCCATTTCCGTTACTATTGGTCTTGCGGATTCTGAAGCATCATTATCCGCGACCACGATTGAGTAAGCGAAAAGTCCGCTTGTTTCCTGGCGCAGAAGCTCTGTCAGCAGGCGCTGCAACAATTGCGGGCGCCGATAGGTACAGACGCAAACGGTGATGTGAGGACGGTCCACGGTTAGTCTTGATCGATCAACGTCCGGTGAAGCAATTCGCAGCTAAGCAATTTATGAATAGTGAGGGTATGGTTGGCAGTCCCTTTGATGTGCGAGGTGACGATATTTTCAACCCGCGAGCGGTTTAGGAACGGTCGGGACAACGTCCGGTTATCGAGGAGGATTTCGCGGACAAAACTGGCAAGCTCTCGGCGGTACCAAGTGCGAAAGTGGCAGAATTTCTGATTTCCTAGGAAGAGTCGCTCGGCGTGCAAGGGAGAAAAAAACCGGTCGACGCGTGCAAGCCAATTTGGCATCCCGTAGTCAGAAAGGTATTCTGCCTTGGGGAGAAACTCTTCGCGCAGATAGCGAAGGCGAGAACGGGATCGCCCAAGGGGCCCGTTCGGCTTCCAAACGGTTCCGCGATCATTCGGCAAAGCGGCGAGGCGCGGATCGGATTCCGCGACGTAGCGGAACGCGAGATTCTTGTTCTGATGAGCTCCGGGGGTGCCTGATAGCTTAACGCCACGAGTTCGTTGTCGAGATAAGGCGTGCGAACGGTCATCTGCGACTGTTCCACAGCCAACATCCCGAAATGGAGCCAGGGGACCTGTTTAAAGGCGATGAATGATTGGAGCACTGTTTGTCTCGCATCTGGTAAGAGCGGCGGGGACTGCTCGCAGTTGGAAACGAATTCTGGATCAAAAAGACTCTCATCGACGGGCTGGGCTTTGAGGCCGGTGATTCCGCGAAGAATTTCGCCGCCGTAGTTTCCCGTCATTCGAACGGGTGCGACCTCACGCGCGAGGCGGTTGAGATAGATGTTTGCCGCGCCGCTAACATCCATCGCACCATCCGTCAAACGGACCGCATCCATTGCCAACTGGGGGAACTGAGAAAAGAAATCCGGCGTCAGGGGTAGGACATCAAACGGCTGGCCGCAGGCTTTGGCAAGAGCGCGTCCCACCTTGACATCGGCGCACTCGCGGGACATCCCGCCAAAGGTGTAACACCTAATCGAGTTGGCCGGCGCGCGCAAAGCCGCCATGATCATCCGAGAATCGAGGCCACCCGTAATCGACATTGCGACAGATTGCGGGCCGACGAAATAGCTCGGGACAATCCGGGTAAAGACCTCCTTGAGCCGCTCGTAAAAGGTTCCGCCGAAAGCACCGGCTGCTCCTCCTAACCGCCCGGATCGAAGTAGGCCCGACAAATCGCGCGCCGATGCTCTCGCCAAGTCCATGCGACACCGCCTGGAAGGAGACGGACGCCCGGAAAAGAGAGAGCGGTTTTCCAGTGGGCAACCACAGACGAAAAACTCACTCAATGCGACCGGATCCACCGTGCGGAGCGCGGGCACGATCTTGAGCAGTGCCTTAGCCTCCGAGGCGAAATAAAACCCCTGCTCATTCTCATGGAAATAGACGCGACCAAGACCGTAGCGATCATTGAAGAGGATGACTTTCTCTTCCCGCAGGTCGACCAACAGACCGCTGAAGATACCATTGAGCCGGAGGAGAAAATCTTCGCCCCATTCTTCGTAAAGATGAACGAGACTGCTCGCGTTCTCCTTGTCAAATACATGTCCTTTACGCTTCAGTTCGTCTAAATCGGCACGATCGAGAAAATTCTCGCCAGTGAAGATCAGGCAAATGTTTCTGGCTTCGTTCCAAACTGGCAGGCAGTCGCTGAACGATCCCTTGCGGCAAACCCAGCCCAAGTGCGCGCCAGCTTTTTCGAGAGTCAAACTACCTGAGCTACAAATCGGGCGACTCAAAGCCTTCACCAACTGCTCGAGCGCAAAACTAGAATCCGGCGAGCGTTGTTTTTCGATGATCCCTACGATGCCAACCATATGTCGGGCAGCAGAATATTATGGCGCGACGCAGTGCAGTTTCTTGGGAGCTAACGAGACCAACAGAATTAGCCCAAATTAGACAAAGCCCGGCGGGGAAAGTTAAAACCTCTGATAGGGCGTGCCATTGCGCACCACGTGAATCAATAAGACTTCCTGAACCGAAAGCTCGGCTCGACAAAATCGACAGGTGCGCCAAAAGTCCGTCGAAACTGCCGCCAACGCAGCCACAAACGGGCGTCAAGAAGAACGTGAAAGGCTTCGTAAGCTACTGTTTCTGGCATCGAAAGCAGGTTCCGGTTGACCTCTCTTAGCACTCGCCTGCTAAGTCGACTTGTTCCTCGCAAGTTGCGCATCTCTTCTACCCAATTCGTAACGCGGCCCTCCAAAAGCTCGTTAAGATGTTCTGTGTCCTCCAGAAAGCGATCCGCAATATACCACCGAACAACCTCCGGAATCTCCCGCTCGTGCTTGACCAAGGCCTTGGTCGCCCAGACCTTCTGCTTTTTAAATTTGGGCGGCAAAGTCCACCTATGGGTAGCACCGATGTGCTTTAGTATTCCGTCGATGTAACCTTCCGGCTCTTCCCGCAACCTGTCGAATAATTCCACGTGTAGGGCTTCTGGGCCAAATGCCTTCGACCAGATTCTTATCGTCCGACAGTAACCAGACGAAAGCTTACTGCGCGGTCGCTCAACCTGACGCAGGAACTCGGATACTCCGACGCTCCGAACATCCCTATGACTTCGGTGTCCAAACTCGTAAAGGGCTTGTGACCATATTCGTTCGATCGGATGCCGCAGCGTAAGGACAATTCGGGCGTGAGGGAGCAACTCGGCGATTCGATTAACCTGCCACTGCTTGAGCCGAGCGTATAAGGGCGAAATCTCACCACGAATCGGTCTTTGCGTGACACCGTTCCCCGGGTTGAAATTGCTCTACATACCAATCCAAATCGTGTCGCAACATCTTGCGCATGAAAAAGAAGTCAACTTCCTTACAATCGGCCAGTCGCACCTCCGGATGAGACTTCAATACCTCATAAAGCCAAGTTGACCCGCATCGCATAGAGCCGATTCCAATAAAGGTCGGCAAACACGCACGGTCGAGATCGCGCTTCGTTGGCAAGCTCCTTTTCAACAATTCCAAATTGAAGTAGCTACAGCTTTGCGGAGAGGGGAAGGATTCGAACCTCCGATGCGATTTGCGCGCATAGCACCCTTTGCAGAACGCTGCCTTAGACCACTCAGCCACCTCTCCCTTAAATCTTAGCAGACGCCTTCGTATTAGGGCGACCGCGCGGCCCCGGCGGGCCTCCGCAAGGTCGTTCCGTGGCGAAACTTGTTCCAGGATGAACGCAAGGCTGTTAACGGTGCTCGTACGTCGGCTGGTAGACGATTTTTCAAACCATGGTGCAAGCCAAGCCGAAGCACGATTTTTCCACGGTAAGTGAGCGGGACATAGTAACGCGAGAAATCGACTCTGATGAAGCCACGTTTTATTTTGAAGGCACCGAGGGTCCCGCTGCTCCAGGAGCCATACTGGAGGGAGCTTAATTCCTTGCTCTTCGCAAATCTCGACAGCCCGCGCAATCAAACCGTCCTGCACGGGCTTATCTCGTTGTGCGAGTTTCCCAATGATATGAACCGTCCTCAAAATGTTGTTTCCGTGAAACAACTTGGCAAAACCTATCAGCTCATTTCGCCAGTAAGCACCAACAAAATGGCAACGACCGAAGAGCGAACTTAGTTCTTCGTGAATGGAAGCGGCACTCTGTCCAAAGTGCCAAAATTTTCGCCCCTGTCTGATGGGGGACTCGCTATAAATGACCTGGACGGCTTGTGCAAACTCTTCATTCAGCACCACGTCTCGGAATTCAACGCCGCCTTTCTGAGCTTTTCGAATCTTGTTGCGAACCCTCGGGTCAAGGCTTTGCCACCATACCTCATAGGTCGTGACCGGAAGCACGGCAGCACTAGCCGCTTCCCGGTAGAAAGGATATTGCGGCTGCCTGTCGTTCAAATCTTGAAGAAACGTGAACAAGTCGGCGCGGTTATCCTTCTTGTGCAGCGCCTGAACGGTTGGCATCGGGTTTTCCAGAAACTCGAACCATTCATGCCGCAATTTGGCAATGCGGACCGTCCTGCCCGAAATAGAGAGTTCTTTCTCAACCGAGATTTCGCCTTGTTTGACAAACACTTGATTCATTTCAAGCCCTTGCAGCCGGTTAATTCGACCGCACTCCGCGCGATTTGGACATGAGCCTTAGAGCTTACTAAGGAGAGAACGGCATCTTGAACGCGACACAATCTTCCTTTTGTCTATTTCCATTGAAACCGGTGTCAGTTTGGTGTGTAGCACGGTATCAATTATTTTTGGAGGGTCCGAGGGTCTTTGTCTATTGGTATTAACTGGAGAATCCGAAGGGGACTGTAATTCGGACTGCATCATGCTGCTCGTCAATTAGCCTACCGGGCTCTTAAATTCGAACGCCTTGCGTTCACTCCGAATGCCAATCTGGGTGGGGTCAATATGTCGATCGAACTCGCCTCTGTCGTTACGCAGAATCGCTTCGGCCGCCTCGATCCCGGCAAGGGTGGCGATATCGAGGTCAGTGCGGCTAACATAGTACAAATTGTCGAACTGCTTGAGCTTGTCGAGGAGCCCCAGACGAATTTTGCTCAGCCAGTTGTGCCGGTTTTGTGAAGCGTCTGCACCGGCAAAGCGAAGGACGAGTTTGTCGACAACCTTCGACGGATCGGCGAGATTGTATCGAGAACACTCGCTCAAGGCATTTTCGATAAATTGTTCGTTGGTCTGCGATAGAAGCGGGTCCTCGTCGAAACAGTAATACTCCAGGCAAAGCGCAGTCTTGCCTTCCGGCACCATCTCGCCGTTGAAAGCGTGATAGTTGGTAATCCGGCCTATGCGCGTTTCCGGACATGTGACTATGAGCCAGGCGTGAGGAAACCTTGGCGGTTCATCAAAGAAAAGATAAACAAGGACGACTGTCTTTTTACGAAAAGGCGAGGAAGCGTTCTGATCTGGAGAAGAGGTATCAACCGGTTCACGCAAGAGAAATCGAACGAGGAACTCGATCGGGATGCTCGAGACGACATTGTCGGTGGTATACGTCGTCTCTTCTCCATCAATCTCCGCGGTGACGGTCTGAACCCGACCACCCGAGGAGGTCATTCCTCTGAGGTTTGCTTTGTACTCGATGCGGCTACCGAGATCGACTATCCCTTTAGCCAGTGTATCGCAAATTTGGCCCGTTCCCCTGGCCGGATGACGCCACTGATCCTTGAAAGTGTTGACCTCTTTGGCGGAAAAGGTCCGCACCAAGGCACCTTTGACAGTTTCGACAAAGCCAAGTCCCTCTGTGTTGGCTTGCCCCTCTGGCATCGGAATCTCCTGCCACCGCCTCCCGGTCAGCTTCTCTTGAAAGCCTTGTGAGACGGCCTGGGTGAGGCGGCGTCCTCGCGTTTGATAGAAGTATTCTTCGACATTCCGCGGTTTCGCGTGGTTGCGAGTCAGTTGCGCCCACCCAAAATCCCAAGCACAAGAGAAGAACATTCCCCAAGGCATACCGCGCCGAAAACCACGATAAGCCGGAGACTGATCGAAAATCACTCCATCGTAAAGGACTCCACCACGATGAGAGTAAGGACGATAGTCCTCACCAAGTAGGTCGCTCCAAAACCGGTCGACCCTTTCCAGCCGGCTGTATAGTTCCTTGCGCCCGACGTCGACGACAAACTCACCGCGCTTGATCGAGCGCATCAGCCCGCCCGGCACATTATCTCTCTCAAGGATTATGCAGCTCTTCCCAGCTTTGGCGAGCACGTAACCCGCTGCCAGTCCCGCCGGACCGGCACCGAGAATCAAGGCATGCACCTGTTTCGTTCTCACGAGGTAACACAAGGGACAGTTACGCTCTGCGGCAGGGAGCCGCTCGCTCGTTTGGACTTACCGCTCGACCTGGAATGAGCAAAAAAGCCCGGTGAGATGTCGGTTGAGGCAAGCACGCGTTGATTGCGCAGGAGGCTACCAAACACCACTAGGTCGTGAACAAACATCTCGATCCTCTCTTCGAGCGCCGCGGAGATGATCTTCCCATCCTTCAAGTCCAACTGGGCGGCAAAGGAAAGACCATAGGGAAGCGTCCAAGCGTAGCACTGACGAGCCACGGTTCGGAGTTGATCAATGACAGTGAGACCTTTGTCGTTGGAGCAGACCGCCTCACCGAACAACTTTCCGGTGAACTCCTGCCAAAAATGGTCCAGGAAATTTTTCAGCGTGCTCGAAACACTGCCATGATAGTCTGGCGTCCCAAGGACAAAGACGTCTGCTCGCTCCACGCGCGCCTTCAAAGCGGAGAATCCGGGAGCAGAATAAGAGGACTGAGGGTCAAAAAGTGCCAGCGGTTCGCGTGACGGGCTGAAGATGTCCACCTCGGCACCGAGGGAGCGCAGTCGCCGAGCGATTTGTTCGACGACAACCTGCGTTGCGGACTGCGCGCTCGACGTTCCGATGACGCAAAGAACATTCAGGGGTGAGTCGTTCATCTCGTCGCTGGTGTGCCCAATCCAAGAACTCTTCGAAGACGAGCCATCTGTCCTCTCTGTTGGAACGCGACCATCTCGCGGCTTATCGGCCGCTCCATCCGTCGCCACATGGCGCAGAAATATCCGACAAGTAATGCAACGCCACCGGTGACATAGGGGGTCTTCGTCATCTGGTAAACGGAGCGAAACACCTGCCAGACGGGATGAAATCCGAGACAGTAACCCCGCTGACCCAGCCTGAAGTTCGCGACGATTCTACTGCGGTGGTTCGCCGAACCCATTGCCCGGTGGTGATCGCACTGCTTTTCTGTAAACGTGCGCGTACGCCAGCCTTTCATCCGAGCGGAGAGAACGGCGATCACGTCGATTCCGCCGCCTTTGGACTGGACATATCCCCCCACCGCCTCCAGGCACTCCCGACGGAAGATCTGGCAGGCGCCCGAGACATGCTCGACACTGCTAAAGCGGTAGTCGTAAGTCTGACCGTCCTCGGCAAATGGCGTTCCCACCAGTCCGAGTTGCGGGTCTTCCGCAAGCTTCCCGAGCAGAAACTCGAAATAGTCGGGCTCAAAGGTGATATCAGCGTCGAGGCTAACCGCGACGTTGTGTGGCAGGTGTTTGAGGTGGGCGTAGCCAGTATTAAAAGAGTGCGCTTTGCCGCCAAAGTCCCGGCTCGTGCGTTCCGGCATGCGCAAGAGCTCGATCCATTCATGTTTGCGGGCGGCATCGGCAGCAATCTCGTCCGTTCGGTCGGTAGAACCATCACTCACAATGAGCCACCGGACAGGCTGCACCGTCTGATTGACAACTGAGTCCATCGTCAATTCCAGGAACGCATCCTCATTCCGCGCCGGTGTAATAAGGAGATACCTCAGCCCGCTTCGATCCGATGGGTTACTGTTCACCGACAAGTTCCCTCGCCACCGATGGAACGGCATCGCCGCTGAGTTGATTCAGGAGCACTGCCAGTGCCTTGTAGATGGTGGCTTGTCCCCAGTGCAGCATCGGGGTCTTTGCCTTTATCAGGGGATAGATTCGATAGAAAAAGTGGCCGTCGCGGTCCTGCATGTTCTTGATCGTCCACCGGGCCACCTTGACCGAAAGCTCCAGCGATGAGGGATCCTCGCTCGAAAACCCGGCCACCGTTTCGATGGATTGCGCGGCACACTGGCTATCTACCGGGTAGCGACGATCGTGGTAGGTACTTGGGGCAGCCGTCGTCCTCAAAAAAGTGCTGTTTATAGTAGGCCAGTCCCTTCTTCAGATTCGGTCGCCACGTTTCGTCACCGGTGCTCTCGATGTAGACTTTCAAACTGTCCAGATTGTAACCGGTGTGGAAGTTGTCGATCCAGTGATACTTGGGGTCTTCCCCGTACCACCATGCGCCATCAGAAAGCTGGCGCGAGCAACTATATTGCATGGCGGAACGCGCGACCTCAAAGTACTGTCGGTTATCAGTGTGCTGGGCGGTACGGGCAAGCATGGCAGCGCCGAGCATGTTGGAGTTGTGAATGGAGCTTTGGAGGTGAGCGAGGTAGCTAATGCAGCTGCCTTGAGGCGTCTCTTCGCGAGGGAGATCCATGATCCAGCCGCAAATGCTGTCGCTGATCTCCAGCCAGCGCTTTTCACCCGCGAGTTCATACGCTTCGAGATAGGCGAAACCAATGAGACAAGTCCAAACGATGATCGGGTCGTCCTTGCTATAGGAACCGCCACGGCTGGAAAAATCGAAGTGGTTGCTCCAGCTATGTTTCTCGTACTTGCCAGCCTTGTGATTATCAAGCCAGTCAAGGCACGCTTCAGCTTTGGCGAGAAAGACCTTATTGCCAGTCGTGCGATAGCGAAGAAGATAGCCTGACGCCATGTATCCCCGGCCCTTTGTAGAATCCTTCGGCTTGACGCCCATAATGGGCCTGAGGTTGATTGGGCTTTGGCGGATCAGTTGTAACAAAAGCCGCTCGCCAAGAAGATTGCCGAAGGTGAGCGGCCGGAACCAGGAAGAAAGCCCGTCGAATGGCTCGTATCCTCGGTAGTCTTGCGACTCCACCCAATGCTCGACGCGGTCGAGGCTTTCTTCGACAAGTTTTCGAATCTGGGCAAAATCAGACATGCAGGGCAAGAAAAGCGCTCTCAATCTGCGCGGCCACATATTCGATCATTCCGTCCGTCATTTCCGGGTAAATGGGCAGGGAGAGGATCCGCGATTGATTCTGATACGAGACAGGAAAGTCATCAGGTTTGTGCCCGAGATAAGCATAGGCCGGATAGAAGGGAAGGGCCTTGGGGTAGTTTAGAACCGTGGCGATACCGGCATTGGAAAGATGGCTCCTTAAGGTGTCACGAATTTCTGAACGAATGACGTAGAGGTGATAAACATGGTCGCGATCAGGCGCGACCTGCGGTGTCACAATATCAGTAATATTCTTCAAAAGACCGTCATAACGGAGGGCCACGCGTCTGCGGGCTTTGGTCCAGGCCGCCAAATGGGGCAACTTAGCGTTTAGAATAGCCCCTTGTAGACCATCCATCCGGCTGTTGATCCCTTCAATGAGGTGGTCACCTTTTCCACCATGCCGAGCGAACGTCTGCATCCAATTCGCCAAACGACCGTCGTTTGTGACGATGCAACCGGCATCGCCGTACGCTCCCAGATTCTTTCCCGGATAAAAGGAGAAAGTGGCGGCGTTACCGAACGTCCCGACCATGCGCCCGCCATATCTGGCTAGGTGCGCCTGAGCACAGTCTTCAATGATCCACAGATTATGCTTTCGCGCGATGGCTGTGATCGCGCTCATATTGGCTGGCTGACCGAAAAGATGGACCGCTATGATGCCGACGGTGCGACTTGTGATTCGTTCCTCGATCAGTAACGGATTGATGGTAAAAGTTTGTTCCTCAGTATCACAGAAAACAACGCGGCCACCCGCTTGCGTGACCGTTTCCGAGGTGGAAATCCAGGAATGCGCGCTGGTGATGACTTCATCGCCGGATTTCAACTCCAAGCCGCGCATCGCGATGTAAAGGGCGTCGGTGCCGTTGGCGCATGACACACAATGCTCTACACCAAGAGTCCGAGCCCACGCGTCTTCAAAGGCATCGACATGCGGTCCCCTGATAAACGCGGACTTAGCGATCACATCGGCAATCGCCGAATCAATTTCGGGTTTTATGCTCAGATACTGAGCGTGCAGGTCAACAAAGGGAATCTTCATGAGTGCTCTGGATTAAAGGCGCCGGAGCAGACGCGCCGGATTACCAACGTAAATACCAGGTTCCTTGATATCTTTGGTCACAACGGTACCGGCTCCGATAACGACTTCATCAGAAATCGCGACCGGAAGGATGGTAGTGTTCGTTCCAATACTTACATGATTGCCGATCGTCGTTGCCTTCCAAAGGTCGCGGCTTCCCCCAGCAGGGCCTCCAGACGCAAAAAGATCGTTTATGAACATCGCTCCATGCGAAATGAAACAATCATCTCCAATCGTCACCAATTCACAAATGAATGAGTGTGACTGGACACGACAACGCTTCCCAATCACGACTCCCTTTTGCACTTCAACGAAGGGACCGATAAAGGAATCTTCGCCGATCTCGCAGCCGTAGAGGTTGACGGGCTGGACGACCGTAACGTTCTTGCCGAACTTGACGTCTACAATGCCGGCAGCGCGAAGGTTTTGATCGTTCACAGAGGTTCAAGACCGTTTGAGCGGAACGGACGTGCTCGCTCCAGAATTGAGACTACGGTACGTGAGTGGTTCAGCCCTGTAAGCGGCTCATGCCCGTTACGAACACAATCACGGAAATGCTCAGCCTCCACCCGTAATGGTTCAATGAATTTCACCTGCGGAAGAGGATGTCGCCGCTCCGGTAATTGAATCGCTCGCAAACGCGGATTGTCGAAATCCATGTTCTCACCGAGGATAGCGCTTCCGATCGATGCCCTTTGTCGTAGATGGCGATCTTGTTGTCCGCCATGTCATCATATACGACCATCTTGCGAGAGCCGACTACGATCATTTTGCGGACTTTTTGCGGATCAAGCCAGCTGACATGGATGTTGGCGATGATCTTGCCGGGATATTCGAGACTGAGAAAAACAACATCGTCGATGCCTTCCTGCATGTAGGCCATCCCCTGACGTGGAGATCGGAAACTGGCTCTGGATCTCCGAGCCAGTATTGAATGATGCTGATATCGTGGGGCGCGAAGTTCCAAAGCGCATCGATGTCGGAACGGATGCGGCCCAGGTTTAGGCGTTGACTGTAAATGTAGCGGATTTCTCCCAGTTCTCCGGCGTCGATCAACTTCTTCACGTAACGGACTGCAGAGTTGTAAATAAAGGTGTGACCTGTCATGACGACAAGGTTTCGCTCCGCAGCGCACTTCGGCCAATTCATCCACTTCGCTTGCTTTCGTAGCCAGCGGCTTTTCGACGAAGACATGCTTTCCTGCTGCAGGACCTTCCGAGCGAGTGAAAAATGGGAACCCGCGGGAGTAGCGATCACGATCGCGTCCACCCGGGGATCATCCAGAACTTGATCGAGGGATTCCAAGGCTTGGGTGCGCGGAAAATTTGCTTCCACAAACGCGCGGCGCTCGGCGCTGGAATCAACCACATAACGTACCTCGACAGTCTTGCAAGGCGGAGAAGTTGCGCAGGAGATTGGGTCCCCAGTAGCCGCATCCAAACTGTGCCAGGACCAGGCGTTTAGCTGTCATCAGAAGGAGGTAGAAAAGTTATTCAGGCTGCGATAAGGAGTTCGTTGATCGGGCCTAAGGAGGCGTCGGTGAACCGACGGCCAGGGTCGGACTTTCGGGGCGCGGGATGATAGACCCTGACCTGCAAAGGCGGAAGATTATCCTCCCCGGCGGTGGCGATTTTGATGCGGAACATTTCACCTTCGCGCTGCACCGCTTCGATTGAGGCTGCGCGCCGCTTCCTAAACCACGCGACCGTATCGGCCGCGGTGGCGAACCACGCATTGCTTGCGCGCAATAGTTTATCAAATCGACATAGGACTGATCCCACAGTCTCTCCGGACCGAGGCTGCGATCGTGCCAATTAATCGTCAGGACGCCACCGTAGCGCGATGCGTTGAAGACCAGGGGCGCGATAACTGAGCGCGCGTCCTCCTCGGATAAATGCATGTGTGATGGGAAAAAAAGCGCCGTATCCATGATGTGCATCGGCAACTCCAGGAGGTGACGGGTCTGCCAAGGCTTAAAGACTTGCGTGGTGCCCGCGCGATAACCCACTGCGTTGTTATATCCAATCGTCGAATCGTACGAGAAGCCAGCTGCTTCCAGTGCAGCGGCCGAGTTTGGCGCGAAAAAAAGCCAGTGCATTCTTACTCCAAGTTCATCGGAATCGGTGTATCGCCGAATAGCCTCGCGTTCCGCTTGACCCTGCTTACTGTCGCGCCAGGCATCGATGCCATGAACCGCGATCTCTCGTCCAGCCGCGCGCAGCCTTTTGATATCATCCGCTACATCGTCGAGTCCGTAGCGCGCGCCGCGCTTTGCATCCTGCCGGTCGTTCGCATCCACGCCCGGATGATTCTTTAGCGGGATGAAAAAGAAAGTGGAGGCAAGTTCGCGCTCGATCTCAAGGTAATGAGCGAATTGATCCCAGAAGTCCTTCGCCCAACCCTGGTATACGAAAGGCAGCGCGAGGACTGCCTTCCAGCTCGCAGCAACCTGGGTCAAGCGCCTTCTTCCCCGAAAAAAATCGATCGGAGAAGCGCAGAGGGCGCGAAAAAGAAAACCGACGATGGCGCGATCCCATTTGTGATATCTCACCCGCGCATGATCAACGTCATGGGTCAGACAGGCGATAAAGGTATATCCGGCCGGTACCGGAGGGATCTCGACTACAGCGATAGAGTGGTTAAGCATCGTTTCGCGAAGAAAAGAAATGTGCAACTCCAGCGTCGGAATGCTGGCGTAGTCCGCTAACTGGCCCGATTCAAGTAGGTGCCGCACCTCGGCGAACAAATCGAATCCGATGCGTATGATAACTTGGCTCGGCTGCTTACTTTCAAAAGCTATGCATTCGCGCGAGACGTCCTCCGTTAAGAGGCAATTTTCCGCGAGCTGAAATGCGCGGTAATTGCCGTGGATTGGAATCTTCTCATCCAAAAATCTGAGAACGCAGCTCGAACGAATATTCCCATGTAGAACTCCCTGTTCGCGATCGTAATTTTCGACAACTTGAGCGCCGTAAACAAAAACAAGCTTGGCGGAAGTTTCGGGAAGAGGAGATCCTGAGCAAAGCAACACCTCGGAATGGCTGTCTTCGCGATAGAATTGCCAAGGCGTCTTGAATAACTCGAAAAACTCTCTCACGACTTCTTCATCGGCCTTACTTGAGATTACTGTGATCATTGAGCCAATTTTGAAGAAATTCTAAGGAGAGTGAGGCTTCGATGTTAGAGCATCTCACTGACTGTGTTCAAAAGGTTAAGTTTTTCGCGACTCCAGGTGTGCGCGAGATAGATTTGCTGGCCCCGTTCTACTGTCTTTTCGACCTCACGAGGATGAGAAGCGGCAAATTGTATCTGGCGGGCAAGGTCATCGGCGTCTCCCAACTCAAAGAAGATGAGGTCGAGATCGCTGAAATAGTCTTGAATGCCTTTTGCTCGGGGGGCGATGACGGGCTTACCAAGAGCCAAATATTCAAAGATACGGGTCGGCGTATTGATTTCGGTAAAGATATTTCGGTGGTTTGGGATGACGCCAAGATCGCAATTGCTAATTGCCTCAACGATGCCACGGACATTCTTGACACCGAGGTACTCCAGATTGCCTTCGAGGCCCCGTCGACGTGCCGATTCCATAACCTCGTCGAAATAGGCGGTGCGCTGGCCGCAGACGGCAAGTTTCGCATCCGGAATTGTACGCCTGACCTGTTCCAAGGCGTCGACCGCAAGGTCGAAACCATTCCGATGGACTAATGATCCGTGATAGAGAATGACAAAGGGCTTGGGGTTGGTTGCATCATCCCTATTTTGCGCGCCATTTCGGCCGTTCCGCGCCTCGACAGGCCGATCTTCGTCGATCCGCAATGAAGGCGGCCGCCGGAACTGGAAAACAGTGTCATCGGGAGAATTCAGGATGACCTTGATCTTTTCCGGCGGGCAACCACGTAAAGAGTAAATCTTCTTACAGGCGAGATTCACAGTTAGAATGACGTCTGCAAATGTGACACTCCATTTTTCCAGTCGTTTGAGCATGCGCACGCCGAAGCTGTGTTCCGGCAATTCAAAGATGGTCCGCATTAGTTCAGGCATCGGGTCGTGTAAGTCGAGAATGATCTTCGCTCCGAGCAGCTTTGGAATTGCAGCGCTGAAAACCAGCACATCGGGCATGTTATGAACGTGGACAAAGTCGTAGCGGCGGGTAAGTGAACGGAAAGAGAGGTAGACAAAGGACGTGAGTAGGAACGCAGCGTACTGACCGATATAGGAAAGCTTGCCGCCTCGACGCCGCTGCAATGGGACGCGAAAGACATTTATATTGCCAGAGTCTGCGCGCTCCTTGTTTTCCAGATCGTCGCGCAGGCAGATCATGTCGATCGAGACACCTTCGGCGGCGAGCGCTTCGGCCGCCCGGCGCGGGCGCGGGTCGGCGGGATAGTGGGAAAAAAGAACGACTGCTCCGCGCCGTCCCCTTAGACGGTGAAGCTTTGAGGGTGACACGGCCCGGATCGCTGGCTCGGCAGCAATCGCTTGTTGGCCGCGCTCTTTGCCAACAAAAGTTGCGACCTGCCTAGGTAGCGCGGGCCAATAATTGTTTGGGTATCTCGATTGAATGTAGGTTAGGAGTTCGCGATATAAGCGAACAGGATACTCTTTTGATGTTCGATGCGTGGCGGTAAAGGACATGTAGTCCGGATGAGTATCGAGAAGGACCATCCCGCCGTGCCCAGCGATCCAATCAAGCTTCTGAAACCAGATCTCGGGAGTCTTCTCACGCAGCAAGAGAAACAGGGTTGAGTCCTGGGCCAGTGTATAAGGCAGCTCGACATAGCCCGAGCCGGAATTCGGCGCATGATTGGCGGTCGGCGACGGAACCCAAAAAGGAAAGATAGTGTGCTGTCCTTCAGGCTGCGGTTCGAAAGGGTCGGTATCAAAAGTCGACATGTCATACTGGATGTCGAGTTGATGAAGCCAATCTAGTTTATGGAGCATGAATCCAGAGCGGAAGCCGCGTCGCATTCCATTCGCGAAGATAACGCGTTGATTTCGATCGCGCGTCTTGAAATTCCGCAGCCGAGCGGAAAAGTCTGCCCATCGTGCTTTGAGATCGTGAACCCCCACTTCGAAGCCATTGCGCACTCAACTCCTGGCGAAGCGCCGCCGGGACACGATAAGCTTCCTTCCGGAATAAAATTGAAAGATGAGCGAAAGCCCATCTCCCTCTCCAATTGCATCAAGGGACGGCATTTTTCCAGCCCGGCCTTACTTTCAACGTCGTGGGTCAAAACGACAGCGAACTTCTTTCCTTCCGGCCAACCAGGCCAACCCTCCGGCGGTCGCTCGGATCCAGGCATGATTGGCCAAATGTCTCGGCAGGCAGCTCTGCGCCGTAATGCGAGCTGGCGCCGAATTGCTGTCCTCAAGGCCCGAGGAACGAACGGCTTGAGGCTGTAGTAGACAGTGTTTCTAAGCACGACGAATCAGTTCCGGAAACCTTCGGAAGGGGATGGAGAGTGAGCGAACGAGGCCTAGCGACTCCTCATCGCCCGTTCCGGGAGGCCATCACTTCCGTTCAGGTCGAGATGGACGCCGACTTCAAATGTATTGTCAGAGGCGTCGCAGGTCGACCGCGGAAGTTAGCTATGAAACTCTCCGTCGAGCAACTTGGGGATGTAGGAGCGCGCCTTGTTGAAGATAACCGACACGTTGTTCCGCTCCGACACGAGCTTCCGATAGCCACGGCTAACCATCGTGCGATGGCTTTTTTCTGCTTCGACGATGACGAGGAGCTTGTCCATAAATGCAGCCATCCCCCAAGCCGGACTGGTCTGCTCCAGATAAGGCATGTCAAAAACGATGTAATCGAATTCACTCGCCTTAAGGTTGGGAATCATCTCGAAGAACTTTTTTAATCCGAGCTGAGCTGGCCCCGCGTTGGAAGCCGACCTTGGCCAGGTAAAGATTTTCGGATGCCGCGTCCATCGCCACTCCCTCAAGAAGAGCTGCCTTCAAGGTATAAGCTGGACGGCCTTTGAAGAATGGATGGACGTCTTCCGGCCCCAGGTTGACGTCGACCAGCAACACCTTGCCTTCGCCAGTTTCGGAAAGTGCGGCTGCCACGCCGGCCGCCAAAGTAGAAGTGCCCGCTCCTTTGGAAAAGCTGGTCACTCCAACCAGTTTTGGTTTGTGGGTAAGCTGATTCAGTTCGAAGTAAAGGCTGAGCCGATCGCGGATCGCTTCGCAGTAAGGCTTGATAAAGTGGCCTGGGTCCCACGGGGCAAGCTGGCGTCCAGGTCGAACCCGTTTGCCCGATGAACCAGAGCTGTCCGGTGAAGTAGGAATGGTGGTCATGTGGGCGGCCGGAGTGTGCGGGATCGAGAGAAGCAGCGAAGTGTCCAGTTTTTGCTCGACTTCCAATGGTCGTTTGAGGGTGCGGTCGAGGAGCAAGCCGCGGAGGAGTGCGAGGGCAAGGCCGAGGGCCAATCCTCCGCCGGCGATGAGGAGTGTTCTCTTGTTTCGCGCCGCAGTCACCTGCACGGGAGGCGAAGCCTTTTGCACGGCACTAATATTGGGAATTTTCGATGGATCAAGGGCTTCGTCTACCCGGGCCTTTTCGAGCGTTCCGGAAAAATATTTGTAGTTCGCGTCCTCCAACTCTTTCTGACGATCGAGTTCCGCTATCTGCGGCCCCATCTCACTCACTTCCTTCATTCGTTCCTTGACGTTGCCAAGGAGTGTCTTGAAGGCCTCGACCTTGGCTGTCATGCCGGCAAGGCGAGCTCTTTCCGAGGCCAGGTCCAATCCCTGGTTGCCGACCAGCGGAGCTGGCCGGAAGGCGGGAAGGAAGATCCGGAAACTTTTTTTCGAGCGCCAGCTTCTCCTCTGAGACTTGTTCCTGTTGGGCCTGGTTCTGCTGCACCTGCGTGCTTGCCGGAGTATATTTCGCCAACATTGCTATTTCGGCTTGGCGCAACTGCGCCAACTGGGCGACGAGGATCTGATATTTCTGCAGGTCGCTGTCACTTGCTGCCGAGGGCTCATTCACCAGGAGCCCTGGTCGGGTCAACGGAGTTGCAGAGCCTGCGGGAGATGCGGGCGGTGCCGCTGCCTTGGCCGAACCTGCAGCTGGTTTCGTCGGGCTCACCGACGCGCCACCCGCGTTCGCCTCTTCAATCTCTTTCACCCGCGCCTGCTGTTCCGCCAGCGCCGCTTCTGCGTCGTGCAATTGTGCTTCGGTTCGCGCCAGGTCCGGCGCTGAGGGCGGCTCGGCTGTCGGCCAACGAGATGATGCCCAGCTTGGACTTAAGCGGGATGAGTGCGTCCTCGGTCTGATTCAGACGCGCTCGCACCCTATCGATTTGCTGGGTGACAAAATCGAAAGCGTCGGCCGAGCGATGCACTTCAAGATGCTTGATGAAGTACCGTTTGATCAGTTCATCCAAAACTATCGTGGCAAGCTGTGGATCCTGACTCTTGTAGGAGACGAAGAGTATGTTGCTCGACTTCCCGAAGTTGACCGCCAAGTCCCTGACTGATGACGCCAGCGGCTTGTTCCCTAGCTACAGCACCTTGGCCAGGAAGAGTCGCTGCGGGCCGATGACATCTGCGACCTTTACTGCCAAATCCCAACTCGACATGATTTCCGCTTCCGACGCGATCGCGCTATCAGAATTGCGAGACGAATTAACGGAGTTGTTGTCGACAGAGTCGACCGCACTTCGCTCCACAACGTAACGGACAAGCAGCTTCGCCTGTGACTCGTAAATAGGAGGATAAAAGCGATAGAAAAGAATTGCTGCGACGATCCCAAGCAGGCTGCAGCTAAGGACCAGCCATTTGTGTTTGAAGATTGCGAAGACGGCATCCTTCGTATTGAAAGCGCCCGGGTTGGGCTCCGCCGCGCCCACGGGCCGCGGGATTGACAAAGCGGTTTCTGCTCGGCGCACGAGCGCCGAACCGGTTGATTCTGACGATGCTTCGGCCATGACTTTAAAACTTCTCGCTAATCCAGGTGAGGGTAAATCAACGCGCCGGCAATTCGATTGAGCGGCAGGGGCATTGTGCGGAAAATGAGGTTATGAAAGCCTGACGGCTCGGGCTTCGATACTCTCCATTGGCCCCGCCGGAAGTCAAAACTTCGATATTGAATGGGCGTTTCCTCTGTTCCCCAAGCCAGCTTAAATCGCCTGAGCCCTTCGTGTGTCCAATCAGTTCGCCCGAAATGGAGGGACTCCGCGCCGTGGCGAATACAGAACTTGATGGCTTCCCAGATGACAAGGTTGTTGCCGCGGAATTTCTGCGAGGCGGCATCAGAGGCGCCGAACTTGTAGAGCGCTTTTTTTTTCCACCAAAAGAAAACGGCGCCAGCGACTGGGATTCCTTCCTGGCGAGCGACGACCACGAAGCCGTCGCCAGGAGCAAGGATTTCTTGTTGGATGTGCTCAAAAAAATTCCACGGCTGAGGAGGGAGACCATGACGACGACGAGTTAGGCAGTGAAGCCGGTAAAATTCCTTGAGGGCCTGGCGCGAGGTCGCGATCTCGGTTTTTAGGCCGCTCTGTTGGGCTTTACGAACTGCGCGACGGGCGCTGCCGGTACATCCTTGGAAAATTTCATGCTCAGAACGTTCCAGATTGAGCGAGTGCGAACAAAATGAAGGCGGACCCGCCGTCAGATTGGCCGGCGTTCCCCGCAAGGTAAGATACTTCCAGCGTCGTTTGTTTCCGAGCTCGAAGAGAGTATTGATGACAGAGTCGTAACTCGCTTCGTCGACAAGAAGAGGCGGGCAAAAATCACTAAAAGGTAGACTAACTCCTCGCGCGCCGGTCAGAGGGCTTACCACTTCCATTAGCGGGACGAGAGCAACCGGTTGATCCCCCGCGGTCGCGACAAGATAAAAGGGTCGATGGCCGTATGTCCGAGTCAAGACCCGCGCCCAGGCGGCACTGTGGAAAATGTTGGCCTCAGGATCCTCGCCAACCAGCCGATCCCACTCGTCGCCCGACGAAATAGGGTCAATGAAGCCAGTGGACAGCTTCGGCTGATTTGTGCCGACCATCTCGGAACACGCGGAACCTCAGAAAAGAAATCTTTACGCTCGCGGAACGAGCGCGAGTCCGCAAGTCCCTCTCATACCTTAATGGCTGCTGCCTCGACTGCTTCCTTGATGCAATCGGAGACGACTTCAACCTGCCCAGGACTAAGTTCGGGGAACATCGGAAGGGAAACAAATTCTCGGGCTAGCCGTTCCGATATCGGAAAGCTGTCTACGCCATGACCGAGGCTACGGTATGCCTTTTGGAGGTGGATTGGGATCGGATAATGAATGCCGGTACTCAATCCCTCGGTCGGTCAAACGCTCGGTCAATCTATCCCGATCCGCCACCCGGATTGCGTAGAGATGGTAGACATGCTCGCCGTATTCCGCGGCAAACGGAATTGTTACTTCTTCGAGATGGGCGAGAGCCTTGTCATATTGATGCGCTCGCTCTCGCCGGAGGCGGTTTCCGTGTGATAGATGACGAAGTTTAACGCGAAGAACGGCAGCTTGAATTCCGTCCATTCGGCAATTCCAACCCACCATGGTATGGTGATACTTGCGAATTTGGCCATGGTCGCGGAGGACGCGGACCTTATCCCGAAGCTGCTCATCGTTAGTCACAATCGCACCCGCTTCGCCGAACGCACCCAGGTTTTTCCCAGGATAGAAACTGAAACAGCCGACATCGCCGAGCGAACCCGCCGGATGCCCGCGATAGGTGGCGCCATGAGCTTGGGCAGCATCCTCGATGACGAAAAGACCGTGTCTGCGTGCCAGCTCAAGAATTGGATCCATGTCGGCCATTTGACCGAATAAGTGGACAGGGATGATGGCTTTCGTCCGGGAGCTGAGAGCAGGCAGACAACTGCTCCGGATCCATCGTATAAGTCTGCTCATCGACATCCACGAAAATGGGAGTAGCGCCAGTGTAACTAATCGCTTCAGCTGTAGCCATGAAGCTGTTAGGCACTGTGATCACCTCATCGCCTGGGCCGATGCCCAGGCCTAGCAATGCCAGCCAAAGTGCATCGGTGCCATTTCCAACGCCAATCGCGTGCTCACAACCGCAGAACGCCGCAAACTCCTGCTCGAAATCAGCGACAAACGGTCCTCCCGCGAAGGCGGCCTGGTCAATCACCTCGCCAATCGCGCGATCCAACTCCGCTCGCAAGGGAGCATGCTGCGCCTTAAGATTTAGAAATGGGATTTTCATTCGCGGTTCGCTTGGAACCAGTGAGCATTCTGGCGGGATTTCCGGCGAAGGTGGCATTGGCCGGAACATCTCGCGTGACCAAGCTGCCGGCGCCGATCAAAGCCTTCTCTCCGATCGTAATGCCTCCGAGCAACGTTACGCCCGATCCGATCGACGCTCCTCTCTTGACAAGGGTTTCCTCACAATTCCAATCTGACTCCGTTTGGAGGACTCCGTCCGCCGTGGTGGCTCTGGGGATCTTGTCGTTGATAAAGGTTACCCCGTGCCCAACGAAAACCTCGTCCTCGATGGTCACCCCTTCGCAAATAAAGGTGTGACTTGAAATCTTACAGCGGGCGCCGATTTTCGCCCCTTTCTGGACTTCAACGAAAGGTCCGATCCTGGTCTCGTCGCCAATTTCACATCCGTAAAGGTTAACAAATGCGTTGATTCGAACGTCGTGGCCTAGCTTAACATCCGGAGCAATGAGCTGATAAGTCGACGCGGGGATCCGCTCATGCCGGCCGTCTTCCGTTTTGCGCGAAGGCGGGGGATGAGGTTCTTGGCAGAAATGAAGGTATCTCGCGTGACGGCGCGAAAGTAACGGGCGCTCCCTGCGCTTTCAGTGAGCTGGAAGCCGCCTCCAGAATGCGAACCAACTCCATTCCCTCGCGTCCTCCCGTGTCGGGCTGAGAACCCCGCGCAATACAGTCTACAAAATGTGTGCAGACTAGTTTCAGGGGTTCCACCTGATCGAGGTGCGGAATATAACTGTCACCGTAATGATAGGAGTATTGAAACTCCGCAAAGGTGTCGTAGTGGGGCGGACGGTCCACTCGGACGTCATAGACTTTGATCTTTTCGTGGGTCTGAAGGTCGTCGTAAACGATCATGCGCCGTGTTCCGACAATCGTCATTTCGCGCACCTTCCTTGGCTCCAGCCAGCTACTCTGGATGGTGGCAAACCTCTTGTTACTAAAGGTCAGCGACATGTTGGTGACGTCTTCGATGTCCGCCGTGACATGCGCGTTACCAGTGCAGTTCACACTGAGGGGGAATTCTCCGAGGATATGAAGAATAATCGAGATGTCATGCGGCGCCAGATCCCAGGCAACGTTGATGTCTCTCTGGAATAACCCAAGATTAAGCCGGCGCGAATTAATGTAGCGGATGTCACCGATGTCTCCGGTCCGTATGATCTGAGCGATCTTCTGCACCGGCGCGGAATAGAGGAAGGTATGATCAACCATCAAAACCAACCCTTTTTCCTGAGCGATCTCAATCAACTCCGCACACTGCTCGGAGGACGAGGCCATTGGTTTCTCGATAAAGGTGTGTTTGCCTGCGAGGAGGCACGCTTTGGCCAAGTCATAGTGATACCTAACGGGAGTAGCGATCGCGACCGCGTCGAGCGTATCGTCGGCCAGGAAGCCCGCGAAATCTTGCGAGAAAATGACGTCCGGATAGAGCGCGACGAGGTGTTTTAATCTCTCTTCATTAAGGTCGCAAACCCGTTTTAGCCGGGCGTTGGGCAGCTGCCTGAAATTCCGAACCAAAAGGGGTCCCCAATATCCGCAGCCTAATACGCCTACATTGATCGGTGAGTTCATTTTTCCATGGAGACATCGCTGAGCCGGGAGGCAACATTCGCTCCAAGGATTTCCTTTTCCTTTCGGGCCTGGAAAGTCATCCGCATGGAAGCAAAGGTTTCTCGAATGACCACCGCGAAGGTCTTGCAAATAATGGCGGTGTCGAGCCAGAGAGACATTGTTTTTCCATAGCGGATGTCCATCGCGATCATTTGGCTAAAGGTCGTCCTGTTCTTGCCGTGAACCTGCCAGTATCCGGTCATCCCCGGCGGCGCGTTCACCCGCGTTCTTTGCCAATCCTGGTAACTCCGGAACTCGGCAATCGTGCACGGCCGCGGCCCGACCAGACTCATCTCACCTCGCAGGACGTTGAAGATCTGGGGCAATTCATCAAGGCCGGATGCGCGGAAGAAGCGTCCCAGCGGGATGAGGCGCTCGTCGCTTAAATCCAGTTTTGTCATTGGTGCGTCGTCACGCATCAGCTGTTCGACATGTCGCTCGTGCGTTTGTGGGTCCGCGTTTACTTTCATGCTGCGGAATTTCAGAATCATGAAAGTCACGCCTTGGAAACCCACTCTTCGCTGCCGGTAAAAGACGGGGCCGGGGGAGACGAGTTTGATCCCCCACATCATGAGCAGCATCAAGGGCAGCCAGAAAGGCACCGTTACGCCGACCAGGATCAGATCAAAGGCACGCTTCCAAAAAGGGAATTTTTGCACCAATTCTCTGGCCGCTTGCGTCTCCACACCAGGGCCAGCCGCAGGATCGCCAAGAATGAGAGAGCCTGTCCGGCGCAAATTCGCGGGCGAGTCAGTCAGAGGGAAGGAGAATTTCGGGGCAGGCATAGATTAAAGAGGGGGTGAGACTATTCAGTCGTGCGCGCACTTCGGCGCGCTGAGAAGAGCAGGGAAAGCGCGGCGAAGCTTTTCCATTCGTCGATTTCCGCGAAGACTCTTCCAGCTTTGTGGTTTAATGGACACCCGGGAGGAGAGGTGCGTCGTCAATCAGCCAGGCGTAGGGATCGACCGTCTGCCCAAGGGAAGCGAACGACTTCCCACTGCTCGAGTCCGAAGAGCGGAGCCAGCCGCTGGCCCGGTAGTTCAAGACAAGAGAAGAGCATGTTCTGGGATGCACGATGCGGGAATTTATCAGGCGAGGATTTGCGGCGTGGAATGCTGGAGGTATCGCTGCCTGGCCTGCCGAGAAAAGGTGGCTAACCGATAAAGGCATGCTGCCGCCCTTGGTCGCTTGCGCGTGTTGAACGGCATGGCGGCATTCATCTTTCTCGAGCTGCTCGATTCGTTGGAGACCTAACTTGGAGAAAAGCTCCCGAATCTGGGTTCGAGCTAAAAACTTTTTGATTTTTATGTCAAGCTCCGAATTCTCGAATTCCGATACTTTCCATAATACGCCCTTGGGGAAACAACCCGTTAGGCAGCGACGTTTGTCGGAATCCTCCGGGCGATGAAGAAGTAATCGTTTTAATCCATTCGCGGTTCCCCTTTTCCGCATTGTGAGAAAGCATGAAATGCGCCGATCTCCTCCCTTATACGTTTCGCGTCATCACGACAGACGCACGGTTCCGGTTTGCGCGTAATCAGGGCAGTGTCCCCGGCGGGAATCGAACCCACATTTAAGGTTTAGGAAACCCTTGTTCTATCCGTTGAACTACGGGGACGACGGCGAATGTCCGACTCTCGATTTGCGCCCGGGGATTGTCCAACGAAGCATTCCGACCGCTCGCACCGACTCTGAGGAACCTCTGCCTCGTGGCGCAGCAGTCTAGTAAACGCCGCGAGCGCGTTCTTTCGTCGGAAGCACCTCGAGACAGGTCGTCCACCAACCCGTCTCGATGGTTTGGATAAACTCGTTAGGTAACCCTTCCGCGCGCATTTCCGCCGCGAGCTGTTCGTGTTCGTAGTGCAGTGAAATGAAATCCACCGCGACCGCCCGTCGGCGCCGACCCGGAGCAAAGCGTACCAAACGTTGGTGCAACCGTCGTTCGCGGGCCGGCCGATCGCCCCGCAATTGACGAAATGGCGTCCATTCGCGAGCTGGCGGTGCCAATGCAACCCAGTGTGTGTACCGATAATCACGTCGGCGGCATGCAGGTCGCAGAGGCTTTCCAGAAAAGCGGCGGACGTGGTCGTTTCCCAGAGAAACTCATTCATTCTTCGCGGCGATCCGTGGCAGAGCAACACACGAACTCCATTGAGTTCGAGCCGAATTTCGCCCGGCAGGTCGCGCATCCAGTTTTTGTTGTCCGGTGAGGTTTTTTGAAATGTGTAGTCGTAGGAGAGGCGGGCGAAGTAATTGTCCTTCGGGTCGGTATATCCGCATTGGCAATCAGCCAGACCGTTTCCAACCGAGTTGTCGTAGTTGCCTTGCACGACCGGCACCTTCGCATCCCGCAGGAGCGGGAAAACCTTGTCCGGGTTAGGGCCGAAGGCGCCGAGATCCCCGAGGCAATAAATTTGGCGCGCGCCACGTCGCGGCGCGTCCTCGAGGAGCGCGGCGAGCGCGAGGTGGTTCGAATAGACTCCACCAAAAAGTGCGATCGTCTCCGTCATAGGGCAGTCAGCTCTCCTTCTCGCGCGAGCCAATCGAAGACCGCGGCAACTTGTTCGTATCCGGTGCGGAGAAGAAAGTTGGGGCTCCGGCCATAGCTTTTCATGCCGAGGGTGAAATAGCCGGGCTCGGGATGGAGCAACATTTCCGCGCCACCCGCCGGCGCGGCCAGGCAATCAGCGCCTGTATCGCCTAACAATGAAGCGGCGAGAGGATAGGTCCCCTCCGTGGCCCAGCAGGTTTGGACCTGCAGCTCGCGAGTCAGCGAAAGATCCGGACGGAATCCCGTCGCGGCGATGATTTCATCAACTAGCAGCGTGCTCGTTCTCCCGCGAGGATCGCTCCAATGCACTTCGATGCCGTCCGGTCTTCGGAGCCAGTCGCTTCGATCGACGCGCCGGTCAAGAGTCGCACTTGTCCGTCCCGGGCAAGACGATTCGCGATCGCCGCGAGTTGAGAACGCTCCGGCAAAGGATCGTTCGGAATTTCCACCGCGGGCACTCGACACTCGCGTCGGATCAACCAGGTGATTTCGGGTTGCCTCTGGATTTCCGCCAGGGCGCTGATTGCGGTTGCCGCCGAATGGCCGGCTCCGATCACGAGCACGCGCCGACCTGCGAAGCGATCGCGGGCGCCGTTGGAAAAGTTGGGAATGCCCGTATTGGACCCGCGCAGAACTGGTCGCCTCGCCGGGGACCGGGATGCCGCCATCACCGAGCGAGTTCGGCTGCGCAAAGGTTCCGCTGCAATCCAGAACGACATCGGAGGATTCGATTCGCTCGCCGTTGCTGTCTCGGAGCAGGAGGCGAAAGGGCGACGTCCCACGTTGCGGGTCGGCAATAAAATCGCCTTTCAGTCGGCGCGACCGGCCAATCGCCAGGACCTCGCAGTTTTCCTGAATGTGGGGAGCCAGGATACGGGCCAGCGGCAACAAATATGTTTCGCGAAATTGAGCGCCGGTTTGCAAAACCTCCGGTTTCGGCAAACGCACGCCGGCGACGTGAAGCCGAGCCAAGCCAAGTTGCGACGTGTTCATTTCGAACGGCGAGAACATGCGGACGTGTCCCCACTGCCTGACCGCATCCGCGATTTCGCCTCGCTCGTAGAGATTGATTTCGTAGCCGCGGTCGAGAGCGGTCAGCGCCGCTTCCAAACCGACGGGACCGGCGCCGATTATTGCAATTTTTTTTCGCTCAGGGTTCATCAGCGTTCGTTAGGCGCGCTGCCCAGGGCCGGATTCGCTTCCGCACCGGAACGGGCGAGGCGGCTATTTTCCAAACCCTGCGAGCCGGCATTCGAGCAGAGCGCGCCGAACCGATAACAGGTGATGCAGGCGTGATGGCGAAGCCGGTAACCTTTCATCGCATCGTTCAGGTCGGTTCCCAGATTCGCATCCGGCTGGTCGACCAGGATCGGGCAAACGTGCACGCCGCGATCGCTGACCACCCGGCTATTGTGGCAAAGCAACTGTGTCGCATCATAGTCGCGCATCATTTCCTCGGTGATGAATTCGAATTTTCCGTAACCATGATCGCGCAACGCTTCCTGCCCGATCTTGAGCGAAGGGAGCAGCTTCATGCGCGGCCGGGTGTAGCCGATTTCCGCGAGGCGGCTTTTGAATTCACGCAGAAACTCGTCGTCCTCGTGCATCGGCCAGGAGCGCATCGAAGTAATGATGGGAAGGAAACCGGCGGACACGAGCATCCGCACGCCTTCGATCGCCTGGTCGAAAGTGCCCGGGCCGCGGATCGGGTCGTTCGTCTCGGGAGAAAAGCCGTCAATGCTCACGCGCAGCTCGAGCGAATACTCCGACGCGTCGCGCAGCCTGGCGAGGCGCGCGATTTTTTCCTCAGTGAAACGAGTGGCGTTGGTCAGGACGGTGGCCGGTCCAACTGCGAGCGTCGCTTCCAGGATTTCGAAGATCGCGGGGTTGATGAAAGGTTCGCCCCCGGTGAAATAATATTCCTTCACTCCGCGCCTAACGGACTCGTCGAGATGCGGCTTAAACTGGGCGAAGGTCATGAGGCCGAGCGTGTGGTTATCCGGCGCGCAGGAGATGAAGCAATGGTTGCAGCGCAAATTGCAAAGCGTGCCCGAGACCTGGAACCAGAGCGCGTCGAGCGAGGTGAGGGGAAGAAATGGCGGGCTTTCGTGCGCGCTTCTTTCGTTTACTTCGCGGAGGGCGATGGTCATGAGACGAACCGCAGCAGTCCCCAGTAGACGCCCGCGCCGAGAAGCGCGGCGCAGGGGAGGGTGACGATCCAGGAGAGAGCGATCTTGAACATGACGCCGCTGTCCGCCTGCCCGGTCGTTAGGCCAATGCCGAAGAGCGAGCCGACGGCGACGTGGGTGGTGGAAACCGGCAGGCCGAAGGTGCTTGCGAGGATGACCAGGATGCCGGTGGTGAGATTGGCGGTAAATCCCTGCCCGTGATTCATCCGGGTCAACTTGCGGCTCATCGTCTCGGCGATCCTGCGCGAATGGAGCAGACTGCCGATCGCCATCATCGTGGCGATGGCGAAGAATCCCCAGCGCAGATCGAGCGCTTTGAAGAGTAGGAGCATCGCGACCATCTTGGGCGTGTCGTTCAGTCCGCGGGCGAAGCTGACCACGCCCGCGCTCAGGAAGTGGGCCGCATCCATAACCTGTTGCGAAGTGATGCCGCAGATTTCGCCCGCGTAGCGCTCGCGACAGTTGGCCGCTTCATCGACGGTGAGGACGAATGAGGGCGCACTCCCGCGCATCTCGAGCCAGCCGGGCTGGGGGAGGGCGATAACCCGTTCTTCGCAGTCGACGCAAACGCAGAGCTCCTTCGAAATCCCGAGCCCGAGCCGGAGTGCGCGGAGGACGAAATAAAGAGTCGCCCCGAGAAGAATGGCGAGGAGTGGACTGAAGAGGAGCGGCAGAACGAAGCCTTTGCCTAACGAGGCTAAGTTTACACCGGCGCCGGTGGCGACGAGGCCGCAACCGATGAGCGCTCCCATGAGTCCATGCGTGGTGGAGACCGGGAATCCTAGATAAGTCGCGAGGATGACGGTGACGGCCGCGCCGAGTGCGACCGACAACAAAAATGGCTCCGAAGCGATAAGCGCATCAGGCACGAGCCCCTTGCCGGAGAACTTTCTTAGCAAGGCCTCGGCCAGAAAGATCGCGGAAATGGATCCGGCAAAAGTGGTGACGGTGGCCCAGGTAATGGCGGCGCGATAGCTCGCGGCGCCGCAGCCGTAGAGCGAGGCGACGCCCTTGAAGTTGTCGTTCGCGCCATTCGAATAGGCGAGAAAACAGGTCGCGAGGAAGAGGGCGATCGGGATCATGAAATCAGGCCCGGTAAGCGTCGCAGAAAAAGAGCCAAATGGGCGTGTGCGCCACCTCCACTTCCGCGCCGGCGTGCGGTGGTGGCTCGGGCTTGGTTGCGCGGATCGTTTCGGCCATCGGTGTATTCGTTAGGCCGGAACGCACTTCTCGGCGCACCAGCTGGCGACGCGCCCGGCGATGAGATCGCGCACCTGACGCGTTTGCTTGAGGCACTCCTCGCGCGTGCCGTTAAAGCCCGAGGGATCAGGAAAGCTCCAGTGCCGTCGCTCGCCGCCGCCCGGGAAAACCGGACAGCCGGCCGCGCTTCCTTCATCGCAAACCGTGATGACGTAATCAAACTGCGCCCCCGCCGCCAAAACCGCCTCGACGCTACGGGTCGCTTTGCCGGAGATATCGAGCCCCTCCTCGCGCAGCACTTCCCCGACGAGCGGATTCAATTTTCCCGGCTCGAGCCCGGCGCTTTCCGCCGCGAAAAAATCGCCGCAGCGCTGGTTGAGGAACGCTTCCGCCATTTGGCTGCGTGCGCTGTTGTGGATGCAGACGAAAAGGACCTGGCGCTTCATCGCGTTCAACAGCAGTTGCCCCCATCGCAGCAACTGCTCGCTACGGCCGTCGCTTTGTAATCCTGACCTTTCGTCTCTTTTGCATGCCGTCGCGCGGTGCGCGAACAGTCGAACGGCCGTGCGTTTTCAAGAGGAATATCAGTCAGCGGCTCGACAAATTCGAAGAAGTCGCGATAAGGCGCTTTCCGGTAAAGATTGTAGGTCTTGTCGCAAACCGCATAACGCACCCCGCGCTCCATCCGGTGATTATCGTCATCGAGCACTTCGCGGAACGGCCCACGATAAATGACCGCCTGGTTGCGTTCAAAACAGGGCCCCTGCTTCCCTTTGAACGCCTCGATCGTGACGGAACGAAACTCGATTCCTTCGACCGTTTGCCATGGCTTTTCGTCGCGCTGCAGGATCTGGATTCCGTAAAAGCCGGCCTCACTGAAGGCCTGGAGAAAGCCCTCTTCGGTCAGCGCACCGGAGATGCAACCGCTCCAAAGCTCCGGGTCTTCTTGCAAATGCTCGGGCACTTCCTCGTCGCAAACGATGTCGGAGATGACGGCGCGTCCGCCTTTGCGGAGAACGCGAAAAATTTCCTCGAAAAGTTGTCGCTTCGATTTCGACTCGACCAGATTGAGGACGCAATTTGAGACCACCAGGTCGACCGTCTCGCTCGCGACGAGCGGATGCTTTACTCGCAGCTCTTGCGCGAGCTGGTCGGCGCGAAGGAAAGAAGCGGCATCGGTGATTGGCCGCGCCTGCAATTCCGCGTCGAGCTTTTCCAAATCAAGTGCCAGATCCTGAATGCGGCCCTTGCGGAACTCGACATTCGCGTAGCCGATTTTCTCCGCCACGATCGGCGCATTCCTTCGCGCCACTCCGAGCATTTCGTCGGTCATATCGACGCCGATGACCTTGCCTTGCGTGCCGACGATCTGCGCCGCGATGAAGCAAATTTTTCCGGTGCCGCTGCCGAGATCGAGCACCGTCTCGCCCTCGCGCACATACTTGCTTGGATCGCCGCAACCGTAATCGCGCTCGATCACTTCCCGCGGAATGATTTTAAGGTATTCGCCGTTGTATTCGACCGGGCAACAAAGTCGCGCCTCGGTCGCCTGGGCGCCGGCGGCGTAGCGTTCTCTGACAGCAGTCTCTGCGTTTAGTGTGCTCATAATTGGATGGTGGAAATAAACGAACGATGGAAAACGGGCCGTTCGTTAGGCGAACGGGCCAGCGGATCGGCTGGTGCGAAAGGGAAAGGCGTAGACTAACGAGCGTAAGCCGGGGGCGGCATCTGCCCGCGCTCACGCACATATTGCGCACTGAGATCGACGAAGAACGTGCGCGAAGTTTTTTCGAGCTGGGCAAGCCGGACGACGAATTGCGCGAGAGAATGACCGGCGCGCGCGAGCAAACGGACGTCCGCCCAGGAATCGAGGTCCTCTTTCGTGGCGAGGAGCTCGACCTCAGCGGGATCGACGCGCGCCTTGAGCTGAGTGCGATCGCGGTCGCAATTCCAACGTATCCCGCCGAGGAGGTATCGGTCGTTCGCGCGCAACCCAATCAGGTAGCAGCCGCCCCGATGATCGGGACCCAGGACAAGCCGCTTCTTCGCCAGGGCGCCGAATGCAGACGCGATATCGGCGTTCTTCAGGCCCGGACAATCCGACCCGATAACGACAACCTCCTCATAACCGAGCCGCCCGAGCTCCTCGGTCGCGGCCTCGAGACGCGCACCGAAAGTGGCGCCGCGCTGCTCATGAAATTGAAAGCCGGTGCGCGCGCCGGGCCGTTTCGCGTTCGTGAAAAAGTGAAAATCAGCATCGATTCCCGCAGGTTCCAGCCCGCGCAGTGCGAGCAGAGGTTGCAGCGAACGCGGGAGACAGCGCCGGGAAAGATCGAATCCGGCAGAATGGGCAAAGACAAGAACAGCGCGACGCTTCACGGCAATAGGATTCGATTTCTTCGCCTGATATTCCCCGGCGGATGCAGATTGGCGAGATTTTTTTCCGATTTCGTCCTGTCCGCGGTGGCGCGAGCTTCCAGCTTGCGAGGTGAAACGCGCAAGCAAGATGCTCGCGCCACGATCGAACAGCTGCGCGGAGGCCTTGCTACCTACGGCTCGGGTGCTCGTGCCTAACGAAAATAAGCGCGCTGCTTTTCCGTGATCGGACGCTCCAGCCGCTCCAGGACGAGGAGCATGTCCTCCCAGACTTTGCGCTTCTCGGTGTTGCTCTGGTTGCGCAGCAAATAGGAGGGGTGATACGTGATCATGAGCGGCGTCTCCTGGTAGGAATGCCAGCGACCGCGGAGCCGTCCCATCGGTTCGCGGATTTCGAGCAAGCCTTCGACCGCGGTCGCGCCGAGGGCGACGAGGACGCGCGGGCCGATGATCTCGATCTGCTCGATCAGGTAGGGAAGGCAGGTTGCCATTTCGTTAGGCGTGGGTGGACGATTGCCGGGCGCGCCCGCCGGCATGTCGGGTCGGCATTTGAGGACGTTGGCGATGTAAACTTCCTCCCGGGCAAAGCCCATCGCGGCGATGATCTTGGTGAGGAGCTGTCCGGCGCGGCCGACAAAAGGCTCGCCGCGGCGATCTTCGTCAGCGCCGGGCGCTTCGCCGATAAACATCAATTCGGCATTGACGCTGCCGACGCCGAAAACAGTCTGGGTGCGGCTGCTGGCGAGATGCGGACAGCGCAGGCAGACTGCGACGCGTTCCCGCACCGGGGCGAGGCGCTGCTCTTTGCCCGCGATCTCGGGCGGAGTGACGCGCAGTAGTCGATCGAGGGCGCGGAAACTGGCCGCGGGGCAATTGGTCGCTCTCGCGACGCAGACGTTCGAGCGCGCTGAGGACGGAATCGAGGGCGCTCGCGAATTCGCTCATGTCGCCAATCATCTTTGGGGATTTTGCGCGCAGCGGCAATTCCTTTGATGGTGCGGCCGAAGATGAGCGAGCTGTTACGGGATTACGATTTCGAGTTGCCGGAAAAATTGATCGCGCAAAGACCGCTCCCGCGGCGCGAGGACGCCCGCATGATGGTGCTTGATCGCGCCAGCCTAACGATCGCGCATCGGCGCTTTGTCGAGCTGCCGAAATTCGTTAGGCCAGGCGACTTGCTGGTCCTGAACGATACCCGGGTGCTTCCGGCGCGGCGCTTTTCCGACGACGGCGCGATCGAGTTCTTGTTCCTCGAACAGGTGGACGCGCGAGATTGGAGATGTCTCGTGAAACCGGGCCGCAAAATGCGCGTAGGAGCGACGGTCGTTCTCGACGGCGTGACCGGCCGCGTGCAGGAAATTTACGACGCGGGCGAGCGACTCGTCAGGTTCGAGCGACCGCTCGATCCTTATTGCGGTGGTGCGATTCCCTTGCCGCCTTATCTCAATCGGCCGAGCGATGCGGAGGACGCGACGCGTTACCAAACCGTCTTCGCGCAAGCGCCGGGCGCAGTCGCGGCGCCGACGGCCGGGCTCCATTTCACGGCAGAAATTCTGGCGCAGTTGCCGCACGCTTTTGTCACGCTGCATGTCGGCACGGGAACTTTTCGGCCGGTGCAAAGTGAGACCGTCGCGGAGCATCGCATGCATGCCGAGCGCTACACGATCACGAGTGAAGCCGCGGCGGCGATCAACGCCGCGCAACGGGTGCTCGCGGTCGGCACCACCTCGGTGCGCGTGCTCGAATCTGCGGCGCGGGTCGAGGGTCGGCTTTGCGCGCAGGAGGGCGCCACCGACATCTTCATTTATCCTCCTTATCAGTTCCGCGCGGTCGATCGACTGCTCACGAATTTCCACCTTCCGCGCTCGACTTTGCTGATGCTGGTGGCGGCGTTGGCGGGCCGGGAGTTCGTACTTGAGGCCTACGCCGAAGCAGTCCGTGAAGGCTATCGCTTTTATAGCTACGGCGATTGCATGCTGATCCTCTGAACTCCTTCTCGCGCCACGATTACGATTACGATTACGAGCAGGAGCACGAGTAGGAGGGAGAGGGGAAGTCGTGCTATCCTGCGCGTCGATGGACGCAACGGAAATCCCGAAGGGCGAGCTGGTCACGCGCACGGTCGCGATGCCGAAAGATACCAATCCCAACGGCGACATCTTCGGCGGCTGGTTGATGGCGCAGATGGATTTGGGCAGCGGGATTCTCGCCACGAAAAAGGCGAAGACGCGCGTTGTGACGGTGGCGGTGGACGGAATGTCGTTTCTCCAGCCGGTGCGAGTGGGGGACACGGTTGCCTGTTATGCCTGGGTCGAATCGGTTGGTCGCACCTCGATGAAAATCCCGGTCGAAGTGTGGGTGCAACGTTACATGCGGACCGAACAGACACTCGTGACGCGGGCCGTCTTCACCTACGTGGCGGTCGATCAGTCCGGCCGGCCAGTCCCAATCGAGCGTTCCTAACCGCTCTCGCTGCTGCTGACCGACATCGGTCCGGAGGACTCGACCGGTTCGCTCGGCTCCGTCACCGGCATCATGGGGCGATCTTTGGAATGAAACATCCTTTGCTGTTTGGCGCGGCCGAGACTCATTTTATGGACGTAGCGCTGGTAGGCGGCCTGCTGTCGGCCGCTCTGTGTCATCATCGAACATCCCGGCAGGAGCAATGCCGCGAGGCTGAGGGCACAGAGTTTCAGGCAGGCTGTTTTCATTCAGTTCGCCACCAGCATTCCTTTGGGCGCCAGGACCCCGAGAGCGAGCAGGCCGGTGCGGACCATCTCATCGACCGCGCGATAAATTTTCAGCTCGCAAAAAGTGCATTCGCGATACAAATCGCCAAGCGAAATTTGCCGGCTGTAGGCAAGTTGCCAGACCGTTTCCGCGGCCGGACGCAGGTCGGCCATTTCGGGATTGTCCCAGGTCAGGTTCAACTTCTTGCGCAGCAAGGTCACCGAATCGTCACGCAGACGCCGGCGCACATCGTCGAGCTGATCGCGCATGTGAATCGCCGTGATCAACGCCTCGTCCGGCTTGCGCGTAAGCGTGCTGCCTTCCGGGCCGGTGCTTTGGGCAGGCGTGACTTCGGAGAAGGAAAAGCTCTCGCCAGTGCGGTTGTGCAGAAAGAGTTCCCAGAAAGCCTCCTCACCGACGAGGTGGTCGAAGCGCCCCCAGCGCGGCGTCCCTTTCTCGAAATAGAATTCGGAAATCGTGTTTCCGTGGTGGTCCGCGATTTTGAGCAGACCGGTCTGACGCGATTGCATGATCGTCTGGTAAACGGTTACGACATCGAAATTGGCCAGGCTGCCGGTGAGCTCGAGCGAATTGTTTTGCGAACGCGCCAGCTCGGTCGCCTGGAAGAGGCGACTGGCCAGTTTCTCCGAGAGGAATAGAAAGAACGAAGGCACCCGCCGCAGCAGCTCCGGGAAATCGTCTCGCCGAAAACATTGCACACTCACAGCGGCGCGGGCGCGCGCGGAATGATCGCGCACATGACTGACGAGAGCGCCCATCTCGCCAAAAATATCGCCGCGGGAGAGGAGGGTCGCCGGGATGCCCAGGCGGGTCGTTTTCGGGACCAGCTCGACTGCGCCACGATTGATGATGAAGAGATTCTCGGCTTCGCTCCCAGCGGAATAGATGAGATCGTTTTGCTCCAAGTGCCGGACTTGAGAGAGCGCGCCGATCGCTTTCAACTCGATCAGGCGCAGGGAAGTGCAATAGGAAAAGAAATCGCGCTGCGTCACGCCGGTTTTATAGCAAGAGTCGTGCGGGCTCGGGCCGATTTCAGGCCAAAATTGCGGGACACGCCGCTTTCCAATTCCGAATTCGGCGGGTAATCCTTCGCCATGACCCACGCTTATCTCTTTGAGCGGTTCCCTTCGTTCACCCAGACTTTTTGCTATCGGGAAGTCGCGGAACTGCGCCGGCAGGGGTTTGCGCCTGCGCTCTTTTCAGTCCGCCGCCCGAGGGACGAGCCGCCGCAGGATTGGGATCCCGCGATCGTCGCGGCGGTGGAATACTTGCCGGATGACGAGCGGCTCGGGCGGGAAGTGGATCGCGCTTTGCGCAAATGCAAGCTGCCATCAGCAGCCGAAGTCGAGATCAAATCCTGGGGTCGAAAGACCGATTTTCTGCGGCTCTATCAAGCGGCCTGGCTCGGGCCGCGGTTGCAGACTTTAGGCGTGCGCCATCTGCACGCGCACTTCGCCGGGCTGGCGGCGCGCACCGCCTTCTGGATCGAGCGCTTCTTCGGAATCGGTTACAGCTTCACCGCGCACGCCAACGATATCTTTTCGCCAAAGCCCTTTGCGATTTCGTTAGGCGATCTGATCGGCGCCGCGCGCGGGGTCGTGACGGTGAGCGATTTTGGGGTGCGTTTTCTGCGCGAGAAATATCCGGACGCGGCGGCGAAAATTTATCGGGTCTACAACGGGATCGATCTCAGCCGTTTTCCGCAGGCCGTAGCCGGCGGGGCGCCTCCGACGATTATTTCCGTCGGCCGGCTGATCGAGAAGAAGGGCTTTTCCGATCTGATCGAAGCCTGCCGCCTCCTGCGCGAACGCGGCCTCGATTTCCAAGCGGAAATCATCGGAGAAGGACCGCTCGAAACGGCCTTGCGCGGGCAAATCGCGAGCGCTGACCTAACGAAAAGCGTTCTGCTCGCCGGTCCGCAGTCGCAGACCGAAGTCAGCCGGCGGCTGGCGCGAAGCGCGATCTTCGCTCTCCCCTGTGTCGCCGAAGCGGGTGGGGGAATGGACAACCTGCCAACCGTCGTGATGGAAGCAATGGCCGCCGGTTTGCCTGTCGTCTCGACTCCGCTCGGCGGCGTTCCCGAGATGGTGCTCGAGGGCGAGACCGGTTTGCTCGTGCCCGAACACGCGCCCGCCGCGCTGGCCGATGCGCTCGCGAGTCTCCTCGCGCGATCAGACCCGCGCGCAGTCGTTAGGCGAGGCCGGGCGTCGCCGCGCGGCCGAGCTTTTCGCGATCGAGAAAAGCGCGCGGACCTTGCGCGAACTTTTCCAGCAGTTCGCCGCGTAGAACCCGCGAGCAGCACGTTCCTCCGTGGCGCGAGCTTCTAGCTTGCGAGATTGGTCAATCGAGAAGTTTCGGCTGTCAGAATCTCGCAGCTGGAAGCTGGCGCCACGGAAGACGGACGTGCTAGCGATGCGCTGAGGACAGCGCACGCTACACCGGGTTTCCCTGGGCGTAGGTCGGACACCGGCCAAAGTGCGGAACACGCTCCAGGTACTCGTTGCATCTTGCAGCGCTAGGCGCGTGGCTTCATCGTTAGACCATGAAGACCACTCGCCATCTCCTCCGCGCGCTCTTATGCGGCGTAATCTTTCTGGCATCCGCGGGCCTTTCCCGGGCGGAACATTCTCCGCAATGGATCGAGACCTACGGCAGTCTGCTCGGCAAATACGTCACGAGCAGCGGGGTGAAATATTCTACCTGGAAAGGTAACGCCGCCGACATGCAAGCCATCCAGCAAGTCGTCGACGGGATCGCCCGCGAGAAGGTCTCGAGCCTGGGCAAAAAAGAGCAGCTCGCCTTTTATCTCAACGCCTACAACGCCTGGATCCTGCACGAAGCGCTCGGCAAATATCCGACGAAAAGCGTGAAGGATTTGCTCTTCACCTTTTTCACCGGCCAGCGGATCAAGGTCGCGGGCGAGCCGATGAGCTTCAATCATCTGGAGAAGGATATTATTCGCCCGAAGTTCAACGAGCCGCGTGTCCATTTCGCGCTCAATTGCGCGAGCCGAAGTTGCCCGCCGCTCAATCCGGAGCCTTTCCGGGCGGATCAGCTCGACGGGCAACTCGAGAAACTCGCGACCGCTTTCGTGAACTCGACGAAAGGCGTCGACTATTCGCCGGGGAAAAAAACCGCCGCGCTCTCCGCGATTTTCAACTGGTACAAGGACGACTTCAAAGCGGTCGGCGGCCCGCTCGCCTTCATCAACAAACGGCGAAGCGAGCCTTTGCCTAACGACGTCAAAATAACCTACCAGGACTACGACTGGTCATTGAATGAGGCGAAGTAATTGAGCGTGGGAACGAGCACGGAAGTCTGGGGCGCGCGCTGGCGGGCTTTTCGGCATCCGATCACGGAGGAAAAGGCGCGCGTGCTGAAAGAACGCTGGGATTCGCTCCCCGCGGAACTGCAGACCGACAACCAGATCGCCGGACGGCACCTCACCCACTGCGGCTTCACCTTGGGCGCGAGCTACTGCTCGTTTCACTGCACGCATTGTTATCTGCCGAAGAACGCAAACTCCGTCCCGATTCCCTCGCTCGCCCAGGTCAAAGAGCAGATCGACGCGAACCGGCGTTTCCAGGGGCCCGGCGGCGGATTGCAAATCACGGGCGGCGATGTCGCCGATGCTTACTGGCGGGCGGGCCGGCCTAACGAACTCATCGAGATCGTGAAATACGCCTATTCAGTCGGCTCGATTCCGATGCTCATGACCCACGGCCAGACGTTGATCGAGCATCCGGAATTTCTCGAGCGTCTCGTCCTCGAAGGCGGCCTGCGCCAAATCTCGGTGCACGTCGATATGACCCAGGCCGGCCGGCACGGTTATCCGATCGGCCGGATCAAATCGGAAGCCGATCTCCATCCCGTTAGGCAGGCCTTTACCGATCTGGCCAAACGAGTGCGCGCCAAGACCGGCGCGCCGCTCGAATACGCGCTCAGTTTTACGGTCACGCGCAAGAACATCGACGACGTGCCGGAAGTGTTGCGCTGGTATCTGGCCGATCCGGAGCGCACTCACATCTGGCGCATGATCAGCTTCCAACCGGAAGCCGATACCGGCCGCACGATTTACTCGGAGCGGCCGATCACGCCTGACGACGTCTGGGAAAAAATCTGCGAAGGCGTCGGCCTGCCGCTGCGCCGCGACGTTTCCATTTTCGGGCATCCCGATTGCAACAGCTGGGCGCCGCTCCTCGTCGCGCGGCCTTCCGGGAAAATCTTTCCGCTCCTCCCGGACGACAAGAAATTCGATAAGTTCTTCGGGGAAGTGCTGCGCAAGGTTGGCGGCTTGTCGCTGGTCAACGATGACGCGGGCACCCCGCCGTTTCGCCTCGCCGGCGTGCTCATGCAGCATCCAGTTCTGGCCGTGAAAATCCTCTATCGTCTTTTTCGCTACATGATCTCGCGGAACGCGCCGCCGGAAATTTTTCGCTCGTTGTTGCGCGGGCAGGTCCACACCGTCGGGGTGGGGATCCACAACTTCATGGACGCCGCTCAGGTGGCCAACGCGGAGCACGATCCAGTCGTTAGGGCGCGGCTCGACTCTTGTGTTTTCAAGGGAGCGGTCAAACGCAACGGCGTCTGGGAAGCGGTCCCGATGTGCTCGATGAATCAGCAGACCTGGTCGGAAGTTTACGATGCGCGTCTGCAAGATCCCGAGCTCGTTAGGCAAGCGCAGGCGGTGTAGACGCCTCCTTCTGGGAGGCGCGAGCGGAGCGGAGGGGCGCACGCGAGCGACGCGCAGACCCGCGCTTCGCAGAGCGAAGCGTCTACAGCAACGCGCGCACCTTTTCGACCGCGCGCAGGTAGACGCGGTGAGGCCCGCCGCGCATCAGCTCCTCCTGCACCAGGCTGACCGGATCGCTTTTCCCGGCCGGCAGGACCTGCTGCATTTTGCGCCCCTTGATGCGACCGAAATGAACTTCCAGCAAATCCGCCCCGACCGCGTGCGCGACTCGGAACTCGGCGCTCTCGCTTCGCACCGTAACCTGCCCGATCGGCTCGCCCGCTTTTTCGGCGAGCCGGACCGAGATTTTGCGCAGTCCGTCGCCGTCTTCCTTCTCGAACCCTAACGAGTCGCCCTGGCCGCTGCCTTTTTCCCACTCCAGTTGGGCCGCGAGCCATCCGATGAGGAGCAGCGCAGTCGAACGATATCCGGGCGCATACTCGATCTCGAGCGCGTGGAGCTCATCAAGATGATGATACGTCGCCGGATGATCGAAAAACTGCGCGAGCGCAATGCGGAGGTGGACGAGCCGCACCCAGTTGAGATCGCAGAGCACGATGCGCTGGCGCGCTTCTTCCTGGGCGGTCCGGACGAGGTCCATTTGTTCGCAGAAATTCGTCCACGTCTGGCTGTCGTAGATGACGCGATCGACCCAGGCCCAGAGTTGTGCGTCCATCGGCGCCGTAAATTCCTCCTGCCACCAAAGGTTGAGCGGCAGGTCGGAGTCGAGCTGAGCGAAAACGATATTGGGAAGGAGCGCGGCGGATTTCCCCTTGAGCGAAAAGGAAAGTTGTTCCGAGCAGATCTGTTTGCTCCCCGCCCGGGTGACGTGGCAATGCGCGCTGATCCAGGCCTGCACCTCGCTCTGCAGCGCGGCCGGATCGGCCGCGATGACGATGGCCCGGCAGGCATGGTCTTCCGTGATCTCGGAAATGAGCGCGGTGTTTTTGCCTAACGAATCCGGCGCCTCGCTGTAGACCGCGAGATTGATGAGCGAGGCGCGGGTGGCGGCGCCGCCGGATTCTTCCCAGAGCTTCTTCAACTCCTTGTCGATCTTCGCGATCTCGACCGGCATCCCGGGGGCAAAAGTTTCTGTGGCGGCGGGCATACGCTTATCTCCCGGTTGTCATCCTGAGCCGCGCAGACGGCGAAGGACCTCGCGGGTAATCCCGGGCGTCGTTAGGTAAAGAAGGCCGCAATTTATCCGCGAGGTCCCTTGCAAAGCTTGGGATGTCAACGGTGGTGGAGCGATCTTCGTTTCTCACAATCTTCTCCAAGTCCGCCCATCGCGGGCGAGCAATTCGTCGGCTTCCTCCGGTCCCCAAGAGCCGGCGGGATAGGTTGCCAGTTTCGGAGCGTCTTCTTTTTTGGCCCACGCTTCTTCGATCGTGTCGATAAAGGTCCAGGCTTGCTCGACTTCGTCGCGGCGCGCGAAGAGCGTGGCGTCGCCGCTCATCGCATCGAGGAGGAGGCGTTCGTAGGCCTCCGGACTCGCTTTGCCGAAGGAGGTTCCATAATGAAAATCCATCTTGACCGATTCGATCCGGAAACTGGTGCCGGGCACTTTTGCCTGCATCCGAAGCGAAATGCCTTCGTCGGGCTGGATGCGAATGACGAGGACGTTTTGATCGAGCGCCTGCGATTCGCGATTGAACAAAACCTGCGGCGCTTTCTTGAAGTGCACGGAAATTTCCGTGCCGGATTTCGGGAGTCGTTTGCCGACCCGGACGTAGAACGGCACGTTCGCCCAACGCCAGCTATCGACGCGTAATTTGAGCGCGACGAAGGTCTCGGTATGCGATTTCGGATCGACGTTTTTCTCCGCGCGATAAGCGGCCGCCGGTTTGCCGGCGATGGCGCCCTCCGCGTATTGCCCGCGCACGACGTCCTTGCCCACTTCCTCGAGTTTGAAACGCCGGAGCGACCTGACGACTTTCACTTTTTCATCGCGAATGCTGTCTGCGCCGAGATCGGTCGGCGGCTCCATCGCGACGAGGCAGAGGAGTTGCAGGAGATGGTTCTGCACCATGTCGCGCAGCGCGCCCGCGCCTTCGTAATAGCCGGCGCGATTCTCCACGCCTAACGTTTCCGCGGCCGTGATCTGGACGTGATCGATGTTCTGCGCGTTCCAGAGCGGCTCGAAAATCGCGTTCGCGAAACGCAGGACCAAAATGTTTTGGGCCGTTTCCTTGCCGAGGAAGTGATCGATTCGGTAGGTCTGATTCTCGGCGAAGGCGCCCTGCACGATCTGGTTGAGATGCCGCGCCGACTTCAGATCGGTCCCGAACGGTTTCTCCAGAATGACGCGCGCCCAACTGCCTTCGCGCGCCTTGTTCAGGCCGGCTTTTTGCAGATTCGTGATGATCGTCTCGAAGGCATCGGGCGAGGCGGCGAAGTAGAAAAGGCGATTCCCGCGGGTGCCGCTCTCCGCGTCGAGTTTGTCGAGTCGTTCGGCCAGTTTTTTGTAGCCGGCTTCGTCGCCGAATTCGCTCTGGTGATAATAAAGCGAGCGGGCAAAACCTTCCCAGACCTCGTCGCGCACGGTCTGGCGCGAAAATTTTCTCGTCGCCTCCTCCATTTCCTGGCGGAACTCTTCATCCGTCTTCGGTCGACGTGCGAAACCGATCACGGCCACGGCCGGCGGCATTTCGCCGTCGGCGGCGATGTTGTAGAGCGCGGGCACGAGTTTGCGATGGGTGAGATCTCCCGTCGCGCCGAAGATGACGACGGCGCAGGGCTGTGGCACCGCCTTGTTTGAGAGGCCTTCGCGCAAGGGATTGGCGTTTTCCTTCATAGTTTTTTAATTCAGGCGAAGGCGCACCTTACGCAGAAGATCGCGCATTAGTTAAGTGAAAAGATTTGGCCCCGACGGCAACCGGTTTTCGCCTTGTCCGTCGGCACCTGCTTCGCTAAAAAACGGGCATCCGAGTTCTCCATGCGGATCGCCACTTACAACGTCGAAAACCTCTTCAGCCGGGTGAAGGCGATGAACAGCGACGACCCGGCCAAGACCACCGTCGTCCTGGCCGATGTCGCGGAACTGCAGCGCCTCATCGAGCAACCAATCTACAGCGACGCCGACAAGGCACGGATGCTGGCGATCCTCAAGAAACACAAGGCGACCGGAACGAGCGGTCCTTTTTTTCTCCAGGAAACGCGGCGTCGTTTGTTTTCCGGCGGAAAGATCGTGGCTAACGGGCGCGAAGATTGGATCGGCTCGATCGAGTGGGCGCGCGATTTGATTCAGGCGCCGGCGATCGAAAACACCGGCCGAATCATTAACGAACTCAAGGCCGACGTCCTCTGCCTGATCGAAGTGGAAAGCCGGCCGGTCCTGCGGCGTTTCAACGAGACGATCCTGAAAGAAGCGCCTTATCCGCACGCCATGTTAATCGACGGAAATGACGAACGCGGGATCGACGTCGGGTTGCTCTGTCGGCGGCCGTTGCTCGATATGCGCAGCCACGTGGATGACCTCGACGCCACGACCGGTCACCCGGTTTTCAGCCGCGATTGCGCGCAATTCGAGATCGATATTCCGGGAACGCATCACCTTTGGGTGTTGGTGAATCATTTCAAAAGCCGTGGCTACGGGAGCAAAACGGCGAACGACGCGCGCCGAAAACGTCAGGCGGAAACCGTCGCGACGATCCTGCGCCAGTTCGATTTGGCGCGGCAATATGTCGTCGTGGCGGGTGATTTTAACGAGCTGCCCAACTCCGATTCCCTCGCGCCGCTTCTGCGGCGGGAAGGTTTGCGCAACAGCTTCGAAAAATTGCCTAACGACGCCGATCGCTGGACCCATCGCGACGACGCCGTTCCGAGCAAGAACGATCAGATCGATTATCTGCTCGTCTCGGATGGGCTCTGGCCGCGGCTGCGGGAGGTGGGAATCGAGCGTCGCGGAGTCTGGGCCAGCGCGCAGAAAACGCGCGCGAAATATCCTCCCCTAACGACCGTGACCGGCGACAGCAATTCGGCGAGCGATCACGCGGCGGTCTGGGCTGATTTCGATTTGTGAATCTCGCCGGCGGATGTCGTTAGGCAATTGTAGGGCGGGCGCTTCGCCTGCCCCGATCCATAAACTGGGCAGGCGAAGCGCCCGCCCTACAATTGGCTCACCCCGGCAGCGGAAATTTTCGCGTCAGCTGCTGAACCTGCTCCCGCACTTTCCCGATCGCACGCTCGTCTTCGCGGCCGGCGAGCGCTTCGGCGATGAGATCAGCGATCTCGAGCATCTCTTCTTCTTTCATCCCGCGGGTCGTGACCGCGGGCGTGCCGAGGCGAATGCCGCCCGGCTTGAAGATCGGATAGGTATCGAACGGAATCGCGTTCTTGTTCACCGTGATCCCGGCGCGGTCGAGCACGTTTTGCGCGTCCTTGCCGTTGATCTCTTTCGGCCGCAGATCGACCAGCATGAGATGATTGTCGGTGCCGCCCGAGACGATCCGGAAGCCGTGTTTTGCGACCCCGGCGGCGAGCGCTTTCGCATTCAAAACCACTTGTCTCTGATAGACGCGGAATTCCGGCCGGAGCGCTTCCTGGAAACAAACCGCCTTGGCCGCGATCACGTGCATGAGAGGTCCGCCTTGCACGCCCGGGAAAACCGACGAGTCGATCGCCTTGGCAAATTTTTCCTGGCAAAGCACGATCCCGCCGCGTGGTCCGCGCAGACTTTTGTGCGTCGTGGTGGTGACGAAATGCGCGTGCGGCACGGGGCTCGGATGTTCGCCGCCCGCGACGAGTCCGGCGATGTGGGCCATGTCGATGAAGAGGAGCGCGTCGACCGAGTCGGCGATCTGGCGGAGCCGCGGGAAATCGATGAAGCGCGGATAAGCAGACGCGCCCGCGGTGATGAGCTGAGGCCGCACTTCCTCGGCCTGCCGGGCGAGTGCATCGTAATCGATCTGCTCGGTCTGCTCGCTCACTCCGTATTGCGTGACCTCGTAGAGCTTGCCGGAAAAATTTGCCGGATGGCCGTGGGTGAGATGGCCGCCGTGCGCGAGGTTCATGGTGAGAATGCGATCGCCCGGTTTTATCGCCGCGAAATAAACCGCCATATTGGCCTGCGCGCCGCTGTGCGGCTGCACGTTGACGTGCTCCGAGCCAAAAATCTTGAGGGCGCGATCGATCGCGAGCTGTTCGACGACGTCCACGTTTTCACAACCGCCGTACCAGCGTTTCCCGGGATAGCCTTCGGCGTACTTGTTCGTTAGGCAGGAGCCCTGCGCTTCCATCACCGCGCGGCTGGTGAAGTTCTCCGAGGCGATCAGCTCGATATTTTCACGCTGGCGTTTTTCCTCCTCTTCGATCGCCTTGAAAATCTCCGGATCGACGTTGCGCAAGCCGCCGCCTAACGACGCTGAAGCGCTTCCGCCGCCCGTGGGCGGTTCGCTGTGTTGACTCATATCTCCCATGCTGGATCCTGCGGGGGCCCCTCCGCGCGAAGGGCGGGGCAGGGCCATTTCGGTTTCTTCTACGAAGGCGAGGACACTCGGTAAAGCCTTTTCAATCGCGTCGGCGCACTCGTGGTAAACGTGGTAACCCATCCCGATCGGATCGGGCAGATCGCACCAGAAGGCGGCGGCCGGTTCTTCAAATTCGCGGAGCAGAAAGGTCTTCTCCGTCGCTTCCGGATAGAGCAGCTGAATCGTCTCGACGTGCGCCCCGGTCATCGCGAAAATATGGGTGGCGCGATCAACCAACGTGGCAGTGAGCGGCTGGCTGCGAAAATTGGCGATATCGACGCCTCGTTTCCGGCAGACTTCAATCGCGTGCATGCTCGGGGGTTGCCCGCGAACGGCGTGGACACCCGCGGCATCGGCCGTGATCTCCTTGCGATTGCCGAGCAACCGGCGGAAAAGTCCCCACGCCATCGGGCTCCGGCAAATGTTGCCCGTGCAGACGAAAAGAACGTGTTTCACAACTTCGAGACGCGGCGGCGGCGACGCTTCCGCGAAGGTAAAATCAAACTCAATCAAGTCAACGAGTCGGCCCGCTCCAGGCCGGTTCTGCGCGGCCCCAGCGTAACGACGCCCGCGAAATGAGGTCGCCCTGGAAATCTTTCCGTTACCGGCTGGAGGAATGGACGGTGCGCGGACTCGCCGCCGCGATCCCGCGCCTGCCCCGCCCGCTCGCCTGGCAGCTCGGTCGCGCTGCAGGCATGCTCGCGGCGCTTTGCGATCGCCACGGCTGGAGCGTCGCGCTGGAGAATCTCCAGGCCGCCTTTGGCGAGCGTTATTCCTCCTCCGATCGCGCACGCATTGCCCGTCAATCGTATCAACAATTTGCCGGCACCATGATCAACCTCTTTTGGAGCCCGCGCCTTGACCACGACAACTTCCGGCGCTTGATCGAGTTCGAAGGACTGGATCGCCTGAGCGCGCCGGGAGAGCAGGGGAAGCCGCTCATTTTTGCCTGCCTGCATTACGGCGACTTCGAGCTGCTTAGCCTCGCTGCCGGCTGGGTTGGGCTGAGGAGCAACCTGATTACGCAGGAATTCAAAAACGAGAGGCTCGATCCGATCTTTAATTTCCTGCGCACGCGCTCCGGCCATCAGATCGTGGCGCGTGATGGTGGGATCGTTAGGCTCTACAAAGCATTGCGGCGCGGCGGCTCGGTCGCGATCCTGGTCGATCTCGCTTTGCAACTGCATCAGCCGACCGTGGCGATCGATTGTTTCGGGCTCAAGACTTCGGTCACTTTCGCCCATGCCTGGCTCGCTAATCGAACCGGCGTGCCGATCGTCCCGGTGCATGCCGAGCCTCTCCCGGGCGGTCGCTGCCGTATTGTTCTTCACCCGCCGCTGGAGATCCCGCCGGGCGCGACCAATCAGGAGATCGCGCAAGCCTGCTGGGATCGCTTCGAGCCGATCGTTAGGCGGAATCCCTCGCCCTGGCTCTGGATGTACAAATATTGGCGTTACCAGCCGGAACATCCGGAGCGGGCCTACCCGGATTACGCCCGGCCCAATCCGCGTTTCGACGATTTGATCGCGCAGAATCCGCGCCGCTCACACGATGTCGTCCGCCGCTAGGGAGCGCGGCTGTTTTTGCCTAACGAGGGGCAGCTTCGGTTGACAAATGCATCCCCATGGGTTCAGGGAACCTATGCGCTTTTTGTCCCGCCTTTGCTCTCTCATCGCCCTGGCCACCGTCGCCCTCTTCACCAGTTGCAGCACGATGCCGTCCGGCACCGGCGCGTATCACGTCACCGCGCACAAGCCGCATGATCCATCGAAAGTGCGGGTCGATCTTTCGCTCTCGAAACAGAACGTCTACGTCATGGAAGGGGACCGTTGCCTGATGGCGGCGGCCGTTTCCGTCGGTTTGCCCAACAAGCCAACGCCGAAAGGCCACTTCACGATTTATAACAAGATCGAGAACAAACGCTCCGGTTCCTACGGCTATCGGGTGCAGAATGATCGCGTCGTTCCAGCGGACGCCGGCGCAAATGTGCCCGGGCGCTATGTCGGGTATCCCATGGGATACTGGTGCGAATTCGCTCCTGCCTACGGCTTCCATCAGGGGTTCGTGCATCCCTACCCGCGGACGCACGGCTGCGTTCGTCTGCATGGTGAGGCCGCGCCGAAGTTTTTCGCATTGGTTCACACCGGCACGCCGGTGAACATCGCCAACTCGCAGCCGGAAGACGAAACGATCGGGCCGAAGGTGACCCGAGTTGATGACTCGAAGGCGCCCGACCCCAAGCCCGCGCTCATGATTACCTCCGCCGGTTTCCAGAAACCGGAAGGCCCGCTCCTCGAAGAGTAGCGCGATTTGGCTCGGGCGTACTCCGCGCTACCGAGGCCATTCGCGACTAACGGGTTGCGACTACCACCTCAGCGACGACATTAACCGGTGAGCGCGAACCTCATCTCCAGCGGCACGACCGCGCGCAACAAGGTCAACCTTCGCACCCCGGAGGTGATGACCGCTGTGCAGGAACAGGTCGAAGCCCATTATCGCAGCGACATCGTCGACAAGGTCCGGCGTACGGGCGGGATCATCTCGGTCGGCGACGTTACGGTGCGCCTGGCCAAGCAGTTCGGCTTTTGTTACGGCGTCGAGCGCGCCATCGATCTCGCCTACGCCGCGCGCAAGGTCTTCAAGGATCGCCGCCTTTTCATCGTGGGGGAGATCATTCATAACCCCGAGGTCAATGAACAGATCTCGTCGTTAGGCATCAGGAACCTCACCGGCCAGAACAAGCAGGCCGACATCTCAGAATTGCAGCCCGACGATGTGGTGATTCTGCCGGCCTTCGGCACGGAGGTTTCCATCTTGCAGCAGATCACGGATCGAGGTTGCCAGATCGTTGATACCACTTGCGGTGACGTCATGAGCGTTTGGAAACGGGTTCGTAAATATGCCAGCGAATCGGCCACCTCCATCATCCACGGCAAAGCCGAGCACGAGGAGACGAAGGCGACCAGTTCCCGCGCTCTCGGCGACGGCAAAGGACATTACCTCGTCGTCCTCACCCTGGCCGACACCGATTACGTCTGCGATTACATCCGGCACGGCGGGGATAAGCAGGCTTTTCTGGAGAGGTTCCGAGGCGCCTACTCGACCGGTTTCGATCCCGACGTTCACCTGCGAACCATTGGCGTCGCTAACCAGACCACCATGCTCCGCGGCGAGACCGAGGAAGTGCAGCGACGCATACAAAAAGCAGTCGCCGATCGTGACGGAGCAGAATTGGCGACGAAAAACTTTCGCTTCTTCGACACGATCTGCGGCGCTACTCAGGAGCGGCAGGACGCGCTGCGCGAGTTACTCGACGTCAAGATGGATTTGTTGCTTGTCGTCGGCGGCTACAATAGCTCGAACACTTCGCATCTCGCCGAGATGGGCGAGGAGAAGCTTCCTACTTACTTCGTTCTCAATGCCAGCCGGTTAGTTTCGGGGAAGCAAATTCTGCACTACGACCTGCATCAGCGCGGCGAAGTCGTAGCGCAAGATTGGTTACCCGGGGGTCCGGTCGTGGTCGGGATCACAGCCGGCGCATCTTGTCCGAATAACCTCATCGAAGAGACGCTGATTCGGCTTTTCCAACTGCGCGGCATCGGTCTCGAGCAGCTGCAAGCGGCAGTTGGCTAGGGTTCGTCTTAAACCTTCGCGTCCGCGGACGTCTCAGCGGCCGTTCGCGGGTGGCCGGGGATCACCTCGATCCTCGATCGTGCGTATGTCGATTGTACTGATCGTCTCTACCCGTTGCCCTTCAGCGCTGCTCGCGTCCACCCAGCGGCCACCAAGATTGCTGCTGGTGTCGCCCGGTAACCAAACGTATTTCTTGCCCTTGATATATTTGACCTTGCCATTCGATGCCGTCTGCGCCGCGGCGGCGTCCGTCACCTGACCGGTTAGGTTTATCGGCTTTTCCACTTCCACTTTCATGGCGACACCACCTGCCGCAAATTTTGCTCCCGCCACTGAGTTGGCGACGACTTTCTTTTTGCCCGCAGACACAACGAGCGCGAGGTCGCGGCCTTTCAGCTTCGTCGAATTAAACTGAACGATATATGAGCCCGGAGGAAGGTTGGCGGTGGCAAACAGCCCCTGGGAGTTGGTGTTTCCCTTATAGACGAGTTTCCCCGCGGAGTTGGAAACGGTGACCTGCAAGCTCGGCAAACTGGAGTATGCCAGTGAGGCCAAGCCCAGGAAAAGGGCCGATGAGAGTAGGAGCGACCGGCGGAAGGTTTTCATAGATGACCGAAAAATAAGGGCGGTCTCGCCTGTGAGCAAGGTGAAAATGGCGCATCCAGCCGCGGCGCGTGGTGTGAATAAGCCAGGCGGGAATACCCGCGGCGGAATTCATTTGCCTACCAAATTGTTACTGTAATCCAGTTGATTTTTGTCCCCCTGGTTCGACCGTATTCGTGCAGCCTCAAGTTGGCTTGAACCGAGTCAGAAAAGGCTGCCGAGAACAGAAGAGAGCCATTTATGAAATATCTACTCTGCATCAGCGTGTTGGTCCTGGTCGGCTGCGCGAATAACAATCCTCCGCTGACCGATCAGCCGCAGTATAATCCCGACGGCAGCAAGAGCTACAGCCAGGAAGCGCAAAAAAAGACCGGCCGGCAAACTCCGGGTGAGGCTTTGTCGCAGGAGGATCCCTCGGTCTCGGTGTCGCACCGTTAGGTTATCCGCCAGCACGGTTGAGTAGTGCGTTTCGGCGCACTGCGGTGCGACTTACGAGTCGGCCTCGAGATCACGCCGATCCGGCTGATCATGGGCGCAGTTGCGATTTTCCTTTGAGATGCGCGCTATCTGGAAGGGGAGTATCAGCTTTGGCTTGGTTAATATTCCGATCGCTCTTTATCCGGCGACGCGGCGGGAAGAGCTAAAGTTCCGGCTTCTGCGCGGGAGCGATCTCAGCCCGGTTAATTACAAGCGAGTCGCCGAGAAGGACGGCAAGGAAGTTTCCTGGGAACAAATTGTGAAAGGCTACGAGTACGAGAAGGGGAAATTCGTCGTGCTCAACGAGAAAGATTTTCAGCGCGTCGATCTGGAGGCAACCCAGACAGTCGACATCCAGGACTTCGTCGATGTCGAGGAAATCGACCCGATGTTTTTTTATAAGCCGTATTACCTCGAGCCGCAGAAAGGTGGCGATAAAGCCTACGTCCTGCTGCGCGACGTCCTCGCGAAGACGAACAAAGTCGGGATCGCCAAGGTCATCATCAAGACCCGCCAATATCTCGCCGGGGTGAAGCCGCTCAAGCATGCCCTCGTCCTCGAGCTGATGCATTTCGCGCAGGAGCTGTCCGATGCCGAAAAGCTCAATGTCCCGAAGAAAATGGAACCGGGAAAGCGCGAGATCGATATGGCCAAAGCGCTGGTCGAGAACATGACTTCGAAGTGGGATCCGGAAAAGTATAAGGACGATTACCGCGACGCGCTTCTCGAAGTCATCGAGGAGAAGGTGGAATCGGGCGGCAAAGAGATCGAAGAAAAGCCGAAGGCAAAGAAGCCTTCCTCGAAAGTCATCGACCTCGTCGCCGTGCTCCAGCAAAGCCTGGCCAAATCGGAAGGCGGCAAGAAGAAAAAGCGCGCGAGCAAGAGCACGCGTTCGGCGAGCAAGAAAGCAGCCTGAGTTCCCAGAAGCGGCAACTTGACGAGCAGATATTCTTCTCTTGATTCAAACGAACGTTTGAATTATTTTGCAGTCGCATGCCGGAAGATATTCACTCGACCAAGCTCGCCATCCTGAAAGCAACCGAACGTCTTGTTGCCGCCAAAGGGTTCGAGGCGACCTCGCTGCGCGCGATCACCGCCGCTGCCAAAGTCAATCTCGCCGCGGTCAATTATCACTTTTCGACCAAGGACGCTCTCATCCTCGCGATGTTGAATCGCCGCCTCCGGCCGGTGAACGAAGCGCGTCTCGCCTTGCTCGATCGTTTCGAAGAGGAAGCGGGGGACGAACCCGTCGCAGTCGAGAAAATTCTCGAAGCGCTTTTCCGCCCGGTCCTCGATCTGGTCTCGGGTCGCTCCCAGAGTGGGAGAGATTTTCTTCGCCTCCTCGCGCTCGCCCTGGCCGAGCCCGGCGCTTATTTGAAACCGCTCGTGGAAAAGGAATTTTCCGAGAAAACGCGCCGCTTCCATCGCGCCCTGCGCCGCTCGCTTCCGGAGCTTTCGGACGCCGAAGCCTACTGGCGCCTCCATTTCGCGCATGGCGTTTTCCTCCACACCGTCGCGCACTCGGAAGTGCTCGCCTGCACCTCACGCGGTCGTTGCCGGATCACGAGTTCGGACGCAGTCCTGCGCCGGATCATCAATTTTTGCGCAGCCGGGCTGCGCAGCCAAGCCTAACGAATCATCCTATGCCAGTCATCGAACAAGAACCCGTCGCGCGGAAGTCCGTCCCGCCGAAAGCGGGGTCCGATCTCCTGATTGATCTGGAGAAACATCCTATCGTCGAGAAAAGGAAGACGCCGCTCTTCCGGCGACCCAGTGTCGTCATTGGCGCGGCCGTCGTGCTTGTGCTCGCGATCCTTTACACCGCGACAATTTTCTTCCACAGCCTCACCCACGAGAGCACCGACGACGCGTTTATCGAGGCGCACATCGTGAACATCGCTCCGAAGATCGCCGGCAGGATTTCGGCGGTAGAGGTGCGGGACAACCAGCTCGTGAAGAAAGGTGAGGTTCTGCTCGAGATCGATCCGGGCGATATCGAGGCGATGGTCGCGCAGCGGCGCGCTGCTCTCGACGTCGCGAAAGCGCACTTCGAAAATGCGCAGATGAGCGCCGAACAAGCGGTGGCACATGTGCACACGTTGCTTGCCGCTTATGCTTCCGTGAAAGCGAGCACTGAGGCAGCGGCAGCCGACACCGCGAAAGTGCAGGGCGATCTCGCGCGCAACAGCGGCCTCATCGCCAGCGGTGCGATTTCGAAGCAGGATTTCCAGCATTCCAAAGCGGACGCGACTTCTTCCCAGGCGACGCTTGAGTCGAAACAGAAACAGCTCCAGGCCGCAGCCGCGTATGCCGATGAGGCAAGAAAACAGGCCGGCTCGGCGCGCGCGCAAGTCGGTGCCGCCAAGGCCGAGGTCGCGCAGGCGGAGGCGGAATTAAAGCAGGCCGCGCTGCAGAAATCCTACACAAAGATCACCGCGCCCGAGGCCGGCCGCGTGACCAACAAATCGGTTGAGCCCGGTAATTATGTGCAGGTCGGCCAGCCGCTTTTCGCGATCGTGCCGCGGCAAGTTTGGGTGACGGCAAATTTCAAGGAGACCCAGCTCACCGAGATGCGCCCGGGACAACCGGCGGAAGTCGACGTCGACGCTTATCCGGCGCGCCCGTTGCGCGGCCACGTCGATAGCATCCAAGCCGGCAGTGGCGCGCGCTTCAGCCTGCTCCCTCCGGAGAATGCGACCGGCAACTTCGTTAAAGTCGTGCAGCGCGTGCCGGTAAAAATCGCGCTCGATGAACAACCGGGCGTGCAGGAAGTCCTCGGCCCGGGCATGTCGGCTGTGCCTGATGTGAAAGTGAAGGGGAGTTTTGGCCCGGCCGTGACGGTCGCGATCGTGACGGCGCTCGTCATCCTGCTCGTCCTCGGCGCAACCGCCTGGTGGTTGGCGCGCCTTCGCACTCGTTAGGGCGGAGTCGTGGCCGCCTCGCCTAACGACGCCGCTTCCTCCTGGAAGCCGAGTTATAACCCGTGGCTCATCGCCGCGTCGGTCATGCTCGCGACTTTCATGGAGGTGCTCGACACTTCGGTCGCGAACGTTTCGCTGCCTCACATTGCAGGCAACCTTTCCGCGACAACGGATGAGGCCACCTGGGTCCTGACCAGTTACCTCGTGGCCAACGCGATCATTCTCCCGGCGACCAATTGGCTCGGAAATCTCTTCGGCCGAAAGCGATTTCTCGTCTCCTGCATTGTGCTTTTCACCGTCGCGTCGGCGCTCTGCGGCGCGGCCGGCAGCCTTGGTTTTCTCGTCGTTGCGCGCGTCGTGCAAGGCGCGGCGGGCGGCGCGCTCCAGCCGATTTCGCAGGCGGTTTTGCTCGAGAGTTTCCCGCCCGCAAAACGCGGCGCAGCCATGGCCGTCTTCGCCATGGGTGTGGTCGTCGCGCCGATCCTCGGGCCAACGTTAGGCGGCTGGATCACCGATAACTACAGCTGGCGCTGGGTCTTTTACATCAACCTGCCGATCGGAGTGCTCGCCGCCCTGATGGCGAACAGCTTTATCGAGGATCCGCCTTACCTCAAAAAAGTAAGCGCGAGCAATATCGATTATCTCGGCTTCGGCTTCCTCGCCATCTGGCTGGCGACCTTGCAGTTCGTGCTCGACAAGGGCCAGGAGCTCGACTGGTTGGGATCGCATCTGATCGCGTCGTGCGTCACGATTTCACTGCTCGCGTTTCTCGCTTTTGTCATCAGGGAGCTGACCGCGCGGCAGCCGCTCGTCGATTTGCGCGTCTTGAAAAATCGCAACCTCGCCGTCGGCTGCGCCCTTATCGCGGTGCTGGGCGCGCTCCTTTACGGCACGATCGCGGCGCTGCCGATTTTCATGCAGAATCTTCTCGGTTACACCGCGCTCGACGCGGGTCTGGCGCTCAGTCCGCGCGGTGCCGGCGCCTTCCTCGCCACGATTGTGGTTGGACGGCTCGTCGGCAAAATTAGCAACCGCGTTCTCATCCTGGTCGGCTTTCTCGCTCTCGCCTATTCGTCGTTCCTCTTCGGGAACATCAATCTGAGCATCGGGATGAGCAGCATCGTCTGGCCCATTACCTTTAGCGGGGTCGCGATCAGCTTTATCTTCGTCCCGCTCGCCACCGCGAGCATGGGGACGCTCGCGCAGGATCAGATCGGCAACGCCAGCGGCCTCTTCAATCTCATGCGCAACCTCGGCGGCAGCGTCGGCATTTCCGCCATTACCACGTTGATCGCGCGCGGCGCGCAGACGAATCAGGCGACATTCGTTAGTCACTTCTCGCAGTTCAACCCCATCTATCAGCAAAGACTGGCGGCCATTCAGCACGGACTGAGCGCGCATGAGGGCGCCTGGCGGGCCGCGCAGCAGGCGCCGCAAGTCCTTTACAGGATTCTCGGTCAACAATCGCTTCTTGTGACTTACGCGCACAACTTCCGCCTCTTCGCCCTCATGTGCCTGCTCGCCACGCCGCTCATTTTCTTCCTTAAGAAAGTGAGCAAAGGCAAGGCGCCGGTTGGCGCTCACTAGCCGCTCGTTAGGCGATTGCTGCCAGCATTGCCGCGACCGGCACCGGCACCTTGCGCGGGTCGCCGCCACCCAACGGCGCCTCGATTGTTCCAGAACGAATCAAGTCGGGCACGCAATGCTGGTTCTTCTACGGAGCCGGATAACCGTAGCGCACCGTAAAATTAAACAGGTCGCAAAGATAAAGAGTTCCATCGCTCCCGACCACCAGACCAGTAGGTAAATCGAACCTGGCCGCGGCTCCGATGCCATCGGCGCTGTCGTCCCTCCCGACCGAGGGGATGCCTCCGAGGGTCGTGACGACGCCGGCCGGTGTAATCTTGCGCACGAGGTTATTAATTGAATCACCGACGTAAACGTTTCCGGAGCCGTCGACAGCCACTCCTTGCGGCGTATGAAAACGGGCCGCGCTGCCGATTCCATCATTACTCCCGGTTCGTTTCGCTAATCCAGCGAAAGTCATGACCACGGCCATCCGGGGTGATCTTCCGGATCGTGTTATTCTCCGAGTCGGCCACGTAGACATTGCCGGCTCCGTCCAAGGCCACAGAATCCGGCCATGAAATCGTGCCGTAGCGCCCATCCCATCGTTGCTGCCAATCGCTCCCGCCCGTCCGGCCAGAGTCGTCACGTCTCCCGCCGGGCTGATTTGCCGAATCGTCTCATTGTTCGTATCGGCCACGAAAAGTGTCCCATCGTTCGCCGCCACGATGCCGGACGGGAAATTGAAACGGGCTGCGCTTCCATTTCCATCGGCCGATCCCGGGCTTCCGGCGAGGCCTGCGAGTGTCGACACCACCCCGGCGGGAGTCACTTTGCGGATGGTGTGGTTATTCGTATCGGCGACGTAGATGGTGCCCGCTCCGTCGACCGTCACGCCACGAGGATAGAAAAAGCGCGCAGCGCTGCCCGTTCCGTCATTGCTGCCTGATTGTTGCGCCAATCCGGCGAGAGTCGAAACCACTCCCGCCGGAGAGATTTGTCGCACGGTGTCGTTAAACACATCAACCACCACGAGATTCCCATCACCACTGGACGCGATTCCGTTTGGTTCAAAAAAACGTGCCGCGCTGCCGGCGCCGTCTTCCGAACCTGCACCGCCGGCCAGCCCCGCCAGGGTTCGGACCACGCCTGCTCGGTTTACTTGCCGAATAAGACTGTAGTAGGTATCGGCGACGTAGATTACACCCTGCCTATTAACTGACAGGCCGGCTGGGGAAGAGAAACGCGCCTCCGCCCCCCGGCCATCGGTGAACCCTGCGCCCTGACCGCCGGCGAAGGTTGTCACGACCGCAGCGGGCGTGATCTTGCGGATCGAATTGCCGATTTCGTCGGACACGTAGATCGTCCCACGCGCGTCCACCACCATGCCTAAGGGATAAGCGAAAGTCGCCCCGGCGCCGGTGCCGTCCCCGTGACCTTGGACGCCCGCCTGTCCGGCGAAAGTTGTGACGGCTGCCGCAGGGGTAATCTTTCGAATGGTGTCATTCAGAGTATCCGACACGAAAAGGTTTCCCTCTTGATCGAGCGCGATGCCACTTGGACCGTAGAATCGCGCTTCACTACCAGTTCCGTCAGTGCTCCCATACACATCGGGCATTCCCGCGAAGGTCGTGACCACTGCATCCGGGGTTATCTTGCGGATTGTGGCGGAGTCGGTGACGTACGCAGTCCCCGTCTCATCGATCACGAGCGCGTTCGGGAACCGAAATCGCGCGGCGGCTCCCTGACCGTCCTGCGTGCCGCTCTTTCCCGCTCTACCGGCAATCGTCGTTACAACAGCGTCGGGAGTAATTTTGCGGATCGTAAAATTTCCACGGTCTGCGACATACAGAACGCCCGACCGGTCAAAGGCCAGTCCAGCTGGGGCGTTGAACCGAGCCTCGGAACCAACCCCGTCAGCAGAACCGCTAAAGCCTGGAGCGCCCGCGAAGGTGGTTACCACACCTCTGGGTGTAATCTTACGGATCGTGTCATTTTCCTGATCCGCGACAAAAATATTCCCGGAGCTATCGACGGCCGTGGCATGGGGATAGTCGAACCGAGCGTTTGACCTCACTCCATCGTTGATCCCTCTCTTCGCTGCACCTGCGACCGTGCCGAAGTAGTAGTTTTCGTAATTTGTTTGACCGGGCATACTCGGGACAACCAGAAGGATGAACGCCAGGGCAGCGATAGTGGGAGAGGATATCTTCATGAATACGAGTCTGCGGTCAGGGTTTCTTTTTGGTTCCGGCAATGGGCCGGTCGGGTCCGAGCTTGATCCCGTCCAGCTTTTGGGATCACTCCTCCGCCCGTCAAGAATTACTCTCATTTCGGCGGGGTTGTCGGCCGACAATTGGTTCTTTGCGAGAACCGATGAGAAGGGCCAGGGAAATTCGTTAGGCGAGCTCGTCCAGCGCTGCCGCGATCGCTGCCGGCAGCTTGCGCGGGCCAGTGCCGCCCAGTTGCGCATCGACCGATTCCAGCCGGCGAATCAAATCGATCACTTCGCGCCGCGCCATTGGTCCGCCCGCTGCCGCGCAAAAATGCGTGCGACAACCGAAAGGGCGATCCGCATAGATCAGGCATTTACCGGATACACGTTCCAGTAGCGGACAGGCGCCATCGGCGTCATTAGGCAACTTCCTTCGTCCCGTCGCGCGCAAAGCCCGCGCCGCGACCAGCGCCTCGCCTTTCGTTAGGTAAGGAGTTAATCCAGTGAGCTTGAACTGGCAGCACTCCGTTAGCCGAGTGCACTGTCTTTCGACCGGCCGACGGTCTAACTCGGCGTAAATCTTTCGCACTTCATGTTCCGCGCCTGCTCTTGCTCCTGATCCTGCTCTCACTCGCGCATATACTCGCCTCCAGCGCTTTTCCAGCAAGCGTCGGACACGATTACGCGTCACGCCACAGGGCCCCGAGTTGCATCTCGCCCCGTCGCGCCTATTGCTAATCCCTGTCCATATGACCAAAACACTGCTAACTACCGCTCTCAGCCTGCTCTGCGCCGCTTCTTTGCGCGCGCAATCCGAGCCAGGCCAATCGCCCGCCGCGGCCGGCGAATCCAAGCCACCAACCGTGCACGACGCCGCGCACCCGCCCACCGAGCAAAGCCCGCCGCCGATCGCCCCGACGCCAAAGGCCGCCGCCGAGACCGGAGCCCAACCGAAGATCGATAAGAACCCGCCGCCGCTCGATCCGAAAAACATGGATACGTCCGTCAAGCCGGGCGACGATTTTTACCGTTACGCGAATGGCACCTGGCTGAAGAATAATCCGGTCCCACCGGAGTATTCGCGCTGGGGCAGCTTTAACGAACTCATCGAGAAGAATAACGACGCCCTGCACGAGATCGCGGAGAAGGCGGCCGGGCTCGCCCCCAAGGAAAAGAACGAGCCGAAGCTGGAGAAAGCCGCTACCGCCGACGTGCAGAAGGTTGGCGACTTCTACGCCAGCGGCATGGATGAGCAGAAGATCGACGAAGCCGGGGTCAAGCCGTTGCAGGACGAGATGAAGCGGATCGACGCGATGAAAGATCGTGACGATCTGACCAAGGAGATCGCGCATCTTCACGGAATGGGAGTCGGCGGACTCTTTGGTTTCACCTCCGGTCAGGACGACAAGAACAGCACCATGGTTATCGCCCAGGCTTACCAAGGCGGTCTCGGTCTGCCCGACCGCGATTACTACACGAAGACCGACGACGCTTCGAAGAAACTGCGCGACGAATATGTCGCCCATGTCGCCAAGGTCTTTACCCTGCTCGGCGAATCCGAGGCGGAAGCCGCCGCTCACGCCAAGACAGTCATGGACGTGGAGACTTCGCTCGCCAAACCGGCCCGCACCCGCGTCGAGCTGCGCGACCCGCAGAAGAACTACAACAAGATGACTCAGGCCCAACTCCAGAAGCTCATGCCCGACTTCAAGTGGGATGAGTATTTCAAGGAGCTCGATCTCGCCGCCCCCGGTGCGATCAATGTGGGCCAGCCCGACTTCTTCAAGGCGGCCGATCAGGTCTTCAAGACTGTTTCGCTCGATGACTGGAAGACTTATCTCCGCTGGCATCTCATTCACGACACCGCGCCCACTCTCTCGAAGGGTTTCGTCGACGCGAACTTCGACTTCTATCTCAAGACTCTGACCGGCGCGCAGAAGCTGAAGCCGCGCTGGAAACGCGTGGTCAACGCGACAGACAACGAACTCGGCGAAGCGCTCGGCAAACTCTACGTCGCCGATCATTTCCCGCCCGATGCCAAGAAGCGCGCGCTCGAGATGGTGAACAATCTCAAGGAAGCGCTGGCCGACCGAATCAACGCTTCGGATTGGATGGACGACAAGACAAAGAAGGAAGCGATCAAGAAACTCTCCGCCTTCTCCGTCAAGATCGGTTATCCCGATAAGTGGCGCGATTACTCGCTGCTGAAAATCGATCGCGGACCTTATGTCTTGAATGTCATGCGCGGCGATGAGTTCGAAACCAACCGCGAGCTCAAGAAAATCGGCAAACCAGTCGATCGCAGCGAGTGGGGGATGACGCCGCCGACCGTTAACGCCTACTACAACCCGAACATGAATGAGATCGTGTTCCCGGCCGGCATCCTCCAGCCACCCTTCTTTAACCCGAACGCCGATGACGCCGTTAACTACGGCGGCATGGGCGCAGTCATCGGCCATGAGATGACTCATGGCTTCGACGATCAGGGCCGGCAGTACGACCCACAAGGTAATCTCCGCGATTGGTGGACGCCGGAATCTGCGAAAGCCTACACCCAGCGTTCCAAAGGGATTGTCGCACAGTACGCCGCCTACGAGCCGCTCCCGGGCATCCACATCAACGGTGAGCTCACCCAAGGCGAAAACATCGCCGACAACGGCGGCCTGAAGATCGCCTACGCTGCCTTCAAGAAAGCACAGGCCAAACATCCGGAAGATGCGAACAAGAAGATCGACGGCTTTACGCCCGACCAGCGTTTCTTCCTCGCCTGGGGTCAAATCTGGCGCGCCAATCAGCGCGATGAAGACACCAAACTGCGGATCAACACCGACCCGCATTCGCCGGGGCACTTCCGATGCAACGGGCCGCTCTCGAATATGCCGGAATTCCAGAAAGCCTTTAACATCCCAGACGGCGCCAAGATGGTTCGCCCCGCCGATAAGCGGACTGCCATTTGGTAGGCTAAGAAAGTTAGTTCGTTAGTCTTGAATGCCGCCGCCCAGCCGGGAAAAGCCGGAGGGCGGCGGCTTTCATTCTGCACTCAGCTAACGTGCTGAATCAGTCGAGAGGCAGTGAGAAATGGTAGCAGGAAATGCTCATGCGCTGGGTGAAGTAGAAGCGATGTGCGGCGAAGCGCTGCACTCCAGAATCGAGTTCGAACTGCTGACAGCCGGCTTCCTTCGCTCGGTCGACCAGCCAGTCGAATAGTCTCCGACCGAAGCCAAGCGAACGGTCTTGCTCATCTGTAACGAGATCATCCACGTAACAGAAGCGACCCCAGGCTAGTCCATCTCCTATTCGATAGCCCGCAACAGCACGCACGCGGGAGTCGGCTTCCAGGTATGCCAGCCGATAGTTTGTGGTCTGCTGATGCTGGACACGAGCCACAAACTCAGCCTCGGTAAGATGAGTGCGAAGCTGAGACATGACCGGAAAGCAGCGCGTAATGCTGGCCGCTGTGTCGGCGTGGGCGATGACGACTTTCATTGCCTTTGCGTTCGGACCAACGGTATCTGGATGCCAGGATGCAGAATGGGTTGGCCGTTGCCTAAATCCTTGTAGTAAATCTCCGTGCTTTCTTTCACTTTGATCTCGCTTACTAGGCAACAGTCAACCGCATTCTTACTCAGCGGCGACAATGTATTGCTCCAGCTTTCCCTCGGGCATGGTGTAGGTCGTAACCGTGAGAGTTTTCTTTGCAAACCGGATACTGTATCTGCGGAAGGTCATTCCGCCGCGCAGTCCCTCTGCCAGCTGGGAGAAGTCAATCGGTTTGCCGAGCGGACCAAGACTTGCGGCCAGGTCTTTCAACGCCTGGTCGCTGAAGTAGGCGTTCGCATTCGAGGTGAACCGGGAGCGATCGATTTTCCCGCTCTGCAATCCAGCGAAAATGTTCTTCGCCTCAGTGAGAGCACCTTCGCCGCCCGCAGGCGCGAATAGGATGTCAGCAATTTTCGTTGCGATGTCTTGAGGGGCATGGGTCGCGTCGAGATTGGTCAATACCACTATGGCCGCGCGCTCATCTGGATAGATAGCGTTCTGCGCGCAGAACCCCGAGACCTCGCCGCCATGCGAGATCACGCGGCGTCCGTTCACGATACTGACACCCACGCCGAGACCATAGCGTGAACCTGCACCGCTGTAGAGTAATACCTCTCTCTCCATCTCGCGGTAGGACGCCGGCTTCAACATCGTCTGGTCGATCATCGAGATATCCCACTTAGCCAGATCCGCCGCCGTCATCGCTAGCTCACCGGCGGCGAACATCCAGCCCTTCCCTTCCTTCGGCGCGGGCCGAACGGGGCCGAGACCAAACCGCTGATAACGCTTTGGATCTCCCGCCGGGAGGGGTGCGGCATCGGTGTCGAACACACTCTTCATCTGCAGCGACCCGAAGATGCGTTTCTGCAGAAAATCCAGGAGCGAGCATGCCGGCCGTCTTTTCCACGATCAAGCCGGCCATGACATAATTCGTGTTGCTATATTGCCACTTCGCGCCGGGATCGAAATCGAGAGGCTTGCCCGCCCAACCGGCCACGATCTCTTGCGCGGAAGTCGGCTTCATCATATTGGGCATGACATAGTCCTGTGGCCAGTAGTCCTGATATCCCGAGGTCATGGAGAGGAGTTGGCGCACGGTGACATCACCGGCCCGCGTCACCTTCGGCAGCCAGCGGCCTACCTTATCATCGAGCGATAGTTTTCCTTCCTCGGCCAGGAGCAGGACGGCTGTGGCAGTGAACTGTTTGCTGATCGAGCCGATGCTGTAATGCATTGCCGTCGTAGCCGGCTTATGGGTCTCGACATCGGCCCATCCATAGGCGTGGGCGTAAGCGAGCTTTCCGTCTTTGACGACGGCGATGGAAGCGCTCGGCGCCCCGGTCTGCGCAAGAATATCCGAGACCGCTTTATCAATCGCATGCTGGATATCGGGTCTAAGTAAGTCTTTCGGAGAGGCTTCAGTCTCGGGCTTGGATGGAGACGGCGGTTGCTGACCCGCGGCTGCTAGAGACAACAGGGCAAAGGTCCCGATAAGTGATCGTAGAAACAACGGAGCGCGTGTCATGGTGGTTTGCTTTCTTGAAATCGACTTTCCAAAACTAACGAAAACGAGATGAGCCACCGCGGGCGAGCGGAATACCGGGAATCGTGACATCGACGGGAGGCCCGGAAGGGAAGCGAGTGCGCGAGCGACTCAAAGCCTGCGTGGTGTCGGAATGTGAGGTTTGAGTCATGGGAAAATTGATCGCACGCCGGCCAGTGACTGGTCGCATCGCATGGTTAGCCGGTCTGGACGACTGATAGAGTGCATTCTCGCGCAATTGTTCGCAGTCGATGTAAATTGAATCGCCAACCGTCAGTTCACCATCCTTGAGTATCTGGGCATAAAGTCCACCTCTGTGCACCAAGCCCGGCAGCACAGGCGCTGATGTAAGACGTGCTAAGTGGGCACACGGCTCGCAAAGGCGCAACCCGCGCATCGGAACGGCTCCGACAAGGAAATCGCACCCCACCAGTTCGTTCAGACGCACGCCACGCGTAAGGAGGTTACGTCGACTCTGCGCAGCATCTATCGTATGGCCGTAACCAAGAGCAAATTCGTCGAGTGCCTCCGCCTCGATAAGTGAAACCTCCCGTTGGCCCGGGCTCGTTGAAAAGGTTCCACAACCAAGAGCGTAACGGTCGCCCTCAAGGCCCCGCCCAGCTAACGCCCGGACGCACTGCACGGGAAGAGGCAATGTATTAGCACACGGGCTGATGTAGATGGCGTCGAGGACGGCGGTCATTTTGGGAACGTCAGGGATTGCCTAACGAGCAAGCGCAAGGTCGGCCACCGTTGGCGGAAGGGCGTGGTGGCAGGGTTAGAGTCATGGAAATCTTGGGCGTACTTCGGTCCGGGGCGGCTGATCGGCTGGTTAGGACGTTGACCGCGCAAGCATAGAAGAGCTGGAGCGAGGCCTCTGAGGAGAGTTGGTCGCGGCATGGAGAGCAGCGAACCAAATCTCTCCCCAGGACGCGAGCAAAAACTCGCAGCGTGCTCCACAAGAGGAGCGAGCAGGATCGAATCCGCGACGGTGAGCCAATCCCCTACAGTCCGCATGGGAAGTTGCCGCACCGCCTGCTATTTCTCGATTTCTATTTTCCTGAGGGGGCCCACTCACTGTGAACGTCGCGGACGAATAACCAGCCAAGTCTTCCGCGCGATGAATAGCGCGACCTGACTCAGGAGAGCCGCCCCATATCCAGCTAGGTAATAGGCACCGAGCCACGCCGCAACGCCAATAAGGGCAAAAAATACGCCGGCATACATCCAATATCCCGAAAGGATCATTACCGGAACAAAGACAAACCGAACAGCACCGGCGTATTGTTGAACTTCCGAAGCCGGTTCATAAATGTAACCGAGTATGGGAATGCTTAGAACAAGGTGAATCGAGCGAAGAATCGTGCGTCTAGTGGCATTACCGATCATTTGATCCCTTCCTTGAGAGCTTGCTACGTCCATTTTTCCAATCCCTGACTCCCGGCTTTGGGATTGTTTGGCTGCAGAAAAAAGAATACATCAGGGGCATCGTTTTCCGCCCGCAAGCATCGCGCAGGCTTTCTCGATCCGGCGCCTATGTTTCTGCGGATCTTTGGCCGAGTCCATCCAACTAATAAAGTCTCTGCGCTCGATCGGCGTGAGATCGCTCCACTGAGCCTTCGCCATCGGGGTAGCCTTGAGGGCCAAGTGAAGATCCAGTGACACGATTGAATAGCAGCAAGGGCGTCGCTTTCCGGCTGCCAGGATCGAGCAAGCTCTCTCGCTTCGGCGTGTCCGTGTCTCCGCTTGTTTGGCCGAATCTATCCAACTAATAAAATCCCTGCGCGCGATTGGCGTGAGATTCCTCCACTGAGCCCTCGCCACCGGAGTAGCCGCGAGAGCTTCGCGAAGCTCCGTTGGCACTCTGGGCTCTGATTCTTCCCCAGCCGGCTTCGGATTCATCCTATTCATTTATTGATGCTTTGAAACAAAGTGAACATAAATTTGCTTGCAATGTCATTTTCTTCTTTGGCTCGGATAATTTAAACCAAGGATTTCGTTCATGCCGGTGCGCTAAACGCCTAACGAAAGAAAGATCAGCCACCGCTGGCGAGCGGTATCGAAGCGAAGAATTTTGGGCGCCCCGACAGCCGGCACGGGGCGGTGCCTTTCTCTCCAAAGTCTGGCGCGGGCCGATTGCAGGGATTCTCGTGATCAGTGCCGAAGGTCAACCCTCCTACGCGAACCCAGAAGAATCTCCTTTACGACGAGCATCGCCGTGTCGTAGGTAGGGACTTCCGTGTCCCCCATGCTTCCTTTGCGCCGCCTCCTGGCCATCTCGCTTGTCGTCATGGTCGCCGGTCTGGCTGCGCGGGGCGGGATGAGGGAAGGTGCGGTGTCGACCGGGGGAGAGGCACCTACTCCCACGCCCGGGCAGATCGAGTCGGACGGAACGCTCGATACGACTTTCGACGCCGGCCATTTCACCAACGGCGATGTGGTCGCGTCGCTATTGCAGGCCGACGGGAAGCTCCTTATCGCGGGATACTTTAGCAAAGTCCATGGAGTGACTCGCATCGGCATCGCGCGACTGAATGCAGATGGCACACTCGATGAGTCATTCGACGCCAGGTCCGCAGTTGATCCTCTTGTCGGCAGCGTGAACCGCATGGTGCTACAGCCCGATGGCAAGATAATAATCCTCTTCCCTTTGCAACGTCTCAATAGCGACGGTTCGGCCGACAGCACCTTTCATATAGCGGACGCCATCTCACTGACTGAAATCGGAGCTCCTAATCCTCATCCGGGCTACGCCGTAGATGCGCTCCTGCAAGCTGACGGGAAGATAATTGTTGTCGGTCACTTCTATTACATCCTGACCGGCCCGGATTCGGACGTCGCGCGCTCCTGCATCGCCCGCTTTAATAGTGACGGGACCTTCGACCCGTCTTTCGATCCCGGAAGCGGGTTTTATGGCAGCACCTATTACGATGTCTATGGTTTCCCCGATAACATCGCGGCGCACGTGGTGAAGCAAAGTGTGGGAGCCAACAGCGGGAAGCTGGTCGTCCAGGGTAGCTTCACTCGCTTAGACGGGCACCTTGTTCCAGGTCTCGCCCGGCTCAATCCGGACGGGAGTTACGATGAGAGTTTTACCCCTAGTAACAATCTCCCGGATCCGATTGCTTACAGTTCTTTCTACTCCGGGCTGCTCGCCCTGCCCGACGATCGGCTGATCCTTCACGGAACGAACGTCTACAACGACGGCACCTATTTCACCGGCATTGCCCGCTTCGAAAGCTCGGGCGCCTACGACCCGACCTTTCAGCCTCCCGCGTTTCGCGATTACGATAACTACTACGGCGCCCGGATTTCTACGGTCGCGGTGCAGGGGGATGGGCAGTTATTGCTAGGTGGATACTTTCATCTGGTCGACGGCGAGCCTGTCAACAATGTGGCCCGACTGCAGACCGATGGGAGCCGCGACCGCAGTTTCGCCGCGCTCGCGGCCGGCCCTTCGGCCTATCACGTAGATACGCTGCGCGTCCGCCCGGGCGACGGCCACATTTTTGTGGGCGGTTATTTCTCCAGTTACGATGGCGAATTTCGAAACAATCTGGCTTGGCTAAATACCGATGGATCGGTGGACGACACTTTTATCGGACTTTCCGGGGTGGCCGACGAAGGGCCGATTATCTACGCCATCGTCGCGCAGCCAGACGGTAAGATCCTCGTCGGAGGGTTTTTCAGCTCACTCAATGGAGTGCCACACTATAACCTCGTCCGCCTTGACCCCGACTCGAGCATCGATCCGTCTTTCAATCCTAACTTTGGCAGCGACGGATCAGTCCGTGTTATTTTGCTCCAACCGGATGGGAAGATACTTATCGGCGGTGTCCTCAGTTCTGTCGATGGCGTCGGGCGGGCACAGGTCGCTCGACTCAATGCCGACGGGACTCTCGACCCATCGTTCGATCCCGGAACAGGTGGTGCTGGGTTTAACCGGTCCGGGTATGTATACGCGCTCGCGCAGGACGGAAGTGGGAACGTTTACGTAGGTGGCGACTTTACTTATTTCAATGGCATCCCCCGGCCCGGTATCGTCAAACTCACTCCGACGGGCGCGGTCGACTCGACCTTTGATCCAGATTACCAAGCCGTGGGCCTAATCACCTATTCACTGGCGCCCCCGGATGATAACGGCGAAATCGTCATTGGGGAACAGACCTTGGGCGACCTTCGCCTGGATACGACAACCGGGCGGCGGGACTACGAATTTAAGCAACCTTTCCAGGGATCCTTTAACATCTATTCTGTCCTGCGGACCGACGACGAAAAATATTACGTCGCAGGCGATGGGCAGCATGTGACTCGATTGAACAGTGACGGGTCAATCGATACAAGCTTCAGCCAGCAAGTGTACGGCCGATATCTGGCGTTGCAAAATGACAAGGTATTTGTCGCGGCCGGATATATGCCCACTGAGCTTCACCGCCTGACGGAGACTGGTGCGGTCGATCCTTTATTTGATACCGGCTCAGGCTTCTCGATCAGTCCTTCGGATGGATTTTACTCTTCTTATCCGAGTCTAAATGCTTTGGCCATACAACCGGATGGGAAGCTTCTCGTCGGCGGCCTTTTCAACCAATACAACGGTGTTCAACGGTTCGACCTTGTGCGTCTGACCGGGCCAGTTGTAACACCTACCCCGACGCCGACACCTACGCCGACTCCAAGCGTGAGTCCTACTCCCACGGCGAGTCCGAGTGTTACACCCATGCCTTCACCTAGCGCGTCGCCTTCGCCCTCCCCGACACCCACTGCGACTCCCGCTCCAGTCACCCTCGGCAATATCTCGACGCGATTGCGCGTGGAGACAGGGGAAAACGTCCTCATCGGCGGATTCATCGTCACGGGGACGGAGCCGAAGAAGGTCATCATCCGAGCGATCGGGCCGTCCCTTACGTTGAACGAGGCGCTGGCCGATCCGGTGCTCGAGTTGCATGATTCTTCCGGCGCACTCATCGCGACCAACGATAACTGGCGCAGCGACCAGGAAGCAGCGATCAAAGCGACCAAAGTCGCGCCGGAAAACAACCTGGAATCGGCCATTGTCGCGACTCTCCCGGCGGATGGAGCCGAATACACGGCCATCGTCCGCGGGAAGAATGGCGGGACCGGCATCGGCTTGGTGGAAGTTTACGACCTCGATCCCGCGGGCGCTTCGCAACTGGCGAACATCTCAACCCGCGGATTGGTGCAAAGTGGAGACAATGTTCTTATCGCCGGCACCATCGTGCTCGGCGAGGATCCGCAGAAGGTCTTGATCCGCGCGATCGGTCCTTCTCTTCCTGTCGCCAATAAGCTCGGTGACCCCACATTGGAATTGCGCGATGAGAATGGTGCGCTGCTCGACGCCAACGATGACTGGCGCAGCGATCAGGAAGCAGAAATCCAAGCCACCAAAGTCGCGCCGAAGAACGACCGCGAATCCGCCCTGATCGCGACCCTCACGGCGGACGGAGCCGGATACACCGCGATCGTGCGCGGAGCGAACGAAACTGCCGGCGTCGCTCTGGTGGAGATTTACTCTTTGCAGTAGGTCAAGCTGGCGAGAGGGCCTCGAAGTCCGAGTTTATGAAACACGGACGGGACGGCGCCCGTCCCTCCAGTCGTCGTGCGAGTTGATTATTGCAGGCATTCTTCAAACGCCGCCGGCTCGCCCTGCAGGAAGGCGAGCGCTTCGCCAGCGAAATGGAGTGAGCCGGTGATCAGAATAGGTTCCGATTCCGCTCGGGCGGCTAACCAGGCTTCGGCAAGAGTCGGGTAAGGCGTGAGGGGGAGGGAAGAGAGCTCTTGCGAAATTGTTAGGCGGAGCTGTTCCGGCGACAGCGCGCGCTCGCTCCGTATCGCGGGCAGAAAGACTCGCTTGGCAATGGGCGCAAGCTCCGCGCAGAAACCGGCGACATCCTTGTCGCTCAGGATGGCGAGGAGGACGCTCGCCTGTTCGTCGCCGAATGTTTCCCGCCAGCTTTTTGTTAGGCTACACGCGCCCGCGGGGTTGTGCGCGCCGTCGATGACGGTGCGCTCGTCCCAACGCTGGAAGCGCGCCGGCCAGTGGACGTTCGCGAGGCCGCGCTCGAAGGACGCGTCGTCGACTTCGATCTGTGCGGCGCGCAAAGCCGCGACGGCAAGAGCGGCGTTCTCCTTTTGATGCGCGCCAGCGAGGGCAACGGGAAAGCGAGTGAAAGGTTCCCTAACGAACTCGAGCGGGGACTCGCATTCGGCGGCGCGGGCTCGGATGACGACTGCGGCTTCCTCCGGTTGGGCGGCGGAAACGACCGGTGTGCACGGTTTGATGATGCCGGCCTTCTCACCAGCGATTTCCGTCAGGCTGTTGCCAAGCCATTTCTGGTGATCGAAATCGATCGGGGTGAGGACGGAGACGATCGGCTCGGTCGCGTTGGTGGAATCGAGCCGGCCGCCCATCCCGGTCTCGAGCACGACGAGGTCGACCGCAGCGTCGCGAAAATGCACGAGGGCGAGGGCGGTGACGATCTCGAAAAAGGTCGGGTGCGGATCCCAGTCGGCGACGAGCGCGCGAATGGTCGTTAGGCCACGCGCGACGTCCTCTTCGGAAATCATCTCGCCGTTGACCTGGATGCGCTCGCGGAAGGTGACGAGGTGAGGGGAGGTGAAGAGGGCGGTGCGATAACCGGCCGCGCGGCAAATGGAATCGAGCATCGCGCAGACGGAGCCTTTCCCGTTTGTCCCCGCGACGTGCAGGATGCGCTCGTTAGGCGCGGGCACGCCTAACGAGGCGAAGAGGCGGCGGCTCGAGTCGAGCCCGAGCTTGATCCCGAAGCGCTGGGTGCCGAAGAGCCAGGTGAGCGCTTCGCGATAGTTCAATGCGTGTTGGAAAAGTAGGCGAGGAGCTGGGCGAGCTGCGTGCGCAACGCCTTGCGATGCACGATGAGATCGATCAGGCCGTGTTCCTCGAGAAATTCCGCAGTCTGGAAACGCTCCGGCAAATCCTGGTGAGTGGTCTCCTTGATCACGCGCGGACCGGCGAACCCGACCATCGCGCGGGGCTCGGCAATGATGACGTCGCCTAACGACGCAAAGCTGGCCATGACCCCGGCGGTCGTCGGGTTGGTGAGGACGGAGATGAAAGGAAGGTTGGCGCAGGCGTGCAGGGCAAGCGCCCCGCTGGTTTTCGCCATTTGCATGAGGCTGAGCATGCCTTCATACATGCGCGCACCGCCCGAGGCGGAGACGATGATGACGCCGCATTTGTTGGCGGTGCCGTACTCGATCACCCGGGTAATGCGTTCGCCCACGACCGAGCCCATGGTGGCGGCGAGGAAGCTGAAATCCATCACCGCGATCGCAACTTTGTAGCCCTCGATGAGGGCGTGGCCGCTGAGGACGGCGTCGACCAGGCCGGTGCTATCCTGGTATTTGGTGAGGCGATCCTTGTAGCTCGCCATGCCCTGGAATTTCAGGGTGTCGATCGAGCTGAGCCCGGGATCGATCTCGACGAAGCTGTCGGGGTCGCACAGGTTGGCGATCCGCTCCTTGGCCGATTGAGCGAAGTGATAATCGCAGCGCGGACAGACCCGCTCGTTTTCCGCCAGCTCGATCTCGTGCACGACTTCGCCGCAGCCGGGGCATTTCTGCCAAAGGCCCTGCGGCATCTCGCGCTTCTTTTTGCTCTGCGCCTTGAGCGAAGGTTTCTTGAAGATGGCCATAAATCAGCCGCGCGCGGCGGTCGCTGCATGCACGGAGAGGGCGCCCGATTTTTTCAAAACCGCCGCGCATTCGCTCAAGGTCGAGCCTGTTGTGAGAACGTCGTCCACCAGAAGCACGCGTAAACCTTGCACGACCGCGCCGCGCCGTAAACGAAAGGCGCCGGCGAGATTCTCCATCCGCTCGCGACGATCGAATCGCGTCTGGGTGGTGGTGTAACGGATGCGCTGCAGCAACGGGCGAACCGGGAAGTGGCAACGACGCTGCAATCGGGCGGCGAGGAGATCGGCCTGGTTGAAACCGCGCTCGCGTTTCCGGGCCGGATGAAGCGGGACCGGCACGATGCAATCGAAGCGGCGCCCGGCGAGGCGCGGATCGTCGAGCGTTTCGCAAAGCCAGTCGCCGAGCTGATGACGCAGCCGCAGCTGGCCGCCGTATTTGAAGTCGTGCATCACTTTGCGGACGACGCCGCGGCTGCGATAGGCCGAGATGGCGGCTTCGAAATGGAGGACGCGGTCCGCGCAATTCGCGCAGGTAAAGGCGTCCGTAATCGCGCCGGCGAAAGGCTGCGAGCATTTCGCGCAGAACGGCGCGCGCAGTCGCGGCGCCTCATCGGCGCAGGGCCGGCAAAGTTGCGCCCTGGCTTCGACTATCCCCGCGCAGACCGCGCAGGAGGAAGGATAAACCAGACTAACGAGTCCGTGGAAGGGGTCGAGAAGGGTGGACATAATTGACCCAGGCGCGCAGCAGCGCCCAACTGGCGAGCGCGATGCTAAGAGGTACGATCCCGACGAGCAAATCATTCCCGAGCCAGGGGAGGGCGAAAGTCTCGCGATGAGCGGCGCGGCTGAAGAGGCCGTTGGCGAAAATCCAGCCGGCGTGCAGGCCGATCGGTAACCAGAGCGAACGGGTAACCAGTCGCGCATCGGCCAGGATGCAGGCAATCGCGAAAAGGGTGAGGAATCCGCCGACGATGAGGAGCGGCTCGCCGAATTGGGAAAAGGAGCGGCCGATGGAGACGAAGCCGGAGAGCCAGCTGACGGAATCGTTAGGCGTCGTTAGGCCGGGAGATTTCATGAAATGAATGATAGCGAACAGGGCCGAAGTGATGAGGAGGGCTGCGCCGCGCGAGCAACTGCGCAGAAGAACGCCGAGGATGAATCCGCGGAAGAGTAATTCTTCGAGGATCGGCACGACGCTCGCCGCCACGATGACTGTCGGCATCTTCTGCCAGAGAAAAGCTGGGCGCAGGGAATAGTTAGGCAGCGCGATGAGGATGGCGCCGCAGCAGAGGAGGGGAAGCGCCGCGATGGCAAATCCGGCCGCAAGGTCCGCCCATGCGCGCGGATTTTTCTCCAGCTCGAGGTCGCGCCCGCTGCGCACGCGAAGCGCTCGCAAAAGCGGCCAAAGCAAAATGACGGCGGCGAGCAGGAGCGCGCGATGAAAGTAACTATCGAAGTCGAAGCCGGCCAGGCTGGTCAGAATTCCGTGGGCGATGAGCGCCTGGCCAAGCCAGAAAAGCGGCGGTGCCAGCAGCGCCCCGAGGAGGAGCACGCCGACGAGATAGAGCAGGAGTTTGGAAGCGTCTTTCATTCGAGAGGAGCGCGGACAAACAAGGCCGCGCGCGATCTGCCGCAAGTTGTCCCCCAATCAGCATATTGTCATTCTGAGCGGAGCGAAGAATTTCGGATTCCGCCACCAGAGCGTAGACCCAAACAATTGGCGGAAACTGTTTGCTTCGCCCGAGAGGACAACGTTTTTCGATTTGTGAGATGCGTTGTATGTAAGAAGCCGACACTATGCGCAGTCAACACGGATGGACCTCGCGTGACGAGGAGGGACGCAAACGCGAGGTGCGAGTGACGAAGTTTGGCGGCAACTGGAAATTCCAGGCCAAATATCGCGACGAGGAGAAGTGGACCTATTACGACGTCCCGCTCACCGACGATCTGCGCGAGCTGCGCGACATCATTTTCCGGAAATATCAGCGTCGCCGCGCCTCCGCAGAGGACTTCGCCGCGATCGACAAAATACTGCGCGAACAAACCCGCGATGCGTAGCTGGGACACGGAACAACTCGTCGCCGACGACAAGAAATACGTCTGGCATCCGTTCACCGCGATGGGTGAATGGTGCGCCCCGGAGCATGAGCCGATTGTGCTGGTGGGCGGTGAAGGGGCGATCGTGCGTGACAGCCGCGGACGGGAATACATTGACGGCAATTCTTCCATCTGGACGAACATCCACGGACACAATCATCCGCGGATCAACGCCGCCATCCGTCAACAGCTCGATCGCGTGGCGCACACCTCCTTTCTCGGGACAACGAATCCTCCCGCGATCCAGTTGGCGCGCGAAATCGTTGAACTCTTCCCGCAGGATAAATTCGGCCGCGTCTTTTATTCCGACGACGGTTCGACCGGGATTGAGGCGGCGCTGCGGATCGTCAGTCAATACTGGGAACTGAAAGGGTCAAAGCGGCGGACCTTTGTTTCCTTTCGCGACGCTTATCACGGCGATACGGCGGGCGCAGCGAGCCTCGGCGCCGCGGCCATGTTCGGTGTCGGCGGGGGAGTCCAGTTTCCCGTCCGGCGGGTCGGAAGCGTGGAGGAGTTAGCGGCGATTTCTCAACCGGACGAAGTCGCGGCCATCGTGATCGAGCCAATCATCCAAGGCGCGGCGGGCATGAAGATCTGGCCTGCGGGCACCTTGAGACGGCTACGGAAATGGTGTGATTCTACCGGCGCGCTCTTGATCGCCGATGAAGTGATGACCGGATTCGGTCGAACGGGGAAGATGTTCGCCTGCGAGCACGAAAATGTTTTCGCTGACATTTTCGTTTTTGCGAAAGGGTTAACAGGCGGGTATTTACCGCTGGCTCTTACGTTGGTTACAAAAGAGATATTCCATCCATTTTCCGAACTTCGGCCGGGTGCCACTCTATTTTATGGGCACAGCTATACCGGCAATGCTCTCGGTTGCGCGGCGGCGCTGGCCAGCCTGGCCGCATTCAGAGAGGATCGAGTCCTCGAATCGCTTCCGGAGAAGACGCATCGGCTCCAGGGGGGATTGGCGGCAATTGGTGTCTTGCCGGGCGTCAGCGCACGTGGGATCGGGATGATTGGCGCAGTTCAACTGCCAGATTCGGTTCTCGCGACGGAAGTTTGTCAGCGCAGTCGGGAGCGCGGATTGCTGACTCGCCCCATTCGCGAGACGGTCGTCTTCATGCCTCCACTCTGCATTACGTTTAGTCAGTTGGAGACGTCTCTAAGCATTTTGAATGATGTAGTTGCAGAGATAGTTACTGCAAAAATGGAGGGGCTGATCCCTGCTGGCTTGGCGCGCTAATCTAATGGCTCGCGGTATTCGACTCGATCAGGCCCTCGTCCAGCGGGGCTTTTTCCCGACTCGGCATCAAGCTCAGGCCGCTATTATGGCCGGCGAGGTCCAGATCGGCGGACGCCTTGCGCTAAAACCGTCGAATCCCGTCCAAGACGTCGACAAGATCACCTTGGCGAGCCGCCCTCGCTACGTTGGCCGTGGCGGAATCAAATTAGAGGGGGCCATCGCGCACTTTGGGATTGCCTGCAAGGACACGGTCGCCCTCGATATCGGCGCTTCGACGGGCGGGTTCACCGATTGCCTTCTCCAAAATGGCGCCTGCAAGGTCTACGCGGTCGACGTCGGCCATGGCCAGTTGGCGTGGAAGATTCGCGACCATCCGAGGGTTCTCACGCTGGAAAAAACGAACGCCCGCAACCTTTCCCGGGCCGAAATTCCAGAACCCATCGACATCTGCGTGATCGATGTGTCGTTCATTTCTCTTACTTTGATCTTGCCCAATGCCCTTGAGTTGTTAACTCCAGATGGTGTGATCCTCGCGCTGATCAAGCCTCAATTCGAACTCGCCCGCGAAGACGTGGAGCGCGGCGGTATCGTGCGGGCACCGGAACTGCACGCCAAGGCTCAGGATAAGATCAGCCGTTTCGCCGTAAGTTTGGGGGCCTTGGTTGTAGGTCTGGTTCCTTCCCGTATCACCGGCACGGACGGTAACCAGGAGTTTTTCATATGTCTCCGAAAACAGTCGGAATAATCGCACATACCGGTAAGCCCGGTGCTGGACAGCTTGTCGGCGAACTGAGTAAGGAATTCGCCCGCGCCGGCGTAGCGGTTCGAATAGAAGCGGCAACGGCAGCGCTTATTGGCGTGGATTCTGATCGGACGGTCGCGCAGCTCGGCGTTGAAACCGATCTCCTCGTTGTGTTGGGCGGCGACGGCACGATTCTAAATGTGGTCAGCCGGCTGGAAGGCCAAATCAAACCGATCTTTGGAATCAACGTCGGCTCGCTCGGTTTTCTCACCTGCCTCAATTCGTCCGCCTACGAGCAGGCCGTCCGCTCGATTGTGCGCGGAGAATACTCCTTTAGCGAGCGCGTCCTCCTCTCCGCAGAGATCGGGAGCGATGGAGAATGGTCGCGGGAAACTCTGGCCTTGAACGACGCCGTTATCAGCCGCGGCGAAATTTCGCGTCTCATCCGCCTGCGGACGAGAATCAATGGCGAATCGCTGACCGAGTTCAATGCCGATGGGTTAGTGATCGCCACGCCGACGGGCTCGACCGCTTATTCGCTTTCCGCCGGCGGTCCCATTCTGGCACCGCAGTCCGGGGTCTTTGTCATCACACCGATTTGCCCGCACGTGCTGACCAATCGCTCGGTCATCGTGGAAGACACCTCAGTTATCGAGATTGAAGCAAGTGAGCCGGATTATCCGGTCTTTCTCACGATGGACGGGCGCAGCCCAATCAGTCTTGAGTTTGGCGAGGTCGTTCGCCTCCGGAAGGCCGGTCGAACCCTTCCCCTGGCAGCGCTACCCGACGTTTCGTTTTTTAGCGTCCTAAGACAGAAGCTAAAATGGAGTGGCAGCACTCTTTGAGGACTCGTTAGTGGCGAAATAGCAGTATGCGCTTTCACGTCGAATTCTCCCATACCGATATGGGCGGGGTCATGTTTTTCGGCCGCTACCTCGAGCTGGCTCACAGGGCCTATGAGGATTTCGTTCAGCAGCATCTGGGTGTGGACTGGAATGAATGGTTTAACAATGCGGAATGGATCGTCCCGATTCGCGCCCTTCATGTCGACTACTTGAACCCCCTGCGAGGTGGAAGCGAGGGTGAGATTCAGGCCCAGATCGTGAAGGTCGGGACTTCATCATTTACTCACACTTACACCTTCCTCTCCGAGGGAAAGAATTGCGCAGTCGTTAGTCTGACGTCGGTCTTCGTGGAGAAAAGTCGCTTTGGTAAGATTCCGATACCGGCATCGCTTCGCCAGGCTCTGGAGAACCGCAGGCTGGCCAGCAGCTCCAACGTCAGAAGCCGAGATCTAAGTCAGCATCGTGGCGAGGTCGCCCAATTTCACCTTGCCCAGGTCCGTTCTTGGCAGGGAGGGAACCATCTGACTCTCCCGGATCCTCTCATGCGGCAAGACTTCCTGATTAAACTTTTCTGTCACTGCGGCAAGCAAAGTTTTGTCCCGGGTAACCATGACCAGGGCGACACGATTGCCTCGGCGAGGATCGTTCAGCGTGACGATGGCCGCTTCTTCGCGCCAGCCCGACTCGGACATGATTCGTTCCAACAGGTTTTGTAACGCCAGTTGCGACACATTCTTGCCATTGATTTTGATGCAGTCGTCGCTTCGGCCCAAAAATGAAAGAGAATCGCCGCTCACGTCGACCTTGTCCTGGGTATGAAACCAACCGTTCTCTTTTGGATCTTGGAACCGCACCTTCTGGTCCGTGATGGTAGCTACTCCCGTTAACAGACTCGGACTTTTGACCGACAGTTGCAGATCGGCGCCGGTTTTGGCAATGACATGAGAGAGAATCCGCAACCGTGGCACCTCGGCACGCGTCAACGATTCCAGGTCCGCGGTTGCAACTTGAGAACAGCATTCCGTAAAGCCATAAGTCGGCAAAAGGGGCCAACCCAAAAGCCGGCCGCGTTCATAAAGGGTATGGGATAAGGCTGCTCCGCCGACGATCGCGGCTTTTAAAAATTTCGGGGCCGATAATTCCAGGCTGATCAAGTCCCAGACCTGGGTGGGCACAAGGGAAACCAAGGTAGAGTCCGAGTCGCCAAGGTCGGTGTAGAAGCTCCTGACGTTCCACTTTTCGCCTACTCCGGACCAACGCTTGACCGAAGCCGACGATAGGTGTGCCCGGGCAGAGATACTCAAGCCTCCAACATGAAAGTCAGGCAACGCCAAAAACCAGCTGTCTTCACGCTGCACTTGGAGGTGCGCATTGACCGCCGCCGCGGACGCCAGGAACGCTTGCTTGGAAAGCGCGACCAACTTGAGGTCGGAGCGATTAGCGGAAGTGCCACTAGTGGCCAGCCAAATATGACCCGGTAGCTTGGGAAGCATTTCCAGGCGTGGGGCGTTCGCTCCTCTCCGCGCGGGATTGAGCAGAAGGTGAGACTCGCCGGATTGCCAATCTATAACGGTTGCCATGTCAAACTCTCGAGTAGGTCAGACCACCCAAAGCCGGTCGCGCCAAATGTCACCTCGCTCTCGATTCCATCACAGGCGTAGAGCTCCGGGTGATTGATCCCCATGGGCATACGCAAGCGGGGATGATCCTTGAGCTGCAAACTTCTATAAGCAAGTGTAGTTCAACCCCAGAGGATGATCGAAAGCGGTTGTAATCGCAAAATCCATTCCGTCTGGGACAAAGGCGTCGCGAGTCGGTTTATAAATCACCAGGTCGCAGGAGTAATCCCGAGAGCAGTACCAGTCAGCGGCCAGGCTGATTCTCCAAACCCGTTTTATTTCCGCCCAGAGTTTCGCGTCGGCCGAGGGATCTTCGAAAAAGTCTATCACATTCATGTCGGCCAGCGGACTCAACAATGACTCTACCTCTGCGATGGAGGCGAAAGCCCCATTGCCATCGAGGCGCAGCTTTACCGAGTGAGCTTGGGCGAACTTCGCCATCTCGAGAAGAGGGAGATGCTCAACCGTGGACGGTGCGACTTTTAGCTTCCAATAAGAATGACCCGCGGCGGCGAGCTTTATCCAGCGCGCCGGACTGCGCAAATCTTCGCCGCGCATATGCCAATGACTCTCTGGGAGGCGGGATCCAATTGGCAGAGCCGGTCGCGTCTCCTCGCGCAACTGCGCATCCAATGAAGCCCAACTCCATAGCGGCTCCAATCGTGGATTCTCCTTCAGATGGTTCAGCTTTTCGGCGAGACTTCGATCGCCAGCCTGAGGCCAGGCTGAAAGGCTGGCATAGCCGATCGCGCCATTCGAAAAACAATACTTGAGCAATGCTCCTTGCGCTTCGTCTTTACCGGAGTCTCTGAATCGCAGGTCATATAGGTGATACCAAATGGCGGTTGTCATTACGTCGTATGGGCCCGCAAACCAGCAAGACGGTTAGCGCCAGACCGAAGGTCATTTGGGTCAGGGCCGCCAAGTGAAGCAAGCGATTCATCTGTTCGCTCGGTTGGCTCGACCAAACGCGCACAATGATCCGAGCGGCCAAAGCAAACGACGGGAGAAAGAGAAGTAAAAGAACGAGGGAATGTCGGTTCAGCCAGAAGAAAATCAAGCCGAAGGAAAGAACGAACATCAACATAATTTCACACTTGGCAAACAAGGCACCAAAGCGAGCGGGCAAGGTCATTTTCCCGATTGCGCGATCTGTCAGCATGTCGCGATAGTTATTGATCGCGATTAGGACGGTTGCTAGAGCTCCGACCTGGATTCCCGCGACTAGCGCCTGTGACAGCCAGCTGCCGGTCAGCAGATAAACCGTCCCCATGACTGCAATCACTCCGAAGAATAGGAGGACAAAAAAATCGCCCAAACCGCTATAAGCCAACGGGCGAGGACCGCCGGTGTAAAGATAGCCCGACAGGAGGGAGGTTAGCCCGACAGTGACGATCGGCCATCCTCCACGCAAGACCAAGGGCATGGCCACAAGCGCCGCCAGGAGAAAAGAACCTGTGGCAGCCAGCTTGAGCTGTCGCGGACTGAACCATCCCATATGCGTGGCTCGGCGAGGTCCTAGACGGGTGTGTGTATCCGCACCTTTCTCAAAATCCAACGCATCGTTGAAGAGATTGGTTCCGATCTGAATCAGGAGGGCAGAAAACAGCGTGCAGAGCGCGATCGGCCACCGGATCGCGAATCCCAGAAAATCCACCAGCGCGACGCCGACGACGACAGGAACAATCGCCGCCGAAAGGGTTTTCGGACGACAGGCAAAGAAGAAATACTTAAGGGAGACGAGGGAACTTGCTGAAGTCTGGACGGCGCTTTTCGATGAATGCATTTTTCCCTTCTTTCGCTTCCTCGCTCATGTAGTAAAGCAGAGTCGCGTTACCGGCCAGCTCCTGCAACCCTATCTGACCATCGCAGTCGGCATTCAGAGCCGACTTCAAGCAACGCAGAGCGAGCGGTGAATGCTGCAGAATTTCGCGACACCATTTGAGGGTTTCTGTTTCAAGGTCGGCGAGCGGCACCACCGTGTTTACAAGTCCCATGGCGAGGGCTTCCTGAGCGTCATATTGACGACAAAGATACCAAATCTCCCGCGCTTTTTTCTGGCCGACAATGCGCGCCAGATAGCTACTGCCCAAGCCTCCGTCAAACGATCCGACCTTTGGACCTGTTTGGCCGAACCGTGCGTTGTCTGCCGCTATCGTCAGGTCACAGACGACCTGTAGGACATGCCCGCCTCCGATCGCGTATCCGGCGACCATGGCGATAACTGGTTTTGGCAGAGAACGAATCTGTTTCTGTAGATCCAGAACATTCAATCGTGGCACGCCGTCTTCGCCGACATAGCCGGCGTGTCCGCGGACTTTTTGGTCCCCTCCGGAACAGAAAGCTAGCGTGCCTTTGCCGGTTAGAATAACGACCCCGATTGAAGGATCGTCGCGGCAGATAAAAAATGCCTGCTCCATCTCGGTTACGGTCTGCGGTCGGAAAGCGTTGCGCACTTCGGGCCGATTAATTGTTATCTTGGCTACTCCGTCCGACGTCTTTTCAAAGATGATGTCCGAGTAGGTCCCCAAACTTTGCCACTGCTCGGCCGTGCGTGATTGCGTCGTCATACGTTTCCTTCCAGCGAAGTGTTCATAGTTAAGAAAGTGCGGAGAAGCGCGGCCAGCTCTTGGGGCTTCTCATGCAGCACGCGATGGCCGCAGCCGAGAATTTCTCTCACGGTGATGGAAGAATCGTCGAGCCAGCTCTCATGAGCCAATCGCACGAATTTTGAGTCCGTTTTTCCCACTACCCACAGAACCGGAATTTTGAGTTGCTTCAAGCAGGGACGCAAATCCGGCTGCTTTCCCAGGCCGAAAATCTCCAGGCAGTGCTGCAACTTCACCGGGGAAAATGCGTCGGGCGAGGGTTGAATTTGATGTCCAGCGAACACGTCACGTTGGTTCCAGAGCTTAATCGCCTCGGGCCACGGTTCGTTCCTGAAAATCTCACCCCATCGACGATCATCCAGAATCCGTGCTTTCTGTTCTGATTCGGAAAGTAACCCCGGGTGGCCCGATACGACAACCAGGCCTTCGATCAGACCCGGATGGCGGCAAGCCAAAGCCATCGCCAAACGCGCTCCCAGCGAGTAGCCACACAGGGCCATGGGCGACATCGACTGAAACTTATCAGCGAACGCATCCAGCCAATCTCCCATCGAACTAAATTCCAGAAGCGGCAGGTCATCCCATATGTTGAAACAGCAGACGTTCCAACTGTCCGAAATAGGAAGGCGTTGAAGGACTCGGTCCCAATCATGGGGTTGGCCCAAAAAGCCGTGCAGGAAAAAAGCGGACGGCTTCCTTTGTTCCTTCACTGTGTGTACTCCTGCCAGAATGCTTTCGTCGCTTCCGGATCCGGTTGGATCTCCACGACAATCTGGCGGGCGGCCGATCCGAGCATCTCCTTGCCCTGGACATACTCCAAGTCCCAGAGCCTGGCCCAATTTGAAAAGCTCAGGTCGTGTGCGTTGATAAACCACGGGTTGCCAAACATGCGATCGAAGATTTGACCGCCCCGGTTGTTGATGAGGACTATCTTGAGGTCCAAGTCGGGCGCCTGTCTGAGAATCCAAGGCGCCGAAAGATCGTATAAGGCGGTCAAATCTCCGAAGACTCCGATGTTCGATCTTGCTTTAGTGGCCCATCCGAGAAAGGTCGAAATTTGGCCATCGATGCCGTTAAGCCCTCTGGAGGAGTGGATATCGAAGTGTTTGTCGTCGTAGACGGCGGCCAGGTCCCACTCCCGAACGGGTAAACTGTTACCGAGAAAGATTCTTGCTTCGGGAGCGAGGTTTTCACTTATCCATCGCATCCATCCTGGCTCCGATTCCGGATGTAACTCGAGTAGGCGATTAAGTCGCTCGAAGTCGGCCGCGTCCGCTTCGAGCGCTTTGTCCATCTGACTGTCATCGCAGCTTTCGAGGTGGGAAAACAGGACTTCAAGATGACAATCATTCAACGGAAAAACGGCACTCCGCCGCGATAGGCCTGAAAATTGAGGCGAACAGAGCGAGACGACTGGTAGCTTTGAAAAGCGATCTTCCAAGTCTCTCCAGAGACGCAAAGTCGGCACCCCGCCCAGACGGATAACACCGTCAACCGAACCGTTTGAGATCAAGGCGGGCAACGTGTCTGCTCCGGCACGTAAGAGGCTTTCGTTCATCCGGCGCTGCTGGGAGTGCCCTTCCGCGTACATCAGACAGTTACTTGAGTGGGCTGTCTTGGAAACCAAAGGATTGGGTGGCAGCTGCGATAAGATCAGCAAAGGTCGCTTCATCATGCTCAGCGCCTCTTCGAGCTGGTCCGCACTCTGGATTTGTTCGGGCGGAATTCTTTTCGCTGTCGCCGCAGGACGTAATTGAGTGGGGCCATCCAGTAGCGGCTCCGAAAAGCAAACGTTGATGTGGTGCGGCGTCCTGTCGCATAGCGCGATACTTTCAATCTCGTCGATTGTCGCAATATCGAAGGTCTCCTTCACATAGTTTGAAAACAAGCCCACCTGCTCAGCACTTTGCGGTGCTCCAGTACCTCGAAAAGAACGGGGACGATCGGCGGTGAGAGCAATCAAAGGCACACCGGAGTAGTAAGCTTCCATGATCGCGGGTAAGAGCTCACCGGCGGCGGTGCCCGATGTTGTGCAGACTGCTACCGGCGTGCGCCCAAGAGTAACACTGCGCCCAAGCGCAAAGTAAGCTGCCGATCGTTCCTCGAAAAAGTGCCAAACGTGGATTTGCGGGCAGGCTTGCAGGGCCACGACGAAAGGGCTGTTGCGACCGCCGGCGCAGAGACACACTTCGGTCACTCCCATTTCGAGAAGTTTCTCTACGACGCGGCAGGCCAACGCGACGTTCATAGGTCTAGGAGGTTTCTGATCGATTGGATCTTGGCCAGGCATTCCTGCCATTCTCCTTCCAGTTGACTACTTTGGACCACTCCGCAGCCGGCGTTAATACGGACATCCTGCCCCCGCCACTGCACATTGCGAATCGAGACGAGACACGAAAAGCTGACTTCCGTTCCCGGTTGCCGGTTACTCGCCTGACTTACTCCGAAAGGGGCGCCGAATCGCCAGCGCGGCAGGCATCGGTCAGCATCCTGCAGCCAGGCGCGGCCCGTATCATTGCGTGGATAAACTCCCAGAGCCGCCGTGGGATGGAGGCGTCGCACAACCTCTTTCAGCGAAATCTCCGCCCGGCTGACCACGACGCGAAGGGGCGCTTTGAGGTGGACGAGTCCCGGAACCTGATACTCGCGGGTCGGGCCAATTTCGACCTTTCCCAGATCGGATAACCGATCGACCAAGTCATCGATTACCAACGAATGTTCCTGGACAGCCTTACGATCATTGAACAAAGCTCCGGGCTCGTAACCTTGTAAAGGAGTCGTACCGGCGACAGCTTCGGCGGTCAGAATTCTAGTCTCCCCATCGTATTCGCAGAGCCGCTCGGGACTGCAGCCGATGAGGCCTTCGGTCCCATTCCAGATCCCGTAAAGGCTGGCTGACTTTCCTTCCCGAAGAGCTGTTTGCAGGCGACGCGCGATCCAGGTTGGGTCGACTGCAATAGTAGCCTGCAACTGCCCATAAGGTACACCTTTGGAAATGACTCCGCGTGCAATCAAGTCTTTCAATGCGATAAACTGCGCGAGGAATGCTTCCCGAGTCGTTTGCCATGCGGAAGGGGGGCTGTCTTCTGATTGCGTAAGATAATCTCGCAGAGTCTGCTCCAAGGTAGCGCGATCAACGATGGCTTGGTTCCTGGGCAGCCAAGTCACTTTCATCGGCTGTGTCGAAGAAAAATTCCGGGTAGAAAAAGCGAAAAGTGACAGCTTCCGGAGCGAGACGGCTCGACTCCCATCCGACGCAGAAACGATCGTCCCCCAAGGCATAGATGGCGCCTCGGCTGAGAAAGTCCGATAGCTTCGAAGAATCCAGTATCACCATCGCGTCGACGCTTACGAATTAGGAGAAGAAAGAGATAGCATTAGTCTTTCGGCCCCAGTCGGACGAGGACGGTGTGAGGTTGGCCATCATCCCGCAGCGCGATGACCTTTTCTTCAACGGAGGCTCCGTCCACCTCGACCGAGACAACTCCCTGAGAAACGTGCTCCGGATTGTCCACCGTGATGTCATAGAACGATCCCCGGTATCGGTACTTTACCCGAAAACTTGGCCAGTCAGCGGGAATGACAGGGTCGACTCGAAGTTTTTCGCCGCGCCGCTTAAAGCCAATTACTTCTTCGAGCCAGACACGGTAGATCCAGCTCGCCGCGCCGGTATACCAAGTCCAACCGCCGCGCCCGACATGATCCTCCAGAGAGTAGACGTCTCCGGGGATGACATAAGGCTCAACCTTGTAGCGCTCGTAGTCTTCCTCTCTTCCGGGCATGTTCGATCGGATTCAACATGCGCAGGAGTGAGACCGCTTTGTCGCCGTTGCCCTGGCGAGCGAAGGCCAGCGCAGCCCAGGCGGCGGCATGAGTGTATTGCCCGCCATTTTCCCGAACACCGGGCGGGTAACCTTTGATATAGCCAACGTCCTGCGGCGTCGCATCGAAAGGCGGAGTGAAAAGCAAGACCATCTGATCGGCTTCGCGCACGAGATGTCGTTCGAGCGAATGCAACGCCTGATCTACCCGACTGGAATTGGCGACGCCGGAAATTGCGGCCCAGGATTGCGCGATCGAATCGATCTTCGCTTCCTGTGATTTAATCGAGCCGAGCGGGCTGCCGTCATCGAAATAACCTCGGCGATACCAAGCTCCATCCCACGCTTGCGCCTCAAGTTTCTGCGCGATGCGGCCCGCACGCATGCGGCAAAGAGCGGCGTCTTCCTCGTAGTCGCGCAAGTCGAGGAGTTCGGCGAAGTCGTTCAGCACACAGATTTGGAACCAACCCAGCCAGACGCTCTCGCCCTTTCCGCCAACGCCAACGCGATTGAGGCCGTCGTTCCAATCGCCGGTCCCGATGAGCGGCAGCCCGTGTGGGCCCACGCCGGCCGCGCGGGCGATAGCGCGCCGGCAATGTTCGAGCAAGGGGGCGCTGGTCGCAGACACCTCGGGAACGGAGAAGGCTTCCTCCTGGTTTGGCTCGAGTTCTTTCGCTATCAGGAAAGTGACGGCCTCATCGAGGATCGACTCGTCGCCAGTCGTCCGAACGTAGTGCGCGGTCACATACGGCAGCCAGAGCAGATCGTCGCTGATGCGGGTGCGCACACCGGCGCCAGTCTCGGGATGCCACCAATGTTGCACGTCGCCCTCGACGAATTGCCGGGCGGCCGCGCGCAAGATCTGCGCGCGCGTTATCTGCGGCGCGGTCTGCACCAGCGCCATCACGTCCTGCAGTTGGTCGCGAAATCCGAAGGCGCCGCTCGATTGGTAAAGAGCGGAGCGTCCCCAGACGCGACAGCTCAGGGTTTGGTAAAGGAGCCACCGATTGAGCAGGAGATTGGCGGAATGCTCCGGCGTTTCGACCTGAATCGTGTCGAGAATACCTTCCCACCAACGCCGCGTTTCCTGGTAGGCGGCCTCGATGTTTGCTGGATCGCGAAACCGCTGCACGAGCGCCTGCGCCTCCGCTTCATCCGCCGCCTCGCCGAAGAGAAAAATCACGTCGGCGGATTCACCCGGATCGATCTCGACCGCCAGTTGCAGCGCGGCGCACGGATCGAGACCGGCCCCAGTGTCACTGGACAAATGCTCGAACTCCATCGCGATGGGATCGCCTAACGAGCGGTTGCGGCCGATGAAACTCGTGCGGTCTCCGCTATAAGAAACCGGCGGCGGACTCGAAGTCGCAAAAGCCACGCGATTGCAAAATTCCAGAGCGAAAGGGTTTCGTGCGAAAAGGCTCTGACTTTCCAGGTCCCATTTCGTCACGAGGTGCATCCGCGTTTCCTCCGCGACCGGTCCGAGGACGAGCCCGGCGTAGAAGGTCACGGTGAGCCGGCGACGCTGCGAGGAGAGATTACGCAGGCGCAGACGTTGCACGCGCACGGGCGCGCCGCCACCGCCGGCGTCGACTGGCACAAACACGAGCAGCTCCTGTTGGATGGCATGGCTATTGTGCTCGAAAATTGAGTAGCCTTGTCCGTGGCGGACGCGATAGGCGTCGCGCTCGCGAATAGGCAGCGGCGTGGGCGACCAGAAGACGCCGAGATCGTCATCGCGCAGATAGATGGCCGATCCGGCGGGATCGACCACGGGATCGTTAGACCACGATGTGAGACGATGACTCTGGCTGTTGCCGAACCAGCTGAAACCGGAACCCGATTCCGAGACGAGCGTGCCGAAGTCCGGATTGGCCATGACATTGACCCAGGGCCCAGGCGTCTGCGTCTCCGGCCCGAGGTAGATGGCGTATTCCTTGGCATCGTGGGTGAAGCCGCCGATCCCGTTAAAATATTCCAGCTCCATGAAGGACAACGGCGGCGAGGGTTCTTCCCGAAATTGTTTGCCGGCGGTGCGCAAAGGCGCCTCGGGATTCACCGGCACGGCTGCGGCCAGTTGCTGGCGAAGAGTGCCGCGCGCCGCGACCAGAACCGCGCGCGCCGCGTTCTCGATCACGCTGAGGTCCTCCTCGGAAATCTTGCTCGCGGAACGAAGGAAAACGCCGCCGGGTTGATCGACACTGGTGAGTTGCGCGTGCGCTTCGGTGAGGCGGCGCAAGTGATCCGTCAGCGGTTCTTCGTAGCTCGCCGTTTCTTCACTAATCACGACGAGATCGACCTTCAAACCGCGCAGATGCCAAAAGGTGTGCGCGGTCAAAACTTCGCGCACCACTTCGATGTCGCGCTGATGCGCGATCGTCACCAGCACAATCGGCACGTCGCCCGAAATTCCCTGCGCCCAGAGCGCGCGCTGGCCCGCGCCGCAATCGCCAAGACGGTCCGGCGCCGTCCGCAACTGCGCCTGCGGGAAGAGAACATGCCCGCCAAGCAATTGGAAAAGTTGGACCTCGTTAGGGTGAATATGGAGGCGGCGCAGCTCGAGCTGGGCGCGCGTCCAGGCCGTCTCGAAAGCGCGGGCCGAGACGCGAAATTCCGAGTAGCGCTCGGCCAGGCCAATGACGGCTTCGCGCGTCTCGGCCATTACCGTGACGAGGGAAAATTGAAAGCGCTGATTCGGACCGAGGGTCACGCGCCGGCGCAAACTGAAAATCGGATCGAGCACGGAGCCGCTGCTTTTCGTTAGGCCACGGGTCAGGGCGATGGGATTTTCAAGCGAGCGCCCGCGGCCGATGAAGCGCGCCCGGTCGGTTTCATACTCCGGCGGTTCGCTCAGGTCCGTTTCCGGCACCATCAGGTGCGCCACCCAGATCGGCTTATCGTTAGGCGAACGCGGCCTCCGGCGGGCCAGGAGCGCCTGGCAATGCGGCAACCATTCCGTCTCGATGAAAAGTTTATTGAAAGCCGGATGCGCCCGATCGGTTTTGTGCGGCGCGAGGGCCAGCTCCAGGTAGCTCGTTACTTCCAGCTGAGCCGCTTTGCGCGAAATGTTGACCAGCGTGATCCGCCGCACTTCGGCGTCGTCTTCCGCTGAAACGACGATCTCGGTAAATGTGTCGCACGGTTCGGTGGTGCGCCGGAACTCCGCCTTATCAGGCGTGAAAATCCAGGAGTAGCGCGACTTCGGCTTGCGCACCGGCTGATAAGTCGTGCTCCAGACGGTCTCACGATCCAGATCCCGCACGTAACAAACCGCCCCCGGCACGTCGCACGTCGTATCGGAACGCCAGCGAGTCACGTCGAAGTCGAGCCAGCGCAGATAACCTCCGCCCGCATTCGTCACCATCACGGAGCAATTGCCGTTGGAGAGCAACTGTGTCCGCGGCGTCGAGGTGTCGGCGGTGTGCGGGGTGGCGGTCGCTCCGACCGGCAAGGGAGTCACGCGGGGGAGGGGACGGTCTTCAAGCATGTGGCCGGTGGTCGGCAGAATGGCCGCCGGGATGTGCTCGTGCAGGAGCGGCTCAGTCGCGCGAATCCGCGGATCGGAGTGGAAACGAGTTCGCATGATTCCGTCGTGGAGCGCGTTGTCGAAAGCGAGCAGCGACATGCCCTGGTGATGCACCATGAAACAACGGACGACGACCCCGGCCTCACCGCCCGGTTCGCTTTGGCGCGAATAATCAATCGCTTCGTAATAACCGTGATCGCCCACGACCGCGGCGTCGCTCACGGTCGCGAGTTGGCGCAAATTTTTTACGGCGGCGACCGGCAGTACGCCGAGCGCCAGGGCCGATGCGTAGGGCGCGATCACGAGGTCGCGTTCCTGGCCGCGCTTCAAAGCGAGCGCCGGCACTCCGAAGGCGCGATATTGATAAACATGATGCCGATCGACCGCGCTGAAAGCGGACTCCGAAATCCCCCAGGGCACCTCCCGTTTTTCGGCGTAGGCGATCTGGCAATGCACCGCATCAAGGCAGGCGCGATCGAGCAGCGAGTTCTCGTTCGTGCGCGTGAAGAGGACCGGCATGAGATACTCAAACATCGTCCCGCTCCAGGAGAGCAGGGGAAGCCGGCCGTAGGCGGAACCGAAGGGCCGGCCCAGCGCCCACCAATGTTCCAGCGGCACATCGCTCCGCGCGATCGCCAGCAGACTCGTTAGGCGCGCTTCGCTCGCGAGCAGATCGTAGAACGACGTGTCGAGCCGGCGTTCGCCCACCTGATAGCCGATCGCGAAGATGCGGCGCTGCGGGTCGTAGAGAAATCCAAGGCCCATCCCGCGTTCCAGCTCCTGCGCGCGTGCGATCAGCTCGTCGATTTTCGCCAACTGCTCCGCCGCGTTTTGCTGCGCCCGCTCCACCTCGGTGACGAGGGTATCGAGCCATTCCCGGACGGGTGGGGGAGTGCTGGCGTCGTCGCGCCGGGCGCGGAAAGCGAGCAGGGTGGCGAGCCCCGGGAGGTTCGCGTTCGCGATATTGCGCAGGGTGAAATTTGCCCCGAGCGCTTCGCGGCGGCATTCATGAGCACCTTCGCCTAACGACATTAACTGTGCCGGCGGTGCGGCGAGAATTTCCAGCGGCCGCAGATAGCGCTCGATGATCTGGTTCCAATCGTCGATCTGCTTTTCGATCTGGCCCGGCCAGTAGGCGCGCGGGTCGCCCTCTTCCGGGAAAAACTTTTCGGCCAGCTTTCCGACGTGCTCGCGCGCGGAGCGGATTCGTCCGATCATTTCGAGCAATGGCGTATTCGTTAGGGGAGTCTCGAGAGCGAGCAGTGCCGGGGGAAGCTTCGACTCCTCCAGCGGCTCAGTCACCTGGCGCAAGACTTCGAGCGTATCGGCCAGGCCATCGAAAGCCGCGGCATCCAGCACCGGCTTGCTCGTGAGCTCGCTGCAGCTGATGGCAAAGGTCCAGAGACTCGCGAGCAGGTTGCCGCTATCGACCGTCGAGACATAGCGCGGATGGAGCGGTTCCAGTCGGCTGATGTCGTACCAATTAAGAAGGTGACCTTCGAAGCGCTCGAGCTGCTCGAGGGTTTGCAGGGTCCCGAGATTGCGCGTCACCAGGTCGTCGACCGTGAGATAACCGAAGTCGTTCGCGGCGACCGTGGCCAACATCCAAAGACCGATGTTGGTCGGCGATGTGCGCAGGAAAATTTCGCGCGTCGGAGTTTCCTGCACGTTGTCCGGCGGCAACCAATGCGTTTGCGGTCCGACAAACTCGTCGAAATAGCGCCAGGTCCGCCGCGCCGTCGTTCGCAGCATTTTGCGATCGGCGTTCGTTAGGCTGCCGCCCCGCGCGGTCGTGGCCGGACGATTGATCAGGACCACTGCGACCGGGAAAAGAATCCACGAGACAAGGAACGGGGCCGCGGAGACGACCGACATCGGCCCGGCGTGCCAGGCGGCGACGAAAAGCAAAATCGCCGCGCCCGGAATCCACAATCGCGCGACCACGAATTGGCGTTGCTGATTTTTTGCGCGGCTGTGTGCGGCCTGAGCGGTCTCCCATTCCAGGAATAATCGGTGCGACCGCAGCCGCCGATAAAGGACACGCGTGATCGCGTTCAACGCCATCCCGGCGTAATCCGGCAGAAAAACCACCGCGAGAAACGAGCGCAGCAGACGATCGCGCGGCTCGCGCCAGAAGCGCGTCCCGGGCGGCGGCGGATGGAGGAGGAGACCGAGGAGCGAATTCAGAACCGGCCACAACATGAGGGCCGCGACGAACAGGCTCCACATTTCCGGCACGCCGGATAAAAGCCAACCGACAATGAGCAGTGCGACAACTGCGACCGGGATCAGGCTGCGTCGCAAATTGTCGAAAATCTTCCATTGAGCGAAGGTCGAGAGCGGGTTAGGCAGATCGCCGCCGAAGCCGGTCGGGACCCGCGCTTTCAGCCAATCGGCGATCTGCCAATCGCCGCGGATCCAGCGATGTTGCCGATTCCACCACGAGATGTAGCTCGAAGGAAACACATCGAGCAGCTCGATGTCGCTCGCCAGCCCGACCCGGACGTGGCTGCCTTCCAGCAGATCGTGACTGAGGAGGTGCGCTTCCGGAAAACGCCCCGACAAGACGCGATGAAACGCGCGCACATCGTAGATGCCTTTGCCGTGATAACTGCCCTCGCCGGTCAAATCCTGGTAAACATCCGAGGCCGCGTGCGTATAGGGATCGATCCCGCGCGAGTCGGCAAAAATGCGCGAAAACCAGGTCGCGGTCGCGCTCGGGAGCGTCGCGCTGACCCGCGGTTGAATGATCGTGTAGCCGCGTTCGACCTTTCTCCCATCGGGGGAAAGTTGCGGCTGATTGAGCGGATGGGCCAGCGTCTCGATCAGGCGTCGCGCAGTGTCGCGGAGCAGTTGGGTATCCGCGTCGAGCGTGATGACGAACCGAATCCGCTCGATCGCCGAGCGCTCGCCGGCGCAGAGAAAATCATCCAGCTCCGGCGCCGACTCGCCCATCAGAAACCGATTCAGTTCCTCGAGCTTGCCGCGCTTGCGTTCCCAGCCGATCCAACTGCGCTCGCTCTCGCTCCAGGTGCGCGGTCGATGAAAAAGGAGGAAGCGTCCCGCTCCATGCCGGCGGTTTAGTTCCTCAATCCCGCGGACCACGATCTCGAAATATTCCATGTCCTCCGGCATCTCCCGCTGCGGCGCGTCGGAGAAATCGCTCAGCAAAGCGAAGTGCAAATTTGGATCCGGATTGGCCAGCTGCCTGATCTCGAGCCGCTCCAGTTCCCTTTGGATCGCGGCCGGCGTCGCGAGCAACATCGGCACCACCACGAGGGTGCGGAGATCGTCCGGGACACCGTCATCCTTGAAGGACATTTTCGGCAGGACCTTCGGCCGCAGGAGCGACGTGGTGAGATAATTCACCGCCAGGACAGCGAGCTCGCTGGCCGGCAGGAGCAGGAGAAAACCGAGGAGCAACTGCACGGCGACGATCGTGTGAGCCGTCGTTAGGGCGAGGGGACCGGCGACCATCGCGATCGTCGCCAGACTGATCGTGCCGAAATAAAATCCGACCGCGTGCCGGCGCAGGCCGCGTCGAAACCGGAGACCCCATGGCACCTTGCAACGCGCTTCCTGCTCGAGACCACGGCGCCCTCCATCGATGAAATAATAACCGACGTGCCGCGTCACTTCGTCCGCGCCCTCCGCCGCCCGTTCGAGCGCGCGACTAACGATCTGCAGCTCGGAAGTTTTCGACCACCGCGCCAGCTGCTCGATCGCGTCGCGATAAGAATTGCGCGTCTCGAAATCGAGCCGCGCATAAACGCCCGCCGGATCTTTCGCCAGCTCGCGATCGACCCGGCTGGATGCTTCAAAAAGATCCTGCCACTGAATCTGCGGGAGGCGGCGGCAACTGCCGATCACGTTGGCCAGCGAGGTCTGCTGCACAGCCTGGCGGCGCTGTTCCTGCTTCACCACTTCGAGCATTGGCGCGCGCAAGCAACGCTCGAGCCAATGCGTCACGATCGGCAGCGCCGCTTCCTCGTCGTAAAGATTGGCCACCAGTTCGCTCGCGAAATGCGCGTCCGGTTGCGGATGCCGTCCGACCAATTCCTCCATCATTTTGAGAAGCCGCTCCGGGCTGCGCCGCGCCGCCGCGATCAGGCGGCTTGCCCAAAAATCCGCCTGCTCGCTTCCGCGCTGCACCTGCTCGACTTCGATTGCGAGCGAGCGCAAACATTCGATCAGGCGCAGGCGCAGCATCTGGGGGACCGCCCAGAGCTCGCCGATGTTGAGGGTGGAGACTGTTTGAAAAGCGACGAGGAAATTGCGGATTGTCTCCACATCGAGGGAGGCGTCGCTCTCCGCCACCATCTCCGACGCGATCCGGTAAACGCGCGGCAAACCCGCTTGCGGACCGCTCGCCACCACCGGCAGCTCCTCGTAATAGTGCGGCGGAAGATCCTGCCGGACGTCGTTGATCTGCTCCTGGATGAGGTAGGCGTTATCGAGCAGCCATTCCGTCGAAAGCGCCGCGCTTTTCTCCGCCTCCGCGGAAATGCTCAGGCTTGCATCAGTGTGTTGCAGAATCCGCTCGCTCTCGTGCAAACGGACAAGCAGGGACAACGCGCGGGGCTGCCGCCCGCCCCTGACCGACGCCAGCGAATGCCCCAACGCCACCGCCTTTTCCGCCAGGCGCTGACCGGAAGGCGCCTCTTTGCGCAGGAGCTGCGCGGTCGGTTGAAAGGCAAACTGCGCGGGTGGATGAAACGTGAAGGTCACCGGCGGATCGTCGTCGCCCACATCGCGCAAAGTCGCAATCACGCGCGAGGCTTCTTCGGCGGCAAACTCAACCACCACCATAGTCTCGTTAGGCAAAATCGTTTTTCGAAAACGGGCCAGGTTGGCCTGATCGATCCGCGACGTGAACAGATGAGAAACGATCCATCCAATCACGGCGCCGAGGAGGGCACAGCCGAGAAATCCCAGAACGGTCTCGATCATCTCGTCCGGATCAAACGGCCACCAGCCCCGCCAGCAAAGAGCGACACCGACAGCGAGTCCGAACGCGGTCGCCGTCGCGACGAGCGCGAGGGCCGAAGCGCCAGTCTCATCCACGCGCACTTTGCCCGCGGCGGAAGCGTAGAGCGCCGCGGAACGCCGGAAGCCGCCCCGCCGCAGATTCCTCAAGACGACCCGGCCGGTCTCGGAGCTCTGGAAGATCCCGGCAAAGACCGTTCCGGTCGTTTTGGTCCGCACAAATTTCATTGGAAGGAAAACATTGTCCTGAAGCTACCGACCGTTAACCCGATCAGGCGATTCCACCAATACGCTTTTCAAAGGGGACGCAGAAGTTGATTCGGAACTGGTGAAAATAGAGCGCGTCGTCGAAATGATAGACATACTCAATCGGACCCAACGTCTATCGCGATTTTATATGACATACATTGTCTGATGTTACAATGAGGCAGGTGCGTGGGATGGTGACAATCTCTTCTTTGCGAACGGCGCCGCCGTTCGCTGCAAAACCGAGGAACTCGGTACACTCCTCCCTGCGAACGCCGGTTAATCGGTATATGCTCACAACGTGAGTGATTCTTCGCTTTCCGCGACTTTGCAGGGCGCTTCGCTCGTCGTGCCGAAGAGCGAAGCCGATCTGGAACGCTATTTCGAGCTGCGTTGGCGCGTATTGCGCGCGCCCTGGGATCAACCGCGCGGCTCGGAGCGCGATGATCGTGAGGATGAGAGCATTCATTTGATGGTGCGTGATTCGAATGGCGAGGCACTTGCCGTCGGTCGCCTGCACTTGAATTCACCCACGGAGGCACAAGTCCGCTTCATGGCGGTCGATCCCCGGGCGCAGGGTCGCGGCCTTGGGAGCCTGATTCTCCGAACCCTCGAGGAGCGGGCGCAAGAAGCCGGTGCGAGGACGATCGTGCTCAACGCGCGCGAGAGCGCACAGCGGTTTTACGATCAGCATGGTTACCGTGTCGAAGGGCCGGCGCCTCGACTTTTCGGTGGGGTCAATCATCTCCGGATGCGCAAAGACTTCGTCAAATCGACGTCAACCCCAAACGCCACGCTCCGTTCTTGACCCATCTGCGCCGCTTGTTACGCTGCCGCCTCCGCTCTCGCCTTGTCCTATGAATAAACGCCATCTTCGCTTTTCGCCCCTCTTCGTCGCTCTTCTCGTCGTTCTTGCCTTTTCGTTAGGCGGGAACGTTTCTGCTTTCGCTCAGAATAATTCGGGCGGCATCCAGCAGGCCATGACGCCGGAAGAATTCAAAGCCGCCGGTCTGGAAAAATTATCGCCCGGCGAGCTCGCCAAACTCAATGCCTGGCTCCAGGGCTATCGCGAGAAAGCGGAAAAGAAAGCGGCCACGCGCGAAAAACTGCAGCTCGTCGTGAGCCGGGTCGATGGCGTGATCCAGGGCATTTCGGTCGGGCAGGTCATCCCCCTCGAAGATGGCACGCAATGGCAGATCACCAGGGTGATGAACACCCCTTTCCGCGGCAACGTCGATCATCCCGCAGCCGCCGCCTATAAAAACTTCTTCGGCTGGAAACTGCGCATCGCCGGCGTGGGCGAATATTACGTCATCCGCTTCGGGAAACACTGATCGTTAGGCTGGAGCGGCCGGCGGCGGCCGGCGTTGCGCGAGGCCGAAGGCGGCATGAGTCGCCTGGGCCGCGCGCTCGATCTCAGCTTCGTCGATCACCACCGCGATCTTGATCTCCGAGGTGGAGATCAGTTGAATGTTCACTCCCGCTTCACCGAGGCAGGCGAAAAGGCGCGAGGCCACCCCGGCGTGCGAACGCATCCCGATCCCGACCACGCTCAACTTGGCCACGCCGGTCTTGGCCGTGAGGTCCGAAGCGCCGACCTCCGTCACGAGCGGCCGGAGGATTTTCTCGGCCAGCGCAAAATCATCCTGGGGAAGAGTAAAGGAAAGATCGGTCGTTCCCGTGCTGGAGGCGTTTTGCACAATCATGTCGACGCTCAGATTCGCGCCCGAGATCGCGGTGAAAATCATCCCCGCGCACCCCGGCCGATCCGGCACGCCGCAGATCGTCACCTTCGCCTGATTGCGTTCGAGACTGATCCCCCTAACGACCACGTCCTCCATGTGCGCCGGCGTGGCCCGCGCCTTGGTCCCGCTCGCATCTTTCAGGCTCGAGCGCACTTCAAAACCGACTCCGAACTTTTTCGCGAACTCGACCGCGCGCGATTGCATCACCTTCGCCCCGGAGCCCGCCATCTCGAGCAGCTCATCGTAGGCGATCTCGTCGATCTTGCTCGCCTCCGGCACGACTCGCGGATCGCACGAGAACACGCCGTCGACGTCGGTGAAAATCTGGCAGTCATCCGCCTTCAACGCCGCGGCCAGCGCGATCGCGGTGAGATCGGAGCCGCCCCGGCCTAATGTCGTAATCGCGCCATCGGGACTTTGACCCTGAAAGCCGGCGACGATGACGATGTAATCTTCGGCAAGGAGCTCGTTGATTTGCCGCGGAGAAATGTGGGAAATTTTCGCCTTTGTGTGCACGCCGTCGGTCACGATCCCCGCGGCCGCGCCGCTCAGTGACACCGCTTTCCCGCCGAGGGCGTTGACGGCCATGGCGGTGAGCGCACTCGCGCTTTGTTCGCCGGTCGCGAGGAGCGCGTCCATCTCGCGCTCGCTCGGTTGCGGCCGACATCTCGCGCGCGAGTTTGATCAAGCCATCCGTGACGCCAGCCATGGCCGAGATGACGGCGACCACGTTATGGCCGGACCGTTGCGTGGCGAGAAGGCGCGCCGCGACTTTGCGGATGCGTTCCGCGCTGCCGACCGACGTGCCCCCGTATTTTTGAACGATCAATCCCATTCTCGCCGCCCCGTTTTCTCCAATGTGGCGACGGTGTCAACTCCTCGCCGCGTCGATTGCGCGCAGGACATCGCGCTCGTTAGGCGCGATCGGGCGAGGCAGGTCGATCGCCGAGGCGATCACCTCCGGATCCTTCAAGCCGTGCCCGGTCACCGTGCAAACGATCCGGCTGCCATGAGGAATCGAGCTCGTGCAAAAGTGCACACCATCCTGCGCGTTAGCAGGCCCGCAGCAAACCGGCGATCGGCGCCGCGCTCGCCGGCTCGACGAAAATTCCTTCGTGCCGCGCGAGCCAGCTTTGCGCGGCGAGAATTTCCTCATCGCTCACGATGTCGATCATGCCGCGTGAGGCGTTGATCGCCTCCGTCGCCTGCGCCCAACTGGCGGGATTCCCAATCCGGATCGCCGTCGCGATCGTCTCCGGCCTAACGACCACTTCCCCGCGAAAAATCGGCGCCGCGCCGGCCGCCTGGAATCCGATCATGCGCGGCGAACGCGTCGCTTTTCCGGCGCTACGATAAGTTTCGTAACCCGCCCAGTAGGCTGTGATGTTGCCCGCATTGCCGACCGGGAGAAGATGAAACTCCGGCGCTTCGCCCAGCTCGTCGACGATCTCGAAGGCAGCGGTTTTCTGACCCGCGATCCGATCGGGATTGATCGAATTCACGATCGCGAAATCATCCCGCTGCGCCCAGCAGCCTAACGATCTCGAGCGCCTGGTCGAAGTTCCCCTCGATCGCCACGACGCGCGCTCCGTAGGCAAACGCCTGCACCATCTTGCCGCTCGCGATTTTCCCCGCCGGCAGGACAACAGCGCAGCCGATCCCGGCCCGCGCCGCATAGGCCGCGGCGGAGGCGGAGGTATTTCCGGTCGAGGCGCAGATCAACGTCCGCGCCCCCTGCTCGATCGCTTTCGAGACGGCCACCGTCATCCCGCGATCCTTGAACGAGCCGGTCGGATTGAGCCCTTCGTATTTGACGAAGACCTCGCAGCCGCGCCCGACCCGTCTCGCTCAGGCGCGGCGAAAAGATAAGTGGCGTCTCGCCTTCGCCTAACGAGACTACGGGCGTCGCCGCCGTGACGGGGAGGAACTCCCGATAACGCGCGATCACTCCCCTTCCCCGCTGCCACTTCAATTCGTTAGGCATATCAGATTTCGCCTCGACAACGCCTGGAGGGACGGGCGCCGTCCCGTCCGTGGCTCTTCGTTTGAGGGCTGATGGATTCACGGACGACACGGCGGTCGTCCCTCCATGGCGCTCGATAGGGTGCCGTCTCCATTCCTTTATCCGTTAGGCCGGGGCTTGGCTGGCCGCGCGCTCCCCGCCAGCGCCAGAATCACATCGGTCTTCGCCAGGCTCCCGACGAGCCGGTCCGCGCCGTGGTTCGTCACCACCGGCAAGCGCTCGCCCAGGTGCGTCGTGAAACGATCGAGCGCCTCGTTCAGCGAGGCGGACGGCTCCACCACCGGGATATCTTCGCGCAGGATGTCGCCCGCGATCACCACCTCCGCGAGCTCCGGCGCGTTCAGGTAGTTCTTGATGTCGTGCAACGAGATCGCCCCGAGAAAACGCCCCGCTTCCGTCACGTAGAGATAGTTGAAACGATTGGCGATGAACTTTTCCCCGATCTCGGCAAAGCCCGCCGTCGGCGAGACGGTCAGCGGGTCGGGCTTCATCAGGTCGCGCACGTGCAGTTCCGCGAGTTGATGGCGGTAATCCCCTGCCCCTTTGCGTTTCAAAGCCTCGCTATAGATCGAGCGCTTCTCGAAACTCACCGAAGTGTAATAGCCGATCACGCAGGCGAGCATGAGCGGAAGGATGATCTGGTAATCGAGAGTCAGCTCGAAAATCATGATGATGGCCATGATCGGCGCGTGCGTCGTGGCGGCGAGAAAGGCGCCCATCCCGACGAGCGCGCAAGCGCTCGGATTGATCGTTAGGCCAACGGGAAAATGGACCGCCGCCGCGCCGAAGAGATAACCCAGGCTGGCCCCGACAAAGAGCGTCGGGGTAAAGACCCCGCCGACCGCGCCCGAACCGAAGGTCGCCGCCGTCGCCAGCACTTTGCAGAGAAGAATGACCGCCACGATCTGCCAGGCCCAGTTGCCGGCGAGAATTCTACTCACCGCGCTGTAGCCATTCCCGCACACCTCCGGATAGAAGACCGCGAGCCCGCCCACGATTAACCCGCCCGCCAGCATTTTCAGATAGACCGGGAGATGCACACGACCCGCGAGCCGTTCGCTCGCGTCGAGCAAGCGCAGAAACCACGGCGCCACGACACCGGCGAAGAGCCCGAGAAGCAGGTAAGGCACGATCTCCCAGTTCGAGTTCAGCCGAAAATGCGGGATCGCATAGATCGGATCGGCCCCGAGAAAACCGCGCGTCGTTAGGGTCGCGACGACCGAGGAGAAAACGAGCGGCCCGAAAATTTCCATCGCAACCGAGCCGAGCACGATCTCCGCCACGAAAAGCGCGCCCGCGATCGGTGCGTTATAAGCCGAGGCGATACCGGCCGCCGCGCCGCAACCGACGAGCAGCCGCAGCCGCGGGGTCGACCAGCCGCGCCAGCGACCCGCGATCGAGGCGACGAGCGACGACAACTGCACGAGCGGACCTTCGCGCCCGATCGACCCGCCCGAAGCGACCGTGAAAGCGGCCGAGAGACATTTCACGATGCTGCGCCGGGTGGAAATTTTCCCATCCCCGAGCACGACCGCTTCCATGTAATCGGCCGTCGTCACGTCCCCCCGCCAGCGCATCCCGAAATAAAGAACGAGGCCCGCGAGCAGCCCGCCCACTGCCGGAATCGTTAGGCGCGCCCACCAGGAGAGCGCCGCGAAACTCTCGACCAGGCCGGGCGTCGTGCTTCCCGGTCATGAGCTTATGCAGCACGCTCGTGGCATAGCGAAACCCGATCGAAGTCAGCGCGCCGCCGAAGCCGATGATTCCCGCCCAGGCGAGCGTCATCTGCAAATCGCTCGGCTGCGCGACCTCGGTGAACCAGACCCACCACTTCAGCCGGCGGAGAAAGCCGAGATGAAGAGGCCCCGCGCCGCTCGGCGCATGATCGGTCGACACGCTAACGACGTGAGCGCATCCGGTGCGCGAGTCAACCCCATGTCGCAGCGCGGAATCTTTACCGCGCCTGACCTTGGGCTTCAGGGCGAAACGCGACTTCAGGCGCCGTTCCCGGCCGTCTGCTTAATTCAACGAATAGATTTCGACGAGCGCGACACCTGCGCTCCCGTTTGCTCCCCTCACGATCGCGGTATAACCCGTTCCGTGTGCCGGCAAGGTGGCGATCATGGCGGATTCGCGATCGTTCTTCGGCGGAACCTTGGTGGTCGTGATTTTGTCTTCCTCCCGGCCCGCGCTCCCGCCATGGATCGGGCCTGGATTCAACCGCTCCCTCTCTTGCGTAAAAGTTTGGCGTTCTTCCTTCCCGGAAAAAAGACTTGTTCCGCCATCGCCCGCCCCTGCAATATCGCAACCGCGCCACTCCCGATGCCCACCTCCTCCTACTCCGCCGCATGCAGGCGCAATTCCGCCCGGCCGCAAGTTACCTCTTCATCGGCTCATAGCTTTACTTCAACAGATACCACCCAACAAGTAATCAGAAAGGTCCTATGAAACTCAGCTCAATAGTTCTTCTCAGCATACTCTGCAGCCTCACGACTGGATACGTTCAGGCGGCAGACTCATCCGCCACCTTCAACGAAAACCTCACCTTTGATGATAACCTGGTCCCGCCTGGCTGGGCCATTACTTATCCCTACGGAGGACCGGGCCGAAACGCCTCTGTCGCCAATCAACGCTTCGAGATTCGCAAGGTCGATACCTACGCCGTCCTGGAGAAGAACAAACGGCTTCCGGACGGTTTCAGCCAGGTTCATATCTCCTATAAGTGTGACGTGAAGGATGTTAACCCGGGCATGGGTTACCAGATACATCTCATTATGCGCGATGGGACTGACTTCTACGCTGGCTTCGGGAAAGTAGGTTTCGGCGTGAAGGAAATGAACGCTTATGCCGGCCACTACGATTCGACCGAGTTTTACCAGAGCTTTACCCCGCAATACGGCACCTACATTCTGGACGTCGCTTTCGGGAATGATCAGATCACTCTCACGGCCACAAGGGTGAAGAACGGTAATATCTTTGCCAGCGCAACGGTTCCCGTGGTTGGGCTTGACGCCCGGCAGTTAAAGACGGTCCGTCTCTTTGGAATCATGACGACCGGGCATGACTCTTCGCCTGCCTGGATTGATGACGCTCTGATCGAAGCGTTGCCTTAGCTGCAATGGCTCCGCCCGCGGAGATCTGCTCCTCTCGGTTAATACGTCTCGACCGGCGAACGTTTGCCGTCTTCTACGCTCAGTTGTTTGGCCTGCTCCTCGCCTAAGACCGCTACGCGAAGATCCCAGATCTTGGAGTTAAGCGATGCGAAGGTGGACTCGGAGAATTCGTGGGGCGGCGAGAGGTTGGCTTTGCAGCGGGCGATGCTGGCCAAGGCGCGATCGAGTTGATCAGGCGGGAGTTTTTCGATGTGGCCGAAGGCTTCTTCGATCGCCGGGACGCGGTGGCAGATCATGGCCAGGTCGTTGCCGGCGCCGATGGCGCGGCGGATGGTTTCTTCGAGGCTGTATTCATTCAGGATCGCGCCCATGTCGAGGTCGTCGGTCATGATGAGACCTTCGAAGCCGAGCTCGCCGCGGAGGAGATCCGTCACGATGCGGCGGGAAAGCGAGGCGGCGGTTTTCTCCGGCTCGAAGCAGGGATACCAGCCGTGGCAGATCATCATGCTGTCGACCCGTGTCGGCGAATTGGCGGAAGACGGCGAGCTCGTTCGCGTCCAGCTCGGCCCGGCTGCGCTCGATCAGCGGGAGGTCGTGGTGCGCGTCGACGGTCGGCGGCGGAGTAGCCGGGGAAATGTTTGCCGCAGCTCGCGATCCCCTCGGCGCGGAGGGCGTCGTTGAAAGCGCCGGCCAGCCTAACGACTTCGCCGACGTCGCGCCCGTAGCAGCGGCCGCGGAGCGAGTTGTCGGCTTCGTCGTCGAAGGAAATATCGAGGACGGGGCAGAGATCGAGGTTGAATCCGAAGAGGCGGAGGAGCCGGCCGGTCAGATGCGCCGTGTTGCCTAACGAGTTCGAGATCGCCTTTGTCGCGGAGCTGTTGGGCGTTAGGCGGCTCCTGGCCGATGAGGCGGAGACGGGAGACGCGGCCGCCTTCCTGGTCGATCGTGATGATGGGCTCGATCGCGCTCAGGTCGCGCAGGTCGTCGATCAGCTTCCGCAGTTGCGGGGCGCTCTCGATGTTGCGGCCGAAGAGGATGAACCCGCCCGGCTGCACCTTGCGGAAGAGGGCGGCGGTGGCGGGATCGAGTTCTTTTCCCGGGACACCGGTGAGGATCAATTGACCCGTTGATGCGCTCTCCATAACGTCGCAAACTAAGTTCAATGGACGCAGCCGAAAATAAAAAAGCTGTCGCGCAGTGCCTATGCGCTGGAGGGACGACGGCTCTGTCGTCCGCGTCTCTGCGCGTGTTCTTCGTGGCCAACCTCGGACGGGACGGCGCCCGTCCCTCCATGTGCGCGGTCGCCGCGGTCGTCACCGCTTGAAAAAGATTGGCATTTTCGGCGGGAGCTTCGATCCGATTCACCACGGCCATTTGATCCTCGCGCGCGAAGCGCTCGAAACACTCCCGCTCGATACCGTGCTCTTCATCCCGGCGGCGCAATCGCCGCATAAACCCGAGAGCGCGCCGACGACCCAGACGCTCCGTTGGGAAATGCTGCACGTGGCGATCGAGGGCGAGCCGGCTTTTGCCGCTTCGCGGATCGAGCTGGATCGGCCGCCGCCGTCCTACTCGGTCGAGACGGTCGAGCAACTACAAGCCGAGACGAGCGATGCGGAGTTTTACTTCCTCCTCGGCGAAGACAATCTGCCGCAATTTCACATCGTGGCATCGCTTCGAAGATTTGTGCCGCCTCGTCCAGTTCGTCGTGCTCGATCGCTCCGGTCAGGACGTGCCTTACGATTATCCGGCGGTGCGGCGGAAGATCGATATTTCGGCGACCGCGATCAGAAAACGGGTTGCGCGCGGGCAATCGATTCGGTATCTCGTGCCGGAGGCGGTCGAGCGCATTATCCGCCGCGAAAATCTCTACCAAGGAACCAAGGAATCGAACCCAAAGAACTAGCGATAACCTGCGCCCAACTCGCGGCCGACAAAAAGGCGGAAGGGATCGTGGTCCTCGATCTGCGCGAGATTTCGACTTTCACGGATTTCTTTGTCATCTGCTCGGGAACCTCGGAGCCGCACTTGAAAGCGATCGCGGGCGAGATCGAAGTGCGGCTGCGCGAAGACGAAAAGATACGCCCGGCGGCGGTGGACGGATTCCCGGTCAGCCAGTGGATCGTGCTCGATTACCTGCAAGTGATCGTGCACGTTTTCCATCGCGAAAAGCGCGAATTTTACAGCCTGGAAGACCTCTGGAGCGACGCCCCGCGCCTAACGATCGCGGGCGTCACGGAGTAGCTGAGCGCGTCTGTAGACGCTTCGCTCTGCGAAGCGCGGGTTTCCGAGGCGCGATGGCCGGATGGCCCCGAGCCTCGCGCTCCCCAGAGGGAGCGTCTACAGCGACGTCCATCGCTTCGAAAGGAGGCGCGAACCGCCAGGCGCAGGTCGGCTGGTTTACGGCTTTTTCGTGGCCGCGGGCGACGCGGCAGCGGGCGAGGTCGCGGCGGCGGGCGTGACGGCCGGCTTGGGCGCGGCGGGCGGCTCGATGCCGAGCAATTCCACGTCGAAAATGAGAACCGAATTCGGTCCGATATCGGCGCCGGCGCCGCGTTCGCCATAGGCCAGATCGGCCGGAATGAAGAGCTGATATTTCGAACCGACCTTCATCAACTGCAGCGCTTCGGTCCAACCCTTGATCACCCGATTGACTGGAAAGGTGGCGGGCTCACCGCGCTTGTAGGAGCTGTCGAACTCCGTCCCTTCGATCGTCGTCCCGCGATAATTCACTTTCACCGTGTCGGTCGCTTTCGGCATCGGGCCCGTGCCTTCTTTCTCCACCTTGTATTGCAGGCCGTCGGCGGTGGTCTTCACGCCAGGCTTGGCCTTGTTCTCCTCGAGGAATTTCTTCCCGGCAGCGCCGTTCTTTTCGCCGGCTTCTTTTTTCGCAGCCGCTTGTTTTGCCAGCATATCTTTCTGAAAAGCTTGCATCGTTTCCTTCATTTGGTCCTCCGTCATCAAGGCTTTCTGGCCGCTGATTCCATCCTGAATGCCGCGGTTCAGGACCTCCTCGTTGACGTCAATCAACTGGCGTTTCAAGGTGGAGCCGATGTCGAGCCCGATGCTGTAGCTGACCTTGTCTTTCTGATCTTTCAGTTGCGGGTCGGCGGCGGGAGCGAAGCGCACGAGGGCGAGCGAGAGGAGGACGATGATGAGCGATTTTTTCATAAATGTGTTCGGTAAAACCAAGCGCGGCGGGCGCGTGTTCCGGCCTGCCGCGCCAAATTCATCCACGGGGATGCCTCCCGCGTCAAGGGCGGGCCGCGCGTTGGGAAAAACCGCGGCGTCCGGCCTGGTCGGGCTGGTGGCAATTCTTTGCACAATGCTGGGCCCGGTGGCAGCGGCGGAAATCTCTCTTTCCCACCAGGAGTCGCTCCGGATCGGGCGCAAGATCTGGCAGAACGAATGTGGCGGAACGATCGCCGGCCTCACTTCCTGGAATGCCGGCGAAGATTTCGCTTCACTCGGGATCGGTCACTTCATCTGGTACCCGGCGGGTCGCGCCGGGCCTTTCGAGGAGAGTTTTCCCCAGCTCCTCCGCTACCTGCAGAAGCGCGGAGCGAAACTGCCGGCAGTGCTTTTGCCTAACGACACCCATTGCCCGTGGAGCTCGCGCGCGCAATTTCTCGCCGCGGAAGCGAGCCCGCAGATGAAGAGTCTGCGAAGATTTCTTGCCGAGACGATTGATCTGCAGGCGGATTTTTTGGTCCTGCGTTTGCGCGAGGCGCTGCCGAAAATGCTCGCGGCCGCTCCGGCCTCGGAACGCTCTGCAATCGAGCGGCAATTCAACCGCGTCGCGCAGAGTGCGCAGGGCTGCTACGCGCTGATCGATTATGTGAATTTCAAAGGCGAAGGCGTGCTCGCGACCGAGCGCTACCAGGGGCGAGGCTGGGGTTTGCTCCAGGTGCTCGAAGGAATGTCGGGGTCCGGAGAAGGTGACGTTGCCACGCGGGAGTTTGCCGACTCGGCCGCGACTGTGCTGAAAGCGCGGGTCGCGAATTCGCCGCCGCAGCGGCACGAGTCGCGCTGGCTGCGCGGATGGCTGAGCAGGGTCGCGGGCTACCGAAATTTTTAGGCGCGGTCTGGAGCGCGACGCTCTGTCGTCGCGTCGATCCTCGCGCGTCCAGATTGTCCGACAAGACGCTCGTTAGGCAAAATCGCGATTGGCGCGCCAACGGAGGTAAAGCACAACTGCCAACACGCCGCCGAAGAGGATGAGGAGATAGGTGCGGCCGTGCGAGACCTGCGGGACGGGAGGGAGTGAAATCAGATGCGATTCCCAGAGCACGCTCCCATCCGGGTTCAAGACTGTGAGCCGCAGGATGTGGAGCTCGTGGGGCTTCATGCCAGCCAGCTCCGTGCTCGCGCGATTGTTGGCGCTTGAAATTTTACCCGAGGACAAGGTTCGCCACGAGATCTGCAATTCGGTGTTCGCATCGAGGGCGAGAAGGCGTTCCTCAATTCGGTAGGTGACACCGGAAGTTTTTGGCAACGGCCATTGCAATTCCCATCGCGACGAGCCCACGCGCCGCGCGCTCACCTCGACAAACGGATGCGTCCACGCCGAACCGGTCGCGACTGGAGCGGCTGCGGGGCTCGGAGCGGGCGGCGAGTTGCGACGTTTGCCCTCGGCGCAGTGGTGGGTGTCGCCACAGGAATCGCCGCAGTCGGCGCGGACCCAACGGGTCGCTGCGGCGTCACGGCGATGATCGGGGTCGGCTCCGGCGCAGCAGCGTCCGCATCGACTTGCAGCGGCATAGTGAAGCCCGGCCCCGTGATCGTGATCGCTTCGTGGATCGCTCCGGTCACCCCCGACTTGATCTCGATCGTCACGTCCTTGTCTTCCTTCGCCGGCAATTTGATCGGCGCGATCGGCTTGAAATTATCCATCTAGCCCGAAACTCCAGATTCATCGCGTCGTTCGTCCGATTGGTAAGAAAAACGATGGCACGGCGCGGCGCCGTCGGGCTCTCCGGCGCGGTTAATCGCAGCGGGCTGGGCGCAATTTTGATCGGCGCGCTGGCCGCCCCCGCCAGAAGCACGCTGCTTTCGCTCCCATCGGTTCCGGTCAGGGTGATCTTCCCGACAAAAGTCTTAACTTCGTTAGGCCGAAAGGCCACGGCGATCGTCTCGGTTGCGCCCGCAGCCACGTGATAGTCAGGCAGTGCCAGGATCCACGGGCTGGAAACCGTCAGGTGTCCCTCGAGGACGCCGCCGCCGTCGTTAGTGATCGTTAGCATCCGCGCCTCTGTCGTGCCGGCCATGATTTCATCGAAATCAATCCGCTCGGGCACCCGGAGGCGCGCCGGCCGTTCATCGATCGCAACGCGGACCTCGGCCGGCGTCGACACTCGGCCGCCGGCCTGAATAATGAAAGTAAAGCTATCCGTCGCAGCCGTATCGCCGTTGTTCGAATAAAGAATGGTAGCGCGGTTATCGCCGAGGGTGTGCAGCTGGGAAAGATTCCCGTGGGCCGGGGGCCTAACGATCCAAAAGCGAACAAAGCTGCTCCCGCCGTAATGGCCCCGCAGTTCGACCGTGACCTCGCTCCCACGCAAGACCCGGGCCGCAGCCGTTTCCGCCTGCGGCGGCGGGAGCACGCTGGAATTAATGTCGGCCCGGAGCGAAGCGCCGCCCGCGAGAAAAATCGTGAACGCGGCGATTCGATTCAACAACGGCATCAACCACAGAACTTGCGGAAATTGCGCGAGCGAGGCAAACCAATCCCGCTTCCTCTGGCCGCAGCGGCCGAAATTCAGGATTGCCAGCGGGCGGCTTTACGGTATGGATTTTGCACTTAAGCGGGGCGGCTATCTCCGCCACCTTTCGCTAATCGACTTGTGATTACCCGATTCCTCAAGATCTCCGTGCTCGTTCTGCTGGTCCTTGGGCAGCGCGGCGAGGTGCAGGCGCAAGTGCCACGCTACGGGGCCCGGCCCGCGCCGCGCCCCACCCCGACGCTGCGTCGCGCGACCGACCTGATTCATCGCCAGCAGCCGATCAACGTTTCCCCTCGCCTGCTCGAACAGGTGACGCCGCAGAATTCGCGCATCCGCGTTTCTCTCTCGAAACAGCGCGCCTATCTTCTTCTCGGCGACGAAGTCGTGATCGACTCGCCGATTTCCTCCGGCAAACGCTCGCGCCCGACCCCGAGCGGCAACTTCCACGTGCTCGAGAAGGACAAGGGACACCACTCCAGCGTCTACGGCGATTTCCGGGACAGCTCCGGACGAATCGTTAGGCGCGGGGTCAGCATGCGGATTGATTCCGCCCCGAGCGGCACCCATTTTGTCGGGGCGGAGATGACCTGGTTCATGCGCCTGACGGATGACGGCGTCGGGATGCACGTAGGCTTTCTCCCGGGCTACGCGGCCTCGCACGGCTGCATTCGGATGCCGTCGGCGGCGGCGGAAATGTTTTTCAACCACGTCAAAGTGGGCACCCCGGTGGTGGTCGGCGACTGAGGAGAACTTCGCGCGATCTGGAACGTCCGCTGTCTCAGCGGACCGGACCGGGGTTGTAACGCACGCTACAAGGCTTCTCGTTAGGCCAGGCCTCCGCGCAGAAGATTGAGCGCGGTCTGGGTGACGAGCTGTTTGAAAGTCTCACGATCGGTCGGGAAGAAAAGATGCCTAACGAGTGCCTCCCCGTCGCCTGCCAGCGCGATGTAGGCGGTCCCGACCGGTTTCGCTTCGCTCCCGCCGCCGGGGCCGGCGATGCCGGTGGTGGCGAGGGCGAAGGTCGAGCCGGCGCTGCGCCGTGCGCCTTCCGCCATGGCGCGGGCGACCGATTCACTGACCGCGCCGTGCTCCACAATCATGCTCGCGGGAACGCCGAGCGTGGCCTGCTTCGCCTCGTTCGAATAGGTGATGTAGCCGGCCAGGAAAACCTCCGACGCGCCCGGCACATTGGTCAGGCGATGGGCGAGAAAACCGCCGGTGCAGGATTCCGCAACGGCAAGCGTGGCCTTCTTCTCCGCTAACCGCCTAACGACGACGGTTTCCAGATTCTCGCCGCTCGTGGAAAAAATCGAAGCCGCCAATTTCGCGCGCACGATCGCATCGGCTTCCGCCACGACGGCGGCAGGCCCGATCACGCGCAGGTCGACTTCGCCCATGCGCGCGCAATAGCCGAGCTCCAGACCGGGCAGCGCGAGGAGCTGCGTCCCGACCGCTTCCTCGACGTAGGATTCCCCCATCCCGACGATGCGATAACTGCGGAATTCGAAATCGGTCTCCTGCCTAACGATCGTGCGCAGCAGCGGCAGAACGGACGCGGTAAACATCGGCTGCAACTCGCGCGGCGGTCCGGGGAGAAGGAAAATGTGCGGGGCAGGAAGCGCGGCCGCCGGATCGGCCGCGAGATACAGACCGGGGGCGGTTCCGTGATCGTTAGGCAAAACCACCGCACCGGCCGGCACCTGGGCCTGGCGCAGGATCCGGTCGGTCAAGCGAATGCCGCGGGTCCGTAGCCGCTCGCTGATCAGGGTGGCGAGCGCGGGATCGGGCGCGAGTGGGCGAGCGAGAAGTTCCGCGGTGATTTCGCGTGTGAGATCGTCGGTCGTCGGCCCGAGGCCGCCGGTGACAAAAATCAAATCGGCGCGCGGGAGGTTTTCCACGAGCGCCTCGCGAATCGCCGCCCCATCGGGGACGGAGAGCTGCCGCTCCACTCGCAGCCGGAGAGGAAGGATCGCCTGCGCGATGAAAGTGAGGTGGGTATTGAGGACGTCACCGAGGAGAATCTCGGTGCCGGTGTTGATGACGACGACGCGCACCGGAAACCTCTCGCGCGAACGGCGCCGCTGCGCCACTGCAAAGGCAACTCGTTAGGCCGCGTCTTTGTCCTGCTTCTTGCGAATGAGCGGAACCTTTTTCCCCTCGACCACCGCGCGATTGATTGTGACCTCGGCGATGTCCTCGCGGCTCGGCACTTCATACATGATATCAAGCATGATCCGCTCGAGCATCGAGCGGAGCGCGCGCGCGCCCGTGCCTTTGGTCACGGCCTGCGCGGCGAGCGCACGCAAGGCGTCTTTCGTGACGGTGAGGCGGACGCCTTCCATCGCGAAGAGCTTGGTGTACTGCTTGATCATCGCGTTCTTCGTGTCGGTCAGGATCTGCACCATCTCGTCTTCGGTCAGCGCGTCGAGCGCGCTCAACACCGGGAGACGGCCGATGAATTCCGGGATCATGCCGAAGCCTAACAAGTCTTCCGGCTCGACGTGACGGACCGCTTCGCGGCGCGCGGCATCCTCGACTTCGAGGGTCGGACTGCTGAAGCCCATCGTTTTGTTGCCGATGCGTTTCTGCACGATTTTGTCGAGGCCGACAAAAGCGCCGCCGCAGATGAAGAGAATCTTCTCCGTGTTCACCTGGATGTATTCCTGGTGCGGATGTTTGCGCCCACCCTGCGGCGGGACGTTGCAGGTGCTGCCTTCCAGAATTTTGAGGAGGGCCTGTTGCACGCCTTCGCCGGAAACGTCGCGGGTGATGCTGACGTTGTCGGTCTTGCGTCCGATCTTGTCGATTTCGTCGATGTAAACGATCCCGATCTCGGCCCGCTTCACGTCGTAGTCGGCATTCTGTAACAATCTCAGTATGATATTTTCGACGTCTTCGCCGACGTAGCCGGCTTCGGTCAGGGTCGTCGCGTCGGCGATGCAAAAGGGTACGTCGAGAATTTTCGCGAGCGTTTTCGCGAGCAGGGTTTTACCGGAACCGGTGGGACCGATGAGAAGGATGTTGCTCTTCTCGATCTCAACGTCGGCGAAGGGATCGGGTTGAAATGCCGATGAGGTATCGGTCGGCGCGGTCGTCTGCAGGACGCGCTTGAAATGATTGTGGACCGCGACCGAAAGAGTTTTCTTCGCGATCTCCTGGCCGATCACATATTGATCGAGAGAGCGCCGAATGTCGGCCGGCTTGGGGACGCGAATGTTGGAGGATTGGCGGCGCGCATCTTCGTTCAGCTCCTTATCGAGGATGCTTTTGCAGACGTTGATGCAGCTATCGCAAATGTAGACGCCGGGACCGGCGATGAGCTTGCGCACTTCCGCGTGGCTCTTGCCACAGAAGGAGCACATCGTGAGATTGGAGGCGCGTGCCATAAATTCGGCTGCCTATTGAGCAGGTCCTATTCCCCGAGCTTTTGCGGCAAAGCCGCTTCCGCGACTGCGGTCGCCCGATCGTTCAAGGCCGCTTTGGAACCGTCGCCATCGAGCAGCTTTGCTTCTTTGCGCGACTTGATCACTTCGTCGACCAGGCCGTAAGCCTTCGCTTCCACCGCGTTCATGTAATAGTCGCGATCCGAGTCGTGCAGGACCTGATCTTCCGGCTTGCCGGTATGCTGGGAAAGAATGCGGATAAGCCGCTTCTTCAGCTTGAACATGTATTCGACGGTGCGCTCGACATCGCTCGCCTGGCCCTGCGCGCCGCCCGAGACCTGGTGAATCATGATGTCGGAATTCGGGAGCGCGAAGCGTTTGCCCTTCGTGCCCGCGGCGAGCAAAACCGCGCCCATGCTGGCGGCCATGCCCAGGCAATAGGTCGTCACATCACAGGTCAGGAACTGCATCGTGTCGTAAATCGCGAGCCCCGCGGTGACCGATCCGCCGGGTGAGTTGATGTAAATGTTGATGTCTTTTTTCCCGTCCTCCATTTGCAGGAAAAGGAGTTGGGCGATGACGAGATTGGCGATGTGATCGTCGATCGGCGTCCCGAGAAAAACGATTCGGTCCTTGAGCAAGCGCGAATAGATGTCGTAGCTGCGCTCGCCGCGTCCGGTCTGCTCCACGACCATCGGGACGAGGACGGATTGCGAGAGATTTTCGTTGCGGAGATGGGTCATTTTGATTCGGAAATTTGTTCGTTAGCGGGCGTTGGAGCAGCGCCTTCGATGGTAGCATTCGACCCAAGGAAAGCAACGGTCTTGGCCAGTAGGACCTGCTCTATGAGACCGTTCATCCCGTCGTGTTGTTCGATCTCGTGGCGCATTTTCTCCGGGGTCAGGTTGTGATGCATGGCCTGGTGGCGAATGCGTTCTTCCACGTCCTCGCGCTTCACTTGGATTTTCTCCTGCTCGGCGATGCGATGGAGGATGAAATTGGTTTTGAGTCGATGGAAGGCGAGGCCGCCGGCGGCTTGAATCAACTCCTGCTCCTTTTCCTTGAGCGCCTCGTCCGGAACGCCGCGCTCGCGGTTGCGCGCGACCAACTCGGAGAGCGCGCTGCGGGTTTCCTGTTTCAGTAAATTCGGCGGCAGCTCAAACTGGATGCGTTCGTGCAGGAACTTGATGACCTGGGAATCGCGCGCGGCTTCCAGCTCATGCTCTTTCTCGTGTTCGATCTGGTGCTCGAGAGCGTGGCGCAGATCGGCCAGCGTTTTTTCCGGCATCCACTTGGCGGCGAAAGCGTCGTCGAGTGGCGGGAGGACGCGCTGTTTCAACTCGAGCAGCGTGACCGTGTAGACGGCGCTCTTCCCGGCCAGCTCAGTCACCGGGAAGTCGCCCGGAAATTCCACTTTGACTTCGCGGGTCTCGTTAGGCTTCTGCCCCAGCATCTGGTCGACAAAACCCGGGAGGAAATTGTCGGCCGCGACCCGGAGCCAGAACTTCTTCCCGCCTTGCACATTCTTGCTCGCCGCCGGAGCGATCTCCGCGATCGGCTGGCCGTCGATCGTACCGGCGAAATCGATCACCGCGAAATCCTCCAGCTCGAGGCCGCGTTCCGGCACATCTATGAAGTCGGCCGATTGCTCGCGCAACCGTTCCACCGCGGCTTCGACTTCCGCTTCCGTCACCTCCGTGCCCGGCAACTGCAGAGGGATTCCCTTGTAATCCGGCAGGTCGAATTCCGGCGCGGTCACGACTGTGGCGCGGAAGCGCATCGAGCGATCGTCGCCGAATTCCACCTCTTCCAGATTCGTTAGGCTAACGACTCGCAATTGCTTTTCGGCGATCGCTTCGTGGTAACTTTTCGAAACGAGTTTTTTCGTCAGCTCATCCTGGATGTCCTTGCGAAATTTCGCTTCGATTATCCGCTTGGGCGCTTTCCCCGGACGATAACCGGGAATGCGCGCCTGACGGGCAAAGCTATTCGCGATCGCATCCCATTCCTGTGTCACCTCCTCGGGTGGCAGTTCGATGTTGAGCGTCGCGACGCAATGCGGTTCGTTTTTTACTTCGACCTTCATGAAGGGCGCACGTTAAGGGCGAGCCTTCTGCCGCGCAAACGAGCCGCTCTCGGCGCCTGCTGTAGACGCCTCCCTCTGGGAGGCGCGGGCATCGACATCGCTGTTCCGAGAGGCCGAGCCAATCGCCGCGCTTCGCAGAGCGAAGCGTCTACAAAGCCGGCGAGACGGTGAAGCTGGCCGTGAGTTCGCCGCCGGGCTCGATCTGCTGAATGCCGTCCTTCTTTTCGAAAGCACGTTGCTCATGTCGATCGGTGAGTCCCCAGCACGGTTCCACGCAGAGAAACGCGCCGCCATCCGACCAGAGCGTGACATAAGGCGCGCTCCCGAGATCGATCGCGACCCGCCGGCCGCTCGGCGGATCGCTGTAATGGAAAACCCGATTGGGCACATCGACGAGCTCGAGAATGTAAGAGCCGGGAAGGTTGCCGCGCTCGAAGGGCATTTGGCCGCCGGCAAAGTCGATCTCCTCGGTTTCACCAGAGAGAAAGTTGTCGGGCGAAAACCAGCGCCGATAACGCCCGGCCGGCATCTCCAGCTGGAAGCTTTCAAAGCTGCTCGCGACAAAACCCGGGTGCAGACCAAACTCCAGATGCGCGGTCAGTTCCGATTCCTCATTCCGAAAACGAAAGCCGACTTCAAGCTTGTCTCCGCGCAAAATGTAGCTGAGCGCGAGCGAGACCTTGAGCGGATATTCGGACGCCTCGATCTCGTTAGGCGAAACGCGGTAAGTGAGCGAGCTCTTATCCGTCCCGAGATTTGCGGTCACGTCCGAAAAAATCTTGTGCCGCAGAAAACTGTGAGTGCCGCCACGGATTTCCTTTCCACGATAGAGACTGCGCTCGTCCTTGAGCCGATGCAGGTAGTAGCCCATGACGGTGGCGTGATTGGCCCAGCCGCTCGCTGGTTTCGTAAGGTCGTTATCGCGATGGAGAAAGCCGATCCACCTCCCGGCAGCGTCGCGTCGCGCCAGACTAACGAGTTCCGCTCCGAGCCGGCTTACGACGATGCGGAGGCCGCGCTCTTCCTCGGTCAGGACGTCGAGCAGGCGGCCGTCGCGTGTTTCTTCGCGGTGTGAAAAGTTCATGCGCCCGATCATCGGGTTCGGCCTGCTCGCGGTAAAGCTTCGACTTTCGGCGGCCGTCGTTAGGCGCTTTGCAGCGGGAGGACTTGCCAGAGAAGCAGGAGAAGGCTGAGCAACAGGAGAATCGCGGAAAAGACGATGCCGATGATCTGCAGAATCATGCGCCCGAGATAGGGCCGCGAAATCAGGACGCGGCTGGAGGAATAATTTTTTCCCGGCTCCAGACCGAGCACGCGTACGAGATAGCTGCCAGCGCGCGCAAAACGAAGGCGACCATAGGGCACGCGCATCGAACCCATCCCGTAGACGGCGCCGCCAGCGCGGATCGGGTCGTAGCGCAATCGAGCTCACCTCGCCCGTCGCCTGCTCGACCACTTCCAGTTGCCAAGCGCGATGATCTGAGCCGAAGCGCGGCACTTCGAGCACGAGCAAAAACTCTCCCGCTGCGGGAAGACGGAATTCCTGTTCCGCCGTCACCGGTCCGCTCGCGACGATTTGCTTGCGATTACTCCGCAGAAGCCGCGTGATTGCCCACGCGAGCAGACTCCCGGCGACGAAGAAACCGCCGGCTCCGAGCGCGAGCAGCGGGACCGACTTGATCATGTTGAGCCCTTGCCCGGGCGAGGCGTGCCTACGGGAAAAGCCCGCGCTGTTGTTTCGCCTTCATCACCCGCTCGACGCCGATCGCCATCGCCGCGGTGCGATGCGAGACCTTGTCGGCTTTGGAGCGGCGGATCATCTGGGCGAAAGAATGCTCCAGGATGCGGAAAAGTTTGTCGGTCACTTCCGTTTCGGTCCAGAGGTAGGACTGCAGCCCCTGGAGCCATTCGAAGTAGGAAACAATCACGCCGCCCGCGTTGCAGAGAATGTCGGGAATGACGAAGACTTCGTCCCAGCGCTTGTTCAAGAGAAGGTCGGCTTCGGGCGAGGTCGGGCCGTTCGCGCCCTCCGCAATGATCCGGCATTTGAGTTTATCCGCGTTCTTTTCCGTGATGACGCGATCCACCGCGGCCGGCACGAGAATGTCGCATTTCATTTCGAGCAATTCGTGAGGATCGACCCGGTCGCCTTGGTCAAAAGCTTTCAGGTTGCCTTTCTTTTGCACGTGCTGATCAGCCGCTTTGATGTCGATCCCCTTGGGATTATAAAGCGCCGTGGTGTGATCGCTGATCCCGACAATCTTGACCCCGGTCTTCAAGCCTAACGAGAGCGCCGCGACGGAGCCAACATTGCCGAAGCCCTGCACGATCGCGGTCGACTTCTCCGGGTTCATCTTCAGCATGTCCATCGCGCGCTCGATCAGGTAAACGACGCCGCGCCCGGTCGATTCGCGCCGGCCTTCCGTGCCGCCGAGCGCGACCGGTTTGCCGGTCACAATCTCGTTCACGCAATAACCTTGATAGACCGAATAGGTGTCCATGAACCAGGCCATGACCTGTTCGTTAGTCCCCATATCAGGGCCCATGATGTCAGTGTGCGGGCCGACGAACGGAATCATCTCTTGCATGTAACGGCGCGAGACCGCCTCGAGCTCGTTACGCGAGAGCTTGGTCGGATCGCAGGCCACGCCGCCTTTGGCGCCGCCGTAGGGCAAATTATTGAGCGCGCATTTCCAGCTCATCCACATGGCGAGCGCGGCCGTTTCCCCCATCGAAAGGGAGGGCGCGAAACGCGTGCCGCCTTTGGTTGGGCCAAGCGTGAGGTGATGCTGGACGCGATAACCCTGGAAGGTCTTGGTGCTGCCATCGTCCATGTGCACCGGGAGGGTCACGGCCATGGAACGCTTCGGCATCATCAGGCGATCGCGATCGTTCTCGGGAATGCCCAGGTAATCGGCGATGACCTGAAACTGGTCGCAGGCCATTTTGAAAACTTCGTCGTCGTAGATATTCATAAGAAGGGCAGGCCCACAGCGTAGGATCGCGCCGGCAGAAATTCAGGCACTATCTGCGTCTGATGAATCCATGCGTCAAATCAATAACTGCCTTTCTCGCGCTCATTGGCGTGCTCCGGTGAAGATCGATCACGAGCAGGAACACGAGCACGATTACGACCGGAAAAATTGCGGTCGCGCTAGAGGAAACGCTTCCGCACCAGCGCGACGGCCTCGCGCAGCTCTTCGATTCCGAGGAGGTAGGCGGCCGCGAAAAATGCGCCTCCGCCGAGCGCGATCGTGACCGCGACGTCGAGGATTCGTTTCCATTCCGGCAACTTCGTGGCCTCCGGAAAAACGAAGTGCTGCGCCGCCCAACAGACCGCGCCGAGGAGTGCGCCGGCGAGTGCGATCTTGCCTAACGTTGTCAGCATCGCGCCGGTCTCGAGGCGGCCGGTATGCCGGCGCATCATCACGTAAAGAAGAAGAAAGTTTGTGATCGCGACGAAGCTGGTGGAGAGCGCCAGCCCTCGGTGGCCGAGCCCGAGGTGAAAAGTGAAGAGCCAGTTGAGGCCGAAATTCACCGCGATGGAAATGAGACTAACGATCATGGGCAGGTGCCGTTTATCGAGCGCGTAAAAGGCGGGCGCGAGCACTTTCACGCCCGCGTAACCGGCCAGCCCGAGCGCATAGAAACGCAAGGCCGCCGCTGTCTGCGTTGTCGCCGCGGCGGTGAACCGCCCATGCTGATAAATCACTGCAATGATCGGCTCGGCCAGAATAATCAGACCAATCGCGGACGGGATCGTGAGCAACATGACGAGGCGCATGGCGTGCGCGAGAGCACCGCGGAATTCGCGCGTGTTCCCGGTCGCGGCGCTGCGCGAAACGAGCGGCAGAGTGACCGTGGCAACTGCCACACCGAAGACGCCGAGTGGCAGCTGCATCAGGCGAAAGGCAATGTTCAGCCAGGTGATCGGGCCGTTGCCTAACGACGAGGCGAAACCGCTGTTTACCGCCACGTTCACCTGTACCGCGCTGGCCGCGATTGTCGCCGGCCCCATCAAGGCGAGAATGGTGCGCACGCCCGGATCGCGCCAGTTGAAGTCGAAGCGGAAACGAAAACCGACTCCCGAGGCGGAGGGCAGTTGCACGAGCAATTGGAGCAGCCCGCCCAGCAAAGTTCCGATCGCCAGCCCGACCAGGCCGCGCTCGCCGAAATGCGGATGCCGCCAGTTCGTCTGCGGGTCGAGCCAGTAGCAAAGCGTGACCCCACCGATGATCGAGCCCAGATTAAAAAAGCTCGAAGCCAGCGCGGGAATTCCGAAAACGTTTTTCGCGTTCAGCATTCCCATGACGAGCGCGGCGAGCGAAACGAGGAGGATGAAGGGGAACATGATTCGCGTCAGTTGAATCGTTAGGGCGGCTTTCTCCGCCGGGAAACCGGGCGCGAGTACGTCGATGACAAAAGGCGCGAAAATGACGCCCAAGAGCGTCATGAAGCTCATGAAAACGAGCGTGAGCGTCGCGACCTTGCTCGCCAGCCGCCAAGCCGATTGATCGCCTTCGGTAGCGATCCGGCGCGAGAAAGTCGTCACGAACGCAGTCGAGAGCGCGCCTTCGGCAAAAAGATCGCGCAGCATGTTCGGCGCGCGAAAGGCGGTCAGGAACGCGTCCATGTTTTTGGAAGCGCCGAAGAGCGCGGCGATGACCGTCTCGCGAATCAGGCCGAGGAGGCGACTGCACATCACAGCGAGACCGACGATGCTCGTCGACTTCGTGCTGACGCGTTGATCTCCTTCGCCCGCCATGCGGGAGAAGGGAACTCGACCGGGCGGGAAAGCAAAGCCCAAACTGCGCCGTCCCCCTTCCGCCGCGCCGCTATTTCAGGAAACGACTGACTGTCTCGAGATCGATTCGGCGACCCTGCTCACTTCGCGCCTAACGAACCGCCCACCCAGACCCAATCGCCCTTCTCGTCGTCGCGCCGGTTGCTCTTCGATCGCAAAACGATCTTCCCTCCGTCGTCGATCTGATTCCACCCCACGGAATAGAGCAGATAGGTGTCGTTAGGCTCGGCCCGGTAACGCAGCGGCCCATCCGCGAGCGCGTCGCCGGGCAGCTGGGCAAGGAATGCCAGCGCCAGCTCCTCCAAGCCTGGACTTATCCTTTTGCGCTTCGGCCTGCTGCAGTCGCACCATGATGGGCGCGGTGGCGAAGTTCTCTTTTTCCGGCACCGCAGGCGGGAGGAAGTCGCGCAGATCGAGCTTTTCCCCCGCGGCCCGCAGCTCCGCCTCGCAGCGCGCGAGATCGCACGCGGACCGCCAATTTTCCTCCGACCGCAGGAGCAGATAAAGCACGACGATCCCGATAACGGCGAGGAGGAGACGTCGCATTTTAGCGGTCGTTAGGCGCGCTCCGGAGCGAGGAAGCGCTGGTAGATAAAGGAAGCGGCAATGAGGATAATCGCGACGCCGACGAAAGCGCCAATCCGGTAAAGCTCATCGAGATCGCTCAGATCGTGCAGGAAGAGCTTGCCTAACGTCACCCCGAGCAGAGCGACGCCGGCGTAACGAGCTGCCTTTTGCTTGATCTGCATGCCTGCAAGGATGAGTCCAAGCGCGAAAACCGCCCAGGCGATCGAGTAAGTCATGTCGCGCGCAAAATTTCCCGAAAAGGAAAAGGTCAGGGTCGGCCCGAGCGAGAAATAATCGGCGATCTCGATATTGAGCAGGAGGAAGGCGAGAATCACGCCTAACGAACCGAGAAAAGGCGGACCGCAGCGCTCGAGCGGATCTTCCTTCGGCCGCCCGAAGATCGCCGCGCCCGCCTAACAAACAGGCGGTCGCGATCCCGTAGGCGTAGAGATACCAATTCCAGATGCGAGTGCCGCTGCGCCTGTGGTATTCGAGGACGGCAGGATTGAGGGCGAGCCGCGCGAACGCCGCCGCCAGAAGAATGACCGCGACCACGCGCAATCCGCGATGCGGCAGGCGATGGAAAAGGGAGAAAAGCGCGAGACCTTCCAGCGCCCAGCCGAGCGTGATCCATTCGCGCTCGAACTGCAGCGGAAAAATCAGACTAACGAAAAGCAGGAGCGCCCCACCCTGCCAGGCGAGTCGGGCGTCGCCCCGCGCGGGATCGGCCCGATAGAGCTTGAGCAGCGCCCCCATCCCGAGCGCGCCCGGCAGAATAAACGCGGCCGGGAGCAATCCCATCCACTCGTTAGGGAAGGCAGCCGTGATCCCGCGATAAAAAAGCCAGAACTGCCCGGCCTGCGCGAGGGAGCTGATCGCCCACGGCCGCGCTTTCTCCTTTTCCGCCGAGCAAAACGGGAAGGCGACAAAGAGAAAAAGAAAAAGCCCGTACCAGATGAGAGCCGGCAGTGCCTGGGCATCGGAGAAGCGCAGCCCCTGCCAGGTCAGTTCCGTCAGCCAGGTGCCAAGAAACGCCGCCGCCGCCAGCCAGTCCGCTCGCCTAACGATCGCGGCGGCGAGCAGGATAGCGGCGAGAAGAAAAGCCACGAAAAAGACCGGGGTCGGATTCCAGAATTCGACGCGCCCGATGAGAATAAGAAGAAGGATAAACGGCGCGAGCGTGCCGCCGGCCGTGAGCGGGAGCAGGCCCGGACGCCAGGCCGCGGCCGGAACCGTCGCGGCGTGAAGGAGCGCGAAGAGCACGATGGCGGCGAGCGGAGCGAAGACCGGCGCGTGCTCGTGCAAAGAGAGCGATCCATTCCGCCACGAGCGCGAAAGCGAGCACACCGGCGCCGAGCGCAATCCCGCGATGGGCGCGACCGATCACCGGGAGCGCGAGCAGGCCGGCGTCCGCCAAAAAAACAAAGCCAAAGAAAAAAAGCGGAGGTCGGGCGAGCGCTGGAATCGCCGAGAACCAAAAGGAAAAAACGAGGGCGGTGAATGCAACAATCCCGGCCGCGGCGACGAGCCAGTTGTTCGGCGAGGCAGGGCCTGTAGACGCTTCGCTCTGCGAAGCGCGGGTCTGCGTGCCACCGGCATCAAGAGCATTCTCCGCCGCGACGCCCGCACTCGCGCTTCGCAGAGCGAAGCGTCTACAGCGCCAGCGATCGCCAAAGTAAAGCGCGAGAAAAAGCGCCTCGAAGCCGAGAAAAATCCAAAACGCCGCGGCGCCTTTGCTCGCGTTGAAAAATTGGATGGCCCAACCGAGCTGGGTGAAGACGGTCCCGAGCGCGCCGAGAAGGACGAGGTAAAACCAAGCATTTACGAAGCGCGACGGCGGCAACCCCGAGATCGAGCAGCGCGATGTAGAGGAAAAGAACGGGCGCGTTGTCCGCTCCGCTCGGCAGCAGCACCGGGGTGAGAAATCCGCCTAACAATCCCAGAATGACAACGACCTGCGCGCTCAGGTTCACGGCGAGAAGGAAGGAACCCAGCGTCACTGCGGACATGGCAAAAAACGCAGTCGTTAGGCTGATGAGCTGGTAGAAGGAATGCGCCGCGAAGATGTTGGCGTAAAGGATGACGATACCGGTCGCGCAAAGACTTTGCGCCGTCGTCCGGTAACGGCCGCGGGCCAGCCACCAGCCGGTCGCGAGCAGCACGAGCCCGACAACCAACCCGATCAGGACGCGACCGAGCGGAGTGATCAGGCTGTTCTCGAAGGAGTATTTGACGAGAAAAACGACGCCGAGAAAAAGCGCGAGTCCGCCGAGCCAGGCGAACATCTTCACTCCCATGAATTGCTCCCAATCGATCGGCGGTTTGGAGGGACGACCGCCGTGTCGTCCGAGTTTCTGATCCACGGACGGGACGGCGCCCGTCCCTCCAGGAGCCGGCGGGACCGGCTCCCGCCGCGGCGGAATCTCGTTAGGCGAAACGATCGGCGCAGCTTGCCGTGTTCGGCGCTCCATCTCCGTCAGCCGATCGCTGAGCGAGACCACTTTCGCGCGCAACCGGGTCAACTGAATGGCGAGAAGCGCCACCAGAACGACGAGCAGGAGGACAACAAAATCTGTCACAACCCGGTCGGGTGATGGAGAAATTCCCACGGCACGCCGAACTTCTCCGCCAGCTCCGCGGCGAGCGCTTTCACTCCGAACGTCTCGGTCGCGTAATGACCGCCGAGGAAGAGATTGAGCCCAAGCTCTTCCGCCGCGACCGCCGCCCAATGCGGCGCTTCGCCAGTGATGTAGGTGTCGATCCCCGCCCGCGCCGCTTCGTAGATCTCTCCGCCGGCGCCGCCAGTCACGAGGCCGATTGATTTGATCTCCATCGGCCCGGCTCCGATGCAGCGGACCGGGCCGCCTAACGACTCTTCGAGTTTCGCGAGGAGCTCGTCGCGGCGCAGGGTCGTATCCGCTTTCAACCCGATCGCCTGCCCTTTCATCTCGAGAAATGGCTCGGTCTTTTCGAGGCCAAGCGCGGCGGCGAGGAGCGCGTTGTTCCCGAGCTGCGGATGCAGGTCGAGCGGCAGATGCACGCTGTAGAGAGCAAGGTTGCGCCCGGTCGCAATCTTGAGCGCGCGCAAATGCGGCCCGGTAAGCGGGCGCAATCCCGGCCAAAAAAATCCGTGATGGACCACGAGGAAATCGATCGCGCTCTCCACCGCCATCTGAAAAGTGGCGCCTGAGGCGTCCACCGCCGCGCCGATTTTCGTGACGGTTCCGTCGTTCTCGATCTGCAGCCCGTTGAGCGCATTCGGATAATCGTCGATCTCGGCGAGGTGCAGTTTCTCATCGGTATAACGAACGATCTCGGCGAGCGCAGGCATTCCTCAGTTTGCCGGGAAATGGCGGAACTTGCACGCGCCTTCCTCTCGTCTTGACGAGGCCGCGCCGACTGGACATCGTGGAGGCGCAGTCGCAGCCAGACTAACGAAAAAAAGAGAGCTCACATGGAATACACCGATACACCGCCGGCCGAATCGACCTCGGCCCAGCCGTTCATCACCGAGCATGGAGCGCTCGGTACCGCTGAAGGCAAAGCGAGCGACATGGTGGCGGTGATGCTGAGCATTCTGCCGGGCCTCGGCCACATCTATAAAGGCTACCGCCTGATCGGGGTGCTCCTCATGTTCATCGGCGCGCCGATGGCCGTGGCGCTGGCCTTGTTGATCGCGACCGGCACTGCGGGCTTCGGGTTTTTCCTTCTGCCGATCTATTGGATCGCAGTCATGGTCCACGTCTGGGCGATTCCGGATCGGGTCGCGACGACGATTTCGGACGAGGGCGAACAGTACCTGAGATAAGTCCCATGGGTCCCATAGGACGTTATGGGGCCTATTTAACAGCTGCGAAGATCTCTTCCAGGATCTCGCGCAATCCGTAACGGAAATTCCATTCCGGATAGTGCTCCCGGAATTTGCGCACGTCGCTGATCCACCAAATGTGATCGCCGATCCGGTTGTCCTCGATGTACTCCCAGGAAAGTTTACGCCCGCTGATTTCTTCGCAAAGCTCGATCGCCTCGAGCATGGAGCAATTGCAATGGCGGCTCCCGCCCATGTTGTAGACCTCGCCGACGCGCGGCGCCCTAACGAATGCGGCGAAGGCGGCGACGAGATCGAAACTGTGAATGTTATCGCGCACCTGTTTGCCCTTGTAACCAAAAACGCGATACGATCGGCCGCTCACCGTGCACTTCATGAGGTAGGAGAGAAATCCGTGCAGCTCCGTCCCGGCGTGCGCCGGACCCGTTAGGCAACCGCCGCGGAAACAGGCCGTCGGCATGCCAAAGTAACGGCCGTATTCCTGCACCAGGACGTCGGCCGCAACCTTCGACGCGCCGAAGAGCGAGTGCTTCGTCTGGTCGATGCTCATCGTCTCGGGAATGCCGGGCTCGTATTCGTGGCCGGGCTCGATCTCCCAGCGCAACGGCAGCTCGCGCAAAGGCAATCGATTCGGCGTGTCGCCGTAAACTTTATTCGTCGACGTGAAAACGAAGGGCGTTTCCGGGCAAAAATTCCGGGCTGCTTCGAGCAGATTGAGAGTGCCGTTGGCGTTGACCGTGAAATCCATCTGCGGATCGCGCGCTGCCCAATCATGGGACGGTTGCGCCGCCGTGTGCACGATCGCGGCGAGCCCGCGCCCGTGTTGCGCGAAGAGGTCGTTGATCGCGCCGGCATCCCGGATGTCGATGTCGTGATGCTGATAATGCGGCACCTTCTCGAGCAACTCGTCGCGCGTTTTTCGGGTCGAAGCTTCCGCCCCGAAAAAACGGCTGCGCATGTCGTTATCGATCCCGACGATGGAAAAGCCTTCGCCGGCGAAATGCCGGACCGTTTCCGAGCCGATCAAACCGGCCGAACCGGTGACGAGAACAGTGCGCGCCGTTTGCACTCGTTAGGCGTTTTCACCGATCATCCAGGTTAACCGTCCGTGGGCGGGAGCAACCCGGCTCGCCGGGTATTCGGGGTCGCCGGCTATCACTCTTTCGAGCAGCTCCTGGTTTTTGCCGCCGCCGATGAGAAATAGAACCCGGCGGGCCTGGTTGAGGAGCGGGAAAGTCATCGTTAGGCGCCAGGCGTTGAACTTCGGAACGAAATTCGAGACGACCCGGCGGACTTGTTCTTCGAGGGCGACCGTGCCGGGGAAAAGGGACGCGGTATGTCCGTCGTCGCCCATCCCGAGGAGGACCAAATCGTGACGGTAAATCGTTTCGCCACGCTGGGTGGCGAGGAGTGCGAGCTGGTCTTCGTAGGCCTGGGCGGCGAGCGGCGGATCGAGCTCACCGTGCATCCGCAGGATCGATTGTTCCGGAATGGCAAAGGGTTCAAACAAATTCTCGCGCGCCATCTTGAAATTGCTTTGCGCGTCATCCGGAGGGACACAGCGTTCGTCGCCGAAAGTGAAGCGCACCTTTTCCCAGGGCAAAGCGCGCGCGATGCGGCCAAACTCGGCGTAGATCGGCCGCGGGGTGTTTCCGCCCGCGAGCGCGATGCGGAATTCGCCTCGTTCCGCCAGAGCCGCCCGGGCCTCTCTCAGAATCAACTCGGCCGCATCGGCGACAAAGTTGCTGGTGCGAATCACCTCCCGTTCGGGCGCAGAATCTTGGGCAGCGCTGGACATCAGCTTAGATGGCGCAATGCGAACGCCCGTGTTTCTCGAGATAACGCTGATGATATTCTTCCGCCCGGTAAAAAGTCGGCGCGGCTTCGATCTGGGTCACGATCGGGCGACCAAACTTGCCACTTGTGTCGAGCGCTTCTTTCTTCGCTTCGGCCGCAGCTTTCTGTTCGGGTGAGTGATAGAAAACGACCGAGCGATACTGCGAACCAATGTCGGGTCCCTGCCGATCGCGGGTTGTCGGGTTGTGATTGCTCCAGAAAACGTCGAGCAATTGATCGTAAGCTGACCTGGGCCGGATCGAACTCCACTTCGACCACTTCGGCATGACCGGTGTCGTGCCTGCAGACGTCTTCGTAGGTCGGGTTTTCCGTCTTGCCGCCGGCGTAACCACTCGTGGCCGACTTGCACGCCCGTGATGGTGCGAAACATTTCTTCGACGCCCCAAAAACAGCCCGCCCCGAAAGTCGCTTTCTCGATACTCATGGCTCACGATGAAACGGGAAGGCGATGCACGCAACCGAACGAGGCCGACCGGCGCGCGGTCAACGCCCGATCTTTTCGATTTCCTCCACCCAGACCAACTCGCAGGCGCCGTTTCCAGAATCGGTCCGGCTGAGCGAACTGCGCCAGGTGCCAATCTCCGGTCCGGTCGCCTCCACGAGCAGGCCGCGGAGATGAATCAGATCGCCGCTACCGAGCGATTTGCACTGCCGCGCGATCGCCTTGCTCGAGGGAATGAGATGCAGGTTGGTCGCGTGCGCGACGATCTCTTCGCGCGCGAGCGGCGCCTCGCCCCGCCATTCATACCAGAAAAAGCGCGCGCTTTGGCTGATCGTTAGGCGATCGAGCACCGCCTGGTCCGACATCCTCCCCCAGCCCACCGCGAGATCGACGGGCACGAGCGCGGCGCCGCGATCGTAGCGATAGATTTTGCGATGGAGCACCCGGGCATCGAGCGCGAAGTGCGCGAGCGGTTGGAGGTGAAATTTACCGTCTTCGAATGGTGAGTCGTTAGGCGTGATTTCCGTCTGCTCGGGTTCGCGCGCAATCAGAATGCCGGGCGGATAAGTGACCGGGGCGGTGATTCGCGCGTAGGCAAACCAGGCGACGACAATCAAGGCAAGGCAGGAAGCAGCTTTCACGACCAGCTTGCCTTGCGGAGCAGATTTGGTGCTATCCCCGGCGCGCAGCCAGGCCGATTCTGCGCTGGCGCACGCGGGAAAGACTCGGCACGCTCCCCGAGCAATGAAGGCTTACCTCGCAACGACGGGATCGATTTTTCTGCTTCTCGTTCTCGCCCACATCTGGCGCATGATTTGGGAGAACCGCGAGCTCGCGACCGATCCTTTCTTCGCTCTTCTTACTCTTCTGGCAGCGGCGCTGGCCGTCTGGGCCGCGTGGTTACTCTGGCGCAAGGAGTGAACTGGAGGGACGACCGCCGTGTCGTCCGTGTTTCTGCAACCTGCATCCTTTTGGATCCAATTGCCGCCCACCAAACACGGACGGGACCGCGCCCGTCCCTCCACTACATCACCATCCCACCGTCGACCGTCAGAACCTGGCCGGTGATGAACTTCGCCTCCGGCGCAGCAAGAAAAGCGACGGCCGCGGCGACGTCTTCACCCTCGCCGAATTTGCCTAACGGAATCTTGCCCAGGATCGCTTCCTTCACCTGGTCGGGGAGCACATCCGTCATGTCGGTCACGATGAAACCGGGCGCGACGGCGTTGACCGTAATGCCGCGGCTGGCCAGTTCCCGTGCCAGCGTTTTCGTTAGGCCAATGAGGCCGGCTTTGCTCGCGGCGTAGTTGGCCTGGCCGGCATTTCCGGTTAGGCCGGCGATCGAGCTGATGTTGATGATGCGCCCGCTGCGTTGCTTGATCATCGAACGCATGACCGCCTGGATGAAGCTGAAGGCGCCCTTCAAATTCGTGTCGAGGACGGTGTCCCAATCTTCGATCGACATGCGCATGCTCAAGCCGTCCCGGGTCACGCCGGCGTTGTTGATCAGGATGTCGACCCGACCGAAGTCGGCGAAAATTTTCGCGCCCGTCTCCTGCACCGCGGCGTGATCGGCGACATCGACGGCATAGGCTTTGGCGGCGTCGCCGCGCAGGTCATTGATTTCATCGGCGGTCCGTTGCGAAGTTTCCGCGCTCCGACTGACCGAAGCGACGCGGGCGCCCTCTTTCGCCAGGCGCATCGCAATGGCATGACCAATCCCGCGCCCCGCTCCGGTGACAACTGCGACCTGATTCTCGAATCTCATCTTGCCGTTATCTTGGAGGGCTGCAGCGACGGCTGTCAATCCAGGCGCTTTTACGGCTTGCAGAAGCTGACCGAATCGTCCGAAATCGATTCATGAAAAGGCGCGCGCTCATCTGCTTTTGTCTCTTCCCCCTCATAACCGGGTGCCAGCAACGCGGCGCCGACACTCTGCAAGATCCGCTGGGCATCACGGTGGTGCAGGACGGGAAAGAAAACTTCCATGAGTTGATAGCCGCCGAACAAAAATTGCCGCAGACACTTTCCCAGACTTTTACGACCGATTCGCCCACGCAAACACAGGTCGAAGTGACATTGTCGCAGAAGCATTCTTCCGGGCTGGAAAAGGTGGCGACCATGGTGATGGATGTGCCGGCCAGACCGGCGGGGACATCGCAAGTCATCGTCACCTTGAAGATCAGCGCCGAGAAGAAATTGCGGCTGAAGGCGACCGCGATCGAGACGGGCCAGGTGAAGGAATTTGGCCCCTACCCCGTGGAGTAAGCGGTCAATCCAGACGCTCGGCTGTAGACGCTTCGCTCTGCGAAGCGCGGGTCTGAGCAGTGCTCGCGGCCTCGGCTCGCGCCTCCCAGAGGGAGGCGTCTACAGTTGCTTCACGATCTTGCCGTCTTTCATGACAAAGCTGACCCGCTCGGTCGCGGTGATGTCCGCCGTCGGATCGCCCGGCATCGCGATGATGTCGGCCAGCTTGCCCTTCTCCAGCGTACCAAGTCTGGCCGCCACGCCTAACAAGTCCGCGTCGACCGAAGTCGCACTGATGAGTGCGTCGATTGGCTTCATTCCGAGTCCGGTCATCAAGGCAAATTCCTTCGCGTTCTCGCCGTGCGGGAAAACGCCGGCATCGGTCCCGAAGGAAATTTTCACGCCGATTCTCACCGCGTTGCGAAACATCTCTGCCCGCGCCTCTGTCGCGGCTCTCGCCTTCTCCTGCACCGCCGGCGGATACTTGTCGATCTTTCCCATGATCCACTCCGCCGCGATCAAAGTCGGCGTGAGGTAGGTCCCTTTTTGTTTCATCAGTTGGAGCGTTTCCGGTTTCAAAAAAGAGCCGTGCTCGATCGAGTCGACCCCGGCGTTGATCGCTTCGCGAGCGGCCGTGTCGCCGTGGCAATGGACCGCGACCTTCTTGCGCAGGCGATGCGATTCTTCGACGAGCATCTTCATTTCTTCGGGCGAAAATTGGGGCACATCGACTTCATCGGTTAACGACAAAACGCCGCCCGAGACCGCGGCCTTGATCACGTCGGCGCCATTTTTCACTTCGTAACGAACCGCTTTGCGAATCGCCTCCGGCCCGTCGGCGATCCCGTCGGTGTAATCCATCTGCCGGCCGAAAAGGTTATCTCGAAAACCATCCGAACGGTCGAAATGTCCGCCGGTCGCGCCGATCCCCTTGGTCGCGACAAGCATGCGCGGCCCTTCCACGATCCCGGCCGCGATCGCGTTGCGCAGCGCGACATCGAGAAAGAATTGGCTCCCCACATCGCGCACGCTGGTGAAGCCGGCGGCAAGTGTGGCGCGGGCGTGCGGGATGGATTGGTAGGCCATTTGCGGCTCGCTCTCTTCGAGTCTTTGCAGGCGCAGCTCGTCGTAGCTATTGGAATAGAAGTCGAGGGTGAGATGAGTGTGCGCGTCGATCAAGCCGGGCGAAAGCGTGGCGTCGCCGAGATCGATCACCTGGGCGTCGTTAGGCACGGCGAGATTGCTGCCGACGCCCGTAATCTTGTTCCCTTGCACGAGGACGACGCCGTTCGGCAGAAGCCTTTTCGATTTGCCGTCGAAAAGGCGAGCGGCTTTCAGCGCGATCGTGGGCGCCGGCGTCTGAGTTGGCGCGGGCTGCGCGCCTAACGACTCTCCCAGAAATAAACCGCAGAGAACGCAGAGGGCGCAGAGAGGAAGAAAAAACTTGTGCATGGCGCCGGTATAGGAAGCCGGCGCGCATGTCGCAAGCGAGGAGTTTTTGCAGGCTTCGAAAAGCGACGCAGAATCAGGAGGGAATGACGAAGAACAAGAATCGATGACCTGCGGCGACTGGATCGAGTCGTATGTGCCGGCGCGGCTCGATCGTCTGCCCTGGACGCGGCTGCACTGGCTCATCGTCATCGCTCTCGGCGCGACCTGGATTCTCGACGGCCTCGAAGTCACCCTCGCCGGATCGGTCGGCGCCATTCTTACTCACCGCGACACGCTTCATCTGAGCGACACGCAGGTCGGCGCGAGCGCGACTTTTTATCTGATCGGCGCGGTCGTGGGCGCGATCGGTTTCGGTTATGCGACCGATCGGCTTGGGCGCAAGCGGCTCTTTTTCGTCACCGTCGCCGTTTATCTCGTGGCCACGGCCCTGACCGCGACCTCCTGGAATTTCGCGAGCTACGCTTTTTTTCGGATGTTGACTGGCGCGGGAATCGGTGGCGAATACGCCGCGATCAATTCCGCGATCGACGAGTTGATTCCCGGCGCGGGTGCGCGGGCGCGTCGATCTCATGATCAACGGCTCTTATTGGATCGGCGCTGCGCTGGGGGCCGGCGGCACCCTTTTTCTCCTCGATCCGGCGCGTCTCCCGGTGTCGTTAGGCTGGCGGTTCGCTTTCGGCATCGGCGCGGTCCTCGGCCTGGTTGTAATCTTTTTCCGCCAATGGGTGCCGGAAAGTCCGCGCTGGCTCATGATCCATGGCCGCAACGATGAAGCGGAAAAAATCGTCGATCGGCTGGAGGAGAGCGCCGGCCGCCACCGCCTCCCGCCGCACACAGATCCGCCGACACGCATCCGCACCCGCTCGCACACGCCTTGGCTTGAGATCTGGAACGCAATCGTGCACGAGCATCGGCGGCGATCAGTCCTGGGCTTCGTCCTCATGCTGACGCAGGCATTTTTTTACAACGCCATTTTCTTTACTTATCCGCTCGTGCTGATGCGTTTTTATGGCGTGCCGGCGGAGAACGCCGGGCTCTACCTCCTTCCCTTCGCGCTTGGCAACGTGCTTGGGCCGCTCGTGATCGGGCATCTTTTCGACACCATCGGGCGCAAGCCGATGATCACCGCCACTTATGTTCTCTCGGGGATCTTGCTCGCGTTGACCGGCTGGCTCTTCCACGCCGGCTTGCTCACCGCGCAAACGCAAACGCTCGCCTGGATGGTGATTTTCTTCATCGCCTCGGCCGCGGCCAGCTCGGCTTATCTGACCGTGAGCGAAATTTTTCCGCTCGAGATTCGCGCCTTCGCCATCGCCATTTTCTACGCCATCGGAACGCTCGCCGGCGGTGTGGGCGCGCCGATTCTTTTCGGCTGGATGATCGGCACTGGATCGAAAACCGCGCTCTTTGCCGGTTATCTCGTCGGCGCCGGCCTGATGATCGTCGGCGGTCTGACGGAAGCGTGGATCGGTGTCGCGGCGGAAGGCCGTTCGCTTGAGAGCATCGCGGCGCCGCTCTCCAGTCGTCGTTAGGCAGCCGGCCCTCGGCCCGAAATCGACCCCACAAAAAAGGTGAAGTCGGTTGGAGACGGGCGCAGATTTGGACCGGATGGAGAATCACGTCCAAGAGGATCTCTGCGTCCACCTTTTCACCGTCTCGGCCGGGATGGTGGGAGTCTGCCTGACCGTCATCGGCTTGATTCGCGTTGTCATCACGGTGGGCAAAGTCGATACCCTGGCGGATAATTTGCTCGCGGTGGACGCCTTTCTTTTCCTCCTCTCCTGCTTCTCGGCCTATTGGGCTTTGCGGGCGCGCCGGCGCAATCAGGAGATGCGGCGGCTCGAGCGCGTCGCCGATGCTTTCTTTCTCCTTGCCATGATCCTGATGACCGGGATCTGCGGGTTCATTGCCTTCGCCATCGGCGCCCCGCCTAGTTAGGTGTTAGGCGTGAACCTCCAGCTCGGAGGCGTAAATGGATCCCTCGGGAGACGGGCGGCTCGATTGCAGGGAAAAGAAATTGATCTGGACCAGTCCGAAATCATCTTCCGCGTGCGCACGCAGAAAGGGCCGAATCGATTCGGCGGAAACATTTTCGCAACGAGCCAGGGTAATGTGCGGATGCCACGGCCGGAGGTCCGGTTCGAGTCCGGCTGCGAGCGCGGCATCGGTCACGCGCTTGTGCAGTTGAAAGAGATGCGGGTGGCCCGTCCCCACTCCGAGCCAAATGATCCGAGGGCGGCCGCGCGCCGGGAAAGTAGAGATGCCGCGCAGCGGAAGAAAAAATGCGCCGAAGCGAATAGCGCGCAGGTGGTCGCGCAATTTTTCCTCGGCTTGCGGCGCGACATGGCCAAGGAAGGCGAGTGTCAGGTGCATCTGCTCGCCTGCGATCCAGCGAACGCCGCGGAGCCCGGGATTTAGCCTAACGAGAACTGGAGCGATGGCGGGCGAGAGAGCGAGACTAACGAAAAGGCGCTTGGCTCGCACGGCGCCGATCAGGCCTCGTTGTGGCGGGCGATATCGTCGTCGCCGAGCCGGCGGAGCCAGGCGGGAATTTTTTGCTCGGCCCGTGCCGCATAGCCGGATTTGAGCTCGTCACCTTCAATCCCGATGGGCGCGGGCAGGAGGCGGCCGACCAGTTTCATCATCTCACCCGTTAGGCTGGGAAAGAGCGCGTTACCAATAATTCCGATCCGGGCCGGCAGACCGATGACGAGTGACGATTGCCCGCGACGGCAAGCCGCGACGATTTTCGCGGCCGCGCGTTCAGCGTTAACGGCGGCGAAGGGCAGCGCGCTGGAAAGCGAAAACCAAGTGTATTCAGCGCCGTGGTTGCCCTTAAACTTGGCGTTCACCTGCGAGCCGGTACGCATCATCCCGGGCGTGACGGTGGTCACGTGGATGCCATCGCGCGCCAGCTCAGCGCGGAAGGCGTCGGAGAGCCCGACGAGCGCGAACTTGCTCATGCTGTAAGGCGCCATGTGCGGGACGGCGACTTTGCCGCCGATCGACGAAATGTTGACGATGCGGCCGCCCCCGGCGCGGCGCATATGCGGGACGATTTGCTGGATCAAATTAAAAGGCGCCCAGAAATGGAGCTGCATCGATTTCTCGAAATCCGGCCGGCGCATATTCTCGAGTGGGCCGACCTCGATGATCCCGGCGTTGTTGATCAAAACATCGACCGCGCCATAACGATCGAGCACCGTCTCGACCGCGCCTAACGACTGCGCGCGATCGAGCAAATCGCACGGCACGCCAACCGCTTCCCCGCCAAGCGAGCGCAATTCCGCGCAGGCGCGATCGAGCTCCTCCTCGTCGCGCGCGAGGAGGGCGAGGCGCCCGCCTTCTGCCGCGATCTGACGGGCGATCGTTAGGCCGAGCCCGCGCGAGCCACCGGTGATGAGGACCGACTTGCCGGCGAAAGAAAAATTATTGTGCACGAGCCGCGAGATTGCCCAGCCCGCGAAACCGACTGTGCCGAGAGTGAGAAGAAGTGAGCGCTTCATGTGGGAGCGAGAACCTATCGAATCTGCGCAGGGCTCCAAGCTGTGATCCTGGGCGCCGCTCTTTCTTAAACTGTCATTCTGAGCGCAGCGAAGAATCTCTGACTCGTTCTGGCGCCCTGCACTGCGTGCCCGAAACGGTCAGTGATCCTTCGCTGCGCTCAGGATGACAAACAAGACAGGGCGGCGACGGCGGGGCGGCTAAACGTCGGCTTCGACCGCGGCAACAGCTGGAATCTTGTCAGCGGCCGGTTTGCGGAAGCTGAGCGCGAGAAGGAAGGCGACGAAGAGCAACCCGGCGCTGGCGAAAAGCGGCGTGCGCGCATAACGAGCGATCGGAAAGCGCAGGTCGAACATGAGAAGCCAACCGCCGAGCAGCGGTCCGACGAGCCGGCCGACGCTCCCGGCGGATTGCATGAGGCCGAGCGCCCGGCCTTGCCAGCTGCGATCGATCATTTGCGAGGCGAGCCCGTTGAGGGTGGGATTGACGAGACCGTTCGCCACCGCAGTGAGGCCACAAACGAGCAAGAGCATGGACAAGGTGCTGACGAGCGGGAGGAAAAGCATCGCGAGTGCGAGGAGGAACAAACCGGTGCGGGCGAGCGCAGTTTCGCCAAACATTTTCACGAGACGTCCGATCAATCCCCCCTGCAGGATCACGCTAATGATTCCGATGAAGCCAAAAATGTAACCGGTCTGGCGCGCGTCGTAGCCGAAATGCTTTTCGGTCAGAAGCGCGAAGAGCGTCGTCATGATGGCGAAGCCGGTGATGTTAAAAAAATAGGTGACCACGATGGTCCCGAAGAGCTTCCCGTGCCCGTGCCGAAAAACCTCAGCGAGCTTGGTCCGCTCGTGCGGTCGCGAGCGGTATTCCTTGGAGAGACTTTCCGGGAGGATGAAATAGAGCAGCACGACATTGAGAGCGGCGAGCGCGGCGGCGAAATAAAACGGCGCGCCATAGGAAATACGGCTCAGGATTCCGCCAATCATCGGGCCAAAAGTGAAGCCGAGACCAAAGGCGGCGCCGATCAGCCCCATCGAACGCGAGCGATTTTCCGGTGTGCTGACATCGGCGATGTAAGCCTGCGCGGTGGAGATGTTGCCGCCCGTGGCGCCATCGATGATGCGCGCGAGAAAAAGGAGCGAGAGCGAGGAAGCCCAGCCCATGACGAGAAAACCGAGTGCGGTTCCGGCCAGACTAACGATGAGAACCGGGCGCCGTCCGACCCGATCGGAGAGCCGGCCTAACAATGGCGTGAAGAGGATCTGCATGCCGGAATAAATCCCGGTGAGCCAGCCGATCTCGAGCGGGGTGGCGTGGAAGTGCTCGGCATAAAGCGGGAGCACCGGGATGACGATGCCGAAACCCACCATGTCGATGAAGACGGTGAAAAAGATGACGAAGAGCGGAGACATGGAAATGCGGAATGCGGAATCGGGGAGGCGCTAGCCGTGCTTGCGGTTGAAGCGGGCGACTTCCCGCGCTGTCTCGCGATCGGTTGCGCGCTTCTTCAAGTCGAGGCGTTTGTCGCGCGCGTGTTTACCCTGGCCAACGCCGATCTCGGCTTTGATCCGGCCATTCTTCCAGTAGAGCTTGAGCAAAACCAGGGTGCGGCCTTCGATGTTCGTTAGGCCGTAGAGTTTGTCGATTTCGCGGCGATGGAGGAGGAGTTTGCGCACGCGCTTGGTCGCCGGCACTTCGTGGCTGGCCTGCGCGTAGGGCTGGATGTCGGCGCCGTAGAGGAAGGCTTCGCCTTTCTCGATTCGGGCAAAGGAGTCGCCGATGTTGGCTTTGCCGGCACGGATCGATTTGACCTCGCTCCCTTTCAATTCCACCCCGGCCTCGAAGCGCTCGAGAATGTGGAAATCGCGCAGGGCTTTGCGATTGAGAATCGTCTCAGCGGGCATGAGCTGCGCGGCCCGGCACGCGAGCGGGCCTTACGCCTCTTCGGGCGTTTCCTTCAGCTCCTCGTAGGTGAGCTTGCCTTCGATGATTTCCTTGAGCGCGATGTCCGTGAGGGAGGATTTGAGGGTGGCTTCGACGAGTGGTCGATGACCGATGCCGAGCTGCCGGACCCGCTTGGAGACGACGTTGATCAGGAGTTGCTGGTTGGGGATCACTTTAGTGGCTTCTTGCAGGAGTTGAGCGGTCATATTTCTCAAGGAACGGACGGCCCCGCCAGTTTGGGACGGAAACTGCAGGATCGCGGAAACCCCATTCGTTAGGGCGGGAGCGGTGGAAATCGGAGCAAGCATCGTCGGCGAAAGCGGATTCGGACAATGCGCGCAGCAGGCGGGTTGTCAATGATTTGTTGCTGCAATTCAATTGCTTGCCACCGGCGCGGAAGTGCGCGAGATAGGCGGGCCGGAGCCTTGCAGGGCGCCGGGCACACTTCGGGCTGTGGCTCAGCTTGGTAGAGCGCTGCGTTCGGGACGCAGAGGCCGTGGGTTCAAATCCCACCAGCCCGATTCTCTCTCACGCCATCCGCGTCACTCGATCGTTTCCGGCGAAAAAATATTACGCCCGACCGAGAAGCGCGAAGATCTCGGTCGAATTCATCTTTCCCTTCACTGCGACGGTCCCGAGTTGCTTCGTCCGATAATCTGCCGGTCGCCCTGGCCAGAGTCGCGCCGCTCACGATGATGCGGGCGTTGTAATCCGGAGTCTTCGTTAGGCCTTCCAGGCGTGAGGCCAGGTTCACGCCGTCGCCGATGACGGTGTAATTGAGGCGGCGGGCCGAGCCCATGTTGCCGGCGACGACGACGTCGGTGTGGATGCCGATTCCGACATCTATCGCGGTCAGCCCGCCCTCTCGCCATTGGAGATTGAGATCGTCGAGCGCTGCCGTCATTTCGAGCGCCGCGAGGAGGGCATGATCGGCATCGTTTGCCGACGAAATCGGAGCGCCAAACGTCGCCATGAGACCGTCGCCGACGTATTTGTCGACCACGCCCTCGTGCTTCTCCACGATCGCGGCCATGCGGGTGAAGTAATCATTCAAAAGCGAGAGCGCTTCCTGCGGCGACTGCTTTTCGCTCAGCGTAGTGAAATTGCGCAGATCGGAAAACAGAATGGTGACTTCGCGTTCCTCGCCGCCGAGGGCGACGCCATTGCGCAGCAGCTCGGTCGCGACCGCCGGTGAGATGACTTTGCCTAACAAGTCGCGAACGCGATCGCGTTCGGCCAAGCCTTCGCTCATCTGATTGAAGGATGCGGCTAACGAACCAAGCTCATCCTGTTGCGCGATCTTCACCCGGTGCTGGTAATCCCCCTCCGCGATCTTCTGCGCGCCCTGCGCCAGGGCCAGGACCGGGCTGGAAACACCGCGTGCCATCCAGAGACCGAGCCCAGCCGAGACGGCGAGACCGAGTAGAGCGAGAACGAGAAAGGTACGCTCGAGTCGCAGATAAGGCGCGAGCTCCGTGTCGAGCGAGCGCTGCAGGAGCGCGGTGACGCTGCCGTTTTCTGTCGGAAGCGGCATGGCGTAGCTGACGAATTTTTCCCCGGCGACGTCGAGATCGGCAGTGCGTTTCGCGGGCGGAGCGGCGCGCAAACTCGAAACCAGCGAGGCACGTTGCGTGCCGACAAAGGTGCTCGCGAAGAGGTGATCCCCGCCGAAAAAGGTAATCTCCAGGTCAGTGTAGCTCTTGATTTCGCGCGCAAAATCGTCGTCCACGCGAAAGGCCGGGCAAAGCCACGCGATTGGCTCCGGGGCCAGCAGCGGCGTCACCGCCATGGCATCGAGCTCGTTGCCGAGCAGGACGAACGCGTAGGTCGAGCGCGCGGTTTCCGCATCATCGATCAACTTCGGAAACGGAAATGCGACGCCGTGCAACGCCGGTCGGCGCGTGTCGAAGAGCAGCTTTTTCTCGAGGGACGCGATCAGAACCACATCTGCTTTCACCCGACCTTGCAGACTCTCGAGGGCGGAGAGCGTGGTCGCGCGATCGGTATCGGCGCCGGCAAACGCTTCCTGAAAAGCATGATCGCGCGAGACAATCGCCGCCGCATCGGCGATCTGCTGATTGCGTTGCTCGATCAGCTTCCCGAAGACGCGCGCGCCGCCGCGGAGGCGGGACTCGATCTGCCAGAGCGCATGCTGCCGGTTCGCTTGGCGCACCACGAGATAGGTGGCGCTTTGCAGCAAGGCGAGAAGCGCGAAAAGAAAAAAAAGCAGCCGTCCGCGAAAACTCCGAAATTTCAGGGGTAATCTCCAGTCGATAAACCACGGCCGCGCCTGACCCGGAAGTCAGGCTTGAGATCGAGAGTAAAGCGCAACGGCTTCGTTCCACTGGAAGTGACCTCGACCTCTTGCGCAAACTGTTCCGGCATCCCGCGGAGCGACGGCTGCCAGGCCTCGACCGTATACTTTCCCGCGGGCAAACTCTTCAGCATCACGTGGCCGTCGTTGCCCGTGACCTCGAAGAACGGCGTCGCCAGCACCGCCACGTAAGCAATCATCCAGTCGTGAATGTTGCAGCCGAGGGTGACGAATCCGGCTTTGTCGAAAACGATTGGCGCAGCCGGCACACCGGCGTAAAGCGGCAGCTCAAAACGTTTCGCCGGGGAAAGCGAATAGACGTGATGGCGAATCTTGTCGCTGTTTGGGAAAGAGATCTCCGTGCCCACCTGCACTGCGGTGACGTAGGGAATGAATTGTTTGTTCCGTTGATCGACGACGGTTTGGCGTTTCACGGAAATGGAGGATGCGCCCTTTCGCTGCGCGTAAACAACGGCATCGGCAACCATCGCGCCGCTCTTGTCCTGAACCGTCACGTCGAGTGTGCCGGCACGGAGAGGCAGCGCCAGGAAGAGCGAAAGGAGAATGACAACGCGCGAGAGTTTCATCTCAGTAAGTGAAGACGAACTTCGCTTCGACGAGGTGGTTCTCGTATTGCAGCTCGCGGTCTGAAGTCGTGGCGTAGGTGTAGCCAAGCTCTGCAGACAAGTATCTCGTTAGGCCGTAGCCGGCAAAGACAGAAAAGCTGTGTGTCTGCCCGCGCAGCCGATAGGCGGTATAAGATGGGCTCGTGCCGAAGGTCGCGACCGAGCGCAGCTCCGAAGCGAGTTGGACGATGTCGGGTCGCGGCGGCACCGCGTAGGAAACGACGTCGCCGTCGCGGAAAGTGTAAGCGAGCGCGACCTGCAACGATGAAGTGAGATCGAAGATCACGCGCGCACTCGCGCTTTGACTCTCCTTATCCCAGAACGTGTCCGGCGCCGCGATCTTCTCGAAGGCGTAAGCGGCCTCGAGGGCGACGCGTTGGGTCAGGACGGTTCCGACGCGCAGGCGGGCTACTTCATCCCAGCCGCTTCGATCGGTATCGTGATAACGATCGTAGCCGAGCCGGTTCTCGAGCAACAGCCAGGGCGCCTGCGGCCCGAGCCCGAAGCGGTAACGCAGCCCAGCCGTCGCTCCACCGCCGGCGTGATTGAAGTCGGTAAATTCATTCCAAAGCTCGCTCCGAAAATCTCCACCGAGATGCAGTCGCCAATCCCGCGCGAGCTGCCATCCGTTGCTCAGCGTCACCTCGCTTTTCCAGGCGATATCATCTTCCTGGTCCGCGGCGCGGTCGGCATTCGCGAGGTTGCTATCGTAAAGAGCGCCGCTCTCGGCGCCAAGGTTCCAATCCGCTCTCGCCTCGCTAAGAGGCATTGCCAGCAGCACGCTGAGGATTATTGATCTCGCCGTTTTCACAGGCCGACCTGATCTCGGAGGAAGCGGGGTGCTTCGGAGCCGGATTGTCGTCTGCGGCGCCGGCAAAGGCGAACAGAAAGCGGCCGCGCTCGAAGATAAATTTCGCGCCGCGCTCGCGCGATCCGGTTTCTTATCCGAGAAGATAACGAAACCATGAGCGCACAATCTGCAGAACTCTCCGTCGGCGATGTCGCACCCGATTTCAGCGCGACGGCGGTCGGCGGCAAATACGGCGACGGCACAGTCGTTAGGCTGAAGGATCTTCGCGGCACCTCGGTCGTTCTCTATTTTTATCCCAAGGACGACACGCCCGGTTGCACCGCGCAAGCCTGCGGGCTGCGCGATGCCTGGAGCGAATTCGCCGATCGAGCGGAGATCTTCGGCGTGAGCATCGATCCGGTGAAGAGCCACGAGAAGTTCATTGAGAAATATCAGCTCCCCTTCCCGCTGCTCTCTGATCCGGAGAAGAAGATCGTCGAAGCGTACGGCGTCTGGGTGGAGAAAAGCATGTACGGGAAGAAATACATGGGCACCGAGCGGACGACCTTTGTGATCGACGCCCAAGGGCGGATCGCTGCGATCCTGCGGAAGGTGAAACCCGCGGAGCACGCGGCGCAACTGCAAGCGGCGCTGTAAACGTTTCGCTCTGCGAAACGCGGGTATGGGCTTGGCTGCTCTGGCAGTGCTGCCCTCGCGCCTCCCAGAGGGAGGCGTCTACAAGTGCGAGGTTTTTGTAGATACGTCCTCACCACCCTCCTTCTCTTGCTCCTCATCCTGCTCCTGATCTTTCTTCTTATCGCTTGAATGGGAAGCAGAGGAACAGGAGAAGGATGATGGGCGGCGGAAATGTGTTGCCAAGCGCACCTTTCAATTTACCTTCGCTGCTCCGTGACCGAGTTTGGTCGCGGTTTTGGTTTCAAGATGCTGAAAGTCGGCAAACGGAAATCGGCATTTGAAATTCCTCTATGGGCTCGCTGAAAAAACGACGAAAAGCAAAAATCTCCAAGCACAAGCGCCGCAAGCGGATGAAAGAAAACCGCCACAAGAAGCGCTTGCGTTACAAGTCGTAAAGCGGCTCCCTCTCGCACGCGCTGCCGTGTGATTCGTTAGGCGGATCGGCGTTGCCCCGGATCTGGCCCTCGAAAGATGCTGGGCACATCCAATTCTCCTCCCCACTGCAGCTGGTTTGCGCCGGTTCTGCGCCGCCCTTAACCTTGCCGCATGACGCGGAAAAAAAGCGTGGCCCGGAGCTTCTTCTCCGGGATGGCGGCCGTTGCGTTGAGCATCGCGGCCGCTTCCGCTCGCCCCGTCGCGTCGCGCCAGGCTTCTCCCGCCCGGACGGTGAAAGCGGCGACTGCATTGCAGGATGACACGCTCGTTCTCCACTCTCCGAAAGATCTCGCGCTCCAGCCCGAGGGCGAGCGTAAAGCTCAGGCGCTCACTTCCTACGTGGAAGCGCTCGACCTGCAGGAGGATGGGGAAAGCGAGAAGGCGTTAGCCGCTTTCGAGAAGGTGCTCAATGTCGATCCCGGCGAGGTAGACCTCGCGACCCGGGTGGCCTTTCTCCTCACCCGCGAGGGCGATTACCCGCGCGCGATCGATATTCTGAAGGACGCAGTCAAAGCGCAGCCGCAGGCGACCGAAGCTTATCTCCAGCTCGCCTACATCTACGCGAAGTATTTGAAGAAAATGGAGCCCGCCATTCGTTATGCGAAGCAGGCAGTGGCGCTCGCGCCTAACGAGATCGATGGCTATCAACGTCTCTGCGAAGTGCAGCTCACGGCGGGGAACCACAAAGCCGCGCTCCAGACTCTCGATCGCGCCGCCAAAGTCGAGACGAACGATCCCTCTTTCTGGACCCGTCTGGGCAAACTCTATCTCGCCTTGCTCGCGGAGACCGACGCCACGCCCAAGCCGGACGATTTGCACAAGGTGAACCTGGTCTTTCAAAAAGCCCTCAAGCTCGCGCCGGGCGACGCCTCCGTCTTGCGCGACGCGGCCGATTACTTTGCCGCCACCCAACAGGTGAAAGAAGCGATCCCGCTTTATCTCCGCGTCCTCGAGCTTCAGCCTAACGACTCCAGCGCGCGCGAAAAACTGGCGACCGGTTTCATGATGACGAAGCAGCGGGGTAAGGCCATCCAGATGCTGCAGGAGATCATCCAGCAACACCCGGAGCACTATCAGACCTACGAATTGCTCGGCAAGGTCCTGGAGGAAGAAGGCGCCGCGCTGGTCGAGGCGAAGAAGCTGAAGGAAGCGAAGGCCCAATACGCCAAGGCGGCGGCGAATTACGAGCAGAGTCTTCTCATTAACTCGGCCCAGCCGGATAACTATCTGCACCTGGCCGAGCTTTACCTTGGGCGCCTGGCCGAGCCGGCGCGGGCGGTAAAGTTGTTACAGGATGCGCGCCACCATTTCCCGACGGCCCCTCAAATCACCTATCTCCTGGCGGTCGCATTGCGCGAGGCGAAACTAAACCAGCAGGCGGTCACGACTTTTGCGGAGGCGCTACACGAAGCCGAGGGCGAGGGCATGGAAATCGCAAACGGACGTTTCTATTTCGAATACGGCGCCGCCGCGGAACGGGCCGGCCTTTACGACCGGGCGGCTGAGCTCTTCAAGAAATCGATTCAACTCGATCCGGGCAATGCAGCCGAGGCTTCTAACTATCTCGGTTTCATGTGGGCCGATCAGAATACTAACCTCGAGGAAGCGGAGAGTTACATTAAGAAAGCGCTCGCGGTCGATCCGGAGAATGGCGCCTTTCTCGATAGTCTTGGCTGGGTCGATTATCGCCGCGGCAAATACGAGCAGGCCCTGGCCGAGTTGCTCAACGCGGTCCACGCTCTCAAAGGCGAGGACCCGACCGTCTACAGTCATATCGGCGACACTTACGAAAAGCTGAACCAGATCCCGCAGGCGCTCGATTATTGGCAGAAGTCGCTCGCCCTCGATCAATCCGACAAAAAGCTCGCGGAAAAAATCGCGCGCTTTAAAAGCAAGGTAAGCAAAGGCGAGCCGGCCGGCGCTACTCCGATGCCGTGAAGAAATATCCGACCCACTGGCAGCGCAAGACGATGTGGGCGTCGCTCACGGCCGTCTTCGTTGTCGTCCTCTTCGTGATTGTGGGATCAGTCGTCTGGCTGGGCGCCAATGTGGTGGCGTTCCTTCAGCCGATCCTGATCCCCGTCGCGATCGGCACCATCCTTGCCTATCTCCTCGATCCGCTCGTGACCTATCTGGCGAACCGCGGCTTCGGTCGAACCAAAGCGGTCCTGACCATTTTTGCGATCGCGTTTTTCGCCATTGGCGGGCTCATCGCCTGGATTGTGCCGCTCATCTCGATCCAAAGCGCCAGCCTCGCGCGGCAGCTCCCTACCTTCACCGTGCATGTGCGCGATGAGGTGGTGGACCTGATGTTTCGCTACGAGCACACTTTCGGTTTTGGAGCGAAGCCCGGAAAGGCGGGGGCGACCAACGGAATCATTAACTGGCTCCTGGCCGGGCCGACTCCCACCGCAGCCAGCCCCACCCCCGCGCCGAAACCGACGGCCGGTCCGCTCCCGGGTAACGACGAAGTCATCTCGGCGACGCCGAAGAAATTCACTTCCGCTGATCGGCAACGCATTCAGGATTGGGTGCAACTGCAGTTGCCCGCGCTGGAAAAGCAGCTGCCCGATCTGCTGTCCAAGCTTTGGTTGTTAGTCAAGACCAGCGTCGGCGGCTTCCTCGGTGTGACCGGTTTCCTCCTCAGCCTCGTGATGGTGCCGATTTACTCCTTCTTCCTTTTGAAGGAGCGCCCTGCGATCGAGCGCCGCTGGAAGGAATATCTGCCGCTGCGCAACTCGCCGCTGAAAGACGAAGTCGCGACTACCCTTTCCCAGATCAACAGCTACGTCGTCGCTTACTTTCGAGGCCAGCTCCTCGTCTGCCTGGTCGACGGCCTCCTCATCGGCACCGCCCTAACGATCTTCGGCCTGAACTTCGCCCCGCTCATCGGGTTGGTCGTCGTTCCCCTAACGATGATACCTTATCTCGGCATCTTCCTTTGCTGGATCCCGGCGGTGATTATCTCGGCCGCGCAATGGGGCGATTGGTGGCACCCGTTTTGGGTCACGATTATTTTCCTCGCCGTGCAAAATCTCGAGGGGCTCTTCTACGCCCCGCGCATTGTCGGCAACTCGGTCGGGCTTCATCCCATGACCGTGATCGTATCGATCTTCATCTGGGGTCTGCTCATCGGTGGTTTGCTCGGTCCGCTACTCGCCATCCCGCTCACCGCCACGATCAAGGTGCTCCTCGCCCGTTACGTCTGGGGCACGCGGCTGCGTGAGGAAGTGATGGAAAACATCGAAGAGGTCCCAGTCGTCGAAGAAGAAGAACACGAGCCCGAGCCGGCTCGTTAGGCGCGCCTGCGCCATTTCTCCTCTCGTCCCGAGTGTGGCGGAGAATCTCTGACTAATCTTCGGGCCGATGTCCCCCGAGGCCGGCCTTCTCCCGCTCACTCCTCTTCCCGAGCGCCGCTGATCGTTTGCAAAAGCCTCCCCTGATGTTTAGAGAGCGGACGATGTCGCAGCCGCCCAGACGGGTCCGTCGCAAACGCCGCCGCAAGAGCAGGCTCAGCCGCAAGTCGCGGATTCTCGATGCCGCTCTCCTTTCCCTCATCGTCGGGGTCTCGTTCGTCTTCGGCTTCCTTTCCTTTTCATCGGTGCACAAAGGTTGGACGCGCTGGCGCGAAACCCGTCTCACCAAACAAGCGAGCGATCTCCTGGAGCGCGGTGATTCCGATGCCGCAGAACAAGCCGCGCGCAAAGTCATCGCGTTTGATCCCGGTTCGGTCGCCGCTTGTCGCATTCTCGCGGAGGCGACGGAAAAGCAGAACCGCACGGAAACGGTGGCCTGGCGCGCGCAGATCGCGCGGCTCGCTCCATCGCTCGATAGCCAGCTCAATCTCGCTTCCGCCGCGCTGCGTTTCGGCCAGCTCGACGTCGCCCGGAACGCGCTCGAAAATGTTCCCGCGCAAGATCGAGAAAAGGCAACCTACCACGTCGTCGCCGGCTGGCTCGCGCGCGCGCAGGGGAACGTGACCGACGAAGAAAGGCACTTTGCCGCCGCCGTCGCGCAGGAACCCAGGAACGATGTCTACCAATTCAATCTCGCCGTGCTCGAAATCCTTTCGCCCGATCCGGAGAAGAACGCCGCCGCGCGCAACCAGCTCGAGCGCTTGAGCAAGGTGCCGCAGTTCCGCACCCAGGCCTTGGGCGCCTTGCTCGAGAACGCCGTCCGGCAAAACCAGATGCCCGCGGCCGAGGCGCTCGCGCAGGATTTGCAAATGAGCCAGGAAGTGACCTTCGCCGATTACCTGCTCTGCCTCGATCTTTACCGGAAGTTGAACCGGAAGAAATTCGGCGCGCTCCTCGACAAGGTGAAGCCGGTCGCCGCGCGCAACGGCGCCGACCTCGCGCAGTTGATCGATTGGATGGACGAGAACGATCTGGAAAGCGACGCCTTGAAATGGTCGGAAAAATTGCCCGTCGCCCTAACGAGTCAGCCGCCGGCCGCGATCGCAATCGCCGCCGCTCTCGTCGAGACGAAGAACTGGTCGCGTTTGAAACGGTGGACCCGCAGCGGCTCGTGGGGCGCGGAAGAATATTTGCGCCTCGCCTACCAGGCCTACGCCGTCCGCCAGGCGCGGCACGCTTCGGCCGACGCTGAATCCGAAGCTCTCTGGGATTCCGCTGTGCACGAGGCGGGCGACAACCCCGAGCGGAAACTGGCGCTGGCGCGTCTCGCTTCGAAATGGAATTTGGTCCACGAAGCCGAGCAGCTTTGGCTGCAGGTCGCGCAGTTTCCTGCTACCCGCCGGGAAGCGCTCGACGCGCTTTACCAGATTTATCGCGCGGCCGACGATCTTCCCAATCTCCGCCAGACCGCGCAACGTCTCCACGAATCCTCGCCGGATGAAATTGGCCTGGCCGCGAACGCCGCGCGCCTCGCCCTTCTCCTCGACCACAACACCGCCGCCGGCCGCCAGCTGGCCGAGCGCACCTATAAAAAGGCGCCTAACGACACCGCCGCCGCGGTCACCTACGCCTTCGCTCTTTATGGCACGGGTCGCACCCGGGCTGCGATCGACATTTTGAAAACGCTCGCGCCCGATCAATTGCGCGATCCGCACGCCGCCGTCTACGCTGCGCTCATCCTCGACGACGACAACCAGGTCGCCGCCGCCGACGAATACATCAAGCTGGCCAAGGCGGGTCGCTTGTTTCCGGAAGAAAAACAGCTCCTCGAAGACATCACGGCGCGCCGCCAGAGCGCCACACCAACGCCCTCACCTTCAGCCAGCGCCTCGCCCGCCGCCGCCGCGTCCCCTCTGTAGCCGTTTCGCTGCGCGAAACGCGAGATTGACCTCGCCGAAAAATTTCTTCCTCTGACGCGGAGCGCTCCCTCGCGTTTCGCGCCGCGAAACGGCTACAGACTTTTCATCATTCGCCGCGATGCTCATGATTCGCGCCTTTCGTTTCCAACATGCCAAACCGATATGACACCAGCCAATGGGAGATTGAGTTTCTCGAAACCCAGGAGGTCCTGCGCTCGCGCAATTTCGGGATCGAGCACGGCGCGAAAGTTGTCCGCTATCCCATTCGGATGTTGCGCTACTGGTTTGGCTATCACCTCCTCGCGCAGGAATGCCATCGCGCCGGCCGGCCGATCGATATCGCCGAGGTCGGGATTCACAACGGCCAGATGTTTCTCTTCGCCAAAATCGCGGCCAGCCGCATTCGCGATCCGGCGCAGGTGCTCGCCTGGTCGCGCTGGCTCGGGGTCGACGCCGTCCTCAAACATCACCGGATCAAGAAAGCCGGCTATGCCGAAGTGCAGGAGGCCAACCTCGAGGATGACAATTTCGCGCTCGACGGAATTTTTGATGTCGCGCTCTGCCTGCACATTCTCGAGCATCGGCCCGCGCCCGAAGAAGATCTGCGCAAGATCGCGGCGGGAGTTCGCTCCGGCGGCGCCATCATCGGCGGCTCGCCGGTAGTGCCGCGAATCGCGCAACGAATTCAGGAATGGCGCATCCGCAAAACCGCAGCGCCGATGGGACACGTAAGCGTCTTCTCGCCCGCTCGTGTGCGGCGGATGGTGGAAGCGGCGGGCCTTTCGCTCGAATTTATTTCCGGCGCGTTCTTCATGCGGCGAAAGGGTTCGCGCTTGGAGAACTCGTCCGAATGGCTGCGCTTCAATCTGCGCTGGGGCCAGCTCTTTCCCGGCTGGCCGGGCGAAATCTATTGGCTCGCCCGCAAGCCGTGACCTTCACTCGTTAGGCGGGATTTTTCTTCTTCTCCGGGGAGGACGGGGTGCCACCCCGTCGTTGGAGGAGAGTTTCTCCTCCAACTGCGCGGAGAGGGAGCGTGCAATCCGATCGTGCACACACCGCGCGGGGTGGAGCGAGGGTTCGCGACTCTTCTCTCCGCGCAGGGCGGCGTGCAGACTGCACGCCGCGACGGGGTGACACCCCGTCCTCCCCGGAAGATGCAGCCAACTGCTTTCCTTAATCAACCCGGGACGCCGCGGCCATCGCCTGTTCGACGACTAATGCGGCCAGCCCCTGCGTCGCTTCGTCGAGCGCGGCATTCGCGGCCTTTAGCCGCGTCGTTTCGTGAGTCGTTAGGGCCGCCCGAACTGCTTCCGCTTTTTCCTCAATCCGCCTCCGCTCGTCCGCCGACAATCGATCGCCCGCCTGGGTAAAAGCCTGCGTCAACGCAGCGAGCATTTCTTCCGCCTGCAATCGCGCTTCCGTCCAGACCCGCTCGCTCATGTCTTCGAAAGCGTGCTCGAGCGAATCGGCAATCATCGCCTCGACCGCCTCATCGGAAACATCGACCGCGCTCTCGAGCGCGAGGATTTTCTCGACCCCGGTTTTCGTATCCCGCGCCAGGACCTGAAGGATGCCGTTGGCATCGATTGCGAATTGCACCCCCACCCGCGCCACTCCTTTCGGGGCCGGCTCAAACTCGAGCTCAAATTCCCCTAACGACCAGTTGTCCGCCGCCATTTCGCGCTCGCCTTGCAGGACCTTGATTTTCATCGCGCGCTGCTGGTTGACCGCGGTCGTGAACATCTCGCCGGCCTTGATCGGAATGGTCGAGTTGCGCGGAATGATCACGTTCATGAGCCCGCCAAAGGTCTCGATGCCTAACGAAAGCGGGTTGACATCGAGAAGCACGACTTCGCGGACCGCGCCGGAGAGAATCCCGGCCTGAATCGTGGCCCCGAGCGCGACCGCTTCGTCGGGATTTTGCGAGACATTCGGTTCGCGCCCGAAGAGCTCGGCGACGAATTGCCTAACGAGCGGCATCCGCGTCATTCCGCCGACCAGGATCACTTCGTCGAGGCCGGCGGCGGTTATCTTCGCATCGGCCAGGGCGCGCAGGCAGTGAGCGCGAGTCCGCTCGATGATCGGTCGCGCCAGTTTTTCGAGCGCCGCGCGCGTCAGCTCGTAGGTGAAATTTTTCCCATCCACAAAAGGCGTGTCGATCTGCACGACGGTCTCAGTGGAAAGCCGATGTTTTGCTTCGATGGCGAGTTCGCGTTTCTGCCAGTTGGCCATTGGCCATTGGCCATTGGCCATGAGCGCCGCGTCGACGTCATCGCCGCCGAGGTGAGTGTTCCCGCTCGTCGCGAGCACCTGGAAAACGCCGTCGTTCAACTCGAGAATCGAGATGTCGAAGGTGCCCCCGCCCAAATCGAAAACCGCGATGCGCGCTTTCGTCTGTAGCTTGTCGAGCCCGTAGGCGAGGGCCGCGGCGGTCGGTTCGTTGATGATGCGCTCGACGGTGAAACCGGCCGCTTCGCCGGCGGCTTTGGTGGCGTTGCGCTGGGCATCGTTAAAGTAAGCCGGGACGGTGATCACGGCGCGTGCGACCGGCCGCTCCAGAGCCGCCTCCGCGTCGCGTTTCAACTTGCGCAGAACGAGGGTGGCGATTTCCTCCGGCGAAAATTCTTCTCCGCGCACGCGAAGTCGGAGCGGCTGCCCGGCTCGCCTAACGACGTCGTAGTCCGTCGCCAGTTCTTCCTCGGTCAGATCGCCGCCGCGCAATCCGATCAACCGTTTCGCGGAATAGATGGTCGCCTGCGGCCGGAGCGTGCGCATTCGATTCGCGGGCGCACCGACAATGGGCTCGCCCGTTTCCGGAAAATGAACAATCGAAGGGGTGAGCCGGGCGCCGTTCGCGTCGGCCAGAAGGATGGGAAAGCCCGCCTCCATTACGCCGATGAGCGAGTTGGTCGTGCCGAGGTCGATCCCGACAATTTCGTTCGTCATCGGGACACTATACGCCTGACGGCGCGTTCCACGAAAACGCTCCGCGGCTTTTCGTTAGGCCGAAGGCTACGTGCCCCTAACGAGTGCGATGACGACGAAGATCACCGCGAGGATGACGAGGATGTGGATCGCGCCGCCCAGGATGTGGAATCCAAGCCAGCCGACGAGCCAGAGCACGAGAAGAATAACCGCAATTGTCCAGAGCATACCCAATCATCGCTCGCGCCCGTTCTTTCGGTCGTCTGAAATTCCTCCGGCGCGGTGGCCTCCGCGATTCCCATTGGAAAACCGGCGTTTTCGGCAACCGTATCGCTGCTTGAAACTCCCGTTCAGTCTTTTCCTCGCGCTCCGTTATCTCAAACCGAAGCGCACTTTCGTCTCCATCATCACCCTCGTCTCGGTCCTCGGGGTGACGTTAGGCGTGACTGTGCTCATTCTCGTCATCTCCGTCATGACCGGGTTCGATCGCGAGCTGCGCCAGAAAGTGATCGACTTCGACGCGCACATTCTCGTCACGACCGACGGCATCATGCAGAACTGGCGCGAGCTCACGCCGAAGATTCAGCAGACGCCCGGCGTGGTCGCGGTCGCGCCTTACATTCAGGGGCCGGTGATCGTCGAATTCCAGAACCGCCGGCTCGCGCCGATGATTCGCGGGATCGATCCGGAGAAGGAGGAAAAGGTCATCCCGCTGAAGAAATTCATCACCCTCGGGAAGCTCGATCTCGATGGCGAATCGACCGTGCTCGGGGTCGATTTGGCGAGGAAACTCGGCGTCACGGTCGGCGACAAGGTGACGGTCTACTCGCCCGGCAACCTCGGCGAAGTCCTCGATAAACTGAAAAGTCTCGAGCAGAAAAAAGGCGCGGCGGAACAGCAGGCGATCGATGAACTCAAGCAAGTGGTCTTGCCGAAGGAGCTGACCGTGACCGGCATTTTCGAGACCGGCCAATATCTGCACGACTCCGAGTTCCTCCTCGTCCCGGTCTACATCGGGCAGGAGCTCTACGGCCTCGGCGACGCGCTCCACGGCCTAACGATCAAGACGACCGATCCCTACGGCGTCGACCGGGTGAAACAGGCGATCAGCAAGTTTCTGCCGCCGGACGAGTACGCGCAGACCTGGATCGAGATGAACAAACAATATTTCGACGCCGTCAGGCTGGAGCGCTCGGTCATGGCTTTTCTGCTTTTCTTTATCGTGGTGGTGGCGGCGTTCGGAATCATGAACACCCTTATCACCGTGACCGTGCAGAAGCGGCGCGAGATCGGGATCATGAAAGCGGTCGGCGCCACGCTCTGGCAGATCATGGGCGTTTTCCTTTTTCAGGGAATCGTAGTCGGTGTTTTCGGCACGCTGACTGGGCTCGGCCTCGGCATGACGCTGATCCGTTTTCGCAACGAATTCAGCCAATGGCTTTCCGCCACGCTGCACATCGAGATTTTCCCGAGAGAGGTTTATCAGTTCTCGCAAATCCCGGCGCAGGTCATTCCCGGCGATGTGGTCAAGATTTGCATCGCGGCGTTTATTATTTGTTCGTTCGCCGCGCTCATTCCGGCATATTTTGCGGCGCGGGTGGATCCGGTAAAAGCGTTGCGTTATGAATAAGCGATCGGCTTTTGCCGCCGAAATGTCTTCATGAAAAGGCGCGACAACCTGGTGAAGATCGTGATCGCTTTGAGCGCGCTCGTGGTCGGGGTGGCTTTTGGTCGCTGGACCTTGGCGCCTGACCGCCCGGTCGTTCCCGCTCCAGCTGCGGCAAAGGTGAAGTCCCCTAACGAGTCCAGCGCGGCTCCATCCCTCTCGCAAGCCGCCGCTCTCACGGGCAAAGGCTCACTTCGTCGCCATCCTGAATCGGAGGCGCTGGTGCGCATTCTGCGGGATCGCAAAAATCACAACCGCACGCGTGAGCTGACCGATTACGTCAACGGCCTTTCTCCGTCGGAATTCGCCGCTGCTCTGCTCTCGATTCGGAATCTTCCGCGAGGCAGCGATCGCGATCTCGCGACCAGCTTGCTGGCCGCCCGCTGGGCCGAACTCGATCCCGAAGCGGCCCTCGCCTTTGCTGCAAAGCACAAGGAATTCGACGGCATCACCGGCGATGTCTTTCAACGCCTGGCCTCGAGCGATCTGCAGGGCGCGCTGGGCCGGGCCCAGGAAATTGGCGACCCGAATATCCGCTATCAGGCTTTGCGCGGCGCGCTCAGCGTGATGGCGGAAGGCGATCCGGCCGGCGCGCTGCAACTGGCGGCGAGCTACGGGAATTTTCCGCATAACGAACCGCTCAGCCAGGCGCTTTATCGTCAATGGTCCTCGACTGATCCGCTCGCCGCCGCTGCCGCGGCCTCACAGGATTCATCGAGCACCGGCTGGCGTTCGCCGCTCGGACAAGTTCTCCGCACTTGGTCCAACGAAGACCCGCAGGCTGCTCTGAGCTATGCCCTAACGATGAGCGATACCTCCGCGCAATCGCGTTCGGTCAGCGACATCGTGCGGCGTTGGAGCGATCAGGATCCGACCGCCGCGGGCAGTTGGATCAACTCGATGCCGGCCGGGCCGGCGCGCGACGCCGCCGTGGCTGCTTTCGCTTCCGCGGTTTCCTCGACCGATTTGCAGGCCGCGGTCGGATGGGCACAAAGCATCGGCGATGAAAGCGCCCGCACATCCGCGTTGCAAAGGGTCAGCCGTCATGTCCTCTGGCGCGATCCCACGAACGGGCCGGCCAATCTGCAGAGCGCGGGCGTTCCTCCGGAAATCCTGCAAAGTTTGCCGCCACCGCGGCGCTGATCGGCCTCTCAGGCAACCCGCTAATCGAGCGGGCGACAAACGAAATTCCGCTTAGGCCTGCTTCGTGGAGCGGCGTTGCGCCAGCGATGGGTCGCTGCTCGTCATGTTCCCGCGCCTCAAAATCAGCGGATTGGCCTGCCGTTGCGAAAATTCCAGTCATCGTGTCCCAGATCTTGACGCTGAAGACAGCGAGCGCGGCGAAGGGAAGTGTCACCAGCCAAAAGGCCGAAGTCGCTACGATCAGGAACGGTTCGGCGAGAGCGGCTTTCCAGTCGAATGAAGGCTGGGAGTCGAGCGTGGAGTGAGAATAGGTTGTGGTCATAACGGCGATGCTTTGGCTGCTACAGAGTTCCAGACTTCCTATAATTATGAGCAAATGTTATGCCGGGTTCGGCCTCGAAATGAGGTTTTTGCCCGGTTCCGGCCGAGGCCGAGATCGCCTGGATCTCAGCGCCCTTCTTCCGCTGGAGTGGTAACCTGCGGCGCGGGTTTCGCGCTCCGGAGGAGGTAGAAAATCATCGCTCCGCCGATCGGCAATCCAATCAGCGTCCGGGAGTCTTGCCTAACGAGTGCGTTGATCGAATCGCCGATCAGATTCACGCTCAGAATCGCGATGGCCAGTCGGCGCCCCCACTCTGCGCTTCGCGCCAGACCGAAGGCCGCGCCGCCGCATGCGGTTCCTACCGTGATCATGAGAAGGACCGACCAGAACCTCCCGATCCTCAGGAATTCGGCGTGCGCGTCGGGATTAAGCCACCAGACTTGATCAAAGACGCCGCCGGCGAAAAGAAGCGCAGTCACAGTAATCGTGCAGGCGACCGCCCCAAAAACGAAAAACGCTACGAGCAGTCTAATTCCGACCGGTAACTTTCGTGAAGAAGGTTCCTGGTTCTCCATCAGCATCGCTTCCACCGCCTGCCGATCTCGTCGTCCGCAGCCGGCATTTGGTCTCGATTCTCGCACGGATGCGATTCAGCACTGGCTAAGAACGGTATTTGTTTGCGAAGTCGACTCGGAAAGATGCTATTTTGGCGGATGCGGAGAAAGGCGATCATTGGCATGGTCATCGGGGCGACGCTTGGTTGCCTTGTTGGCGCAATCACCGAGTTTCGTCCGCCGCCTTCCGACGTCCAGAAGCCTTATGTGGTGAGCGTGGATCAAAGCACGGGCAAACCGCAATTGCACGTCCAGGGCAAAGCCGATCCCAGATAGCGACAACTTTCCTCCGCTCGTTCGCGCTCATTTCTCCCGGCAATGCCGATACGAGCGTTCATCTTCGACCTCGACGGGACTTGGTCGATTCCATCGCCCTCCAGGTCGCCTCGTGGTAACGCGCCTTTCGCCATTTCGGCAAACACTTTTCCCTCAAACAACTTTCCTCGCGAATTGGCAAAGGCTCTGACCAATACAGCATGATACGATATGGCGGACCGGAGCCGGGAGTGCCACGCCTAACGAAAGCGGGGAGATCGACGGCCAGCCTATCCCGCAACCAAGTCCGCTTCGCTGAGAACGAGTCGTTCCACCCGCGAGCCGCAACTCAACGCCTCCACGATCTCGGGTAAATCTGCCAGCGTGACCCGGCCGTAGAAAAAATGTTCCGGCTCGACCAGGATCGTCACGCCCGACGAACACTGATCGAGACAACTCGATTTGCAGACTCGCGCTTGGAGTGCATTGAGTCCGCGCGCCGCCAGCATTTCCTTTAACGCCTGCTGGACCGTTTCCGAATCTTTCGCGGCGCAGGATCCGCGCGGGTTATCGTCGGCGCGGCGATTCGTGCAGACAAAGAGATAGTGCTCGCGTTGCGCCATGCACGAGGTTCGCAATCAGGGCGGGCGCGGTCAATCGCCGCGCATCCTCTCCGGCGCGTCTCCTGCTTTTTCGTAACTTGCCGCAGTGATTCGCTGTCATCGCTAAAGACCATCGATGCTCACACCATTGCCCGAAAAAGATTGGGACCTCGAAAAGGCCGCGCATCTGCTAAATCGGGCGGGCTTCGGCGGCACACCGGAGGAGATCGAACAACTGCACGGCGAAGGCCTCACTGGCGCGGTCGACAGCCTCCTCCATTCCTCACCGGAACCGCCGGACATCGAGGGCCGCTCGTGGACTCAACCTCTCGACTTGCTCGCGAAGCGTCGCGAGCTCCGCAGTTTGAAAGGGCAACCGGGCGAGATGCTGGCGAAGCGCCGCGAGATGCGCCAGGAGCAGCATGGCGAATTGCTCGACCTGCGCGCCTGGTGGCTCGCGCGGATGAAGGAATCCAGCGCGGCGCTCCTCGAGAAGATGACGCTTTTCTGGCATGGCCATTTTGCGACGAGCGCGCAGAAAGTGAAAGGCGCCTACGCGATGTGGCGCCAGAACGAAACCTTTCGCGCCCACGCTCTCGGCAATTTCACCACCTTGCTCAAGGCGATCTCGCGCGACCCGGCGATGATGGTTTACCTCGACCTGGCACAGAGCAACAAGGATCACCCTAACGAAAACTGGTCGCGCGAGGTGATGGAACTTTTTACCCTCGGGATCGGCCATTACACCGAGCAGGATGTGCGCGAATCGGCCCGCGCTTTTACCGGCTACCGGATCGATCTGCAGCGGAACGCATTTCGCTTCCTCGCCCGGCAGCACGACGAAACGTTGAAGACTTTTCTCGGGCACACCGGCAATTTTTCCGGGGACGATATTCTCGACCTCATCGTGGAGCAGCCCGCTTGCGCGCAATTCATCGGCCGCAAAGTCTGGCGTTTTTTCGTGGAGGACGAACCGTCCAGCGCGTCGGTGGAAACGGTCGCGCAAATGCTGCGCCGGAGCGGCTACGAAATGCGCCCCGTCTTGCGCGAGATTTTTCTCTCAAGCGACTTTTACTCCGATCGCGTCCGCCGGACGCAGATCAAGAGCCCGGTGCAATTCCTCGTGCAGAGCTGCAAGTTACTCGAGACGGATCTGCCCCCAGCCCTGGTCGCGGAAAACGCCATGCGCGCCATGGGACAACTCCTCCTCGCCCCGCCAAACGTGAAAGGCTGGGACGGCGGCAAATCCTGGGTCAGCACTTCGACGCTGCTCTTCCGTTACAATTTTGCCAACTACCTGCTCAACGGGACCGCTCATCAACCGACAGCGCCGCCTGCGCTACGCCGCGATGCCGGTCGAGCTGGCGAAAATCGCGCCCGCCGCGCGCGCGCACAGATCCCGAGAAACTAATCGCGGCGCTCGCCGCCCGGCTTTTTCAGGCTCCGCCAACGCCGAAACAGAGCGAAACATTTCTCGCCTACCTCAAAACGCGCGAGCCCGAGGCCGATGACGAGACGATTCGGCATTTGCTCCATCTCATGATGAGCACGCCGCAATTTCAACTCGCGTAACCAGAACGAAAACAAATGCCTAAAGCCATTTTATTCGTGGAACAGAGATTTTCTTTGCGACTCCCATGAACCAAACTCTGCACACTCGCCGCCGCTTTCTGCGCACTTCTTTTCTCGGCGCGGCCGCCTCGTGGACCCTACCGGTCTTTCTCGAGAAAACCTTCTTCACTCTCGACGCGATGGCGGCCGATTCGCTCACCCAGGCCGTCGACCGGAAAAGACGGGACCATTCTCGTGGTCCTGCAGATGGCGGGCGGAAACGACGGCCTCAGCATGGTGGTGCCTTTTGCCGATGACGCTTATCATCGCGCCCGCCCGAGGCTCGCCTTGCCCGCGGACAAAATTCTCCGGCTCGATTCCTACGCCGGATTGAACCCGCGGCTGACCGGCTTGAAATCGCTCTTCGACGACGGCCATCTCGCCGTCATTCAGGGCGTCGGTTATCCGAATCCGAACCGCTCGCATTTCCGCTCGACCGAAATCTGGCAAACCGCCTCCGACTCCGATCGCAACGAAAGCGAAGGCTGGCTCGGCCGCTATTTCGACAACTGCTGCGCGGGCGCGGACCCGACCGTCGGGGTCGCGATCGGCGGCGAGATGCCGCAGGCCTTCACCGCCCGCACGCCGACCGGCGTTGTCTTTTCGCGACCGGAACAATTCCGCTTCAAGAGCAGCAAAGAACCGGACGGCGAGACCAGCTCGGAAGATTATTTTTATCGCCAGCTGAATCAGGGAACGGAAGCCGCGATCGCCGCTCCTGATGGCGGCTCGATCGGCGCGATCGCGGGCGCGACGAATTCCGACCTGAGCGCGGTCGATTTTCTCCAGCGGACGGCGCTCGACGCGCAGATCAGCTCGGACAAAATTCTCGCGATCGCGCGCAAATCGAAGTCGTCGGTCCCCTACCCGCCGGGTCGCCTCGCGAACAGCCTCAGCCTGATCGCGCGCATGATCGGCGGCGGCCTGACGACTCGCGTCTACTACGCCAGCCAGGGCGGTTTCGACACCCACGCCGGCCAGCTCAACGCGCACGATCGCCTCATGAAGGAATTGAACGACGCGCTCAGCGCCTTCGTCGCCGACCTCAAGCACCAGGGAAATTTCGAACGTGTCCTTCTCCTCACCTTCAGCGAGTTCGGTCGGCGCGTACAGGAAAATGCCAACGGCGGGACGGATCACGGGGCGGCCGCGCCCATGTTCGTGCTGGGCGGACGAGTGAAGCCGGGTCTCTTCGGCAAATATCCCAGCCTAACGAATCTGGATAACGGCGATCTGCGTTTCCACACCGACTTCCGCAGCGTTTACGGATCGGTCCTCGATAAATGGCTCGGCGCGCCGAGCGCGACCGTGCTCGGCCGAAAGTTCCCCGCGTTACCGATCGTGTAGACGCTTCGCTCTGCGAAGCGCGGGGATGCGTTCGGATCGGAGGTCAAAGGATTATTGATGCTTGCTGCAACGCTCGCGCCTCCCAGAGGGAGGCGTCTACATTGCTGCGTTTCACTGGCCGATCCCAAAATCGCTTCCGTGCACTTTGCCTTCGCGCCGAAAGCGGGAATAATCTTCCGCTCGCTCTCTCTTCTCCTGACTCGTGCACGACGTTTCGCCACTCGCCATCTACCACGAGCATCCGAACTGGTTTCGTCCGCTCTTTGCCGAGCTCGATCGCCGCGGCATCGACTACCTAACGATCGATGCGCGTGAGCCGTTCTTCTTCGATCCGGCTGATTCGGTACGGGAATTTTCCGTTCTCTTCAATCGGATGAGCCCTTCCGCTTATCTCCGCGAAGGGGGCAGCGCGATTTTCCATACCTTGAATTTTCTCGCACATCTCGAGCGTGTCGGCACCCGGGTGATCAACGGACTTCAGGCGTTCACCTGCGAAATCTCCAAGGCGCGACAACTGACGCTTCTCGCCGAACTCGGCCTGCCGGCCCCGCGCAGCCGCGTCATTCATCGCGCGGCGGAGGCGCCCGCGGCCGCGGAGGGATTGCGTTTTCCGGTTGTGGTCAAAGCCAATGTCGGCGGGAGCGGGGCCGGGATCGTGCGCTACGATTCGTTAGGCGAATTGAAGGAGGCGATGCGCACCGGCTCGATCGAGTTCGGGCTTGATCACGTCGCGCTCGTTCAGGAATTCGTTCCTGCGCGCGCCGGTCACATCACGCGGGTTGAGACGCTTGGCGGCAAATTTCTTTATGCGATCAATGTTTATCCCGAAGAAGGCAGTTTCGATCTCTGCCCGGCTGATGCCTGCCAGACGAAAGGCGGCGCCGCACTCGAGCGCAGCGCGACTTCCGCCTGTCTGCTCGAGGCGCCGCAGCGCGGCCTGCGCGTCGAAGCGGCGGAAGTGCCTAACGACGTCCGCGAAGCCTGCGAGAAGATTGCGCAACGCGCCGGGATCGATGTCGGCGGGATCGAATCGATGATCGACGAGCGCGATGGGAATCGCGTTTATTACGACATCAATGCGCTCTCTAATTTCGTCGCCGATGCACCGCGCGTCATCGGTTTCGATCCACATGCGCGTCTGGTTGATTTCCTCGAAGCCGAATTGAGGAACTTTCGCTCATGACCAACGCCTGTAGACGCTTTCTTCTGGGAAGCGCGAGCCGTCCTCCCCGCCCGCAGAGCGAGCCATCCTCTTCCCCGCGCTTCGCGGAGCAAAGGCGTCTACAACTTCCTTCGCTCTTCCACGTGATATTTCCTCCGTCTCTTCATGCCTAACGATATGCGCTACGGCTATTGGCTTCCGGTTTTTGGTGGTTGGCTGCGCAACGTGCCTAACGAAGGCATGGAAGCATCCTGGGATTACGTCCGCCGCCTCGCCTGCCGGAGCGAAGAGATCGGCTACGATCTCACCCTCATCGCCGAGTTGAATTTGAACGACATCAAAGGCGCCGGCGCGCCCACCCTTGACGCCTGGAGCACGGCCGCCGCGCTCATGGCGGTGACGAAAAAGCTCGAGCTGATGGTGGCAGTGCGCCCCACGTTTCATACGCCCGCGCTTCTCGCCAAACAGGCGGCCAACATCGACCAGATCGGCGGCCCGGGCCGGCTTTCGCTCAACGTCGTCAGCTCGTGGTGGGCGGACGAAGCGAAAAAATACGGCGTCCACTTTGAGCAGCACGACGATCGTTATGCCCGCACCGCGGAGTGGCTCGATGTCGTCGACGGCATGTGGAGCAAGGAGCGTTTTTCCTATTCGGGTAAGTATTACCAGATCGAGGATTCGCTCATGCAACCGAAGCCCGCGACCCAACCGCGCCCGGTGATTTACGCCGGCGGCGAATCGGAGGCGGCGAAAAATCTGATCGCGCAGAAGTGCGACGCCTTCGTCATGCACGGCGATCCGCCGGATAAAATTCGAGAAAAAATCGCCGACATGTCGGAGCGGCGCGAGCGGCTCGGTCTACCGCGGATGCAGTTTGGCATCGCCGCTTACGCGATCGTGCGCGACACGGAAAGCGAAGCGCGGGTCGAGCTGGCGCGCATCACCGATGTGCAATCCTCCGCGGCCGGCTACGACAACTACCAGCAATGGCTGAGCGGGACGAAGCTGGAGGGACAAATGTCGATCGACGAATACTCGGTCTCGAACCGCGGTCTGCGTCCGAACCTGATCGGCACGCCCGAGATGGTGAAAGAACGCGTGGCCGAGTTTGCCGATGCCGGTGTCGACCTACTTCTGTTGCAGAGCAGTCCACAGCTTGAAGAGATGGAACGCTTCGCCGCGCAGGTCATCCGCTGAACCGACCAAAAGCGGGAGTGCGACTTCCGGGGAGGACGGGGTGTTACCCCGTCGCACTTGGGCGAGTCTCGCCCAAGGCCCTTTGCACGCATTATAAACCTCCCTTGCAGCGGAGCTGACGGCAGCCGTCTCAATCAAATCCCACGCGCGCTCTTCGCGCGGTTCGGTGCAGACTGCACCGAACGACGGGGTGACACCCCGTCCTCCCCGGAAAAATTGAAGCCGCCACGCGTGCGAGATTATGCTCACCGAGATGTATCTCTGGACGTTTCACGCGCGCGCGGATTGGCTCGCAGCGCACGAGAGCGAGCTTCACGAGCTTGCGCCAGGAAATGTGGCCGTAATCGACCAGCCGGGAAAGGTGCGAATCCTCGTCCAAGTGACCTCTAGAACGCGGGCCGAAGCTGCGAACCTCGTTAGGCGATTCGGCGGCTCCGCTGAAAAACTTTCGCGCGACTGGCAGAACAAATATCTGCGAAGCGAGCCTCACGCTCCGCTCCGGATTGGCCGCCGGCTGTTCATCCTAACGAATCCCGAGCCCGACTCACGACCACAGCTCGTCATCCCGGCGGCGGGCGCCTTCGGCACTGGCGAACACGCGACCACTGCGATGTCGTTGCGCCTGCTCGAGGAAACGACGCGCAAACTCACGCGCGGCTGGCGCCTCCTCGATGCCGGCACGGGAACGGGAATTCTCGCGCTCGCCGCGCGGCGATTTGGCGCGGGCGAAGCGCTCGGTCTCGACCTTGATCCGCGCGCTGTCGCGCACGCCCGGAGCAATGCCCGTTTGAACAAAATCGGCCGCGCCGAGTTCGTTAGGGCCGACATCCTGTGTTGGAAGTCGCCGGGCCGCTTCGACATCATCACGGCGAACCTCTTTAGCGAATTGCTCATCGCCGCCTTGCCGATTTTCCAGCGCGCGCTCCGCCGTGACGGCAGCCTCATCCTTTCCGGCATTCTGCGCGCGCAAAATTCTTCCCTCATTCGCGCGCTGGGCCGCGACGGTTTTCGCCTGATCACACAGCGCCGCCGCGGAAAGTGGGTTGCCCTCTTGGCCGCGCCGAAAACCTAGTTGAAGGCTCGTTAGTCGCAGCTAACTTCCGGGCGTCCGAGCGACTTTGATTGCCTGCATACCCGCGGCTTAATCTGGCAGCCGCCCGGGATCCCTAATGCAGGCCGAAGAACTCTCCTACGTCATCGTCACGCCGTATTCGATGCGCAAATCGCGCACCGGTGGCATCATCGCCCGCCTCATTTCGCGCACCGGCCTCGATCTCATTCGCGGTCGCATGTTCGCGCCCGGCGCCGAACTCGTTAGGCGCTACGCCGAGACGATCGTGACCGAGACCGAGCCGCGGCATCGCGCCATGCAGGAGCTGATCCGCGATTATGTCCTGAAAAACTTTACCGGCACCGTGAATGGCCAGCGTGCGCGGGTCATGTTGCTCGTATTCCGCGGCGAGGACGCGATTCGCAGAATCCAGAACGCCGTCGGCCACATCGTGCACGAGCGAACGAGCGGCGAAACGATCCGCGACACTTACGGCGATTACATTGCCGATAGTTCGGGGAAGGCGACCTATTTCGAGCCCGGCGTCCTGGCGGCATTCGACGCCACTGCGGTCGAGCGCGACCTGAAACTCTGGGCGGAATATTCCGACAGTGACGGCGGCATTCTCGACGGCGTGATTGATTTCCCGAAGGACGCGAAGGTCGAGAAGACTCTCGTCCTGATCAAGCCGGACAATTTCAAATTTCCCAACGCACGCCCCGGTGGCGTGATCGAAGTTTTTTCGCGCAGCGGCCTCTCCATCATTGGCTTCAAGGTTCACCGCATGAGCGTGGCGCAGGCGGAGGAATTCTACGGGCCGGTGCTCGATGTATTGAAAGACAAACTCGGCCCGGAGAAAGGGCGCGAGGCCTGGGAGGACATCGTCGAGTTCATGTCGGGCGGTCGTCCGAGCAAGGTGAGCGACGCGCAACGAACCGAGCCCGGCACGGAGAAATGCATCGCGCTCGTTTATCAGGGCGCGGACGCGGTCCGCAAAATCCGCGAAGTGCTCGGGCCGACCGACCCGAGCAAGGCCCCGCCGGGATCGATCCGGAAGGAATTTGGCCAGACGATCATGGTCAACGCCGCGCATGCCTCCGACTCGGCCGAGAACGCGCAGCGCGAAATGAAAATCGTGCAGGTAGACGAGAACAACCTGAAACCTTTGATTGAAAACTTCTACGCGCGCTCATAGCTTGCGCTCCCTCTTTTTAGGAACCTGATGGACACTCTGACAATGGAAATTTCGACCCGCGCATCTCAGCTCAACCCCTCCCTCACTCTTTCGATCGACAGCAAGGCGAAAGCGATGAAAAGCGAGGGTATCGACATCTGCGGATTTGGCGCGGGCGAGCCCGACTTCGATACGCCCGAGCACATCAAGCAGGCCGCGATCGCCGCGCTCGAAGCCGGCTTCACCAAATACACCCCGAGCTCCGGATTGCCGGAACTGCGGGAAGCGATCGCGAAAAAATTGGCCGACGACAACGGCCTCGAATATCGCCCGAGCCAGGTGATCGTGAGCAACGGCGCGAAGCATTCCTGTTACAACGCCATCCTCGCGACCTGCGAAACGGGCGACGAAGTCATCATCCCCTCGCCTTATTGGGTGAGCTATCCCGACATGGTGCGGCTGGCCGGCGCGGAGCCGGTCATCGTGCAGACGAGCGAGCGCAACGGCTGGAAAATGACTGCGCAGGAATTTGAAAACGCGATGACTCCGCGGACCAAAATGGTGATCATGAATTCGCCTAACAATCCCAGCGGGGCGGTCTACACCCGCGAGGAATTGGAAGCGATCGTAGAAGTCGCGGCCGAGGAAGACATCTACATTCTCTCCGACGAAATCTACGAGAAGCTGGTTTACGACGACGCCAAGCACGTCAGCATCGCCTCGCTCTCGAAACAGGCTTACGACCTCACCATCACGATCAACGGTTTCAGCAAATCCTACGCGATGACCGGCTGGCGGCTCGGCTACATGGGCGCGCCGGAAAACATCGCGAAGGCGGTCGATTCCATCCAAAGCCACAGCACGTCGAATCCCGTGCTCCTTCGCGCAGAAGGGCGCGATCGCCGCGCTCAAAGGCGACCAGCAGCCGCTCTCCGACATGCACGACGAGTTCGATATGCGGCGCAATTACATGTACGATCGCATCTCGAAGATCGCGAACATCACCGCGGTCAAGCCGCAGGGCGCGTTCTACGTTCTGGTCAACATCAGCCAGCTCGGTTTGACCTCGCAGAATTTCGCCGATCGGCTCCTGAGCAAAGCCAACGTCGCCGTCATTCCCGGGCGCGGCCTTCGGCGACGATCGCACCATCCGGCTGAGCTACGCGACCAGCATCGACATCATCAAAAAGGGGCTCGACCGGTTCCAGGATTTCTGCCGCACCCTGTAGACGTTTCGCTCTGCGAAACGCGGGGGCGACGGCCATTTGCGAATTTACCCGCCGCCCCGCGCCTCCCAGAGGGAGACGTCTACAACTGAATCCCAGATTTCGCCGTGGCTTTCGGTTCGCTCGCTCTGGTCCTCCACGCCCATCTCCCGTTCGTTAGGCATCCGGAACACGAGGATTTCCTCGAGGAAGATTGGCTTTTCGAGGCCATCACGGAAACCTACCTGCCGCTCCTCCGACTCATGCGCGGTCTGGTTGAGGAGGGCGTCTCTTTCAAGCTCACTATATCGCTCACGCCGACCCTCGCGGCGATGCTGCGCGACGAGCTTCTGCAGGAGCGCTACCTGCGGCATCTCGATCGGCTCATCGCGCTGGCCCAACAGGAAATCGCGCGCAACCGGCATCAGGCGCAGCTCCGCGAGCTGAGCGAATTTTACGAGCAATTTTTTACCGAAGCGCGCGACTTTTTCACCGAAACGCTGCAGCGCGACATCGTTAGAGCATTTCGCGAGCTGCAGGAAAGCGGCTGCCTCGAAATCATGGCGAGCGCCGCGACCCACGGATTCCTCCCCTTGCTCCAGAATTTTCCCGAGGCGCAGCGGGCCCAGATCCGAATCGGTTGCGACAGCTATCGCGAAATGTTCGGGCGTGAACCGCGCGGTTTTTGGTTGCCCGAGTGTGGTTACAGCGCCCGTCTCGACGCCATTCTGCAGGAGGCCAACATCCGTTGGTTCGTCGTTGATACCCATGGGCTCATGTTTGGAAAGCCGCGGCCGCGCTACGCACTTTTCGCTCCCTGTTACACGCCGGCGGGCCCGGCTGCTTTCGCCCGCGATCGCGAATCGAGCCGCGAAGTCTGGAGCGCCGAGTCCGGGTATCCGGGCGATCCGGTCTATCGCGATTTTTACCGTGACCTTGGCTTCGATCGCTCGGCGGCGGAGCTCAGCGCGTTCGTTAGGCCAGAAGGCCTGCGGAAATTTAGCGGGATCAAATATCACCGGATCACCGGGCCGACGTCGGAGAAGGAGTTTTACAGTCGGACCTGGGCGCTGGCCGCCGCGGACGAACATGCCCGGGATTTTTTCGAGAAACGGAGCGCCCGCTTCCATGAGCTGAACGCGATGGATTTCGACTCCCTCATCGTGAGTCCCTTCGACGCCGAACTCTTCGGTCACTGGTGGTTTGAGGGGCCGCGTTTCCTCGAGAGTTTCATCCGGATGGTGGCGAAGGCGGAGGATTTCCGCCTGACCACGCCATCGGAATTCCTCGCGGAGCACCCCTCGCAACAAGTCGTTAGGCTGAATCCTTCCAGTTGGGGCGAAGCCGGTTTCAACGGTGTCTGGCTCGACCAAAGCAACGCCTGGATTTATCCCCAACTCTACGGGGCGACGCGCCGCATGGCGCAACTGGCTCGAACTCATCGCGACACGCGCGATCCATTCGTGGAACGCGCTCTGCGCCAGGCCGCGCGCGAACTGCTCCTCGCGCAATCGAGCGACTGGGCTTTTCTGATGAAGAATCGCACTGCTCCGGATTACGCGGCGGCGCGGACTCGGGAACACCTGTCTCGTTTCAACCGGATTTACGATCAATTGTGTGCCACGCAGATTGAGGCGGAGTTTCTGGCCGAATGCGAGGCGCGCACGCCAATCTTTCCCAACCTCGACTGGCGCTATTATCTTTAGCCCAATCGCATGCGCATCCTGCTCCTGGCTTCACTCGTCGCCGCCGTTGCTCTCGCCCGGGGTCAGGAACCGCCGTCGCCTTCGATCGCGCCACCCACTCCGGCGCCCGCGCCGAATCCGCGTGTCGTTAGGCTGCAATTCGCGCCGCCGCCGATCGAAGGCACGATCAGCCTCGGCATTTACGATGCCGCCGGGAAACTGGTTCGCGTCCTCCATCGCGAAGACGACGTCTCCGATTTCACAGCCGGACACGATGCGCTCGAAACCACCTGGGACGGCAACGACGACTCCGGGAATCCCCTTCCCGCGGGACGTTACCGGGCGCGCGGTTACCTCGTGGGCGATGTGAAAGTCGAGGGGGTCGATTATTTCTTCAACGATTGGGTGACGGATGAAACGTCTCCGCACCTTGCTCGCATATCTCGAAAATCGAAATGCGCGATCAATCGCTCCAGCTCACCGGGACGACGGCCGACGGAAAAATGATCTACGCGCTTTTCGATCCGGCGAGCGAAAAAGCTCAGACCACAGCTGACGCCGCCGACGCGAGCCGGCCGCCGCATCAGACTGCGGCGTCCGCTCTGATCGATCCGGTCGCCTTCGCGATCGGCAAGGACGGGACCATTTGGGGAATCAGCCACGTCGCGAAAGGTTCGCCTGAGGTCGAGATCGTGCAGCTCTCAGCGAATGCTTCGAAGCCGTGGCGGCCTTGAGAAAATTGGCGATCTCTCCGGGCGACCCGCAGCCGATCGGCATCGCCGCCTCGCGCAGCCAAGACCGCATTTATCTGCTGGAAGAATCGCCCGCCGTGCGAACGCGTCCGCAGCCTCACTCTTTTGGCAACAGAGGCCGCGCCCGCTGCCGGGCACGGAAGAAGCGGTCTCCGATTGGAAAGTGGATTTCGAAAAGAAGATCGTCGCCCATCAAAATTTTGCGCTCGTTCAATGGCAAGCCGGAGATTTTGCCTAACGAACAGCAAACCTGCCGGAAAAAATCGCGCGCAAGCTCCGGCCCAATCCGCTCGAGCGTGATCAGCCCGGCAAAGTCGATCTCGCGATTGGGTTCGACAGCGGGGGCAGTTTTCTCCGGACGAGCGACGGCCTGCCTCTCCGCACAGTGAGCGACAACGCCGAAATCAAGCGCGCCTTGCTGGCGCCCCGCGGCGATCAGGACGTCGATGTTTTTCAGGATGACGGCGCGGTCGTCGAACAGTTCCGCATTTCCCGGCTCGATCAGATGATGGCGTTTGACTGCGGCGAGTTCGAACTAAAATGACCGCCGTGCCGCGCGACATTGTTTATTTCGATCTCGAAACGCAGCGGACCGCGAACGACGCCGGCGGTTGGGATCGCAAAGGCAACATGCAAATGTCGGTCGGCGTGACCTACAGCACGCGGAGCGGCCGCTACGAAATATTTCACGAGTCGCGCGTGCACGATTTGATCGAGCGTCTCCGCCAGGCCGATCTGGTCGTCGGGTTCAATGTGCTTAATTTCGACTACCACGTCCTGATGGGCTACACCGTGCTCGATCTCGCGCACCAGGTGCCGACCGTCGATCTCATGCTCGACATGGAAGCCAAGCTCGGTCACCGCCTCGGGCTCGATGCGATCGCGCAGGCCACGTTAGGCGTGGGGAAAACGGGTGTGAGCCTCGACGCGATCAAGTGGTGGCGCGAAGGCCGCGTCCTCGAGATCGCGGAATATTGCTGCTTCGACGTGAAGGTGACGCGGCTCGTGCATGAGCATGGTTGTCGGCACAAGGAACTTTTCTTCCACGATCGCTTTGCCCGCAAGCAACGGGTCCAAGTCGATTGGGCGCATCTCTAGGAACTGGCGCTAACGCGCCTGTAGATCGCTTCGCTCTGCGAAGCGCGAGTATTGACGTGCCAGCTGCTATCGACGCCGATACCCGCGTCTCGCAGAGCGAAACGTCTACCGCGCGCGTCCAACCGCTCCAGCCTAACGAATCTCGACTTCGATCGGCAAGCAATGATTGATCTCGTACGTCCCGCGATCGAGATCGCGCTCCATCGGCTGGGTGCGGCCGCGCGAGTCGGTCGCGCGCGCCATCAGGACAACGCGACCGGTCGTTTTCGGCGTTTCCCAATCGGTTTCCCAGAGCCGCCAACAGTTCGGCGCCTGCTTTTCGCCTAACGAAACCTCGCGCCAGGTTTTTCCCCCGTCACTGCTAAACTCGACTTTGACGATTTCACCGTCCGCCGTCCAGGCTGCGCCTGCGACCCGATACGTGGATCCGGCAGCGATGACTTCATTAATGCCCGGTCGGGCAATCGAGGCCTTTACCTGCATCTGCGTGATCGGGACGAGTGCGATCCCGGCGGCGTCTCTTTTCCAAAAGGCGTAATCAACCGTCTGGTAGTAGCCGTTGTAAGGTCGCTCGGTCACGATGATGCGCTGCAGCCACTTCACCGCCGCCATCCCAAACCAACCCGGAACGATCGCTCGCAGCGGAAAACCATGGGAAGGCGTGAGCGGTTCACCATTCATCTCCAAGGCGAGGATCACACCGTCCATCGCTTCGCCTAACGGAACGCTTCGCGCGTAATGAACCTTGCCCGCCGGTTTGGGCGCTTCGCCGATCGTGCCGGAGTCGGCCCCTTCCAGAATCACATCGACCGCTCCCGGATGCACGATGGCCTTACGGAGGAGGTCGCCTAACGAAACCCCAGTCCACTCCGCGTTGCCGACCGCGCCAAGTTCCCACTGCGTCCCTTTCACTTTGGGAACAAGGAAGACGCGACCGTTCCCGGCACATTCCAACGTCGCCGAGACTTTTTGCAGCGGCAGAGTGCGAAGATCGTCATAGGTCAGATTGAGGGGACATTCGACCGCGCCTTCCACCCGCAAACACCAATCCTGAAGATCGACTTCCGGCACCGGAAAGTGCGAGCGGATATAAAAGAGTTCGTTAGGCGTAATCCAGCCGTCGAGGCGGCCGAATGGCATCTCCAGGTTGGCCGGCTCCTTTTCGCGAATGATCACAGCTTGATTCCCTCTTTCTCGACCGGAAACCCCGCTTCCTTCCAGGCGTGCCAGCTCCCCGGCACGTTGCTCACGTTTTTGAAACCGGCATTCTTCAGAATGCTCGTCGCGAGACTGGCGCGATAACCGGAGGCGCAATAAACCGCTGTTGCCTTGGCCGGATCGAGCTCGGCGACTCGCTCCGCCAGTTTCGGCACAATGATGTGATGCGCGCCGGGGACGTGGCCGTTCTTCCATTCGCGATCGGTCCGGACGTCGAGCACCTGCATTTGGCCGTTGGCCGATTGCAATTCGTGCACGGAAATTTGCGGCACCTGTTCGAAAGGATAACCGACCGCATCCCAGGCTTTCATTCCGCCGACGAGGTAACCGGCAAAGTTGGTGAAGCCGGTGCGAAGAAACAGCCTAACGACTTCCTCGAGATCGCTGTCATTTTCGAGCACGAGGAGGAGAGGCTTCTCCGGATCGAGCATCGTCCCCGCCCAAATGGAAAGCGAGGGCGTGGCTCCGATATTGAGCGCGCCGGCGATGTGCGCGCCGCCGAAGGCGAACATCGAGCGAGTGTCGATGACCAACGCGTCCTTCGCCTCCATCGCCTTCTTAAAGGCCGGCGGGGGCAGCCCCGGCACTGGTGGGAGCCCGCCGAGGATTTCCGGTCCGTCGGCGTTCACCTTCTTCATCCGCGGATAATATTTTGGAATCGGCGGCGCCGTCTTAATGCAGTGCTGGGTGAATTCCCCGACGTCGTCGATTTGGAGAAACGGATTGAAAGCGCGCTCGAAGCCGATCGTGCTCGTTAGGCGATCACCGATTTCCGCGCCGCAGGGCGAGCCGCTGCCGTGCGCCGGATAGACGATCACGCTGTCCGGCAGTTTGAGATAAAACTCGCGCAGAGTCTTGAATTGGAGCCCGGCCAGTTTGGCCGTCTCCTTTTCGCCTAACAAATCCGGCCGCCCGGCTGAGCCGACAAAAAGCGAATCGCCGCTCAGCACGCCCCAGGGCAATTCCGGGTGATCGTCCTCCGCGAGAACGTATGAGACATGCTCCGGGGTGTGCCCGGGCGTGTGCCGCGCCGTGATGACGAGCGAGCCAAACTTGAATTGATCGCCGTCCTTGACCGCCTCTGTCTTGAACCCATAGCTCGCGCCCGCTTCGTGGCTCGCGAAAATTTTCGCGTTGCCGACCCGCGCACTCAGCTCGCGCGCGCCGCTCACGAGATCGGCGTGGATGTGGGTCTCGAAAACATGTGTGATCGCCACGCCCCTGGCCCGCGCCAATTGCAGATAAATTTCGACATCCGGCCGCGGATCGAAAACCGCCGCAGTGCCCTCTTCATCATCGCCGACCAGATAGGAAATTTCGGCCAGCCCTTCCGTTGGTATTGTCTCGAAAATGAGTGACATGCGGGAGCTTATCACGCGCGTCCGGTCGGCCACAAGGCTCGGCAAAAAATCTCGCAAACGCCCGGCGCAAAGGCAGAATATCGCTATGAAATTCAGCCGCCTAACATTCGTCGAAGCCCTCCTCGCCTTTACCGTCATCGGCACGGCTGCCGCACAGACGCAGGATGATTTCGCGATCCTGAAGAAGGTCCAGGAAGCGATCAAAGCCGCGCCCACCTCGCGCTTCACTTCGACCATTACGGATCGGGATTCGGGCGTGGTGGTCGAGTCGATGGTGGTCGAGCGCGTGGCTCCGGATCAGGTCCATTTCCTCAGCACTCGCAACGGCCAGCCCGGGACCGAAATGGTCTCCGACGGCAAACGCACTCTACAACGCGACGGCCCTAACGAACCCTGGAAAGCCTTGCCGGTGAATCTTTCCGCGATGATGAATCAATCGCAAGGCGCCATGGGCGAGGAGCAATTTCGCGAACAACATGGTCACCTGAAATTGATCGGTGATGACCAAGTCGGCGGGGTCGCAGCGAAGGTTTACGAACTGAGCGAGGACAGCGGTCCCTCCAAGATCTGGCTCGCGGCGGACACGTCGCGGATGCTCAAGGTGGAACGCGATTACGAGGGCTCCGGGCCGGTGCCGAAAATGAAAAAAAGCGCGAACGGCGCGGTCGACCTGAAGGCGCTGCAAGCGCAGCTCAAGGCCGCGACCGCGCAACACCATCTGCACTCGGTGATGATTTTCGACTACGACCCGTCGATCAAGATCACGATGCCAAACTAGCAAGGCGCGCAAAATCTTGCGGCGTCGTTAGGCGAAAATTTCAGCCGCGACAGTTTTCCGCCACCCAGCTGAGATAATCCGGCGAACCGGCCTCGACCCGAAAGGCGAGGACTTCCGGCACATCGTAAGGGTGCAGCTCACGCAGCTTTTTCTCGAAAGCGTCGAAGCGCGCGGCGGTGGTCTTGAAATAAACCAACACTTCCGTCGCCGTCTCGACTTCGTCTTTCCACCAATAGAATGAGTCGACGGCGGAGGCGACATTGGCGCAGGCGGCGAAACGCCCGACGACCAATTCCTCCGCGATGCGCTGCGCCTTGCCGCGATCGGGAAACGTGCTCAGAACGAGCAGAATTTCGTCGGCCATTCGTTAGGCTGGAACGGCCGCGGCCTGCCGGCAAATCCAGCCGCCGCCGGCCACGATGTCGCCGTCGTAAAGGACGGCGGCCTGGCCGGGCGTGACCGCTTTCTGCGGCTCGTGCAGTTGCACGCGGGCGCGACCATTCTTCAGCGGCGTGACCGTCGCGCGCGTGCGCCGGGATGCGCGTAGCGGATCTTGACCGTGACCTCGCTGGATTCGTTAGGCGTGAGGTCCCCGGCCCAGCTGACGCGTTCGATCTCGAACTCCTCGGTGACCAAATCCTCCGCGCCGCCGACGATGACGCGGCTGGTTTCCGCATCGATGTCGACGACGTAGCGCGGTTGGGGCGAACCGCCGGGCAAGCCTTTGCGCTGGCCGATGGTGAACATCTCGATGCCTTCATGCGGCGCGATGAAGTTGCCGCTCAGATCGTAGATGCCGCCGGGATGAAACTCGTCCGCGCCGAGATGCGAGCGGAGGAAGGCTTTGTAATCGTTCCCGGGCACGAAACAGATTTCCTGGCTGTCGACCTTGTCCGCGACCTTCAAGCCTAACGAGCGCGCGATCTCGCGAATGGCTGGTTTCGCCATCGCCGCCGAGCGGCGTGAGTGCGCGCTGCAACTGCTCCTGGCGCAGGCTGAAGAGGAAGTAAGATTGATCCTTGCGCGGGTCGAGCGCCCTTGCGCAGGACGGCGCGATCGGGGTGATGCTCGATGATCGCGTAATGGCCGGTGGCGATGTATTCGCAGCCGAGCGCTTCGGCTTTGTCCCAGAGCTTGCCGAACTTGAGCTTCTCGTTGCACATCACGCAGGGATTCGGCGTGCGGCCGGCGCGGTATTCGCTCGAGAAATAGTCGATCACGAGGCGCTCGAACTGGTCGGCTTCGTCGACGACGTAATGCGGGAATGCCTAACGAGTGGGCGACGCCGCGCGCGTCGGCGACCGCCTGCGGGCCGCAGCATTTGTCCTCGGCGCGCGAGATGCAGTCCTGCGGCCAGACCTTCATGGTCACGCCGACGACGTCGTAGCCCTGCTCGCGCAGGAGGTAGCCGGCGACGCTGGAATCCACGCCGCCGCTCATGCCGAGGAGGACGCGCTGTTTTCGACCGTTCATGTGAGCGCGTAAAGTCGGCGCGAACCGCGGGGCGGTCAACGTAGCACGGGCATCTTGCCGGTGCGGCCAACGGCGCCTCGCACGGTGTTTAGCAGAATCCAGCAGACACCTCTGCCTACTCGTAACTACAAACCGCTGAGAGCAGAAGCTCCCACGCGCTGCGGAGGTGCTCCTCGGTCGTAAGAACGTTGCCCAGACCGATTCGCATGACGGTGTGGCCGCGCAATTTGGTCTGGGTGAGATAGGCGCGACCGGAGGCGTTGATTTGTTCGACGATTGCGCTGTTCAACTGGTCGAGCGGATCGACGCCCGCCGCGCTCGATGAGTGCGTTTCACGATCGGCGCCAGTCGGCCCGAGGAATCGAAAGCAGACCACGCCGAGGCTGACCGGAGCGGCTAGCTCGAAGCGGCTATCGTTCCGGATCCAGCCGGCGAAGAGGTTGGCCAGCCGAATCGCTTCGCGCAGCCGCGCCGCCAATCCTTCGCGGCCGAAGCTGCGAAAGATGATCCAAGCTTTCAATGCGCGAAAACGGCGGCCGAGCTGGATGCCGTAGTCCATGTAATTTTTTTGCTCTGCGACGGTGTCGCCCTGCAAATATTCCGGGACGAGGGTGAAGACGCGCCGCAGCCGTTCCAGGTCGCGCACATAGAGAACGCTGAAGTCGAGGGGAACAAAGAGCGTCTTATGCGGATTGACCACGATCGAGTCGGCCGCGTTCCAGCCGGCGGCGAGGGCTCCGCATTCCGGCAGGATCGCAAAGCCGGCGCCGTAGGCGCCATCGATGTGCAACCAAATCCCGTTTTCCCGGCAGAGCGCCGCGATTTCGACGATCGGATCGACGCTCGCAGTCGACGTTGTTCCGACAGTCGCGATCACGGCCATGGGCCGAAAATTTTGCTGCCGATCCTGCGCAATCATTTCGCGCAAGGCGGCGACATCCATCCGAAACGCCGAATCAACCGGCACCCGTTGCACGTTTTCCTGGCCGATTCCGAGTGCAATGGCGGCTTTCTCAGCGGAACTGTGCGCCTGTTCCGAAGCGTAAATCCGCAGGACCGGCGCCGCGGCGCGAACGAGTCCGCGTCTTCGTGTCGCGGGCGCGGCCTCTTCGCGCGCGACGGCGAGTGCGTGCATCACTCCGACCGACGCCGTGTCGTAGACGACGCCGTCAAACTCCCTTCCCAGCTGCATCCACTGGCGGAGCCAATCGATCACGAGCGTTTCGAGTTCGGTCGCGGCGGGACAGGTTCGCCATGTCATGGCATTCACGCTCAGCGGCGCCGCCACGATCTCGCCCAGGATCCCCGGACCGGTCGTGGTCCAGCCGAAGTAGCCGAGAAACATCGGATGATCCCAATGAGTCATCCCGGGAATAATCAGGCGATCGACGTCGGCCATGATCTGGTCGAACGCGGCGGCCTCTTCCGGCGGTTGCTCCGGGAGTCGGGCCAGGATTGCGCCCGGCTTCTCGTTAGGCGCGACAGGGAGTCTGCCGATATTTTCCCGATAATCGGCAATCCAATCGGCCACTTGATGCAGTTGCGCTCTCAGCTCCGCCGTCGGCATGTCGCCGATCGTTTGCGATAGCCTGGGCATACTCGCCGGGGTCTCCGCTGATCTGTGCCCGCGACTTCCCATCGAGTTCATTCGATCTGGAGAAGAGGAGAATCAAGGGCGCCCGGGGATCTCAGGCGGCGCGTGATTTACCCCGCCTCAGGCCGCTCGGGGACGTGATGGGCGCGGCGATTCTTTCCTTGCGCGCGCAGCGCTCCGCACCGGCACGCTAACGAATTCGCTTCCGCGCAGAGTGAAGCGCCAGGGAAATTCCTGCGCGCGACTGATCCCAATGCGCGGATCAGCGACAACTTCGACTCTCTCGTTAGGTCGGGGAAGAAAGCAATGCGTCGGATCGGTTGCGAGATCGATTTCGTGATGCTCCCGGGTGATGGCCAGCGCCTGCGTGAGCTTTCCCGGGCCGGAGCAAAGCCGCCTGACATCTTCGACTCCGCGACGCTTCCGCATGAGCGCGAGTCCGCGCCGCGGCTCGAGCGCGCGGATGAGGATGAGGCCGTCGCGCGGGCCGCCTTTGACGAGGAGGTTGAGCATCCAATGGACACCGTAGTTGAAATAGATGTAGCAGGCGGCGGCTTGGTTGCGCTCGACGAAAGCGCGCGCGCTCGGTCGGCTGAAGGCGTGGGAGGCTTCGTCGCCTTTGACCAGGTAAGCTTCCGTTTCAACGACGAGTCCGCCGCATTTTCCCCAGACAAGCTCGGTGCCGATGAGCGCTTCGGCGCAATGGAGCGGATCGGTTTGGAAGAATGGCCTGCGCAGCATGCAGAAACTGGGCAGGCGGAGCGCCCGCCCTGCAATTCCCCTAACGAGCAGCGGTCTTGGCGGTTTGCTGCGACATGCCGAGCTGGTCGAAGAGGAAGGCGAAGACGTCCGCCTGCTGCTTGATTCGCTCGCTTAGGGCCGTCCCGATGCCGTGACCGGAGCTCGCGCTCGTGCGCAGGAAGATCGGGTTCTCCGAAGCATTCGCGGCCTGCAGGCGGGCCGTCATCTTGCGTGAATTATACGGCGCGACCCGGCCGTCATTCGCGCCGGTCAGGAAAAGAATCGACGGATACTTTTCGCCGTTGTGCACGTTGTGATACGGCGAATAAGCGTAAAGCGCCTTGAATTGCTCCGGATCCTTGACCGTTCCGAATTCGGTGACGTTGAACTCGCCATTCGGCTCCAGCTCGGTGCGGAGCGAGTCGTAGATCCCAACGAACGAAACGACGGCGTGCGCCAATTCCGGATGCTGGGTGAGGACCGCGCCCATGAGCAGACCACCGTTGCTCCCGCCTTCGATCGCGAGTTTTTCGGAACGCGTATAGCCTTGCTTGATCAGGTATTGCTCCGAAGCGATGAAGTCGTCGAAGACGTTTTGCTTCTTCGTTAGGTTGCCGGCCTTGTGCCATTCCTCCCCGTACTCGCCGCCGCCCCGGATGTTGGCGACGACGTAAACGCCGCCGCGATCGAACCAGAGCCGGCGGGTGAAATCGAACCCCGGCGTCATGCTGATGCCGTAGCCACCGTAGGCGTAGAGGAGCGTCGGATTGTTGCCGTCGAGCTTGGTCCCTTTGCGACGCAGGATGTTGAGCGGGATCTTTGTCCCGTCTTTGGAAGGGGCGAACTCCCTAACGACCTCGATGTCGTCGAAGGAAACCGGCGAAGTCTCACGCAATGCAGTTTTCACCGGCGCGCCTTGTTCTGCACCGCAGTGATACCAGGCCTCCGGCTCGACGTAACTGACATCTTTGAAAAGGAGCGAGCCGTCCTCCAGCGCGACCATTTCCCGCACCGCTGAGATCGCCGGAATCTCGATTTTCTTCTCGTTCTTTCCGTCGAGGTCGAAGCGCCGGATCTGGGAGGGACCGCCTAGCAAATCGCCAACATAAAGAGCATCAGCCGTGGCTTTGATTTGCTGCACGACTGCTTCGCCTGCCGGCACGATGACCGCGGCGGCGGAAAGATCGGGATGATCCAGGGGAAGGCGCAGAACTTTGCCCCGCGGGGCATCGGCTCGCGAAAGGAGATAGAGCGCATTGTCCCGGCCGAGATGCGCCAGCTTGATCTGGTCGGAAAATTTTGTGAGCTGCTCCCATTTGCCATCCGGGGTGTGGAGGTAATGCGCGTAATCGCCGCCATCACCATTCGCGACGCCCGCGAGCACGTAGCGACCGTCGTGCGAGCTGGCGAGGGCGATCTCGGCGATGCGGGGAAAATCTTTGCCTAACGAGTAGGTGTCCTTGTCATCGGTGGTGCCGAGTTTGTGGAAATAGATCTGTTGATAGAAATCCAGATCCGCCTCTGGACGCTCGCCTTTCCGCGGGAAGCGGGTGTAGAAAACGCCGGATCCGTCCTCATTCCAGGCCGCACTCCCGCCCGCGGTGGGGAACTGCACGTGCGCGATCGTGTCGGGCAATGCTTTGGCCGTCTCGACATCGTAGAAGTGCAAATCGCCATCCTCGCTCCCGCCTTTCGAAATCGAGACCGCGACCTTCTTGCCATCGAGCGAGGGGACGAACCAGTCGATCGCGGTCGTGCCTTTGGCGTCGAGCTGGTTCGGATCGAGGATGATTTTTTCCGATTTCAGATCGTCCGCCGAGGCGAGCGTGACGAGCATGGGCTGCTGCTTGGGCGGCTGAAATTTCATCGCGAAAAGCCGGCCTGGCCGCGCTACCATCGAGGAATAAGTCGGCGATGCCTTGCTGTAGAGCTTCGTTAGGCGGTCGGCAATCGCGGCTCGGTCCGGGAGCTTGTCGAGGTAGGCGCGCGTCCGGGTATTTTGTTCCGCCGACCAGGCCTTGACCGCGGGATCCGCATCCTTCTCGAGCCACTGGTAGTCGTCCTCGACTTTGACGCCGTGGTATTCGTTGAAGACCGGCTTTTTCGGAGTCCCGGGAACGGGAGAGGCGGCGTTCGTTAGGCTGACGGTTCCAAGGAGGAGCGGGAAAAGGAGCAACTTCATCCTCGGAGATAACAACTGTGAAGTTGGTTTCGCAACCCAGTGGATGCGCTGTCGATAATTCCGGGGAGGACGGGGTGTTACCCCGTCGCACTTGGGCGAGTCTCGCCCAAGGCCCATTTGCGCGGGGCGCAACTGTGGCGCTGCTCTGACGGCAATGTCGTTAGGAAAACTCCGCGCCAAGTTCTCACGCGGTTCGGCGCAGACTGCACCGAACGACAGGGTAACACCCGTCCTCCCCGGAGCAGTTCCCGCTCGTCAGGCTGCGGCGCGCGCTTCCCGTGGCAGTCGATGGACGACTTTGTGCCGGCGGAAGTAATCGATCACCGCCTCGCGAGTCTGGATAGGATGGAAGGCTTGCCTCGCTTCCGGACGCTCGAGGAGGTCGCGCAATTTCATGAAGCGATGCCCGCCGCTGCGCGCGTCGAAACTGTTAAAGGCGATGCGATAACGTTTCGCGGGATCGAGCGGGCGGCCATCCGCGAAACGCAGGGTCGTTAGGCGGCAATTGCTCCCCTGCCCTTCCACCGAAAGCTGAAATCCGGCGAGGCTGCGGGCATCGCGGCTTTGAAAAACTTCATCCATCACCGCCTTCAGTTCCTCCAGGCTGAGCTGGCCGGTGACGAGAAAATTTTCGTAGGGCAAAATTTCCCAGATGTCGCCAATCGTCTTCGATCCCTTCTTAAAGACATGCCTGTCCTCGAACAATCCGTGGAATACTCCGTCGATCGTTAGGCCATGCCCGGCCAGGGCTTCGGTGATGGCGGCGGCGAAGAGAAGTTCGACCTCGCTTGGCTCGACCCCGGACGCCGTGACGTGCAGGGTGTCAGCGAGCTCACCAATCGGCTCGGCCAGGACTGCGGCGGCACGATCCAGTTGCGGTTGCGCGCGACTGAGCACCACGGGATCGAGCGCGACCCGATGGTCCATCAAGTCGCAGCGCGGGGTTTGATGAAGCAATTTCTTCGACGCGCGATCGAAGACCAAATCGACCCGGCCGACGTGAATGCCAAAATGATCGGCCTGGGTGAAAAGCACACTGTTCGTTAGGCGGCTGGGAATGTCTTGATGGGTGTGCCCGGCGATGAAGACGGCCGCTTCCGGAAATTCCGCCGTGAGCGCCATGACTTGGTTGGCGAAATCGTCGCCACCGGTCCGCTCCTTCAAGCCCATGTGGCCGGCGAGCACGATGGCATCCGCGCCTAACGATTTCGCCTGGGCGATGGCGCGACGGACCGGTGCGATCGGATTTTGAAACTCGATTCCTTCGATGAATTTCGGGAGGAACCAGAAGGGCATGCCCGGAGTCGTTAGGCCGATAACGGCGAGCTTGATCCCGGCGATTTCTTTGAGGACAAACGGCTGGATTTTGGCGAACGGATGATGCGCGTCGCGGAAGTCGCCGGGAGCGTCGCCATGGAGAAGCGTGTTCGCGGCCAACACCGGCATGGCGGAGCGCTCGACCCCGTGGAGGAATGGCTCGATGCCCCAATCGAATTCATGATTCCCAACCAACCAGGCGTCGTAACGGAGGAGATTGAAGAGCTCGATCATCATCCTGCCCTGATCGGCGAGGGCGAATTGCGTGCCTTGATAGACGTCGCCGATGTCGATCAGGAGCGAGTTGGGATTTTCCTCGCGCCAGCGCCGGATCTGGGTGACGCAGCGCGCCATCCCGCCAAGATCGCGGCGCCCGCGATAATCGACTGTCGGCAAAATGTGACCGTGCAGATCAGTCGTGTGCAGAACGGAAATGGTGACGAGATCCGGAGGATCCGAGGCCTCGAGCCAGGATGGAAACGCGCTGCCGACGACGGCGCCGCCGAGAAGACGGAGGAACTCGCGCCGATTGGGAGAACAAATTTTCACAGCTGACTCGGGCGATTCTGACGCTTGCGCGAGCGGCGGCAATCTTTTTGTGCGCGCGGGTGGAAAGGGTCAGAGATCCTTCACTTCGCTCAGGATGACACCTTGAAGGGTGGGCGATCTTCGCTTCCCAACGATGACGACTTGGGGGTGAGCGACCGTTCTATTAGGATGATAAATCCGGGTTTGAGGTCTTCGCTGTGAGCGGTCGGGTCAGCACCCCGGCCTAGAGTGGATGACAATGTTGGAATATCGATGAAGCCTTTGGCTCCGATGAAACTCGAGGGACTCGATCACGTTGCCATCGCAGTGCGCGATGTTGAGGAATCGGCGCAGTGGTACTGTGAAGTTCTCGGCCTGGAGCGACAGCACGGAGAAGTCTGGGGCGGCGTGCCCACATTTGTGGGCAAAGGAGCGACCGGGATCGCGCTATTTCGAAATGAAAAAACGAGCGACGGTCTCCCTTACCCCGAGAAAGCGTGCATGCTCCACTTGGCTTTGCGCGCTGATCGGGAAAATTTCACGCGCGCGCAACGCGAGCTGAAGGAACGCGGAATCGCTTTTCACTTCGCGGATCATGAGATCTCGCACTCGATTTACTTTCGCGATCCGGATGGGCACAAGATCGAGATTACGACCTACGAGCTGACATAGCTGTCGCGTTGTCAGGGTGAGGTTGGCGACGGGCCGCCGCGACACGGCGTCGGTTTTCATGGCTGGTAAAGGTCGGTGTCACCGTTTTTCGCCACCGCGATGCCTAACGTGCTGGGTCCAAATTCCGGGGAGCACGGGCTGCCAGCCCGTTGGGTCGCGGCAGCCTGCCGCGACGAACTTTCGGCGCCGTGACGAGACCTCACGACGAGCATTCTGCGATGTGGGTAACTTTTGCATGAACCGTGGGACAGCTCCGGCTCTTCGCTTGAGTGAAATCCTTTTTCGATAAGCTGTCGGACGGTGAAGGCAAAAGTCGCCGTTCTCGGACTCCCATACTTCACGGCCTCGCCTGCGCTCCGAAAGTGCGCGAAGGCCAGCAGCCTTCGCCAACGGGCTGGCAGCCCGTGCTCCCCAGAACGCAAGCGCGCCCTGGCAGGTCGTTAGGCAACGCGGCCGCAGCAGTTTTTGGATTTCTTGCCGCTGCCGCAGGGGCACGGGTCGTTCCGGCCGACTTTCGGCATTTCGCGGCGGACCGGGGTGAGCTCGAGTTTCACCTCGGAACCGTTGCCGTCGGATTCGCTGCTCCCATTTCCTTCGCTGGCGATGCGCTCAGGGCGGCGCCCTGGGATGGGGCCGTTCGCAGTTGGCGCGTTCGGCGCCTGCTCGCGCATGAGGAATTGCGGGAGCGTGGAAAGAAAAGTTTCGAAAGCCTGCAGATTGGAAGTGCTGCGGAAAAGATTGTGCAGGACTTCGTTTTTAATGCTCGCCATTAGCCCAACGAACATGTCGAACGCTTCGGTCTTGTATTCGATGAGCGGATCCTTTTGCGCATAGCCGCGCAGATGCACGCCTTCGCGGAGCGCGTCCATCGCATAAAGGTGCTCCTGCCAGAGGCGATCGATCGCGTTCAGAATGATGTAGCGCTCCAGGCTCTTAACCGCGCCCGGTTCTTCGTGGCTCGATTTGCGCTCGTAGGCGTCACGGATTTTGGCGACGAGAAACTGTGCATTCTCCTGCGGGGTGCGGGTCTCGAACTCGGCTTTTTCTTTCGTTAGGCCAAGCGGGAAGGTGGTGTTAACCCAGTGGATCAGCCCGGGGAAATTGGGCTCGTCGCTGGAGGCGCCGGTCCCAAGATACTCTTCCACTTTCGCCGGAACGGCTTCGTCGATCACTTCGAAAACGAGTTTTCGCGGTTCCTCGCTGTCGATGACTTCGTTGCGATAGGTGTAAACCACCTCGCGCTGATTGTTCATCACGTCGTCGTAATCGAGGGTGCGTTTGCGCGCCAAATAGTTGCGCTGCTCGACGCGTTTCTGCGCGGTCTCGACCGATTTGTTGAGCCAACGGTGTTCGAGTTCCTGGCCTTCTTCGAGCCCGAAGCGCTCCATGATTTTCGTCATGCGATCGGCCGCGCCGAAGTTGCGCATGAGGTCGTCTTCGAAGCTGACGTAAAAGCGCGTCGCGCCCGGATCGCCCTGGCGCGCGCATCGGCCGCGGAGCTGGCGATCGATCCGGCGCGATTCGTGGCGCTCGGTGCCGATGACGTAGAGACCGCCGGCGCCGGGAACGCCGGGGCCGAGTTTAATGTCGGTGCCACGCCCGGCCATGTTCGTGGAGATAGTGACCGTGCCGGGCTGTCCGGCGCGCTGCACGATCTCGGCTTCCTGCCGGTGATATTTTGCGTTGAGAACGTTGTGCGGAATTTTTTCCCGCTTCAACATTCGGCTGAGCAACTCAGAAGCTTCGACGCTGACGGTGCCGACGAGCACGGGCTGGTTCGATGCGTGCCGATCGCGGATCTCGTTGATGACGGCGTTGTATTTTTCCCGGCGAGTCTTGTAGATGCGGTCGTTGGCGTCTTTGCGCGCGACCGGGCGATTGGTCGGGATGACGGCGACGTCGAGTTTGTAGATGTCGTGGAACTCGTTCGCTTCGGTCTCGGCGGTGCCGGTCATGCCCGCGAGCTTGTGATAGAGGCGGAAATAATTCTGGATCGTGATGGTGGCGAGGGTCTGGGTTTCGCGATCGATCTGGACGCCTTCTTTCGCTTCGACCGCCTGGTGCAAGCCGTCGCTCCAACGCCGGCCCGGCATTTTGCGGCCAGTGTATTCGTCGACGATGACGACTTTGTTTTCCTCGACGACGTAGGCGACGTCTTTTTCGAAAAGACAATAGGCGCGGAGCAACTGCGAGATGTTGTGAATTTGCTCCGCGCGTGTGTCGCACTGCTGCTGGAGGTCGGCTTTCATCTTGTCTCGCTCGTCATCGGAGAGAGTGCGGTTCAGATCGATGTCGGTGAAATCGCTGATTAAATCCGGCAGCACGAAGGAATCGGGATCGTCGGGATTGAGATAGGCGCGCCCCTGCTCGGAGAGATCGGCTTCGTGCGATTTCTCATCCATCGTGAAGAAGAGCTCTTCCTTGAGAGCGAAGAGTTCTTCCTTGCGCGTGTCCTGGTAAAAGGAGAGCTCGGCCTTGTCGATCGCCTTGCGCTTTTCCGGGTCCTCCATCATGCGGAGGAGCTGCTTGTTGCGCGGCTGGCCGAGTTTCACTTTGAACATGAGGACGCCGCCGGTTTCGGATTCGCCCTTTTCGAAAGCTTCCTTCGCTTCGCTGGCGAGCCGGTTGCAGAGCATGTTTTGCTTTCTGACCAGCTGATCGACGAGCGGCTTGAGCCGATCGTATTGATGCGTCGAAACCGTCGCGGGCCCGCTGATGATGAGCGGGGTGCGCGCTTCGTCGATCAGGATGGAATCGACCTCGTCGACGATCGCGTAATGATAGCCGCGCTGCACCTGCTGCTCGCGGGTGGTGGCCATGCCGTTGTCGCGCAGATAATCGAAACCGAATTCCGAGTTCGTCCCGTAGGTGATGTCGTAGGCGTATTGCTCGCGGCGCAGATCGGGCGGCTGATCGTGCTGAATGATCCCGACCGTGAGACCGAGAAAACTGTAGAGCTGCCCCATCCATTCGGCGTCGCGCCGAGCGAGGTAATCGTTCACCGTGACGAGATGCGCGCCGCGGCCGGCGAGCGCGTTGAGGTAGAGCGGCAGGGTGGCGACGAGGGTTTTGCCTTCGCCGGTCGCCATCTCCGCGATGCGGCCGCGATGCAGGACGATGCCGCCGATGAGCTGCACGTCGAAGTGCACCATGTTCCAAGTCATCGGCTGATCGCAGACCGTGAACGAGACCTGTCGCTCGGTGAGCCGGCGGGCGGCATTTTTCACGACCGCAAAGGCTTCGGGCAAAATTTCATCGAGGCGCCGGGCGAGCTCGTCGGGATCTCCAATCGCGCTGAGCTCGGTATTCCAGGCGGCGGTCTTGGCGCGCAGCTCGTCGTCCGAGAGCGACTTGAATTGCTCGTCGAAAGCGTTGATCGAGCGCACGATCGGTTGCAGGCGCTTGATCTCGCGCTGATTTTTTGAGCCGAGTATTTTCTTTAGAATCCAGCTAACCATGGGTCCCTTACTATCGACGACATTCGCGCGCGATCAATCGGAGGTGCTTCCCCCGAGGGCATCGCGCCAAGGCCATAACGGAGATGAAGGCTGGAACCTTTTACGCCCTCCGCAATTCCAACTTCATCCGTTAGGAGCTTCGTGAGCGTTGTGCCAAAGCTTTTTCCAGCTAAGCTCGCGCGATGAAGAAAATTGTCTCCACCAAAGACGCACCGGCCGCGGTCGGGCCGTATTCGCAAGCCATTCGCAGCGGCTCGATCCTCTTTTGCGCGGGCCAGATTCCGCTCGACCCGCAGACGGGCCAGATCGTCTCCGACGACATCGACGCGCAAACGAAACGCGTCCTGGAGAATGTCTCGGCCGTGTTGCGGGCGGAAAATTTGAACTTCAGCCATGTCGTGAAGACGACGATTTTCCTCACCGACATGGGAGATTTCCAGACCGTGAACGAGATCTACGCGACCTATTTCCGCGACAATCCGCCCGCCCGCTCGACGGTGCAGGTTTCCGCCTTACCCAAAGGGGCCAAGGTCGAGATCGAAGTGATCGCGGTGGCGAACGACGGCGAGCGCGGCGACAAATCGGTCAGCGATACTTCCGGTTAGGCCGGCGGGAGATGAGCGAAGATCTGCTCGCAACTTTTCGCCAGACAGGTGCGCTGCTCGACGGGCACTTCGTGCTGCGTTCCGGACTGCACAGCCGGCAGTTTTTCCAGTGCGCACTGCTTCTCCAGCACACCGACATTGCCGCGAGGGTTTGCGGCCAGCTCGCGGACAAGCTGCGCGGGATCGAGTGCGATGCGGTGATTTCGCCGGCGCTCGGTGGAATCATCGTCGGGCAGGAGGTCGGGCGGTCGTTAGGCAAGCGTCATATTTTCGCGGAGAAGGAAGCCGGCGGCCTTGCCCTGCGCCGCGGTTTCAAGATTTCGCCGAAGGAAAACTTCGTTGTCGCCGAAGACGTCGTCACCCGGGGCGGCCGCGTTCAGGAGACGATCGATATCGTTAGGCAACACGGCGGGGATGTGGTCGGTGTGGGCGTGATTGTCGACCGGAGCGGCGGCGCGCGGCCGGATTTCGGCTGTCCATTTGTCAGCCTGATCGAGATGACGGTGGAGACTTTCCCGGCGGACGCTATCCCAGCCGACCTGCGTTCCACGCCGGCGATTAAACCGGGAAGCAAGTAAACCAGCCGCTGTCTCTCATGAAGCAAACCATCGTCTGCATCGCCGGCGCGCATCGCTCCGGCACCTCCATGCTCACGCGCTTGCTTCACTCGTTAGGCCTGGCTCTGGGGCCGCAGGAGGACCTGATGCCGGCGGCGGCTGATAACCCGGAAGGCTTTTGGGAAAACCTGCGGGTCGTCCGATTGAATGACGAACTTCTCAATCTGGTCGGAGCCGCCTGGGACCTGCCGCCCTGGGAAGACGAGACTTTTGAAGACTCGCGTTTTTCGTCAGTCCGCGCGAAGGCGAAGCTTTTGATTTCCGAGTTTTAGGAACGATCCAATGTGGGGTTGGAAAGACCCTCGCACCTGTCTCACCTTCCCCTTCTGGCGCAAGCCTTACGCCTGGTCTCAAGACCGTCATCATTGTGCGCAATCCGTTGGAAGTGGCCTTTTCGATGAATCGGCGAAACGCGACCTCTTACCCACTCGGTCTGCGCCTTTGGGAAATCTACAATCGCCGCCTCCTCACCCACACTTCGCCGCAGGAGCGGATCGTGACCGACTACCAGAAATTCTTTGACCAACCCGAGACTGAGCTCACTCGCATCGCGCAACTATACCGGTCTGCGGCTGGAGAAGACGGCGGAAGCTGCGGCTCTCATCAGAAGTGACCGCCGCCACACCACCTTTAACAAGGAACAGCTAATCGACGCCGGAGTTTCTGAAAAGATCCTAGCGCTCTATGAGACGCTCCTCCAGGAAGCCGGAGAGAACCTAACCGCGGAGCAGGACAGAACTGCTGCGGCGCGATGACGTTTCGCGTTCAAGCGATTCATCTTCGCGAATCGATCAACTCGCGGGGCGCGACCGAGCAAACTTGACTACAAGATCCCGGAAACCGAAACGGTGCAGCGCGATCTCCGCGGTCTGCGCAAGGCGGTCAGTCCGCTTCAGGCCAGGATAGAATCTTTGACCCAGGAGCTAGCGGGCGCAGCAGACCCGAGCTGCCTTGGAGATTGGACGTCGCGACGGGCGGATCACCGAGCTGCAAAACGCTTACGCAACACCTCGACGATTTGCTTCTCCGGGAACAGGGTTGGAGGTGACAGGCGCCTCGACCAAGACGATTACAGCGAACTAACAGGTGCGGATCGTTTCGCCCAGACTAACCGTCTCTTACATGCGCATAGCGTCCAATTAGCTGAAAGCGAAGCAACCACTGTCGCCTTAACGGAGCGATTCGGCACGGAGTTACGGGAGAACAAAGCGACTTATCCGCTTCTTGGATGAAGTCGAGCAGGCCGCAGGCGACCGCCTGCGCAAATCAAGACGCTGGATCATGGTGAATCCTTTCGCATGGCTCGCCAGCCAAGTTTACCGGGAAAAAGTTACGCGGCTTCGGACATCTCGACAGGAATCGCGGAGAAGTATCGGGCCTGGCGATCCGCTCATCCGGAAATCGAAAGAGCTGGATAGCGCGATCGCAGCACTTCGGTCACCGCAGACCCACGGTCTTTCTCATCTCTGGAGGGAGACTTAAATCGGCCTCGGGCGAAGGAAAGGTCGAATTCAAGCCGGTTCCACCGACCAAGCCGATTGTCTTTCCTCGCTCGGAAGAAGTTGAAGGTCTCCGATCATCATCCCTGTTTTCAACCAGATCGATTTTACACAAGCCTGTCTCGCCTCGGTGCAGGAACGCTCGGGCGACATCCCGTTTGAAGTCATCGTCGTCGATGACTGCTCGACCGACGCGAGCGCCGAAACCTTGAGACAAATTCCGGGCCTCGTCTATCTGCGCAACGAGCTAAACCTGGGTTTCATCGCTTCCTGCAATCTGGGAGCACAGAAGGCCCGCGGGCGTTACCTTCGTCTTCCTGAATAACGACACTGTGGTCACTCAAGGCTGGATGCCTCGGCTGCGCGAGACCTTCGACTTTGAAGCCGAGGCTGGTCTGGTCGGATCGAAACTCGTTTATCCGGATGGGCGACTGCAGGAAGCCGGCGGCATCATTTGGCGCGACGGGTCCGGATGGAATCGCGGCAAATTTCAGGATGCGGACAAGCCGGAGTATAACTTTCTGCGCGAAGTGGATTACTGCTCCGCCGCCAGCGTCATGATTCCGAAGGCGCTCTTCGAGTCACTCGGAGGTTTCGACTCCGCCTATGCGCCCGCCTATTACGAAGATACGGATCTCGCTTTCAAGGTCGCGAAGTCAGGCCGCAAAGTCCTCTACCAGCCCATGAGCGTTGTGATTCACTATGAAGGAATCACTGGCGGCACGGACATAGCGGCCGGCACGAAAAAATATCAGGAGGTCAACCGCAACACCTTTACAAGAGCTTGGTCCAAAGAACTCGCGCATAAGCCGGCGAACGGCGACCTGGCTGCCTGGGACGAGCTTCCCGCCGGCTGCCAGCGCATTCTTGTCATCGACCATCACGTGCCGCTGGTTGATCGCGACTCGGGATCGCTCCGCATGTTTCAGATTCTGACTCTGCTTCAGCAAATGGGACATCGCGTTACCTTTTTGCCGGATAACCTGTCGGATATCCCTCCCTATGGCGACAATCTGCGCAAGCATGGGATCGAGGTTCGTGCATCTTCCCTTATCATCAAGAATGTCCGGGAATATCTCGCAGACTGTCGGAGAAGCGATTTGACGTCGTCGTTCTCAGCCGTCGCGACTTTGCCTGCAAACATATCGCGAGCGTTCGCCTTTATGCCCCGCAGGCGCGCCTGATTTTTGACACGGTCGACCTCCACTTCCTGCGGGAAGAGCGGGAGGCGGACCTGACACAGCGATCCTGAACTGCGAAGGGAGGTTGAGGAGAAGCGACAGCTTGAATATCAACTGATCGACCAAGCCGATGAGACATGGGTCGTGAGTCCGACCGAAAAGGAGTTACTCCAACGAGAGCGACCGGATAAGTCGATTCAAGATTGTTTCCAATATCGTGCCGGTTCCCGGTTCGGCCACGCCGTTCAGCCTGCGCCGGGATATACTTTTCATCGGCAGCTTTCAGCACACCCCTAATATTGATGCCGCGGTCTTTTTTACTCGCGAGATTTTTCCCTTCGTCCGGAAACAGCTGGGTGACGTGAAATTTTATATCATCGGCGAAAAGGCTCCGCCGGAAGTGATCGCTCTCGCAGACGAGTCTGTTATCGTCACCGGATTTCAACCGGACGTCACCCCTTACTTTAATAGCGTCAGGCTTTCGGTCGCGCCGCTCCGCTACGGCGCTGGCGTGAAAGGAAAGATCAACCAGAGCATGGGCTTTGGAGTTCCGGTGGTCGCCACCTCCATCGCCGTGGAAGGAATGGAATTGACCCATCGCAAACAGATTCTGGTCGCGGATGACCCGAAAGACTTTGCTCGGGCAACGCTGGAGTTATACCAATCTGAGGAGCTATGGAATCGGCTCTCCGACGCCGCGGTGAAGTTGACCATGGCAATGTATTCTCGTGAAGCGGCCGGGCGACAACTGGCTGCCCTCTTTCAGCGAGGGGAGTCAGAACTGCAAACCCGCTGCAACGGAGCGGTTGCGGATGTGCCATCAATGGCGAGCGAATCCTGACCTTTGGGCACCCGTCAGCGCCTAACGCATCAATGTCGTCTTACTCAAGGTAATGCTTGAGAAAGATGTCCATGATGTGATTGACCAGGCGCCCCTGCACATGGCGTAGGTCTTCCAGCCAGGCAGCATCGCGTGCCGAGTTCATGACGATTTCGTAGCTGGGAAAGTAATGAACGTTATCATGCGCGGCAGCCCATTCCTGAGCCGCGGTACGGAGGAGCGATTTTGAATACGTATTGGCAACAATAATGTCCTGCTGGGTAAACGTGGCCATGAGAGGAACGGGCGAAACCGTCACCACGATTTCTGTTTCCGGGTGACCAAAGCGATCGAACAAGTCATGAATTCTCTCAAGGTTCGTGCAATTCTCCGCGAAGTTGCTGGCGTGAAACTCATAGCGTCCCGGGTGTAACGCGATCGCTGCGGGCGGAGGCGTGGTGTTGAGATAAGTATCCGCGGCAAGGTCGCGCCACACTTCGATCAAACCAAGCGTTACAATGACGACTCGACAGTCAGCGACGCGTGCGTTGACCGCCCGTAGGATGTTGCGCCGACGTAAGGTTTCGGCTCGATCCCCCGGTGGAAGTGTCGGATTGGTGTGAGGATCGTAGGCCAGCCCGTCGCTTCAGGTCGACGATGCTCGCCTCCGGGAACTCTGCCGAAGGATCGAGCGCCCATCCGAGCTCGTTGGCTATGGAATAAGTGTTATATCTGTTGGTGAAGCCGAGGCCTGTGACCTGCGGACCGATTGTGGCGAGAGAAGCGAACTCCGGCGCGGCGCTCACGACATCGAATTTTCTGCCGAGCAGCGCCCCTTCAATCCCTCGCGCGAAACAGGAGCCGATGGCAAAAAGCTTATCGCTGCGGCGAACCTTGAAATCCGGCTGGATGAGCGGCGTGAGAAACTGGGACTGAAGGCGCTGGAAAGCCAGCTTACCGTCCAACTCGTCGGGCGAAGCATCCTTGCGATGCCAACGCGAAAAGGGATTCTGGGCTGCGTTCCTGCGGGCGATTTCGCCACGAGCGGTGTAAGCGGGCATGAGCGTGTCTAGGAAAGAGGATGAGCTATCTCTTCGCGTCCCGAGCGACGGTTCTGCCGGGCCCGGGTGTAGGCGCGAGCCAGCATGAGTTCCACACCTTCTTCCGCCATCCTCCGGGTTAAGATCGAATCAGCTATTTGGTGCAAGCACATATCCAGTTGGTTATGCTCGAGCAGAAAGTTAGTCGTGGATTCACCGAGATCGTCCATTAACTGATCCAGGATCGCGGGCTCGCTGCGCTGTGCGGCCGTGACATTGCGGCGACTGGACTGGAGCACAAAGTTCGGGAACGGCCGCGAGAGAATCTTTTGCGCGAGCGCGATCCAATCGTCGTAACGAGCCACGGTTCCTACAATTGAAATGGCATCCAGATGCGCGATGGCTTTCTCTAACTCCTCGCGGCCGATCGGGCGGCGCCGCGGTTCCTCGCTACGAGTGCAAAAATGGACTTGGTAATTGCAAAACATGGCCGGAGAGGTCTGCAAACGCCATTCCACGTAAGCCTTGAAATCGAGTTCCTTGGCCTTGGTCGCTCCCGGACTGGACAGCCTCCTGCACTGCGCTCGAAGGCGTAGATCGAGCGAATCCGGGCGAGTGGATCCCTGATGAGGATGCTTGTAAAAACTTTTCTCCCCGGAACCAGAGGTGCGGGCGGAGCCGCTTGATGACTGGAGATAGCGCTCACTTCGGGATTCTCCGACACGAAATTCGCCAGCTCCTGCGCGGCGACAAATCCTCGCGAGGAGGAGGAGTCGAGAGAGCGAAAGCGTTCGGCCAGCGCCTGCTCGAGAGCCCATTCGAAGGAAGTGCCGGCATTCTTGAAGACGTGGTAATGGATCAGGAGTGGCGCGGACTCCGGTGAATGATCGGTCATGGATGGCAAGCCAGGGCGTGCACCCTCGCAAGGAGCAAGATTCGATGCGCGTCACGCCCGGCGTCAACCAGAAATGGACGACACCTTTTGCCTTGACGGCGGCTGGTTCTTCGCTTTCAGAGGGCCAAGGAAATCGCGCCGGTAACCGATCTCCCGACTCATGGCCGCGCTCGAACTAAGCATAGTTATCCCGTTTCTGAATGAAGTCGCGGTCCTGCCTTTGTTGCGCGAAAGACTGGCGGCGCTGAAGGCGACGGCTCCGGAATGGGAGTTGATTTTCGTGAGCGACGGATCGACAGACGGCAGCATCGCCTTCATCGAAGCGTGGGCCCGAGAAGACCCGGCCGTAAAGTTGGTGGTGTTGACCCGAAATTTCGGTCATCAGAGCGCCGTTTCCGCCGGCCTTACTTTCGCCGGCGGCAACTCTGTCGGAGTCATGGATGCCGATTTACAGGACGAACCGGAAGTGCTTGTCGAAATGTATCGAACATTGCAGAGCGAAAAGCTGGAGGTGGTTTACGCAATCAGAACCAGCCGGCAGGAGACGGTGGCCAAGCGCCTCTTTTATTACCTTTTTTATCGGCTCTATCTCTTCCTCGCCGACACTCCGGTGCAAATCGACAGCGGCGATTTCTGCGTGATGAGCCGTCGCGCCGTTCAGCTCCTTTTCGGACTTTCCGGAAAAGCTTCGCTTCGTGCGCGGGTTGCGCGCCTGGCTCGGATTGGCGGCCAAACCATTTCCTGTGGCCCGCTCCGCCCGGGCGGCGGGCGACCCACAATACTCGTTAGGCAAATTGGTCAAGCTGGCTCTTTCCGGGCTGACCTCTTTTTCGACCCGGCCGCTCCGGATTGGTTTTATTTGCGGCACGGTTCTTTGCCTTTGTGCGGTCTTAGGCGCGATCATCTATCTGGCGATCGCACTCTTTACCGACACGCGATTAGCAGCACCGGGCTTTTCCACCCTGGTCGTGATCCTGCTTTTCTCGAATGGGATGGTTTTTCTCTATCTGGGTGTGCTGGGCGAATACATTGGCCAGATCTTCATGGAGGTAAAAGGTCGTCCTTCCTATCTCGTGGAACGAACCTTCAATATCCGCCGGGATGAAAACCACCTATGAACCAGATCGAGACTCTTTCGGAACCCTTGGCGATCGGCATGGCAGACGAGTGGTTTCAGTTCGTTTCCGCGGAACACTTTTGGATGCAATGGCGGCATGCGGGCGTCCTGCGTGCAGTACCGCGCGGCTAATACTCCCCTGCAAAGGGGCATGGAGATCGGATGCGGGAGCGGCGTTGCCCGACGGATGTTAGAGAAGGATCTCGGAATCCCGGTCGATGGTTGCGATCTTAGTCGGGCAGGCTTGGAAATGGCCGAACCCGGGCGCGGCCGTCTCTTGTTCTACAACATTCTGGACCTGGAACCCTCGCTTCTCTCGCACTACGACGCGCTCTTCCTCCTCGACGTGGTCGAACATATTCCCGATGATGAGGCTTTTCTCGCAGCGGCTTTGCAACATCTTCGCCCGGGCGGAATCGTGGTCGTCAATGTGCCTGCAAGTATGATGCTCTTCAGTCAGTATGACCGGGTGACTGGGCATGTCCGGCGTTACACTCGTAGCTCATTAGCTCGGCTCTTTCGTGCATGTGGAGTGCGAGCCGGAGGGTTTGCATCACTGGGGTCTGTCGATGGTGCCCGTGTTACTTGCCCGCAAGGCCTATCTCCGAAGGGTTTCGCCAGAGGAGACAATGCGTGTTGGTTTTTCGCCACCGAATCAAGGTATCCAGGCCGTATTCAGCGCGCTAAAGAACATCGAGACCGCGCTCCCTTTCGCAATGCCCTTCGGGACATCCCTGCTCGCCTGGGGCCGGCGTCCCACTGCGCCGAATGCATAAGACGGGCACCGTCGCCGAGCGGGTCGTGCAGACCTGTGCGGTTTTCCTGGCGGCTGTCTATCTAGTGACTGGAGTTGCCTATCTATGTCTCGATTACTGGCCGGTCACTCGGATGGATTTCTGGCGTCTTTACGAGATTTGTCTGACCCATTCCTGGTGGCAAAGCGCGATCCTTAAGTTCAATGGCCACTCCCTCTTTTTTCCAAGTTTTATCTGGCTCGCCGATCTACACTTTTTCCACGGTAACCAAGCGGTCATATTCTATGTCAGTCTGGCTCTGCTGATTCTTTCAACGCTTGGGTTCCTGCTGCCGATCTGGCGCGATCGCTCCATCGATCTTACGAACAGGCTTATGGCCACGCTGGTGATAGTGGCCGCGAGCTTTTGGATGGGTCGGGGCAGTATTACTGTCTCTGGAGGTTTCGCCTGCATGAACTCCCTCGTCGTGGTTTCTCTGGCCGGAGCCCTTCTTGTCCTTTGGAAAGGCGGCGGCACTCTCTGGCACGATATCACTCTTGTAGTCTGCGCGGGTTATGTTGCATCCTTTAGCTTTGGCACCGGCCTGGCTATCTGGCCATGTCTCATCCTGCTCGGTTGGTGCTTGCGCATGCCTTGGCGAAATCTCGCCGTGCTTGCTGCCGGAGCGGTGGGCGCAGGTCTCATTTTTCAGTATCTCCCGCCCCACAGCCCGGCTTTCGCGCAAGCAGGCAGTGGCTCTTCTCCTGGTGGAATGCTCTTCCAGATCGTCGAGAATCTTTCTCGCTTACTCGGAGCTCCCGTTTTCTATTCCGCCCTGGCCTGGAAAGGTGTGAAGTCGTCAACCGAGCTCGTGCAATCGTCGGGCTATCTTTTGTGGTCGGGAGTCTTAGGTCTGGCTTGCGCCACCGTCTTGGTCGTGTTGCACCTGGTGCGGCGGAAGCCGAGGGAGAATAGTCTTGAATTCATTGGACTCGGCTTAGTCAGTTTTAGCTTGGCGGCTTTCCTTCTCATCGTAGCGGGACGGCTGGACTACTTTCATGAGATGCCGGGGCAACTTGCAGCCCAGCGCTATCTCTTTTGGAGTTCGCTTTTCTGGGCTGGACTGATCCTAATGGCTATGGGCGTAATGCGCGGCTGGTGGCGTTGGTCTTGCATCTTTTTGATTTTTGCCGCTGCCATTTTCGGATGGCGAGATCACCGGAAGGAAGGCCTGCGCTGGAGGTATTCGCGATTGCTCACGGAACAGGCGGTGACGAGTCTGCTCAATGGCGTTCAGGATTCACAAGGACTACTCTTTCGAGATCGGCGACAGATCGACCTGCTCGCGCCGAAGTTGCGCAGCCAACGCCTCGATATGTTTGCCGAAGGGTTACAGGATTGGATCGGGCAGCCGGCCTCAGCGCTATTCCAACAGAGCGTGCAAAATCGGTTCCGCGGTGAAGCTCATCTCGAACTCATGGAGGATAAGGCGGCGCGTATTAAGGGCCAGGCCTACATGGGCAAAAGGAAAGTGCCACGCGACCATGGTGATTCTGAATCCCGACGGCACGATTGTCGGTATAGCGCGCTCGTTTGCGACCAACAGGTTCCTCGATTGGGCGCTCTTCGGAAACAAGATGCCGTATGCGCCGATATTTGGTTATATCCGGCAATACGACCCCGATGTTTCCTACATCAATCCGTTCCGCGGATAGACATGGAATGTCAGACTCAGCAATCACCCTCAAGGCGCCACCGGGTTAGCCGTTTGAGCCGCGGGAAATCGCTATCAAGACTTGGATATGAGTAAGGAAGACGGAGGAAAATCCGAAAGCCGACCGGTTGTCCCTGAGCCGATCATGGGGAAAATATCGGTCAAACCGAACCTCATGCCGGCGGCCGGAAGATTCGCCGGTTATACTGCGCTGGGAAAGCGGCGAAGAAACAGCCGAACTTTACGTTTCCGAAGATGGAGCTCCGGAGAAACTCATCGCACGCAGTGGCTCCGGAGAATTGCAAGTAGAATGGATCCGGCCGGCGATAACTTATGTCTTTCGGCTTTACAGCGTCGGTGAACCAAGAAGACTTATCGACGAAGTAAAGTTCTTCTACCCAGTCGCGGGGAGAATTACGGCCCAGCCGAACCCGATCCCGCTCGAAGCGGGCTCGCGGACCACCTTGCAATGGGATATAACTTCTCCGGCCACACCTGAAATCTCCCTGCTGCGAAGCGGGTTGCGCGGAAAAGCTGGTCTGCCGCGGAAAGAGCGGATCGTTCGAAGTAAGCGGCCTTCGCGCGGGAGTGACATATTACTTTCGGCCTTTATCCACTGGATGGACCACGAGAGTTACTCGACGAAGTTTCCGTCCAACTAACCGATATTCCGTGGGCGTCATTGCGGGAACGGTTCAAGAGTGGATCCGCGGATCCAGCCTACTTCGATGAGTTGGCTCGTCTTATCGGCGAAGTCATGCCGCGTTGTCTTCACCACAAGGATTTTCCCAAGTGGTTTCGATCGTGGGAAGCGGACGGGTTTCATGTGACACCTGTTCATTTCTACGAGCCGATTCCCGATACCCGGAGTCTGAAGGAAGAAATTTGGGAACGACCTCCGACGGTGCCGGGCGTTGAGATGAATGAGGCGGGGCAGCGGCAACTTCTCTGCGACGCGTTTCCCGCTTTTGGCCCGGAATACAACCAGATTCCCTTGGAAGCTCCGGCGAAGGGCGTTTCTTTCTATCTTCAAAACGGGCGCTTCGAAGGACTCGATCCTCTGATTGCCTATTGCATGGTTCGTCACTACCAGCCACGACGAATCATTGAGGTCGGGAGCGGCTATTCCACGTTGCTGCTGGCCCAGGCGGCGCGGAAGAATGGGTCGACGGAATTGCATAGCATCGAGCCTTATCCGGTAGAGTTTCTAACCGAAGGCATGGCGGGCCTTACGTCACTTATGGTGAAGAAAGTGGAAGAGGTCGACACTTCGACCTTTGCTGAGTTTGAACGCGGGAGACTGTCTTTTTATCGATACTTCCCACGTGGTCAGAATTGGCGGCGACGTGAACTACCTTTTTCTCGAGGTTTTGCCGCGTCTGCAGCCCGGAGTGATCGTGCATGTGCACGACATTTTTCTGCCCTTGGAATATCCGCGGGAATGGGTCATCGAGCGACGGCGCTTTTGGACCGAGCAATACCTCTTGCAGGCGTTTTTGACCTACAATTCAGAATTTGAGGTATTGATTAGCAGCGGATATTTGAAAGCGCATTTCCCTGAGGAACTGAAGAGCGTTTTTCCGACCGCCGCGCCGTGGCAGGGAGGAAGCTTCTGGATGCGGCGAAAGCCGAATTTGGGCCGGTGAACCTGCGGCGCAATACTGGCTGTCGGCTTGACACTGCATAGTCACTTCATACGGTAATTCCGCTCCGGCCTGCCGTGCGCTTCTTGTGACTTCCATCGCTGCCTTTCATCGCTCATCAGTCGGACGAAAGATGATCGTGGCGGTGACCGGCGTCATCCTCATCCTCTTTGTCATCGGTCATCTCCTGGGCAACCTGCAGATCTTCCTCGGACCAGCCTGGATCAACGGCTACGCCGAACATTTGCGCGACCTTGGCCCGTTCCTCTGGATCATCCGGGCGTTTCTTCTCGTCGATGTGCTCGCGCACATTTATTACACGATCCGCCTCGCGATCGAGAATCGCCGGGCCCGCCCGGCAAACTACCGGCGCAAGGAGATCGTGAAGGCGAGTTTTGCCTCGCGCCACATGGTGATGAGCGGGGTGATCCTTCTCGCCTTTATCGTCTTCCACCTTCTGCAGTTTTCCTTCCGCACGACCGATCCGCGCTTTGCCACTTTGCCGGCCGATCCGCTCGGGCACTACGACGTCTATTCCATGATGGTGCTCGGGTTTTCGAGTCCGCTGGTCTCGGGGTTTTACATTTTCGCGATGTTCCTGCTCTGCCTCCATCTCAGCCATGGTTCCTCGAGTTTCTTCCAGTCGTTAGGCTTGAATAACAAAAATCTGACTCCCCGGCTCGCGACCAGCGGACGAGTCTTCGCCTGGCTCCTTTTCGTCGGCTACAGCTCGATTCCGGCGGCCGTCCTTCTCGGGTGGGTCAAACTGCGGAGCCACTCATGATCGGCTCGCTCGAATCCCGCACTCCCGACGGCCCGTTGCCGGAGAAATGGCGCCGCCATCAAAACAATTCGCGGCTAGTCGCGCCTAACAATCGCCGGAAATTCGAGATCATCATTGTCGGGACCGGCCTGGCCGGTGGCTCGGCCGCCGCGACTCTGGCTGAGCAGGGCTACAACATTAAATCGTTCTGCTACCAGGACAGTGCGCGCCGCGCGCATAGCATCGCCGCGCAGGGCGGAATCAACGCCGCGAAAAATTACCCTAACGACGGCGACAGCGTTTACCGGCTTTTTTACGACACGATCAAGGGCGGCGATTTCCGTTCGCGCGAAGCGAACGTTTATCGGCTCGCGGAAGTGAGCAATTTAATCATCGACCAGTGCGTCGAGCAGGGCGTGCCGTTCGCCCGCGAATACGGCGGCTTGCTCGCGAATCGCTCCTTCGGCGGCGCGCAGGTCTCGCGCACCTTTTACGCGCGCGGGCAGACCGGGCAGCAACTTCTGCTCGGCGCCTATCAGGCGCTCAGCCGCCAGATCGCCGCTGGCACGGTGAAGATGTTTCCGCAGACCGAAATGCTCGATCTCGTCATCGTGGACGGGCACGCCAAGGGCATCGTCACGCGCGACCTCGTCACGGGCGAGATCGCCACCCACGCGGCTGACGCGGTTGTCCTCGCGACCGGCGGATACGGGAATGTTTTTTACTTATCGACAAACGCGCGCGGTTGCAATGTGACCGCTACTTATCGGGCCTACAAAAAAGGCGCGCTCTTTGCGAATCCCTGCTACACCCAGATTCATCCGACCTGCATTCCGGTTTCCGGTCAGCACCAATCGAAGCTGACCCTGATGTCCGAGTCGCTTCGGAACGATGGCCGCGTCTGGGTGCCGAAAAAGAAACACGACCATCGCCCGCCTAACGACATCCCGGAAAGCGAGCGCGACTATTATCTGGAGCGCAAATATCCGAGCTTCGGCAACCTCGCTCCGCGCGATATTTCCTCGCGCAGCGCCAAGGAAGTTTGCGACGAAGGTCGCGGGGTGGGCGAAACCGGGCGCGGCGTTTACCTTGATTTCAAAGACGCGATCGCGCGTCTCGGCGAGAACACGATCCGCGAGCGCTACGGCAATCTCTTCGACATTTACGAAAAGATCACCGGAGAAAATGCCTACGAAAAACCGATGCGCATTTACCCGGCGGTGCATTACACGATGGGGGGCCTATGGGTGGATTATAACCTGATGAGCAACGTGCCCGGTCTGCACGTCATCGGTGAAGCGAACTTTTCCGACCACGGCGCAAATCGCCTCGGCGCGAGCGCGCTCATGCAAGGCCTGGCCGACGGCTATTTCGTGTTGCCATATACTTTGCCTAACTATCTCGCCGGCCAAATCAACAAACGGCCTAACGTTGATCACGCCGCCTTCCAGGATGCCGAGCGCGAGGTGCGCGCGCGGATCAAACGCCTTCTCGATATCGACGGCAGCCGCTCGGTCGATTCGTTCCATCGCGAGCTCGGGCTTCTCCTCTGGGACAAATGCGGCATGGCGCGCAACGCCGCCGGTCTCGAGGAAGCGATCGCGCGCATCCCGCAATTGCGCGAAGAATTTTGGTCGCCTAACGCCGGGGTCAGCGTTCTCGGACAAAACGAGACCTTTAATCAGTCGCTCGAGCGAGCCGGCCGCGTCGCCGATTTCCTCGAGTTCGGCGAACTCATGTGCCGCGATGCGCTCGCCCGGGACGAATCCTGTGGCGGACATTTTCGTGAAGAACACCAGACGGCGGAGGGAGAAGCGCTGCGCGACGACGAAAATTTTGCCGACGTCTTCGCCTGGGAATATCAGGGCGAGAACGGCCAGCCGGCGGAACCGAAGCTGCACCGCGAGCCGCTCCACTTCGAATCCGTCCAGCTGGCGACGCGCAGCTACAAATGATCCCCTCGCCTAACGATCGATGAATTTTAAACTGAAAATCTGGCGCCAGGAAACGCCGCAAGCGAAAGGCGCAATGAAGCCCTACGAGATCGAGCAGGTCTCGCCCAACACTTCTTTCCTCGAGATGCTCGACATCCTGAACGAGCAGCTGACCGGCAAGGGCGAAGAGCCGGTCGCCTTCGACTCCGATTGTCGCGAAGGAATTTGCGGGACCTGCAGCCTAACGATCAACGGCGAAGCGCACGGTCCTTCCCATCCCGCGGCGGCCTGCCAGCTTTACATGCGGCAATTCAAGGATGGCGCCACGATCACGATCGAGCCGTTTCGCGCCCGCTCATTTCCGATCGTGAAGGATCTCGTGATCAATCGCAGCGCGCTCGATCGCATCGTCCAGGCCGGCGGATTCGTCAGCGCCCGGACGGGCTCCGCGCCGGAGGCGAACTCGACGCCGATCCCGAAACACAACGCCGATCTCGCGATGGAAGCGGCCGCTTGCATCGGCTGCGGCGCCTGCGCCGCGGCCTGCCCAAACGCCTCCGCGATGCTCTTCACTTCCGCAAAAATTTCCCACCTTGCGCTTCTCCCGCAGGGCCAGGCGGAACGCACCCGCCGCGTTCTCGGGATGGTGAGGCAAATGGATGCGGAAGGCTTCGGCAACTGCACCAATACCTACGAGTGCGAAGCGGTTTGCCCGGCCGAGATCAGCGCCAGTTTTATCGCGAAAATGAATCGCGAATACGCCATCGCCAGTCTGCGCGAACGAATTGGCGAATGATCACGTAACCGGCTCTGGATGGCGCGTGTCTTGCTTAATGATGAGCGCCAGTAAAATCGGTTGCTCGGCTGCCTTCTTGCAGGATAGTCGGGCTTCGATTCTCGGGAGCTTCGGTTCAAGCCGCCCTCGCAACTCCTCTGGCACTCGCTGGAGGCGGTCGCTATCGAAATTTTTTTGGATGAATACTAAGAGCTTCAAATTCAGCTGGGCGGGCTCTTTGATCGCCTGCGCTTGCCTGGTTGGCCTATCCCCGGCTGCTCAGGCGGAGGCTCCTCTTGAAACCTACGGGATCGCGCCCGACGGAGCGATTCTGCAGTGGGCCGTTCACAAACCGGCGGGGAACGGTCCCTGGCCGGTGGCGCTCGTCATTCATGGCGGCGGTTTTCACGGGGGCGGGCCCAATGACCCCGATTTGGCCGCGGCGGCCGATGATCTCGCTGCCGCCGGTTATTTGACCCTCGCGATCACTTACCGGCTCGATGTCGAGAAACTGCCGGGTCAAACCTCCGATGGCGGCATCCCGCAGCAAACCGACGATTGCAAGATGGCAGTAAGAGCGGCCCGGGCGTTGCCCAATTGCGATGGGCGAGTCGTGGCCGTAGGCGGTTCCGCGGGAGGATCGCATGCTGCTTTTCTTGCTCTCACTGGCACGCCCGGTGACGACAAAGTCGACGCCGCGGTTTGTCTTTCGGGCGCGATGGATTTCTCGGATTGGACGAGCGATCCCAACATCGACGACTTCAAGAAAAATGTAGAGATGTATTGTCGCGTTCCAGATGTCGACCCACCTTCGCCGACGAGTCTCGCGCTGTTGCGTAGCGCTTCGCCAGCTTACCAGCCGATCACTTTGGACTCGGCCGCGCCCATATTCATGGTCGCGTCGGTGAACGACCCGATGCCTCATACCCAGTTGCCCGACATGGTAGCCGCGCTCGAGGCTGGAGGGAATACCGTCACCACTTATCCCACTCTCTCGCGTTACGAACAGCTCGTCATTCCGGGCGACCTGCACGAGTTCGCTTACTGGAGTGTTCCAGATGACACGGTGAAGAACGCTTCGATCGCGTTCCTCAACGCTTCCCTCTCCCAGCAGACAACCGCCCCGTCGCAACTGCTCAACATCTCTTCCCGTCTCCAGGTGCAGAGCGGCGACGGAGTCCTGGTCGCAGGTTTTATCGTTACCGGGGACACTCCGAAGAAAGTCATCATTCGTGGTCTCGGCCCCTCTTTGCAGGGCGCGGGGGGCGCGCTCGCCGATCCGGTTCTCGAACTGCACGGCGGCAACGGTTCGCTCATCACGACGAACGACAATTGGAAAGACTCACAACAAGCGCAGATCGAAGCCACCGGCATTCCGCCCACGAACGATCTGGAATCTGCAATCGTCGCGACGCTGCCGCCGGGTAACTACACGGCGATCCTGAGCGGGAAGAATGGCGGCGGCGGTGTGGGTCTGGTCGAAGTTTATGACCTGGATCCGACCTCCGGAAATAGTCTCGCGAACATTAGCTCCCGAGGTCTCGTCGAAACCGGCAACAACGTCATTATTAGTGGCTTCATTCTTGGCGGGACGGGCGGCGAGGACACCATCCTGGTGCGGGCTCTTGGCCCTTCGCTCAGTAACGACGGCGTTCCCAATCCGCTGGCGGATCCGACTCTTACTGTCTTCAACGACGAAGGAACGCAGATCGCCACAAACGATAATTGGCAGACGACTCAGGAACGATCGATTGAAGCCGCCGGCCTCGCGCCGACCAACCCTGCGGAATCCGCGGTGCTTCTCGCCCTGCCGCCGGGTAACTACACGGCCCTGGTGGCTGGAAAAAATGGCGGTACCGGCGTGGGGTTGATTGAAGTCTACGACCTGCAACGGGAGTAATCTTCGCGAGTGCGACCTGGTCAGCGTGAGATGGCTGCCGCGAGCGCGAAGAATCTCATGGCGCATCGCTGCGACTCCATCCGACGAAAAACTTTTTTGGCGCGCGGCCCGTTGCTGGTTTAAATCCTCCGATGCTGCAAACCGCAAAACGTGCTGCCGACTCTGCCTCGACCGAGCCGCCGCACGAGCGCTATCTGGAAGCATTCCGCTGGATGCTACAGACGCGGATTTTCGAGGACAAACTATCCAGTCTCTATCGTGGCGGCATGATCACCGGCGGCGTTTACGTCGGGCGCGGGCAGGAAGCAGTCAGCGCGTGTCTGCGGAATGTTTTTGCAGAAGGGCGATGTTTTTGCCCCGCTCATCCGCGATCAGGCTGGGCGCGCGGCGTTTGGCGAGCCGCTCATCAATGTCACGCGCACTTATCTCGGCTCGCGCAAAGGGCCGATGCGCGGGCGCGACGGGAATATCCACCGCGGCTGCCCCGAGGCCGGGCAGCTGGCCATGATCAGTCATCTCGGGGCGATGATTCCGGTCGTGGTCGGCAAATTGCTCGCGAAAAAAATGAGGGGCGAGAAAGGGTTTATTGGCCTAACGACGATCGGCGAAGGCGGCATGCAGACCGGCGCGACGCACGAAGGAATGAACATCGCCAGCGTGGAAAAGGTTCCATTCGTCCTCGTGGCGTCGAACAACCATTTCGCCTATTCCACGCCTAACGATCGCGAATTTGCCTGCACTCATCTGGTCGATCGGGCACGGGCTTACGGCTATGAAGGCCACAAAGTGGACGGCACCGATTTAGCCGCGTGTCTTGATGTGATCGGCGGCGCCGTCGCGCGCGCGCGTTCCGGCGGCCCGCCCCAATTGGTCGTGGCTTCCCTTTTGCGCCTCGCCGGTCACGGCGAGCACGATGACGCCAGCTACGTTCCGCCGGAGATGAAGAAGGAACGTTGGGCCCAGGATTGTGTCGTCGCTACGGAGAAACTGATCCTCGAGAACAACTGGGCCGACGCCGAAACGCTCAAGCAATGGCGTTCCGAAATCTCGGCTGAGGTGGAGAAAGCAGTCGAGACCGCTCAGCGCGAAGCGGGGCCGGTCGGGAGCGAAGAAGATTGGTGCGCGCTGGCCACGCGAGAAATGGTGGATCGAAATTCGTGAGCGTCACCTACCTCGAAGCCATTCGCGAAGCGCAGGCGTATCTCCTGCGCGAGGACGAGCGCGTGTTCATTTACGGGCAGGATGTGAGCGGGAAGTTTGGCGGCGCGTTCAAGGCCACCAAAGGCCTGGCGGCGGAATTTCCCGATCGGGTTTTGAACACCCCGATCAGCGAAGACGCCATGGTCGGCACCGCGATCGGCGCGGCCATGGGAGGAATGCGGCCGATCGTCGAAATGCAGTTCGCGGATTTCTCCAGCGTGGCGCTCAACCAGATCCTGAACAATGCCGGCACCCAATATTGGCGCACGAATATCCCCTGCCCGATCACGGTGCGTTTGCCCTCGGGCGGAACGAAAGGCAGCGGCCCGTTTCACAGCCAAAGCATGGAGGCGATTTATTCGCACTACCCGGGTCTGGTCGTGGTCGCGCCCGCCACCGTGGAAGACGCCTACACGATGTTGATCGATGCGGTCGCGATCGATGACCCGGTGATCTACTGCGAGCATAAGTATCTTTATTACCATCTCAAAGCCGACGCTTTGCCGAAGGACCGGTTGCCGATCGGGAAGGCACGAGTCGTTAGGCCAGGGCGCGACCTGAGCATCGTGACCTACAGCGCGATGGTGCACGAAGCCCTCGCGGTCGCGAAGGAATTCAGCGCCAGCGGCGTCGAGATAGAAGTCGTCGACTTGCGCAGTGTGAAGCCGCTCGATACCGATACGGTGCTCGCCTCGGTCGCGCGCACCGGCCGGTTGCTCTGCGTGGGCGAGTCGTTTCCGTGGGGCGGCGCGACCGCCGAGATCATCGCGCGCGTCGCGACGGAGGGCTTTCATCTGCTCGATGCGGCGCCGGCGCGGATCAACGCCAAGGACACGCCGATTCCTTATCACCCTAATCTCTGGAGCGAGCATCGCCCGAACGCGAAGTCGATTGCGGCGAAAGCCCGCCAGGTTTTGGCCGAATAAATTTTATGCCGAAAGTTCCAATCACTATGCCGCAGCTGGGCGAATCGATGGCCGAGGCGACGATCGTCGCGATCAAAGTGCAGCCGGGCGACAAAGTCGCGGCCGACCAGGAAATCATCGAAGTCGAGACCGACAAAGCCGTCATGGGCGTGACCACGCCCTGTCCGGGAGAGGTCGCAAAAATCGACGCGGAGGTAAAAGGGACTTATGCCGTCGGCGCGATTCTCGGATACATCGAAGCGAGCGAAGCGGACGCGGCGCGATTTGTGAAGAACGCGCCCGAACCGCCGATGGGTGAGGCGAAAGAAGTGCCCGGGCGCGAAGAAGAATCCGCCAAAGCGGAAAAGACTCAGAACGGCAGCGGTTCGCACTTTCAAGTCGACGAAACGAGTCTCCCGCAAGTTGCCGCCGGTTCGCATTTCCAGGTTGATCAGACCGGCGTGCTCCCAGTGCCCGTGGGCGCGAAGGGCGCTGGCTACCTCTCGCCACGGGTGAAGGCGCGGATGGCCGAATTGCAGTTGACCCAGTCCGATCTCGCCGCCATCCCGGGAAGCGGCAACGCCGGGCGCGTCACGATCAAGGACTTGGAAACTTTCCTCGGCGGCCTGGAGAAACAAACGGCGGAAGACGCGAGCGCAATCCGCACCGGCGTGGCCGATGCGATGCGGCGCAGTTGGACGCGGCCTCTCGCCACGGTCGGTCTTTCCGTTTGTCTCGATCCGGTTTTAGAAAATCGAAAGAAGCGCGATCCGAAGCCGGGACCGGCTCTGTATGTTCTGCGCGCGCTTGCTTTAGCCTTGGCGGAAATGCCGGGCGCCGCCTCTCGACTCATCGGTGGTCGTGCGCTCCGCTCGGAGTCGATCGACATTGGAGTTGCGGTGGAGGCGCAGGACGGAATCATGGTCCCGGTCATTCGCGGCGCGGATAAGACCTCGCTTGCCGACCTAACGAGTCGTTATACCGAGTTGGTCGATCTCGCTCGGCGACGCCGCGTCACTTCCGAGATGACCGCCGGCGGTATCGCTTCGGTTTCAAATTTCGGAAGCTTTGGCCTGGACTGGGGAACGCCTATTCCCCTGCCCGATCAAACACTCCTGCTCGGTCTCGGCGCCGGAAAAAAAGCGCCGACTTGGAGCGAGGAGAAAGGCCAGTTCGTGCCGGCCACCCAAGCCGAACTCACGCTCAGCTTCGACCATCGCAGTCTCGACGGCGGCGGCGCCGGGCGTTTGCTGCAGCGCATCATGGAGCTGCTCGGCACTCCTGAAAAGCTCTAACCGCGTTGCTGCAAGTTTTTCTCCCGCAGAGCAAGAAATAGCTGGCGCGGTCGAGACATCCCGGGATAAAAATTCCGATCATGATGCCGCTCCGACCGAAACTCCTTGTTCTGCTTGCCTTGGGAATCAGCTTTCTCACCTGCCGATCTGTCGGCGCGACGGAGGCCGACGACACCACCATAACGATCACCGGAAAGTTTCCGGGCCCGACCGCGCTCATCAAGCAGGTTGGTCTTCTTGCCAGCGCAACCGATGTTCTCAAGAGTATCCAGTTTACGATCGAGCCGAAAACCGGCTCGGTCACTCGCCCGCTCTCAGCGGACTTATGGTCACGATTACCTTGTCGATCGCGGATATCTCGATCCCGCTACGGGTACTATCTTTGTGCCGGTCTACGGCCTCTATGGCGCATTCTCTAACCGGGTCACCCTTACTTATCTTTTCACGATGGATCGTCCAAGGCCGTGACAACCATCGTTGCGACCGACAGCTTCACCGATTCTTGTAACCATCAAAATCCCACCGTGGTTCAACCTCGCTCTGCCAGCACGGCTTTGAGTTATGACTTCATGCTGGTCCGCGGCACCTGCGATGTCTCACCAGTTATTCTCGATACCGATGGCGAGGTGCGCTGGATCAGTCCGTTCAACACCAGTCAGGTCATCACGGCTTCTTCCGGATTTTTTCGCAACGCCGTTTACGTCACCCGCGACAGCTTTCTTTATCGGGTCGACCTGGATGGCACCGTGACTCAACTAGCTGACTACGCCAGCCTGGGCGTCGTCAACTTTCACCACAACATCGACCGGGGTAAGTTTGGCATTATCCTCGATGCCGATACGACCGCCTACGCGGAATCGGATAACTTGGAAGTCGATGAATCGGGTGCGGTCCTTAAAGCGTGGAACATGGCGGACATCATCAGCGCGGCGATGCTCGCCGGCGGTGATGACCCAAGCCAATTCGTCTTTCCCGCCCCGGCCGATTGGTTTCATAATAATGCCGTTGCTTATAAGCGCTCGAATGACTCCCTGATCGTCTCCGGCCGCGAAGACTTTGTGATAAGCCTCGACTACCAGTCGCTCGCGATTCAGTGGATTCTGGGAGATAAGACTAAGAAATGGTTCGAGTTCCCCTCCCTGGCCAGTATGCGCTCGCCCTCACACCGGCAGCCTTCCTCCCATCGGGCAGCACGCCGTCTCCGTTACCCTGGATAACAACCTTTTCATGATGGATAACGGTCGTAACAGTCTCTTCCAAGTCCCGGCCGGGATCAATCGAGAGATATCCTTTCCCCGCAAATACGCGATCGACGAAGCCGCGCAAACGGCGACGGAACTTGATGGACTATCCAGGGACCGAGAATCTCTACACGCAGTTTTGCGGGAGCGCCTATGAGGACGCGAAATTTAACTACCTGACCGATTACGCCTTTGTCATGAGAGATAACGGCACCTCCTTTGCCGAGATCCTCGGCTACGAAGCCTCCGGGGCGAAAGTTTTCGATTATATGTATAACACGGGTGGTTGCAGCACGGCTTATAACTCACTTCCGCTCCATCTCGAATCTTCGAAATTCCCGACCGTCGGCCCACAAGCTCTTAATCTTTCGACTCGTGCCCAGGTTGGAACTGGGGACCAGGCTCTCATCGGAGGCTTTATTGTTACGGGCACGGGTCCGAAAACCGTCGTCCTGCGCGCGCTCGGGCCTTCGCTCGGAGACGCCCGCGTGTCAGGTGCCCTTCCCGATCCCAAGCTAAGTGTCTTTAACTCTACTGGGACGCTGATCGCATCAAATGACAACTGGGAAAGCGACCCTGCCGCAGAAATGATCGCGAATGAACGACTGGCGCCAACCGACCCGTTGGAATCCGCTACCAGTCTTACCCTTTCGCCGGGGGCTTATACGGCAGTGGTGACTGGCCAGAATGCCACGACGGGCGTGGGCTTGCTCGAGGCTTATGATTTGTCGGCCGATTCCGGATCCATCCTGGCGAATATTAGTGCTCGCGGTTTCGTCGGAACAGCTGACGACGTGCTCATTGCTGGTTTCATTATCGGAGACGTGGAAAGCACGACGGTCATTGCACGCGCGCTCGGGCCTTCGCTGCCGATAGGTAATGTTGGGCAGCCGCTCAGCGATCCTTTGTTAACTGTCTATGATAGCAACGGCCTCGAGGTGGGCACTAACGATAACTGGCAGGACGACGCGAATGCCACGGACGTGGCCGGGAATGGACTCGCTCCAGGCGACGCCACTGAATCAGCCTTGCTTCTCAATCTGCCCGCAGGCGCGTATTCTGCCATTGTCAGGGGAGCGGATGGTGGCACGGGAGTAGGTTTGGTCGAAGTTTACAACATTCACTGACCGATCGCCGATCGACTCTTCGCCGGGCCGGCCTTGCGATTCCGCCCTCCTCTTGTAGGTTGGGTCCGCCGATGAAACTGGTCGCCGAAATCGATCCGCAGATCACGATGCGCGAACTGCTGGAGCAATTATCCGGGCGCGCAGCGTGCGCTTTTCCGCCGCTATCACATCGGCGGATGCAGCAGTTGTGGTTTTCAGCCCGGATGAGACTCTCGCCGGCGTCTGTGCGCGTAATGAAAACCTCGATGTCGACGAAGTGATCGACCACATTCTGGCGAGTGACGCGGCCGATCGGGCCATGCAGATCGATCCGCACGAGCTGGCCGAGCGCTGTCGGCCGACGAACTGCTGCACCTGCTCGACGTTCGCACGCGCGAGGAATTTGAGGCGGTGAAATTGCCGGGAGCGCATCTTTTCACCCAGGAGTTCATGCAGGAAATTCTCAGCCAATGGTCACGCGAAAATCTTCTCGTCGTTTATGATCACCAAGGCAGCCGAAGCATGGACGCGGCCGCCTATTTTCAAGGTCACGGCTTTACCAACGTGAAGAGCCTGCGCGGCGGCATCGATGCCTGGAGTGCCGAAGTCGATCCCAAGCTTCCGCGTTATCATCTGGAATGAGCGACGAAACTCGAGCAGCGGATCGAAGCCGCGGTCAAAAATCCGCAGAACCTCGGCGAGATGGAAAACGCCGACGCCATCGGCACGGTCGGGCAGCGCCGATTGCGGCGACATGCTGCGGATGTGGGTGAAATTCAAGGAGGAGGATGGCCGCAAAGTCATCGATCGCGCGACCTTCCAGACCTTCGGCTGCCAGACCGCGATCGCCGTGGCCAGCGTCGCGACGGAGATGCTCGCGGGCAAGACCGTCGCCGAAGCGATGACGATGTCGGGCGAGGATTTGGCCGCGCCGTTGGGCGCTTTGCCTCCGGTGAAAATCCATTGCGCGCAACTGGTGGAAGGCGCGCTTCGTTCGGCCTTGGGCGGCGAACGCGGCGCCGGTGATCACTGCAGATGAACGCCGCCCCGGCGCCGGCACCCTGATCGAATCTTTTGCCTCACCATCAGCCGAAGAAAGTCAAAATCGTTCTCGATTCCTAACCTAACGAATCTCATCCCGATGCACGAAAACACCGAATTCACTCTCAGCCGCGACGTCGAAGCGATCCAGATCCCGAGCGGAGTCAAAACCACCATCCCCGCCGGCACGCCCGGGCGTTGTCACGCAGACGCTGGGCGGCAGCTACACCATCGCCACCTATCAGGGACTCGCCCGCATCGCCGAAAAGGATCTCGACGCCTCGGACTGGAAAAGCCGGCCGCGCCTAACGGGTCTAACTCGCCCGTGGAAGCGACGGCAGGGCCGGTCGATGAGAAAGCCGTCTGGGATCAACTCAAGCAATGCTTCGATCCGGAAATCCCGGTCAACATTGTCGACCTCGGCCTGGTTTACGATTGCCAAGCTGATTCGAAAACCGGAAGGCGGCTCGAAAGTCGAAGTGAAGATGACGCTGACTGCGCCCGGCTGCGGAATGGGCCCGGCGATCGCGAGCGATGCGCAGAGCAAAATCCTCAGCATCGACGGGGTGGATGAAGCCGACGTGCAACTGGTCTGGGATCCGCCGTGGAACCAGAACATGATCAGCGAAGCCGGCCGCATGAAGCTGGGCATGATCTAAGCCGCGCCTCGAGCGCGTTCTCGTCTCTGCGTGACTCGCGCGCCGGGACAATATTCTCGCCCTCCAGCCGCGTCCGAAAAAATCGCTTCGGAGGCCAATTTTTCTCTCGACTGCGATTCTGCCTCCCTGACCACCTTGCTTCAGATCACCACCTCACAATAAAACTCCTATGAAAAAATTCTCCCTTGCTGTTCATCCTCGGCGTCTGCGGCCTCTTCACTCACCTCGCCGGTGCGACACAGGCCGATGATACCACCATCACGATCACGGCAAAAAACAACGGCCCCACTCCTTTCATCAGCCAGCTGACTCTCCTGGCGAGCGACATCAACGCGATCAAGGAGTATTCAATTTACGATTGCGCCCAAGAACGGTTCAGTGACTCGTCCCCTTTCCGCGACCTATTCGCGCGCCTACCTGATTGAGCGGGGGTATGTCTCGTTTCCCGACAGATCGAAATCTTTCTTCCCGTCTACGGACTCTATGCCGGCAGCTCCAACCGCGTCACGCTGACCTATCGGTTTAACGACGGTTCTGAAAAGGCAGTCGCGACGAGTATCCTTGCGACCGGTCTTTAACGATCCTTGCGGCTACGACTATCCCACGGTCCTACAAGCACGGACGGATAGCAAAACCCTGAGTTATGATTACATGCTGGTGAAAGAATTCCTGCGACACATTTTCGCCCGCGATCATTGACACCGATGGAGTGTGCGCTGGGTGGGTTCGTCCGGAATCGCTGACTACACCTCAGGCCTTCTTCGATAACGCGATCTATATCGCCAGCGGCGGCACTTTACCGCATCGATCTCGACGGGACCGTGACCCTTCTCGCGAGCTACGCCGATCTTGGAGTCACATTTTTGCATCACAATATCGACCGCGGTAAGTACGGCATCATCCTGGATGCCGATACCGCCACGCAGTTGGAATCCACCAACATCGAGGTCGACGCGGACCGGCAAGGTCTTGAAGAAATGGAACCTTGGCCGAGATCATCAGCGAGGCCATGACGGCAGGCGGCGACGATCCCAGTCAGTTCGTCTGTCCGACGCCGGACGACTGGTTTCACAACAATGCCGTCGCCTACAATCGAGCGGATGACTCTCTGATTGTTTCCAGCCGCGAGAATTTCGTCATCTGCATCGATTACGAGACGGCGCGATCAAGTGGATCCTGGGCGATCCGACGAAGAAGTGGCACCAATTCGCGTCGCTTCGCAAATTGCGCTTGCACTCGCGCCCGGCAGCTTGCCGCCGATTGGGCAGCATGCTCCGTCCGTCACTTACGATCAAGATCTACTGGTTTTCGACAACGGTGAGAATAGCCGATTCCAGATGCCAATGGGCGATCGGCGGCTCTACGCCAGCCCGCGCAAATATCACGATTGACGTGGCGAATAATCTCGCGACGGAAGTCTGGAATTATCCGCAGGATGAGATCGTCTTCAGTCCTTTTTGCGGAAGTGTCTATGAAGATGCGCCGCTCAATTACCTGATCGATTACGCCTTGGTCAACGGCGCAGGCCTCCCTAACACCTTTGCCCAGTTGCTCGGGTTGGATGCAGCCGGGGACAAGGTCTTTTACTATCAATATTTCAGCTGGTCCTTGCGACACCGCGTTCAACTCCCTTCCGCTTCACTTGGAATCGACGGCTTTCCCGACGGTAGGTCCCAAGCCACTTAATCTTTCAACCCGCGGATTGGTCGGGCCGGGGGAAGATGCGCTGATCGGCGGATTCATCATCACCGGCACTACGCCCAAGACGGTCGTCCTGCGCGCGCTCGGGCCATCGCTCGACATCACTGGCTTCGACCGCACCGCTCGCCGATCCTGTTCTGACCTTGTTCGATGCCTCCGGTGCTCCCATCGCGACGAATGACAACTGGCAGTCGGGTCCGGGCGCAGGGCAGATCAGTGCGGCCCATGCTCGCGCCTGACGATCCCGCGGAATCGGCGCTCATCGCCAGTTTGCCTCCGGCCGCATACACCGCGGTCGTCACGAGTCCCGACACGACTCCTGGCATCGGTCTGGTCGAGGCCTACGACATATCGGCGGACTCCGGCGATTCCACGCTCGCGAATGTGAGCACGCGCGGCTCCATTGGGACCGATGATGAAGTGCTCATCAGCGGATTCATTATCGGCGAGGTGGCTGACAGCACGGTGGTGATTCGCGCCATCGGCCCCTCTCTTGCTACCGCCGGATTGAGCAATCCGCTCAGTGATCCCACTCTCTCTGTTTATGACAGCGATGGCGCCGTCCTCGCGACGAACGATAATTGGCAGGACGATCCCAATTCTTTGGACGATCGAAAACATCGGGCTCGCCCCCAAGAAAGCCGCGGAATCCGCCACCATCCTCCATCTCCCGGCGGGCGCTTACACGGCGATTGCCTACCGGCGCGAACGACGGCACGGGAGTCGGCTTGGTCGAGGTGTACAATCTTCCCTAGGGAGGTGCAACGCATCGTCGCGTTGACAGGCCCGCTTCGCGCCCTATAATCACGTCCCCGTGCTGCCCTCGAACCAGCGTTGCGCGGCAATTTTTTCCCATGCCTTCGACTCAAATCATCCTGACTGAAAACGTTCCCGGCCTCGGCGCCGAGGCCGACGTGATCAAAGTCCGCCGCGGCTATGCGCGTAATTTTCTCCTGCCTAACGGAAAGGCCTGCGAGGTCACGCCGCGCACGATGCGCCAGCTCGATGCCCTCAAAGCCAAGCGCGCCGAGCGTGAAGCTCGCGAACTAAACGAGGCCGAGGAATTGGCCCGCCGCATCGGCAAGCTCAAGGTCACTTTCATCCTCCAAACCGGCGAGACCGGCAAAGCTTTCGGCTCGATCACGGCGAACGATCTGGCGGAACGTTTGCAACAGGAGCTCGGTCGCGAAGTCGATCGTCATCTCCTCGTCCTCGAGCATCCGATCAAGACGACCGGCGAACACGAAGTGCCGATGAAGTTGTCCCACGGCGTGACCGCAAAATTCAAATTTAACGTCAAGTCTTCCGAAGAACCGAAACCGGAAGCAGCTGCCGAAGAATCCGAGAAATCGCGCGGTCCACGCAAACGAACAAAATAAGTGCCGAGAAGTCCCCAAGGGAATAACCCTGAGGGGCCTCGCAAGACAGCGGCGAATGGCGCTGGCCGAGGCTCGGCCGAGCGGAATGGCGGAAAAGTTATTCCCGCGTCATTCGCAGGTTCTCCCACAGATATTAACCGCGCCCTCCCCCACAGCGTCGAGGCCGAGCAGGGCGTGCTCGGTTCCATGCTCATCTCGCCCCGCGACATCATCGCGGAAGTCGTCGAGAAAATTAACGAGCAGTATTTCTACATCCCGGCCCACCAGACGATTTATAGCGTCCTGGTCGATCTTTGGAATGCCGGCGCCGGGATCGACCTGATCACATTTACGCAAGTGCTGCGCGATCGGAACCTGCTCGATCCGGTCGGCGGCGCTTCGTTTGTCACGAGCCTTTTCACCTTCGTCCCGACCGCCGCCAATGTCGGTTACTACCTCGAGATCGTCCGCGACAAATACATCCTGCGCGAGATCATCAGCGCCTGCACGGAAGGCGCGCGCCGCTCCTACGAAGAGCAGGACGAGGTCGACAACCTGCTCGACGAAGTAGAGCAAAAAATCTACGCCGTCGGCGAAGATCGTTTCAAAGGCCAGGCCCTGACCATGAAGGACCAGGTCATGGAAGCGATCGAGGCGATCGAGAAATTGTGGGAAAAGAAAGGCAGCCTGACCGGCCTCTCGAGCGGCTTCATCGAGTTCGATCGGATGACGAGTGGATTGCATCCCGGCCGAGATGGTGGTGATCGCGGCCCGCCCGAGCATGGGCAAAACCGCTTTCGTCATGAATATCGTCGAGCACATCGCCGTGCACGAGAAGCGGCCGGTCGCGGTCTTCAGCCTGGAAATGAGCAGCCAGCAACTCGTCCAGCGCATGCTTTGCTCGCGCGCCCGGGTCAACATCAAGCGCGCGCGCGACGGGTTCCTCGCCGACACGCGATTTCGACAAGCTCACCACGGCCGCGGCGAAATTGGCCGAAGCCGAAATCTACATCGACGACACCGCCGGCCTAACGATTCTGGAATTGCGCGCCAAGGCCCGCCGCCTTTCCGCGCAGCATCACATCGAGCTGATCGTGATCGATTATCTGCAGCTCCTCCGCTCCACTTCGCGACGCGGCCAGGAAAACCGGCAGATCGAAATCTCGGAAATCTCCGCCGGGATAAAAGGCCTCGCCAAGGAATTGAAGATCCCGGTCATCGTCGCCGCCCAGCTCAATCGAAATCCGGAAAACCGCACCGGCGACAGCAAAGGCCGGCCGCGCCTGAGCGACCTGCGCGAATCCGGCAGCATCGAGCAGGACGCCGACCTCGTCGGACTTCTCGTTAGGCAGGAATATTACGCCGACACCGAGGAGGAAAAAGACGAGACCGAAGGCAAAGCCGACCTCATCATCGCCAAGCAGCGCAACGGCCCGACCGGCGACGTTCCCCTCACCTTCCGCAAGGAATTCACCCGCTTCGAAGATCGCGCCCGCGAAGAACGCGAGCCGTAACACAGGCGTCACGCCTGTTCCGTAGCGCGGGCGTCACGCGCCCGACCGACCCGACTCGCAGCGAGACGCCCGCGCGACCTGACAAAATCGCGTCCCCATTCTGCGCAGCAACCCCGAGTTGCAGGCCGGCGAATCGCGCGACTACCGCGCGGGGATCATTGCCGCTGGCGTCGCGGAAGATTCCGCGCCGGCAAGAACCAGCTCCCTTTGAAAGCAACTACTTGACGGCACCACCCTCACCTTCGGCGTCAACAACCTTTTGAACAAAGAGCCGCCCATCGCCTTCAACGACGGCGCCAGCGTCAACTACCCCGCTTATATCTACGACTCCACCGGCCGCTTCATCTACCAGCGTGAAGAAGAAATTCTAGCGAGGCGCAAGGCTAAGCCGGCGCGCCCGACCACGCGCCGCGGCCCATCGGTGCCGCGACGGACATCCTTCGCCGCAAAATCGCGCGCAAACAGTTCCGTAACCTCCACGCGAAACTTCTGCATTACGCAGTGAGGGCATAATGCCGTCATCGCCAAAACAAACTTGGCGAAACAAAAAACCGCACAAGAGAACTTCAGATGAAAAAATCAAACACACACCTCCAACGTCTCATTCCTTCGCTCCTGGGTTTGATCTGCGCTTTTGCGTGGTCGCCGACGGCCCGCGCGGTCGATTCCACCGATGTTTTTTACGCCGGCTCGGGGAACAGCACGACCACCGGACTCGACGACAGCGGCTTTGGCGTGCAGGCGCTTATAACCTTAACCAGCGGCAGCAGCAATACAGCTGACGGCTACGAGGCACTTTATCACGACACGACTGGGAGTTCCAACACGGCCAGCGGCGCTGGTGCGCTCTACGCCAATTCCACCGGTGATCAAGACACTGCCACCGGTTTCGGGGCGCTACGCAACAACACAACCGGTCAGGACAACACCGCCGATGGAAACTCAGCGCTCATCAATAACACCACCGGTTCTAACAATTTAGCTAACGCCTCGTTCGCACTCTTTTTTAATACCACGGGTTCTGACAATACCGCCAACGGGCTTCCAGCGCTCCTTTTCAATACCACGGGTTCTGACAATACCGCCAACGGCTTCCAGGCACTGTCTGCAAACACGACCGCTGATAGCAATACCGCTAGCGGTTTCGGGGCGCTCTACTCCAACACCACCGGCAGCAATAACATTGCCCTCGGTGCTGTACGCCGGTGGTTACCTGACAACTGGCGATAACAATATCGACATCGGTAACCCCGGAGTAGCCGGTGAGGCTGATACCATCCGCATCGGAACCCCTGGCACTCAGACAGCAACCTTTATTGCCGGTATTTCGAGTGTGACCTTGACCAATCCGATGGCGGTGGTCATCGACCCAAATGGCCAGATGGGCACCGCCGACATCAGCACGTTGCAAGGCCCTCCTGGGCCTGCCGGACCGCAGGGCTCCCCTGGGCCCGTTGGTCCCCAAGGTCCGCAAGGTGATGCGGGTCCACAAGGACCCGCCGGACCCGCCGGGCCTCAGGGCTCGCAAGGAGAGACAGGCGCTACCGGTCCGGTCGGCCCACAAGGCCCGGCTGGTCCAGTCGGTCCGCAAGGTCCTCAGGGCCCGCAGGGCGACACCGGCGCGACGGGTCCCACTGGTGCCCAGGGCGATCCAGGCCCAGCGGGACCGCAAGGACCGGCTGGTCCCCAAGGTCCGCAAGGACCGGCTGGCGAGGGAGTCTTCACAGGGGCAATCATCTTTTACCCTACGGGCAACCCTGCACCGGATGGCTATACCAAGTTGGGAACGACAACTCTCACCTTAAAGGGCAAGAAAAATGGATTGACCGTAGCTGTCTATATAAAGAACTGACCGGGACCTTGTCCGGGCTAGTGTTGCCTCATTTCGCGGACGCGGCTCGCTTCCTGTCGTTAATCCCGCAAAAAAGTTTCGAAAGCGCCATCTTGTTTATCGCAAGATTCAAGAGCTGGGGTTGCCCTGAATTGACGGACACTGGGCTAAGGGTCAAAAACCCGAGGAACCCACATGGAGACACAGATCAGCAAGCCAGCTCGGCGAGAGAGCGAGGTATACCGAGCAGTATCAACAGGAGGCCCTGGCGCTCTGGCGCAATAGCGGTCGCAGCGCGGCCAAGGTGGCAGCGGAGTTGGGCATTCGCCCACCGCTGCTCTACCTATTAGGCGGACTGGAGCGTTCCGCTTCGTCGGGCGAGGATGAAAGACGCGATCACAGAGCATCGCGCTCCAGTCCCGGCCTGAAGGGACGACCGCCGCGTCGTCCGAGAGTGAAACACGGACGGGACGGCGCCCGTCCCTCCAGTCGTTCCAAGCGCTGACTATTGCAGGCATTCCTTGAACGCGGCCGGTTCGCCGCGCAGGAAGGCCAGGGCTTCTTGGGCATTCGTTAGGCGGGAGTGTCACACGCCTGTAATACAGCCGTCTCGGCTGTCACGTCGTGGCGCTAGCTTCCAGCTGCGCGGTGGCAAGGCCAGCGGATGAAGTAGAACCGCGCAAGCTGGAAGCTCCGCGCCACAGGACTAGCCTAACGACTTCGCCGCATCGATGACGTGCTGGGCGTCGAATCAACGGCCACCCCGCTCAGTCCCGCTTCCTTTAGTCTTGCCGAATCACCCGCCGGCGCAGTACATTCGGCCCCGGTGAATCCCTCGCCGAACACGCCCGATCATGGCGCGTCGGCTTTTCTCACCACGCGCTGGAGCGTCGTCCTGGCCGCACAGGGAGAGTCCGCCGCGGCCCGCGATGCGCTCGAGACGCTTTGCCGCAGTTATTGGCTGCCACTTTACGCATTCGTTAGGCGGGATGGTCACGACCCAGAAGACGCGAAGGATCTGACCCAGGAATTTTTCGCGTGTCTTCTGGAACGCCGGGACTTCGACGCCGTCCGACGCGAGAAGGGCCGATTGCGTTCCTACCTGCTGGTGGCGCTGAAGCATTTTCTCTCAAACCAGCGCCAGCGCGCCAATGCCGTAAAGCGCGGCCGGGGCGAGCAGCCTATTTCGCTCGACGAGATCATGCTCAATCAACGCTTCGATCTGGAGCCGACCGAAACCCTGACCGCCGAGCAGATCTACGAACGCCGTTGGGCCACCGCGGTGCTCGATCAGGTGCTCACGCGCCTCGATGGGGAATACCGCAGCACTGGAAAAGGACCTTTGTTCGATCACCTGAAGGTGCTCCTGGCGGATGAGCCGGGGCATCTTTCACAGGCGGCCATGGCGACGGAACTCGGTATGACGGAGAACGCTTTGAAGCAGGCGTTTCATCGGATGCGGCTGCGCTATCGCGAATGTTTGCGCGACGAGATCGCGCAGACGGTGGCGACGGAAGACGATCTCGAAAACGAGTTGCGACACCTGATCGCCGTCCTGCGCACGTAACCTCGGGCCAAATCTCGTGCATTACCCTATGGAGATGCCGACAGATCGCACCGCTACGAGCAGGCGCGGGCCAAGGGCAGATACGAAGAGAATAACCCGGCCATGCTAAAGAGTTATTTCGTCTGGGCGAAACTCGCTTCCCGGAAGGAGATCGAACAAGTGGGAAACACGGTTTATGATCTGGTGCGGACGACCGATGAGGACGGAAACCCGATCACGCCGCAGGATTCGCTGCCGGGTCTGACCGCCGGGCGCGATCGCGATGTTCGAGACGAATCTTGGTATCTACACCGGCGCGCAGACGAAGCAGGGCAAGGCGCAGAAGAATGCGAGCAGCTCGCGCCAGAGTTTCAGGGAACAGTGCGATCAGATCGGGCGACGCCGGAGAAAAGTGCAGTTCGCGATCGAGACGGAGTATCCGCCGAGCGCCGAGACCGAGGCATTGCGGAAACGCTGCGGCTTGCCCGGCAATCGGGCGATGAGCTAGCGCAGGCGCGGGCCCAGTTGCCAGGGATAGGAGTTAGCTCTCGAACCTGGCCGAAAATCGGCTGACGGCCGTCGCGGAGCGGATTCGCGGAGCTCATCCCTCCAGTATCGTAGGGGTCAGAGTATCGTATAGAAAATTATCTTGACACTCCCGCGCGGAAGTCGGGTGCTGGCGTTCATGCAAAACTCGACCAGGCGGATAGTCATGCTGTCGGCATGGGCTTTGGTGGCTTCCTTCGCGCGGGCGCAGGCGCCGTCAGCGGCGCAAATCAAGGGCAGAGTGGCCCCTCCCTTTTCCGTCTCAGCGCAAGGGGCCAGTCTCTTAGCGCCGGCTGAGACGCTTCAGATCAAGCCGGGAGCCAACGATGTCGTCGGGCTGAGCAATGATATCGGCCTGCCGGGCGGTCGGATGATTCGAGCAGCCTCGACCGCGACCCCGACTTCAGCTCAGAATCCAGCAGAGGGCCTTTTCTGGTACAACGGGGACTTCAACGGGGTCGACGGCCTCTCCAATGAGGAGGACACCATCCTGGGTGCGGGTCAATACTCTCACATTTACGATGACTTCGATGTCGAGTCGCCGGGGTTGGATGTCGGCGCCGTCTTCTCCAACAACCTCACCGACACGAACATCATCGGCGCCACTTGGGAAATCCGGCAAGGGATCTTCCCCGGCTCCGGTGGCACCCTCATTGCCAGCGGAATGACAGTTACCCCGACGGTTACTGCGACTGGTCGAAGCGGGTTTGGCTACACCGAATACACGGTGCAAGTGAATGGAATCTTCGTTTACCTGCCTCCGGGGAATGGCTACTTCCTGAACGTCACACCGATCGGCGACCTCACCGGTCGTTCGTATATTTCCACGACCAGCGGCGCGCATGCGGTGGGCCAGCCTCCGGGTAACAACCAAAATGCTTTCCTCGATAGCCCGTTCTTTCACGCGGACTTCCAGTCCACTGCGGACTTTGGTCAACCGTACGACTACTCCATGGGCCTAACGGTTGCTGGCGAAGACAAGCTCGTGCTGCAAAGCGCGTTCTCGCGCAAGAGGCACGGGGCGGCCGGCAACTTCGATCTCCCGCTCCCGGTCACGGGCGCTGAAGGCATCGAAAGCCGCGCCGGCGGCGACTCGATCTATCTCACGTTCAATCACAACCTTGTAGGAGTGGGCAGCGCTGTCAGCAGTTGCGGCAGCGCGAGCGTCTGGCTCGATCCGCACGATGCAGAGAGCCTCATCGTCACGGTGCAAGACAGGAGCTGCGACGCAACGGACATCACCCTCACAGTGAATGACATTCTCGACGACCGGGGCGAATGGACTACTGCCACGCTGACCTACGGCAAACTCATCGGCGACGTCGATGGCAGCGGGGTGGTGGATTCCTTGGATGGTCAGGCCATCCGGGCGGTGGCTCCCTCCCCCGTGGACAGCAGTAACTTCCGCGACGACCTCAACCACGACGGGAGTGTGAATGCCAGGGACTACATGATCGCGAAGTCGCATCGTGGCGAGAGACTGCCCTGATTGCTTCTTGGTTCGAGGAAACTGAGAGGACAAGGGTCTTCCAGTGAGTGGGAGTAACCTTTATTCTCCGCGGGAAAGATCCGGACTTACGTCAAGGTTGATTTGCCAATCGCCGCGTTTCCTCTTAAAGGGACCGTCGTTCCAATCGGACCCTAGCCCTTTCGCCCGCTCCCGGGAGCGCCTTCGCCGCGGCCGCCGCCAGCGCGCCTTACACCACCTCCACGGCGGAGGCAGAAATTCACTACTCCGGCATCATTAAGGCCAAGTTTAATTCCTCGAGTGGCTTTACGACCGGCTTTTCCGCTGAGCCAGAGCGTGTCCATTGCCGGGAAATTGTTGTAGCCAGCGTCCGGCTTGCGCGTTCCCAGATTTGCAGGATTGATCACCGGATCGATCCCCCGCAACTTTCTTGCTGATCGACCGGGGAAATTGGTAGAGTCGGGTTCGTGGCCCCGGGCGTGTTCAAAGACGGAGGTGCTGCGTTCCTCACGACGCACTGGAGTGTGGTTCTTTGCGCGCAGGGCGACTCTCCATCGGCCCGGGAAGCCCTGGAAAAACTTTGCCGCAGCTACTGGCGGCCGCTTTACGCATTCGTTAGGCGAGAAAATTATTCGCCGGAGGAAGCCGAGGACCTGACCCGGGAATTTTTCGCCCGCTTTCTCGCCCACAGAAATTTCGAGATAGCCCGGCGCGAAAAGGGCCGGCTGCGCTCCTACCTGCTGGTTTCTCTGAAAAACTTTCTCGCCAATGAGCATGAGCGCGCGAGCGCGATCAAGCGTGGCCGGGGCGAGCAGCCTATTTCGCTCGACGAGATCATGCTCAATCAACGCTTCGATCTGGAGCCGACCGAAACCCTTACCGCCGAGCAGATCTACGAACGCCGTTGGGCCACCGCGGTGCTCGATCAGGTGCTCGCGCGCCTCGATGGGGAATACCGCGGCGCCGGAAAAGGGCCTTTGTTCGATCACCTGAAAGTGCTGCTCGCGGATGAGCCGGGACATCTCTCGCAGGCTAAGATGGCGCAGGAACTCGAAATGACCGAGAACGCTTTGAAGCAGGCTTTTCATCGGATGCGGCTGCGCTATCGCGAATGTTTGCGCGACGAGATCGCGCAGACGGTGGCGACGGAAGACGATCTCGAAAACGAGTTGCGACACCTGATCGCCGTCCTGCGCACGTAACCTCGGGCCAAATCTCGTGCATTACCCTATGGAGATGGCGAAAGATCCCACCGCCACGAGCAGGCTTTGCCAAAAATGCGGCGCAATGATTCACGCCGACGATCCAGCCGGACTGTGCGGTGCGTGCCTTTTGGAGGCCGGACTCCATCTGCTTGCCGGTGGCGAGACCGATCAGCCGCGCGAGCCCGTTCTGGCGGAGTTTGGTGACTATGAATTGCTCGAGGAAATAGGTCGCGGCGGCCAGGGCGTGATTTATCGCGCCCGGCAGAAAAGTCTGAAGCGCCTCGTCGCGCTGAAGATTATCGGGCTCGGACATTGGGCGAGCGAGACGCATTTGAAACGTTTCCGTCGCGAGGCCGAAGCGGCGGCGAGTCTGGAACATCCCGGGATCGTTCCGATCTACGATGTCGGCGAGCACGACGGAGCCTGCTTTTACAGCATGCAATTCGTCGAAGGCGGTCAGCTCGATGAATTCGTCAGGCGCGAACCGCTCCCGCTGCGGCGCGCGGTGGAGATCATCGCGAGTCTCGCGCGCACCGCGCACTTCGCGCATGAGCGGGGAATCATTCATCGCGATATCAAGCCGGGAAATATTCTGCTCGATGTTCAGGGCGAACCGCATCTGGCCGACTTCGGATTGGCGCGTCTGGTGGAAAACGAGAGCACGATCACGCGCACGCTCGAGGTGCTGGGCACACCGAGCTTCATCGCGCCGGAACAAGCCGCGGGAAATGGCGGCCGGCTCACGAATGCGACCGATGTGTACGGGCTCGGCGCGGTCTTTTACCAACTGCTCACCGGCCATCCGCCTTTCGCTGGCGGCACGACTTACGAAACGATCCGCCTGGTTCTGGAGACGGAGCCGAGAAATCCGCGCCTCTGGAATACCAAAGTGGATCGCGACCTAACGACAATCTGTTTGAAATGTCTCGAGAAAGATCCGCAGCGTCGCTACCCGTCCGCCCTGGCTCTTGCCGAAGACCTGGAACGCTGGTTGCGACATGAACCGATTCAGGCGCGGCGTACTGGAATTCTCGCGCGAGGAACCAAATGGGTGCGACGAAATCCAACCAGCGCGCTGCTAATAGCGTCGCTGGTTGCTTTGGCAGCGGCCGCAGGCTGGATCATTTGGAAAACTGAATTTATCCCGCAACCGGTAATGACTGGAATCGCCGTGCTGCCATTTGAAAATCTGAGCGACGACAAAGAGCACGCCTTCTTTGCTGACGGCGTCCAGGACGACATTTTGATCAAACTGGCGAAAATCGCCGACCTAAAGGTGATCAGCCGCAGCAGCGTCATGCAATTTCGCGGCAAACAGGATGTGCGCCAGATCGGCAAGGCGCTGCGCGTGTCACACGTGCTCGAAGGGACGGTGCGACGTGCTGGTAGCAAGCTGCACGTGAATGCGCAGTTGGTGGACGCTCGCACCGACCAGGACGTTTGGGCCGACGAATACGACCGGGATTTGAGTGACGTGTTCGCGATCGAGACCGAAGTAGCGCAGTCAATCGCAAATCGACTTAGAGCCAAACTCTCAGCTCGCGAACTGGCCGCCATACAAGAGCGGCCGACCAAGAATCTTGCTGCCTACGACCTTTATGTCCAGGCGGCCTCTTTGATCGACACCGGGCCGCTTTATGGGTTGCCGGAACAACCAAGCAGGGATTATCTCCGAGCCGTCGAATTGCTTAATCAGGCAATCGCGCGTGATTCCAATTTTTTTCTCGCATACTGCAGGCTGGCTGAGGCACACGATGAACTCGCTTTTCATGAGGATGATGCCAAGACTGACCTGGCGCTGGCAAAATCCGCAATCGATACTGCTTTTCGTCTCAAGCCAGATGCAGGCGAGGCACACCTTGCTCTGGCGGTACACTTTTACCATGGCCACCTGGACTACGACAAAGCCCACCGCGAACTTGCTTTCGCGCGGCGGACGTTGCCTAACGACGCGCGAGTCTTTGAATGGAGTGGCTTAATCGACCGCCGGCAGGGTCGTTGGGATGAAGCCGCGCGGGAGCTCGATCGCGCAATAGAGCTGGATCCGCAAAACGTTAAGATTCTCCTTAGCGTGGCTGTAACTACCGAGTTAATGCGAAACTATATCCGGGAAAGGGCAATCGTTGATCGAATCATCAGCCTTGAACCAAACAACGTTGAGCATCGGGCGCGGCGGGCACGCATCGACTTCCTTGAACGGGCGGATCTTCGACCACTTCATGATTTTAATGAGAAGTTCCAGGGCCGTCTCGCCTGGCCCGAGAACTTCACCGGCCTTTTCGCCTGGTACGAGCGGGACGCTGATGAGGCTGAGCACGCGTCAACCGCGATGGGAGACCCTGGTTTTGGACCAAGAGGTCTTGATCCAAGAACCGTAGGCAGTGCGCGATTCAGCAGACCTGTCGTGCAAGGTCTGGTGGCTCGGATGAAAGGCGATGCCGCGGCTGCGCAGATCGCCTTTACCGCCGCGCGTGCGCTAGAAGAGAAATATTTGGACGGATGGGGTCCAAATCTCGGCATCCTGGGTCTAATCGATGCGGCACTTGGGCGAAAAGAAGAAGCGCTGCGGGAGGGGCGCCGGGCAGTGGAGCTTGCGCCTGCGGCGAACGATTCTTTCGACAGTGCAGACGTTCTTTACTTCTATGCTGTGATTTGTGCCTGGACAGGCGAACGTGATGTGGCGATCGAGCAATTGAAGACTCTCGCGATAATTCCGGGAGGAGTATCCTACGGCGATATTCGCCTCAATCCCTACTGGGATTCGCTGCGGGGCGATCCGCGCTTCGAGAAGATTGTCGCCTCGCTCGCACCTAACGACGCCGGAAAGATTTCGCAACGTTCCCCGTAACCTCGCGCCGGTTTTGTTGCATTACCCAGTGACGGTGAAACAACAAAACCAACAAACGAAAGGTAACTAACCATGCGAAAGCAAACCAATCATCACATCAAACTCATTCCCGGCCCTGGCCCTCGCGCTGGTGCTGGCCGGCCTCGGCCTGGCGCCCGCCAGCACGCAGGCCGCGGGGCATCAATCGATCGTCGGTCTCTGGAACGTCCATTACTTCCAGGGCTCGACTCAGTTATTCGAGACCTACGACCAATGGCACAGCGACGGCCAGGAATTCGAAGTGAATTCCATCTACCCGGGCGCAATCTGCCAGGGGACCTATAAACAGACGCCCAACGGTACCGTTCACGACTACCACGTCGTCTACACCTACGATCCGAATGGCGTGTTCAACGGGCGTATCCTGGAAACGCAAACAAATACGGTCAGCCAGGACGGCATGACCTACTCGGGAACGTTCGATCAAAAGGTTTACGACCTGAATGGAAACTTCCTCGTTGAGATGACCGGCACGCTTACGGCAACGAAGATAACTCCTCGCGGCTAAAAGGAACGCGGATGCGCGGGAGCCCTGGCGGTGCCGGGGCTTCCGCAGACGCGTAGGCAAGCTTAGCCTAACGACTTCGCGGCATCGATCACGTGTTGTGCGTCAATCCCGAGTTCCTTCATGACCTCGTTGCCCGGCCCGCTCATACCGAAGCGATTGATACCCACGATCTTTCCGTCCAGCCCAACGTATTGCGACCAGATCTGCGGCACTCCCGCCTCGATCGCCACCCGTTTCCTACATTCGTTAGGCAAAACTTCTGCGCGATAACTATCCGATTGACGGGCGAAACGCTCGAAGCACGGCATCGAGACGACTCGCGTCCCCTCGCCCAGCTCTTTCGCGGCCGCGAGCGCGTGCTGCAACTCGCTCCCGCAGGAAAGGAGAATGAGTTCGAGTTTTCCCGTTTCCTTTTTCGCGATGTAACCGCCTTTAAGAACGCCGTCGCGCCGCACTTTCACATCGATGTCGCTCAGAAGAGGCACCGCCTGTCGCGTCAAGGCGAGAAAGGTGGGACCATCCGTGCGTTGCGCCGCCGCGATGAAAGCTCCGGCTGTCTCCTCCGGATCAGCCGGCCGGATGACATCGATCTGCGGCATCACCCGCACGCTGCTGACCGTCTCGACCGGCTCGTGCGTCGGGCCGTCCTCGCCGACCGCGATCGAGTCGTGCGTGAAAATGTAAATGTTCGGCAGTCGCGAAAGCGCGGCCAGGCGGATGGAGGCGCGACAGTAATCGGTAAAGACGAGAAAGGTCGCACCCGAGGCACGAAAGATGCCGTGATACCCGACGCCATTCATGATCGCGCACATCCCGTGTTCGCGAATGCCAAAATGAATGTTGCGCCCGCCTGGTTGATCGCGCGCGAAATCGCCGCCGTCCTTGATGTAGTTCAAGGTCGAGCCGTGGAGATCGGCGCTGCCGCTGATGAGAAACGGCATCGCCTGCGAGAGCGGCTGGAGCACGTCGCTCCCGGCCTTGCGCGTCGCAATCTTGCTGTCGTTAGGGAAAACCGGGATCTTGTCGGACAAATCTTCCGGCACTTTCTTCTCGATCGCGTCGTCGAGCATCTGCGCCTGTTCCGCGTTCGCTTTGCGCCACGCCTGGTAAGTCTTTTCCCACTTGTCGTATTCCGTGACGAGATGCTTTTTGTGTTCCGCGAAGTAATCGCGCACGTCGTCGGAGACGAAATAATGCTCCTCGGGAAGCCCGAGTCCCTTGCGCGCGGCGTCGACGTACTTCACCCCGGCTTCTCCGTGCGCCTTGTTCGTCCCCGCGACTTCAGGAATGCCTTTGCCGATCAAGGTATGTGCGATGATCATCTTCGGTTTCCCGTTGTCGCTTTCTTTCGCGGTGTTGAGCGCGTCGAGGAACGCCTGCATGTCGTCGCCTTGCACTTCCTGCACGTCGAAGCCATAGGCGCGAAAGCGCATTCCGGTATCCTCGCTCTGGGTGACCTTCGCCATGGCATCGAGCGTGACCGCGTTCGAGTCGTAGATCAGGATCAAATTATCGAGCCCAAAATGCCCCGCAAAAGCACTCGCTTCCGCGGAGACGCCTTCCTGCAAACAACCGTCACCGGCGAGGCAGAAAATATGTTGATCGAAAATCTTGTGCTCGGCGGTATTGAAGCGCGCCGCCGCCATCTTCGCCGCCATCGCCATGCCAACCGCATTGGCGACGCCCTGGCCTAACGGACCGGTCGTGCACTCCACTCCCGGGGTTTCAAAAAACTCCGGATGCCCGGGCGTCTTGCTGTGCAGTTGCCGGAAGCGTTTGATCTCCGACATCGGCAAATCGTAACCGCTCAGGTTGAGCCAGGCGTAGAGGAACATCGAGCCGTGCCCGGCTGAGAGGATAAAATAATCGCGACCGATCCAGCGCGGCTGGTCGGGATTGTGTTTGAGCGCGTAACCGTAGAGGACCGCACCCATTTCGGCGCAGCCCAAGGGCAAGCCGAGATGACCCGATTTGGAGGCCTGGACGGCATCCATGCAAAGACCGCGGGCCTGATCCGCCGCGCGCGAAAGGACTTCGAGATTTAAACTCATGCTCCCGTTATACGCAGAAGCGCCGTTTATGGAAACATAGTTTTGCGGCCCTTCGCCTAACGAATAGATTTCCGCAGTGCGTCTTTTTATTTCTTCGGGGTGGGCGCGGCCGCGGCGGGTGCGTCTTTCGCCTTCACCGCGGCTTCTTTCAAGGTGAACGTCCAATGCGCTTCGACTTTTTTCCCGGCCGATTTCGCTTCCACGATCACGGTGCAGGCATCGCCGTGCAGCGGTTGCGTGACTTGATAGGAAATGATCTTGGTCTTCGGATCGAACTTCGCCGGAACGAGGCCGAGGCCGCTGACACGCATCTTCGCGGAACCGGGATCGAGGGTGGCGAGGCCGCCGAGATTGGCCCGGATCATTGGCGTCTTATCTTGCACGACGGCGCCGTCGGCCGGCTCGGCCCTCAGGCTGGCGGTCGGAATTTCCTCAACCGGAACCGACCCTCCGCTCGACGATCCGCCGAAGTTGATCGCCTCCTCGAAAACCTTCGGTTTGTTCGCTTCGATCATGTAACGGCCTAACGAATCGTTAGGCGAGCCGTAGGTCAGCTTCTGCCCATAGACGGTGAAGACCGCCTCGAAACGTGCCTTCTGGGTGGCTTCCTTTACCCGCTCGTTGTAGTAGCCGAAAGGAACGGCAAAGCAGTCCACCCGGATGCCGAGCTTCTGCTCGAGCGTCGCCTTCGAACCGCCCACTTCGCCATCGAGCCACTCCGCATACTCCTCGGGATTGAGATGGCGCTTGGTCAATTTGTCGTACGGTTTGCGCAGGTCCTGGTGGGTCGCGCTGTGGGCTTCGATGTCGACCCCGGCGTCGCGCATTTCGCCGAGCTGTTCCCAACTCATGGCTTCACCTCCGCCATAGTGGCCGCCCTTGATCCCTTCGGTATAAATGAAGAGCGTCAGCGGGTAGCCATACTTTTTCAGAATCGGCCAGGCCACTTCGTAGCCCGACTTATAGCCGTCATCGATTGTGATGATGGCCGCGCGCGCCGGGATATTTTTCTCACCACGTTTCCAGGCGAGAAAATCCTGCATCGCGATCACCGAGATTTTGTGATCCTGCAGCTCCTTCATTTGCGCCTCGAACGCTTCGGGAGTGATCTCGGTGTCGGGCCGCCGCACTTTTTTCACGAAGCGGTGATAGCCGAAGACAATGACTTGAGCGTTCTGGTCGATCGGCGGCTTGGTCGGAGATGGCTTTGCAGTCGGAGCGGCCGCCACGGCGACGGGGACCGGGCTGGAGTTCAAGGGTTGCCCATTTTTTTTCGCTTCTTTTCCCTTCCTGCATCCGCCCAAACTCAAACTGCAGAGCACCAAAATAATCGTTAGCCGTTTCACCATAAATCGAGGCTAGCCATTAAGTGCGACCACGCAAAAAACAAGCGTTTTCCACGCAATGTCCTGAATTCTGCCGCCGCCATCCTTTCGGTTTGCGCGGCACGGGTTTCGCTATATGGAAAACGATGCTCCGCCCAAATTGCCTCGTCATCTTCGGCGCCTGCGCGGCCGCGGCGTTACTCGGCGGTTGCACCACCGTCGCCACAAACACGAGTCATACCTTCGACACCGTCGTGATCGATCCCGGCCACGGCGGCAAGGATAGCGGCGCGGTCCGACGTTACAGTCCGCCGGAGAAAACCGTCGCTCTCGACGTCGCGCAACGGGTCAATCGCAAGCTCCGCGAATCGCAGCTCCATACCGTTATGACGCGCGCGAACGACACTTTCATCCCGCTCGACGAGCGCGTCGCGATGGGAAACACGGAGAAGAACTCGATCTTCGTCAGCATCCACTTCAATGACGCGCGCCGGCGCGGCGTGCGCGGCTTCGAGACTTATTATCATTCGCCATACGCCTACCCGCTGGCCGCCGCGATCGAGCGCAACCTCGCCACTTTGCCCCGGGCCGCGAACCGCGGAGTCCACGTCGCGGGCTTTCGAGTTCTGCGCAATCTGCAGTATCCCTCCGTGCTCGTGGAATGCGGTTTCCTGAGTAACCGCTCCGAAGGCAACCTGGTCGGCAGCGGCGCTTATCGAGAGCAGTTGGCCGACAAAATTGCCGAAGCGATCGTCGATTATCGATACGGCGAAGGGGTCTACCGCCGCCAACCGGCTTTCGCTGCCAAATTTCCCGGAGACACGGCGCCAACTTTTCGTTAGGGCCACGCGCCCCTGTAGACGCTTCGCTCTGCGCAAGCGCGGGCTTGCACTCCCGCACGCTACCCAGCTCCCGACCAACCCTCGCGCTTCCCAGAGGGAGGCGTCCACAAAAACGCCTAACGAGAGCTTGATTGCCGCTTAGAACTCGATCCCGCGCGCTTCCCGCCCGATGGCGGAGAGCAGGATGAGGGTGAGAAAAACAACCACCATCACGCAAGCCATCGTGAGGGCGTAATCCGGCTGCCCATTTGGCCTAACGAAATGCTCCGCCAGTTTCGCCTGCAACATCGCCGCGTTGGCGGAAAAGAAATTGCCCAGTTGATAAACAACGCCCGGAAAAGTCCCTCGCCAGGCGGGCGGCGAGAGTTCGTTCAAATGCACCGGCACCACCCCCCACGCCCCTTGCACCATGAATTGCATGAAAAACCCGCCCACGATGAGGAGCGGCAACGTCGGCGAAAAAATCCAGACCGGGATGAGGAGCAGTGCCGAGGATCGCGGCCACGATGATCGTTCGGCGCCGGCCCCAGCGCTGCGAATAAAAACCGAGAATCGTGCCGCCGCAGATCGCGCCCAGATTGTAAATGATCGCCACCGGAGCGGTTTGATTGACCGAAAGTTGCCTCTGCTTTTGCAGAAAGGTCGGGTACAGATCCTGGGTGCCGTGCGACATGTAATTGAAAGCCGTCATGAGCAGAACGGCGTAAACCAGGAGCCGCCAGTTCTGCGCGATCATCCGCCCCACGCCTAACGAGCTCTCCTTCATGCTCGCGCGCTGGCGCTGCCAGACTTCCGACTCCGGCACCTGCGTCCGGATATAAATAACGAGCAGCGCCGGCAACGTGCCGACCACGAACAAGGCCCGCCAGCCAAAGTGCGGAAAGACGATCCAGTAGACGATCGCCGCGAGGAGGAACCCAAATGAATAGCCCTGCTGCAAAATTCCCGAGGCCAGGCCCCGTGCCTTGGCCGGCAGACATTCCATCGCGAGAGACGCCCCGAGCCCCCATTCCCCGCCCATCCCGATCCCGTAGAGCGCCCGAAAAATGAGGAAGACGGTATAGTTAGGCGAAAAGGCCGTGAGCAGCTCCATCACCGAGTAGAAAATGATGTCGGCCATCAGCGGGATGCGCCGGCCAAAGCGGTCGCCGAGCATGCCGAAGATGAGCGCGCCGAGCGGGCGCATCATCAGGGTGAGAGTGATGGCGAAGGTCACCTTCACGAGCGAAACGGAGAACTCGCCGGCGACATCCTTGACGACAAAGGTGAGGAGGAAAAAATCGAGCGCGTCGAGCGTCCAGCCGAGGAAGCAGGCGAGGAAAGTGTTGCGCTGAGTGCGATTGAGCGCGCGATAAATCTGAATCGCTTCCACGACGGAATTAAACTTTCGAGGCAGCGCAAAGGGAAGCTCTTCCTCTTCCTCGTGCTCGTGCTCGTAATCGATCAGGGGAGGTTTCGACGAGCACGATTACGAGCAGGAGCACGAGGACACATAACGCATTGACGTATCATGATGCGTCAATTTGTTAGTTGCCGAGAGCGTCTCCTTGTCGTTAAGTGGGGACTTCGCTGTGCACACTTTTTCCGATCATCCCCTCGCCGCCCTCCTCCGCCAACGCATCGCCATCCTCGACGGCGCCATGGGCACGATGGTGCAACGCCATAAATTGACCGAGGAAGAATTCCGCGGCGCACGTTTCGCGAAGCACCCGGCGAAGGATCTCAAAGGCGCGCTCGAGCTCCTCCAGCTCACGAAGCCGGAGCTGATCGAAGAGATTCACACCCAGTATCTCACCGCCGGCGCCGACATCATCGAGACGAACACTTTCAGCGGCACGACCATCGGCCAGCACGATTTTCTCTTTCCCGGCAAACCGGCGAGCGGCCGCAAGGACGAAGAGTTCTTCCAGCGCGTAGTGGACGATCCTGAGCTCGTCGCGCTCGTGCTCGAGATGAATGTCGCCGCGGCGCAGCTGGCGCGAAGAGCCGCCGATCGCGTTGCGAACCAAACCGGGCAGCCGCGCTTCGTCGCGGGTTCGTTAGGCCCGCTCCCCGTCACCTCGTCGCTCTCGCCCGACGTGAGCGATCCGAGCTTTCGCGCCGTCACCTTCGATCAGCTGCGCCAAACCTACGCCGAGCAGGTGCGCGCCCTGCTCGAGGGCCAGGTCGACGTTCTTCTCGTCGAGACGATCTTCGACACGCTCAACGCCAAGGCGGCTCTCTTCGCCATCGCGGAAGTTTTCGAGTCGTTAGGCAAAAAGGTCCCCATCCTCATCTCCGGCACCATCACCGATCTTTCCGGCAGGACGCTCACCGGGCAAACGGTGGGAGCTTTTCTCACTTCGATCTGGCACGCCGAGCCGCTCGTCGTCGGTCTGAACTGCGCGCTCGGCCCCGCCGAGATGCGGCCGCACGTCGAGGAAATGGCGCGGCTCGCGCCCTGTTTTACGAGCGCCTATCCAAACGCCGGTTTGCCCGATCCCTTGTCGCCGACCGGTTTTCCGGAAACGCCGGAATCGCTCGCGCCGCAACTGGCCGATTGGGCGCGCAACGGCTGGCTCAATATTGTGGGCGGCTGCTGCGGCACCACGCCCGAACACATCAGCGCGATCGCCGAAGCGGTCCGCGATTTTCCACCGCGGCAAATTCCGAGCGCCCTCCCGCTCGAAGGCGACACGACTGAACCCCTCGAGCTCGCTGCGGCTTTGGCCCCATGACGGAGACCGATTCCGCACTTCATCTCTCCGGACTCGAAGCGCTCAACGTCACCCGCGACTTCGGCTTCCTCGTCGTCGGCGAGCGGACCAACATCACGGGCTCGCCGAAATTTTCCAAGCTCATCCTGGCCGGCGACTACGAAGCGGCGCTGGCCGTCGCGCGCCAGCAGGTCGAAGGCGGGGCCAACATTCTCGACGTCAACATGGACGAGGGAATGATCGATTCCGAAGCGGCCATGACGCGCTTCCTCCATCTCATCGGGAGCGAACCCGACATCTCGCGCATTCCGATCATGATCGACAGCTCGAAGTGGAGCGTGATCGAGGCCGGCCTCAAGTGTTTGCAGGGCAAGGGCGTGGTCAATTCCATTTCGCTCAAGGCGGGCGAGGAGGAATTCCTGCGCCAGGCGCGACTCGTTAGGCGCTATGGCGCGGCGGTCATCGTGATGGCTTTCGACGAAAGCGGCCAGGCCGACACGGTCAAACGCAAAACCGAAATCTGCGCGCGCGCCTACCGGCTCCTGACCGAGCAGGCGAGTTTTCCGCCTAACGACATCATTTTCGATCCGAACATCCTCACCATCGCGACCGGGATCGAGGAGCATAACGAATACGCGATCGCTTTCATCGAGGCGACGCGCTGGATCAAAGCCAACCTCCCGGGCGCGCGGGTCAGCGGCGGCGTGAGCAATATTTCCTTCTCCTTCCGCGGCAACAACACCGTGCGCGAAGCGATGCACTCGGCCTTTCTTTATCACGCCATCCGCGCCGGGCTCGACATGGCGATCGTGAACGCGGGGCAGCTCGCGGTCTATGAAGAGATCGCGCCCGATCTGCGCGAGCTGGTCGAGGACGTGCTCTTTAACAAACGCCCCGAGGCGACGGAACGGCTGGTCGATTACGCCGAAAGGGTGAAGTCGAAAGGCAAAGCCGTGGTCAAGGATGAAGCCTGGCGGAGCGAGCCGGTCGAGGCGCGGCTTTCGCATGCGCTCGTCAAGGGCATCGTCGATTACATCGACGCCGACACGGAAGAGGCGCGCGCCAAAGCTGCGCGGCCGCTCGACGTCATCGAAGGGCCGCTCATGGCCGGCATGAGCGTGGTCGGCGATCTTTTCGGCTGCGGGCAAAATGTTTTTGCCGCAGGTGGTGAAGAGCGCGCGGGTGATGAAAAAAGCCGTGGCCTACCTCATGCCGTTCATGGAAGCGGAGAAAAGCGCGAATTCAAAACCGCAGGGCCGCATCGTCATGGCGACGGTGAAAGGCGACGTGCACGACATCGGCAAAAACATCGTCGGCGTCGTCCTGCAATGTAACAATTACGAAGTCATCGATCTCGGCGTGATGGTGCCGGCGGAAAAGATCCTAACGACGGCGCGGGAACGTGAAGCGGACATCATCGGGCTGAGCGGATTGATCACGCCGTCGCTCGACGAAATGGTGCACGTCGCGCAGGAAATGAAGCGGCAGGATTTTCGTCTGCCCTTGTTGATCGGCGGCGCGACCACGAGCCGCGCGCATACCGCGGTGAAAATTGCGCAGCATTATCCGGAAAGCGTCGTGCACGTGCTCGACGCTTCCCGGGCCGTGGGGGTGGTGAATTCGCTCTTAAATCCAGAGGCGAAACTGAAATTCGACGCCACGACGCGGACGGATTACGAGCGGCTGCGGAACGAGTATGCCAATCGAAATCGGGATAAAAAGATGCTCACGCTCGAGCAGGCGCAGGCGAATGGCCTAACGACCGATTGGACCAACTACGAACCGCCCGTGCCCGAATTTCTGGGAGTGCGATCATACTCATCCGCAGCGGAGCAGGCCGGTGAACTCGTGAGGGAAGTTTCGCTCGCGACGCTGGTCGAGTTTGTCGATTGGTCGCCCTTTTTCCACACTTGGGAGTTGCGCGGACGCTATCCGGCGATCTTCGAGGATGAAGTGGTCGGCGAGCAGGCGCGCGAGCTTTTCGCCGATGCGCAAAAGCTGCTCAAGCGAATCATGGGCGAGAAGTTGCTCACCGCTCGCGGCGTTTACGCCTTCTGGCCGGCGAATTCGTTAGGCGACGACGTCGAGATTTATCGCGATGAGAAGCGCGACGAAGTCATCGCGACGTTTCATTTTCTTCGCCAGCAAATGCAGAAGCCGGCCGGTCAGACCAACTACTGCCTGGCTGATTTCGTGGCGCCAAAAAGTTCCGGACGGCGCGATTATCTTGGCGGGTTCGCGGTCACGGGAGGAATCGGCGCGGACGAGCTGGCGCTGCAGTTCAAGCAGGAGCTCGACGATTACAACGCGATCATGACGAAAGCGCTGGCCGATCGCTTCGCGGAGGCTTTCGCGGAATACCTTCATCACGAGGCCCGGATCGCGTGGGGCTTCGGCGCGAGCGAAGGCCTAACGAAAGAGGAACTGATTCGCGAGCGTTACCGGGGGATTCGACCGGCCGCGGGTTATCCGGCCTCGCCTGATCATGTGGAAAAGCGCGCGCTCTTTCGCCTGCTGGAGGCGGAGAAAAACGCCGGCGTGCGGCTGACGGAGTCCTACGCAATGCATCCGGGCGCGAGCGTGAGCGGGCTCTACTTCTCGCATCCGGAAGCGCGCTATTTCGGGGTCGGAAAAATTCAGCCCGACCAGACCGCGGACTACGCCAGGCGCAAGGGCGAGTCGTTAGGCGAAATCGAGAAGTGGCTTGCGCCGAACCTGAACTACGATCCTGCCTAACGAGCGTCCATCAGGCGGGAGCGGCGTCTGCTTCCGGGGAGCGCACGCGCCGGCCGAGTGTTGGCAAGACGCGGTCATAATCTCCGCCTCGCGGGCTTAGTGTGTGGCGCGGCTGGCCAGGGTTTCCTGGGCGCGGAGCAGGTCGTGCAAGGTGATGACCCCGGCCGGCTTGTCGCCCGCTTCGAGCACGGCGAAGCCGCCCGGCGCTTCGATCAGCAGCCGCGCCACTTCGCTGATTGTGAAACTGCGCCGGCAGGTCGCCACTTTTTCGAGGACGGGAGGACGCTGCTCCGCGATCGCCAACTCGGCTTCGACCCGCGCCAGCGTGCCGATCAGTTTCCCTTCCGCGACCACGGGGAAGCGTTTGAACTGATTTTTCTCGAGCACGATCCGCAGGTTTTCGAGTGAGAGATCGCTAATCACGACGGGACGAAAATTCGCGATTGCAGAAATCGGATAGGCTTGCCAGGTGCGGAGGTCGCGCGGGGGAATGACGTGCACCAGGACAATCCCATCCTGGGCGAGAACGGCATCGTAGAAATTGTCCTTCGTTAGGCGGCGGGAGAGCGTTTCGCTCACCAGGGCGCCGAGCATGAGCGCGGGGACGAGCGCGAATTGATGCGTCATTTCGAAGACGATGAGGATCGAGGTGAATGGCGCCCTAACGACTGCGCTAAGGCAGGCGCTCATTCCGATGACGGCGAGGAGGGTTTGGTCGTTAGGCGTGAGCGGCGTGGCGAATCCGACGAGCCCGCCGAGGCTCGCGCCCGCGGTCGCGCCGAGGAAAAGAAGGGGCGCGAAAATGCCGCCGCACCCGCCCCAGCCATAGCAGGCGACCGTGGAAATCCATTTCGCGAGCAGGAGCGCGACGATCAGGAGCCAGGGAATTTTACCATGGAGAAGCGCGGTCAGGTCGTCGTAACCGAGCCCGAAAACGCCGAGGTGACCGGACCAGAGAAAGATGGCGACGCCGAGCACCCAAACCGTTAGGCCGCCGAGGAGCGGATGCATCCAGCGCGGCAGACCGTTCCAGTTTTTCGAGAGCTGGCGAAGACGCAGAGTCGCTTTCTGAAAACCGATTCCGACGAGTGAGGCAAAGGCCGAGGCGAACGGCACGCAGAGATAAACTTCCCAGGAAGTGCCTTCGATCTGCGGCAGAACGAAGGCCGGGTTGCGGCCGATGATGGCGTGGACGGTGAACGCGCCGAGAACCGAGGCGAGGATGATGCCGCCGATCAGCGGGCTGTTCAGGTCCTGCACGATTTCTTCGAGGACGAAGGTGATGGCGGCGAGCGGCGTGTTAAAGGCCGCGGCCAATCCCGCGGCGGCGGCCGCTGCGGCCGGGCGGCGCCGTCTTTGTTTCGGCACGCCGAGCACGCTGCTCAATTGCGAGGCGACGCCGCCGGCGATATGCACGGAGGGGCCTTCCCGGCCGAGACTCATCCCGCCGCCGACGTGGAGAAGCCCGGCGACGAATTTGACCACGATGGTTTTTAGCCTAACGACTCCGAAATCCTGCCAGAAGGCGAACTTGAGTTGAGGAATGCCGCTGCCGGCCGCGCTGGGATCGACCCGAAACATAAGGTAACCGCCGCCTAACGAACAAGCGACGATGACGGCGAGGGTGCCGAGGAGAAAAACCGTCGCCGTGCGATGGGAGAGCGCGACAAAAGTGGAGAGGTAAAACCAGTTGATCCCGAGCTCGAAAATCACCGCGGCGAGCCCGCCGGAGAGCCCGTAAATTCCCGTGAGAAGGAGCGACCGGCTCGATTCGGGAAGGCGCTGAAATTGCCGGGCGAGAAGCGACACGATGCCGCCACTAAAGCCGGGGATTCGGATTTGGCACGGAGTTTTCCACCACCGAGGAACGGCGGTTTTATACCGCTGTCCCCAGCCCCGCCTAACGAGCCGCCAATTTCTGAAACCGCGGATCCCCCCGCATGGGATCCCATTCCGGCTCGATCCGGAGAAGCGCGGACGTGGGGCCGTTCGGGATGTTGAGCAGCGGAGCGAGCTGCTCGAGGGCGAGATCCGCTTCACCCACCTGCGCGTAAATGACGGCGAGATTGGTCGCGATCGCCGGACCGTCGAAGGCGTCTTTGGTTGGCGGCAGGAATTCGACCGCCTGCCGCCCGTGCCGGATGGCCTCCGCTTTGTGGCCGAGCATGGCGTCGATCAATCCCAGCATCATGCTCGCCCTGGCATCGTCGGGCGCGCGCTCGACGCACGGTGTCACCGCCTGCCGGGCGCGGGTAAACTCTCGTTGCGCCAGGTCGACCTGACCGCGACCACGCGCGACCAATCCGGCAAACCAGCTTTTCGGAAAACTGAAGCCGTCGATCGTGCCGGCCGTTCCGCCCACCCCCGGATCGTTGTACTCTTCCCGCGCCGACTCCTCGAGCAATCGCTCCGTCCGGTCGTAATCGCGTTCCATCAGACTCAAACGCAGCGCCACGATCGTGACCGCGCCCCCCGGATCGAATGCGCGCGGGACATTTCCAAGCGCGGCGCGGAGCGGTGCCGGGTTCCCCTCCTTTTGCAATTCGATCGACGCGTCCAGGAGGCGGAAAAGATGCGCGTCGGGCCTGATCGTTAGGCCTTCCGCGAAAGTGCGTCGGGCCTCATCGAAGCGGCCGCGGGCCAGATAGGTTTCGCCGAGATTCCAAAGGACGGCGCCATTGTACGGATCGAGTTGCCGGGCGCGCTCGAAATTGGCGATCGCGTCATCCCACTTGCCTTCGCGCCGATCGAGCGCGGCGAGGCCGTCCCAGACTTCGGCGTCATTTGGCGTGGCCCTCGCGGCGAGGGCGATTTCCTGGCGGGCGCGGGCGTAATCGCGGTAGCCGTAATAGTAATGGTAGGCGAGCGCGAGATGCGCATCACCCAGTTCCGGGCGCAGTTGCAGTGCGCGATCGACCGCAGCTTTGCCCTGTGCCAGGCGGGCGCGCGTCTTGTCGTAGCCGAACCAGTAAAGCTCGCCGTGAAAGCGCGAGGCCAGGCTGTAGGCGAGGGCAAACTCCGGATCGAGCGCGATCGCCTGATCGAGGAGGTCGAGCGCCTTCGCGCCGTTCTCGCGCGGATCCCCTGCTCCGCTCCAACGAAACAAATCGCGGGCCCGTAAATAGAGGTCGTAAGCCTCGAGATGCGAGGTGGGATGGACTTGCAGACTGGCCCGTTCCCGCGCCGAGAGGTTGGCCCGCAAAGCCGCCGCGATTTGCTCGGCCAATTCGCTTTGCAAGGCGAAGAGATCGGTCATTTCACGATCGAAGCTTTCGGCCCAGACGTGCGCGTCGGTCCGCGCGTTGATGAGCTGCGCGCTCACCCGCACGCGATTGCCGGCGCGTCGCACCGTGCCTTCGAGAATGTGGGCGACGCCGAGGGTTTGCCCGATTTCGCGCAGGTTGCGATCGCTCCCGCGAAATTGCCGGACGGACGTGCGGCTGATCACCTTGAGATCAGCCACCTTGGCCAGACTGGAAAGAATGTCGTCCTGGATACCGTCGGCCAGGTAGGTGTTTTGCTGGTCGTCGCTCAGATTCTCGAAGGGAAGGACGGCGATGCTTTTTTCCGGAATATCGGCCGCGTCCGGAATCGAGGCGGGGCGGGCCGGCGGAAGACCCCCGGTGCGAATGATCCCCTCCGGTGTGATGTCGAAAGCCCAGGAAAGAATCAAGGCGACGGGGAAGCCGAGGACGACGAGCACGACGGCAAGCTGGACGGTCCAGTTCGGGAAAAAGAAGGGGAAAACCTGGGTGGCGACTTGCGCGATCAACCAGCCTGCGACGGTGTAGGCGACCGCGACCCGGTAGACCCGGCGTCGTTTCAGCTCGGCGAAAAATCCGCGCATGCTGGAGAGTAGCGAGCCGCCGGGAGTTGAAAAGTCCTCTCTCGTTAGGCTAACGGGCGGCGCGGCGGCGCCCGGTGGGACGCGCTCCAGCGCGTCCAGTTTCATTCGATCTCGCCCGTTAGAGAATCGAATTCGGATCGGCGCTCGTGATGAGCATCGTGCCGGCTTCGTCCGGAGAAAGCGCCTCGGCCGGTTCCGACTCCGCCATGACCGGCTCGGGCCAGACGACGTTCCAGGCGAGATGAAGTTTCTCCAGGGTCCAGATGGTGTAGCGGGTGAGATCAAACTCCCACCACTTCAACCCGTGGGCCGCGCAACGCGGCTTGGCGTGATGATTATTGTGATAACCTTCGCCGAGCGCACCGAGCCCGACCCAGAAATTGTTTTTGCTCTCGTCGGAGGTCTCGAAACTGCGATAACCGAACTGCTTCATGTGGCAGATGGAGTTCACCGCCCAGGTGCAATTGTAAATGATGACCATCGGGACGTAGAGACACCAGAGCATGCCGGCGAGACCGAGGGTCGCGAAAAGTAGGGCGGCAACAGCCAGATGAGGGATGACGTAGAGGGCGGAGTTTTCCCAAAGTTTGCAGTACCAGATTTTGCGCACGTCGGCGGCATAACGGAGGGAACGTTCGCGAAAAGAAGGGGGCTTGCGAATGAGCCACATCATGTGGGCGTAGGGAAATCCGTGGCGGGGACTGTGGATATCCTCTTCCGTATCCGATTTGAGATGGTGAAAACGATGATCGCCCACCCAGGTGACCGGATCGCCGGAGAGACCGATTGCCGAGCCGGTGGCAAAAATGAACTTGAGCCAACCGGGCATTTCAAAACCGCGATGAGTGAGATAGCGATGGAGATAAAGAGTGGTTCCGAGCCCAGCCCAGAGATAGATCGCCGCCATGATCGGCAGGTAGCTCAATTGGAAACGCGTCCACAACGCCGCCACGCCCAGGAGTTGGATGACAACGAGAATCGTGAAAATAGCGATGTTGAACTTTTCGTTTTTAAACATAACAGAGAGAGGCTGAAGCAGAATGCTGGCCGCGGGAAACGGGAAGGCGCAGTGTCCGACGGAATCGACCCAGCGGCAAGCGCTTTCTCGCCGAATGGCTTAGCTGGTCGAGCGGTCGCCGCGGTGACAGATTGTTTCCTGACACGCGAAAGTTCGCATGCACTCTCTGCGCTCTCGTGATATGGGGACGGTTGAATTTCCGGGGTGTAGCTTAGCTTGGTAGAGCGCGTGGTTTGGGACCACGAGGTCGCAGGTTCGAATCCTGTCACCCCGATTGTTTGAACGCGTGCATGATTTCGGTTTACGTTTTAGGAAGCAGCCCGGCTTCGGCGTTCCCATCCTTATGAAACTGATCCAGCGACTTGGACTCGGCGCGACCTTGCTCCTCGCGGCGTGCACCCTCTCCTCAGTCGCATTGAGCCAGACCAATCCCGATAACACCTCGGAGCAGGCGGCCCAGACGACTGCGGCCACTGCGAATGCTGCCGCGTCCCCTGCCCCGACGGCCGCGGTCGAGCCGCCCTCGCTCATCCCTCCGAATATTCTTCCCGGCCCGAATGCCGCTTCGCCTCAGGAGCCGCCAATCGCTCCGGCGCTCGAGCAGCTCAACGCGCTTTTCAAGCAAACGACGCTCGGGAAAACCGCGGACGAACATCGCCTCCGCGTCCAGACGTCGGAACTCGAATTGCGCATTCGCAACGATGAAGGTTTGCACGCGCTTAAGGCGGAGGCGCTCCGGGTCCCGACCGATCTGGAAAGGCGCCATCGATTGAGGGCCTATTATCAGGCCTACTATGGAAAACTGCTCGCTCTCGCGACCACGCCGGATCTGCGGGATTATCTTAAGGCCCAGGAAGCAGCGCACGAGTTGCTCCTCCTCCAGCCACGCACCCGCCACGAATCCGATGAAGCGGAGGCGGACAAACTCACGCAGTTGTCCACCGGAACTACCGCGGGGGCTTTGCCTGCGCCGTCGCAGGCGCCGGTCAACAACATCCTGCCGCGCAATTGATCGGCGGAGTTTGGATGTAAGTTGCCCGCCCGGGTGAGTGCAGCTAAAATTGCCCGGCGAAAAACGGCGCGTTCGTCTAGTGGTTAGGACACAGCCCTCTCAAGGCTGGTGCACGGGTTCGATCCCCGTACGCGCTGCCAATTTCCCTGCTCCTGCTCGTGCTCCCAGTCGTGCTCGTGCTCGACCAGGAATTCTGTCGTTAGGGCGCCTGCTTCTCGTTAGGCTGAATCCCGCGCCGGGTCGTTAGGTAAACCGCGAAACTGCCCAGCCAATGGCCTCCTTCGTAATGTTCGCCCGTGACCGCGGCGAGGCCCGCCCGACGGTGCGCCTCGGCCGCGGCAGTCAGCGCCGGACGACGCGGATCGTCTGCCGGGAGCCCGGAAAGAATTCCTTCCAGCATCCAGGCCCGGCTCAAATTTAACCCGTCGAGATGCGCCAGCTTCGGATCGCTCGGATCGGGCGAGACCGCCACCGGCAGCCAACTGTCGTTAGGCTGGAGTGGAATCTGCGGGAGGAATCCGCTCAGCCACTTCGCGAATTCATCCGGCGGAAGCACCCGCCGCATCACGTCCGCTTCTCCCAGACAGGGCGAGAGAAAATCTTCGCCTGAAGGTTCGTAGGCGAGCGGAGCGTTTCGGTCTGCGAGGAAAAATTTTCTGGCCGAATCCGCCGCCAGTTTGGCGAGAGCCTCGCGATGACTCTGACCGCGCGCATAATCGAGGATCAAGCCGAGCGCGAACGCCGTCTGATCGTGCTCCCCGATTCGCACCGGATGGGAGAGTTTCGGCAGCCAGGTCGTTAGGCGCTGCACCGCGGCGTCCTCGAGCGGGCGCAGGTTGGCGGAGAGCTCGCGCGCCTGGGGATCGTCCCACTCGCGCAATTCCGCCGCCAGTTGGAGCAGCCAGGCGAGTCCATAAGGCCGCTCGAAGCTGGCCCGGCCTTTGCCATTCAAGTACTCGGCCTCCTGCTTGATGTGCGCAGTCGTTAGGCTTTGCCCCAATGCCGCGCGCGCCGGAGCCGCGAAAGATGCCTCGGGAAAAGTCCGCGCCAGCCGAGCGAGCAACCAATGTCCGTGAACGGAAGAATGCCAATCGTAACAACCGCAAAACGCCGGCGTCAGCTCATGCGGCGGCGCCACGTCGGCATCGCTGTTCAGCACGTGGCTGATGTGATTTGGATATTCCTTGTGCACGCAGGCGAGGGCGAGCCGGGCAAAACGCTCGGCGGCGTGCGCGTCAAAGGTCGGAGTTTCTCCGGCGAAAGATCCCAGCGGAAGCGAGCAAAGGAGGGCGGTAATAATCTTCTTCATTTCCACGGACGGTAGCATCACTCTGCCGGAGCCTCCGCCGGATACCGCATGAATTGTCGCCCGCATCTTTCGCCGCGAAAGCTACGGCTAATTCGCGCCGCATTTTCCTTGCTCGCCCTGTGCTCGGTCTCTTCCTGCCGGCCCCTTTTCGATCGGCAGGTCTCCGGAATGGTTCTTTCCGTCGAAGGCGAAGGGCGGTTGAGCGGCCACGGCAAAGCAAGCAGCCTAACGAAAAGTGAACACTTCCGATCCGGTGACAGGATTAACGCCCTCGCCAACAGCCGCGCCGACCTGATGCTTCTCCCCGGCCTCCTGATCGAGCTTTCCGGCGAAAGCGAGATCGAAATCCTTGAGCTGCAACTGGAGCGCGATGGGGACGAAACCATCCAGCCGATGACCGCGCGCAAAGCACACATCCGGCTTTCGCGCGGTACGCTGATCGCAACCGTAAGTCTCGCTCCGACCGAATCGTTCCTCACCGTCGACACACCGGCGGGCAGCCTCACGGCGGGTCCGGATCGGACCTTCATGTTGAAATTGAACGGCCCGCGAACCTCCGCTACCTCTGTTATGAGCGTGCGCGGCGAAACGACATTTCGCGCCAAGGGCACGGCACGGGACCTCAAGATTCCGGCAGGATTTTCTGCCAACCTGCCGCCGCTTCCGATCGCGCCTCCGCAACGTGCCGCGAACGCCGGTCCCGAAGTGCAGGCTCAGTTGGTCGCCATCCTCGGCGTCGAAAAGCGCCTCCTCCTTCTCCAGCAGCAGGAGGGGTCCGCGTTTCGCCCGTGGTAAACACCGGCTAGGCGAGGAAGAGCCCTAACAAACTGCGGAAATATTCTTGCTTGAAAATTCCGCGGACCTATAATCTGCCGCGAATAACCAAAAAAATATGAAAACAAAAACTCCCAGGACCTGGCTCGCCGCCTTGGTCGTCTTGTTCGCCGTTGCAGCCTTTATTACCGTGACCGGGTGGCTTTTGGCTTCTCCTTCGGAGGAGATCAGCAAAGCCGTCGCGGCCAGTGGCAAAAACAACGTCAAGGCCGCCAGCGCCGACCAGTTCATCAACGCCTTTTCTTCTGTGATGGTCGGGGTCGACCAGGAAGATTCCGCCTCCTACGTTGCGGCTGCCAAAAAGTTGCGACCCGATCTCGCGCCGCGCATCACCTCGGCGGCCGCCGAGGTGGATAGCGATCCGGGCGAGGGCACTACAGACGGGCCGGACCGAGTCTCGGGGCATCGTCGGCGCGTCAGAATCTGTTGCGATGGGCACCAGTTTTCCCTGCCCCCGAAGAAAGCCCGGCATTTCTTGCAGAACCATCCGGAGTGCATGCGCGGCCCCTGCTCCGGTCAGATCACCCCGACGCCGACCCCTTGATATCTTGCCCAGGCCGGATCCTGAGGTGGATTTCAGGGGTGGACGTTCTCGTCGCAACCCGGGGCCCGCATTCCGCGCTCGGCTTCCCAACAGAAACTTTAGCATGGAGGTCGCCGTTCCATGATTCTATCTCAGCGCGACCAGGCCGGCGCATCTTTGCCTAACGACTCCCCGGTTAGGCACAAATCAAGCTACGCATTCACGCCGGGAAACATTCCGAGGATAAACGACTCGCGATCAAAATGGCGGCGGCAATTTTTCGTTCTTCTTTTTCCGGGAATTCTGGCCGGCGTTGTTCAGGGGGCCGAGGCGCGTGATCTCGTCTCGGAAATTCCGTCGGCCTCCGTGAATCCATCCCCCGCTTTCCAGTGGTCTCCCACTTTGCGAACATCGCTCGAGGCCGTGAACCAGCAGTTCACCCTCGCGGATGAGGAATCGGCGCTTGTCGCCGCGACGGTCCGGCGCGACGAAAGGCAGGTTCTCGCCAATGCCGCGCGAAAAGAGCAGATCGATCCGATGGCGGTCGCAGAGCCGCTCCCGGAATCGGAGGCGGTCGAGCTTGGCGCGCGCGCAGAGTCGGCCACGCCTCGTCGCTGGCATTACAGCGTCTCGCTCTCGCTCCGCGAGGTTTACGACGACAACATCAACATCAGCCAGACCAATCGGGAGGAGGATTTCTACACCACGATCGAGCCGACGATCAATGTCGGGATCGGCGATCTCGATGCCAACTTCCTCGCCCTGACTTATGCGCCTAACGCCTACATCTTTGCCGATCACTCCGAGAACAATGCCGTCCAGCACATCATTACTCTCACCGGCGCAGTATCGTTTTCCGCGCCTGACCCTGGATCTCACTCAGGAGATCCAGCTCCTCGATGGCACTGGCCTCGACACGGCCACCGGTACGGGCGGCACCTTTACCCGCACCAATCTCGACGTCGCCGGCCGGACGAAGCTCAACATTTACAGCACCCGCCTCGACGCCAACTATTCGCTCACCGGCAAGACCTTTCTCACTGGCGGCGTTAGCTACAGTGTTTCTGACTATGAGACCCTCCTTAGCTCGTCCGTTATCGCCGGTAACATCTACCTGAACTACACCTACAGTCCGAAGCTCTCGATCGGGGTCGGCATTAACGGTGGCTACGATGCGGTCGACGCGCCGAGCGAAGATCAGACTTTCGAGCAGTTGAACGTCCGGGCGTCCTATGAGTTGACCGGCAAGGTCAGCGCCACGGTTTCCGCCGGCGTCGAGTTTCGGCAGGTGGCCAACTCAAACTCAAGCGACAATGGCTCGCCGGTCTTTGACGGCACCTTGTTCTACCAACCTTTTGACGGAACCAGCCTCGCCCTCACGCTCTCCCGCCGCACACTCAACTCGGCGACGCTTGCCTCGCAGGATTTCCATTCCACCAGCGTGATTCTTTCTGCCCGGCAGCGCTTTCTGCAAAGGATCTTTTTTGGTCTCAGCGTCGGCTACGAGAACTCAACCTATTTCAGCACTAGCAGTGGGATTGATTCCAATCGGACGGACGATTACTATTTCCTGCAGGCGTCGCTCGATTTGAATGTGACCCACTTCTGGACGGTGGGAATTTATTACTTCTATCGGGAGAGCGACAGTTCTCTGCAGACCTTTAGCTTTAATGACAACCAATTCGGTCTTCGCACCTCACTCACATTTTAGTGCCATGTCTCACTTGAACCGCCAGCAATCCTGGGGCGCGATGCTCTGTCATCGCGTTCTTAAACTCGCGCCGACAGAGCGGCGCGCTCCAGTTTCGCTTCCGGTGACGCGGAGCCCGCTTTTCATCATCTGCTTTCTGCTCTTCGCGGCGACATTCGCCTCCGCTCAATCTTCAAACGTCTTCGACGCGCCGCGGCCGCCGGCGGTGAGTGCGCCCTCGGCCGCGCCCGTCGCCGCGCCGGCGCAAAATGCTCCCGCTCCCTCCGGCAGCAGCGAAGCGATCAGCGCCCCGAGCGGTTATGTCTTGAGCGCGAACGACCAGGTCGCGGTTGAAGTTTTCGGCGAGGACGACTTGCGCACGAACGGTCGCCTCAACTCCGAAGGCAATCTCAGCGTGCCATTGCTCGGGTCGGTTCATCTCGGCGGTCTCACCCTCGGTCAGGCCACCGCCCGTCTCACCGAGCTCTACGGTCGCGATTATCTCGTCAACCCCAAGCTCAGCGTCTCGCTTGTCGGTTACGCGAAGCGGCGTTTTACCGTGCTCGGGCAGGTCAACCGCCCGGGCAGCTACGAAATGCCGGAAGGCAACCCGGGCGGCATCGATCTGCTCGAGGCGATCGCGATGGCCGGCGGTTACACCCGCATCGCCGCGCCCGATCGGATCAGCGTGCGACGGCATCGCGATTCGGGCGCCGACCAGATCTTGAAAGTGAACGCAAAGAAACTGGCTAACGGAGAGGGCGGCAGCTTCCTCGTTCTCCCGGGCGACACCCTAACGATCGGGGAGAGTATTTTTTAGCGATGCCTGTTCCTCGCTCAACTGCCGGCCAGCTTCGCGCCAGACGCCTCCGCACAGGGTTCTTCTCCAGCTAATGACCAACACTCCTCCTCCAACATCTTTGCCTAACGAGTCCGTCCCCGGCGCCGTCTATGATCCCTCGGGCGAAGGCCGGCGCGGTTTCGATTTCCGCCATTTCTGGCATTCCATCCTCGAGCGGCTCTGGGTCGTCGCGCTCTGCGTCGTCGCGGGGCTTTTTCTCGCGCTCGGCTATCTCGCGCGAACCCCCAAGCTTTATCAAAGCCACGCCGTTCTCGAGGTCGAGTTCCAGGAACCGACCATGGTCACGGGCGACGAGACCTCTTCCCGCATGCGCTCCATGTTCCTCGCCAGCCAGGAAGCGCTGCGCACGATCGAACAAAATCTGACCAACCGAAGTCTGATGGCGCGGGTCATCCGCGCGGAAGGTCTTGCGGACGATGGCGGGCGCGCGCTTCTCGGGCAAAGTGTCACAGAAGAGAGCGCGCATTCTCCTGCTCCCAAGCCGAAAGCGATGGGAAAGGACGATGACATTTCCGCGCGCGATCGCGCCTTCACCCCGCTCGAAGACGGGCTCGGCGGCGCCTTGTCCACCATGGTGAAGCCAGTCATCCGCCGCGGCACCCGGCTCATCGACCTTTATGTGACGAATCAGGATCCGGCCCTGGCCCAGCGCCTCGCCGAAGCGGTCGGGCGTGAATACATCCGGATGTCGATCGAGCGTCGAGCGAATTTTAGCCAGGAAAGTCTGCGCTATCTCATGGAAGAAGAGGAGCGCCTCAAGGCCAACCTGCAGCGGAGCGAAGCCGCCGTCGCAGATTACAAAGCGAAAACGCCCGACGCCCTCCAACTCGGCGGCGGCGCTGCGGCGACCGGCGGCGCTCCCGGTTCGGGCGCGGGCGGGCGGGGCGGCCTCGTCGAAGACAAGCTGCAGGAGTTATCAAGCAAAGTCACTTCCGCCAAGAGCGACCGCGTGCGTCTGGAGAGCGAGCTGAAACAAATCGACCAGGTCGGCGACAACGTCGACGCGCTGCTCGCCATCCCGAGTATCGCCAACGCCCCGGTCGTGATCGATCGGCGCAAGGATGTCGCGCAACTGGAGTCCGCCGTCGCCAGCCTGGCGCAGCGTTACAAATCCAAACATCCCAAAATGATGGCCGCGCGCGCCGCGCTGGAAGAAGCCCAGGCCGCCTTGAAGCGCGCGGTGCTGAATCAGCCGGCCGTTTTGCGCAATGTCATCGCCCAGGCCCAGGCGGCGGAGAAAAGCCTCGGCTCAGCCGCCGACGAACAGGAGAAAGCCGCGCTCGCCTTGAACAAAGCGGCCATCGGTTACCAGGAATTGGCGCGCCAGGCCGAGACCGATCGCGCTCTTTATGAAAGCGTGCTCCGCCAGATCAAGGAGACCAATCTGACCAAGGACGTCAAGACCAACGCCGTTAGCATTGACGAACACGCCACCCTGCCTTACGGGCCGGCCAGTCCGAAACCATTCAAAGATATTCTTCTCGGATTGCTCGGCGGACTGGCTGCCGGTCTCGGTTGCGTTTACGGCGCGGATGTCCTTGATCGCTCTTTAAAGACAGTAGATCAAACCGAGTCCTATCTCGCCTTGCCTGTCCTCGCCGCTGTGCCCGAGACCGAGAGTGGGAAAAAGAGATCGGCGCGAAAAGATGAGCCCGTGGCCAACGGACAGATGACCTATCGCCTGGTCGCGGAAGCGCCGGAGGGTCCGATTGCCGAATCGTTCCGCAACCTGCGCGCCTCCCTTTCCCTTCTCGGCCCGGAAGTGGAACGCAAAATTTTCCTCTTCACCAGCGCCGTGCCGAGCGAGGGCAAGAGCTTCACCAGCGCCAACTACGCCCTCGCCCTCGCCCAGCAGGGGCACAAGGTTCTTCTCGTCGATGGCGACCTGCGCCGTCCCAGCCTGCACAAGATTTTCTCCGAGGAATTCAAGGGCGCCGGCAACGGAAAGGAAAACGGCAAAGGCATCCAGGGCGTGGTCGATTACCTCGTCGGCGAAACGAAACTGGAAGCCGCCCTCCGCCCCGTCTCAGCCCATGATGTCGACGTCACCTCGCCCGTCAAAGGCGAGAAGAAGTTCACCACCGCGACCGGCGGTCAGCTCTCCATCCTGGCCGGCGGCCGCCGCGCCCCCAACCCAGCGGAGCTCCTGAGCGGCCATTCCTTTGGCCAGCTCATGAAAGAAGCCTCCAGGTTATTCGACCGCGTCGTTGTCGACAGCGCCCCGCTCCTTGCTGTGAGCGACACCATCCTGATGATGCCCCACATCCAGACCGTCACTTTAGTCGTTAGGGCGGCCAAGACCCCGCGCAACGCCATCCGCCGCGCCATCTCCCTCCTCGCCGCCGCCAGCACGCGTCCCGCCGGAGTCATTCTCAATCGTCTGCCGCATCGGCGCGGCTCCGGCTATTACTATTACTACGCCTCCCACGGCTACGGCGCCGGCGAAGGATCGTATGAGAAAACCAACAGCTGATCGCTGAAAGCTGAAAGCTGAAAACAGAAAGCTGAGGGGCAGATGAGTCGCGTTTCGAATGACCTTCGCGAACGCACGAAAAAGTATGCTTCTTCGGTCGTTAGGTTATTCGCCGAACTTCCAAAGACTCCGGTTGTGCAGACGATTGGGAAACAATTACTTCGTTCCGGCACATCGGTCGCGGCCAACTTCTCGACCCGTGAAAAATAAAGATGGTTTACGTTTACGTACTTCAGGCCATCGAAGATCAAAGGCTCTACACCGGCTGCACGCGCAACCTGCGGCTTCGGCTTGATCTACACGAGGCCGGCAAAGTGAAGTCGACCGCAGATCGGCGCCCACTTACTTTAATCTACTACGAGGCGTGCCTTAACGAGAAAGACGCTTTCAGGCGCGAAAAATATCTAAAGACAACGTATGGCAAGCGCTACATCAAGACCAGATGCCGAGCCTATTTCACAGGTTAAAGAAGCGTCGCGCGCTCGGACGAGCGTAGAGTTTGCATCCAAGCTCGAAATCTGCGTCCAGGAAGCAGATGAAACTGACCTGTGGCTGGAATTACTCCGAGATGATTGCAGTGTCACAGATCTTCGTCTCCAAGCCCTTCTTCGCGAGACCAACGAACTAATCGCGATCTTTGTGACAATGGCGAAGCGCACCAAGCTAAGCGCGCAGAAGTAAAACCTTCCGCCTTCAGTTGTCAGCTTTCAGTTGTCAGCTTTCAGTTGTCAGCTTTCAGTTGTCAGCTTTCAGTTGTCAGCTCTCAGTTGTCAGCTTTCAGTTGTCAGCTTTCAGTTGTCAGCTTTCAGTTGTCAGCTTTCAGTCTGTCAGCTTTCAGTTGTCAGCTTCAGTTGCAGCTTTCAGCTTTCGCTCTCAGGCCAGCGCGGCCATTCGGCCAGCGCTGAAACAAATCCCCAGATAAGTCGCGGCATAAAGCTGGATCGATGAGATCTGGAGTGGAAAATCAACCGCGGCATGGAGAGCGACCCCGCCGAGCGCGACCAGGGCCAGCGAGAGCACCATTCGCTGGCGCGGCAACCATTGCACTGCCTCGCGCTTATCGCTCGGCGTCAGCCATGCTTTCCCCTCTCCTCGGGGGAGAGGGTTAGGGTGAGGCCGACCCGCCAGGCTTCGCAGACCTACAAAAATCCCGCCAAAAAACACGCCAGCCCAGAGCAACCCGCCGACCCAGCCCCATTCCAGCAGCGTCTGCAGATAATCATTATGGAGAAAAAGCCAGCTCCCTTGAGCCCGCTCTCTCGGCGGCAAGTTGGAAATGCGGGAAGACCGCACTGAAAGTCCCCGGACCAAACCCCAGCGCCCCTGCCTCCGGCAGAGCCTTCATCGCCACCCGATCGACCACCCAGCGCGCATCGCGCTCCCAGGTCGCGCGGGTCTGCTCCCAACGCCCTAACGACCGGTCGAGATGGCTCGTCTGCACGATAGCCCAGAACGCCAGCGCGCCTACGACAAGCGCGATCAAGGCCGTCCGCCATTCCATGTAACGAACGCCTCGAGAAATCTTGCGGGTCGATAGGACGAGAAGAGTCAGCACCATCAACGCCGCGATGAATTGCCCCATCCGCGAAGTATCCGAAGCCACCGCCACAATCATGATCACCGACAGAGTCAGCCAGAGCGCCCGCGCGAAGGGATTTGCGGGACGAGTCACATAGCGAAACGCCAGCCCGAGCACCGCAGGCAGAGCAAGATTGAGATAAGCCCCGGCGTTCCCGTGATAATAGAAGGTGGCAAAGAAAGTGTGCACCGCCGGCTCACCGCGATCGAGCGTCTGCCAGAAAATCATTTCCGCCCCGGTCGCCTTCTGCACCAGCCCGAGCAGCGCGATCGATCCGCCGGCCAGTCCGATAGCCCACCAAATCCGGAGCAGCCAGCGCGCATCCTGCGCAAGCGAAGCCATCACCCAGATGCAGCCCAGGAGCGTCGTCACCCGCCACATCATCGCGACACTCAGGAAATAATCGACCGACCCCGGAGCATTCGGCAGCGGCGAGGTGAACGGCAAGAAGATGGAGTAATCCGCATCGAAAACCGCATGCGCATCCAGCGCCATCCACCAGCCGAGGAGAAGGAGGGCGGAGGTGAGGAAAAGCTGAAATGCTGAGAAGCTGACAAGCTGCCGTAACGCAGGCGTAGCCGAGGCCGGGCTTTCAAATCTCCGAGCCTTGCGCGCCTTTTCCTGCATTCCGCCTTCCGCCTTCCGCCTTCCGCGTTTTTCCTCTATTCCGCGTTCCGCCTTCCGCCTTCCGCCTTTCCCCCTCCCTGCTCTCCGCTCCCTGCTCTCCGCTCCAATCTTCGATCCCGCCCACAAACAAAACATCGCGCCGAGAATCCAATCCAGATTCCGAATCGCGGAAGCGTCCGTCCCGCCGCTATCCCACGGCGCATAGAAAAGCGCCGCGATCAGCAGCCAGCCCGCCGCCGCGCGGCTGGCGCGAGCGGCGGAATGGATCAGTTGCATCCGCTCAGGTGTAATCGAGGCAATGAAAAAGGCGAGCCTTGGCTCGCCTTTTCTGGAGGGACGGGCGCTGCCAGCTCGCGAAACCTTTCGGAGTCCCGTCCGTGATTCAAATACGGAACGTCCGCCCTATTGTAGGGCGGGCGCTCCGCCTGCCGCGTTTCTACAAACGCGGACGACACCGCGGTCGTCCCTCCAACGTGGCAAGCGAAGCGCTCGCCCTACAATTCTCTCCTCAGGTCTGTCCTCTGATCGCTGTCCTCTGTCCTCTGTCCTCTGATCTCCGGCCTCTGTTCTCAATTTCAGAGTTTCAGCTTTCAGTTTTTCAGCTTTTTATCTTTGACCATCGCGCCGGGCGAGATCGTTGGTATTGCCGGACTTGCCGGGAGCGGACGTAGCGAACTAGCGCGCCTCATCTACGGTGCGCAGAAACTTCAGGCCGGCGAGGTGGAGATCAACGGCGCTGCAAATCCGAGACATTCCATCACCACATCTGTGCGGTCGGGAGTTGCCTTCGTACCGGAGGATCGACGCAAGGATGGCTGCGTGTTGTCGATGAGCGTCGCAGAAAACCTCACCCTGGTGCGGCCGCCGACAACGAAACTGGGATTACTGGACCGAAGGGAGGAGAAAGGCGTTGTCGTCGATGCGCTGGCCGAGTTCGATGTGCGACCGAGACGGCCTGACATCCAGATTGGCTCCCTCTCCGGCGGTAATCAGCAAAAAGTGGTCATTGCCAAATGGTTGAGGCACACCCCGAAGCTGCTAATCCTGGATGAACCGGTGCAAGGGGTGGACGTCGGTGCAAAGGCCGATATCTTTCACTCTCTGCTGCAGGCCGCCCAGCGTGGGACAGGGCTCCTCGTTATCGACAGCGATTTCGACAACCTCGCTGCCCTCTGCGATCGAGTGATCGTAATGAGAAACGGCCGATTGGTCGGCGACCTTACGGGGGCTCAACTCACAGCAGCGAACCTGTCCCACGCCACCTTCGAAGCTGACAGCGACCCAATTGAACTCATTCCGACAACTGAGCGAGAGGTAGTCCAATGACTACAGACGCGTCCCGCCCGCTACGGTCTCGGACGACTACCGCAATACCGGCTGAATTACCGAGGAGCCGCCGTGAGGCGATGACGAGGGTGTCCCGGTTCGGGCTGCCGATCCTGCTGCTGATCTTCGTCGTCGTGTTCTCGATCCTGGCCCCGCAGACCTTCGCCACCCTTACCAATCTACGGACAGTCCTCAGCACGCAGTCCGTTCTGGCGATCCTGGCTCTTGCCGCCATGACGACCTTGGTCATCGGCGAGTTCGATCTCTCGCTCGGCGCACAACTCGGGTTGTCCGCAATCTTGTTTCCCGGGCTGGCGGCTAATAACGTTCTCCCATTACCTGTTGCCGCGGTACTGGCAATCCTGGCAACAATGGCGGTCGGGTTGATAAACGGCCTGCTAGTGGCGAAACTTAAAATAAACTCCTTCATCGCCACTATCGGCACCGCTGCTCTGATCGGTGCAGTTATTTTGGCATACTCCGGCGGTACCAGCATCTTCGACGGCGTACCACCGGCGCTGCTTTCCCTGGCGGGGGTCGCACCCTTCGGAGTGCCGGGCCCCATTATCTATGTCACGGTCATCGCGGTAGTCCTGTGGTTGTTGCTCCAGCGCACCCCTTTCGGGCGTCGGATGGCCGCAGTAGGGGGGAGCAAGGACGCGGCTCGGCTAACCGGTATCAATACCGAAGGAGTGACCCTGGTGACCTTCGTCATCGCTGGCACGCTGGCTGGCGCCGCCGGAGTGCTCCAGGCCAGTCAGCTGGGGAGTGGGAGCCCCACTGTCGGACCCAGTTTCCTGCTGCCCGCATTCGCGGCCGCTTTCCTCGGCGCCACCAGTTTCTTGGTGGGCCAGTTCAACGTCTGGGGCACGATCACCGCCGTCGTCACGATCGCCGTCGGCGTCGCCGGACTCAACTTGCTGGGAATGCCGCAATGGGTCGAGCCCGCCTTCAACGGATTCGCCCTCCTCGTCGCAGTCACGGTCACCAGATACCTGCGCGGTCGACCGCTCTAGAGTCTGTCCCAAAATTGATCGGGTGCCCCGCGGACATACCCGTTCGGAAACCGATCGATAGCCCTGAGATGAGGGCTCAGAGGTGGGAGCGTTGGGCGGGCTGAGGTTTGACCTGCGTGCCTCCGTGTTGGGAGGCTGTAAACAGGTCTTTCCAGCGTTCTTCGCCTTTGCCGAGCCCGTGTTCCACACCTGCCTGATTCAGTGCGTCGATCAACGAGCCCCGACAAATGGCCGCGATGTCATCTGCCCGCATGATGTCCAACACAATTGAAAAGATCTCTGGCCCGCCTCGGCGCAGGCCACCGATGTCGATGAGCGTGCGCAGTAGTCGGCTGATATCGAATTCACCGAGCCCGAGTGGCAGCCGATGATTCAGGCAGTCGTCGACCGCCGATCGTCCAGCTGGGACGGTGCTGGTGGCGTCCGCGAACTGGACATAGCTGATGCGCTCTCCGGGGAAGGACTCCAGAAGTTGCCAGTCGGGTTCGCCGCGCATGAAGTGCCAGAAGTCGAAGACTAGGCCGGCTGCGGAGTTACCGCATCCGTTCAGAATGGTCGCTGCCGTCTTCAGGTTTGGGACGCCCCAATCAAGGGGGATGAACTCGAGGTCGCAACGGATGCCTTCACGGGCCGCCTGCTGACAGAGTGTCGCGAACTCTTCGGTCAGCTGGTTCACAGACACCGACGCGGCCGGACCTGTGTGGATCGCGGATAACGAGGTCGCGTTTAGTCCGATGGCAATATCGAGAAACTCTTCCGTTGTGAACCCGAGAAAGGCATCGGCATCGGCCATATTCTGCGGTCGCCAGGATCGGCTCCACCGGGTCAACGGGTCCAGGTGTATCGCGGTGATGCCGTTGTCTGCTGCGCGCTGGCGTATCTCGGTCAGCGACATGCCATCTGTTCGCAGTTCGGCGCACTGCAATGGCGTCATCGATATCTGCGTGCAGCCAGTGAGTCCCGCCGCTCTGAGTTGATCAGGAAAGGTCAGAGTGCGGACGTTTCCTACCCACATGATCTGGTCGAACTCGGCTTTCACGGGCGATCTCCTGCTCCTCGGGAGGACCCGGCGGTGGGTCAGGTGGTTCGGTTGCGCGCGGCACCGAGGCATCTCCCGTCAACGACGCTCCCGACCTAAAGTGTAGACACACAGTGTCCGCCGCGGCATTTGGTCGCATCTGCCGGGCCGAGCCGATGTGGATTCTGGGGGGTTGACAGCGGCTAGACCTCGCGTTCATAGTGTCTACACCTTAGATGTGATCTGCACCCCCGAGCATCTCTCGAATCGCGATGCGGTTCACCGCATCAATCTGCCGGGCGCTCGCTCCGTCGTCTTCGCCGCACGATGCTGAAAGGCCTGTCGCTATGCCGAACCCCGAGCTGGACCAACCCGCCTCTGTGCTAGCTACCATCGGGGAGGCAGAGCCCTCTAGGCGGCGAGAGGTGTTGCGCCGCCTGGGGTCGGTCGACGAACTGGGTGTGCTCACGGTCTTGGTGGTCATCGTCGTAGTGGTGACCGCTTTCCACCCGCAGTTCCTGTCCATGGCGTCGATCGCGAACATCACCCAACAAGCCTCGTTCTACGGACTGATCGCACTGGGCATGGTCTTTTTGCTGTCGATGGGGGAGCTGGATTTATCGGTGGGCGGCAATTTCGCTTTCTGTTCGGTATCCGTGGCATTGATGGCCGAGGGCGGCTTCAACCTCTGGCTGGCCGGCGGGTTGGCAATCGCAATCGGCATCCTCCTGGGAATGCTGAACGCTCTGCTGTCCAACGCTCTTCGTGTTCCGATCATCATCATCAGTCTGGGTACGTTGGCGGCCTACCGCGGCGCAACCCTGATCATCTCCGGTGCGGGATCGGTCACGGGCGGCGATCCGAACAGCTCCTTCTTCACCATTCTCGGTGGTTCCATTGCCGGATTGCCTTTTCTCACGGTGGTCTTTGTTGCCGCAGCAGTACTGCTGACCTTCGTCTACAAAAGAACGGCCTTCGGGTTCGCCGTTCGAGCGGTGGGGTCTAACCCGCACGCCGCAAAGCTCAGCGGCTTCCCGATCGGGCGGATCAAGGTGCAGGTCGGCGGCCTGGTCGGATTGCTCTGCGGGATCTCCGGCGTGCTGTCCTTCGCGTTTTTCCAGGCTGCCGATCCCGCCGTCGGAACCGGTTACGAACTGCTGGTTGTCGCAGCCGCAGTGATCGGGGGAACCGCGTTGTCGGGCGGCCGTGGCACCGTCATGGGCGCCCTGCTCGGCGCCCTCATCGTCAGCGTCATCAACGGCGCCATGACCAGCTTCGGCGTCTCGGTCAACTATGCGAGTTTTGTCACCGGCATCGTCATCGTCGGCGCCGTCGCGATGGACGCCCTACTGCGTCGCAACCGGGCCAGTCACTCCTAACAGAGCCACTCCTGCCAGACCCAGTTCGGATCAGCATCTACCACCACCCCGGTCCCCGATCTCGGCCCACCTGTCACTGCCAGCAAACCTGTCGGCAAGGCCGGCGGGTCATCCCCCAGGGGCCACTCGCCCTAATGTGTTGACTACTAGAGGAGTCCGATGTCCCAATCCCGAATGCCAGCGCGCCTTGCCGGTGCGGTCTGCGGTCTTGTCGCAGCCGTCGCTCTCGCGTCGTGCGCGAGCTCCACTGCCGCCACGAGTGGCGGTAGTGGAGCTGCGAGCGGCGAGGGCGTCAAGTTCGGCATGGTCGGTCTCTACAACGGCCCTTACCCGAGCGCGATGGCCGGTGGCGCAAAGTCCGCGACCGATGCGGTGGGTGCGGAGTTCACCCAGCTTGGCCCTGCGGCCCTGGATCCGAACAAGGCGATCGCTGATTTCCAGAACGGCGTCGCATCCGGGATGAAGGGCATCCTGGTGATGGCCTACCCCGGCGATCTGTGGACGGCTCCGATCGGCCGGGCCACCAGCCAGGGGGTCACGGTCGCCACGGCCGACGACTTCGCTGAGAAGTCCCAGGCCATCACCGAGGTCGGACCGCCCAAGGCTGCCATGGGGGCAGCACTGGCAGATGAATATCTCAAGCAGATTCCCGACGACGCGACCGGCGTCATCGTGCCAGGGCTGTGCGTCGGCGGCTTGGCGGTCCTGGAGGCCCCGCTTAACGGGTTCCGCAGTCGAATCGAAGAACAGCGCCCCGGGGTCAAGGTGTTGGAACCGGAGGTCACCGCCCCGGACCCCGCCGGCGACTTTTCCGCATGGCAGCGGATCAGCGCTAAATACCCTGACGCGCTTGGCTTTGTCGGTGCCTGCGACGTCGACCTGCCCAACCTGATCAAGCTGAAGGAAACGGTCCCGGGAGCCACTTTCCTGATCGGTTCCACCGCGGGCGGGGACGATCCGGTCGCCGTTGCGGCCTTGAAGGGGGGCTCGATGGTGGGTGTCGTCACCCAGCGGCCGTGGGTCCAGGGCTACGTGGGAATGAAGCTGATCATGAACAACGCACTGAACGGCACGCCCATGCCCGACGGGTGGATCAACACCGGTTACGAGATCATCACCAAGGACAACGTCGACGACATCATCAAAGTGCTGCAGGACCCGGCTCAGGCGCAGCAGCACTTCGGCGCGATGGCGGACAAGATCATCGCTGATGCCGCGACCCTCGCGCACAACCCAATGACCTACCAGTACGACATCAGCGCCATCAACGAGCCCAGCCCTCAACCGTAGGCGCCGAGATGACAACTCCCACAGAGGATATGACCGCCGCCCGAACGGTGGACGTCCCGACCTGCTCCGTCATCGATCTCCGCAAGAGCTACGGCGGCGTGCGCGCCCTTCGCGGCGTCTCAGTCGACTTTTACCCCGGGAAGGTGCACGCCATCCTCGGTGAGAACGGGGCCGGCAAGTCCACCCTGATGAAAATCCTGGCCGGCGCCGAAAACCCTGACACTGGAGGCATTGTCCTCAATGGGGAGGCGGCGGGGTATCGCACCGTCAACGCCGCGAACACCGCCGGGGTGGCGATCGTCTTCCAGGAACTGTCCCTGTTTCCGCACCTGGACATCCTGGCCAACCTGTTCGCCAACCGACAACCGCACAGATGGGGCAGGGTTGATCGAGCCGCTATGAGGCGGGCCGCCCTGCCGGTGCTGGCAGAACTGGGCCTGACCCCCAAGACCGACACCCTCGTGGCCGATCTCGCGCTGCATGATCGGCAATTGCTGGAAATTGCCAAAGCGCTGTTACTCGACGCCAGGGTGCTGATCCTGGACGAGCCGACGTCGTCTTTGTCCGCCAACGAGGTAGAACGACTCTTCACCGTCATCCGCACGTTGCGCGACCGTGGGGTGGCGATCCTGCTCGTGTCCCACCGTCTGGAGGAGATATCGGCGATCGCGGACACCGTCACAGTGCTGCGCAACGGCGAGTGGATCAAGACCGTTCCAATGGCCGACACCACGATCACCGAACTCGTCACCGACATGATCGGCCGGGCGCCGACTGAACTGCCGACGCTGGCCGCACGGACCGACAACACCCGACCGAAACTGCGCCTGACCGGGGTGCAGACGACGATCCTCAAGGACATCACCCTCGACATCGGTCAGGGGGAGGTGTTCGGCCTGGCCGGGCTGGAGGACGCGGGCGTGCAGGAGCTGATGTACACAATCGTTGGCCTCTCCACCCCGACAGCGGGGACCATCACGCTGCCCGATGGGTCACCCGCACCCACCAGTCCGACGCAGGCGGTCCGCCGCGGTATGGCCCTGGTTCCTGCGGACCGCCGCAAGGACGGTCTGATGCTGGACGACAGCATCCTGACAAATTTTTCGAGCATCAAAGCCGGCGTCACTCGCGGTTACGGCACTGTCTTGTCCACCAGAAAACTTCGGACGGCGGCTGTCGAATCCGGCATCCGGCTCAAGGTGAAGTACCATTCGCTGACCGATTCGGTGCGCAGCCTGTCTGGCGGGAATCAACAAAAAATCGTCCTGGGCAAGTGGCTGCAGATCGAACCGAACATCATCCTTCTCGTCGACCCCACCCGCGGCGTCGATCTGGGCGCAAAACTCGAAATCTACGAGGTCATCCGCAAACTCGCCGAGAACGGATGCACCGTCTTGTTCAATTCCAGCGAACTCGAAGAATACAGCCACCTGTGCCAGCGGGTCGCTGTCCTCCGCCGCGGCCGGGTGCGGGCCATCCTGACCGGTGACGAGATCGACCAACACCGGCTGCTGCACACGATGAACCAGTGACTCGCCCATCAATCGATAGGAAACCCATGTCTAGCAACGAGACTGTGTCCGGATCAGGGTCCGTGGACACTTTGGTGAGCGTGCATGCCATCCAACAACTGGCGTATCGCTACGCCCGGGCGCACGACGGTCGTGACCTGGACGAACTGTTGTCGCTGTTCGCGCCCGCTGACGATGCGTTGCTCTTTCCCCGGTTCAATCGGGCCAGCCTGGCCGCGACCATGCCGGAGTACTTCGCGGTGGCCGGCCCGACCATTCTCTTCGTCGCGAATCACATCATCGAGTTCGACGGCAGGGACCGGGCAACCGGCAGCGTCTATTGTTTCGCAAAGCTGTCCATCGGCGGCTCGTGGATTGAGCAGGCCATCCAGTACCAGGATGTGTATGAACAGGCCTCCGGCAACTGGGTCTTCACCGAACGCCGCCACCTCCTGTGGTACGGCATTGAGCTGCCGGAGCGGCCCTTCGACCAGGCTAAGACGCAATGGCCCACCGAGGCAACAGGCCGCGGAAGCCTGCCGGAGGACCTCCCGTCCTGGCGCGCCTTCTACGGGATTCCCGAGGCACCCACAGGCTTCTACAGCCAGCCGCAGGCGCAGTCGACCTTTCTTTGATCGCGGTTTGTACCGGAGGCAGGAGCCTCGTATTCGACTGGCGAAAACTGCCCAGATCCGACGACTGACCCACGCTAGATGACAGGAGAACCATGGACGTCCAGCTGCAATGGCTCATTGACCGGGCGCAGATCACTGACACCGTCACGGCTTTTGCTGTCGCACTCGACATGCGGAACTGGGAACTCCTCGGCCGCTGCCTCACCGATCCGCTGGAGATCGCCTACCCGAACAGTGTGGGCGTCGGCACTTACGCACGGGACCACTTCCTGGCAATCGCCGACAAGTTCTTCTCGAACCTGGACGCGACATTGCACATCAGCGCGAACCATCAGATCGAGATCGACGGCGACCGCGCCACTTGCGTCTCGACCCTCTTTGCCAACCACCACCTGGCTAGTGCCGGGGAGCGATCGGTGCAACGGCAGATCGGCTACTACAAGAACCACCTTGTCAGGCTGGATCAATGGACGATCTTCCGCACCGAGCAGCACGATGGCTGGATGGAAGGGAACCCGGCTGTCTTCGCGAGCGCCGCAGCCGCGTTCGAGTAACGCCGACGGTCGACTGGCTTCGGTGCCGCCCCCATCGCGGCCCCCAATCCCGTTGCTGTTGCTTGGTCCGAAGGGACGGGGAGTCAGCGACGTCTGCTACCGCCAGCGATCTTTGGCCTGTTCGACAACACACCGCCGGCCATCTTCAGGGCCTGTTCGACAACACCATCCTTGGTGTCTACGCCCAGACCTTCAAGGACCAGCATCGCGGTCTTCGCCAAGTGGCCCGCCATCATCGCTGATGCTCCCTGGGCATCGCCGGCCATGATGAGACCTAGGATTCGCTCATGCTCTACCCGCGCGGCGGCAAAGGTGCCAGGATCGGTGTTCTGAGCATGCCGCAGGTACCGTTCGCTCCTTTCTGAGTAAGAAAGGATGATCTCCGCTAGCGGACCTTCGGCGCGGGCGCTGCACAGTTGATGGAACTGGCGGTGCTCCGTGATCCACGACTGCATGTCGTGTTCGGCCAGGGCGACGTCCATTTTGCCCAGCAGCGTTTGTGCTGTGTCGAACTCTGCTGGTTGGAGTTGGCCCGCGGTGATGCGGACACCAAGAGATTCCAGCGCCACCCTGGTCCCGTACAGCTGATCAACTTCGCCGCCGTTCAGTTGGCGGACGGTGGCCCGTTGATTGAGTTGCATGTCGATCAGGCCCTCCTGCTGGAGCAGGCGAAGTGCCTCCCGCATGGGCCCCCGGCTGACGTTGTACCTCCGTCCCAGGTCGGCCTGATTCAGTTCCGTTCCCGGCGGGAGCTCTTCGTCCATGATCAAACGCCGCAGATGCGCGTGAAGTTCTGCAACGGACTGCCGGTTATTGGCCAACTTCAACGGCGGCAATCCCTCGAACACCTCGAAGGTTTTGACAGGCATACAGTTCCCTTCCGCGACATATAGAAATTGCACTGCGCCGGTGAAGTGTCTACACCATTGTACGTCAGGCGACCTCGATCAGTGTTCGCGGTTGCTCACACATTTTGCGCGCCGCGTCTTGGAACACCTGCTGGGAAGCCGAACGCCGGCCGCCGACGAGTAGTCAGCAGCCGGCGTTTGTACCGGGTGATCGAGCCGCGACGGTGAGCTGCCGCGGTGGTCATCAGGAAGTGGTGGCTCCGGCAAGCTCGGACCGGACGGCGGCCAGGGTGCTCTGCACCGCAGCGGCATAGGCCGTCTGCATCTGCTCGGACAACTCGGCTTCGCTGATCGGTAGCTCGGTGCCGGGGGCCACGTTGAGCGCGAACTGGAACCGCAGGCTCAGGTCACCGTCATTGTCGAGTACCTCGTTGATGATCGTGCCCAAGACAGGGCCCTCGGTGCGGGTGAACACGACCAGGTAGGGCTCACCCAGCCAGATCCGTTCGACATATCGAGCACCGCCGAGCAGAACCGCGCGGTCGAACACGGTGTTGCTCACTTCATTGATCACCGTGCACTCGGTGATCGCTTCGACATAGGGGACCGCGTTCCGGGCCTTCTGCTCCAAGCCCTTCCACACCTGCTCGAGGGTCAACGGCGCTTCGCCCTCGGGGTTGGCCGGCAGAGTGATCTCGCTGAAAATCATTGTCTTCTCCTTGATGTGAGTGGTTTGCAGGGAGTGCCGCGGCCGCGGCCGCTGGCGATGCGCGGTGGAGTGGTTTCGGCGAAGGCCGGTCTTAGTGCTCGAGCGCTTCCATCAGGACCGGACCCCACGAGTTGGCGGTGGCGACGTCGACCTCCCAGGACTTCGGGACCTGCGGGGAGTCCTCGTGCCACGGTCGGGGTTCGAAGTAGTTTTTGCTCTCGTCGTACATGACATCAAGCTGGGTGAACAGCTCGATGACGTTGCCGTCGGGGTCGCGATGGTAGGTGAAGATGTTGTGCCCCGGGCCGTGTCTGCCTGGGCCCCAATGCAGCCGGTACTCCTGCTTGGCGAGGTGGTCGAGGGTCGTCTGCAGATGGTTGAGGTCACGCATCTCGTAGGCGATGTGATGCATCCCGGAGAGTTTCTTGCTCTCCAGAAAGTTCGCGGCGTGGTGGTCGGCGTTGCACCGCAGGAACACGAAGAAGTCGCCGATGGTGTCCGACCAACGAAATCCCAGCAGGTCTTGGTAGAAGCCCTGGATCTGGTTGAGGCTGGGGCTGAACGCCGCCACATGACCGAGCTTCGTTGGACGCGGGCTGGAGACCAAGGAAGCACCGCTGGGGCTCTGGCTTTCGTAGAGGTGCAGCGGAACCCCGGTGCCCGGTTCGTTGAGCACCAGGACATCCGGTGTGCTCGGCGCGATGTCGCTGCGGCGGGAGACCTCATACCCCGCAGCGGTGATCCGCTTCTGCGCGTCGTTGAGCGAGTCGGCGACCTCGTAACCGACAGTGGTCCTGCCGCCGGCTTCGCCGCGGTTGAGCACGACGCAGTGATGGTCGAACCCGGTGGTCAGGTACGCCTGGTCCGCGGTTCGTTCCACCAGCTCGAAACACAGAGCGCTCGTGTAGTACTCGACGAGCCGGTCGAGGTCGGGGGTGGTGAATTCCACGTAGCCGAGCTTTGAGACGCTGGCAGCCGGGTCAAGGGTGGTTCCGGACAACGGTGCCGCGGCGGAGTCGGCTGTCGCGGTCGGTGGTCATTAGGTGATTCTCCTCTGATCGGATTGGTCGGGTCAGACTGCGAGCCAGCCGCCGTCGACAGGCAGCACAGCTCCATTGATGTAGGAAGCGGCATCTGAACACAGAAACGTGACGGTTTCGGCGATCTCATTCGGCTGGCCGAACCGGTTCATTGTTGTCCGCGCGATGACTGGAGCCATTGCCTCCTTGGGAACCGCTGCTGTCATGGCGGTGTCGATCGGGCCTGGAGCCACAGCGTTGACTCGGATACCTGCCGTCCCGTAGTCCTGGGCCGCGGTACGGGTGAGTCCGGCAACGCCGTGCTTGCTGGCGACGTAGGCGGCTTGGCAGCCGGAACCGGCGAACGACCAGATTGACGCGGTGTTGACGATTGCGCCTCCGGTCTTGATGATCTCGGGGATCTGGTACTTCAGGCACAAGAACACTCCGGTGAGGTTCACCGCGATCACCCGATGCCAATCAGCCTCGTCAAGATCGGCCAGCGGCGCCGGTGCGAAGGTGCCGGCATTGTTGTGGGCGTAGTCGAGGCGACCGAACGTCGAGACTGCCGAATTCACCGCATTTTGGACAGCACCGCTATCAGAGACGTCGGTGGTAACACCGATGGCCTTGCCGCCGGCGTCTTCGATCTGCTGCACCGTGTCGGTGAGATCGAGCATGTCGCAAACCACCACCGCCGCCCCCCGGCGGGCAAACGCTAGGGCGCTTGCCTGCCCGATTCCCCGAGCAGCTCCGGTGACCAGAGCCACTTTGCCATCGAATTCACCCATCACGCCGTCCTTTCCAGGGTGGCGGAACCCGCCAATGATGATTGCGCATTTCGTCCGTCCGAGACCGGGTTGCGCAGGGACCCCAGTCCTTCAATGGTCACGACGACCTCGTCGCCGGGTTGCAGGAAATCACCGCGCGGGGCGCCAACCCCGGCCGGACACCCGGTGGCGATCACGTCACCGGGCTCCAGCGTCATCAGCCGGCTTGCCGCCGAGACCACCTGGTAGACAGAGCTGATCATGTCTGCGGTGCTGGAATCCTGCTTGATGACGCCGTTCACGCTCAATTGGATCCGAATGTCCTGTGGGTCCGGGACAAACCAGGCGGGCGTGATTCCTGGACCCATGGGGCAGAACGTGTCGCCACCCTTCGACGCGGTCCAGTCGAAACCGAACGGTGGGCCGACGGCATCGGTGCGGACGAGCAGGTCGCGGGAGGTGACGTCATTGAGGACGACGTACCCCGCTATGTGATCGGGAACCTGGTCGACGCCGATGTTGCGTGCGGTTCGGCCGATGATCACCCCGAGCTCGGCCTCCCAGTCGATTCGGCGCCCCTCGCGATCGGGCAGCACGATGTCGTCATGAGGTCCGATGATGGTGGTGGTTGGGGGCTTGAGGAATAAGTAGGGAGCACCGACGGGGTCCGGTCGAGGTACACCCATTTCTGCAAGGTGGGCGTAGTAGTTCGCGCCTGCGCAGATGACTTTGCGCGGGTACCGAAGCGGAGCGGCGAGGGTCGCGGTCGGTATGACCGGCAACGTCGAGAGGTCGAGGTGGTGTAGGTCTGAAGCGATGCTTTGCCAGTTGTCGATGACATTCAGCAGGGTGCGGCCGGCGAATCGGTCTAGTGCTCGTACGGTGCCGTCCAATTCCATCACACCGATGTGGACGTCATCGGATGGTTCGTCGTTGAGGTGATAGCTCACCAGGGACCAATTCGTCATCGAGCGCACACTCACGTTTCTGTCGGGACGGGGGTGGTGGACCAGTCCTCGTCGTCCGTGGTGAGGACGACGCGACCGGTGTTGGTCTCTGCTTCGAGGTAGCGGTGGGCGGCCGCGGCCTCGGCGATGGGAAAGGTGCGGTCAACCGGAGGCCGAAACCCGTTGGCAACGGCGTCCCACAGTCGCCTGGCGCTGCGCAGGTTGCCGCTTCGCACGCCGAAGATTCGTTGAGATCGCGAGTACAGGCGCAGGAGATCGATCTCGACTCGTCCACCTAGGAAGGCGCCGGAACATACGACGCGACCCCTGGTTCCGAGGACCTCCATTGTTGATCGCCAGATCTCGGGCTGTCCCAGATCATCGACAGCGAGGGCGATCCCGGCGCCGCCGGTCAAGTCCGTCACGCTGGTGGCGAACCCGGGGTCTAGGGGGTCGAGCACGGCCTCTGCGCCCAGCAACGTCAACTTCTTTCGCTTGTCAGCCGAGCGGGAGGTCGCAATGACCCGGGCGCCGCGGTGCACCGCCAGGGCAACGGTGAGAGATCCCAGTGCCGACGATGCCCCCTGGACCAGGACCCACTCGCCGGGTTTTAGTTCTGCTTGGTCGAACTGGTTCTGCGCGACGGGCCCGGCAAGAGCCAATGCGGCTGCAGTGGTGGGATCTAGACCCTCCGGTACGCGGAAGGCGTTCTTGGCGGGGACAACGGTGTATTGGGCGTAGGCACCGTGGACGTGCACGCCGATGATGCGCGCCTCGGGGCAGGCTTCGATCGCGCCGTCGACGCAGGCCGCGCAATGTCCGCAGGAAAGCACCGGAAAGACTGCGACGTGATCGCCGACGGACACCGTGTCGACACCCGCGCCAACTGCGGCAATGGTCCCGGCGTGCTCGGCTCCCAGGACGTGCGGAAGCCGGAAGCGCGCATAGGGGTGCGTACCGGCGCGAGCGGTGAGGTCCAGCAACCGGCCGACGCTCACCGCCGCCACGCGCACCGCAACCTCGCCGGGCCCCGGGCGGGGGGTGCTGAGTCGCGCTATCTCCAGAACGTCTGGTGTGCCGAATTTCTCGAATACCACGGCCGCCATGGTGTCGGGCAGCATGCCGTCAACGTCGGGCCAACGTGACCGGGTGGTGAGAAGTTGCTCGGACAACTGTGTCCTCCTTGACTGCTGGTGCGACTGTGGACGGCTGAGATTGGAGCAACGTTCGTTCTGCTGTTCGCAAAGTGTAGCCACTTTGACCGGCAGAAGGGAAGGGGTTGCGACAAATCCTTAGCGCCGCCCGTTCGGTGTGTTGACGGCAAAGTGTCAGCTACTTTAGGGTGTGGGGCGTCCCCAGCAAACGAAACTGAGTCAATTGCTCCCCGGTGGACGGCACTCACACACCTCCGTCGGAAGGTACGAAATGACCTACAAAATCGGCTACTTCGTGGGGAGCCTGTCCTCCACGTCCATCAACCGGGTGCTCGCAAACGCGCTAATTCGTCTGGCCCCACAGGATTTCGTCTTCACCGAGATCTCCATCGGAAGTTTGCCGCTGTACAACCCCGACCACGACTCGAATTACCCGCCGGAGGCTAACGCCCTCAAGGCGGCAATCGCCCAGTCCGACGCGGTTCTCTTCGTCACCCCGGAGTACAACCGGGCGATCCCGGGCGCCCTGAAGAACGCACTGGACTGGGCCTCCCGGCCCTGGGGGCAGAACTCCTTCGATCACCTACCCGCCGCCGTCATCGGCGCGTCCGTGGGTTCGATCGGTACCGCACTGGCTCAACAAAACCTGCGGGCAGTGCTGAGCTTCTGCAATGCGCGCCAGATGACCTCGCCTGAGGCATACATCCACTACACATCCGAGAAGTTCAGCGCCACAGGTGAAATCATCGACGAATCCACAGAATCGTTCCTGCGCAACTTCCTCGCCGAGTTTCACGATCACGTGGAGCGGGTCCTGACCGTCCTCCCGCGCTCATGACTCGTCAGAGCAGCGGCAACCGGACGACCCGCATCGACGACACCGGTCGATGATGACCGTGTCGACGCGGAGACCAACACAAAGCGGACCGCACCGAGATCACGCAACCACTGTCGCGTCGACGGTGTCGAGGCCGTGATGGCAATCGTCGATTTCAGGGTAAGGCGCCGGACCCGAGCAACAGCAGCTCTGTGGGGCCCTGCGTTCGTGGCGGCAATTGCGTATGTAGACCCGGGCAATGTGGCCACCAACGTCGCGGCCGGGACAGAGTACGGCTACCTCCTGGTCTGGGTTGTGATCGTGGCGAATCTGATGGCCTGCCTAGTGCAATACCTGTCGGCGAAGCTGGGCCTGGTGACCGGTCGCACGTTGCCGGAGGCATTGCGGACGCGGATGCCCAGGGCTGGTCGGCTCGCCTACTGGGGACAGGCGGAGTTGGTGGCCATGGCGACCGATTTGGCAGAGGTGTTGGGCGGGGCCATTGCCCTGAATATTCTCTTCGACCTGCCGCTCCTGCTGGGCGGTGTGATCACCGGAGTGGTATCAACGGGACTGCTGGCAGTGCAGAATCAAGGGGGCCAGCGCGCCTTCGAGCGGGTGATCATCGGGTTCCTCGCGGTTATCGCGGTCGGCTTCGTGGCGGGGCTCTTTGTCGCCCCACCGTCGCTGCCGGACACTCTGGGCGGGTTGCGCCCCGCCTTCGATGGCAGCGACAGTGTGCTGCTGGCAGCGGGAATGCTCGGTGCCACTGTCATGCCGCACGCGGTCTACCTGCACTCGGCACTGGCGCGAGACCGGCACGGGCGTGCCGAGCAAACCCGGCTGCACACGCTGCTGACCGCGACCCGGCGCGACATCGGCGCAGCGATGCTGCTGGCCGGTGCGACCAATCTGGCGATGCTTCTGCTCGCGGCCAGTTCCCTGCAGGGCGTCGAGACAGACGGTTCGTTGCAAGGCGCACATGACGCGGTCGGCACCCACCTCGGGCAAGGTGTCGCGCTGCTGTTCGCCCTGGGGTTGCTGGCGTCTGGCCTCGCCTCGACCGCGGTCGGCGGTTACGCCGGCGCGGTGGTGATGGAGGGGCTGCTCGAACGTCGAGTGCCACTCCAGCTGCGCCGGACAATCACCCTCATTCCCGCCCTGGTCATTCTGGCGGTCGGAGTCGATCCGACTACCGCCCTCGTCCTTTCGCAGGTAGTCCTGTCCTTCGGGATCCCGTTTGTGCTTATTCCACTGGTCGCCCTCACAGCCAGGCGCTCCGTCATGGGCTCAGCGGTCAACCACCTGATCACCACCCTTGCCGCGCTGCTGGTGGTAGGCGCGGTGGTCATCCTGAACATAGTGCTGCTCTATCTCACCATTGACGGGTTTGGCTTGTTCTGAGCAACCCGCAGCAATAGCCGTGATCCGAACTACGGGATCACACCGTCTCCCAGAAGCGGCTCTGGCGCAGGTGGTATTCGCTGGCCAGGGTGAAGGCTTACCGCCGGTTCCATGGGCGCGTGGGAGATCTCGGTACATGCCGACGCATAGACCGCGCCCACCATCCGCCCACAAACGAGCGCGATTTGGTTTGAGTTGATGTTGATTGACGGGCTCGTCTTCGCAGTTCAGGATGACTCTCAGCCCTGCTTGAGCACCCCCCGATTGTCGTTCACACCGAGTAGGTCCAAGCCGAGGATCCATCGGGTCACGAGTGTGTCGCCGTGGGGGATGCCGACGGATCGATTCGTTGGCCTCACTTTGTCCTCCAACGGCGTCGGATGACCCCGTGTCTTGCCAACTCGGCGGCGACCTCCCGGTGGTGA